>NZ_JBXAFE010000006.1:0-388599 GCF_058792715.1 Phyllobacterium sp. MT110
AGCAACCGCCAGCGGCGCCCCGCCCTCGTTGTGTCGGTATATAGACCCCACCAACCAAAACTGTCAACACGACTTTTCCAAAAAAACGCACAAATCCAAACTTTCTCAATCCAACCAAGCAACCCCTGGGGATAACTCAACCGACACCACACACAGAAGCCAGCAAATACGGGAATTCTGCTCCCGGACAGGGGAAATGTGACAGTTATAATCCGTTAACCATACGCTGTTTTCCGGTTCCCCGGCACGGAAATATCCATTTTTTCCGCGATGAAGATGATCGGACCGGCCAAACGAACCGACTCGGGGCGTGAAAACAAACAGCCCGGCTTGAGACCGGGCTGTTGCATTCAGAACGGGGTGGGCGCTTTACCCCTTGTTCTTGTTGTAGACGTCAAACACCACGGCCGCGAGCAGGACCAGTCCCTTGATCACCTGCTGCCAGTCGATGTTGACGCCCATGATCGACATGCCATTGTTCATGACGCCCATGATGAAGGCGCCGATGACCGCCCCCATCACCTGCCCGACGCCGCCCATCGCCGACGCGCCGCCAATGAAGACGGCGGCGATCACGTCGAGCTCGAAGCCGAGACCGGCCTTCGGCGTCGCCGTATTGAGGCGAGCGGCAAAGATCAGCCCGGCCAGCGCCGCCAGAACCCCCATATTGACGAAGGTAAGAAAGGTCAGCCGTTCCGTCTTGATGCCGGATAGCTTTGCCGCTTTCTCATTGCCGCCCATGGCGTAGATACGCCGCCCAACGGTCATGCGCTTCGTCACAAAAACGAACAGGGCGATCAGCAGCGACATGACGATCAGGACATTCGGCAATCCCTTATAGGAGGACAGGAGATAGGTCAGGAACAGGATGATGCCGGCAATGATCAGGTTCTTGGCGGCAAACAGAGCAAACGGCTCGCCCTGATAGCCGTGCTTCTCGCGCTTGGCCCGGCCGCGCAGGCTGAAATAGATCATCAGCGCCACGAGAAGGATGCCGACCAGCATCGAGGTGATGTTGAAACCGGTACCGCCAAAAACGTCGGGAATGAAACCGGAGCTGAGCAACTGGAACTGCGGCGGGAACGGTCCGACGGACTGGCCGCCAAGAAGCCACAGGGCCAGCCCCTTGAAAACCAGCATCCCCGCCAGGGTCACGATGAAGGACGGTATTTTGTGATAGGCGACCCAATAGCCCTGGGCCGCGCCGATGAGACCGCCCATGATCAGGCACAGAATCGTCGCCGGGATATAATGGATATGCCATTGCACCATCATCACGGCGGCAAGCCCGCCGACAAATCCCGAGACCGACCCCACCGACAGATCGATGTGACCGGCGACAATCACCAGCAGCATGCCGAGGGCCATGATGATGATGTAGCTGTTCTGCAGGACAAGGTTGGTCAGGTTGACCGGACGGAACAGCGTGCCGTTCGTGGTGAACTGGAAGAACAGCATGATCAGGATCAGCGCCAGCACCAGCCCGTATTCACGCAGATTGCCCTTCATGGGCGACCCGTCCGTTTTGGCTTCGGTCTTCGTCGGGGTTGCTGCGGTTTCAACAGTCATGATGTTTTCCCTTCGGCACGGATAATGGCGCGCATGATCTTTTCCTGGCTTGCTTCCTTGGCTGGCATTTCGCCGACGATCCTTCCCTGGTTCATCACATAGATCCGGTCACAGACGCCGAGCAGCTCCGGCATTTCCGACGAGATCATCAGCACGCTTTTGCCCTCGCTCACCAGCTGGTTGATGATGGAATAGATTTCATATTTTGCCCCGACGTCGATCCCGCGGGTCGGCTCGTCCAGCATCAGCAGGTCCGGATTGGCAAAAAGCCATTTCGACAGGACAACCTTCTGCTGGTTGCCGCCGGAAAGGTTGCCGGTTTTCTGATAGATGCTGGATGAGCGGATATTGGTCTTGCGGCGATATTCATTGGCCACCTTCAATTCCGCCATATCGTCCAGCACACCGCCATGCGAGACACCATCAAGGTTGACGATGGTGGTGTTGTGCTTGATGTGGTCGATCAGATTGAGCCCATAGGTCTTGCGATCTTCCGTGACATAGGCAATGCCGTTTTCGACAGCCTTGCCGATGGTCGAGACATCCGCCTTCCTGCCTTTGATGAAAACCTCGCCGCTGATCTTGCGGCCATAGGCCTTGCCGAAGACACTCATGGCAAATTCGGTGCGCCCTGCCCCCATCAGCCCGGCGATCCCCACGACCTCGCCCTTGCGAACGTTGAGATTGATGCCGTTGATGACGGTCCGGTCGCCGTGAACGTGATGGTGAACCACCCAGTCCTTCACTTCAAAGACCACGTCGCCAATATCCGGCTCGCGCTGGGGAAAGCGATCCGCCAGCTGGCGGCCGACCATAGAGGTCACGATCCGGTCCTCGGAGATCGCATCCTTGTCCAGCGTTTCGATCGTCGCTCCGTCGCGCAGCACGGTGATGCGGTCGGCAACCTTGCCGACCTCGTTCAGCTTGTGGGAAATCAGGATCGACGAAATACCCTGCGCCTTGAACTCCAGCAGCAGTTCAAGCAGCGCATCGCTGTCCTTTTCATTGAGACTGGCCGTCGGCTCATCGAGAATGAGCAGTTCGACCTCTTTCGACAGGGCTTTGGCGATTTCCACCAGCTGCTGCTTGCCGACGCCGAGATTGGTGATCAGCGTCTGCGGATCTTCGCGCAGGCCCACCTTCTTGAGCAGCGCACGCGTGCGGGTTTCCGCAGCATGCCAGTCGATAATGCCGAATTTTGCCGGTTCATTGCCCAGGAAGATGTTCTCGGCAATGGACAGAAGCGGCACAAGGGCCAGCTCCTGATGAATGATGATGATGCCTTTCGCCTCGCTGTCGCCGATATCGCGAAAGTGCTGTTCCTGCCCGTTATAGTGAATTTCACCCTCATAGCTGCCATGCGGATAGACACCGCTCAACACTTTCATGAGGGTTGATTTTCCCGCACCGTTCTCGCCGACAAGCGCGTGAATTTCGCCCTTGCGGACATTCAGATTGACATTGTTGAGCGCTTTCACCCCGGGAAAGGTTTTGGTGATATTGCGCATTTCGAGGATAGTATCCATGCAGATCCTCATCGACGCCTGCGAGCCGCATAATAGGCCCAGATGGCGTTTCTCTTTGCAAGCTTACAGAAAACCGGCGGCCGCACACCAGCGGAATATTCTGCGCATGTGCTACTGCCCGCGTAACAACAAACCCTGCGCAATGATGCGCAGGGTTTGCCGGATATCCAAGTCCTATTTGATCTGGGCTTCGGTGTAGTAACCGCCGCCAATCAGAATGTCCTTCCAGTTGGTCTTGTCCACTTCCACTGGCTTCAGGAGATAAGACGGAACAACCTTGACGCCATTGTTGTAGGTCTTGGTGTCGTTGATCTCCGGCTGCTCGCCCTTCAGCACCTTGTCGATGACATTCGACGTCACCTTGGCCAGTTCACGCGTATCCTTGTAGATCGTGGAATACTGTTCGCCGGCGATGATCGACTTCACCGAGGGAACTTCGGCATCCTGCCCGGAAACAAACGGGAACGGCTGGTCCTTGGTGCCGTAACCGACGCCGCGCAGCGACGACAGGATACCGATCGACAGGCCATCATAGGGCGACAGAACGGCGTTGACCTTCTTGTCCGTATAATAGGCGGAAAGAAGATTATCCATGCGGGCCTGGGCGACGGCGCCATCCCAGCGCAGCGTACCGACTTTGTCCATGCCGGTCTGACCGGACTGGACGACAAGCTTGCCGCTGTCGATCAGAGGCTGAAGCACGGACATCGCGCCATTGTAGAAGAAGAACGCGTTGTTATCGTCGGGTGAACCGCCGAACAGTTCGATGTTGAACGGGCCCTTTGCTTCGGGGAGGCCGAGCGCCTTCACGAGCGATCCGGCCTGAAGGACACCAACCTGAAAATTGTCAAATGTCGTGTAGTAGTCGACATTGCCGGAATCGCGGATCAGGCGGTCATAGGAAATGACCTTGATGTTCGCATCATGCGCCTGCTGCAGCACATTGGACAGCGTGGTGCCGTCAATGGCCGCGATGACCAGAACCTTCACACCCTTGGTGACCATGTTTTCGATCTGGGCAAGCTGGTTCGGAATGTCATCTTCCGCATATTGCAGGTCGGTGGTGTAGCCGCGTTCCTTCAGCGCCTTCACCATATTGTCTCCGTCAGCAATCCAGCGTGCGGAGGATTTCGTCGGCATCGAGATGCCAACGGCGCCCTTGTCCTGAGCAAAACCCTGCGTACCCATCGCAGAAAGCGCGATCAGGCCTGCAGCAACCATCTTAAACATTTTCACTGGTATCCTCCCAATTTCCCTAATGGACGCTATTTTAGTCGAGCATGTTTTCCGGGTGGAATCGTCTTCGTATCAGCCTCCAGCTCCTCCCAGAGCACGATCCTTGCAACACTTATCTCAAAAGTATGACTTTTGGAATAGTCCTTTCGAACCACAGCAAAAAGTCTTTCCCGGCGGGCCACCAGCACAATCAGAAAACCGAGCTCGCAACCGTTTACATCGATATAATACTATTATAGTATTTTTCAAAAATCACTCGCTAAAAGTCAAGAATGAAGTGAAGCTGCGCCTGCTTCATACGACAATTCCCCGGGAGGACAGACGTGAATTTGGTTCAATTGCTCAATGCCAATGGGAAGCGGCAGGTTGCCGCGCGGCTGGATGATACGTTCAGGCACGTGAAACGGACCCGGTCGATTCTCGAACTCGCGCACGCGGCCATTGAAGCCAAGACCTCCCTCTCCAGGATCGTCGAAGAGCGCGGGCTGGGGAAAGTGCTCGACATCGAGGCCGCCTATGCCGAAGGGCGGTTGCTGTCGCCCATCGATACGCACGATCCGGCCCACATCCATCTGACGGGAACGGGCCTGACCCATCTTGGATCCGCAGCGACGCGCGATGCCATGCACCGCAAGATCGACGATGCCAAGGAAGAGACCCTGACCGATTCGATGAAGATGTTCCGCATGGGTCTTGAAGGCGGCAAACCCAAGAAGGGACAGACCGGCGTGCAGCCGGAATGGTTCTACAAGGGCAATGGCACGATGCTTACCGGGCCGGGGCAGCCGCTTTTGTCTCCAGCCTTTGCCGAAGACGCCGGCGAAGAACCGGAGATTGCCGGTATCTATGTGATCGGTTCCGACGGCACGCCGTTCCGCATCGGCTTTGCACTGGCCAATGAATTCTCCGATCATGTCACCGAGCGTGTCAATTATCTCTTTCTGGCTCACTCCAAACTGCGCCCCTGCTCCCTGGGACCGGAATTGATCGTCGGGGATCTGCCTGCGGATATTCGCGGCAGTTCGCGTATTCTGCGCAAGGGCAAAGCGATCTGGGAAAAACCGTTCCTGTCGGGTGAAGACAACATGTCCCACACCATTGCCAATCTCGAACATCATCATTTCAAATATCCGGTTTTCCGCCAGCCCGGCGATGTCCATGTCCACATGTTCGGAACCGCAACACTGTCCTTCGCCGATGGCATCAAGACAGAGAATGGCGACGTCTTTGAAATCGAAGCACCCGCCTTCGGCCTGCCCTTGCGCAATCCGCTGAAAATACAAAAGCCGGTGAAGGTGAAAGTGGCTACACTTTAAGGTGCAAAACTGCCAGACAGGTCCGCACGCCCAGCTCGCAACAATAATCGGTACAGATGATGACAATGACGCCGTCCGTTTTCGCACGCTATCCCGGCCTGTCCGGCAAGCCAGTTTTCATTTCCGGCGGTGCAACGGGTATCGGCGAGATGATCGTCCGCGCCTTTGCGGCGGAAGGCGCCAGGGTGGGGTTTGTTGATCTTGCCGAGGCGGATGGCAGAAACCTTGCTGAAGAACTGAATGCCTCAGGCGGCGACGTGACGTTTCGCGCCGCCGACGTGACGGATATCGGTGCCTATCAAAGAACAATCCGCGAAATCGAGGAGATCCAAGGCGCGACAACGGTTCTCGTGAACAATGCCGCCAATGACACACGCCATGACTGGCGCGAGGTGACACCGGAGTATTTCGACCAGCGCATCGCGGTGAATCTGCGCCACATGTTTTTTGCCATCCAGGCAGTCGCACCGGCAATGATTGCCGCCGGCGGCGGTTCCATCATCAATTTCGGCTCCGTCGGCTGGATGATGGCATCGGGAGGATATCCCGGCTATGCCTCTGCCAAGTCGGCCGTCCATGGCCTCACCCGCTCCTTTGCCCGCGATCTCGGCAAACACGCTATCCGCGTCAACACGCTGGTGCCGGGCTGGGTGATGACCCAGCGCCAGCTCGATCTGTGGGTCGACGATGCGGCCAATGAATTGATCGACCGCAGCCAATGCCTGGCTGGACGGGTCATGCCCGACGATATCGCCCGTATGGCGCTGTTCCTCGCATCGGATGATTCCAGAATGTGTTCCGCCCAGAACTTCATCGTCGACGGCGGATGGGTCTAGGGCTCTAGTCAGTGCCCGAGGCTGCGAGGACGCGTTCGGCGCCATCCTGGATGACGCCGCGCATGGCCTCCTTGGCAGCCGCCACGTCCCGGTCCCTGATGGCATCGGCGATGGCCCTGTGCCGTGCAACCGAATGCATGTGACGCTCTGTGTTGGGTATCGGCGAGCTGATCGTGAACGTTGTCACCAGCGCCACCTCGATCAGGGCACTGATCGAACGCATGAACGGATTGCCAGAGGCTTCCGCAATGGCAATGTGGAACTGCAGGTCGCTATGGACAAAGTGTGCGGGCGATTCCCGCGTGCTGCCCATCTCCTCAACCCATTCGTAGAGCTTGGCAAGCTGCGCTTCCGTGCGCCGCAATGCGGCGAGACCCGCAGCTTCCGGCTCCAGCGCCAGGCGCATTTCCACGATGCTCGACAGGAAGGCGGCGCTGGCACCGGCCTCGAAATGCCAGACGAGAATATCCGGATCAAAAAGGTTCCAGTTGGAGCGCTCCAGCACGCGGGTGCCGATCTTGGCCTTGGGCTGGATAAGGCCTTTCGCCGCCAAGGTCTTCAACGCCTCGCGCAGAACGGTGCGCGACACGCCAAAGCGCTCAAGCAGTTCCGCGTCCCCCGGCAGAATGCTGTTCTCGGGATAGGACCCGTTGACGATCCGCAGGCCAAGATCGCGCATGACGTGGCCGTGATGCGTACGCGAATGACCCGCCGTACGAAAATCATAATTGCTGAGTTCGTTTTCGACCAATTGTATCCCTGTGACTGGCGATTTGCTTCTTGACGCTGAAGCAAATATTGATCGGCTCCACGTGCTTCGCGGACGCAGTCTGCTTCGCCAGTTCCTCCCTGACCACTATTTATAATATTATATGATCAATAACAATTCTCAATCTGAACAACGCGCAAATCCGCTGCCGCTTGCCATAGGCGCTATCCTTGAAATCCAGCCGCCCCGCCGGTCAATTGCCCTCCGCTGCGCAGATCACGCCGGAAGTCCGAGGGTGACATGCCGGCAATATTGCGGAACGACTTGTTGAAGGCGCTGAGCGAGCCAAACCCGCTATCCATCGCGACCTGCAGCACATTCGCCCTGTCCTGCAGCAGCATGGCCTGCGCGTAGGACAGCCTGAGAAGACTCACGTAATTGTTCAATGTCATGCCGGTCGATTTCTTGAACACGCTCATCGCATATTTGGGATGAAGCCCCGCCGACGTGGCTATGTCGATCGAGTCGATATCCTGCAGAAAGTTGCCTGCTATAAAATCACACATTCGCGCAACCACCCTGGACGACTGCTGACTGGATTGCTCATCAGCAGACATATTCGGGCAATCAGGCACCAAGCGATAAGGCTCGAAGCCAATGCGCTCGATCCGCAGAAGCAGCTCATTGACCGCATGTTCCGCCTTCACCGGATCGCCTGACCGGGCATAGGCGTACCATCGCGTAAAGTTTTCCCTGTCGGCCGCATCGGTTGCGGCGGTGACAAGGGTCGATCCCTGCATCAACCGGCTTGGCACGCTCTCCGGCAGACGCATGCGAAAGAAATGCACGAGCGGCAGATGCGCACCCGCGTAAATCGAATCGTCGGAGGATTCGTCCATCCGGTGCGGCTGGCCGCCCCAGAACAGGCACATGTCGCCCGCATTGAGGCGGATTTTGTGATCCTTCATCCGGTAGTGCACGGAACCGCGAATGACGTAGTTGACCTCGACCTGCGCATGCCAATGCGGCATGGCCATGACCAGCGGGTGATTGTGAAACATTTGCAGGGCGGTTGGCAGACCTTCGACACTGCTCGCCCCCGGCTGATAGATCGGCCTTTCTCCCATCTTACTTTCCGCCCAATTCATGTTCCCTTTATGAGAGACAGGCGCTCCCTTGCCGCTAGTGTAGCCATGTTCGCAAAGATCGGGCAATTGAAAAGGGAGGATTTTCAATGAGCTTCAAATTTCTTGGTGCGACAGCACTTGTCGCAGCATTGGGCATGGGTTCGGCGACCGCTTCGGCCCAGCCAACCGAAATTACCATCTGGAGCTGGGATATCGCGGCTTCGTCCCTGAAAGCATCGCTGGAAGGCTTCAACAAGCAGTTTCCGGATATAAAGGTGAATGTTCAGGATCTAGGCAATAACCAGGTCTTCGAGAAGACACTCGCTGCCTGTGCTGCGGGCGGGGATGGCCTGCCGGACGTCGTCACCATCGAGAACTACAAGGCCGAGATTTTCTGGAACCGTTTTCCCGATTGCTTCACCAATCTGAAGGAACTCGGCTACACCAGCGACATACAAGCCAAATTCCCGGATTTCAAACGCACCGAGCTGGAAGCCGGCGATGTCCCCTATGCCATGCCCTGGGACTCCGGTCCCGTCGCCGTTTTTTACCGGCGCGACTATTACGAAAAGGCTGGCGTGGATCCCAAGAGCATAACGACTTGGGATGATTTCATTGCCGCTGGCAAGAAAATTGCCGCTGCCAACCCCAGTGTTGTCATGGCTCAGGCGGACTTCAACGGCGACAGCGAATGGTTCCGTATGATCTCCAATGAACAGGGCTGCGGCTTCTTTTCCGCCGATGGCCAGACCATCACGATCAACCAGCCCGCATGCATTGCCACGCTGGCGAAGATCAAGCAGATGAAAGACGCAGGCACGCTCACGGCGGCCAATTGGGACGAAAAGGTTCAGGCCAATACCGCGGGTACCGTCGCGAGCCAGCTCTATGGCGGCTGGTATGAGGGTACCATCCGCACCAACTCTCCCAAACTTGCGGGCAAATGGGGCGTCTACCTCATGCCAAGTCTTACGCCCAACGGACCCCACGCGGCCAATGTCGGCGGTTCGTCATTGGCAATCAGCAGCGGCTCGCCGAACAAGGCAGCGGCCTGGACCTATCTGAACTACGTCCTCGGCACCGACGAGGGACAGATCACCATGCTCAAGAACTTCGGTCTTGTACCCTCGCTGCTCAGTGCCGAGAAGCAGCCCTTCGTGTCTGAAGCACAGCCCTATTGGGGCGGGCAGGCCATCTGGACCGATATTCTTGGCACATTGCCAAGGATCGTGGCCGGTCGCGGCACCGCATTTCAAGGTGATGCAAACGGCATCTACAAGGCAACCCAGACCAAGTATTTTGCAGGAGGATATCCCGACGCAAAGGCTGCGCTCGATGATGCAGCAAACCAGATCGCATCGGCAACAGGACTGCCAATCGCTCAATGAGCTCAGCGCTGGACAGGAGTGGGAGCGCCTGTCCGGCATTCCGTTGGAAGACCTGACTATCGCCGTGGAGGACAATCGATGCAGCTGCGCAACCGGGCCGCCTATGGGTTCCTTGCCCCCTATCTCATGGTTTTTACGGCCTTCTGGATATGGCCGATCATCAGTTCATTTGTAATGTCGTTTCAGAACACCCGCGTGAATCCCTGGGCTTTCAGTTTTGGCGCCAATTGGGGCCGCCTGTTCAACGATCCCGCCTTCTACAATGCACTGAAGAACACGATGATCATCCTGATCATTCAGGTTCCCGTGATGATCACGCTGGCGACAGTCATGGCAGTGCTGCTCAACTCCCCGCTCCTGAGAGCACGCGGCCTTTTCCGCTTTGCCTTCTTCGCACCCATCGTGGTCGGTGAAGTCGCCTACGCCGCCGTGTTCCGTCTCATGTTCAATCTTGATTTCGGTGTCATCAACAAGCTGCTGAACAGTGTCGGCATAGCTTCGATTTCATGGTTTGCGGACGCGCCCGCGGCCATGGCGCTTCTTATCATCGCTGTGACCTGGCGTTGGGCCGGATACAATGCGATCATCATACTGGCGGGGCTCCAATCCATCCCCGGCGATGTCTACGAAGCGGCAACGCTGGACCGCGTGAGCAAGCTCCGGCAGTTCATCCACATCACCCTGCCGCTTCTGAAACCCATCATCCTGTTCTGCGTGATCCTGTCGATCATCGGATCGATGCAGCTTTTCACCGAGCCGTTCCTCATCACCAATCGCGGCGGTCCCGGCGGCGGAACGGAGACCCTGGGGCTGTTCCTCTACCGGCAAGGCATTACCTCGCTGAACTTCGGCTACGCTTCGGCGATCGCCTACACCATGGCCGCACTGGCGGTGCTGATTTCGCTGCTCAATCTTTGGATCGGGAGGGACGAGAAATGAAGTCGCAGTCACGCTCGACCCTGGTCCGCTCACTTGCACTGCATGGCGTCCTTATCCCGCTGGCGATCATCTGGCTGTTTCCGCTTTGGATGATGTTCGTGTTCGCGACCATGCCGGACTACGGCATTTTCAGCCCGCAGATCGAACTTCTCCCATCCACGCATTTCCTGGAGAATTTCAGCAATCTGCAGGCGGATACGGATTTCATCCGCGCCCTGACAATCTCCATCGGCGTCGCGATCATCTACACCGTCCTGTCGGTCCTGCTCACCTCCATGGCAGGCTGGGCGCTGGCCCGGTACCAATTCGTCGGCAAGTCCCTGGTCATCGCGATCATTCTCGGCACGATCACCCTGCCCTATTTCGTCGTGGTGATCCCGCAGTTCATCCTGGTGGCGCGCGAATTCAAACTGGCGAACACCTGGATCGCCCTGATCGTGCCGCCGCTCTTCAACTCGCTGGGGGTGCTGTTCATGCGGCAGGCGTTTTCCATGATGCCGGCCGAACTCTTCGACGCAGCGCGGGTGGAAGGCGTCAAGGAATGGCAAATTTTCCTGCGCATTGCCCTGCCGCTTGCCAGGCCGACCATGGCGGCGCTCGCGATCATTCTCTTTCTCGCATCCTGGAACAACTATCTCTGGCCGCTGCTGATCAATTCACGCCCGGGCATGCTGACCGCTCCGGTTGCGCTTGGAACATTGATCGGTCTCACCAAGGTGTCGTGGGGCGGCATCATGGCCGGCGCCGTCATGCTCACGGCGCCGATCCTCGTCATTTTCATTCTCCTGCAGCGCCACTTCATTGCCGGCATCGCCGCCGGCGCCATCAAATAGGGAAACGCCGCATGGCCGAACTTTCACTCAGGAATGTCGTCAAACGTTTCGGTTCCTACGAGATCATCCGCAACGCCTGCCTCGATGTGGCCGATGGCGAGTTCGTGGTCTTCGTCGGCCCCTCCGGCTGTGGCAAGTCCACGCTCTTGCGCATGATTGCCGGTCTTGAGCACATAACCGACGGCGAAATCCATATCGGTGACACGCTGGTCAATGACGTCGAACCTGCCGACCGCGGCATTGCCATGGTGTTCCAGTCCTATGCGTTGTACCCGCACATGACCGTCGAGCAGAATCTCGCCTTCGGCCTGCGCATGACCGGCAACCCGAAAGCCGATACGGAGCGCCGGGTTCAGCGGGTGGCGGACATTCTTCAAATCAGGGAACTGATGCAGCGCCGCCCGAAGCAGCTGTCAGGCGGACAGCGCCAGCGCGTTGCCATTGGCCGCGCCATCGTTCGCGAACCACGGGTTTTCCTGTTCGATGAACCGCTCTCCAACCTCGATGCGGAGCTGCGGGTGCAGATGCGCGTCGAGATTTCCCGCCTGCACAAGGAACTCGGCACGACCATGATCTATGTGACCCATGACCAGACCGAAGCCATGACCCTGGCCGACAAGATCGTGGTGCTGCGGGGCGGTAATATCGAACAGATTGGCGCGCCGCTCGATCTCTACGACAATCCTGCCAACCAGTTCGTCGCCGGTTTTGTTGGCTCACCCAAAATGAACTTCATGAGCGCCGAGGTTGTTGCGGCGGATCCTGACAGCATCACCATCACCCTCGTGAATCAGGGCAAAATCCGTCTCACCCTGCCCATGAACAATCCGCCGCCGGCACTTGGTGAGACAGTGACGCTCGGCGTGCGTCCCGAGCATTTCGCCAAGGCGGGTCAGGGGGATGCCGACATGACCGTCACGGTGGATGTTGCCGAACATCTCGGCAACACCAGCTACATCTACGCCAACGTCGCCGGCGGGGAACAGTTGATCATCGAGCGTGAGGAATCGCGCAATGCACTCAAGACCGACACCCTGACCATCGCCATCAAATCCAGCCACGCCCTGCTGTTCGACAAAGCGGGAAACAGGCTTCGATAAACCGGACTTCGCCTTTCCAGCCACACTCCCGGTGGCCGCAACGCACCCAAAGAGGACCTAGCATGACTGACACAACATCCATTCGCTGGGGCATTATCGGCCCCGGCACCATCGCCCGCACCTTTGCTGACGGCATTGCCCATTCGACGACGGGAAAGCTCATCGCCATTGCCTCGCGCAATCCGGACAAGCCGGAACTCGCAACCCAGTTTCCCGGCGCCCGCATAGTCAGCGGCTATGATGCCTTGCTGCGTGACCCCGAGATCGACGCGGTTTACATCGCAACACCGCACACCGGCCATGCCGAATGGGCGATCAAAACCATCCGCGCCGGCAAGCATGTGCTCGTGGAAAAGCCGATTGCACTCAGCGCCTATGATGCCGATGCGATCTTCCACGAAGCCCGCAAGGCCGGGGTCTTCGCCGGTGAAGCCTTCATGTATCGCCTTCATCCGCAAACCGCCAAGCTGATCGAGCTCATCAAAAGCGGTGTCATCGGCGATGTCCGTATCATCCGGTCAAGCTTCGGCTTCAACATGGGCAGCGTCAGGCCGGACCATCGCCTCTTTGCCAACGACACCGCAGGCGGCGGTATCCTCGACGTCGGCTGCTATCCCGTTTCCATGGTTCGGCTGATTGCGGGCAGCGTCGAAGGCAAACCGTTCCTCGAGCCGGAATCTGTTTCAGGCGCCGCTCATCTTGGCCAGACAGGCGTCGACGAATGGGCGTCGGCCCTGCTCAAATTCCCGAACGGTATTGTCGCCGAGGTCTCCTGCTCGATCATGGCGGAACAGGACAATACCCTTCGTATCATCGGCGCACGGGGTCGCATCGAGGTTGGGGATTTCTGGTATGCGTCCGGTCAACAGGGCGGCACGGGCAAGATCGAGATTTTCCGGCCCGGCGGCGTGCATGAAACCGTCGAGGTAGTGGAAGACCGCTGGCTTTATGCCTTCGAGGTGGACGCTGCGGGCAGCGCCATTCGCGAAAAACGGCAGGAATTTGCAGCACCTGGCATGAGCTGGGCCGACTCTCTCGGCAACCTGCGGGTGCTCGATCAATGGCGCGCCGCAATCGGCCTCGAATACAGCATTGAAACGGCGGCGAAGCGGAACAGGACGATCTCCGGTGCCAAGCCGGTGCCCGGCAAGAGTGTACCCAAAAGGGCAATCCCCGGTCTTGCAAAACCCGCTTCCTCCGTGGCGCTGGGATTTGAGTTCTTTCCGAATTTCGCCGCCGGCTCCCTCACCTTGGATGCCTATTACGAGGCGGGCGGCAATCTGTTCGATACGGCCTATATCTATGCCGGGGGAAAGACCGAGGAAATCTTCGGCGACTGGCATACCAGCCGTTCCGTTCCACGGGAGGATATTGTCCTCATCGGCAAGGGAGCCCATTCGCCGCTCTGCTATCCCGATGCCATCGGCAAACAGCTCTCGCGGTCGCTTGATCGCCTGAAGACCGATCATGTCGACGTCTATTTTATGCACCGCGACAATCCCGATATCCCCGTCGGCGAATTTGTCGACGCCATGGATGCCGAGGTTCGGGCCGGCCGGATTCGCGGCCCCTTCGGCGGGTCGAACTGGACGCGGGAGCGGATGGACGAGGCTATCGCCTATGCGGTGAAGAACGGCAGGACGGCGCCCGGTGCCCTGTCCAACAATTTCTCGCTCGCCGAAATGCTGGATCCGATCTGGGCGGGTTGCGTCGCAGCCTCGGATGAGGATTGGAAAAGGTGGCTGAACGCGAAGCAGATGCCGAATTTTGCCTGGTCAAGCCAGGGCCGCGGCTTCTTTACCGATCGCGCCGGCCGTGACAAGCGGGACGATGAAGAACTGGTCCGCGTCTGGTATTCCGACAGAAACTTTGACCGGCGTGAGCGGGCGATCGAACTGGCAGGTAAACTCGGCCGCAATTCCATTCACGTGGCGCTGGCCTATGTGCTGGCCCAGCCTTTCCCCGTCATTCCGCTTATTGGGCCACGCACCCTCGGCGAGCTTGAAGACAGCCTTTCCGCACTCGACATCAATCTGACCCCGGATCAGGTGAAATGGCTGGAAGGCTAGGCGTGGATGTGGCAAGCAGGAGGATAAAATCAGCAAGGGGGAAGCGATGAAGTATTCGGCATGTATCGAGTGGTTGTTCGCTCCCGAGTCGCCTGATTTCGCCAACCGCATCCGCTTGGCAAGGGATGCCGGGCTTGACGCGGTCGAGTTCTGGAAATGGACTGAGAAGGACATACCGGCTGTCGAAAAGGCATTGGCGGAAACAAAACTTGCGTTGTCCAGTCTCGTCGCGGAGCCAATGATTCCGCTGACCGATCCTGCGTCCCATGATGCCTTTCTGGTTGGTCTGCTGGCCAGCGCCGAAATGGCAAACCGGCTGGGTGCCAAGGTGCTCATCGCGCAGGCCGGGGATGATCTTCCGGGCCGCACCCGCGCCGAACAACATCAGGCCTTGGTCGATTGCCTGACACAGGCGGCCGATGTGCTGGCTGGAACCGGCGTTGTGCTGGGGCTTGAACCACTCAATACGCTCATCGACCACAAGGGCTATTTTCTTCATTCAACGGTTGAAGGTCTTGATATTATCGATGAAGTAAACCGTCCGGAAATCCGCATTGTCTACGATATCTACCATTCTCTCGTCATGGGAGAAGCGACGGCAGAGGTGCTCAAAGACCGGATCGACCGCGTTGCCCATGTCCATATTGCTGACCATCCCGGCCGCAATGAACCCGGCAGCGGCACACTGGAATTGTCAAAATCCCTGCATTGGCTGTTTGACAACGGCTACAATGGATTTGTCGGGCTGGAGTACCGGCCAACCGCCGACACACAATCGAGTCTGGAGAGGACGCTCCGCACACTTGGCCCACGTTAGAGGCGTGTTTTGCTATTGAAGTGCTGAGGGGGAAGCGGGTAAGCATGGATCGATCCTTGCTTCCTGCCTGCTGGCCATCAACGTATCGTTTTTGGCAACACCAAAGAGCGGATCAGACATGAAGGATGCCGATATCCATGACCGATCCGCGCAAACGCCACACCCTGCCAACCATTGCGGATGTCGCCGAACTGGCGGGTGTCTCCCGCGCCATCGCGTCCCGTGCGCTGTCAAGTGAACCGAGACCCGTCTCGGCTGACAAACGGGAGCGGGTACTGGCAGCGGCCGCCAAGCTTGGCTTCAAACCCAACCTCCTGGCGCGCAGCCTGACGACAAAGACCGTCAATCTCGTTGCCGTCATCGTCAACCACATCCATGATCTCTCGGATCTCGACCTGTTCGACCTCCTGATCAGCCAGATCCAGTCCATCGGCAAACAGGTGATCTTTGTTCGCGTCGGCTCGGCCGAGCGGATAGACGAATTCCTGCGCAACGGCATTGCCTATCACGTCGATGCAGCCCTCGTGTTCTCGGATTTCGCCGATGCGGAAACGGTGCGGAAAATGTTCCGCAACGACAGCGTCCTGATGCTCAATGGCATGCGGGATGTGAGCTCTCCCGCCATCATTCCCGATGAGCAGGTGGGGATTGCCGCAGCGGTCACGGATGCCCGGAACAAGGGTGTGCGCAGTGCGCTCCTCGTGACAGGCCGGTCCGCCTCGCCGGTTGAACAGACACGCATCGCCGTCTACAAATCGGAACTGCAGCGCCAGGACATCAGGCTGGTCGCTGAACTGCGCGGCGACTATTCCTACCAGAGCGGCCGCCATGTGGCATCCTCGTCCGATTGGCAAACAGCGGACGCGGTGTTCTGCACATCCGACGCGATGGCCATGGGTGTTCTCGATGTGCACCGGAACGACTTTCCGGACAACCGGCCGCGGACATTCCGTCTCTACGGCTTCGACGACGTGACCCTGGCGGAATACGAGGCCTATCCGATTTCATCCATCGGTTACGACAAGGCCGCCTATATCGATGAAATCCTGAAGTTTCTGCGGGAACCTGCGCTGTTCAACGCGGGCGAGAAACTCATCCAGGTGCCGACCTACTTCGTCGCACGGTCAAGCTCCTGATCAAAATGCAAAGGCCGGGAACGATGCCCGGCCCTTGCCTTGAAACTACCAGAGCGGCGTCAGCGCCGGCGGGTTGGATTTTTCGCCCCACCACTTCTTGTAATTCGCATCATAGGCGCCGGACTGGATGTAGTCGGAGACGAACATGTCAAGCCAGCGGACGAATTCCGGATCGCCCTTGGCAACGGCAATGCCGATCGGATCGTTGGAATAGAGGCCGGCCAAGGTTACCAGATTGTCGTTCTTGGTGGCGAGATAGTCGAGCAGCGACGAGTCTTCGATGGCCGCAGCGACACGCTTCTGCTGCAGGAGCAGCACGCCATCGGGCGAGAAATTGTCGGTATAGACCAGTTCCGCCGTCGGCACGCTCTTCTTCAGGAAGCTTTCGCCTGTCGTGCCGCGGCCGACAACCACCTTCTTGCCCGCCAGGTCTTCCAGCTTGGCGATGCCGGCATCCTTCTGCACGATGACGCGCAGGCCGGCCCGGTTGTAGGGAATCGAGAAATTGACGGTCTTGGCGCGTTCCAGCGTCGCGGAGGTATTGGCCACCACGATATCGAGCTGACCGGAGACCAGCATGGACACGCGGGCATCGCCGGAAACGTCGGTGAACTCGACGGGAACGCCAAGCTTGGCCGCCAGCATGGTTGCCACATCGACGTCATAGCCGACCGGATTGTTCTTGTCGTCGCGGAAACCGATGGGCTCGCCGCCCAGCGACACGCCGATGCGGACCTTTCCCTGCGCGCGAATATCATCAATCTTCCCGGCATGCGCCATGCCGGTAAAAGCCAGTGCACCGGTCAGCGCGAGCGCCGCCAGTTTTCCAATGAACCGTTTCATGAATGTCCCCTTTGTGTTGTTTGTTGCGGATCATATTTTCGGGCAAGCCGGCGTTCGGGTTCCTCCATCCCGGCTTCCCAGAACCAGTATTTGATTTCATCGTCGCAGCGGAAACTTGCCACGTCGTGATTGCCCTTGGCGTCGATGGCATGAATGACGACACCCGCGAGAAATCCGGTGGTCAGCTGTGCGAGGTCTTCCATCGCCATATCGACCGCTGCCCGCAACGAATGGCCGAAGCGCATGGCGAGCACGATGCTGCGGGCCGTGCCGCAGCGGATGGTCATTTCACCCGTATGGGTGCAGGCGGCGGCGCCGTAGCGGCTGTCGGCATAGAACCCGGCACCGGCGATCGGCGAATCGCCGAGGCGCCCCGGATATTTCCAGGCCCAGCCCGAGGTGGAGGTGACCGCGTGAATGCCGTTGGCGGAATCCTTCGACAGGAACACCGTGGTATCGCGGACGCGCTCCGGATCGGTAATGGTGCGGCTCAAGGGGGCGAGCGGAATATCTGGAAAGGCTGCCAGCTCCTCCGGCGTCAATTCCTTCTGCAGCCTCTCCCACCAGACGCGTTTGCTGTCTTCATATAACGTTTCATCGAGGGGAAAGCCGATTTCCGTGGCAAAACGGCGGGCGCCATCGCCGGTCAGCATGACGTGCGGTAATCGTTTCATCACCGCATGCGCGAGCGCTGCGACGGGCAGCGTATCGGGAACGGCGCCGACGGCGCCAACATCCCGCGTCGTGCCATCCATCACGCCCGCATCGAACTCCATGCGCCCGAGCATGTTGGGCCAGCCGCCATAGCCCACGCTGCGGACCTTCACTTCGCGCTCGACTTCGCTGATACCGGCGACCATGGCGTCAAGGCCATGCGCCTCCTGCTTGAGGAGCTCGACGCTCCTGGCAAAACCCGGCCAAGCCTCGTTGTTCGCAATCAGGATCATTATCAGTCTTTACGCATTTTGGAGAGAAACTGGGCGATGCGTGGCTTGGCCATGCCGCCATCGGCTGCAAAGAATTCAGCTGTCGGCAGGTCGACAACGAGCTGTCCCTTGTCGAGAAAGACGATCCGCGATGAGATCGTCCGGGCAAACTCGATTTCATGCGTGACGAAAACCATCGTCGTTCCGTCATGAGCGAGCTTGGCGAGAATGGCCAGCACATCCGACGTCATCTCGGGATCGAGCGCACTGGTGATTTCATCGAGCAGGAGATAGCGCGGCTTCATGGCGAGCGCCCGGCAGATACCGACACGCTGGCGCTGCCCGCCGGACAGTTGCGCCGGGAATGCATCGGCACGGGCACTCAGGCCAACGGAGTCCAGAAGTGTGTGCGCATCGGCTTCCGCCTGCTTGCGCGGTATTTTCAGCACTTCCACCGGTGCCAGCGCAATGTTCTGCACGGCCGTCATGTGCGGATAGAGATTGAAAAGCTGGAAGACCGTCGCCGACCGCTTGCGGGCTTCCGACAGCTCCTTCGGACGGGAAACGTCGAAATCATCAATGGTGATGCGCCCGCCATCGAGTTTCTCCAGGCCGTTCATGCAGCGGATCAGGGTCGATTTGCCCGAGCCGCTGGAGCCGAGAATGGACACGACTTCACCGCTATGCACATCAAGGTCTATTCCGTCGAGCACGGTCGCAGAACCAAACGCCTTGCGTACTCCTCTTACGCTGATCATTTCACAGACCTTTCCATGCGGTGTGCGCCCTCAACCGCTTCTCCAGCTTAGCTCCGCCAAAGGCAACGAGCTTGGCCATGACATAATAAAGCCCGCCCACAACAGCCCAGACGATGAATGGTTTCAGCGTGCGCAGATTGAGAATGTTGCCGATCTTCGTCAGGTCCACCACGCCGATCACCGATATCAGTGATGTCACCTGCAGCTGGTTTACCAGAAGACCGGTCAGCGGACCGATGGCAAAGGCCATGGCCTGCGGTGCGATGATGCGGCGAAGAATTTGCCAGCGTGACAGACCGAAAACCCGGGCGGCCTCGATCTGGTCGCGGCCGATGGACTCGATCGCCGACACGGCAATGACATAGACGAATGCCGCCGTATTGCCCGACAGCGTGATCACCGCGGCCTCGACCGGCGTTACATTGATCTTGGCAAAAGCAGGCAGGCCGAAGAACACGAGAAACAGCTGGACCAGAACCGGGGAATTCTTCAGCACTTCCGCGACGATAGCCACGACCTGCGCCAGCACGGGAATGCGATAGAACCGGATGACGGCCCACAGAGAGCCGATGAAAAGGCCGATGATTGTCGTTGCCAGGAAAAGCGCGAGGGAAACACCTAGCCCCTGCGCGAGCAGGACGATGTCATAGGAGGTGAACGCCGTATAACGCATCAGGCGGCCTCTGTCTGATCACGGTTGAGATAGCGATGCAACGCGCCGATGGCGAGCGAGACCAGATAGGTCAGGCAGGCATAGGCGACGAGCAGAACCGCATAGATTTCAAAGGGCCGGAATGTATCCGATGCCACGATCTTGGCCGAACCGGTCAATTCGTTCAGCGTGATCGTCGAGAGGATCGACGATGTCAGGATGAGATTGATGAAAACCGAACCCAGGGGCCGCACCGAGGTCCTCAAGGCAATCGGCATGACGATCTTGCGGAAGATCGTCGGTTTGGAAAGCCCGCTGACTTCGGCCGCTTCCAGGATGCCGGGATCGATCGACAGGATTCCGGACCTGATCACATCCGAGGTAAAAGCGCCGCCCGCGATGGAAAGTGCAATGACTCCCGTGGTGAACGCATCGATATAGATGCCGATCTCCGGCAGGCCGTAGAAGAAAAAGAAGAGCTGGACGATGAACGGAATGTTGCGGAACAGATCGACATAAATGTACGCAATGCGGGAGAGAACCGGCGACGCGGATGTGACCAGCGCTGCAACGACCGTACCAATGCACAGGCTGCCGGCAAGCGCCAGCACGCAAGCCTCAGCTGTCAGGACCGCACCTTTCACGAGGAAAGGAATGTGCGGTGCCAATATGGTCAGATCAAAGGTCAAACGTCCGTCCGGCACAAAGTGAAACCGGTTTCAGTTTTGCCTATCGCAAGGATGCTGTCAAGCGGTGGCAGCAGAAAAATGAAGTGTAGCTTAGGCCAGGAACTCGGCCCGATGCGGCGAGAAGCTGTCGATCAGGCGACCCCTTTCCAGCGCCTTGACCCCATGGACGAGATTGGACGGAACAATGAAACTGCCGCCCTGCTCCAGCACCTGGCTGACGCCATCGATGGTGACTTCGAAGCGTCCTTCTGCAACATAGCTCGCCTGGATGTGCGGATGCGAATGCAGCGAGCCGACGGCATCCTTTTCGAACTGCACTTCCACCAGCATCATTTCCGGCAGATAGGCCATGATGCGTCGGCTGACGCCGGGCTCGGTCCTGGTCCAGTCAGCGGCATCTTTTGCAACAAACAGAATATGATCAGCCATGTTCACAATTCCCGGTAGCGAGAGACCGGCAACAGACGGTCCCGATGATTGGCATTGTGACCAGAAGCAAGGGGCGCGGTCAACCAGTCGACCGCGCCGCTTTCACCTAAGCCGCCAGACGGCGGCGATTGGCGATTTCAGCCAGCTTGAATGCACGCTCGAGGCAATCCGCCTGCTCATTGGCAAACCGGTTCTCGACGATTTCCATGATCAGCATGGTATCCGGCAGGAACGTCAGCTCCTCGAAGATTTCTTCCCAGGGAATGTCGCCCCAACCGATCGGCAGATGCAGGTCGCCAATGCCAAGCGCCGTTGCTTCAGCCGGATGATAGAATTTGGTCATGCTGTTGTAAGGACGGCCAAAGCTGTCATGCACATGCAGATGCCCCGTGACCGGTGCCATCGCCTTGATCTGTTCGCGCCAATCGAGACCAAGCCGCGTGCTCTCGATGTAGGCATGGCTGAAATCGATCAGGCCGCACACATTGGCACTGCCGATGGTCCGTACGGTTTCGCCGACCTGTGCCGGTGTTTGGCGGTATTCCGCATCGGTGACAGCGAAAATGTTTTCCAAGGCAATCCGCACGCCGTAACCCTTGGCAACCTCGGCCATTTCGGCAAGCGCATCGCGCTCCATCCGGTCGAGATCGGCAATGTGTGACTGTGCCGGCATTTTGGCACTGCCGCTGTGATGCACGAGGATACCCGCTTCAACGCGATTGCACAGTTCCAGCATCGCGCGGACCACGGCCTTCTGATACTCCAGGCGCTCGCGGTCCATGAAATTGGAGACGATCTGACCGTGCACACTGTAGCGCAGATCGAACTGACGGGTGATCGCGGTCAGGCGTTCGGCGCGTCCCGGGATAATCCGGCCGCCCGATATGATTTCCTCGCCATAAAGCGACAGCTCGGCAGCATTGGCACCGAGACCGGCAATGGTGCGAAGGGCATCTTCCAGCGTGTCAAAATTGCCCTTGCCCGTGTAGGTGCAAAAGCCAACGGCGGAAATGGTTGAATCCGAACTCATGTTTGATCCTTTCAAGTCGGGTTATGCGGCCACTGTTTTCGGAGCTGGTTGGCGCGTCGCTGCCGGAGCATCATCAAGGCGCAAACCGGTTTCCTGCGAAAACAGGTGAATATGTTCAGAGGGCAACTGCAGACCTGCAACCGCGCCTTGCTCGAAGAACTGATCTTCCTCAACTGACACCGCAAAGCTCAGCCCGTCAATCTCGACGTGAACGATCCGGCCTGAGCCGAGCTCTTCGATGAAATCGACATTGGCCGGAACGCTGTTCACGGTACCGGCGGGAACGAGACGGCAATGTTCGGGGCGGATTCCGACGGAAACCGCGGTCCCCGCGTTCTGGCCGCCAAGCACCGGATCGATTGCCTGCGCAATGCCGTCCAGCAGCACATGATCGCCGCCGGCAGCGATGGTCGTGTCGAAGAAATTCATCGCCGGCGAGCCGATGAAGGTTCCGACAAACCGCGTGCGCGGACGGTGGTAGATTTCAAGCGGCGTGCCGACCTGTTCCACATGACCCTTGTTCATAACGATCAGCTTGTCGGCCAAGGTCATCGCCTCCACCTGATCGTGGGTGACAAAGACAGAGGTTGCCGACAGGCGCTTGTGCAGGCGGCGGATTTCCACCCGCATCTGCACGCGCAGCTTGGCATCAAGATTGGACAGCGGTTCGTCGAACAGAAACACCTTCGGTTCGCGGATGATCGCGCGGCCCATGGCAACGCGCTGCCGCTGGCCGCCGGAAAGCTGTGCCGGTTTACGGTCGAGCAATTCTTCCAGCCCGACGATCTTGGCTGTTTCCGCAATCCGCCGGTCGCGCTCGGCACGCGGAACACCGGCAACCCTTAGGGCATAGCCGATATTGGCAGCGACGTTCATATGCGGATAGAGCGCGTAGTTCTGGAACACCATCGAGCAACCGCGATCGCGCGGCTCGAGATTGTTGACCACCTTGCCGTCAATTGAAATTTCGCCTGATGTAATCTCTTCAAGACCCGCAATCATGCGCAGCAGCGTAGACTTGCCACAGCCGGAGGGTCCGAGAATGACGACAAACTCGCCGGATTTGAAGTTCAGGTCGACGCCATGCAGGATCTGTGTGCTGCCATAGGTCTTGCGCACATCCTTGATGTCAATTTCAGCCATTGCTACTTCCTTTATTTCTCGGTCGAGACCAGGCCACGGACAAACCAGCGTTGCAGGACGGCAACGACGACCAGGGGTGGCAACATGATGATGAGGGCGCCTGCCATGGAGACATTCCATTCAGGCAAGGCATTGACGGACGGCACCAGCGCACGCATGGCGACCATGGCCGTCTGATAGCTGGCATCGGTGGTCATCAGCTTGGGCCAGAGATACTGGTTCCAGGCATAGACGAACATGATTGTTGCCAGCGCCAGCATATTGGTGCGCGACAGCGGAAGCAGGATGTCGATGAAGAATCGCAGCGGCCGCGCGCCATCCATCTTGGCCGCCTCTGCCAGTTCATCGGGGAGCGTCATGTAGAACTGCCGGTAAAGGAATGTGCCTGTCGCGGTCGCGATCAGCGGCAGGACCAGACCGGAATAGGAGTTCAGCAGATTCCACTGCAGTGACAATTCGATGCCGGTGACGGTCTGGATGATCCAGCGGACGGGTTGGAACACATCCGAAGCGATGTTGTAGGTCGGGATGACGCGCACTTCGAGCGGCAGCATCAGCGTCAGAAAAACCATCCAGAAGAAGACGTGACGCAACGGGCTCTTGAAATAGACGATGGCAAAGGCGCTGAGCGCCGCCAACGCGATCTTGCCCGCCATGACCAGCAATGAGGTGATGAGGCTGTTGAACAGTGCCGGGCCGAGATTGGCACGATCCCAGGCGGCATGAACATTCTTCAGGAAGTCACCGCCAGGTGTCATGTTGAAGGGAACGGCCGTGACCTCCTGCAACGACTGGGTGGACGCCGCGAAAATCATCCAGAACGGTCCGAGAATGAGGATCAGTCCCAGGATCATGATGAAGTAGGTGACGGCATTGAGTATGGGGGTGCGTTCGATCATCGCCGGAATCCTACTTGTAATGCACGCGCCGCTCGACGAAGCGGAACTGGATGAACGTGAACACCATGATAAGTCCGATCAGGACGAGACTCTGCGCTGCAGCGCCGGAGTAATTCAGGCCACGGAAGGCTTCGCTGACGATGCGGTAGACCATGACATCGGTTGCCTTGTTGGGTCCGCCTTCGGTGGTCAGGTCGACGATGCCGTAGGTATCCGGTCCAACGAAACTCTCGGTCAGATTGAGAACCAGGAGAAAGAACAGGGTTGGTGCCAGGAGTGGGACCTGGATATCGAGCGCGCGGCGTACCGGGCCCGAGCCGTCCATGGACGATGCTTCCAGCAGGCTGCGCGGGATGGATTGCAGGCCGGCCGTCATGAAGATGAAGTTGTAGCCGATCCATTTCCACGCAAAACAGATGATGACGAGGATCATGGCATGGCTGCCGTACTTGGCGGGATTCCAGAGGTCGGGCGACCAGGTGTTCACCACCGCGATCAGACCGCTT
Organism: Phyllobacterium sp. MT110; assembly: GCF_058792715.1. Taxonomy (NCBI): domain Bacteria; kingdom Pseudomonadati; phylum Pseudomonadota; class Alphaproteobacteria; order Hyphomicrobiales; family Phyllobacteriaceae; genus Phyllobacterium; species Phyllobacterium sp. MT110. The sequence goes on from NZ_JBXAFE010000006.1 coordinate 24,477, forward strand.
TCCGGCGCAAAGATGAAGCGGAACGCCAGACCCACCGCCGGTGCGGCAATGGCATAGGGCCAGATGTAAAAGAACCGGAACAGGCTTGAGCCCTTCAACTGACGGTCAACACAGATCGCCAGGATAAAGGCGATAAACATGGACAATCCGGTCGCCGTGAAAGCGAAGAACAGGCTCAGGGACACGGAGCGCCAGTATTCGCTGTCGGCAAAAACGTCGCGAAAATTGTCAAAGCCAACGAAGAGACGTTCGCCCGCACCGCCAAAGGCCGGTTCAAGCGTGAAAGCCCAGTTGAAAACCGAAATAGCCGGCCAATAGAAAAAGAACAAAATGAGCAGGAGTTGCGGCAATGCAAAAAGGACGGGCAACCACCAGCTTTTGAAAACAGCGCGCTTGTTCATGAGAATATTCAATTCTGCCTGTGGGATGAAAAGGAAATGGCCCGGTGCGGTTCCGCTCCGGGCCATTTGAAAGCCTGCACTTAGTTCAGGACTTTTCCGGCATAGGTCTTTTCAAAGCGGCGCAGGATGACATTGCCGCGCTCGACAGCCTGGTCGAGACCGGCCTGCACAGTCAGCTTGCCGAAGAAGATGCCTTCCATCGCATCGGAGATTTCCTTGCGGATCTGCGGGAAGCCGCCGAGGCGGATGCCGCGGGTATTGGCGGAAGTCGGGGTGAAGGTCAGGCTGGCGATAGCCTTTTCACGGCCCTTGAAGGCTGGCTGGTCGTAGAAGCCCTTGGCTTTCATGGCTTCAAAACCTGTCTTGGTGACCGGGATATAGCCGGTGACCGTCGACCACCACTCAACCATGTCCGGCTGGGCGATGAAGTTGAGGAACGCGGCGGCGCCCTTGTATTCAGCTTCGGGGCGGTTGTTGAGAACCCAAAGGGATGCACCGCCGACCATCGAATTCTGGCGTGCCGTTCCCTTCCAGACCGGAAGCATGGTCACGTCCCATTTCGTGCCCTGCTTGATGGTCTTGCCGACTGTGCCGTGATCGGCAATCGACGACTGGATCATCTGGCAGGTTTCGGAGGTGAAGGCTGGAACAACGTCCATGCCCAGCTGCTTGGTCTTGACCACGAACAGGCCTTCATCGGTCATCTTCTTGAAGAATGTCAGATGGTCGACCAGCTTGGTCTTGTTGAGGGTAAGTTCGGCATCGAGCCCGTCATAGCCGTTGTTCTTGGTGGCGATGGGCTGGTTGTGAATGGCGGAGAACTGTTCGACCGTCGCCCAGCTGTCAAAACTGAAACCGAACGGGCAGGCATAACCGGCAGCCTTCAGCTTGCGGGCTGCGGCTTCGACATCTTCCCATGTTTCTGGCGCATTCTGGATGCCGGCCTTGGTGAAGGCATCGACATTGTAGTAGAACATCGCGGTCGACGAATTGAACGGGAACGAGTTCAGCTCGCCCTTTGCCGTCGCATAATAATTGGCGATGCCGGGGAAATAGTTGCTCCAGTCGATCTTGTAGCCATTGTCTTCCATCAGCTTCTTGGCCGGGACGAAAGCGCCCGACAGCATCAGGTCGAGCGTGCCGCCGTCAAAGACCTGCACGACAGCCGGATGCTTCTTGGCGCGATAGGCGGCAATGGCGTTCTGGACTGTTTCGGGATAGCCGTTCTGGCTGGTGCAGACGATTTCGAAATTGGCCTGGGAGTCGTTGAACTTCTTGCAGGCATCCTGCACACGCTCGCCAAGGTCGCCGCTCAGGCCGTACCAGAACTCGAACTTGACCTTCTCGGCCATGGCTGGCGTCGCGCCAAACCCGGCGGCCAGCAGCCCTGCGGCCAGACCAATTTTCACACCAAAACCCTGCATTAAAGCCCCCTGAATACGGCAATTGAGAGAATGAACCCGAGGCAGCTCTGGATAAATCCGGCTGCCTCGCTCGCGTTCAACTCTGGACGGGGTGTGTGAAAGTTTGATCGACCTTAGACGAAACTATTGTGACAATTGCTCAGCCCGGCCGCCGAGTGGCAGCCGCGCTGTGGACAGTATCTAGCGTTGGTTGCTTACAGCAAACCACGCGCGGCAAGGTTGCGCATGAGCGCCGCCATGCCGAATGTCCATTCGGGGCACTCCGTCGACAACCGGACGGTATTGGTGAGCGCACCAAGCTGCGGATTCGATATGGTGACCACATCGCCGATCTTGTGGGTAAATCCCTGCCCCGGCGTATCGCGGTCTTCGACCGGCGCAAACAGCGTTCCCATGAACAGCATGAAGCCATCCGGGTACTGGTGATGCCGTCCGGTGGTCTGGGCGACCAGATCCAGCGGATCGCGGCTGATTTCCTTCATCGTGCTGCTGCCCTTCAGCACGTACCCATCCCGGCCTTCGACCATCAGGTCAAGATCGGCATTGCGCACGTCATCGATGGAATAGGTCGCATCGAACAGCCGGATGAACGGCCCGATCGATGACGAGGCATTGTTGTCCTTTGCCTTGCCGAGCAAAAGGGCGGACCGGCCTTCGACATCGCGCAGGTTCACGTCATTGCCGAGCGTCGCGCCCTGCACCCTGCCCTTGCTGTTGACGGCGAGCACGATTTCCGGCTCCGGATTGTTCCAGCTTGAGATCGGGTGCAGACCGACCGATGCGCCCCAGCCGACGGAGGAGAGGACCTGCGCCTTGGAGAATACTTCCGCATCAGGCCCGATTCCGACTTCCAGATATTGCGACCAGACACCTTCTTCAATCAGGGCAGCCTTCACCTTGGCAGCCTCCGGCGAACCGGCTTTCAGATCGCGCAGACTGTTGCCGATGATCGGCATGATGCGTTCACGGATCTTCAGCGCCAGCGCCGGATTGCCCGCGGCCTTCTCCTCGATGACGCGCTCGATCATCGAGCGGGCAAAGGTAACACCGCAGGCCTTGACTGCCTGCAGATCACAGGGCGCGAGCAGCCGAAGCCGCGCGGCATCGGCTTCACTTTCGACGGACTGCGCCAGAATAGTATCCAGCGGTCCGAGTTCTTCTCCGGCCTGCGCAGCGACATGGGCGGCAGGCTCGTCCAGTTCCAGCAGGTCACGCATTGTCGCGGTCTGGCGTGAGGTGATGTCAAACAGGACGCCGTCGCGCACCACGACAAGGGCGGGGCCCTGCACATCGGGGCGCCAGACACGGCCAACGAAAGTTCCGGTTCTGTAGGTCTCGGTCGATAGGGTCACGGTAAAGGCTCCCGGGAGAGAGTGCTGATACGATGGATTAGTGCGCAGCGTTGCGCTTGCCGAGCCGCATGCCGGTTGCGCCATCAAACAGGTGGCTGTTCGCCGGATCAATCCCGATGTGAATCCGGTCGCCCGATTTGATCGACAGCCGCTCACGGAACAGACACATGATTTCCTGATCGCCCAGTTTGCCGACCACCATGATTTCCGAGCCCGTCGGCTCGACGACGCTGACGTCAACCGGGATGCCGCCGGCGGCAATCTTGATGTGCTCCGGCCGCACACCATAGATCACGTCCGCTGATCCCGTGGTTTGGATGGTCTGCGGCACGGGCAACGTGATGCCTTCCGGCGTCGCGAACTGCCCTGCCCCGGCCAGACGCCCCTTGACGAAGTTCATCGACGGCGAGCCGATGAAACCGGCGACAAAAAGGTTTGCAGGGTAATCGTAGAGATCGAGCGGCGTGCCGATCTGTTCGACCAAGCCGTCTTTCATCACGACGATCTTGTCGGCCATGGTCATGGCTTCGATCTGGTCATGCGTCACATAGACGATGGTGGTACCAAGCCGCTGATGCAGCCCCTTGATCTCGCTGCGCATCTGTACGCGCAGTTTCGCATCGAGATTGGAAAGCGGCTCGTCGAACAGGAAGACCTGCGGATCACGGACGATGGCGCGTCCCATGGCGACGCGCTGGCGCTGGCCGCCGGACAATTGCCGCGGAAAGCGGTCGAGCAGCTTTTCAAGACCAAGGATTTCCGCCGCGCGGCCGACCCGGCTTTCCTTTTCCTGCTTCGGCGCATTCTTGAGCATGAGCGCGAAGCCCATATTGTCGGCCACCGTCATATGCGGATAGAGCGCGTAGTTCTGGAACACCATGGCGATGTCGCGCTCCTTGGCAGGCAGGTCATTGACCACGCGGCTGCCGATGGCAATTTCCCCGGTGGTGATTTCCTCCAGCCCGGCGATCATGCGCAGCAATGTCGATTTCCCGCAGCCTGACGGGCCGACGAGAATGACGAACTCGCCATCTTCAATATCGACGGAGACACCGTGCATCACATTGACGTTGCCGTATTTCTTGGTGACATCCTTGATCGAGACCGAAGCCATCGCGCCCTCCCTGTTCTTGAAAACCTGTTCTAGCCGCCCTTGACGGCACCGGCGGTGAGACCCGCAATGATCTGGCGCTGGGCGAAAACGGTCAGCAGCAGCACCGGCAGTGTAACGACCAGCGCCGCAGCGGCCAGCGGCCCCCAACTGACCTGCTCGAATGAAAGCATGTTGTAGACCGCGACCGGCAAGGTCCGGGTTTCACGGCTGGCCAGCACGATCCCGAAGACAAAATTGTTCCAGGAGAAGATCACCGCCAGGATCAGCGAAACGACAATACCGGGCTTGGCAATGGGCAGCGCCACCTTGACAAAGACCTGCCAGGAGGTTGCACCGTCGATCATGGCGGCCTCTTCCAGTTCCATCGGTGTCGTCTCGAAATAGCCGATCATGATCCAGATCACGATGGGCACGGTCACAACCAGATGGATGATGATCTGGGGCCACAGCGTTCCCAGCAATCCCATGGTCTGGAACAGCAGGAACAAGGGAATAAGATAGGACAGGCCCGGCGTCATGCGCGCGATCATGACGACGATGGCCGCCTTGTCGGCGCGCAGGCGGGCAATGCCATAGCCGGCAGGCACCCCAACGAGCAGGGCCAGCAATGTCGATATGCCCGTCACAATCAGGCTGTTCCAGAAGTAATGCAGGAAATCGTTCGTGGCAAAAATCTGGGTATAGTTCGACCAGGCAAACCGCTCCGGGATGAAGATCGGCGGATAGGCGCCATTGTCTATCTCGTATTTCAACGACAGCGACAGCATCCAGAGAAAGAAGAAAATGGCGGGCGAAACGATCACGAACACAACGAAGGCGGTGCCCAGTGATTTCAGCGGACTACGGCGGGCCATCGGCGTCTCCCTCAGCTGTTCCATTTGGTCCGCTGGCGCAGATAAAGCAGCGCCATGGACATGGTGATGATGACGACGAAGAAGACCACGGCAATCGCCGAGCCATAGCCGATGTCGTAGTAGGAAAAGGCGACATTGTAGAGATAGATATTGATCGTCTCGGATGCCGTGCCGGGGCCGCCCTGCGTCATGGCGAAGATGATGTCAAAGCTCTTCAGCGCATCGATGGAGCGGATGATCACCGCAACCATCATGAAGGGCAGGATCATCGGCAGCGTGATGTAGCGGAATTTCTGCCAGCCATTGGCGCCATCGATTTCCGCGCTCTCGAAGGGATCGCGCGGCATGGAGGCAAGGCCGCCGAGCACGATGAGCATGACAAGCGGTGTCCACTGCCAGGTCTCGACCAGCACCAGCGACGGGATAACCGTGTTCTGGTTGAATATCCATTCCTGCGGCCCGATGCCAACCAGCGACAGGAGGTAGTTGAGAACCCCGAGCTGCGGGTGGTACATCATGGTCCAGACCAGAGCGATGGCCACGGGCGTGGCCATCATCGGCATGACGAAAATGCCGCGCAGCAGGCCGCGCATCGGCAATTTGCTGTCGAAGATCAGAGCCGCAATGGTGCCAAAAAACAACGGGGCGATGACGGAGAGAAGCGTATAGAGCACGGTGTGCCCCATCGACTGCCAGAAGCGCGTATCGCCTGCCAGGCGGGTAAAATTCGCAAACCCGACGAAGCTCTGTTCTCCGCCGAGATGCCACTCATTGACGCTCATCCACAGGGTGAACGCCCAGGGAAACAGAATGACCGCCCCGACAATGACCAGCGCCGGAATGACAAACGGCCAGTAGCTCGGCTTGAGCCGGCGTTTGCCCGTTCTCGCTTTGGTGGTTTGTGCTTCGGTTGTCATGGTCGGGGCGGCGATTGTCATTTGCCCTCGCTGCGCGCAAGGATGGGACGGAATTCTTCCGTTGCCCGCTTCATTTCCGTTGCGGGATCGGCGCCGCCGAGAAGATTGGTCAGGCCGACACCCATCACGTCGCGGAATTCCGTGACCGGGACGATAACCGGCAGGCAGAGCTGGCTGACCTTGGCCGATGCCGTCAGCACATCAACCCATTCGGACGGCATGGTCACACCCTTGCGGACCTCCGGATCGTTGAGGATCGAATTGCGGAAGGGAACGCCGGAGCCCGTTTGCAGCAGGCGCGCGCCCATCTGCTTCGAAATGGCCCATTGGCAATAGAGGTAAGCCGCTTCCTTCTTCGATGATCCCTCGGTCACGCCGATACCATCGCCGAAGGTAGGCGCAGCCTGCACTGCTGGTCCCTTGGGCATGACGCCGTAACCGACCTTGCCGACGACCCGCGATTTCTCCGGGTTTTCCAGCGGCGGGGCAAAACCGATGCCATCCAGCCACATGGCAACCTTGCCCTGCAGGAAGTTTGACTGGCATTCGGCCCAGTTGAAACCCGTTACGCCGGGCGGTGCGGACTTTGTCATCAGGCGCTGATAGAGCGTTGCGGCCTGAATTGCTTCCGGCGTGTCGGTCTGGAGATTGCCGTCGTCGATCGTGCTCTTGCCATAACCGAGCATGAGGCTGGCCCAAACAGGCGTATTGGCGTTCTTCATGCCGCGGGCAACGAACCCGTATGTACCCTTGCTCGCATCGGTGAGTTTTTCTGCGGCGCTTACAAGCTCATCGAAGGACTTCGGATATTCGATGCCCTTGGCGGCGAAGAGTTCCTTGTTCCAATACAGAATCCAGTAATCCACCGAGAACGGCAGACCGCCGAAACGGCCGTTCTTGTCCTTGGCAAAGGCAAGACCCGCTTCGGCAAAATCGCTTTCGACCAATGACGGCTCGGTGAGCGTGGGGTCCTTCAGGAACGGTGTCAGATCGGCAAGCCAGCCACCCTTCTCGAACTGCCGCTTCTGCACGTGATAACTGATATGGATGACATCGAAGCTCGGCTTGCCGGAGGTCAGTTCGATCACGGCTTTCTGGCGCTGCTGCTGTTCCGGCGTCTGCTCGGAATTGACCTTGATTCCGGTCAATTCTTCGAATTCCTTCTGGTACTTTTGCAGAATATCGCCGCGCGGGCTCTTGATCAGGTTCACCTCAAGGGTCGTGCCTGCATATTTCTTCCAGTCGACATTGGCGAATGCCGGCTTTAGGCCGGCAAAGCTCGCCGCGCCAAGTGCTGCTGATCCGGCAAGAAATTGCCGGCGTGTCGGTTGAATCCGTTTCATGCTTATCGTCCTCCCATAATCCATTGCAGTGCCGTAACTCCCATTTCCGGCACCGTTGCGTCTAAACCTTCAGAGCGAGATTCCTTGCATTGTTGATATGCTCGGCAATGGCATCCATCGCCGTTTGCGGGTTGCGGGTCTCGATTGCCGCAATGACCGCCAGATGCTCGCGCATCACCGGAATAACGCGGCCGGTGATGCGAAACCGCTCCTGATTGATCAAGCGCATCTTGATGGCATTGATCCGATAGGCTTTCGAAATGATCCCATTGCCAAGGGAATCGATGATTGTGTCATGCAGCGACCAATCGATCGCCTGCGCGTGCAGTTCAAGCTCGGGCGTCTCTCCGTCCCTGAGAGCCTTCTCCAAGGTCTCTTCATGTTCGCGCCGCAACCTGGCCAACACCTCATCGGAAGCGGAAACACAGAACAGCGCAACCGCTTCCTTCTCCATGAAGACGCGGAACTGGAAGGCTTCGCGGATCAGATTGATATCGATATGCGCAATCTGTATCCCGCGCTGCGGCACCGTCTTCACCAGCCCCTCAGCTTCGAGACGGGGCACAACTTCGCGGATGGCTCCGAGCGGCATACCCGTCATGGCAACGAGCTGGCGCTGCGACACGAACTGCCCCGGATGAAAGTCACGGGCCAGAAGATGTTCCGTGAAACTCGCATAGGCTTTCTCACGCAATCTTACCGGCTCGCCGCTGTCATCCATGCCTGTTCCTCCTCAGACGCCTTCACGATTCCCCGTCAGGCGGCCGCCGCGACAAACAGACGATCAAAGACTGCCGTCAGATGCTTGCGATCGCCGTCCGGCAAGGCTTCGAGCGGGCCACGCGTCCGCCGCCAGCCTTCTTCGCCCTGGTGATGGGCAACCATCGCCTTCACAGCCGGAATCACCGGATATTTCACCAGTTCATTGACAGCCGCAACCACCTCTTCATCGTCGCGCCCTTCATCGATCATACGCACGAGACGTTCGGGGTAGATATTGGCCAGACCCGAGATGGCACCCTGCCCGCCGAGCCGCACGCCCGCAGCAAGGCTGCGCTCATCGCCGATCAGGATGGCAAGGTCATTGTGCCGCGCCAGCATCTTTTCCGTATAGCTCCAGTTGCCGGAAGAATCCTTGACCCCTGCAATCGCTCCAGGGAAGGCCTCACGCAACCGGCTGACCAGATCAACCGAAATCTCGACTGCCGTCACCGAGGGCAGATTATACAGAATGATGCCGCGCACATCCGCGCCGATTGCCTTGAACGCCGCCGCATGCCAGTCAAAGAGGCCGTCATCGCTGACATTCTTGAAATAGGACGGCGGCGCCAGGAGAATACCGCGGCATCCCGCATCCAGCGCAAACCGTGCCTGCTCTGCCGCATCGACATGCGAATTGGCCATGACGCCAACGACAATCTGCGACGGCGCGATGCCTGCCGCAATAAATCCCTTGATGACGGCCTGGCGCTCATGAATACCGATGGACGAGCCCTCGCCCGTCGTCCCGAACAGGGTGACGCTGCTGCAGCCGCGCTGCAGACAGGTTTTTGCATGGTGAATTGCCGAGGGCAGATCAATTGCCAGCGCAGCATCAAACGGCATCGTCAATGCCGCAGAAAGTCCAAATCGTTCAACCCGAGACAATGATTTTCCTCCCACCCTCTCAATGCATAAAGACTACTAACATGTTAGTTGATAGTCAACATGCTGTCACATACATTTTTGCGAGTATGGATACAAATGTTATGAATTGAACAGCACGTGCTCGACTTCGTTCCGCGTCGGCGCACCGGCGCGTCCGCCAAACCGGGTGCATTTGATCGCCGCCGCCGCGCTGGCAAAACGCATGATCTCCTCCATGCCATGCCCTTCCGCCAGCGCCAGCGCGAAGGCGCCGTGAAACACATCTCCGGCGGCCAGCGTATCCACGGCATCAACGGCAAAAGCGGGCATATGGTGTACAATTCCCGCTTCGCCGCCCGACCAGTAGCAGCCCTTGCCGCCGCCGGTGACAGCGACAAAACCGCGATACCGGGCCGCCAAGGCAATGACGGCACGCTCGATATCCGCCTCACCGGTGATGATTTCGGCTGCCGGTTCCGAGGCGACAATATGCGATGCAAGCGGCAGCAGCCGCTCAAGGGTCTCCAGCGGCGCGACATCGGCATCGAGCACGCCATGAATGCCAGTCTCGCGCGCTGCCCTGAGCGCAGTGGCAGCAGCCAGCGGCCAGCGAACATCGGTCATCACCACATCGAACGCGCCGTCCTCGATGGGCGGGATCTGTTCCGGCGCACTCAACAGGGTCTTGTCATAGAAGGGCACGATCATGCGCTCGCCCGACCTGTCGACAAAGATCGAGGAAAAAGCCGACCGCGCGCCTTGGATGCGACGGACAAAGGTGCAGTCAACCCCTTCCTCCGCCAGCTCACCGACCACGCGATCGCCGACATGGTCCAGCCCCGCCGACGCCCACAAAGACGCGCTGCCGCCCAGCCTTGCAATGGTTGCCGCCTGGCTCGATGCCATGCCTGCCGCGATCTCCACGGCCTCCTGCGGGATGAACTTGCCGGGACCGGGCGGCAGGGTGTCGAGCCGGAAGATGGTGTCCATCGTCAGGGCACCAACGCACAGAATCCTTGGCTTCGTATTTGCCGGCATCGTCACACTATCCATATTGGCTGAATCATCAGAAGGGTCAGGCGATAAGGAAACGTTTCGTTGAGCAGGTCAAGCCGGGGGAGCCATGGAGTTTTTCGTGGAACGCCGGGAGAACCAGCGGACCAAACGATTGCCGATTGATCCCGGCAGCCCTATGGTCGCCGTCCGATCAAGTTTGATGAGACCAGTATGACTGCCACAACTGCCCGTATTGCGCGTATCATTGCCACCGAGATCAATGCCAGGCCCGAACAGGCCAATGCGGCGATTGAACTGCTGGACGGCGGCGCGACCGTTCCGTTCATTGCCCGCTACCGCAAAGAGGTGACGGGCGGACTTGACGATACGCAGCTGCGGCTTCTCGACGAACGGCTCATCTACCTGCGCGAGCTTGACGCCCGGCGCGACACCATCATCGAGTCCATCCGCAGCCAGGGCAAGCTGACCGACGAGCTGGAGACCAAGATCCTGGCGTCCGCCACCAAGGCCGAGCTTGAGGACATTTATCTCCCCTACAAGCCCAAGCGGCGCACGCGGGCCGAAATTGCCCGCGAACGCGGATTGGGGCCGCTGGCTGAAACGATTCTCGCCGACCGCCGCAGCGTTCCATCCGAACTGGCCCAGACTTTTCTTTCGGCGGATGTGCCGGATGTGAAAACGGCGCTGGATGGCGCACGCGATATTCTGGTCGAAACCTTCTCGGAAAATGCCGATCTCGTCGGCCGCCTGCGCAACCACATGAAGGACAAGGCCGTTCTGCGCGCCAGGGTCGCCGACGGCAAGCAGGAAGCGGGCGCGAAATTCTCCGACTATTTCAGCCATTTCGAACGCTGGTCGACCATCCCCAGCCATCGCGCCCTCGCCATGCTGCGCGGGCGCAACGAAGACGTGCTTTCCCTCGACATTGAAGTCGATGCCGACGACACCTCTCCGGTGAAGCCGGTGGAACGCATGATCGCCGGTGCCTATGCAATTTCCCCGAGCGGAACCGCCGCCGACAGCTGGCTGATGGACGTCGTCCGCTGGGCCTGGCGGGCGCGCCTGTCGCTCAACCTTTCCATCGACCTGATGACACAGATGCGTGAAAAGGCGGAGGAAGAGGCGATCCACGTTTTCGCCCGCAACCTGAAAGACCTGCTGCTGGCGGCACCGGCCGGATCGCGCGCAACCATGGGCCTCGATCCCGGCATCCGCACCGGCGTGAAAGTGGCTGTCGTCGATGGTACCGGCAAGGTGCTCGACACGACGACCGTCTATCCCTTTCCGCCGCGCAACGATCTGCGTGGAACCCAGGCCGAACTGGCGCGGCTGGCCGGCAAACACAAGATCGAGCTGATCGCCATCGGCAACGGTACCGGCAGCCGCGAGACAGAACGCCTTGTCGCAGACATGCTTGCCGACATGCCCTCGCCCAAGCCGCTGAAGGTGATCGTCAGCGAGGCGGGTGCTTCGGTCTATTCGGCATCGGCGACGGCTGCCGCAGAATTCCCGGATCTCGACGTATCGCTCAGAGGCGCCGTTTCCATCGCCCGGCGCCTGCAGGACCCGCTGGCGGAACTCGTCAAGATCGAACCGAAATCCATCGGCGTCGGCCAGTACCAGCACGACGTCGACCAGTATCGCCTGGCCCGCTCGCTCGACGGTGTTGTCGAAGATGCCGTGAATGCGGTCGGCGTCGACCTCAACACCGCATCGGCGCCGCTGCTGGCCCGCATTTCGGGCCTGGGAACGTCGCTGGCAGAAGCCGTGGTCGCTTACCGCAACGACGTCGGTCCGTTCAAGACCCGCCGTGACCTCCTGAAAGTCGCGCGGTTGGGGCCACGCGCCTTCGAACAATGTGCGGGCTTCCTGCGTATTCCCGACGGCACCGAGCCGCTGGACGCTTCGGCGGTTCATCCGGAGGCTTACGGCGTCGCCAAGAAGATTGTCAGCGCCTGCGGCCGCGACGTGCGTTCGCTGATGAATGACTGCGCCGCCCTGAAGGCGCTCGATCCGCGCCTCTTCGTCGACGAGCGGTTCGGCCTTCCGACGGTTCGCGACATCATCGCCGAGCTGGAAAAGCCCGGCCGCGATCCGCGGCCGCAGTTCAAAACCGCGGCCTTTGCCGATGGTATCGACAACATCAAGGACCTGAAGCCGGGAATGATGCTGGAAGGAACGGTCACCAATGTGGCTGCCTTTGGCGCCTTTGTGGATATCGGCGTGCATCAGGACGGATTGGTGCATCTGTCACAACTGGCAGACCGTTTCGTCAAGGACGCCCACGAGGTCGTCAAGGCGGGGGATGTGGTGAAAGTCCGCGTTGTGGATATCGACGTCAAGCGCAACCGCATCAGCCTGACCATGCGCAAGGATGGTAGCGCCCCTGCCCCAAGGGAGCAAAGGGCTGACAGCACCGGCTTCAAGCCGAAACCGGCAGCGCAGGGCAAACCACAACCATCGACAACACAGGGTGCTTTCGGCGCGGCGCTCGCGGATGCACTTCGGAAGAAATAGTCCCGTCAGTGCATGTCCATCGGCGTCTTATGCGCAGCGATATCGTGCGGCAGGATTGTTTGCCGCTCGATCATGCGATGGACCCGGATTTCGCCGCCCCGATGCAGCGCGCGGATCCGGTCGCCAACCACAGCATCCGCCTGCGTTCGCCGCTGGTTGTGGCGGACATATTCGACCCAGGTGGGCGTGTGGTAGGTTTCGGTCCAGATTTCCGGTTTCTCCAGATCGCGCATCAGCGCCCATTGCCCCGCACCGTCGCGGATCCGCACACGCCGCCGGTCTGACATCAGCGCGAGAAATTCGGGAATGTCTGCTTCGGCGATCTCGTAGTCGATCATGATGACAATCGGCCCACTGCGCGGCTTCAGGTCAAGCGCCAGCAGTGGTTCGCTGAACCGGTTGAGCGGATCGAGATTGAGCGACTTGAACTCCGGCAGGGCGTAGCGCAGGCCAATCACGGCACCGAGCAGCATGAGCACTCCGGAAGCGATCAGAGCCCTGTCCGCGCCGTATTGTTCGGCGGCCGCGCCCCAGAGCCAGCTGCCCGCAGCAATACCCGCAAATGTCGTCGTCTGGTAGAGCGACAGGGCCCGTCCCACCACCCAGCGCGGCGTCGACAGCTGCACCGTGACATTGAACAGCGAGAGGGCCAGGACCCAGCAGGCCCCGGCCAGCAGCAGGGCGATATTGGTGGGCCACACCGACGTGCTGACCGCCGTCACCGCCGCGCTCACCGCAAATCCGGCAAAGGCATACCGCACGATTGCCTCGCTCGAGAGGAATTCACGCAGGCGCGCACTGAGCAGCGCACCGCCGATGGCACCGATGCCGAACGAGCCGAGCATGACACCGTAGGTCAGAGGACCGCCATGGACGAGATCGCGCGCAACGAGCGGCAGGAGCGCCAGAATCGCACTGGCTGAAAGACCGAAGACAAAGCCGCGAACGACCACCTTGCCGATATTGGGCGACATGGCGACGTAGCGCAGGCCCGCCGAAATGGCGCGGCCGAGCGATTCGCGCGGCAAGGGGCTCGGATCGATTTTCGGCTGCCAGCGCATCAGGGCATAGATCACGGCGAAATAGCTGGCCGCGTTGACCGCAAACGTCGCCGCAGCACCGGCAACCGCAACGATGAGGCCGCCAATGGCCGGACCAACACTGCGCGTGATGTTGAAGCCCATGCTGTTCAGCGCCACCGCATTGGGCAGATCGTCCCGGGGAACCATGTCACCGACCGAGGCCTGCCAGGATGGATTGTTGAGAGCCGTCCCGCAGCCCAGCAGAAAGGTGAATGCCAGGAGAAGCCAGGGGGTGATGAGCCCGAGATAGGCAAAAACCGTTAGAAACGCTGAAACGACCAGCATGAACCACTGTGCCACCAGCATCACCTTGCGCCGGTCGAAATTGTCCGCCAGCGCGCCGGATACCAAGGAAAAGATCATGATGGGCAGTGCCGTGGAGGCCTGCACAAGTGCCACCATGTTCACCGAATCAGAAATCGACGTCATCATCCATGCGGCACCCACCGCCTGGATCAGCGAGCCGAAATTGGAGACCAGGCTCGCGATCCAGATAGTGCGGAACGTGTCGTGCTTGAACGGGGCCAGTGGTGATGATCGGTCCGCCACCTCGTCTGCTTTCTCTTCGCTGTGCGTTGCAAATCACTTTCAGACAGTTATAGGCCTGACGTATCGGATTGCCAGCGGCCAAATGGCTTCGCCGGCATTTTCGATAGCCTGGCAACCAGTTGCAGGGACGACCCAGCCATTTGCGCCCATTAAATTCGTGTATGGAAGATAAAATGCGGCGCAGTGCAAAAACCATCCGAACAGGGGTTTTCATCCTGAACGAATTGGACTATATGACCCCGCACCGGCTTAATCAGCCACCGCACAAAAGCGGTTGTTGGGGAATAGGTTAACGGTAGACCCACGGACTCTGACTCCGTTAGTCCTGGTTCGAATCCAGGTTCCCCAGCCACTTTTTCCATCCGCACTCCCCCAGCTATATTCTGACATCGATCGTTGTTGACTTTCGATCATGCGCGGCTGACATCTTACGAGCGAATCCAGCGGCAACGGCTTGAGTGGTTGTGACATTACAATGAGCAGTCTGAAATTTGGCACAAGCGGCCTTCGCGGCCTTGTAACCGAACTACCCGATGAGGTCTGCAAAGCCTATACGCTCGCATTCCTGACACACATGCAGAAAGTCAAAGGCGTTGCGTCCGGCAGCCCTTTGCTCGTTGGTTACGATCTGCGTTCCAGCAGTCCGCGGATGGCGGCCGCATGCATGGCGGCCGCAGAAGCCTTTGGAATGCGGGTGGAAAACTGCGGTCCCTTGCCGACACCGGCACTGGCGTTTCGCGCGCTCAGCCTCAAGGCACCGGCCATCATGGTCACGGGCAGCCATATTCCCGCAGACCGGAATGGCCTGAAGTTCTACCGGCCCGACGGCGAGATCGACAAGGCCGATGAAGCCGGCATCCTGGCCGTCCTTGATCTGGAGGCGAAAAAGCCGGCGGGCTCCGTCGGACAGGCGGCAATCGTGCCGGATGCGCTGCAACATTATATCAGGCGAAGCATCTCCGTTTTGAGGCCGAATGCTTTGGCCGGCAAGAGAATCGGCGTTTATCAGCACAGCTCCGTTGCGGGTGATCTGATCGTCACCATCCTGCAGAACCTCGCCGCTGATGCCGTGGCGCTTGGGCATTCCGCCGTATTCGTGCCCGTTGACACCGAAGCTCTCCGTCCCGAAGATATCGCATTTGCCACCGATGCCTGCAACAAATACAAGCTCGACGCGCTGGTTTCGACCGATGGCGACGCCGACCGGCCGCTTGTTGCCGATGAAAATGGTGTTTTTCTGCGCGGCGACAGTGTCGGCCTTCTGACGGCACATTTTCTTGATGCGGATGCGGTCGTAACGCCCGTCACCTCCAATACGGCCATTGAGCTGAGCGGTCTCTTCACGAAAGTCTACCGGACACGTGTCGGATCGCCCTACGTGATCGAAGGCATGGAGCAGGCCCGCAGGGATGGGTTCCGGCGAATCGTGGGTTTTGAAGCCAATGGCGGGGTGCTATTGGGTTCAACTCTCGCCATGAATGGCGGAACATTGGAGGCCTTGCCAACCCGCGACGCCATGCTTCCGATCCTGAGTGTCCTCGGCACGGCAGCCGGCAGAGGCGTTCCGGTGTCAGCGCTGCTTCGGGATCTGCCCTCCCGCTTTACGCGCAGCGGCCGGCTCGAGCACATTGCATCGACGGCCAGTGGCCCCTTCCTGCAGGGTCTGCTTGACAGTGTCCGCCGCGACGCCTTCTTCGCGCCGGTCGGCACGATCAGGGAAAGCGATGCCATTGACGGCGTGCGTGTCGTCCTTTCGACGGGCGACGTCATTCACTATCGGGCCTCGGGCAATGCGCCTGAGCTGCGCTGTTATGCCGAAGCATCCGATGACGGCCGCGCCGAAGATTTGCTTCATTGGGGTTTGACGCGTGCCCGTGCAATGCTGGGGACGCATTCATAGCCTGGGGCTTTTACAGCGCGCTCGGCTGCAACAGCCGTTTGACCGTCGATATGGTCGACTGTTCCCAGGACGGCGCCTGCCAGCCGAACACAGCATGGAATTTTTCGGTGTTGAGACGCGAGTTCAGCGGGCGGCGGGCTTTCGTCGGATATTCCGACGTCAGGATGTCCTTCACCTCGGCGAACGGGCCCTGCTCATCCCGGCTGGCCTGAAAGATCGCCCGGGCGAAGGTGCTCCAGTTGGTACTGCCCGTTCCGGCAAGATGATAGACACCGAATGCATCGAATTGCGGGTCCGTACGAAGGCGGTTCGCGGCGTGCAGGATGCCGTCGGCAATATCGATGGCCGATGTCGGGTTTCCCCATTGATCGGATACCACCGACAGGCTGTCCCGGTTTGCGGCCAGATGCAGCATGGTTTTGATAAAATTCTTTCCGAACGGGCTATACACCCACGCCGTGCGCAGGATGAGGTGTTTGCCGTTGGCCTGTGCGACCAAAGCCTCGCCAGCGAGCTTCGTCTGGCCGTAAACGCCGTGCGGTCCTGTCGGGTCATCTTCCGCATAGGGGGTATCCCCTTCGCCAGCGAACACATAATCGGTTGAAAGATGAACAACCGGCGCACCAGCCCGCGCCGCGGCCGCGGCAACAGTTCCGGCACCGGTCGCATTGATGGCATGAGCCAATTCAGGCTCATCCTCCGCCTGATCAACGGCCGTATAGGCCGCAGCAGATACAACGAGATCTGGTTTTGCTGTAGCGATCGCATCGAAGACGGTATCTGGCTGCGCCAGATCAAAATCCGGGCGTCCGAGGGTCAGGAGCGTTATTTCGGGGTGCAGGCTGGCGCGCTCGACCAGACTGCGGACAACCTGCCCTTCCCGGCCCGTTACGACAATTTTCATGCCGTCCCCTTCTTCAGGGAGACAGAGCCAAGCCGTTCACCCGCATAGCTTCCGCTGCGGATCGGCTCCCACCACCACGTGTTGTCGAGATACCATTGTATGGTCCGTTCCAAACCGGTATCGAAGGTTTCGGCCGGTTTCCAGCCGAGTTCACGTTCGATCTTTGACGCGTCGATGGCATAGCGGCGGTCATGTCCGGGACGGTCGGTCACGAATGTGATGAGATCCCGGTAACGCGCGCCGCCCTTGCGCGGACGCTTGTTGTCGAGAATATCGCAAATGGTTTCGACAACGCTGAGATTGGTGCGTTCCGCGCGACCGCCGATATTGTAGCTTTCGCCCGGCTTGCCCTTCGTCACCACCAGTTCCAATGCCCGCGCATGATCCTCAACGAACAGCCAGTCGCGAACATTTGCGCCTGCACCATAGACGGGCAATGGCTTCTCATCGAGCGCATTGAGAATAACAAGCGGAATGAGCTTTTCCGGAAAATGGAAGGGACCATAATTGTTCGAGCAGTTCGACAGAACCACCGGCAGACCATATGTCTCGTGCCACGCGCGGACCAGATGGTCCGAGGCTGCCTTTGACGCCGAGTATGGAGATGACGGTGCATAAGGCGTTTCCTCGGTGAAAATGCCGCTGTCGAACGGCAAATCCCCGAACACTTCGTCCGTGGAAATGTGGTGAAAGCGGAATTCGGACTTGGCGGGTTCGGGCAGATCTCGCCAATAGGCCAGCGCCGCATTCAGCATGCGGAATGTACCCACGATATTGGTCTCGATGAACGCTGCAGGGCCATCAATGGAGCGGTCCACATGGCTCTCGGCCGCCAAATGCATGACCGCCTCGATCTTTTCGGTGCGAAGCACGTCAAGAATGGCGGCGTCATCGCAGATATCAGCCTCGACGAAGCTGTAGTTGGGATAATTCTCGATCTGGCGAAGCGATGCGAGATTGCCCGCATAGGTCAGTTTGTCGACGTTGACGACCTGATTGCGGGGATTGGAGGCGAGATGGCGGCAGACCGCCGACCCGATAAAACCCGCACCACCCGTGACTAGAATTCTCATGAAATAGCCTCTCCCTCAGGGAAAAATATCGGAACCGTCAAGCAGCGGCGCTTTCCGGTCCTTGTCGGAAAGCTGAAGCGTGGAAGCCTCGAGCGGCCAGTCAATGCCAATCGAAGGATCGTCGAAGCGGATACCACGGTCGTGTTGCGGCGAGTAATAATCCGTCACCTTGTAGATCACCTCGGTGTTCTCTTCCAAAGTGACGAAACCGTGGGCAAAACCCTTCGGGACCAGAATCTGGTTCCATTTGGCCGCCGAGACTTCAAGCGAAACCCATTTTCCGAACGTCGGGGAGCTTTTGCGAATATCGACGACCACATCGAGAATGGAGCCCTTGACCACGCGCACCAGCTTGTCCTGTGCGCGCGGCGGGAGCTGATAGTGCAGGCCGCGCAACACGCCCTTTGCAGCGGAGAACGAATGATTGTCCTGCACGAACTGCAACGTGATTCCGGCCGCGTCGAAACGCTCCGCATTGTATGTTTCGGAGAAAAAGCCCCGGTCGTCGCCGAACTTCGGCGGCAAAATCTCAAGAACGCCCTCGAGGGCGAGAGGCCTGACTTCCATCATTCTGTTCCAATCTCCGCAGCACGCCGCCGCAGATATGCGGCATATTCGGTCTTGCCCATTTTGGCTGCTCTTTCAAGTACCTGATCGGCATTCAACCAGCCCCATTCCAGGCCGATTTCCTCCGGGCATGCAATCTTGATGCCCTGCCGGTGTTCGATTGTCCGGACAAACGACGACGCCTCATGCAAGCTGTCATGGGTACCGGTATCGAGCCATGCATAGCCGCGGCCCAGTTGCTGAACCTGCAGTTCCCCGCGTTCAAGGTAAATATTGTTGACACTGGTGATTTCCAGCTCCCCGCGCGACGAGGGTTTAATCGACCGCGCAATGTCCACAACATCGTTGCTGTAAAAATACAGGCCCGTCACGGCCCAATGCGACTTGGGGCGTTCGGGTTTTTCTTCAATAGACAATGCCTTGCCGGTAACCTTGTCAAAATCCACCACGCCATAGCGTTGCGGATCCTCGACGTGGTAAGCGAATACCATGCCGCCCTTGGTTATCGATGAGGCAACCTGGCATAGCTTGGAAAGGCCATCGCCGAAATAGATGTTGTCGCCCAGAATCATCGCAACACTGTCCTGGCCGATGAAGTCGCGCCCGATGATGAACGCTTCGGCCAGACCATTTGGCTGCGGCTGTTCGGCATAGGAGAAATTGACCCCGAAATCAGCCCCGTCTCCAAGCAGTTTTTGGAAGAGCGGCAAATCATGCGGCGTCGAGATGATCAGAATGTCGCGTATTCCGGCGAGCATCAGAACGCTCAGCGGGTAATAGATCATGGGCTTATCATAGATGGGAAGGATTTGCTTCGACACAGCGATCGTTAGTGGATAAAGACGTGTACCGCTGCCCCCGGCTAATATAATACCCTTCATGCGATCGCTTCCTTATGTCAATGCTACAAACTGAGCCGATATATGACGCCCTAATTGGCCACACTTGGTTTCATGCAAAGATGGCGAAATGCGGTTCACCGGTCATTGAAAAACCATTTGGCGACAACAGAAAGACAAGTCAACCGGAAGTAAATGAGAAGTCGGCGTGACCCGGATGTTTCCCACCACACAACCTATTGTTTTCACACCATGATCCTGGTTTAGAACCAAATATGCGGTCCAGGTAACACGGAACCTTAAATGCGAATTGAACAACAGCCAGAAGTCAGCGCGATCATCGTGACCTACAATCCGGATCTTGCGGGTCTTGCAGCACTTCTGAACGCAACCAGTCCGCAAGTCGCCCGTGTCATCGTCGTTGACAATGGTTCGAAAATGAATCTGGAACAATGGTTTGCAAGCCAGAGCAATCAAGCGGAATTTGTACCGCTTGACGCCAATTACGGTATTGCCAAAGCGCAGAACGTCGGGATCGACCGGGCACGCGCATCGGGTTCAAGCTTTGTTCTCCTGCTCGACCAGGACAGCATACCGGCACCAGACATGGTCGCCACGCTGCTGTCGGCGGCAAAAGCCCAGATTGCCAAGGGGGTGAAGCTCGGATGTGTCGGTCCGCGTTATGAGGACTCGCGGCAAAAAAATCCGCCTCCATTCATCAAAACGGAAGGATTGCGGCTTCGGCGGCAGACCTGTGGCACGGCCGATGCGGTCGTCGATGTCGATTATCTCATAGCATCGGGCTGCCTCATTCCGACAGCGACCCTTGATGACGTCGGCGGCATGAAAGAGGAACTTTTCATCGACTATGTCGACATCGAATGGGGTCTGCGGGCGCAACACATGGGATACCGGTCCTTTGGGGTTTGCGCCGCCGAAATGCAGCATGATCTGGGTGACAATCCGATAAAGTTTCGTGGACGGTTCATCCCGGTGCACAGCCCGCTGCGGCATTACTACCATTTCCGCAATGCCATCTGGCTTTACCGGCAGCCCTGGCTGCGCGCCAACTGGAAGATCGTCGATGCGGTGCGTCTGGTCCGGAAATTTGTGTTCTACAGTGTCTTTACAGTGCCAAGACTGCAGCACGCCGGGATGATGACGTTGGGCATTTTTCACGGTCTTTTCGGCCGCATGGGAAAGAAACCGAGCAATGGTTGAACGGAGCCTTGCCGCCATGTCCCAGGACTTCGACCTCACCATAGGCGTGGTTATTTTCAAACCCGAACAGGCCGTGCTCGCGGCCACGCTGACGAGCCTTCGGAAAGCCGTGGAGACGATTGCCCCGCTTCGCGCCAAACTCTATGTGATCGACAATTCGCCCGAGCCTGCAGACCACGGCTGGATGAGAAATCTGCTGCCTGACCTGCCACTTGAGATCATCGCAGGGCATGGCAATGTCGGCTTTGGTGCGGCCAACAACATGGTTCTGGACAGGGCGGGGAAATTTCACCTCGTCTTGAATCCCGATGTGGAAATGGAGCCGGATGCCCTGAAGCAGGCATTGACCTTCATGACCGGTGCGCCGGAAACGGGACTGATCACGCCCAAGGCGTTCAATCCGGACGGGAGCACGCAATATCTCTGCAAGCGCTATCCAGCAGTCTTCGACCTGCTTCTTCGCGGCTTTGCGCCTGCCCGCATCAAGGCAATGTTCCGCCGGCGCCTTGAACGGTACGAAATGCGCGAGGAGATCGCCAGCACCCCGTTCTGGGACCCGCCTATTGTCAGCGGATGCTTCATGTTTTTCCGCGGCGATGTTTACAGGCAGCTGGGCGGTTTTGATCCACGCTATCTCCTGTATTTCGAGGATTTCGATATTTCCCTGCGCGTTCGCAAGATAGCACGCATTGCCTATGTGCCAGCGGTCCGGATCGTGCATGAAGGCGGTCGGGCCGCAAGCAAGGGCCTTTGGCACATCCGGCAGTTCCTCCGCTCGGCCTTGATATTCTACAGGACCTATCCGCTGAAGCTTTTCTAGGCGGCTCTACTTGTCGCGGCCGTCAATCTGCCGGTTTATTGCCAAGGCGATCAGCGTGCATGCGGCACCCGACAGCAGATAGGCTCCGCTCGCGATGAGACCAAAGCGGCTCGACAGGATCAAGGCGACAAGTGGCGCGAAACCCGCACCGAACAGCCATGCGAGGTCCGTTGTCAGGGCCGATCCCGTATAGCGGTATCTTCTGGAAAAATTCGATGCGACTGAGCCGGAGGACTGGCCGAACGACAGGCCGAGAAGCAGGAAGCCGAAGACCATGAAGATGATTTCGCCGATATCGCCGCCGTCAAGCAACTGAGGGGCGAACCCGCTGAACACGGCAATGGCGATGGCTGTGGCGATGAGCAAACGGCTCCGGCCAACGCGATCAGCAATATTTCCCGAAGCAAAGATCGCCAACACGCCGACCGCCGCACCAATCGTCTCGATCATGAGGAAGCGTGCCGGTCCCTGGTCCGTGAAGAGAAAGACCCATGACAGCGGAAACACCGTCACCATATGGAAGAGTGCGAAACTGGCCAAAGGCGCAAAGGCACCGATGACCACATGGCGGCCCTCTGTCTGCAACGTGTCGCTGACCGTCGTCGGCTGCAGTTCCCGGCGCTTGAAGAGCTCGGCATATTGTTCCGTCACGACCATGCGCAGGCGCGCGAACAGCGCCACCACATTGATGGCAAAGGCGACGAAGAAGGGATAGCGCCAGCCCCACTCCAGGAAATCCTGCGCGGAAAGGTGCGAGACAAAGAATGCAAACAGGCTGGCCGCAACCATCAGTCCGAGCGGGGCACCGAGCTGCGGGATCATGGCGTACCAGCCGCGGCGGCGTTCCGGCGCATTCAGTGCAAGGAGGGAGGCAAGACCGTCCCATTCACCACCCAGCGCCAGGCCCTGGCCGAGCCGGAAAAGCGCAAGTAGCAGCGCCGATATCCAGCCCACCTGCTCGTAACCCGGCAGAAAGGCAATCGCTACCGTCGAGCTTCCCAGGAGGAACAGGGTAATGGTGAGCTTGACGCCGCGGCCATAGGTGCGGTCGATGGCCATGAAGATCACGGTTCCAAGCGGACGCGCGATGAATGCGAGCGCAAAAATTGCAAAGGAATAGAGCGTGCCCGTCAGCGGATCGACATAGGGAAAGACAAGCTTCGGAAAGACCAGGACGGAGGCGATGGCGTAGACGAAAAAGTCGAAGAACTCCGACGTACGCCCGATGATGACACCGATGGCGATCTCACCGACATTGACATCCTCGTGGCCATGCAGGCCCTTCACGTCACGTCCGTGCGTCGATGAGGGCACCCCTATTTCCGCGCTCATGTCTCGTTGCGCTCCTCAATCCTGATTTGGCAGCTGCTGACGTCAAGCCGCGTTCACGGCTTATGCTAGCATCTCCTTTATCATTGTGACACATTAGGGAAGGATTGGGCAAATTGTCCAATGTCACTTTGAATGGGGTGCCGTTACGGATGGCGCAAATTAGCGCCGTTATCATGACAGGAACGACCTTGAAACGTTTTCTTGCCGTCGCCATACTTCCATTTCTCACCATGCTGACCGCATGCAATGCCGTCGTCATGAGCCCGTCTGGCGACGTAGCTGCACAGCAGCGGGATCTGATCGTCATCTCGACCATCCTGATGCTGATCATCATCGTACCCGTCATGCTGTTGACGGTGTTTTTCGCGTGGCGTTATCGCCAATCCAATACAGAGGCACGCTACGAACCCGATTGGGATCACTCGACGCAACTGGAACTGATCATCTGGGCCGCACCGCTCCTCATCATCATCTGCCTTGGCGCGCTGACATGGATGGGTACGCATCTGCTTGATCCCTACCGTCCGCTGGATCGCATTGCGCCCGGCAGGCTGGTCGACAAGCAGGTCAAGCCCCTGCAGGTGGAAGTCGTGGCGCTCGACTGGAAGTGGCTGTTCATCTATCCGGAATATGGTGTGGCGACGGTCAACGAACTGGCCGCCCCGGTGGATAGGCCAATCGATTTCCGTCTGACATCGTCGGCGGTCATGAACTCGTTCTATATTCCGGCGCTTGCAGGCCAGATCTACACCATGCCGGGTATGCAGACGAAACTCAGCGCCGTGATCAACCACCCCGGCACCTTCGAAGGCTTCTCGGCGAACTACAGCGGCGCGGGTTTCTCGGGCATGAAATTTGCCTTCCTCGGCCTGTCCGATGCCGATTTTGACAAATGGATGGCCGACGTGAAAGCGCAGGGCGCCAAGCTAGATCGAAACGCCTATCTCGACCTTGAACGGCCCAGCGAAAACGAGCCGGCGCGCCGTTACGGCAGTGTCGAGACACAGCTCTTCACCGCCGTGCTCAACCGCTGCGTCGAGCTCGGCAAAATGTGCATGGACGAGATGAGTTCAATCGATGCCAAGGGCGGGCTCGGGCTTGCCGGCATCAACAATGTCCACCCGCTCGAATATGACAAATATAGGCGACGCGGCGCCATTTTTGCTCCGCCGACAACCTATGTCGCACGGATATGCACGACAGAAGAGGAAGAGAGAATGCGGGCGGCCGCACAATCTCCACTGCTGTCACCACGCGACTCCTCACCAATACTCGGTGCCGGACTGCCACGCCCAACTGCCCCACTGTTCGGCGCACAGCGCCGTCCATCGAATTCCTGAACGGATTGAGTCCGACATGTTTGATAATCCCGATCTTCTCAAGGCGGTCTTCGGCCGGTTGACCCTGGAATCCTTCCCGTATCATGAGCCGATCCTGGTCGGCACATTTGCCATGGTGGCCCTTGGCGGTTTGGCGTTGGTGGGGCTTCTCACCTATTACCGCCTCTGGAGCTACCTCTGGCGCGAATGGTTCACCAGCATCGACCACAAGCGCATCGGCATCATGTACATGATCCTCGGCATCGTCATGCTGCTGCGCGGCTTTGCCGACGCCATCATGATGCGCCTGCAACAGGCCATGGCCTTCGGCGGCTCCGACGGCTATCTCCCGGCCCACCACTATGACCAGGTGTTCACCGCCCACGGCGTGATCATGATTTTCTTCGTGGCCATGCCGCTTGTCACCGGTCTGATGAACTTTGTCGTTCCGCTGCAGATCGGCGCGCGTGATGTGTCGTTCCCGTTCCTCAACAATTTCAGTTTCTGGATGACCACGGCCGGGGCGATTCTCGTCATGATGTCGCTGTTTGTCGGGGAATTTGCCAAGACCGGCTGGCTTGCCTATCCGCCGCTTTCCAACATCGGATACAGTCCCGATGTCGGGGTGGACTATTACATATGGGCGCTGCAGATCGCGGGTATCGGCACGCTCCTGTCCGGCGTCAATCTGGTGGCGACCATCGTCAAGATGCGCGCGCCCGGCATGACCATGATGAAGCTGCCGGTCTTTACCTGGACGGCGCTCTGCACCAACGTGCTGATCGTGGCCGCCTTCCCGGTATTGACTGCCGTTCTCGCCCTGCTCAGCCTTGACCGTTATGTCGGCACGAACTTCTTCACCAATGATTTCGGCGGCAATCCGATGATGTATGTCAACCTCATCTGGATTTGGGGTCATCCTGAGGTTTACATTCTCATTCTGCCGGCTTTCGGCATCTTCTCCGAGGTCACTTCCACGTTCTCCGGCAAGCGTCTGTTCGGCTACACGTCGATGGTCTATGCCACGGTCGTCATCACCATCCTCGCCTATCTCGTCTGGCTGCACCACTTCTTCACCATGGGCTCCGGCGCCAGCGTGAATTCCTTCTTCGGCATCACGACGATGATTATATCGATCCCCACCGGGGCCAAGATATTCAACTGGCTGTTCACGATGTATCGCGGGCGCATCCGCTTCGAACTGCCGATGATGTGGACAATCGCCTTTATGCTGACCTTCGTCATCGGCGGCATGACCGGCGTGCTGCTCGCCGTACCTCCGGCAGACTTTGTCCTGCACAACAGCCTGTTCCTTGTGGCGCACTTCCACAATGTCATCATCGGCGGCGTGCTGTTCGGCCTGTTTGCCGGCATCAGCTACTGGTTCCCGAAGGCATTCGGCTTCAAGCTCGATCCGTTCTGGGGCAAGATGTCGTTCTGGTTCTGGGTCATCGGTTTCTACTTCGCCTTCATGCCACTTTATGTACTCGGCCTGATGGGTGTGACCCGGCGCCTGCGCGTGTTCAACGATCCGTCGCTGCAGATCTGGTTCGTGATTGCGGCTTTCGGCGCCGTCCTGATCGCCATCGGCATCCTGTCCTTCCTCATCCAGATCTATGTCAGCATCCGCAACCGCGAGAAGCTGGCCGACCTGACAGGCGATCCCTGGGATGGACGCACGCTGGAATGGTCGACCTCGTCGCCGCCACCGGCCTATAATTTCGCCTTCACGCCGGTGGTACATGACCTCGATGCATGGCACGACATGAAACGGCGTGGCTACACCCGTCCGCTTGAAGGCTTCAAGGCCATCCATATGCCCAGCAACACCGGCACAGGCATCATCCTGGCGGTCCTGAGCATCATCTTCGGCTTTGCCATGATCTGGTACATCTGGTGGCTCGCGGCAGCCAGCTTCATTGCCCTGCTTGCCGTCACCATCGGACATACCTTCAACTACAAGCGCGACTTCCACATACCGGCGGAGGATGTTGTCCGCACGGAAGGTGAGCGAACCGCTCTTCTCGCAGGAGCTGCACGATGAGTTCACCAGCTTCCGCAGTGCACGGGGACGCAATCGCGCCGACGTTCTATCTGGTGGACGAGCATGATCATGCTGAAGGCGGCAGCACCATGTTCGGCTTCTGGATTTACCTGATGAGCGACTGCCTTATCTTCGCTGTGCTGTTTGCAACTTATGGCGTGCTTGGCAGCAATTATGCGGCCGGGCCGTCACCCAAGGATCTCTTCGATCTGCCGCTCGTGGCGCTCAACACGTCGATGCTGCTTTTCTCGTCCATCACCTATGGCTTTGCCATGCTCACCATGGACAAGGGACGGATTGCCGCGACGCAGGGATGGCTGGCCGTGACGGGTCTGTTCGGCCTGGCCTTCCTTGGTATCGAGCTCTACGAATTCGCGCACATGATCCATGAGGGCGCAACGCCGCAACGGAGTGCGTTCCTGTCATCGTTCTTTACGCTCGTCGGGACACACGGCCTGCACGTCACCGTTGGCCTGGTCTGGCTGGTCACGCTCATGATCCAGGTCAAGCGCTATGGCCTTATCCAGGCAAACAAGCGCCGGCTGATGTGCCTCAGCCTGTTCTGGCACTTCCTCGACGTCATCTGGATCGGCGTCTTCACCTTTGTCTATCTGATGGGAATGTTGCGATGACACCAGCACATACGGATGATCACGGCCACGCGGAAGACGATGGGCATGCCCATGGTTCCCTGCGATCCTATCTGATCGGTTTTGGCCTTTCGGTCATCCTGACGGCCATTCCTTTCTGGCTGGTCATGACCGGCGCACTGGACTCAAAACAGGCAACCGCATTCGCGATCATGGCATTGGCCGTGATCCAGATCGTGGTTCACATGGTGTTTTTCCTGCACATGAATGTTCGGTCGGAAAATGGCTGGAACATGATGGCGCTGATCTTCACACTCGTCCTTGTCGTCATCACCCTGACCGGCTCCCTATGGGTCATGTATCACCTCAATACCAACATGATGCCCGGGCATGACATGAGCCAGATACCGTGATGGCAGAATAACTCCGGGACGATGCAATGGATGATGATGGCCACTCTCCAAGCTCCCGGCCCAGAGCTCTGTGGCAACTCGGCCTCCTCGGTCTGATCGGCCTTTCGGGCGTGCTTTTGCTGACAGGGCTCGGCGTCTGGCAGCTGGAGCGACGCGTCTGGAAGCTCGACCTCATCCAGCGCGTCGAACAGCGTATCCATGCACCGGCAGTTTCCGCACCCGGTCCGTCCCAATGGCCTGGGATCGATGACACGGAAACCTACCGTCATGTCCAGGTCCGCGGGCATTTCCGGGCCGGCCATGACACGCTTGTAAAGGCCGTTACCGAACGCGGCAGCGGTTCGTGGGTCATTTCACCATTCCAGACCGATGACGGTATCACCGTCTTGATCAATCGTGGCTTTGTACCGGACGATGCTGCACAGGATTCATGGCAGGTGAGCGCTGTGACGGCGCAGGCCGTGACCGGTCTTCTTCGCATGACCGAGCCTGGCGGCGGCTTTCTGCGACGCAACGATCCCGCTGCCGACCGCTGGTACTCGCGTGATGTCCCTGCCATCGCCACCGCGCGCGCACTCGGAGAGGTAGCCCCCTATTTCATCGACAGGGACGCCGGGGCCAATCCGGATGATCTGCCGATCGGCGGCTTGACGGTTATCCGTTTTGCCAACAATCATCTGGTTTATGCCATAACATGGTTTGCACTTGCGCTCATGTTGGCCGCGGCTTTGATTTATGTTGGACGATATGAATGGCAAGTCCGCAAAACCATGCGATTGAATCAGGCCTGATATGTTGAACCCAGAGGCGAACCGAGTGGATTCAAACCAGATCCGCCAAACTGAAGACGGCCTGATGGCCGGGCTTCGGCCAGCAGCGCCGCCAGCTGATTACACCGCCAACTGGAAGAATATGAACCTGCTGGTCCAGCTGCGCTGGATCGCGGTCATCGGGCAGGTCGTGACCATCGCCGTTGTGCATGAATGGCTCAATCTTGAATTGCCATTGCTGCCGATGTTCCTGGTTCTGGCGGGTTTGATCGGGCTGAATCTCGCCAGTATCGTCTGGCTCCGCAACGATCAGATCACCACGCAGGCTTCCCTGTTCATTGTCCTTGTCTTCGACGTGGCAGCGCTCACGGCGCAGCTCTATTTGAGCGGCGGCGCGACCAATCCGTTTATCTTTCTGTATCTGCTGCAGGTCACACTCAGCGCCGTCTTGCTTGACGCACGCTTGACCTCGGCAATCGTCGCCATTGCCGGTATCAGTTTTGCCGGCCTGACGGTGTTCTACGAGCCAATCATTCTGCCCGGTCAGGGCCCAGACGAACTTTTCCGCCTTCACATCATCGGCATGCTCATCTGCTTCGTGCTCGACGCCGCCCTGCTCGTCGTCTTCGTTGCCCGCATCAACCGCAACCTGCGTGAGCGCGACGCCAATCTTGCCGCCCTGAAACAGCATGCGGCGGAAGAAGACCATATCGTCCGCATGGGCCTGCTTGCCTCCGGCGCGGCACACGAGCTGGGCACACCTCTTTCTTCCCTGTCGGTCATCCTCGGAGATTGGCGGCGGGTTCCGGCTCTTGCCGCCGATCCCGATCTCGTTCAGGAAATCGATGAAATGCAGGCCGAAGTGCAGCGTTGCAAGGCCATCGTCACGGGCATTCTGCTGGCGGCAGGCGAGGCGCGCGGCGAAGCGCCCACGGTGACCACCGTCAATGCCTTCCTGGATGAACTGGTCGCCGAATGGCGGGCGGCGCGGTCCGCAACGACGCTTTCCTACGGAAATGCCTTCGGGCTCAATCTCACCATCGTTTCCGACTCGGCGCTCAAGCAGGTCATCTTCAACGTTCTCGACAATGCCTTCGACGCATCGCCGGGATGGGTCGGATTTCTGGCGGAACGCGAGGGTGATATGCTGGTGCTGCGTGTCAATGATGCCGGGCCCGGCTTCCAGCCGGATATACTGGCAAAGTTCGGCAAGCCCTACCAGTCAAGCAAGGGCCGTCTCGGCGGCGGCCTAGGACTGTTTCTGGTCGTCAACGCCGTGCGCAAGCTCGGTGGTGCCGTGCATGCCCGCAACCTGCCGCAGGGCGGCGCATCCGTGACGCTGGAACTGCCGCTTGCCTCGCTGGCCATCGGAGTGCGCGAACATGACAAATGATCGGCTGCTGGTTATCGTCGAGGACGATACGGCGTTTGCCCGGACGCTGAAACGTTCGTTCGAACGGCGCGAATACAATGTGGTGCTGGCAAGCGGACTGGAAGAACTGCGGGACATCCTGCAAACCCAGTCACCCCACTACGCCATCGTCGATCTGAAACTTTCCGGCGCGTCAGGTCTTACCTGCGTCGAGGCGCTGCATGCCCATGATTCGGAAATGCTGATCGTTGTGCTGACGGGATTCGCCAGCATCGCCACCGCCGTGGAAGCGATCAAGCTCGGCGCCTGTCACTACCTCGCCAAGCCATCCAATTCCGACGACATCGAAGCAGCTTTCAGCAAGGCCGCAGGCAATACGGAGATCGATCTGACCGCGCGCCCGACATCGATCAAGACGCTGGAATGGGAGCGTATCCACCAGATGCTGGTGGAAACAGACTTCAACATTTCGGAAGCAGCCCGGCGGCTCGGCATGCACCGCCGCACCCTCGCCCGCAAACTGGAGAAACGCCGGGTGAATTGACCCGGCGCTGCCCTTCACCTATCGGCCGGGCTGGTTGCGCAGCTTTTCCGCTTCCGCATAAAAGCGCTTTTCCCATTCCTTGTGATTGTCGAGCCCTTCCCGGATGAACGGGGTGAACACCGCCAGGTTCATCAACATCCAGTTGACGATATTGGCTGGAAACCGTGTGGGTTTGACGAAATCGACAAAGAGAACGACGCGTGTCTTGTCCGTGTGATTCCACGCTTCATGTTCGTAGGCATCGTCGAAAATCAGCGCCTTGCCTTCGTGCCAATGGCAAATCTGGTCTTTGACGCGAATGGCCAGCCTGTCTGACTGTTCGGGAACGATCATACCGACATGGAGACGCAGCACGCCATTATAGGGGCCGCGATGCGGCGGCAAATGCTTGCCGGGTTCGAAAATCGAGAACATGGCCGTCTTCAGATTGGGAATCTTCTGCACGGCCGCCCATGTCTTCGGACAGGCCTGAATGTTCTGTTCCGATTTCACCCCGAAGCCGATCAGGAAGAAAGTCTTCCAGTTCTTGTCGGTCGAGATGGTTTTGACGTCCGTGGAAATCTCCTGGAACGCCGGCAATTCACTCTGCCGGAGAAGGACACGATCAAGTTCGGTGCGGATTTCCGGCCAGGCTTTCTCGATCTCGCTTGACCAGGGAAAGGTTGCATTGTCGTAGACGGGAGGATTGCCGAATTTGGCATATTTGAGATTGAGCCCTTCGGCCCAGGAGACAATGCTCATGAAAAAACGCGTGACCCGGCTCGGGCGATCCATCGGTGCGATACCGGCCGTCGCGAAGGATTGATCCGCATTTCCAGTTTGCAGTTGTCCTGAATCTGTTTCTTTCAATGTTCTGTCAGTCACGATCATCCCAATCATTCATTGGTCTTACCGAAAGTCCGCCCGCCATTGCCACCAGGGCACGCGGCCGGACATTCGCACCGGCCAGATTATACGATCCAGGCGGAGTTTCTAGGTGCTGCAGCAATAATTGAGAAGCCAACTCACCTTTTTCAAAGGCTTTTTTGGCCATTCCACAGGCACAATGGCGCGGATCACGCGATCGTGAATCCGCGCAATGGGGCCCTCTCCGGTAGCGTCTGGCTAAAAGCCCAGTGTTTGCTGGGCAGGTTCAGGCGCGCCGACATGCACGCCTTCAAGTTCCAGCATGCGGATTTTGGAGGTTGAGCCGCCTGGCGCCGAGAAACCGCCAACCTTGCCGCCCGCCGCCAGCACCCGGTGGCAGGGGATGATCAGGGCGACCGGATTCTTCGCCATCGCCTGCCCCACGTCCCGTGCGGCTTCCGGCCCGGCACCGAGCTCCTTGGCCAATCCGCCATAGGTAACCGTATGGCCCCATCCAACCCGCCGGACAGCGTCATATATGCGTTTGAAGAACTCGTCCTGCCCGTCAAGATCCAGCACGATTCCGGAAAAGTCCGTTTCTTCACCTTTGAAATAGCGCTTTACCGCCGCAACCGCTTCGGAAATTGCCGGCGTGGGCGCTGCAGGTTCGGCGACTGGCAGGCGCCGGAGCAAGAGCCGCTCCGTTCCCTCTGCATTCCTTGTCGGAAGCTGGAACCGCGTCACACCACGCGTATTCCAGGCAATTCCGCAAAACCCGCCTTCGGTTTCAAAGATATGATAGCTGTGCACTGTCTGACCCATGACATGGCCTCCGTCTTTCACATGTCATGAACATCATGCCGGCGGCACCGGAATTCAACCCGTTTCTTGCACCGGGAGAATGCTGTTGCCAGCCCATGACACATTCAATGGGCTGGAGCGCCGCTCGCCTGGCCTTTCTTGGTCAGAAGCACGAAGAAAGCGGCAATGATCAGCATTGCACCCAGCACAACGAACGTGTCGCTATAGCCCATGATCAGCGATTGCCTTTTGACCGTCTGGCCAAGCGCAATGATCGCCTGTTCACGTGCCGCAACGGGGTCTGTCACACCATGCGCCATGAAGTAGGCCGTCATCTGGTCAAGTCTGCCCCGAACCGTTTCACTGAACAGATTGACCGAATTGCCAATGGTGTTGGAATGGAACTGTTCCCGTTTGGTGACGATCGTGGCGAGCATCGCCGTGCCGAATGCACCGCCGAGGTTCCGCAGCATGTTGAAAACGCCGGACGCCGCAGCGGACTCATGACGGGCAACACCCACCATCGCGATGGCCGTCAGCGGTGCCATCACCACAGCCTGCCCGACGGCGCGAACGATGTTGGGCAGCCAGAGCTGATCGCCGGAATAGTTGGCCGACATGTGAATATTCATGAAACAGCTGCCGCCGAACACGCACAGGCCGAGAAACACGATGATGCGCGTATCAAACCGGCCCATCAGCATCGGAACGAACGGAATGATCAAAAGCTGCGGCAAGCCGGTCCAGGCCATGACCGAGCCGATCTGTTCGGAATTGTAGCCCTGCACCTGACCAAGATATTGCGGCAGCAGATACACCGACCCGTAGAGGCCGAAACCGACAAGCATGTTGGCAACGGTGCCGAGGCCAAAATTGCGCCGTTTCAACAGACGCAGATTAACGGCCGGGTTTTTCACGGTCAGTTCGATCCAGACAAACAGCGCCAGAAACACCACAGCGACGATCGTCAGGCGAACGATGAAGGGCGAACCCAGCCAATCGTTCTTGTTGCCTTCTTCAAGCACCGTCTGAAGCGCACCGAGACCGATGGCCATCGCCAGAATGCCGAACCAGTCGCCCTCCCTCAGCAGGCCGAGGTTCATCGGCTGGCGCTCGAGATTGAGATAGAGCGCGGTGACCATGAAGGCGCCGGGAACGAGATTGATAAAGAATATGTACTGCCAGCCGTAATTCTCGGTGAGGTAACCGCCGATGGTCGGACCGATCGCTGGCGCAAAGGTTGCGGTGATGGCAAAGAGGGCCATGCCAACGGAATGCTGTGACCGCGGCAGCTTGGTCAGGATCAGCGTGAACGCCATCGGAATGAGCACGCCGCCGGTAAAACCCTGAATGGCCCGCAGAATGATCATCTCTTCGAGATTGCGCGCAAAGGCACAGGCCACCGAGAACGCCAGGAACAGCAGGGCATTGACCAGCAGGAAACGCCGGAAGGAAAACACCCGGCTGAGATAGTCGGTCAACGGGATGACAATGATTTCGCCGATGAGATAGGCCGTCGAAATCCACGCGCCATTGTCGACACCAGTGCCGATACCGCCCTCGATATTGAGGAGCGAGGCATTGGTGATCTGGATATTCAGCACAGCCATGAAGGCGCCGATCAGGCCGGCAAAGACGGTAATCCACGTCTTGAGGCTTGCGGGGCGTTCCTGATCGGCAACGGGTGTGGCAGCAACGGACATTTTCTTCGTCCTATCCGGATTTGCTAATTGGCGGCCTTGAAGCAGGCAGTCTCGCCGCACTTGGCCGCGCCGTCGGAATCCTTGAGATTGATGGTCGGGGTCACCGACATGCCGGGACGCAACAGGCCGGTGAGCTTGCTGTCATTGTCCAGGACAACCTTGACCGGGATACGCTGCACGATCTTGGTGAAATTACCGGTTGCATTGTCCGGCGGCAGCAGAGCAAATTCCTGGCCGCTGGCCGGTGCAATGCTGTCGACACGCCCCGTCAGGGCGACATCCGGGAAGGTGTCGACGGCGATATCGACAGGCTGGCCTTTTTTCACATCCGTAAGCTGGGTCTCCTTGAAGTTGGCGATAACGTAGACATCGTCAACCGGAACGACCGCCATCAGCTGGGTTCCGGACTGGACATACTGGCCGACGCGCAGGGTGCGGTTACCGACCACGCCATCCACCGGCGAGACGATCGTCGTGTAACCCAGATTGAGTTCGGCCTGATCCTGAACAGCCTTGTCGCGCGCAAGGGCGGCATTCATCTTGGCCAATTGGGCTTGCAGCACGCCCATCTGTTTCTGCGCCGAAACAACGGCGCCTTCATCACGCTGGAGTGTCGCTTTGGCGATATCCAGCTTGGAAACGGCCTGCTGGGCGTTCTGCACGCTTCCTGCCCCTTGTGTTGCGAGGGCGCCGTAACGGTCATTGTCCTGCTGGGCAAATTTCAAGCTGGCCTGATCGACCGATACGGTCGACTGCGCCTGGGCAATCGCTGCCTGCTGCTGGTCGAGACTCGCCACGATGTTCTCTATGTCAGCCTGTGCCGCGGCGACATCAGCCTTCGCCTGCTCAAGCGCAACCACGTAATCGCGGTCATCTATTTTTGCGAGGGGCTGATTGGCACGGACGGGTTGATTGTCCGCCACAAGCACTTCGCGCACATAGCCGGAAACCTTCGGGGCAACGATGGTGGAATCGGCCTTCACATAGGCATCGTCGGTTGATTCCTGGAACCGTCCGACGGTCCAGTAGTGCCAGCCGAACTTCGCTCCCAGTCCCACAACGATCACAGCTGCGCCAATCAGCAGCAACTTTCGAACATTGCGCGGCGGCTGCTTGTGCGGCGGCTCCATCTTGCCTTCCTGCGGTGCCGACATGGCTTCGTCGGCACTCAGTGTCTTTTCAACCTTGAGATCGAGGGGTTGCGTGTTTTTGGTCATGGCGAATGCCCTTAGTTGAGGAACTAGATCGGCACGGTTCATTGGGAGAACTCGGGTCGGGGATAAATAAGGAACCCAGCAGTTCCCTAATTATGTCTGGACAATTCCGTTTGCAAGACAGAAAATGCGCAAGCAACTATTTTTGAAGACCGAAAGCAGAAGACTGGTGACAAAACCAACGGATACAATCGAGATCGAGCGGGACAATCAGGACGAAAACACACCAGAGATCAAACGTCCGCGCGGACGGCCGCAAAACCGGTCCGACGCGGAGACGAAACACCTGATCCTGCAGACCGCCACCCATGTGCTGCTGGAAAACGGCTACACCGCGACCCGGATGGAGACGGTTGCCCGGGAGGCGGGTGTTGCGAAACGGACCATTTACCGCTTCTGGACAACGAAATCCGAACTGCTTGCGGCCATCGTGGCAGAACGCGGCGAGCAGATAGCCAGCAGGGTCGACGCTTTCCTGCAGACGATTCATACGGAATCACTGGACCATTTGGGACTGAAACACGCGCTCGAACATATCCTGAGCGAATTTGCGCACCTCGTCCTATCCGACCAGACCGTCGCATTCTATCGTCTGGTGACGGCCGAAGCCCTGAACTTTCCGGAAGTCGCCAGAGCCTTCTACAGGGAAGGTCCGTCGCGAAGCTCGGCCATGGTCGCCCGTTTTTTGGAACAGCAGGAAAAGCGCGGACTGATCAAGCTCGATAATTCCAGGATTGCCGCAACGATGCTGCTCGGCATGGTCACCGCAGAACCCTTCCGCATCGCGACACTGGGGCTGGACAGCGTTCCCGAAGACCGCGAGATCGAAGAACGCGTGGCTATGGCAGCGGCATTGTTCCTCGAGGGATGCAGCATCAGGCCAGCCAGTTCCGGATAGTTTACTCTTTCTGCAGCCCGAGATAATCCGTGAGTTCGCGTGCGGCCGCGCCGCCGGCACGATTGGCACCTATGGTGGACGCCGAAGGACCGTAACCGACCAGATGAATGCGCGGATCCTTGGCAACCTGTGTCGCCAGCCTGCCCGACATGATAATGCCGCCATTCTCCTCGCGGATCTGCAGCGGGGCAAGATGATCGAGCGAACTGCGGAACCCCGTGCACCACAAAATGACGTCGGCGCGCTGTTCCCGGCCATCGGACCAGCGTATGCCATTCCGGGTGATCCCGGTAAACATGGGCAGCCGTTTGAGCACACCACGCGCCTGCGCTGCGCGCAGCGCCGGCGTCCACGGAATCCCGGTGACTGAGACCACCGAGCCCGGTACCAAACCGCGTCGCACCCGGTCTTCCACAATCGCCACCGCCGCCCGCCCATCTTCTGGCGTAAACGGTGTATCGCGAAACTGCGGTTCCTGCCGCGTCACCCAGGTCGTCGACGTGACCCGGGAAATTTCGTCCAGCAATTGCAGCGCGGAAATGCCACCACCGACAACAACGACATGCTTTCCGGTAAACTCATCCGCTGTCTTGTAGTCATGGGTATGCAGTTGCCGGCCCTCAAAATTTTCTGCGCCTGGATAGGCTGGAATATAGGGCGTCTCCCACGTTCCCGTTGCATTGATGATGCCGCGCGCGGAAAAACCACCCTCTTCGGTCTCGATACGAAAGCGGCCGTTGCGCTCGCACACGACCTTGACCGTCTGCGGCCGATAGACCGGCAATTCGAACTTCCGTTCATAGGCGGCGTAGTATTGCGGCACCGCCACCGATGCCTTGACTTCGTCACCAGCATCAACCGCCTCGACAAACCGCAGCCCCGGCAGATCGTGAACGCGATTGACCGTCGTCAAAGTCAGGGATGGCCACCGGTACTGCCAAGCGCCACCGGCACCGGGCGATTTGTCCAGAACCAGGTAATTCTTCCAGGATTTCAGGCCAAGCTGTTGCAGGTGATAGGCGGAGGAAAGACCCGCCTGCCCGGCCCCGATCACGACAATATCCGCCTTCAACAGCGCGCGCGCATCGTGCTGTCCCGAGGGAGCATCCGCGCCGTGTACAAGTATGGGAGGGGCCGCTTGATCTGAAGGCATAGCTGATCATAAATTCGATCCGCGCAAATTCAAGGTCCGGCGATTGGCTTTTACACCCGACCGCCACGGCGCGTCGGCGGGGGCTTCGTCAGTTGCTCGATTAGTTCGCGCGCATGAGGAAGCAAATCCTCAAATCTGCGCGCGCAGACGGCCAGATGCCGCGTGGCCCAAGTATCCGTCAGACGAACTGAACGAATGGGCATCGAGCGGCGATATCTCCTCGCTGCAGTCTCCGGGACTATCCCCAACCCGACATCCCGAGCAACCATACGGCAAATGCCTTCAAAGGTCCGCAGACGAATACGGAAGGCAAGAGCATGGCCGGCACGTGCTGCGTGATCACCGAGATAATCCTGCAGCGGACTGCCGGCACTCAATCCGACAAATTCCTGCCCGGCGACATCGGCAAAGGCGATATGGCGACGTTCCGCCCATTGGCTCGAGCGGGCAACAACAAGCACCAGGCGGTCAATGGCAAAGGGCCGTAATTCCAGACTGCCGTGATCCACGGCATCCGTGATCACACCGATATCGGCAGAGCCGCCTGCCACCGCCTTGACGATCTCGGTGCTGAGACGTTCCTTCAAATCGATATCGACATTGGGCCGGACGGCGAGAAAGGCCGCAAGCCTTTCCGGCAGGAATTCCGTCATGGCCGCGGTATTCGCCATCAGGCGAATATGACTTTTCAGACCCTTCGAGAATTCGCCCAGCTCCCCGCGCATCTGCTCGATCTGCTGCAGGACAATACGGGCATGATGGGCAACCGCATCGCCAGCCGGTGTGGTTGCGACGCCGCGCCGGCCGCGTTCGAGCAGCGGGAGACCGATGACGTCTTCCATGCCGCGCAGGCGGGCACTGGCCGATGGCAACGTCATGTTGGCCTGCGTGGCACCATGGGTGATGCTTCCGGCTTCTACAACCAGAAGAAAGAGACGCAGATCAGTCAGGTCGAAACGCATGCATAGGGGTGTAGCACTCAATCTGCCTTCGGCATAGCCTTAGGCAGAGTTCGGTTCTTCCGCATTGTGAACAGTACCATCCCGCGCAATGCTGGGGCATGTTTGACCTGTCCGCAGCTTCCCTTCTCATGATTGCCCTGACGTTCTTCCTTGCCGGTATGGTCAAGGGTGTGACCGGAATGGGGCTGCCGACCGTCGCCATGGGTATTCTCGGCACCATCATGCCTCCGGCAGGCGCAGCGGCGTTGCTGCTCGTTCCCTCTTTCGTCACCAATGTCCTGCAATTGCTTTCCGGGCCAAGCTTTGCGGTCCTCGCATTGCGGTTGTGGGCCATGATGCTCACCATCCTTCTGGGAACCATTGCAGGCGCCTGGCTTATGGCCAATGATACGGCTGGATGGACCACGATGGGTCTCGGCGCTGCCTTGATGCTCTATGCGGGGTTCAGTCTTGCCGCCCGCCAGCTGTCCGTTCCGCGCAGCCTGGAACCCATTCTGTCGCCGCTCGTTGGCATCGTCACGGGCGTCGTAACCGGCGCAACAGGCGTTTTTGTCATACCGGCCGTTCCCTACCTGCAGGCGCTGGGTCTGACCAAGGACGATTTGATCCAGGCGCTTGGCCTGTCCTTTACCGTGTCCACCGTCGCGCTCGCAATCGGGCTGACATCAGGCGGAGCATTGCAGTTCGACAATATGAGCACGTCAGCTCTCGCATTGGCACCTGCGCTGTTCGGCATGTGGTGTGGTCAGAAGGTGCGCGATGCCATCAGCCCTGCAACTTTCCGCCGCTGGTTCCTGGTCTGTCTCCTGCTGCTTGGACTGGAGCTGGTTGTGAAGCCGTTGTTCTGACATCCGCCGATGCCGATCTTCTGGGCCTCGGCTGTAAACCCCATGAACACCTGCGCACCCCGAATGCGCCCCATCTGATCGCTGCCAGGGACGGCTGAAAGCAAAAACCCGTGCTGCGTTCTTCAGCACGGGTTTGAATGTATTGCCTACGGTTCGTCCCGGTACGGCTACTCCTGGCGCTGACCAGTCAGGCTGAGCAGCAACTGGAAGATGTTGACGAAATTCAGGTAGAGCGAGAAAGCGCCGAAGACCGCGAGCTTCTGTTGTGATTCGGAATCATGGCTCTCGGCATACTGCTCCTTGATCGACTGTGTGTCCCAGGCGGTCAACCCGATGAACACAAGCACACCGGCTACGGATACGACGAACTGCAGCATCGACGAGCCGAGGAAAAGATTGACGAGACTCGCGATGACCACGCCGATCAGGCCCATCATCAGGAAGGAGCTGAACTGCGACAGGTCACGCTTGGTCGTGTATCCGTAGAGGCTGGTTGCGCCAAACATCGTTGCCGCGATGAAGAAGGTACGGGCAATGCTGGTTCCGGTGAAGACAAGGAATACGGATGCCAGGGACAGGCCCATGACAGCGCAGAATGCCCAGAACATGGCCTGTGCCGACGATGCCGACATGGACTGCATCTTGAACGAGAAAAACATGACAAAGGCCAGCGGGGCCAGCATCACGACCCACTTCAACGGCGTCGAAAAGATCGGCACATAGAGAGCCGGTGTTGAGGCAACGACAAAGGCTACAAGACCGGTAACAACCAGACCAAGGCCCATGTAGTTGTAGATGCGCAGCATATGCTGGCGCAGGCCTTCATCAAAGACCGCGGATGACTGGCCGCGTGCCGTATCCATCCCATAACGCAGAGGTGTATTCATAAACTCGGTTCCTTTCGGTTCGTTGGATCAGTAAAGGGTTTTGGCAAGGCCCAGCGCAGCCTTTTCCAGATCTGCCGTTGCAGCATCCGAAACGAGCGCATAAGCGACATCGCCAATTTGAAAATAAGCTGCAGACGTGCCGTTCACGCGGAGAGCGCGCGGTTTGACGACATCAAATGTGCCGGGACGCACGGCAAAAAGCGAAACCGGACCAAGGCTGTCGGACCGGACTTCCATTTCGACACTCGGTCCAAAATTGGACGGAAACAGTTGAACGTCATGCACCGTCCATTTCTCAGGCATTGCAGGTATGACGATTCCGGTCGACGCGCGTATCTCCGCAGGGTCGTAGCTGCGGGTTTCCGGCTGCGATACCATTTCGGCACGGAGCGATGATGTCTTGTGCGCCATGATGGCGTCTGAAACGTAGGCTGGCGGCGGCGTTGCGGCGACAACTTTGGAGACGGTCAAAGGACCGAACCCCGCATGGGCCATCCAGCCCAGGGCCAGCAGCACCCCAACCGCCGCAATGCGTTGCAAACCGCCAAACAGCCGATCCCGTCCGAGACCCCGTTCAAGCCGGTGCGCGAGTTCTGACGTTTCCGGAGACCCGGCCGTATGCCCCTGCGCCAGCGCAAGCCGAAGTTCGTCGCGCGACTGCAGATCGGACATGACACGGGCGGCCTGTTCCGGATGCTGCGACAGGTAACGTGCAATCTCAATCCGGCGAAGGGTATCGAGCTGGTCGTCTATATAGGCGTCCAGATCCGCTTCGACGACGGGATCGATCGTTTCAGTCATCTCGGCCTCCTACAATTTTCAAATGACCGGCCTTTCCCAATTGCCGGTCGTTTTCGTGGGAACGAAGGGTTGCGCGGGCCCGGCTGATCCGCGACATCAGGGTACCGACCGGGATGTTCAATGTGTTCGCCGCCTCTTCATAGGAAAGACCTTCCAGCGCGACGAGATGAAGTGCGGACCTCTGCTCTTCAGGAAGAGCGAAAAATGCTTCCCGCACCTGGCCAAGCCGGACGGAATGTTCCTGTGGTGCATCGATGGCCACATCGGCAAGGGAATAGGCAGCCTCCAACGTTCGGGCCTCTGCCGCGTTTGAACGCTTGACGTCGATGAACCGGTTGTGAAGGATCGAAAGCAACCACCCCCGAAGCGTATTGCCATGACGAAACCCGCTTCGCCGCTCATAGGCGCGCAAAAGCGTATCCTGGACGAGGTCCTCTGCATCCGCGTCGTTCCGGGTCAGGGAACGGGCATAACGGCGAAGAGAACCAAGCTGTCCAACAACATCAAAACGTGGTTTCGGCGTTTTCATATGGTGTATACGGAGCCCATGCGGTTTTATTCCCGTTACACGAAATTATTTCATTGTAGCACAAATGGATTATCTGGTTTGGGCCGGCGCGAACGGAGCCATCATGCCAAGATACGGCTTGACCAGCGGCGAAGCGTAGCCGCCGCGCTTGCTTGTCGTCAGCCCCAGCGTCACCAGACCTTCTGCGAGCTTGACCGCAGCGCCAACGCCGTCGACAACCGGGACGCCATATTCCTGTTGCAACCGGCGGGCAAGGTCAGCCATCCCTGCACAACCCAGGACAATGGCTTCAGCCTGATCGTCCCGCAGCGCTTTTTCGATTTCAGCGCGGAGCTTTGTCGTGGCGCCGGATGATGGATCATCGAGGGACAATACGGGAATGGCCGCAGCTCTTACGGTGGCGCGGTCCGACATTCCATAGCGATGAACCAGACCCTTCACCGGCATGATCGAACGCTCGAGGGTTGTTACGATAGAAAAACGCTGCGCGATGAGCGCTGCGGTTGCGACGGCCGCCTCGCAAATGCCGAGCACGGGAATGGATGCCATGGCCCGTGCAGCATCGAGGCCCGTATCATCGAAACAGGCGATGATCGCCGCATCGGCCCCGCTTCTTTCGCCCTCGGCGATCTCCGTGAGCAAGCCGGGGACTGCAAATGCCTCGTCATAGTAGCCCTCGATCGACACCGGCCCCATGCGCGAGGTCCGAGCGCTGATCTCGGTTGCGGGACCAGCCACAGAACGGGCCGCACTCTCGATCGAGTTGGTCATGCTGACGGTGGTATTGGGATTGACGAGCAGAACACGCATTCGCTGTTTATCCGACATGTGCACGGCGGCGGCCAAGGACGAT
Source organism: Phyllobacterium sp. MT110 (assembly GCF_058792715.1). NCBI lineage: Bacteria > Pseudomonadati > Pseudomonadota > Alphaproteobacteria > Hyphomicrobiales > Phyllobacteriaceae > Phyllobacterium > Phyllobacterium sp. MT110. The sequence goes on from NZ_JBXAFE010000006.1 coordinate 65,876, forward strand.
GATCGCCGTCAGGGCAGCGATGATAACCAGGAATGAGAAGACCGATGTAACGGTACCCAGCGCGTAAAGCACAGGCGTCGTCACATTCGTCGTCATTCCGTAGATCTCGAGCGGCAAAGTGTTGAATGTGCCGGCGGCCATCAACGTACGGGCAAATTCGTCATAGGAAAGCGTAAAGCCAAAGAGCCCGACACCAATCAGGCTCGGGGCAATCATTGGCAGAAGCACGTGGCGAAAGGTCTGCCAGGCATTGGCGCCAAGATCACGCGCCGCCTCTTCATAGACCGGTGAAAAGCGATTGAACACGGCGAACATGATGAGCACACCGAAGGGCAGCGTCCAGGTCAGATGCGCACCGAGCCCGGATGACCACCATGCGGGCCTTATGCCGAGCACCTGAAAGAACAAGCCAATGCCAAGGCTGATCAGAATGGAAGGCACGACAAGACTGGAAATCGCGAGATAGAAGAGCAGTGTCGATCCCCTGAACTTGCGCCGGAATGCCAGACCAGCCAACAGCGAAACCACCACCGTGATGACCGTGGTCATGAGCCCGAGGATCATGGATCGGCGCAATGACCCGCCAAAATCACCGACGGCCTGCTGTTCGAAGAGATTGCTGAACCAATGCAGCGACATTCCATTCATCGGAAAGGTCAAACCTCCGGACGGCCCCTGAAATGACAGAATGAAGATTGTCGTGAGCGGCCCATAGAGGAAGAGCACGAACAGTGTGAAGAAGAAGGCGAGAATATAGAATTCGCGGGATCTGGTCTCCGAATGCATGTCAGAGTTCCTTGCGAATATCGACGACACGCAGGATCGCGGCAACGATCAACAGCACGACAATCAGGAGAATGACCGCATTGGCGGCGGCGGCGGGATATTGCAGGAGCGAAATCTGGTTTGCCATCATCAGGCCGACCGAGGCGCTTTGTCCGCCCGACATGAAGCGTACGGTAATGAAATCACCCATCACCAGCGTGACAACAAAAATCGAGCCAATGGCAATGCCGGGCTTGGCCAGCGGTATGATCACATTCGTCAATATCTGAAATCCGGAGGCGCCGGCATCGCGTGCGGCCTCGATGAGCGAGCGATCGATACGCATCAACGTGTTGAAGATGGGCGTGACCATGAAGAGCGTATAAAGATGCACCATCGCCAGAACGACCGCAAACTCTGAAAACAGCAGAAATTCAAGTGGCTTGGAAACAATGCCAAGCTGGATCAGCGATGAATTGATCAGGCCATTGCGCCCCAGGAACGGCACCCATGAAATCATCCGGATGATGTTCGAGGTAAGGAACGGCACGGTGCAGACAAGAAACAGCACCATCTGCATGGTGGTTGAACGGATATGGAAGGCAAGGAAATAGGCCACCCAGAAACCGATAAGCAAGGTGAGACCCCAGACGATCAGCGTGAACTTGAAGGTGTTCAGATAAATCTTCCACGTGACCCATGAGCCCAGTGTTTCGGTATAATTGAAGGTGACGAAATCCGGATAGATCCGCACGGAGTCATAGTCCCAGAAGCTGACCATGACGATTGTGAGGATCGGCAACAGCAGAAACAGACCGAGTATAAGCGCTAGCGGCATCGCCTGGAGATAGGAGAGCAACGGGAGGATCGACTTGGGCCACATCCTGCGAAATGGCCTGGCGAACTTGCCCGGCTCGTTGGTTGTATCAGCGGAAGGATCTGTTGTTGTCATGGAACGTTCCTCTGGAAGGACAGGCCGCCCTTCCCCCCGGGGGAAAAGGCGGCCAAGCTGTACATCAGGCGGCGATGAACTCGTTCCATTTGCGGACCATGTAACGATCCTCGTCCATGACGGAGTTCCAGCATGCAACAGCACCCATGCGGGCTTCGAATGCCCCGCCATCGCGAACTGCCCCCGCCTTCTCCATGACCTTGCCATCGGGAGCAACGATGTCGCCCGCAGCCGGCTTGCCTTCCATCCAATACCCCCATTCATCCGCTGTCATGAAGTTCTTCGCGGTTTCAGGCGCTGCGGAATAATAGCCCTGCCGATTGAGATAGGCGCCCACCCAGCCGGAGAGATACCAGTTGATATATTCATAGGCGGCATCAAGCTCGATGCCGCTCAGGTGCTTGGCGAGACCGAGCCCGCCTCCCCAGGCGCGATAGCCCTCTTTTAGCGGCTGATACTTGCAGGCAATGCCCTTGGAGCGGACGGCAGCGACGGCCGGCGACCACATGGACTGGATAACCACCTCACCGGAAGCCATGAGATTTACGCTTTCGTCGAATGTCTTCCAGAAGGAGCGGAACTGGCCGTCGGTCTTTGCCTTGATGAGGAAGGCAACCGTCTGGTCGATTTCCGCCTTCGTCATATTGCCCTTGTCGCCATACTTGATGGTGCCCATGGATTCGCAGATCATGGCGGCGTCCATGATGCCAATGGACGGAATATTGATGATCGACGCCTTGCCCTTGAAGGCAGGGTCCATGATATCCGCCCAGCTGGTGATGTCGCGGCCGACCAGATCCGGCCGGATACCAAGGGTATCGGCATTGTAGATCGTCGGGATCAGGGTCATCCATTTGGTCGGTTCGGAGGCAAATTTCGTTGAGTCCGCGCTTTCGACAAAGCCCACCGTATGGGGCGCTGTTCCCTGCGCGATCTTGCTTTCCGGTGTCAGTTTGCCGGTTACGAAGAGCGGGGCGATCTTGTCGAAATACTTCATCTTCGACACATCCATCGGCTGCATGACACCTGCCGGAAAGACCTTCTTGGCGATCCAATATTCGATATCGGCAATGTCATAGCTGTCCGGCTGCGTGACCGCGCGCTGGGTCACCGCGTCGGAATCGAGTGCCGTCATCTGCAGCGTAAAGCCGAGATCCTCCTTCACCTTGTTGGCAACGTCATTGAGATTGGAAACGCCTGTTCCGAACTGGCGCAGGGTAACATTCTTGATGTTCTGCGCCCAGATGGTCGGAAAGCCGGTAATGGCGCCGGACCCGGCGACCAGACCTGCCGCGGCGGCGCCCGTTTTCAGAAACGCGCGTCTGTTCAATCCTGCCTTGTGTTTGATTGTATCTGTCATGTTCAGTTCCCCTTTTTTGGTTGTTTCATTCAGGAGTTCAGACGCCCGAGAATGATGGCGTCATTGCTGTCCCAGGCGAGCGGGATGGCTTCACCCACGAAAACAGGCTTTTCATCGAAGGCCTGGTCGCTGACGATGACCGTGAAATCATCGATACCGGCACCGGCTACCGAGAGCTTTATCGACGCCCCGCGGTATTCGATGTTGGAAACCACGCCGGTAAACCCGAAACCCGCCGCCGGCGCGCCGCTGATACGGACGCGATCGGTGCGGATGGCGATATCGATGGCCGCTCCGGCCTCGGCATGACCTGCGGCAGCGAGCGAAATACCGCCCGGAATATCAAAATGGACAAAGCCCTTCGAACTGTTCGCAACCCGTCCGGAAACCACGTTGTGGTCGCCCATGAAACGCGCCACAAAAGCTGTCGCGGGCCGCTCGAACACGGTTCGCGGATGCGCCGCCTGTTCGATCCTGCCATCGTTCATGACAACGATGAGATCCGCCAGCGCCATCGCTTCTTCCTGGCTGTGCGTGACATGGACGAAGGTTATGCCCAGGCTGGTCTGCAGTTTTTTGAGCTCAGCGCGCATGCGTATCTTGAGAAACGGATCGAGAGCGGAAAGCGGTTCGTCAAGCAGGAGCGCTTCCGGGTCAGTGATCAGGGCGCGTGCAAGCGCGACCCGCTGCTGCTGCCCGCCGGAGAGTTGTGCCGGCCGGCGGGTCGCATAGGCGTCCATCTGCATCAGTTTGAGCATGGCCATTGCCTTGACGCGCCGCTCTTCCTTGCCGACGCCCTTCATCTTCAGGCTGAAGGCAACGTTGTCGATGAGATCGAGATGCGGAAACAGGGCATAGGACTGAAACATCATTGCCGTGCCGCGCCTGGCCGGAGGAAAATCCGTCACCACAGTGTTGCCCAGTCGGATATCACCGCTTGAAATCACTTCGTGGCCCGCGATCATCCGTAATGTCGACGTCTTGCCGCAACCGGATGGCCCCAGAAGACAGCAATATGTCCCGGCGGGAATCTTCAGGCTGATCGCGTCCACGGCCGTTGCGGTACCGTAGACTTTCGAAACCGATACGATGTCAATTTCAGCGGCTTTGCTCATGCAGCATTCCCTTTTCTGCCCACTGGAGCTCTGCATATACCGTGCCAATTCCGAGACTTTTTCCTAAGCCTCTGGAATCCTTGCGCCAATTTTCGCAGGATCAGCTTCCTCGCGCATACCACAATGCTGCAATGCACAATTTATGTTCAATGTTTTCAATCCTCGGTGAAATTGTATGCAATTTATATTTCCACAGCGTGCAATCTTGGATGCTGGTCTTAGTTGGAAATCGCGCTAAAAAGAGACTTGGAAGGCAGGAACCGATGAAGCCAGCAACTGAGACAGTCCCGTTACGCGATGACGCGCAAGATGACCGATCGCAACTCATTCGTGAGGCGCTCTACAATGCTATCGTCGAGCGAAGGCTGGCCCCGGGCACAAAGCTGATCGAGACCGAGGTGGGCGAGCTGTTCGACGTCAGCCGCACGGTCGTGCGCGCCGCATTGCAGATGCTGGCGTTTGAGGGACTGGTCAAGATCGAGCGCAATCGGGGCGCGTTCATCGCCTATCCCTCACCAGACGAAGCCCGGCAAATCTTTGAATCCCGCCGGGTCATCGAGCCGGAGATTGCCATGCGTGCGGCTGAGCGCATGGCAATGGCTGACATCGACATGTTTCGGAGCCATCTGAGAGAAGAAGAACGGTTGCTTGCAGAGCGGGGACCAAATGCGCGGCGCGCGGCGATCAAGGCTTCGGGCGATTTTCACCTGATGCTCGCTGCGGTTGCCGGAAATCAGATTCTTGAGCGTTTCATGCGGGAACTGATCGCCCGATCATCCCTCGTCATCGCATTATACGGACAATCCGGGGCTTCTAGCTGCGCCAGATCGGAGCATGCGGATATTCTCGGCGCACTTATCGCACGGGACGGAAAAAAAGCCGCCAGCACGATCCTCCACCATATCGATCATATCGAAGAAGATCTTGACTACAGGGCTGCTGGCAATGCGCCGCTGCGTCAAGCGCTGCGGTTGTAGGTTTCATCCCTAAAGGGAAGGATTTCATATTCCTTCAGTCCTATGCCTTTTGGTTTCGGTACAGACGCGTTTGATGACGAGCGCAGCCGCAAAACCCAACCCCACCACGCCAAGCACGAGTATGACAGGCATCTGCGCGCCGACAAACCAATAGAAAACGGCGAACAGACCCAGCAACGCGAGAAGCGCGACGAGCGCTGAACGCTCCGTACTCACCTTAAATCGGCAACTGCCTATCATGGCCACAATGCCAATCAGGACCGCTCCCATCCCCACGATGAGTGGCAGTGCAGCCATGAGCACAGGCTCGGTTGTTCCGTCCATGCGTATTCCCGTTTCTTGAATTTCTGCTTACTGACACCACAATCATAATCACCTTTCATTGCAACGAAATTACGGTTGCGTCCCGGCACGCAATCTATCGTTGAAGAGCGCCGGAAAAGCGCACAATTCAGCGCAATCTCCTGCCAGTCATTCTGCTGGCTGGCCGGAATCCGTGGTGGAAGGCGCAAATTCGACACGGAAGCAGGCGCCAAGCGGTCTCTGCACAATGGTAATATTTCCGCCATGCAGTTCCATGATCTCCTGGACGAGTTTGAGACCGAGACCGGAGCCTTTGGTGCCCTGATGCCGTTTGAAAAACGGCTCGAACACACGCTCGCGAAGTTCAGCGGGAACGCCCTGCCCTTCATCCGCAACCTCGATCCAGTTTTGCCCGACAATCACCGCGATGGTGCCTGTTCGGCCGCCGTGATCGATGGCGTTCTGCACGAGATTGGTCATCACTCTTTCCAAGGCAACGGGATCGCCCTGCACGACCGCATTGGCGGCGGCGGCTTCAAAACCGACTTCATACCCCGCGGTAAATGCCAAAGGCCCCATATCGAGAACGACGCGCTGCGCGAGCTGGATGAGATCAACATCGGTGAAATGGCGCACGTCCTGCTTCAGCCGCTGCAGGTCAAGCATTTGTTCCGCCAGAACCGCCAGTCTTGCGGTATCCTCTGTCAAAAGAGATTTGGTCATGCCTTGTGGCAACGATGCGACCCTCGTCTTGAGGATCGCAATGGGCGTGCGCAGTTCGTGGGCGGCATCGGCGAGAAAACGCTCCTGGCGGTCATAGCCTTCGTCCAGACGGCCCAGCGCTCCATTGACCGCACGCACAAAAGGCGTGACTTCCGAGGGCATGCCGGTCGACGTCAATCGTACCCCGCGTTTTTCGATGTCTATCGAATCCGCTTGTGCGGCAGCCTGTTCCAATCCCCGCAGCGATCGCCGCACGACGATGGGCGTTGCCACGAAAGCACCGAGCGCAATGATCCCGAGTATCGGAACGACAAGTTTCAGCAGGATCAGTGAGATTCCCAGGAACACCATGAAGAACGGCGCAAGCGCGGATGATCCCGTCAGTATCTGTACACGGCCAGCGTCGGTCTCGACCCAGCGCATTCGGGCCGTCGGCCTCTCCCGGTCACCGATATTCCAACCGAAGCGGGCCTGGCCAATCCGGTCCAGAGCATTTCCTACGCCGGCATATTCCTCCGGGATATCGCCTTCCGTCAGTTGATGCCCCTGCCCATCCCGAATGATGTACCAGAGGTCCGGCACATCTTTTCGCAACGCCCTTATTGCATCCGTATCCTTCAGCATCAGACCACCGTGCGGGTCTCTTCCAATGCCCGCTTCGAGAATTTCAACGGTATTTTCCGTCGAACGGAAGTCGAACAACTGCCCGGAACCGAAAAGCACTGCGATGACAAGAATGAGCACAACGGACTGAACCGCCAGCAACCGCCAGAACAATCGCCGCCTGAGGGATTGCGGGCGCTGCTCCGTCATGACTCTTCCCGCAGGAGATAACCCACGCCGCGAATGACATTGATCACGACTCCGGCCTTCGCATCGGCCAGTTTGCGGCGAAGTCTGGAGACGTGGGAATCGAGGGCGTTCGACTGAATCTCATCGTCAAAGCCGAAGACAGCTTCCATCAGCGCGGGCCGCGGAACCATGCGGCCGACGCGGCGCACCAGGCTTTCAAGTACCAGCATTTCGCGCCGCGGCATCTCAAGCCGGCAATTGCCGACGAGAACATCGCGATAGGCCATGTCGAAGCTCAATCGCCCGACGGTGATGATTTGCGACTGCGCCAGCCCCGGACGGCGCAGAACCGCCCGCAACCGGGCCAGAAGCTCGTCGAAGTCGAATGGTTTGGCCATGTAATCATCGGCACCGGTCTCGAGGCCACTGATACGCTCTGGTACCCGCCCCTTCGCCGTCAACACAATAATCGGCAGGGTAAAGCCATTGCTGCGCAATTTTGGAATGAGGCTCAACCCGTCACCATCCGGCAGTTGGCGATCGAGCAGCACCGCGTCGTAGACTCCGTCATTGAGAATGAGCTCGGCATCAAAGAGACTGCCGACATGGTCCATCACCAGATTGTGGCGCGCAAATGCCGCTCTCAGCGCCACGACCAGTTGCGGTTCGTCCTCAACCAGCAATATGCGCATCTGCCACTCCGCCTCCGATTCACCCGACTTTATCGCCACGTCCTTGCATGCGGAAGGTGCCCACTCATCCACGCACACGGCGAAAGATCAATCCAACGGCCAGTTCACCCAGAAGAATAGCGCCAACAACAGCTATTCCCATCTGCAGCGGATCACGTTCCGATTGACGCAACAGGAAGCCGAGACCGACCAAGGGCGTATTCCAGACAAAGATGCCGAGAATGGTTGCCGGCAGAAAGCCTTGCAGTTTCAATCGCAAGACACCAGCTGGCATTGCCAGGAATATCCGGATGGTCGGAATGGTCTGGGCGACGAGCGTAACCCAGAACTGATTTGTCTCGTAGGCGTTGGCCATGGCGCGGTACCGGGTGACCGGCAGGAAAATATAGCGGCCGAAACGGGCGACAAGCGCATCCGTTCGTTTCTTTCCCGCCAACCGGCCAATGCCATACCAGAACAGGGCACCCAGCGTGGACCCGCAAACGGTGGCGAGCACGAGCACAATCAGGTCCGGGACGCCCGACACATATGTCGCACCGAGAAACACCAGCATGAGATAAGACGGAAGAACCGGGATCAGCTTCTCCGCGAAGGCAAGAGCGACAATGCCAAGCAATCCCATGTCCAGCAGCGATGCATAAAGTGGAGAATCCATCAGCGCGCATTCCCGAGCAAGGGAACCTGATGGCGGGTAATGCGGTAGACCGAAGCCGGCGGGAAATTGCGGAACGTCCAGCCAGTCTTCTCTGCCTTGAGGTCGAGCTTGTGCAGGAGCAAGGAGGACACCGGGCATTTGGGGCCGTAGGTAAACTGGTAAAATCCTCCATCCCGGCGCAACCGGGAAAAACATCCCGCGAGGATCGCCAGAACGATAGCGGGTTTCATCGACAGAAGCGGCAATCCGCTGATGACATTGCCGAAAACCGCGTCTTCAAAGAGGCCGCGCTCCCCGATATGCCGCGCATCCATCTGGTAGAGTTTGGTATCGGGAAATCTCACCTTGAGGAGAGGCACGAACTCCGGCCCATACTCGATCAGCGTGATGTCGCGCTCTGCAATGCCGCGTTTCAGCAGGGCCGACGTGAACACGCCCGTCCCGGGGCCAAGCTCCAGAACAGGGCCGTGAGACGGCGATATGTGCTCGGTCATCAGAGCCGACAGACTGTTGCTGGATGGTGTTACCGATGCGACGCGTAGGGGTGCGCGCAGCCAGGCACTGAAGAACCGAAGAATATCTGTTTGAGCCATTCAAAATCTCACATGAGGAACGTTGCGGGTTCCACCATGTGCGAGCGCAAACATTGTGACAGTCTGGCATGCCCGGCAAGAATTCACACGTTTGGTTTGGCGATTCCGGCAGGCCCTGCCGCTGGTCAAATAGCCGTGCCGCCAAGCGAAGAACGCCAATATGCAACACGCTCCTTGAGACGGGCCTGACGGACATAGGCCAGTTTCTCGTCCTCCATTCGCTCGAGTTCCTCGAACACGAAATCGTCCGATGTCCCATGGTTCCAGGCCTGCTGCAGGTCCCGGCACGGATGATTGCCAAGACGAAGCGTAAACCACAGGCGGTTCTGGATCGTATCAAGGTTGGTGCTTTGGCCAATCCAGATCTTGCCCGACGCGAGGCAGCGAACGGCATAAATTCCAACGATTGCTTTTCTTTCCTTATAGGCCGCGATCGCCGCCTTTTTGTCCTCGGTCTTCATCCGTCATTCCGTTCACAAGAGTTTTCAAGTCAAAGCCCCCATAGCAGTCAATCCGAATTTCGTCAATTTATTACCCGGATGATATTGACTTTTCATTTTATAACCCGGATATAAATCAAATATCAATCGAGTACCCGTCATGACCGACCATCTTTCCCGACCCTGCACCGCTTTCGACGGCACACACCTTCTCTTGTCCGGTCCCCTGGTCGAAGTGGCCTTGGTCGTAAAGAACACTTCCGAAGAAAGCGACACTTCCGGACCTCTCCTCGTCTTTGACGACATGACTGGCCGCGTCGTGGATCTCGATCTGCGCGGTACAAAGACCGACATCATCGCACGGTTGTTGCAGTCGTCGAAGGATGATGACGGTTGGCAAAATGCAAGCCAAGCGTCGCGGGAACCCGAGGGCGGCCTGCCCGCACCTGCACCGCGTGGGCGAGGACGGCCAAAACTCGGCGTCATTGCCCGGGAAGTCACACTTCTGCCGCGGCATTGGGAGTGGCTTGCCGAGCAAAGCGGGGGGGCATCCGTTGCGCTCAGGCGATTGATCGACGAAGCCAGAAAGGCGGGCGGCAGTGAAACCAAAACCCGTGCCGCCCAGGAAGCAGCCTACCACTTCGCATTGGCGATGGCGGGCAATATGCCCGGCTTTGAAGACGCAATCCGGGCGTTGTTTGCCGGCAACCAGACCGCTTTTGTCGAACGGGTCAGCGAGTGGCCAACCGACGTGCGCCAGTATGCGATAAAGCTGGCATACGGCAGACAGTAAGCACCTCTTTCCGGGCGGGAAGGCGCACTTCGACAAAATATACGACGATCCAACCTATCAGAACTGGAGCGAAATGCCGCTCCGGAAGGGCAGGCTTGTGCCTGACACTTGACATCATGACCCAACAGAGTATCGCGCCAAGAGCTGCACGGCCCCTATGGCGCACATTCCTTGCCATCCTCCTGCCGATGATGCTGACCAATGTATTGCAGGCGGCGTCAGGCACGATTGACGGAATCTTTCTGGGCCAATTTCTCGGCGTCAAAGCGATTGCAGCTGCATCGGCATTCTTTCCGATCATCCTGTTGTTGTTCTCAATCGTTATCGGCCTGAGCAGTGGTGCGACAGTTCTCATCGGTCAAGCCTGGGGTAGCGGCGACCGCGGGAAGGTCCGGACTGTGGCCGGCACGGCTTTGGGAATGATGATCCTTGCGGGTTTCATCGTCAGCATGGTCGGAAGCTTGTTTGCGCAAAAAATCATAGCGATGCTTGGGACACCCGCAGACATCCAAGCCGATGCCACGATTTATGCGCGCACAATGCTTGCAGGGATGCCGATCATCTTTACGCTCTGGCTGACAACGTCGATGAGCCGTGGCGTATCCGATGCAGTGACACCGTTATTAGCTCTCTCAATCGCCACAGTCGCTTCTCTTGTCTGCACGCCGGCATTCATTCGTGGCTGGTTTGGCATACCGTCCCTTGGTGTAGCCAGCGCACCCATCTCAGCGTTTGTCGGCGCCATCATTGCGATGCTGTGGCTTGCCAGGCATTGGCGACGCAAGAATCACCCTCTTGCGCCGGATTTCCGAAAACTTTTCCAGATGCGGATCAATCTCCATCTTGCCAAAGCCATCTTGCGCATAGGCCTTCCAATGGCTGTGCAGATGCTGACGATGGCGGTGGCTGAGATGGTCCTGCTTGGATTGGTAAACCGGCATGGCGCCAATGCAACAGCAGCCTACGGGGCAATCAATCAGGTGATGCACTGGGTACAGCTTCCAGTCATGTCGCTTGGCATCACAACGTCGATTTTGACCGCCCACGCCATCGGTGCAGGCCGGGCAGACAGGATCGGCAAAATCCTGCACACCGGCCTATGGCTGAATGTCGTCACAACGGGTGGCTTCGTCATCTTCGCTTATGCGTTTGCCAACCCGATTATCGGCTTGTTCATAACCGATAGTGAGGTCGTTGCTGCAGCAATACAGCTTCTGCACATTGTGCTCTGGAGTCTTCTGGCGGCCGGAGCGACCAGTGTCCTGACCGGCGCGATGCGTGGCAGCGGTACTGTGCTCAATCCGACGGGCCTGTCAATTCTCGCCATCCTGGCAGTGGAAATACCGCTGGCCTACTTCATGAATGCCAAGATCGGGCTGACTGGAATATGGATTGCCTATGCCACGACCTTCGTCACAACACTGCTCTTTCAGATGCTGTACTTTCGTTTTTCATGGCGACGTCACCACATCACACGCCTGGTCTGAATGACCAGGGTTAATCCTGCGGCGCACGCGCTGCGCGTTGCAGGATTTCAACCACCATCTCGGAGGCCTTTTCGAGCGAACGCACCGGCAGAAATTCGTAGATCGAATGAAAATTATGGGCGCCGCAAAACAGATTGGGGCAAGGCAGGCCCTTTTCCGACAGAACCGCGCCGTCATAGCCGCCGCGCATGGGGATCGACTTCGGTGATACGCCAATCGCCCGCATCGCCTCCAACGCCAGCTGTACCGGATAATGATTGGAGCCCTGCAAACTGTCGGCGACGTTGCGATACATTGGCTGATATGCTGCCGTCACAGTCTGGGCACCGTGGAGTTGATTAAAACTCTCGACGACGGTCTCGACAAAGTGGCGCCGGTGGTCGAATCCAGCCTGGGTAAAATCGCGGATGTCGAGAACGATCCGCGTCTCGGCAACCGTGCCATGGATGGATTTGACCCAGTAGTAGCCTTCGCGGTTTTCCGTATATTCCGGTCTTTCACCCGCCGGCAGCATGGCGATGAATTGCTGGGCAAAGAGCACGGCATTGCGCAGCTTGCCCTTGGCCGACATCGGGTGCGCGGTCTGCCCGTGGAAGGTGATGTGGAACTCACCCGCATTCCAGTTCTCGTGCACGATCTCGCCAATCTCACAGCAATCCAGCGTGTAGGCGAAATCGGCATTGAGGGTTTTGACATCCAGCGCTTTGGCTCCCAGAAGGCCAATTTCCTCATCCGGGACAAACACGACCTTCACCTCGCCGTGTTCAATCCCGGGGTTCGACTGAAGCGTCTGCATCGCATGCATGATCTCGGCTATGGCTGACTTGTTATCCGCACCGAGCAAGCTTGTTCCATCAGTAACGATGATCCGGTCACCGGCATAACGCGTCAGCTCGGGAAAATCGCTCGGACGCATAACGACCTGAAGCTGTTCGTTCAAGACGATATCGCCGCCTTCATACTGCACGATCTGGGCTTTGGTATCCGTATTGTACTCGCTGCTGGTGTCGAGATGGGCGACCCATGCCACGGTTGGAATCGTGCGATTCTTGTCGGTTGCATTGCTCGGCAGTGTTCCCACCACGATCGAATGCTCCCGTTCCTCGACATCCAGCCCCAGGTCACGCAACTCTCCGGCCAGCAAGCGCGCCAATACTGATTGACCGGCACTCGAAGGCAAATGATCTGCGCCGGGGACCGTTGTGGTATTGATGCGTGTGTAGTTGAGAAATCGTTCAACAATGTCCATTGCGTTCTCTGCCTCTGATCAAAGATGCTGGTTTCGATGATTCCACTTTTCAGGACAAGCGTTTAGGTGACATATTTATATTGCATTGCCGTGAGCCCTCGCCGATAAATTCCGATCCCATCCATGTGATACGTTGATTCCCAGAAAAGACAGGACGACATGAAACTTCCCGAGAAAATTCTTTCAGCGACTATTCTTGCCCTCGGATTGAGCGGAACAACCATGGCTGTCGCTTCCGCAAAGACATTGATCTATTGCTCGGAAGCCGCGCCAGACGGCTTTGACGCGGCGAGCACCACATCGGGTGCGACATATGACGCCTCCGCACGCAATGTTTCCAATGGCCTCATCAAGATCAAACGCGGTTCGACCGAACTGGAGCCGGGCCTCGCCGAAAGCTGGGATATTTCCGCCGACGGGAAAGAATATACGTTTCACCTGCGCAAGGGCGTGAAATTCCAGACAACGAGCTATTTTACCCCGACGCGCGATTTCAATGCGGATGACGTCATCTTTACGTTCGACCGTCAGGGGAACAAGGCCAATCCCTACAATGGTAAGGGAGTCTGGCCGCAATACAATTCCTATTCGTTCCCGAGCCTTATCGGCAAAATCGAAAAAATCGACGAGCATACCGTCAAATTCGTCCTTACCCGTCCGGAAGCGACGATGCTCGCTTCCCTTTCCCTCACATTCGCAGTCATTCAATCCAAGGAATATGCGGACAAGCTTCTGGCTGAGGGCAAGCAGGACGAATTTGGCCTGTTACCTATCGGAACCGGTCCCTACCAGTTTGTCGATTATCAGCCGGATACGGCCGTTCGCTATACGGCCAATCCCGATTACTGGGGCGGGAAGCAGAAGATCGATAATCTGATCATCGCCGTAACCCCGGATGCCTCTGTTCGCTACCAGAAGCTCAAGGCTGGCGAATGCCATGTCATGGCTTACCCGAACCCGGCCGATCTGGCTGAGATGAAAACCGACCCGGCGATCAACCTCCTGCAAAAGGAAGGCTTGAACATTGCGTTCATGGCCTACAACACGCTGGTCGCGCCTTTCAACGATGTGCGCGTGCGCAAGGCCATCAACATGGCCGTCAACAAGCAGGCGATCATCGATGCGGTCTACGGCTCGACCGGCATGGTTGCCGTCAACGCCATTCCGCCGGGTGTCTGGTCATACAATGCCGCGGTCAAAGACGATGCCTATGATCCCGCGCAGTCGCAGAAACTGCTCGCAGAGGCTGGCGTCAAAGATCTTTCGATGAAGATCTGGGCCATGCCCGTTCAGCGTCCCTACATGCCCAACGCGCGCCGGACCGCCGAAATGATGCAGTCTGACCTGGCAAAAGTTGGCATCAAGGCTGAAATCGTTTCCTATGACTGGACCGAGTACCTGAAGCGGTCACTGGAAAAGGACCGGGACGGCGCGGTTATTCTCGGATGGACGGGCGGCATTGCCGATCCGGACAATTTTCTTGCGGCCCTTCTGGGCTGCCAGGCCATTGGCAGCGGCAATCGCGCCAACTGGTGCAACGAGGACTTTGAAAAACTGATCCAGGCCGCCAAACTGACCACGGACCAGGCTGAGAGAACAAAGCTGTATGAACAGGCTCAGGTCGTGTTCAAGGAGCAGGCACCCTGGCTGACGATTGCCCATCAGATCGTCCAGCAACCGATTAGTGCCAAGGTGAAGGATTTCCGCGTTGATCCATTCGGCGGCAATCTGTTTGAAGATGTCGACATCGACGAATAAGATCGTTAAGCGCAGGGGCCTGGACAACGCTCGGCCCCTGCGCAATTCTTTACAGTATCCGAGCATTGTTCATGCCGGTGTTGATGTGGCCAATACTGCGGCTCGGCAACATCATTGAAATACGTCTAGAGATAAGTTACGTTATTACGAAGCCGCGCTTTCACGATGGGGAAGCACCTAATATCGGCAGGCAATATTATTTAGGCTAATGGCGGTTTTATCCTCTGAAAAACGCATGAACCGTATTTTCGTTCTGGGCTTCTGAGATAACCAGAAATCCGCACGCAATATATTTCATACATAAACAAATTTATAAGTTGCAGAGACATGCAGAAAGACCTGAAGCCTTCCCTGATCATTGCGATATCCATCTGGTGCATTGCCCTGCTGGTGTATGTTTCCGTGTCGGCCGTCACGATTTTTCAGGACAAGTCGGACATGTTCGCGGCAAAGGCCAATGAGATCACAACCAGTGTTGATCGCCGCATTGCCCAGAATTTTGCTTTCGTCAAATCCCTGGAGGTTTTTTCAACCGTATCCGGTGTTGAGTCCATGAAGGTATTCAGCTCGCTGGTTCAGCATATAATGGACGCTTGCCCTCGCATACACCTGATCCATTTGTACGAGCTCCCCAAAGGCGATCACCCCTCTCACGCGACCCTCATGGCCAGTTTTCCGCCCACCACTGACGTTGCGGCAATACCTGCAGTGCTCCCTACAGTCATTAGCCAGCCCCGTGGTATGATCCGCGGATTCGCTGATCCACGCTTTCCCGGTCGTTATTTCACGACGGCACATATAGACAATGGCAATGCCCATTATGCCATTGTCATGCTTCTGGATGTAGCACAAATGATCAAGCCACTCCTGCTGTCCGGCTCACCGGAGGTCGAGTGGATCATTGGCGGTGTCCCT
The DNA here is from genome assembly GCF_058792715.1 of Phyllobacterium sp. MT110. NCBI lineage: Bacteria > Pseudomonadati > Pseudomonadota > Alphaproteobacteria > Hyphomicrobiales > Phyllobacteriaceae > Phyllobacterium > Phyllobacterium sp. MT110. The sequence goes on from NZ_JBXAFE010000006.1 coordinate 81,445, forward strand.
GCCATCTTACTGAATGACGAACAGGATTCGTTTTTCTCCCCCTGGCTTCGGCTCGAAAAAACAATCGTTTCCAGTCTGCACAAAACCGCATCGGAGGACCTCACCAACTTCCCCGAAGGAACGGTGTTTCGCATAAGCGAAACTGTTGATCTGAGTGAATTGTTCAATCCGTTGGGACTTACGGCATATTGCAGTCTTTCCGCCGCAGCGGTCGCGGCAGCCTATCATACCCTGCACCAACGCCGGCTCTCCCAGCGCCTGCGGCAATCGGAGGAAGAAGCACTGGGGCGTGCCGCGAGACTGGAAAAGGAGAACCGGCTGGAGCATGCGGCACGGGTCAATGCCATCGGCGAGCTTGCAGCCGGCATTATCCATGAACTGGCGCAACCCCTCACATCACTGCTCAGCCAAAGCCAGGCGAGCCTCAAAGTACTCGAGGAAAAAGCCCCCCGCACCGGCCTCCTGAAACAGGCAATGGATGCCAACGTCCGGGATGCAAGAAGAGCCGGCCGAATACTCGGAAAGATCCGTGATTACATTGCAAATACAGCCGCAGCCCCCGAAATCACGACGCTTAACAGCGCGATCCTGGAGATTGTCGAGATTCTCAATTTGGAGATCAAACAACGGAACGTTTCGTTGGTGCTTTGTCTTGCAGAGCCTTCGCCCGTTGCAAACATCAATCGGGTAGAGCTTGAACAAGTCGTCCACAATCTGGTCCGCAACTCGATTGAAGCACTCGGCACATCGGAGCAGCCGCAAAAGCGTATAACCATCCAGACCATTGCAGATCACACCGTGAATATCATCCAAGTGTCAGACAACGGTCCCGGTTTGAGCCCGGATGCGCTTGCACAGCTCTTTCAGCCCTTCTTCACAACCAAGAGCAGCGGAATGGGATTGGGTCTCTCGTTGTCCCAAAGAATAGTGCAACGCGTCGGCGGCCTGCTCACTGCTTCGAACAAAGATGGCGCGGTCTTCACGATTACCCTGCCAAAAGCCGAGACTCGTCCAGCAATAGCACCTTGCATACCGCTAGTCGCTTTCAACGCAACCAACGGAATGCAACGGGAACACGACATCAAGCATGTCGCCGCCCACGCCAACAAGCGATATGCCGGATAAAGAGCAAACGCGTCGATACCCTACTGAACCCTCACTTTCATCTGCACAAATTCAGCCACGGATGTCGTGCCCAGTTTCTCGGAAATATTGGCCCGGTGAGCATCGACCGTCCGCAACGAGATGTTCAATGACGTTGCAATCTCCTTCGAACCCCATCCCCGGCAGACGAGATTGATGATTTCACTTTCGCGCGGGGTCAATGACGCGAACAACGCTTCAGCCTCTCGCTTTTCCAAAACAATCTCGAGAAGCACTTCAGCTTTCCCAAGCGCTTCAAAAAGCTGCTCCGGATCGACAGGCTTGGCCAGGAAATCAACGACACGCGATTGAAACGCCGTGCGGCAACTCCTCAGATCTCCATACCCGGTAATAATGATGATAGGCCAGTCAATGCCTTTGCCGATCAGTTCCTTCTGCAATTCCAGCCCGTTCAACTCCGGCATCTGCAAATCCAGAAGCAGGTATCCGGGCGGCAACAGGCTGATCTCACGAAGAAAGGTCAATGGGCCATCAAAAGCAATGACATTGATCCTGTAGGCCTCGAAGAGCAGACAGAGCCCCTCCCGGACGGCAGCATCATCGTCGACGAGGTAGACTGGATAGCGCATCAAAACGTGACCTTGTCTGGCGGCAGCAGTAATGGGCAAACCGAAACCCTGCCGTCGAGCAGGCGGAGAATACCCCGCCACACGATCACAGACTCACATGACAATGTATCCGTACTTATACCTATACAGGGATCTGCCAGGCGATCAGATTGAAACAGCCATGGCAACGATGAGGACGGCCAGGGCGAGCGTGAAAACGAGAACCGCCACATCCGCGTCGCTGAGTCTGACCTTTGCCGTCCGAAGCGGTGATATTCCAGACCTCGGTTTGGCCTGACACGCAAGAAGCATGATGGCAATGATAGCCAGAACGTAGGTAAGATCGCGCATTCTATTCAACTATATCTGGTTCATGTCCCTGTTTAAAATAATGAATTCAACATATGAAATCCATGGCAACACCAGAGCCAGAATATAAAAATCTCATATAAGTTTTAATGCCTTGGAAATTTCTATGCTCGACTGGGTACAGCCTCGCGCCCCTGATCCTTATACTTCTTTGATATGATTGCCACGAACACGCAATGGAATTCCTATCGGAAGCGTTGATACGTATCAGCCGTACTCAACACGAGAATTGCGTGACATGACAGCGACACGGAACAAGATGCCGGCAGAGCCTGCCTCCAGGGGTACGCGCTTTCAATGCCGTCGCGTCCGTTTGCCGCCCGGCAGAGCCAGTTCCTGTCCATGCGCGGATGGAATGCAGAAGAGGACATCATGAACAGCGACAGTCAAGTTGAACGATCACGGCTAACCGGCGCGATGACAGCGCTCGTCACCCCGTTCAAAGGCGGGAATGTCGACTACGACGCGATCGGCGAACTGGCGGAGTGGCACATCCAGTCCGGCATAAGCGCTCTGGTTGCGTGCGGAACCACGGGAGAAGCGTCCACGCTCACCTGGGATGAACGGCTGAGGATCATCAGAACGTGCCTGAAGGTATCGAACGGCCGTGTACCCATCATTGCCGGGACCGGCACGAGCAGTACCGAACTGACCATTGCCCATACATCCGCTGCCCTTTCCTGCGGCGCGGATGCGGCCTTGATCGTCACGCCTTTTTACAACAGGCCCAATCAGGATGGCATTGTTCGTCATTTCGAAGCGATTGCCGCACGCGTTCCGATACCGGTCATTGTCTATAACGTACCGTCCCGGACCGGCGTCGATATCTCCTTGCAGGCCCTCGACCGGTTGTCGCAGATGCCTTCAATCCTTGGCATCAAGGATGCAACCGGCGACGTGAGACGGGTCGAAGAGATGCGCAACGCATTCGGAGATCGCTTCATTCTCCTGTCGGGGCACGATGCTTCAGCCCACGCCTTCAACCTTTTGGGCGGCGACGGAATGATTTCGGTCATGGCCAATGTCCTGCCCCACGTTTTTGTCGCCCTGCAAAATGCCTGCATCAAAGGTGATTGGCCAACAGCGAGGTATATTCACCAGAGGCTGAAACCTGTCCTCGAGGCTTTCGAGCTGGATACGAACCCCTGCCCCATCAAGGCCGCACTGAAACACCGGCGCGGCATGCGCGACGAGGTCCGCCTGCCCCTCATCACCGTTGCCGATGATGTCGCCGCACAGATTGCATCCGCCCTGGATCACCTTGGAGGTGTTACCGCTCCTGATCATGGCGCCGCGGATGATGCAGCGTTCAATCTCCGGGAAAAATCCCCGGTTCATCCTGCTCCACTCGCTTGGCGCGTTTAGAGTCTTTTCCCAATGAAATCACACCAGCCCGGAAGCAGGACATGACGGAAAGCAGCATGCAATATCCCGGCAACTCCAATACCCGCTGCCGTTTCATCGTCGGCCGCAATCTGGATGGCTGCTGGGTCGTTTGCGACAGGCAACGCCTTGTCGGCGGCCTCTTCGCCGACAGGGAGTCCGCCATCCACTTCGCCGTGAGTGAAAGTGAACATGAAGCTGGGGCCGTCTGGTGCGCACAGGACGGCGATTGTCTCATCGCCGATCCCTGGACCGATCTTTCAGTCCATGTCACACCCTTTGACGACTCGTCGCATCGACAGGGCCGCTATCGCAGATCAGCCTAGATCGATTTTTCTGGATAGGATGGACAGGCGGTCTCTTGGCTGCCTGTCACGCTATATCTGTCAGACACGCACAAAGCGTCCTTGCGTCCCCGGCGGCTCGCATTTGTTGGAGCACCCCGGGAACTCTCAGTTTTCGCGTAAAATGCGCCAACACATTCAAGTGCCTGTTTGCTTCAACGTCCGGCGTGATCAACATGAGAATGACATCCACCGGCAGATCATCAATGGCATCGAACTCGACGGCCTTCTTCAGCCTTGCCAGGCAGGCTCTTGGCTTATCGATCCCTTCCATCCGCGTATGCGGAATCGCAACGCCCTGTCCGATGCCGGTGGAACCGAGGCGTTCGCGCTTTTGCAGCGCAGCCAAGAGAGCCGCCGCCGGAACTCCCGCATCCCTGCTCACAACATCCGCCATGGCACGCAGTGCCTGCGTCTTGGATGACACCTCCAGATCATACATCACATCATCAAGATTGAGATAATCAGCCAATTTCATTCTCATTTCCAATTGCAAATCCCGGCGTACATGCACGCGGCAACCCTAGTCAGCTTCTTTCAGGCGATACCCCACGCCGGTCTCCGTCACGATGTATCGCGGCTGATCCGGCAGTTGCTCGATTTTCTGCCGGAGCTGCCGGACGTAGACACGCAGATACTGGACATCCGCAGAGCTGCCCCACACCTGTAACAGGAGAAAGCGGTGCGTGAGCACCTTGCCGGCGTGCTGCACCAGAACGCGGAGGATATCGTATTCCTTCGGCGACAGCTTCACTTCATTGCCGTCGACCTTCACAATCCGTTTCACCAGATCGACGGACAGACCGCCGGTTTCGAAAACCGGCAACTCCCCCTGCTGCTGCAGACGATGCCGCAGGGCAACCCGAATGCGTGCGACCAGCTCGTTCATTCCAAACGGCTTGACGACATAATCATCGGCTCCAAGCTCCAGCGCCTCCACTATGCCCCGCTCATCGGTGCGGCTTGACAGTATGACCACCGGAATATCCCAGCCCTCCTCGCGCCACCGGCGCAGAAGATCGAGACCGGAAACACCGGGAAGACCGAGATCAAGCAAAATCAGGTCAGGCTGATGCGCTTCCGCCTGCTCGGTGGCGCTGGTGGCATTCCCCGCCTCCAGGATATTGTAGCCCTGCGTACCAAGGCCGACCCGCAACAGTTTCCGAATGGGTTGCTCATCGTCCACGACAAGGATCCTGACGCTGGAATTTGTCACGGCCTGGCATCCATGCTGGGAACGGTCCGGGAAGCCGGCATTCTGATGGTGAAAACTGCTCCTGACCGATCGGTTCTTTGTTCCGCGGTGATTGTGCCGCCCATTGCCTCAATGAATCCGCGGGAAATGGAAAGCCCCAATCCGGTTCCCGCCTTGACCTGATCGCCCTTGCTCACCCGATAGAAACTGTCAAAGACCCGTTCGAGATCCTCAACGGGAATTCCCGGACCTTCGTCCATCACCTGAAGGACGACCGATCCGTCATCCGACCAGGCTTGTATCCGCAGAGCCGAACCGTCGGGGGCATATTTCGCGGCATTGTCCAGCAGGTTGAAAAGCACCTGCTCAAACAGGACCGGATCAATCCTCAACATCGGCAAGTCATCCGGTATCGAGATCTCGGTCTTATGGGTTCCGATGATCTTCCCTGCCCGGCTCAGAGCCGAACCGACGATATCCCCGGCATAGTGATAGGCAAAGTTCGGTTCCATTGCCCCGGACTCAATCCGGGTCATGTCGAGCAGATTGGCAATAAAGCGATTGAGACGCTCGGATTCGTCGATGACTGTCGAGAGAAGATCGGAACGTTCAGCAGCAGCAAGCACGGGAGAGAATTCCTTCAAGGTGCCGGCGGCACCCATGATTGCAGCCAACGGGGTCTTCAGATCATGCGAAATGGACGTCAGCAGGGCTGAGCGGAGACGGTCCGCTTCCGCCGCCAGCTTTGCCTTGTCCACATCGGCCGCCAGTTGTGTTCGCTCAATGCCAACCGCCGCCTGGTCGGCCAGGGCGTCAAGCAGGCGCTGCTGTTCAGGCGTCAACAAAGGCCCCTTCTTGTCGCTGTCGAGACCGATGACACCAACGGCCATGCGTCCCGTTCGCAAGGGCAGATAGAGCCGTTTTGCGCCCGGCAAGGTATCGGCTCCCCTGCCCGCGGCCCGGTTGTTTTCCCACGCCCATCGCGCGGCCGCGATGTCGGCGTCATCCAATGTGTCGTCGGGCGGATAGCCGGCCTTCACTTCAATCGAACCCTTCTCCGGCAGAAGGAGCACGACCCGCAGTTTCAACATGGATGCGATCTGAAAGGCTGTGGCCCACAGGACATCATCGAGCGTGCTCGTTCCCGCCAGCTTCTTGCTGAAGAGATAGAGATCTTCCGTTGTTCTGGCCCGTTGCCGCGCTGCCGCGGCCTGCCGCTGCACCCTCGCCGTCAAATTACTGGCAATCACAGCGACACCGAAAAAGAAGCCAAGCGCAATCACACTTTCCGGGTCGCTGATGACCAGGGTGTAAAGGGGATCGAGGAAGAAGAAGTTCAGGACAACGGCGCTCAGCACCGACGCAAACAGGGCCGGCCAAAGTCCAACCGTCACTGCCGAAGCAAGCACGGCCATCAGGAAGACCAGGGCGATATTGCGTACATCCAGCACGCGCGAGATCAGCAGCCCCACCGCCAGCGCTCCGGCGACATATGCCGTACTCAGAAGATAGGCCTTGAGCTGGAAACGTCCCTCCGGAATTTCCGGCGCTTTCTGACGGGCCGGTTCGCCGTTCTGCTCGTTCCCGGAAATCACATGCACACTGATATTCCCGGCGTGCCGGATAAGATCATGCGACACCGACCCTTCGAAGAACTCGCGCCAGCGCGGCTTTGTCGGCTTGCCCGTCACAATGTGCGTGACGTTGTTCTCCCGCGCATAGCGGGCAATCTCCTCCGCGGGATCGCGTCCCGGCGTCGTGATCGCATCTCCCCCCAATTGGCTTGCCAGCCGCAAGGTGGAGGCAATGCGATCCTTGTCGTCTTCCGAGAGCCGGGTTGATCCGGGCGTTTCCACATAGAGTGCCGTCCACGGCGCACGCAACCGGTCAGCGAGACGCCGTGCATAGCGGACAAGGGCGGTTCCTCCCTGATGATCATCGATGCACACGACGACGCGATCGCCGGCAGCCCAGGGTCCCGATATCGCGTTCGCCTGCATGTGCGAGAGAAGCTGGTCGTCGACCCGCTGCGCCGTGCGGCGCAGGGCGAGCTCGCGCAGTGCTGTCAGGTTCCCGGGAGAAAAATAGTTCTCTATCGCCCGTTTGGCGGTGTCGGGAACATATACTTTGCCTTCATGCAGGCGCTTGATAAGATCTGCCGGCGTGAGATCGATGATTTCAACATCGTCCGCCTCGTCGATGACGGAATCAGGCACGGTTTCCCGCACACGCACATGGGTGATCTGGGCCACGACGTCATTCAGACTTTCCACATGCTGAATGTTGAGGGTGGAGTAAACATCAATGTCGTGTCTTAAAATCTCCTGGACATCCAGGTAGCGCTTCGGATGACGCGAACCAGGCGCATTCGTGTGTGCCAGTTCGTCCACGAGGACGAGAGCCGGACGGCGCGCCAGGATCGCGTCAATGTCCATCTCTTCAAGCTGGTGGTCCTTGTAGTTGATACCGGCTTTGGGGAGAACTTCAAAACCTTTGACAAGGGCTTCCGTTTCCTTGCGCCCGTGTGTCTCGACCACACCGATAACAACATCTATGCCCTCGGCAATCGCCGCCCGTCCGGACATCAGCATCTCGTAGGTCTTTCCGACCCCGGGCGCTGCCCCCAAAAAAACTTTCAATCGACCGCGGGTCTCTCGCTCGGCGTTTTCCAGCAGCGCCTCGGGCGATGGTCTTCGTTCAGTGTCGCGGCCGTCATCAGGCATGTGTCATGACCCCTTCGAAAATACCGAGAACCCGCATCGCACGTTCCCGGTATTTCAGGCTAACCGGCTTATTTCAGACCGTCGAGTGCCTGATTCAACGCCAGCACATTGATAACCGGCTCACCCATGAATCCAAGCTCGCGCGCCTGTATGTTCTGATCCACCAGCTGGCGAATGCGTGCCTCATCGACACCTCTTGCCTTCGCCACGCGCGGTATCTGGAAATAGGCGGCGGCCGGAGAAAGATGCGGGTCCAGGCCGCTGCCCGACGCCGTAACCAGATCAATGGGGACCGGAGCAGCGCTATTCGTTTCCTTCAGTGCCGCTGCATCTGTCTTGATGCGGTCGATCAGTTTCGGATTAGTCGGTCCGAGATTGGAGCCACCGGAAGAACTCGCATTGTATCCATCACCGGCGACCGAAGGCCTGCCGTGAAAGTACTTGTCGGCTGCAAACGCCTGGCCGATCAGTTCGGACCCGATGACAGTGCCGTTCTTCTCGATCAGACTGCCATTGGCCTGGTGCGGGAACAGCAGTTGCGAGAGCCCAGTCATCCCCAGGGGATAGATGAGACCCGTGATCACCGTAAGGGCGATAACCATGACAATCGCGGGTTTGAGTTGTTTTAACATTGGAATGATCCTTTATGCGAGTCCAAGGCTGGTGATGACCATGTCGATCGCTTTGATGCCGATGAATGGCACGATGACACCGCCCAGGCCGTAAATCAGAAGGTTGCGGCTCAAGAGAGCCCCTGCACCGACTGCCCGGTACTTGACGCCTCTAAGCGACAGCGGAATGAGCGCAACGATGATCAGGGCATTGAAGATGATTGCCGACAGAATGGCGCTTTGCGGCGTCTGCAAGCCCATGATGTTGAGCGCGGCGAGCTGCGGATAGAACGCCAGAAACATTGCAGGAATAATGGCGAAGTATTTGGCGATATCGTTGGCGATCGAGAACGTCGTCAGCGCACCGCGCGTCATCAGCAGCTGCTTGCCGATGCCGACGATTTCAATGAGCTTGGTCGGATCACTGTCGAGATCGACCATGTTGCCCGCTTCACGCGCGGCCACCGTGCCGGTGTTCATGGCAACACCGACGTCGGCCTGCGCAAGCGCCGGCGCGTCGTTGGTCCCGTCGCCGCACATTGCCACGAGTTTCCCCTTGGCCTGTTCGTCGCGGATAAGCGAGAGCTTGTTCTCAGGTGTAGCCTGAGCGAGGAAATCGTCAACGCCGGCTTCCGCCGCAATTGCGGCTGCTGTCAGCGGGTTATCACCCGTGATCATCACGGTCTTGATGCCCATGCGGCGCAGTTCAGAGAAGCGTTCACGAATCCCGCCCTTGACGATGTCCTTCAGGTGAATGACGCCGAGCAGCTTGCCATCGCGTACCACCGCAAGCGGCGTCCCGCCTGCCTTGGCTATCTGATCGGCGATGGACTGCAGCTCACGCACCAGCTCGGCGCTTGCCCGGACGGCGCCCGTCGCAACGGTTGTGGAATTGACATAGGCAAGAACCGCATCGACAGCTCCCTTGCGGATGGACGAGCCATCGATATCCACGCCGCTCATGCGGCTTTGTGCGGTGAACGGCACGAACGTGGCATGCAATGTCGCCATGTCACGCGCACGAATGCCATATTTTTCCTTTGCCAATACGACGATCGAGCGGCCTTCCGGCGTTTCATCGGCCAGGGAGGCAAGCTGCGCCGCATCGGCCAGTTCCTGCTCGGTCACGCCGGTCACGGGACTGAATTCCGTAGCCTGGCGATTGCCGAATGTGATCGTCCCAGTCTTGTCGAGAAGCAGCGTGTCGACATCACCGGCGGCCTCGACGGCGCGTCCGGACATGGCAAGAACATTGAACTGGATCAACCGGTCCATGCCCGCAATGCCGATTGCCGACAGAAGCGCGCCGATCGTGGTCGGGATAAGCGTGACAAACAGAGCGACCAGGACAACCACGGGAATGGCGCCGCCTGCATAGGTTGCAAAGCTTGGGATCGTTGCCGTTGCCAGCACGAAGATCAGGGTCATGCCGGCAAGAAGAATGTTGAGCGCAATTTCGTTTGGCGTCTTCTGCCGTTCCGCGCCTTCGACAAGCGCAATCATCCGGTCGATGAATGTGGAGCCGGCAGCGGCAGTAATACGCACGCGCAGCCAGTCCGACAGGACCTGGGTCCCGCCGGTGACAGCCGAGCGGTCACCGCCGGACTCGCGGATGACCGGAGCGGATTCGCCGGTGATAGCAGATTCATTGACCGAGGCGATGCCTTCGATGACTTCACCGTCCGAGGGGATGATATCACCTGCCTCGACCAGCACGATATCGCCAACTTTCAGCTTGGTGCCGGGCACCAGTTTGAAGCTGGTGCGGTCGTCGCCGGTAAGAAGCTTGGCCTGCGTTTCCGTGCGCGCCTTACGCAGTGAATCCGCCTGTGCCTTGCCGCGGCCTTCGGCGACGGCTTCGGCAAAATTGGCGAAAAGCACGGTGAACCAGAGCCAGATGATGATCTGGAATGAAAATCCGAGATCGCGGCCGCCGGTCGCCAGGTCCTTGAGGAACAGCACCGTCGTCAGGAACGAGACCACAGCAACCACGAACATGACGGGGTTTTTGATGAGGCTGCGCGGATCAAGCTTTTTGAAAGCTCCACCGATGGCCGGTATGAGTATGCGAGAGTCCATGAGGCTCGCGGATTTGGACTGGCTCATTTGAGACTCCAGTTTTGAAATTCTTGTAACGGCACAGCGGCGATCATGACGCTGTGACTGTGTGAAGACAGGCGTATGCCGCAAGCCAGACGATCAGCATCACCAGGGTCATGCCAAGGATGATGTCGGAGGCGCGCACGCGCTTGGCTGCTCCTCGCGCCAGCTTGCCGGCGCGAGGATGGACGTTGAATTGCAGGTAACCGTGACGCATGACAGGCTCCATCAGAAGGTCTGGCCGAGACCGATGGCGAGGTGCTCGACAATCGGTCCGACAGCCAGGGCCGGGAAGAATGTGAGACCGCCGACGATCAGGATGACGCCAATGAGAAGTCCGACAAACAAACCGCCATGGGTTGGGAAGGTGCCTGCGGATTCCGGAACGGTCTTCTTGACGACCAGCGACCCGGCAATTGCCATGACCGGAATGATCACGAAGAAGCGGCCCATGAGCATGCCGATGGCGAGCGTCAGGTTATACCAGGTGGTGTTCCCGCTGAGACCGCCGAATGCCGAGCCGTTGTTGGCGGCAGCTGACGTATAGGCATACAGGATTTCGGAGAAGCCGTGCGGGCCGGAATTGCCGGTCGCGGCGACAGCCGATGGCAGCACGCATGCAATCGCCGTGAACCCAAGCATGGCAAGCGGCAAGCAAAGCACGCCGAGCATGGCCATCTTCACTTCCTTGGCTTCGATCTTCTTGCCGAGATATTCCGGCGTGCGGCCGACCATCAGTCCGGCAACGAAAACCGCGATCACCACATAGAGCAGAATGCCATAGAGACCGGCACCAACACCGCCGATGATGACCTCACCCAGCATCATGTTGATCATGGGCAGCATGCCGCCAATGGCCATGAAACTGTCATGCATGGCATTGACCGCGCCGCAGGATGCGGCCGTTGTGATCACGGCGAAGAGCGCCGACAAAGCGATGCCGAAGCGGGTCTCCTTGCCTTCAATATTGCCGCCATCAATCCCAAGCGCATGCACCAGCGGATTGCCGGCGGCTTCCGACCAGTAGCAGGCGATAACGCCGGCCAGGAAAAGAACACCCATGGCGGCAAAGAGAGCCCAGCCTTGACGTTGGTTTCCAACCATCCGGCCGAAAACATTGGTCAGCGCGGCACCGATCGCAAAGATCGAGACCATCTGGATGAAGTTCGAGATGGCGTCCGGGTTTTCAAAGGGATGGGCCGAGTTGGCATTGAAGAAACCGCCGCCATTCGTGCCGAGCATCTTGATCGCCAGCTGGGATGCGACGGGGCCGACGGCAATGGTCTGCTTTGCGCCTTCGAGCGTTGTGGCATCCACATAGGTCCCGAGTGTCTGTGGAACACCGAGATACACATAGACGAGCGTCAGAACGATGCAGATGGGGAGCAGTATGTAGAGCGTGCTTCGCGTCAGATCGACCCAGAAATTGCCGACGGACTTGCCTGACGTGCGGGCAAACCCGCGAATGAGGGCGATGGCAATCGCAATGCCTGTGGCTGCCGATACGAAGTTCTGAACCGTGAAACCGGCCATTTGAACAAGATAGGACATGGAGCTTTCGCCGCCATAGTTCTGCCAGTTGGTGTTGGTGACAAAGCTGACAGCGCTGTTGAAGGCAAGACCGGGTTCCGTTGCCGTCATGCCGGCGGGATTATAGGGAAGGATTCCCTGGAACCTCTGCAAGACATAAAGCACAATGAGGCCGCCCAAGCTGAAGAGCAGCAATGCAGCCGTATAGGTGGTCCAGTGTTGTTCGTCGCGCTCGCTTGTTCCGGCAACACGATAAAGGCCACGCTCCACCGGAACGAGGACAGGCGAAAGGAATGTGCGCTCGCCGTTAAAAACACGCGTCATGTAACCGCCAAGCGGTTTCACAAGTAAGATGATGATCCCGCAGTAAACGAGAATCTGTATCCAGCCGTTGAGAGTCATAGGTGTAGCTTTCCAAGCCTGGTGTCAGAGGCGATCAGAAGCGCTCTGGGCGAACCAGCGCGTAAGTGAGATAGGCAAGAAGGAACAAGGTCACTCCACCTCCGAGAATGTAATCGATGGTCATTATCTGATCCTTCCGATCACAAATTTTCGCAGGCTTTTGTATAAGCCAGAGAAATGAGAAAGAAAAAAACACCTATTCCAAGAACAATAAAGTCCATCTGGAGAACTCCTTATATAGACAGCATCGATGTTGCCGATCATTACTCAAAAGTATTTTCAGACAAATTGCTGAGCAAAGGAGTTATGCCGCCTCGGACATAAGAATTCGAGACGGGACACAGAGAGGAGGTATAAGGAAACTATAAGGATTTGCGGGGGAATTGGCTGAATCCCGAGCAACAACAGAACGCACGCCAAGCCGATGGAATAATTTCATAAAGAGCCATAAGCGCCCCAAGACGGAGGCATCTCGGTCAGGAAATCATTTCAATCCCAGAACTGCTCACCGGCCAACTACTCAGCAACATGACGGCGATACCAGCGAGAATGACAAGCCATTACCGCAGGAAAATGCCCAGTTCCTCACGATAGTCAGCAAGCGCAGATTTTGGACCAATCACCATCACCGCCTTCGGCGGTAATTCAGCACGCATACCATCATGTATGTGCAGGGCTTGACGACAGATTCTGGAACGTGTGAATGTTCCACGTGTCCTTTTCAACGATGCGGCCCGTTCGGGAGAACCAGACTGTTGTTAAGACTTTGATCCGCGCCTAAAGGACGCGGATATTTTTCAATTGGATGCGCAGGACAAAGAAATAAACAGCCCATAAGCCATGAAGAGAGCAGCCCAAACAGTCATTGCTGTGATTTGTATTACCCCAAATATCTCTGATATATTTTCAGACGACGAATACTGAATGGTCTAAAGCTGTCCTCAATCAAGGCTCAGACGGCTTTCAAAATCGCGATGAATTCATTACGAGGAAACGGCGTTTCAAAAACTGTCTCAAGTTGCAATTTTATCATGTCCAATTGGGCTAAAGTGTTGACAATCGATTTGAAGCTTAAAGGCGTAAATTGCCAAGCGTGCACGTCAACATACGAACCATTGCTTGAACGCCACTCGACAATCGACGACCGGATTCTTTCGATGTAAGCACTATCCAAGCCAGCATCATCATTGTCATTCTGCCAATGCCTCAAAGGATCGTTGTGCGTCGTCAAAGCCCGATGTTCAATAACACTTTGAGGTGAATGAACTTTTCGTTTCTCAAGATGCGCAGATATGATTTGAGCAATGCTAGATTCTGGTATCTTGTTATCGAAACAATATCTCTTGTCTGGAATAATCGCGTAGTATCTGCCGCCCGGATTAAGCAAGCTTCCCACCTTGTTCAGATGGTCAACAAAATCCGGCTGATGTTCAATGCAATGTGCGCTCAGAACAGCATCGAATTTCTCATCAACGACGGACAAATCGCCAATAGGGGATACATAGTCGACAGTTGGAATAGCTTCTGTAGAGTATCCCTCCAGTTCTGCTCGCTCCGTAAGTTCGGCGCTGGTTCGAACGTCAAAATAGGAAACATTGTTTCCGACCAAGACAGGTCGAAAATATGGGCCAATCTCCAGGACAAGGCCAACATTCAACACCACTTCTTTTAATGTTTCTCTGTAGGCCAACGTAGAATTAGCTACGCCCATGAGGTCCATTGGCTGAGGGCGAGAAATATCAGGGATTGGTTCGGGTTGAGTGATAGCTGTCGATGGATTCCAAATAACTCTTAACTGCCGCTTGATGCGACCGGGTATTCTTGCAGCCAGTGTTTTAATCATATGCCCCCCATTGCTCGCACGTACACGTATGTACACACTCCTGCAATATCAAATGAATGAACTATTCTCAAAATTGAAGAACGCATCACCTCAGGACGACCATCACGCGATAGGGTAAGACTTGCTCCAAATATCTCAAACGCTGTTACTTTGACATCACTGCCACTGCGGTAATCCTCAATAGAGATACGAGAGAACACTACCGCGAGGCGCAATCCCCCGATTTCAGGCATTCAAGGTGTCGGAGCAATACCACCACGTATTATAGGGCGTTCCTATCTTCTGCGACGTTCGCCTTGACCCTTGGCGGCCAGCCAAGAGAAAAATCTTCCCGCTCGACCGTCAGATTTGGACTGTATGCGGGATCTTCTTGAAGAACTTTACCCCAACGCTGCTGGATGAAATTCACTTCACTTGTGAATCGTAGCTGCTTTTCTGGTGTATCTTCTTCGCCACGTGATGCGGACTCATGATGATAAAGCTCTGCATAGGGCGTCCACACATTGCGATACCCTGCCTCGCGAACACGAATGCAAAAGTCAACATCGTTGAATGCCACCTTGAGATTCTCTTCATCCAAACCGCCGACTTCCTGGAAGATATCTTTTCTTATGATCAAACAGGCCGCCGTTACGGCACTTAGGGTTTGAATGAGCTGTGCACGTCCGAAGTATCCCGGCGCGCCACGTGACAAACCTTTGTGAGAATGGCCGGCGACTCCACCGATTCCCAATATGACCCCGCCATGCTGAAGTGTATCATCGGGATACCACAAGCGTGCACCAACAGCCCCCACCCCAGGCTGACTGGCTATGCTGATCATTTCACCAAGCCAATTAGCGGAGATGACTTCGATATCATTGTTGATCAGACCGACAAACTCTCCCT
Organism: Phyllobacterium sp. MT110; assembly: GCF_058792715.1. NCBI lineage: Bacteria > Pseudomonadati > Pseudomonadota > Alphaproteobacteria > Hyphomicrobiales > Phyllobacteriaceae > Phyllobacterium > Phyllobacterium sp. MT110. The sequence goes on from NZ_JBXAFE010000006.1 coordinate 96,545, forward strand.
TTGCTTCCAGCACGGCGCCATTATTCAAAGCGGAATAATTGAATGGTCTCGTATCACGGATAACACGAATCCGATCCTTGTCAGAAACAGCATCAAGATACTTTAAAGTATCCTCATCATCCGAGTTGTTGTCGATGATGATTATCTCATAGTTAGGGTATTCTGTTTTTTCAACTATGCTATCTATACATTGTCGCAACAGTTTTAACCCATTGCGTGTTGGAATTATCAGGCTTACCAGAGGAAGTGGATCTGGCAATTTATAACGGGCGCGATACATGCCAAAATCAAGCAATTCCGCCGTGGCATCTATTCCCATCCGTTGGAAGTGCTCATTGAGAACCTGCTGGCCAACACGAAGTGCATATCCCTTGTTATCGCCCGATTGAGCGGTGCTGTCCGCATGGCTGCGCCAATGATAAAGAACACGCGGGACGTGAATGATTTGATCGGGCTTCAATAGTTCGATAAAGCGCAAGGCAAGATCATAATCTTGAGAGCCTTCTCTGCCTTCTCTGAATCCACCAAGCTGCTTAACCATATCCGCTCGATAAACCCCCAAATGACAAATCATATTGTGTGAGAGGAATAAGTCTGGATTCCAGTCGGACTTGAAATACGGACTAAAACGTTTTCCCACTTCATCAATTTTGTCTTCATCCGAGTAGATCAGTTTTGCAGTCGGGTTGCGCTCAAGTGCTTCAAAAATATGGTAAAGGGCCTCGGGCGCCAACACATCGTCTTGGTCCATTAACGCAATCCACTCGCCAGTCGCGAGTTCAAGTGCGCTATTGGAGGCTGCGGAGATGTGGCCATTGGCTTCACGAAAAGTGACCAGTATCCGCTTATCCAGCGCCGAATATTTGAGAAGTTCTTCGCGAACTTTTGGATTTGTAGACTTATCATCCGCGATGCAAAGTTGCCAATTTGGATAAACTTGGTCACGAACCGATTGAACAGCCTCCCGCAGCCATGTCAAGTTAGGATTATAGACCGGCATCACAACGGATATTTGAGGTAGTTGCTTCGGCCCTTTCAGAAGCGCGTTGACTTGCGCGGGTTCTAACTGATTAAGAGATCCGTAATTATGGAGCCATTCCGAATAATCATTTCCGAATAAAAGACCTCTGGAGCTTGCAATGGAAGCTTCCCTGGTTCTTCGTATCAAACCTGATATACCATCACGCCGAATTATTCTGATAGCGCGCTCTACCGCTGGTTTGAGACCACCGCTGCGACGTATCATTCTCGGAAAAGTACCAAAAATTCTTACAGTGCTACGGATCCGATTGCCAAAAAATCGATAAGGCGCGGTTAATCTCCAGCTCATTGAACGTTGGTACGCGAGCAGTTCATTAGCTTTCCGCGAGAGCTGATTTTCAAGCTCACTTCCAAGCTGGCTCGTTTCTGAGAACCTAGATTTTAGCTCAGAAATCTCCCTTCTAAGGGTATCAACGCGATGGTTCAGTTCATCGTTCTCTCGCGTCAGTCTGTCATTCAGACGATGCTTGTCTTCTATTTCAATTTCTAAACTCTGGATATGTCGAGAACACTCATCTAACTCCTTTACTTTTGCGCCCAGCGCATCTTGTTTGAGAAGAACAGTGGATTCCGCCTGAACCGCAGCACCAAGCCGTGCATAGACTTCTCTAACGGCGCTCGCTCCAGCTTCAGATTTTGTGAGATCAAACATCGCGCGTATGGCGGTTGGCAACTCCTTGCCAACGCCCAGAACGCCAAGCCCATGCCCGTGAAAAAATTCAAAAGATGGATAGGATGTGCACAACGTTTCCCATAATTTATAGACGCCAAAGCCCCGTTCCCTGACATTCGTATCGTGGAAAATCACGACTGCGCGATCTGAAAGCTTCGGCCTCCAAGTTTCGAAGTCGTGCTCCACATCCTCGAGAAAGTGGCGTCCGTCGATGTGAAGCAAATCTACCATCCCGTCTCTGAAATGCGTAGAGGCCTCATCAAATGTTGATCGTACAAGGTTGGAAAAGGCAGAATAATTTTTGTCGTTGTAGGTCCTTACCGATTCGAATACGGCTTCCGAGTATTGGCCGGAATGCTCGTCCCCTTTCCATGTGTCCACCGCGTAGCATCGCGTTTCAATTTCGAGCCTTTGCACCGCTTGGCAGAATGCGAAGTAAGAGAAGCCGCTATGAGTTCCGAGCTCGACAAAAGTTTGCGGTCTGAGCGCATCAATGAGCCAGAATGCAAAAGGGCCGTGCTCCAGCCAAGCAGAGTCTGTCAAGACATTGTTTATCGGCCAGAATGAAGCCCGGGAAAATGCCTTGTCCAAGCCTTGCAACGTACCTGCGATCAAGGCCTCAGCTTTTTGGTTAGAACCACGATTCATGAACCTTGTTTCCTTCTCAAGACGATCGTCCAGTGCCCATTATCTCAACCAATTTCGTTTGGCTGACTACTTTACCAGAGTCGAGTTCAACATATATGACTGCTAAGGTTGAAAAGCCGGAGTTGCCATGGCACACTACGCTCCCCATCCCCGTCCATTGTCTTCCAGCGTTGTATTCAGGTTCAATTTTTCGCCTTCGTTGCACGTGTCAAATGCATTTATCTGCAAATATTGCCATAAATGGGGTGGGCGCGAATCCAACTGCTTTGTATCGGCAAAAACCGGCCTGCCGTTGGATTTTACAACAAGACTTAATCCCTCGGCTGAAGGCCGGTGCAAGATTGGTACAATAAGGTTATGGCACACCGCATCGAGAACATTGTACATCACACCCACTAATGTTCTCATCGGAAGAAACCCCAAGTACCACTAATCTCAGCTCCCTTGTAACGTGTGCTGATTAAAAGCGTTGGCGGCATTCCCGGACTGGCTGCAGCCCCCGAATGTATGACCTCTGTTCGAAGCGGTGCGAACTCACCCGGTTGGATCAGAAAAGGCTCCTTGGGTAAGGGCGGTAAATTCAAGCGGCAGGGCGATTCGTCTTCACCAAAAATAGCCAATAGAGATATGGGAAAAGCCGCGTCGGCAGAAGCCATGTTTATGGGCACGGCAAAACCGCGATAGCTGCCGCTTAGACCAACAGCTTTGGCAATATCGGAATAAGGTTGAAGTGGGACCGTGTATCCCAGAACATTTTGACTTGAGTCGATGGCAACTATCCAACTTGGAGTTTGCCGTGCAGCGTTTGTCACCCAGCCAACGGCCTGCCACGCCGAAGCAGAAAGGCGTTGGACTTTTTCGACGGACCCAAGTTCACAAGCCTGGGCTGGTTTATCAGTCCACTGTTTCCAACTCGATCCCGATAGTCCAGGGTTATCAGCGAATAGATTGAGTTTGGCGTCTCGGAGAAAATCAATAGTCGGCCTTATGCGGTCTGGTAAGGGGTACAATTTCAGCAGTTGCTCATCAGGAAACAACCCCGAAGACAGAAAATATCCAGCCTGGTTGACTTCATTCGTGTGGCTGGCACCGGCAACATTACCCGGCCTCAAACTGGTCCATGCCGCAACACTTAAGGCAAGAAGAATCCATGATCCCGATCGTGCCTGACGAAGCGACGGTCGATAATCGGCTATCACTGTCACTCGAAACAGTATGGCGAAAAGTGTCATCCACAGAACAAGCATAGGCGTAGAGTAGCGCGACGCCAATGCTGCGCCTGGGCCCAGCGAAAACCGTCCCCACGCCGCACCAACGGCCGTTGCAAAAAGAAAACTCGCTAGCGCAAAGAGGCCCGCCAAAGCATCGTCAAGCCGACGCCCGCGCAGAAACGGTATTAGAACATAGGATAAAAACAAGATACAATAGGCTCCGAACAAGAGCAGACCAAATATTGCGGCAATAACCCCTTTGCTGGTGATCGGGCTTCCGAGCATACCGAAGAAGAAAGATATAAAATTGCCAAATGTCTTTAATGCCGGATCTCCAACGGCAGTCGCACCCTTTGTCAGGACGATAAAAGCACCAATGAACAATGCCGCGACGAATGCATAAAGCATCGTTTTAATCGGCCGGTAGCGCCGCAGAACAAGCAGGATGAGAATGGAAACAGGCAATGCGATGCCGTTGCCCATTGAAAACACGCCCAAACCCGTTGTGATGATCAATCCAGCAAACCACCAAGGGGATGTGACTTGCTCACGATCGCTGATTTTCAATCCGATGAGACAGCTTATCAGCGTGAAGATCAGCACGAGATAAAACTGAGGTTGGAAGCCCCACAGCAAGTTCTCCCATTGGGCCAGCGAAAATCCCGATGCAGAGAAAAGCAGAAAGAAGGGATAGAAATACTTGCTCTCTCTGTCATTGATGAACAACAACTTGGCCAAAAGCCACGCAATACAAAATGTTGCGATACCGATTGAAACGATCAGGGGGCCATTGGTTAAGCTGAAAAAATAATAATCGAGAAAGAAAATCAACTTTGTCGTCGCAATGACATGCTCGTTATGCGCAGCAAAAAGATACTGAAGCGAGAGTGTGTCTTGCTTTGATCTCGCAAGCTCAGTCGCAAATTCCCACTGATCCCAATAAAGGGGGACCATATAGTTCGCCCGCACGAATAAAATCGAGTAAACTATGAGAACCAAGGAGATCAAGCAGACCAGCGCCAGGAACATCGCGTTCCTTGTGACCATTCTAAGCATTGATTATTGTCTATCCTTACGGGCGAAAGTGAATGATTTATGCGCGAGGTAGCTGGTGATAACGGGGCTCAGGACGCCGATGATATGAGCTGTCGTGTCCGCGTTCCACGTGTAATTGATCAAGGGGAAAAACCAGCGGGCCAGACCGACGCTGACGAGCCAGACCTGCAGGAGCGACACCAGATTGACCAGGCCGAACCGAATGTATTCCTGGCGCACGGAACTGCCCGACTGATCGAAGACGAACAGCTTCATCAGGATATAGGCTGTTGTCATTCCAGCCAGGTAAGCCAGCACGATTGCCGCGCTGAACGGCATGATCTGCGACAGGGCAATGCGCGAGGCAATGTTCACCGCAGCTGCGATACCACCCGAAATGACAAAACGCAGAAATGGCGAGGCGACGATTGCAGTCGCTCGTTCACGCATCAGACGACCGCCTCGGCCATGGACCTGCCAAAGCGGATGCTCTCCGACACACCCCGGTCTTCGGGATAGTAAAAGCATGTGTCGGCAATCTGCAGGCCAGAGATCGGTGTCTGGACCGCTGGCAATTTCTCGTAAAAATTGGGCTCACAGACCGGCTGGGCATACCGAAGACGGCCCACCGTTGCGTCGATGAGATCGCTTCTGCTAATGGCCGGATTGATGCGCTGGATGTAGCCGAACGCCTCATCGACGAACTGCTGATCCGTCCACTGCCATTTCGGCTGGCTGGTCGGCATATAATAGGGCACGTAAACAATCGTATTGTCCACCGGACGCAGGTTGGAAAACTCGATGATACCGGGAATATCAATGTTTTCATCGACAATATTGAGCCAGAAATTCTTCGTGACCGACCGCTTGAGCTTGAACAGCAGGCAGACAACGCCGATATTGCGGATCGCGTCGTATCGATCCCGCCAGGACTGCGGAAGATCCGGAGCAAGTTTGGACACCAATGGCGTCGGCACCGTGGAAATCACCGCATCGCCGGAGAAAAACCTCCCGCCTGCCGTAACACCAATGACCTTTCCGTTCTCAGTTTCTATTTTTTCGGCCGGGGCTGCGAGATGTAGCCGCCCGCCTTTTGCTTCAAACGCAGATACCAGTGCCTTGACGAGGGTCTCGCTTCCTCCCTCGATATAGCCCAGTTCCTCCTGAAATATCGAACGGCGGGAATTGCCAATGCGCTTGATGCGCGTGGCGATCCAGGATGCGGAGATATCGTCCGACAGTTCGTAGAACTTGAGCTGCATCAGCCGGCGCCAAAGCGTCTCATAGACTTCCTTGCCGGACCCGCGCTCGATCCATTGTCTGGCAGTCAATTTTTCAATGCTGCTGAAGACCTTTGCCTTCGTCGTCAAAAACATCTGCACGCCAGTGCGCAACTTCGCAATGAAGCTCAGATGCGGGAACATCAGCAGTGAAATGGGGCTTCCCCAAGGATGGACCTTGTCTTTCATGTAATAGGCCATGGAGGTTGGCGTCCAGCGCATCTTGTCGCCGATACCGAGCTCGTCCATCAAGGCGAAGGTCGGCTTGTCGGTTTTGCAGACAAAGTGATAGTACCGCTCGATCGACAATCCACCGAAGTCAAAGTGGGCAGCCATGCCGCCCGGTTTGCTGTCTGCCTCGATCAAATCAACTTCATGACCAAGCGTTACGGCCCGGTGCGCTGCGGCAAGCCCCATCGGGCCAGCACCTATGACGATGATCCTGCTCATGTAAAATCCTCAGAAATCCAGAACGATGCCGGAATAGCGGGCATCAAGATATGTTTCTTCCAGCGCAGTGCGCAGCGGCGTTGCTTTGATGCCGAATATTTCCGGCCAATCGATCACCGGAAATGTTTCCGGTATGACCAGCGCTTCGAGCTGCCGGGTGGTGAACGGCGGATTGCTGTTGAACTTGCCGTACACGAACAACAGCGCCCAGAACAGGTGATAGGGCAAATGAACGATCCTGGCTTTCGGCTTAACCGTGTCATGTATCAGTTGGATGAGATCGCCATAATGAATCTGCTCCAGCCCCGATATGTCATAAGTTCCTGTTGCGCGGCTGGCCAAACCGGACGCGATGATCGCGGCGAAATCGCCGACATAAAGCGGTTGACGGATAAACTTGCCGTCACCGGGAATGGGAAAGATGGCGGTCCGGTCCATAAACCTGCGCAACCAGCCCAGATGTTTGCGATCGAACCAGCCAAACATCAGCGTCGGGCGCAATATCAGATGCGGAATGTCGCCGACGGTATCGATGAATTTCTCTTGGGCCGTCTTGGAGCGTGTGTAGAAATCATCGGCCTGCGAGTGCACGACCGAAGAAGAAATCTGCACGAAATAGGGTATGCTGTGCTTTCGCATAGCCGCGACAATGTTTTCAGTGGCCGTGACATTGTTGTCGGTGAACTCCTGTTCGTGGAGACCGCCAATCTGCGCTTGATTGAGCACCAGGGCATCGGCGCCGGCCAGGGCATCCATCCATGGGCCCGGCTTGGCGAGATCGGTTTCGATTGTCTCGATTTCCGGATGCATCCGCCGCAGCAAAGCGGTGTTTGTCGGGTGCTTATCGATCCCCACGATCTTGATATCCGGGTTCGTTTTCAGCCTGGCGATCAGGTTTTGACCAACAAGTCCTGCTGCGCCAGTTATGATAATCCGTCGTGTCATATGCTCATCCGATTGAAGATCACAGTCGGCAGATTGCGGATGATCAGCATGATCAAACGCCAGCGGCCGGGGGCGTAGAAAACTGGGCCGGTGCGATCCGCGGCGCGCCGTGCCACTCGCGCAATCTGTTCGGGCGTTGCCCACAAGGCGCCTTTGCGGTTCATACCCTCCGTCATGGGCGTGATGGTTGGCCCCGGTTTGACGATGGCAGCGCGCGGACCGTTGCTGGCAAAGCGATGGGAGATACCTTCAACGAGTGTGGCAAGCCCGGCCTTGGCCGCGCCATAGACATAATTGGCCCGTCGCCCCCGATCGCCAGCCACGGATCCCAGAACGACAAGCGAACCCCTCGCCTGCCCTTCAAATACATCGGCGACAGCGAGGCACCATGCGGCAACCGAGTTGAAATTGACCTGCAATATCTCCTCGGCAACGTCCGTGGACTGCTCCGCCTCATCCTGCTCGCCCAGCACGCCATAGGCGATAAGCACATGGTCCACGCCGCCGAGCGTTGCACAGAATTGCGCAAGCGCAGAGCGCACATCCTTTGGCACTGCCAGATCATAAACGGCAGTCTCGGCGCGGATGGCGCCCCTTACCTTCAAGTCAGCGGCGATCGCGTCGAGCTTGGCTTGTTGCCGCCCGACCAGCAACAGGTCGGCACCTTCGCTTGCGTAGAGGCGAGCCGTCGCTTCGGCAATCGCCGACGTTGCTCCCAATATGATGACACGCACGAAATTATTCCTCTTCTTTACTCGCTTATCCGGCGCCAAAAGGCGGACGAGAATGCTGGATCGACATGCTGTGCAAACGTTTCCCAAGCGGGATAACCAGCGCGAAACATTGCCGCGGAAATACGCCCGTCCTTCGCAGGGTATAGCCGTCCGCCAGCTTCGCGCACGATGTCATCGAGACGGCTCAATAAATCAAGGGTCAACTGGCCACGGTTGGGGAAATCAAGGGCAAGCGTTGTACCAGCCTGTGGAAAGGACAAAAGGCCGGGCGATACCTTCTCACCGAACGTCTTGAGCACCGCAAGGAACGAGCCTTCGCCAGCCCTTGAGATGGCCTTGAGCATTTCCGTGGTCGCATCCCTTGCCACAATGGGCGGCACAACCGACTGGTATTGGTACATTCCCCGGCGGCCGTATATCCGGTTCCAATGCCCGATGCTATCCAGCGGATAGAAATACGGTAGATAAGGGGTGGTAGCCTTGCCAGCCGCACGGCTGCCCTTGTAAAAGTATAGGCTGTTGAACAGCCCGATCGACAGATTGTTCAGGACAAACGACGGCATCGAGAAGGGCACCGTTAACTTCGGCTTTTCCACCCTTGCCATCTTTGTTCCTCTGGGTGCATGCCGTGCACGGGTGAACAAGCCTCTTCCGAGAGCGTTTCCCTTTGCCAGACAGTCCACCCACGCCACCGTGTAATCGGCACTGCCTTCGCTCTCAGCAGCCACGGCAAAGAATTCATCCACATTGGCAAAGGGAAGCGTCTCAACGTCCATGAGTGCGCTGGGAATGCGCATCAGCTCAATTTCAGCCCATGTGATCAGTCCCGTCAGCCCAAGCCCCCCGATCGTCGCAGCGAACAATCCGGTTTGATCATCGTCTCTCAGCTCGATCTCGGTACCATCCGACCGAAGCAGCCCGATGCGGCGCACCCATCTGCCGATCGTTCCGGCAAGATGGTGGTTCTTGCCATGAACATCATTTGCAATGGCCCCGCCCAGGGTTACAAAACGCGTTCCAGGCGTGACCGGCAAAAAAAATCCGCGACGAACGAACAGATCGAGTATATCGGCAAAGGAGATGCCGGCTTCCGCACGCAACAATCCTGTTGCCGGATCAAATGAAATAATCCGATCAAGCGCAGTCATGTCGACAAGCGCCCCGCCGGGATTCAGTCCGCTGTCACCGTAAGAGCGGCCAAGGCCCATGGCGAGAAGACTGTGATCGGCATCACGTGCCTCTGCAATACTGCGAGGCAACTGATCCCGCCAATTCGGCCGGCTGACAAAATGCTGCCCCTGCAGGATTCCACCCCACGAGCGGATATCGTCTGTCGAGACAAATGATCTCATAGAGCAGCCACGAAGAGCATCGCGACCAAAAGACCGAGCACGACACTGGGCTTGTCACGCAAAGCAAAACTGACGGGATCGTCATTCATGCGCCCCCGATGCGCCAGCAGCCAAATCCGACCGACCCAGATCGCAAGAAAAACGGGAATTCCACCGAGCAGATTCGGATGGGAATAGACCGACCCCGGAAGCATCTCCTCAACGATGAACAGGACCATGACCAGCAGGGACGCCACGGCGGACGCTATGCCAAACGCGAGGGTTAGTGGTGCATCCTCGAGCATATAGCCCCGGCTGGCGAGGCTGTGAGACCCTGTGGAGGTGGCACGAATAATTTCCGTATGACGCTTGGCGACCGCCAGAGAGAAGAAGAAGAACACTGAAAAGGTCAAAAGCCAGGCAGATGCAGGCAGCCGAAGCAGCGTGATCCCCATGATGAGACGCGTTGTAAACAAAATGCCGATGACCAGCGTATCAAGAATAGGCACGCGCTTGAGGCCAAAGGAGTACGCAAGCGTCAGCACGAGATAGCTTGCCAATGCGAGGGAAAAATAAGGCGTTAGCAGGAGAGAACCGACAAACGCCACGACGAGACCGATGCAGGCCATCGCCAGGCCCGTGGCGATCGGAAGCCGTCCGCTGGCCAGCGCGCGATTGCGCTTCGACCAATGCTGCCGATCAGCACTGAGATCGGCCAAATCATTCAGAAGATAGGTCGAGGATGTGACAATCAAGAGACAGAAAAGACCCAGAACCGTATCGCGAATAACGGTGAAATCGCCCCAGGCATGCGCCAGAATAAGCGGAACGAAAATTAGAGCGTTCTTCGACCAGTGATGCACCCGCAAGGCTTTGAGACTATCCTTCAAAGTCAGAGGATGATTGCTGAATTCTGCTTCAATCGGCTTGCCCAGATCACGCGCTGCCTTTGCGACGCCGGTGGAAACGCCTGCTAGGACTATTCCCGCGGCCAATTTCCACACCGGCAAGTCTGCCCTGCTGTCGCCGACATAGACAAAGCCATCAGGAAAAGTACGCGCTAGATGTTCTGCCTTCACACGTCCCTTCAGATTTGCGGTATCGGAGCCGATGGCGCTCGCAAAAATGCCGATACGCCGCGAAATATTGTCAACCACTGCCTGATTTGCTGCAGAACAGAGATGAATCTCCCGGCCGGCAGCAGCTTGCTCACGCAACCACTTCACAAGGTCCTCGCGAAGCGGCAGGACCGTTGATGCCAGGTCAACCTTTGACGCCAAAGCGGCCTTCAAGGCAGCGCGGCCCCGCAGCATGCTGGGAGCAGCGCGAATAAGCGTCGCGGGTTGGGTGAAAAGAGCTGCAACCACTTGTTCGTGCAGCGTGTCAGTCAGGATAAGTGTCTTATCCAGATCAACGACGATGGGGTACCGCGTCAACTGGACACCGGCGTTCTCTGGAGTGACCTCTCCATTCAATTCGCGATATGCCAATTCCATAACGGGCTATAACTTTCCAAGGTGACGCTGAACTCATAGCCTTCTGGCACAAATGGCTTATCGCCACAAGTCCAGCTTCCTCATGCAGTCTGCATCAGGCCAAGCCGATATTGGGCAAACCATTGCCTCCATCAGACACGGGCAGCAGGTGCCTTCTGCGTTATTCTTATCATGATGCAAGGCCGGCCGCGGCTCCGTTGCGCGCCCTGAAGCCGCCTGATCAATCAAACCGTTTGTGCCGGCCTTTCGGTCAAATTCCGGAATCGAAAATCAAAATCACGCGCGATATCGGAAAGCTTCACCTCGGCAAAACGCGACAGGAGCATTTGTTCCGCCGCGTCGAAAGCGTCAGTCAAGGCTGCATTGACCGATTGCTCCACGAGACAATCCGGGTGGTCGATGGCTATACCGATCGCAAACATTTCCGGTCGCCCCAATGCCTGGTGCACGTCAAGCAGCGATATTTCCTCAAGCGGACGCGCCAGTATCCAGCCCCCGCCATGCCCCTTATCGGAACGGACATAACCGGTATTTCTCAAGCCCGCCATGGTTCGCCGCACCACCACCGGATTGGTGTTCAGCATCTTCGCAATATTGTCGGACGTGATCGAACCGTCGTGCCGATCCATATGGATCAGGACATGGAGCATTCTCGACAGTCGGCTGTCATGTCTCATACTGGTTATTCTCCTTCTGCATGCATAGCACACGCGAACGATACGTAATAGAATAAGTTACATGACTATTGACGGAAATTTTCATGTAACTTATGTTGTTATATAATTCAAACTCCGATGCGATCCGGCATTGGAAATATCTTGCCTCCCGCAATGAAGGAGCTTCCATGACCTATGATGCCATTGTTATCGGCGGCAGTTTTGCCGGTCTTTCCGCCGCCATTCAGATTGCCCGTGCTCGCCGGCGCGTGCTCCTGATTGACGCTGGGCTGCCCCGCAACCGCTTCGTCGAAGCGTCCCACGGCTTTCTGGGTCAGGACGGCAGGCGGCCCCGCGATATCATTGGCGATGCGCGGCGGCAGCTTTCCATCTACCCGACAGTGGAGTTTATCGATAGCGTGGCTGTATCGGCCGGCAAAGCCGACGACCATTTTGCCGTTGCGTTGGCCGACGGCACCGAAAAACGGGCCATGCGTCTCATTCTGGCAACCGGCGTGAAAGATGATCTGCCGGTAATCCCTGGCCTACCGGAGCGATGGGGCGTGTCGGTTCTTCACTGCCCATATTGCCACGGCTATGAAGTTGGCGGCCAAGCACTGGGCGTTTTGGCCAATACACCCCTGTCGGCACATCAGGCACTGCTGATATCGGATTGGGGACCGGCCACATACTTCACTCAAAATACGTTTGAGCCGGATGCGGAGCACCTATCCGATCTGGCGGCGAGGAATGTACCGATCGAACGGACACCGGTTGTCGAGCTACTGGGCAATGCACCCCGGCTTGAAGCGGTCAGACTCAGTGATGGCAGGGTTGTACCTGTCGATGCTATTTTCACCGCGCCGAAAACCAACATGGCCAGCCCGCTGGCGGAACAGCTTGGCTGTGCTTTCGACGATGGTCCGCTTGGGGCATTCATTCGTGTGGACGACTGGATGCAGACAACGGTCAAGGGCGTTTATGCGGCCGGCGATGCAGCCAGTCCCATGGCCAATGCAACAATGGCCGCAGCGGCTGGTGTCAAAGCCGGGGTTGGCGCGCATCAATCGCTCGTCTTCGCAAGATAGACCATGCGCCCCTACTGCACGTTACCATGGCGACGGTTTCCGCTTGACTCAGCTGCGTGCGAAGACTCAACTAAGACAAGGAAACCGCTAAGATGGAGCGACGATCATGGATGCCGATGAAGCCATTGCACTGATCTCCGCGTCTGGCATCGAACTCACCGACCGCCGCCGAAATGCCAGCAATGACGGCTGGTCTTTGAGCTTTGCCAACGGGTCCGTTGTCGATGTGAAGGACAGCGGTGCGCTGTCTGCATCCGGCAACGGAGTTGCAGAGGTGGCAAGGCTGCTTGACCTGCCCGGACAATCCTAGAGCTTTGCTGTTTGAACAAAGAAGTCTCTGACGGCTCGGCAGCGCTATTGTTCGGGCGGAGTGTAACCATCGGTCAGCGTATTGAGAAAACTGATGACGTCCTGGATCTCGTCCGGTGTGAGAGCCGGCGCTTCCCCGGCCTGCCGGTCGAAGGGCGGATCCATGTTCACATTGGCTTTGGCGTCCACTGGCAGATCGTCATATTTGTCAACGCTGCCATCAGACTTGCGTGGATACCAACGCTCTGGCCTGGTTTCGCGCTCGACATAGAACTCCACGGCTTGCTGCAAGGAGTGAAAGACGCCGTTGTGAAAGAATGTCTTGCGAAGCGCCACATTGCGCAGTGTGGGCGTGCGGAAAAGACCGCAATAGTCCATGCGGTTCAAGAAATCCGTCCGGAGCGGACCACAAAGGCCCAGATCAAAATAATGAAGGTCCCTGTTTGCGGGAATCTCGGGATTGCGCGGCGCACCCAAAGCAATCAAACCGTAATCGGTAAATTGCGGCGGCGTCCCGTCATTGCCGCGCTGACTCACATGGCATGACGCGCAATTGCCTTTCGCGGGCGCATTGAACAGATCCAAGCCTCGGGCTTCCTGCGGGTTCAGCACGGCTTTTCCGGCGAGCACCGCATCGTACTTGCTCGTGTAAGGGTAAAAGGTACGGTAGTCCTGTTCGAACACCTCCAGTGCCTTGAGGGCGGTATTGACCAGAACAGATGTGTCCGGCGTGCTTGGCAGACCGGTGACTGCTGCAATCCTGGCGCCGTAATCTGCCGCGATCAGCCGCCGGGCAATGTCCTCATCGCTTTTGTTGCCCATTTCGAAATCGGAAAGCAGCGGGATCCTCGCTTGTTGCTGGCCGCGGTCAATCCGGCCATCCCAAGTCAGCCCGCCCGTCGGGCCATTGTCGATGCTTTCGTCCGCATCATCTTCCGATTCAAAAAAATGTTCGGTGAACGGCGGGACAGCTTGCAAATATTTGAGCGATGGCACCGCCCTCACCCCAGGCTGCCGCAGATCGCCGCCGCCCAGCTGAACCGCAAGGCCATTGGCGGCGGCAAAGCCGTGGGCCGGATCATGGCAGGACGCACAGGAGAGCTTGCCGGAGCCTGACAAGGCAGGATCGAAAAACAAGGCCTGACCGAGCGCGCCAAGTGCTTTCACCTGCTCGCGCACCTGCGCGCGCGATGGTTCCGGCGCGGCTTTGCCTGAACTTTCCGTGACCGCACTGTGCGCTGCCACCGCAGCGCTGATCGTCGCGACGATGCAAAGGATCACCGCCCGGTGCTTTGTGCTTGTGTATCCAAGAGGCTTTATGATTAGCTTCCTCCGTCAGATCCCCGGGCACGTTTGGACGGCTTGTGGGTATGGTGGAGTAAACTTGAAAAGTTATCAACATATAGCCGACAAGGAGACTGCCAGCATGCGGATAAATATGATTGCGACCGCTTCGGTGATCAGTGCCGCCATGGGTGGGCTCTCTTCCGCATCGGCGGCCGGATACAATGACGGTCATTCCAACACTCTGAACCTGATCGACACCGTGGTGGTGATCTACGCAGAAAACCGCAGTTTTGATAATCTTTATGGCAGTTTCCCCGGAGCAGACGGCCTGCAGGGGGGTTCGGACGCAGCGCTCACCCAGCTTGACCGCGACAACACTCCGCTACGCGAATTACCGCCTGTTTGGGGCGGATTGACCGCAAAGGGCGTTACCCCACCGGTCACGCAGGCGGAGACCGAGCACCTTGCCAATCACCCCTATCGGGTCGACGATCCTCAGGGGTTCAATCTCCCCCTCGGCACAATCACCCACGATTTGTGGCACCGGTTCTATCAAAACCAGATGCAGATCAATGGCGGCAAGAACGATAAGTTCGTCGCCTATGCCGATTCCGGCGCAATGGTCATGGGGCTTTGGGACGGCTCGAAGACGGCGATGTGGAAGGTCGCGCAAAAATACACCCTTGCCGATGAATTTTTCATGGGCGGCTTTGGCGGCTCGTTCTTCAATCACCAATGGCTGATATGCGCGTGCGCGCCCCAATACGCCCATGCCGACACCAGCCCGGCCAAGCCTTCTGTCGCCGTGGTGGAACCGGATGGCGTCTCGTTGACGCTCGCTGCCAATTCACCCAAATCGGCAATCGATGGCATCCCAAAATTTGCCGGCGATGGCAATCTCACCCCGGACTTTTACGCCGTCAACACCATGCAGCCACCCTATCAGCCGAGCGGCAACACGCCCGCAAAGAACGCCGACGCGGCGACCGCGGACCCTGCAAACCCGACAACCCTCCCGCCGCAGACCGAACCGACGATCGGCGATATGCTCAGCCTGAAGCATATCAGCTGGGCCTGGTATGGCGGTGCGTGGCAGGATGTGCTGGACCACGGCAACAAAACGCCGGTTCCCAATTTTCAGTACCATCATCAGCCGTTCAACTATTATGCGAATTTTGCGCCGGGAACAGCGGCACGCACCGAGCATCTGCTCGATGGCGGCTTGGCTGGATCGCAATTCATCAAGGCAATCGACACTGGCACACTGCCGCAAGTTGCCTTCTACAAACCGCAGGGTGATCTGAACGAGCATTCCGGCTATGCGGATATCGAGGCGGGCGATGCGCATATTGCCGACCTTATCGGGCATCTGGAAAAAAGCCCGCAATGGCCGCATATGCTGGTCATCGTCACTTATGATGAAAATGGCGGTATATGGGACCACGCCGCACCGCCGAAAGGCGACCGTTGGGGACCTGGCAGCCGTATCCCAGCCATCATTGTCTCGCCGTTCGCCCGCCGCGGTTTCGTTGATCACACGCCGATGGACACAACCTCGATTCTACGCTTCCTGACCAGGCGTTTCGAATTGCCGACATTGCATGGGATCACGGTCCGTGATGATGCGGTGGCCTCCCACAATCAGCCGCCATTGGGCGACCTGACCAGTGCTCTCGACATGACAAACAGCCAGTAAGCGCCTGGAAAGAGGCTCAGCCCTGCTGGCTCATGCTGTATTTTATCTGGCGCATCTGGGTGATGACACGCTCCATTTCCTCGTCTGACAGGATCGGCGGTTCGCCCAAAGTGAGTGCCTGGACATAGATGCGCGACAAGGTTTCGACTTCGATTGCAAGCCAAAGGGCGGATTCAAGCGTCACCCCCAGGGATATCTGACCATGCTGGCTGAGCAGGCATGCCAGCCTGTTCTCCAGTGCGACGATCGCATTGTCGGACAGTGCCTGCGTTCCAAAGGTGGCATAGGGCGCGCAACGGATCGTCGTTCCTCCGGCAATCCCGGTCATGTAGTGGAAACTCGGGATTGTCTTGTTGTGGCACGCAAGCGTTGTCGCATAGACCGAGTGGCAATGCAGAACCACATTGATATCGGAACGCTTCTGCAGGATATCGCGGTGAAAGCGCCATTCGGACGATGGCGGCCGCCCCACATAACTGCCATCGAAGTGCATCTCGACGAGATCGTCCGGCTGCATGGTCTCATAAGGCAGGGACGACGGTGTCACAAGAAATCCGCGATCCGTGCGCACGGAGAGATTTCCCGACGTTCCCTGGTTGACGCCGCTCGAGTTCATCAACCGGCACGTCGTCACCATTTCCCGGCGAAGATCGATGGAATCTTGTACTGATGTGGTCATTCAGGCATCTTCCCGCTGCTCATGGCATCCCGACGGATTTATCACCGCTTACTTTGCGGAAACAAGGCGCTCAAACCCTCCGCCGAGGCTTGGGCAACGCCACGTTCGGTAATCAGCCCGGTTATGAGACGCGCGGGGGTCACATCGAAAGCCGGATTGGCGGTGGGGCTGCCCGTCGGGGAAATCTGCACGGAGGCGATTTTACCGTCGGCTGCCAGTCCCTGCACATGAGACACTTCCGCACCGGCGCGTTCTTCAATCGGAATCTCGCTGATCCCGTCATGGACAGTCCAATCGATCGTCGGGGAAGGCAAGGCCACATAGAAGGGAACGTTGTTGTCCTTGGCCGCCAGGGCTTTCAGATAGGTGCCGATCTTGTTGCACACGTCGCCGTTGGCCGTCGTCCGGTCGGTACCGACAATAACCATGTCCACCTGACCATGCTGCATCAAATGTCCGCCCGCATTGTCGACGATCAGCGTATGCGGCACACCGTGTCCGTTCAACTCCCATGCCGTCAGTTGCGCGCCCTGGTTGCGCGGACGTGTCTCATCAACATAGACATGAACGTTGATCCCCTCCTCCGCCGCAACGTAGATGGGAGCGGTTGCTGTGCCGTAATCGACGGTTGCGAGCCAGCCTGCATTGCAATGGGTGAGAATATTGACCGGCTCGCCCGGCTTTTTCCTTGCGGCAATATCGCGAATGATTTCGAGGCCGTGCAGGCCGATCTGACGATTGAGCTGTACGTCTTCCTCGGCAATGTCAGCCGCCCGGCGATAGGCGGCCGCCATGCGGTCCTTTTCCGGTAGCGGCAGCAGATACTGGCGCATCGTATCGAGCGCCCAGCGGAGATTGATGGCCGTTGGCCGGGTTTCATGCAGCTTGTCCCACACATCGTGCAGTGCGGCATCGGAGGGATCATCCGCCATGGCGATCGCAACGCCATAGGCCGCCGTCACCCCGATCAACGGTGCGCCGCGCACCCACATATCGCGGATGGCAATGGCGACATCATCGACCGTTTTCAGTGTCACCACCTTGAATTCGTGGGGTAGCCAGCGCTGATCGATAATATCGACGGAGCGACCATCATTGTTGAGCCAGATGGTGTGATAGTGACGGTCTGCGACTTTCACAGGGTAATCTCCTTTTCAAGCCGCTCAACCAAACCGTTGATTTCAGCCAAACTATGGATATGGCGCCGGTTGCAGGCCAGATGACGGCCGAATTTAAGCGCCTTGGATTCGCATCGCGCTCTCAGGTCCGGATCCTCGATCAGTTCAAAATCGGCGTTGTGGGCAAGGCCGAGAATGCGCCGGTGTATTTCAATCCCGGCGAACCCCAGCATGTCCTGCCAGATGTCATGCAGCACTTCGTTGAGCGCCTGTTCGGCACCGAGGCTGTCATCCTGATCCTCGAACAAGGCGCGTTGATACAAGATGCCGTTGCGTTCGGTACGCCAGAGATGAGAAAACTCGGAACGGAACGTTTCCCAAATCGTCTCAATGGCTTCAAGCAGGGAACGGCGCATGTCGCGACGGTTGTCATCCTGCTCGTGACCGCGCTGCGCCA
Organism: Phyllobacterium sp. MT110; assembly: GCF_058792715.1. Taxonomy (NCBI): domain Bacteria; kingdom Pseudomonadati; phylum Pseudomonadota; class Alphaproteobacteria; order Hyphomicrobiales; family Phyllobacteriaceae; genus Phyllobacterium; species Phyllobacterium sp. MT110. Next base: position 114,679 of record NZ_JBXAFE010000006.1, read on the forward strand.
GATAATTCATCCAGAAATTGGCGAGCAGCATGCCGACATCAAAGGCGATGGGCCCGTAAAACGCAAATTCCGGATCGATGACCCGCGTCTCGCCGGGTGTGACCATCACCGACCCGGTGTGCAGATCGCCGTGCAGCAAGGTCTCGGCCTTCGTGGCGAACAGATGCTTGAGCCGCTGCGCTTCCACCTTGAGGTCACGGTCGGCACGCAATGCAGCGACAAGCCCGTCCAGTTGCGGCGCGGTATGCCTGTTCAGCGGGGCGTTGAAATAGGGATCCGAAAAAACCAGGCTCTCGGTGATGTCGCAGAGTTCGACATTGTCGGCAAAGAGCGCGACATCAGCCTTGCGCGTCGCCGCTTTCATTGAAAAATCTGAGCCACGGAACAGGGTACGGGCGAGAAACAGGCCGAGATCACGGGCCGCATTGGGATACTGATTGCCTTCAATCAGCCCTCGCCGCAAAATGATATGGGGTGACAGGAATTCCATAACGATAATGGCCTGCTCACCGTCGAAATGGAAAACTTCAGGCACCCTGCCCGGATCACGGGCCGCCTGTCGTGTCAATGCATGGTACTCGAAGAATGAACGTTTCAACGGCAATGGCCAGCTCTCGCCGACCAGCCGCACATAGGGCAGTGCCTGTTTGACAATTGCACTGCCCGCGCTGCCTTCGACAATGAAGACCAGGTTTAAATTGCCGTCGCCGACTTCGCGGACCTTCCAACTCCTCCAGTCTTCACCGAGCCGTTGCAGCAGCATGGTATTTTGACCGAGACGAAGCGGCAGCGTTTCCACATTCAGGGCCTCAAACATTGGCATTTCGATATTCCTCCCTGCAGACATGGACCGTTTCTCAGCTTTTTGTGCCCTTGCCCTCCATTTGTTAAGGCAGCAAACTGGCAAATGTCAATGGCCTTGACATTTGATGATCCGGCGTCCTAGCATGCTCGCAAGGGGAGGAGCAGATGGTCGAGGAAACCGTCTTCCGTATTGAAAAATTGCGCAAATCATTTGGTTCAATCCAGGTACTGGATGGGATCGATCTGGAATTGCGTGCGGGAACTGTCACAATCCTGATGGGTGCCAACGGCGCTGGAAAATCCACGCTTGTCCGGGTTATCAGCGGTGTATATGCGCGAACGTCGGGAGCAATCAGCCTCGATGGCAGGGAGTTTTCGCCGGCCTCGCCCATGGAAGCCATTCGTGCAGGCGTTGTAACGGTTCACCAGAATATCAATGATGGCGTCGTAGCCGATCTGGACGTTGCAACGAACCTGACACTGGATCGATTGAACGGGCGTGGGGTGCGGGCAATTTTCAACCCGCGTCGCGTACGGCGGGAGGCTGCTGTCGTCGCCGAGCGCATGGGGCTGCATATCGATCTTGGTGCGATTGTTGCCGATCTGCCACTGGCAGAGCGGCAGATGGTCGCCATTGCCCGGGCCATGGCGCATGAGCCGAAGGTGCTCATTCTCGATGAGCCGACATCGTCCCTGTCGAGCGTGGAAGCAGAACGGCTGTTTCAGGTGATCGATCGTTTGCGCGCCCGCGGTGTGGCGATCCTGTACATATCCCACCGCATGTCCGATATACGCCGGCTGGCAGACATTATTGTGACGTTGCGCGACGGCCGGATCAGCGGTGTTTTTGATGGCCCCGAGCTGGACTACGGCGGCGCAGTCAACGCCATGCTCGGTCAAAAGATCAGCCTCGGCAACGTCGTCACCAGAGATGCCAGCGCACCGGTTCTGCAGATCGAAAATCTGTGCATCGCTCCGGGAAGCCGGCCATTCTCGCTCACGCTGGGCGACGGCGAGATCGTGGCCGTCACCGGCCTCGTCGGCGTGGGCAAAACGGCCCTTGCCGAGACGCTTTTCGGCGTCCGAAGGCCGATATCGGGCAGCATGCGCCTCGACGGCCGGCCCTATGAGCCCCGCACAACCAGACAAGCCATCAATCAGGGTGTTTTCCTTGTCGCCAAGGACCGCGCAGACAGCGGTATCGTGCCGGATTTCAACATATACGAGAATATCAGCTTGCCGTTTCTTAAACGCAGCAGCTTCTTTTCGGTTTCCAACCGGCGGCGGGAAAGGAACAGGGCACGCGAGCAGATCGCGTCGCTTGGTGTCGTCTGCCGCACCGAGCGGGACGAAATGGACACCTTGTCCGGTGGCAACCAGCAGAAAGTCATGGTTGCCCGCTGGTTGAGCGAGGCATCGCGCATGCTCATTCTCGATGAACCGTTTCAGGGCGTCGATATCGCCGCAAGACGGGATATCGGCTCGAAACTTCGCGCCTCGGCCGATGGGCGTGCGACCCTGGTCTTCCTGACCGAGATCGACGAAGCCTTCGAAATTGCGGACCGGATTGTCGTCATGTCGGAACACACACTCGTCGGCGAGCATCGCAACGCCGATGTCAACATCGATAAGCTGCTGGCAGAAATCGCCGGCCAGCACAGAATGGTCATTTGAATGAATACCAATACACCACCGACCTCCGCTATTGCCCCCGCTTCAAAGCACGGGACGAAAAGCAGCGCCGTGCCTGTCCGCGATCTGGCAATCAAATACGGCTTTCTGTCTCTGCTTGCCGGTCTGATCATCTATTTCTGTATCGTGACCAACGGGTTTGCCTCGCCGCAAAGCGCGGTGTTCATTCTCCAGTCCGTCTCTATCACCGGTATATTGGCGCTAGGCGTTACGGCAACGCTGGTCGTTGGTGGTTTCGACCTTTCAATCGGATCCGTGGCGACCACCGCCATGATGGCATCGTCCTACGTCATGGTGGTGATGGGCGGAGACGCCCTGACCGCGACCCTCGTCTGTCTTGCCATCGGCATCATCGTCGGGCTGATCAATGGAATATTGATTGTCTATATGCGGGTCCCCGATCTCCTCGCGACCCTGGGCATGATGTTCCTGCTGGTCGGGCTTCAGCGCATTCCGACCGAAGGACGCTCGATCGCCACGGGAATGACCTTGCCGGACGGCAGCGTCGCCAATGGTACGTTCAGCCCGGTTTTCCTCGCCTTGGGCCGTCACCGCTTCGACTTCATCCTGCCAAACCTCCTGCCGGTATCCGTTGTCGTGTTGATCGTCCTGGCCGTGCTGATCTGGTTTTTCCTCGAATACACCCGCTTCGGACGCATGATGTATGCCGTTGGCTCGAACGAGCGCGCGGCCGAACTCGCCGGCGCTCCGGTTAAAGCATACAAGATCAGCGCTTATATCATATCGGGCGTTTTTGCCTCCGTTGGCGGCATATTGCTCGCTGCGCGTCTTGGCCGCGGCGACATCGCCTCGGGCAACAATCTGCTGCTCGATTCCGTCGCTGCGGCATTGATCGGCTTTGCCGTGCTGGGCGCGGCAAAACCCAATGCTTTCGGCACCGGTATCGGTGCGCTGTTTGTCGGCGTGCTGCTGCAGGGGCTGACCATGATGAACGCCCCCTACTACACGCAGGATTTCGTCAAGGGCGCGGTGCTGGTGGTCGCACTGGTGTTTACATTTGCACTCTCCAAAAGAGGCAAACGCTGAGCGGGCGGATGCCCCGAGGCAATTGGGACAAGTATAAAAAATCGAAAATGGAGGAAATGAAATGAAGGTGACGCGGAGATTTTTTGCCAAGCTCGGGTTCGGCTTGCTTGGTGCGACCATGTTGGGCGGTGCTGCATTTGCCGATGGCATGCCCGCTCCGTTTGACAATCCCGGCAAGGTCAAGATTGCCCTGGTGCGATACCTTTCGACGGGTGACTTCTTCCAGTCCTATCTTTCCGGCGTCGAGGCGCAGGCAAAGGCGCTTGGCGTCGATCTTCGCGTGCTGGACAGCCGGCAGGATGCTGCCTTGCAGTCTGACATGGTCGATCAGGCGATTGCCCTCGGTGTCAATGGGATCATCATCCAGCACGGCTTGACGGAGTCCATGAAGGATGCCGCGCAACGCGCCGTGGACGCCGGGATCAAAGTCGTTGCGTTCGACGTGAATGTCGGCAACGACAAGATACCGCAAATCGAACAGTCCGATCGCGACCTTGCCCGGCTGGCCCTGGAGCAGGCCGTCAAGGACAATGGCGACAGCTGGAAAGCCGGTTATGTCTATGTCGCAGGGATCGCGCCTCTCGACCGGCGCGACGAGACCTGGAAGGAATTCAAGAAGAAATATTCCGGCATTCACGAAGCCGCCATGTTCGGAACGATGGACAATCCGATCGCCAATTCGGTAGCCAATCAGGCGCGCTCGGTCATCTCCGCCAATCCGGACATTACCGTGATGTTTGCGCCCTATGACGAGTTCGCCAAGGGCGTAAAAATTGCCGTTGACGAGGCCGGGCTTTCCTCCAGTGTCAAAATCTATTCGGCGGATATTTCGACATCAGACATCGCGGCAATGCGTGAGCCAGCCAGTGCCTGGACCGCGACCGCTGCGACCAATCCGGCCGTTGTCGGCCAGGTTTCGGTGCGCGCGCTGGCCATGCTGCTTGCCGGTCAGGATCCGGGTCACAACGTCATTGTGCCTCCGACACTGATCACACAAAGCCAGCTCAACAGCGCCGATATCAAGAACATGGAAGAACTGGCGGCCAAACTGCCGCAATTCGCCCATGCTGATGTCGCGGTGCCCGCATGGATGCCGCTTCCCAAGGGCAAATGACAAACGAAAAAGGCGGCCCGAAAGGCCGCCTTTTTGTTGTGTACCACCACGCCCCGATCAGCGCAGAGCCGCCGCGATGTTCCCGCCATCAACAGTCGTCACATCGGCTGTTGTCCGCTCCGCCAGTGCATGGTGCAAAAACGCCTGGGCCACATCATCGGCCGTGACTTCCAGCCCGAGCAAATTGCCCGCCATATATTCGCTGGTCGAAAGCCCGCGGGATGCCGAACGGTTTGCAATCATCTCGTCGTTCAACAGACCGGACCGGATGCGGTCTGCGTTGACCGCGTTGGAGCGTATGCCGTCCGCACCATGTTCCAGGGCATACTGGCGCGACAAGAAAAGGGTCGCGGCCTTGGGCAGGCCATAGGCACCAAATTTGGCACCCGGATTGACCGCCTGCTTGCTGGCATTGAACAGAAGAGCGCCGCCGGTCCGCTGTTGTTTCATGATGCGTACGGCACATTGCGCCACGGTCTGGTGTGCAAAAAAGTTGAGTTCGAAACTCTTGCGCAGCAAATCGTCGTCAAGGGTTGCAATCGGGCTTTCCCATGCGGCCCCCGCATTGGAAATAACGATATCGACACCGCCATAGGCGGCAACGACAGCCTCGAACGCCGCACGGACGGACGCGGGATCGGTCACATCGCAGGCCAGGCCGATGGAATCATTGCCAGCCGACCGGGCGACGGCCTCCGCCTTTGCCGCGTCGAGATCCAGCACGGCAACGTGAGCGCCCTGCTGGGCGAACAGCCTGGCCGTTGCGGCCCCGATGGCGCCCGCCCCACCCGTCACCAAGGCCACCTGGCCCGTGAGCGGCTTTGCCTTCGCGCTGGCAAGCTTGGCCTGCTCCAGCGACCAGTATTCCAGATCAAACAGATCGGGCCGGCTCACCGGTTCGAACCGCCCGATGGACTCCGCATCCCGCGCCGCTTCGATCCACATCTCACCGACATCCGCGGCAATTCTGGCGTCCTTGAGCGTACGGCCGTGTCCGAACATGCCCAGGCCTGGTACCAGCGTCAGCCGCGGCATCGGATCGAGCATGATCCGCTTTCCGCTGCTGCGCTGGTCATTCGTTGTGAAATAGTCGGTATAATCCGCCACATAAGCCGCAACGGCGCGTTCCACCGCCACCTTGAACGCATCGAGATCACTGCCATCAGGCGCTGGCAGCACCATCGGACCAGTCTTGATCCGTATGGACAAGTCAGGGGTCGACACGCCGCGCTGCGCCATCTCGTGAACGGTAGTCGCATTGACAAACTCGAGGATCGCCGGCGACGAGCGGAATTCGCTGACCATGCGATCAAACTTGCCTTCGCCCCGATTGACGGCGACGGCGCCGCGCACGATAGCAGCGAGATCACCGGGTTTGGCGAGCATTTTCGGCAACGCCGCCGGTGTGAACGGGTTCCGCCCCTTGTCGCGGACATAGGTCTCGGCGAGCGAGACATAATGAATCATGCGGTCGTAGGCTTCCCGAGCCGTCGCGCCAAACGTAAAAATGCCGTGCTTGTCGAGAATGAGACCGTCAACGGTGGGATCCGCATCAAAAACCTCGGCCGCTCGCTTTGCCAGATCAAAACCGGGCATCACATAGGGCACGAAGCCCATCTTGCTGCCAAAGATTTTCTCACTGAGGGCCCGGCTCTCCGCCTGGTCAGCGATGGCAAGAATTGCGGTCGAGTGGGTGTGATCGACAAATTTATGCGGGATGAAGGCATGCAGCAGCGCTTCCACTGACGGGTTTGGCGAAGCCGGATCAATCAGGTTTGCCCGTTGCAGGGTGACCATATCCTCGTCCGACAATTTGCTCAGCTTGCGAGCCTTGAGCAGGGGGGCGATCTTGACGGCCGGCAGGCCGGTGGGCTCGATGATACCCATGTCCCAGCCGCTCCCCTTCACGCAGAGCACATCCCACTCGTCACCAATCAGATCCTTGACCGTGGTTTTGACGGAGGTGTTTCCGCCGCCATGCAACACCAGCTGCGGCACGCTTCCGAGAAGCCGCGTGGTGTAAGTTCTCAAAGCGAGATCGCGGTTGATACCCTTGGCGGCATAGACCGCCACCATGTCTTCCGCCTCTTTGTCATTCCACAAATTTTTCATGCGAACTCCTCCCGTCCGGCAAATGGTCTCACGGCCTGGCAACGGGCCAGGCGATCCGCCAATGTTTCCAACTGTTGCTATGTTTGTTTGAGCCCGGCGCCCTTGGCGCGTTTGAGCAGGCGTTTCGCCATGGATGCCGTGACCATGAGATGGGACGCGAACCCGCCCTTGATGGCTGCCACAAGCGGTTCGTACTTGCTGTCCTCCTGAACCACCAGCATCCTCTTTGGGATTTTCCGGATGGAATCGAGGTCTGCAGAAATACAGCGCCGGTTATGGGCGCAGTCCAGCCACTGCCCGTCCGCGTCGATCAGTTGCCCGGCAATCACGCCCGCAGCGCCGGCCTGCCCGAGTGCATGCATTTCTGCCGCGGTGATCGCGCCGCATTTCACCAGATGGCTGTCATCTTCGATGCCGCCCACGGAATAAAGCGCCAGCTGACAGTCGGTGATTGCCAATAACTGCTCCCGGATGACCGGCTCCCGGCGCAGCTCCTCCGCCAGACGTTCAGAGCTGAGCACGAGCGGTGCGTAAAGGTTGATGCCCTCCGCGTTCAACCGGCGGGCAATTTCAGTCGTGCATTGATCCGGGCGATAGGAATACGGCGCCCCGAGATTGCCGCAGAGCTGCACGACCGCCACGCCCTGCAGGTCTGCGTAAGGCATGACGTCGGCGATATGATAGACCGTCCGCCCCCAGGCCACGCCGACACGATCGCCCTTGTTGATCAGCTCAATGAATGCAGCCGCTGCAACAACGGGCATTTCGACCGATGGATTGAAAGCCTGCCGGTCTTCAGGAATGATCCAAACGGTTTCAAGGCCAAGGGCATCCTCGGTTTCGCGCGCAAGAACGTCATCGGAAAACAATTCCGTCGATGTGGAGATGGTGACAATGCCGATTTCGCGCGCACGGCGCAGATACATCGCCACGGACGCGCGGGAAATATCGAGATGCTTGGCCACTTCGTCTTGCCGCAAACCATGGGTATAATAGAGCCAGGCGGCCTTATGGATTATCTGATCGGCGGACCGGACAGGCATTGAAGTTCCTCACAAAATATCGCTGATTAGACAATATTCATGTGATCTGACAAAAGTCAAATAGCGATTATCTGCTGTCTGCGTTGCGCGCTTTTCTCTTCGCAGTTTTATGGGAAAGTCGCATTGCCACCCCCGCCCCCGGGTGGCAAATCGATGCGTGAGCGCCTCAGGCGAGCTTTGGTATGGCGTCGAGGAGCGCGCGCGTATAGGACTCCCGCGGCGCGTCGAATATTTCCTCCGCCGTCCCCACTTCGATGATCTTGCCGCGATACATCACGGCAACCCGGTCGCAGAGATGACGCACGACGGAAAGGTCATGACTGATGAACAGCAGCGTCAGTCCCAGTTCCTTGCGCAATTGCAAAAGAAGATTGAGAATCTGCGCCTGAATGGAAACGTCGAGCGATGCCACCGGTTCGTCGCAGACAATGACCTCGGGGCGCATGGCCAAGGCGCGGGCGATGGCGATACGCTGGCGCTGACCGCCTGAGAACTGATGCGGATAGCGGTCCGCAAATGCTGGGTCGAGCGAGACAGCCTTCAGCCACTCCGCCACATATGAACGGGCTTCGGCCTTGCTGGTCAGACCATGCGCTATCGGTCCTTCCGCGATGGACTGTCCAATCGTGCGGCGCGGGTCAAGTGATGCAAAGGGATCCTGAAAGATCATCTGGACATTGGTGATCAGCTTTCTCGGCTGCGGGCCGGCAGACATCACCGGGCTGTTGTTCAGCGTTACCCTGCCTTCGGTCGGCTGATAGATGCCGCAAACAATCCGCCCGAGCGTCGATTTGCCCGAACCGGATTCCCCGACCAATCCAAGCGCCTCTCCCTTTGCGATGGTCAGATCAACGTTTTCAACGGCAAGCACCGGCGTCTTTGATTTGAGCAGGCCGGTCCGCTCGCCCAGCCGCGCCCAGAAACCACGTTTCTGTTCAAACACTTTGACGAGCCCATCCATCGCCACGAAGGACGGATCGGCCATCGTCGCGGCAATGGGATGCGCAGCGCTTTCGCTGTCATTGTCATTGGCGCCAGCACCCAACCGCCGACCGGGCTTTGACCGCGATGGCAATGCATCGAGCAGAGATTGCGTATAGGGATGGCTTGGCGTGCGCAGGACCTCCGTGGCAAGGCCCGTTTCCACGATCTTGCCCGCCTTCATCACGGCGATGCGCTTCGAGATGGAAGCCACGGTTGCCAGATCATGGCTGATCCAAATCATTGAAATGCCAAGCTCGGCAACCAGCGACTTTACTTCAACGAGAATTTCCGCCTGGACCGACACGTCAAGCGCCGTGGTTGGTTCGTCGGCAATGACAATTTTGGGCCGGTGCAGCAATGCGATGGCTATGGCAACGCGCTGGCGCATGCCGCCGGAGAACTGGTGCGGATAAAAATCCACCTTCTGTTCAGGATCGACAATGCGAACCTTTCGCAGCGCCTCGACGGCACGCAGGCGCGCATCGGCGTCCGAGATCCGTTCATGCGCCTGCAGCGCCAGGGTCATCTGATCCAATACGGTCAGGACCGGATTGAGCGTCATCATCGGGTCCTGGAAGACCATGGCAATGTCCCGGCCACGGATCTTGCGCAATTCCGGCTCGCTGAGGCCAACAAGCTCGCGGCCGTCAAGTTTGATCGAACCGCTGACAATGCGCCCTGGCTTGTCGATGAGACCGATCAGGGAAAAGCCGGTAATGGACTTGCCCGAGCCTGACTCGCCCACCAGTCCCAATATCTCGCCCTTTTCCAGATGGAGCGAGATGCCGTCGACTGATTTCACGGTTCCCGTCCGCGCCTCGAAATAGGTGCAAAGATCCGTCACTTCGAGAAGGGGAGCGGTCATCGTTTCAACCTCGGATTGAGCTGACTCCGCACCTGATCACCGACAAGATTGATCGCCATGATAAGAATGATGAGAGCCACGCCCGGATAGATGGAAATCCAGTATCGGCCGGAAAGAAGATACTGGAAGCCTCCGGAAATCAGCATGCCAAGCGATGGTTCGGTGGGCGGCAGGCCGACCCCGAGAAATGACAGGGTTGCTTCTAGCGAAATGGCGCTCGCCACCTGTACGGTCGCCACGACGATAAGCGGCGGCAGCGCGTTGGGCAGAATATGCCGTGTCACCACAAACCAGCCGCTCATGGGTACGGACAGAGCCGCCTCCACATAATCCTTGTTCCGTTCAACGGCCGCCGCGCCATGGGCAGTGCGCACGAAATAGGCATATTGCGAAAAGACAAGTGCGACGATCAGCTGCCCCTTGCCCTGCCCGAGGAGTGCCGCCACCACGAAAGCGAGCAGGATCGCCGGGAACGAAAGCTGCAGATCCACCAGCCGCATCACGAGGGCTTCAAAACGGCCGCCCACATAGGCGGCCGTACAGCCGACCAGCGCGCCGATCGAAAAGGCTATCGCTCCCGCGAGAAGGCCCATCTCCAGCGAAATGCGCAGGCCGTAGAGGATGGCGGAAAAGAGATCACGGCCCTGGCTGTCGGTTCCCAGAATGTGGGTATATCCGCCGGTGCCGATATATCCCGGTGCCCTGCGTGCATCACGCATCACAAGGCTTGAAAGATCGTAGGGGTCCTGCGGCGCAATCAGCGGCGCGAAAACAGCCAGCACAATGACAACGAGCAGTATGATGGCAGCGATGACAGCAACGGGATGGCGTGCAAACTCTGCCCAGAAATCGGATGAGGTACGGGCTTTTTCGACGGATAGGGTCATTTGCCGCCCCCATGGCGCATGCGCGGATCGAGGACGGCATAGGCCAGATCGACAACCAGGTTGATCGTAATGAACATGAGCGAAACCAGCATGAGATAGGCCACCATCACCGGCCGGTCCAGCGACGTGATGCTGTCAATGATCAGCTTTCCGAGGCCCGGCCACGAATAGATCGTCTCGGTCACGACGGCGAACGCAATGGTCGAGCCCAATTCCAGTCCGAATACGGTCACGAGCGGAATGGAAATCAACCGCAGCACATGCCGGCGCAGGATCGTCCACTCATGGATACCTGCCGCCCGGGCAAACTTGATCGTATCGGTCAGCATGACTTCCCGCGTGCCAGAGGCCGCCAGCCGTATCATCATCGACATCTTGAAGAGGGACAGGTTGACGGCCGGCAGGATGAGGTGGCGCATGCCATCGAACGTCAGAAAACTGAGGGGAACGCCGAAAACAGAAACCGTCTCGCCGCGGCCGCCTGCCGGCATGATGCCCAGTTGCACGGCAAAGACCATGATGAGCATGAGCCCGATCCAGAAGGTGGGAACCGAAAAGCCGAGAATGGACAGCGCCATGATCACCTTCGCGGTCCAGCTTTCCGGTTTGTACCCCGCATATATTCCAAGCGGTATGCCGATAAGGCTTGCCAGGAGAACAGCGATAACCGCGAGCTCCATTGTCGCGGGGAAGCGCGAGGCAATCAGCTGGGAAACCGGCATGTTGTAGACGAATGAACGACCCAGATCGCCATGCAGAAGGTTGCTTGCGAAGTGCAGATACTGCTGCCAGATGGGCAGATCGAGGCCATACTGCGCAATGACGCGATTGCGGATATCCTGGGTTGCATCCGGAGAAATCAGCACGTCGACCGGGTTTCCGATGACGAAGACACCCAGAAAAACCAACAATGACATGACGAGCATGACCAGTGCCGCTTGCCATAATCGCCTGACAATGAACGCAACCATTCGCTCAACCTTCCCCTGCACATTCGTGCTTGTTTGAATTGGCTGTCACCGGCGGGTTTTCCTGCCTCCCCCGGTGACAACAATCAATGCCAGCCGTTTTCCAGCTCTTCCCGTGTTTCCCCGACGGCAACATCCCAGATCGCCAGCATGTCCGCATCGGGTCGTTCGAACAGTCCGTGGTAGTTGCCCTCGCCCTGAGAAAGCTGTGCCCGCTTGCCGCCGGCGCCGACGCGGGCTAGCGCGCCAAAATCAACGCGTTCCTGTGCATGGTCTGGCTGGGCGACACCCGGAAGGCGCGTCCAGGGGAAATTTTCCATCCAGGAGGCGTGCGATGCGCGATTGTCGATTTCGAGAACCTTGCCCATGGTCTTGGGTGCACGCCACCAATCGTGCATTTTCACACTGGCATCGCGATTGCGATTGAGCCATTCGGAAACAACCGTTGCCGCCGGCGTGTTGCCCCCATGGCCGTTGACAATGAGGATACGGCGGAAACCGCCATGATAGAGGCTATCAAGGACGTCCTCGATCACGCCGACATAGGTGCGCAGGCCCAGCGATACGGTTCCCGGAAAATCGGCAAAACTTGAAGCAAGCCCATAGGGCAAGACCGGGAAAACCGGAACGCCGAGCGGCTCGGCTGCATCGACCGATACTTTTTCCGCCAGGATCATGTCGGTGGCGAGACTCAGCCGCGCGTGTTGCTCCACGCTGCCAATGGGCAGGATGCACCGGTCATCCCTGCGGACGCGTTCCTCAACCTGACTCCAGTTCATCGCACTTATGCGCATGCCTCTTACCTCTGCTGATTTCGTCCCCAAGCATAAACACAAGGATCGTGCGCATACAAGTTCCAAATGGTACAAAAATTACGTTTGACATACAGCAATAGCAAGATATTTTGTCCCTAATGGAACTTAATGGTGAGGAGCGCGCATGCAGAACCTGATCGATCTCGCGCTGCTGGAGGGCCGTGCCGGACGCACGACAGCGCCGAATGAGAGTATTGCGGAAAGCGATATTCTTTATGCAAAGCTGTGGTCGAACCCCTGTTGGCTTTCCTTCCGCATCAACTATCTGGCACTGCACTACAACAACCCCGTATATGGCACGATCAATGCGGATCATGACCTGCTGCGCCCCGAATTCGTCGTGCTCTATTCGCTGTTTCTGCGGGACCGCACCACGCTTTCGGAAGTGGTGGCCGGTTCCGGTTTTCCAAAGAACACGTTGAGCCGCGCAACCAAGAAGCTCGACCGCCTCAAGCTGGTCCGGCGCGAGGAGGATCTGGGAGATCTTCGCCGCGTCGTCCTGTGCCTGACGCAGGAAGGCCGGGCGATTGTCGAAGCCAAGATGGCGCCCATGATCGACCGGGAACGCATGATGCTGGAGGCACTCAGCCCCGCCGAACGCATGATGCTGTCCGACATCCTCGCCAAAATGGTCATCGCTTCGCGCGGCTGGCCCGACACGATTTCTTCCGACGCAACCGCATTCGAAGAATAAGAAGCAACCTCTGGAATAGGGAACAACAATGCAAAGAAGACTGAGAGCCCTCTTATTGGGAACTGCACTCCTGCTGGGCACAGGCCAAGCCATCGCCGCAGACCTTATCATGGCGATCAAGGCCGGGCCGGCTTCGATGGATCCGCATTTCACTGCCACCGCAGCCAACGCGGAAGCAACCAAGCATATTTTCGATACACTCATCCGCTCGGGCAGCAATCTCGAGCTGGAGCCATCGCTTGCGCTCAGCTGGACAGTCATCGACCAGACGACCTGGGAATTCAAGCTGCGTCAGGGCGTCAAGTTTCACGATGGATCAGATTTCACGGCGGAAGATGTGAAATTCTCCATTGAACGCATTCCTCATGTCACCGGCCCCAACCCCGCGACAATCTTTGTGCGCCGGGTCAAATCGGTGGAGGTGGTCGATCCATTCACCGTGCGTGTCAAGACAGAAGGCCCCGCGCCCACTCTGCCGAATGATTTTGTGCGTCTGTTCATCACCTCGCATACGGCAGCCGCCAATTACTCAACGCAGGAAACAGCGGCCGAAGGCTTCAATTCAGGCAAGGCAACCATCGGCACCGGCCCTTACAAGTTCGTTTCCTGGGCTCCGACACAGGATCTGGTTCTCCAGCGCTTCGACGGCTATTGGGGCGGAGCACAGCCCTGGGATCGCGTCATTCGCAAGGAAATACCCAATGATGCAGCACGCGTTGCACAGTTGAAGGCAGGACAGGTCGATGTGATTTCGAAAGTGCCCGCCGCGGATGTGCCGGTGCTTGAACGGGATGCGTCGCTTGCCGTGGTCAAGAACGAGAGCATCTATATCAGCTATCTCGAGTTCGATTTCCGTGAGAAAAGCCCACAGGTCTTTGATAAGAGCGGCGCGAAGCTCGACAAGAATCCCCTGCTCGACCCGCGTGTGCGCGAAGCTATCGATCTCGCACTCGACCGCCAAACCATCGTCGAATTCGCCCTGGAAGGGATGGCTGTCGTGCCGACCCAATTGGTCACATCGAATATCTTCGGCTATGACAAGTCGCTCCAGGCACCGGCCTTCGATCTGAAGCGCGCCAAGGAACTGCTGAAGGATGCGGGTTATCCCAACGGCTTCAAGATCACGCTCAGCTATGCCAATGATCGCATGCCAAACGAGCTTGGGCCGACAGTCGCGCAGATGCTGGCCGCAATCGGCATCACAGCCGATGTTAATGGCGTGCCTGCGACTGTGTTCAATCCGGCAAAGACCCGGGGCGAGTATTCACTCTACATGGCCAGTTGGGGCACGTTGACGGGCGAAGCAAATTACATGCTCTCGTCGCTGATGCACGCCCATGACACCGCAAAATCGCTGGGCGCATTCAATGTCCGCGGTTATGCCAATCCGCAGATGGACAAGCTGATTGAAGACGCCGGAGCCGAGATGGATACGGACAAGCGCCGCGTCCTTCTGGAAAAGGCCAACAATCTCGTCGCAACGGACCGCCCCGACCTGCCTCTCGCAACGCAGCTCAGCGCCTGGGCCGTGAAGAAGGCCAAAGTCGTCCTGACACCCCGGGCGGACGAAGACACGCTGGCGATGAATATCCGTCCGGCGCAGCAATAAGCATCGACGTGAAAGGGCCGGATACTGATCCGGCCCTTTTGTTGTTTCACACGCAGGAAAGACAGACATGACGAACATAGCTCTGGCCATTCACGGCGGTTGCGGCGTGATGGCCAAACTTGATCTGAGCGAGGCTGAGTGGGCCGGCGCCCGCGCCGATCTGGCATCGGCACTGAAAGCCGGTTGGGCAATTCTGAGTTCCGGCGGCTCCTCGCTCGATGCGGTGGAAGCTGCGGTGGTGGTGATGGAGGACAGCCCGCATTTCAATGCAGGATACGGCGCCGCGCTTAACGAACACGGTATCCATGAACTGGATGCATCCATCATGGACGGCTCCAGCCTGGCTGCCGGTGCGGTCTGCGCCAGCAGGGCTATCCGCAATCCCATAAGGGCAGCACGCGCAGTCATGGAAAAGGGAGATGCGGTTCTCTTGAATGGAACGGCGGCCGATCGTTTCGCTGAAGTGGCTGGACTGGCCACGGAACCGCAAGCCTATTTCACGACCGAACGCCGCCTCATCGCTCTTGCCGCCATGAAAGCCCATGAGGCCCGGGGCACGTCCGCGCTGGCGAAGGAGGCTGAGAAACACGGCACGGTCGGCGCGGTTGCGCTTGATGCCGCCGGTCATCTCGCAGCTGCGACCTCAACGGGCGGCTACAACAACAAGCCCGATGGCCGTATCGGCGATTCCCCGATCATTGGTGCAGGCACCTATGCGCGGGATGGCATCTGTGCCGTATCCGGTACCGGCAAGGGTGAAGTATTCATCCGCCATGTCGTCGGTCACGAGATCGCAAGCCGGATGGCCTATCTCGGAGAAGACCTCAAGACAGCTTCGGACAAGGTCATCCACGAAGACCTCAAACGGCACAATGCAGGTGCCGGGCTGGTTGCCGTAGGTGCCGACGGCTCCATCGTCGCGCCGTATAATACCGATGGCATGTTCCGCGGCTGGGTCACCAGCAACGGTGATGTCTTTGTCGGCACGCACGACAAAGTTTTCCAACTCCCGGATCTTCCACGCTAAGACCTGGGCGGCATGGTTGACGGCACCTTATGGTTAAAATCGGGATTCAGTCTTTCTTGGTAATTTCCTGTTAGCAATTGCAGCAGTGAAACCGATTGGCCTCGTTCGCGCCATCGACAGTTATTTCGAGTACGGGTGCCTATGCGTGTTTCGTGTGTGCTGACAATCATGTTTTCGTGCCTCGTGCTGACGAACTGTCAATCCAGTTCGGGCGTGGACGATGTGCTGGCGCAACGGCCTTCGCAGGAAATGACCAGTTCGGTAGTCCGGCCAAGCCGTTCGGTGAAGCGTATCGCCATGGCAACCGTCCCCCCCTCACCGGTACCCCAGCAGGAAATTCTGGCATGGGCCGGACCGGTCCCGGAATCGGCAGCGATCCTGCCTCCGGCACCATCCCCTGTCATGGCCGCCCCAACGGAAAGGCCGGTCCCCCCGCCTACCTCCACGGATCCCATGGTCAAGCCTGCGCCGCAGGCCCGAATGCAGATCTACAGCCGCCGTTTCCGCGATGCCAAACCCATTAATTTCGGGCCGGCATCGCCGAAGAAACTCGCCGTGCACGGGGTTGACGTGTCGCGCTGGCAGGGTGACGTGGATTGGGCGAACCTGCGTACGCAAGGCGCCAATTTCGCCTATATCAAAGCTACCGACGGCGGCGATCATATCGACCCGATGTTCAAGACCAACTGGCGCAAGGCCAAGGAAGCCGGTCTGAAGCGGGGCGCTTATCACTTCTTCTACTGGTGCCGCACGGCGGGCGAGCAGGCTGACTGGTTCATCCGCAATGTTCCCCGGGAACCCGGTGCGCTTCCCCCTGCGATAGATGTGGAATGGAATGGCGAATCGAGCTGCAAGCGGCGCCCTTCCCGCGCGCAGGTGCTGGAAAAGATGCAGGTCTTCATGGACAAGCTGGAGAAACATTATGGCCAGCGGCCGATCATCTACACCGCCCCGGATTTCTATCGGGACAATCTGAGGGGCGAGCTTGCCGACTATCCCTTCTGGTTGCGCGCGGTCGCCGCTCATCCCTCCAAGGTTTATCCCGGCCGGCGCTGGCTGTTCTGGCAGTATTCCGGTTCGGGCCTTTCCCATGGCGTCAGTGGCCGAATTGACCTCAACGTATTCCATGGCAGTGAGGAGGAATGGCACAACTGGGTGACGGCGCGGGCAGGTTAAGCGCCACGCAAGCGTGGCGCCAATTACATGCAATTTGCGTCCCGGGTTTAACCTAATTCTGACGAATGGCCGCTATTCAAGGTGTTCCATTCTGAAGGGGGAAAACAATGGCGTGGAGACTTATGCTGGCAAGTGCCGTACTTGCCATGACACGGACGGTGCCGAACGTTTTCACCGGGCCGCGCAGTTCTGGTCTCGTATCGGACAACGCCCTCGAAATGCAGTTGAATCCCGCTCCCATCAATCCCGACTGGATATTGGACGGTAACCCGCAGGCGCGCGCACGCCAACAATCCGCGAGCCGCGACCGGGCGGCCTACACCGCGATATGGGATTGCACGGCCGGAACCTTCCGCTGGTATTTCGGTTGGGACGAAACCGTCTGCATTCTCGAAGGTGAAGTGCACGTCACAGACGCGGAAGGGCTTACCCGTACCTTGCGTGCGGGAGATGTTGCCTACTTTACCGGCGGAACATGGGCAACCTGGAAGATAGACCGCTATCTGAAGAAGGTCGCGTTCATGCGCCGTACCCTGCCTGCACCGGCATCATTCATCTATCGCGCCAGTGATGCCGCCCGCAGGCGTTGGGGCCGCACCAAAGGCGGCGCGCTGCAATAGGGCAGCCCCTTCCAGCCAAGATTTCCCGATCTATCGCAGCTTGAGATTCTCCCGGGTCAGCTGATCAACGGAGGTGCAGCCCATGAGCTTCATTCCCCGCTCTATCTCGATCTTGAGCTGATCCAGCGCGCGGTCGACGCCAGCCTGACCGGCCGCGGCAAGGGGATAAAGATAATAACGTCCGATCCCGACCGCCTTGGCGCCCATGGACAAGGCCTTGAGCACATGCGTCCCGCGCTGGATTCCGCCGTCCATGATCACATCGATTTTGTCGCCCACGGCGTCAACGATCTCAGCCAGTTGGTCGAATGCGGCGCGCGATCCGTCGAGTTGCCTGCCGCCGTGATTGGAGAGAATGATACCCGTGCAGCCGATATCGACTGCGCGCCTTGCATCCGCCACCGACATGATGCCCTTCAGGCAGAACTGCCCTGACCAGTGCTGCACCATTTCGGCAACATCATCCCAAGCCATCGAGGGATCCAGCATCTCCGTGAAATACCGGCTGATCGACATGGCGCCGTTGCCCATGTCCACGTGTTCTTCCAGTTGCGGCAGGCTGAAGCGTTCATGGGTGAGATAGTTCAGTGCCCATTGCGGCTTGATGGCA
Source organism: Phyllobacterium sp. MT110 (assembly GCF_058792715.1). Lineage (NCBI taxonomy): Bacteria > Pseudomonadati > Pseudomonadota > Alphaproteobacteria > Hyphomicrobiales > Phyllobacteriaceae > Phyllobacterium > Phyllobacterium sp. MT110. The sequence goes on from NZ_JBXAFE010000006.1 coordinate 132,746, forward strand.
AATTGCAGCATGCCGGCAAGATTGAGCCTGAACGGAATGGAAAAGCCGGTGCGCAAATCACGCTCGCGGTTACCCCCGGTAATGCTGTCGACTGTCAGCATCATCACCTCGACGCCAGCGTCCTTGGCCCTCTGCATCATCGCCCGGTTCAGGCCGCGGTCCTTGTGAAAGTAGAACTGATAGACCTGCGGGCCGCTATAGGATTTGCGCAGTTTCTCAAGGCTGACTGTACCCAGCGATGAAACACCGAACATCGTGCCGTGCCTTGCCGCTGCGGCTGCAACAGCATGCTCTCCCTGATGGTGAAACAGCCGCTGCAGGGCCGTCGGGGAGCAGTAGAAGGGCACGGCAAGCTTTTGTCCCATGACGACAACGGATGTATCGACACTCTTTACCCCGCGCAGCACATTGGGAATGAGATCGCAACGGTCGAAACTTTCCGTATTCCGGCGATAGGTGACTTCATCATCCGCTGCCCCGTCGATATAGTCGAAGATTGGCCCCGGCAGCCGCCGTTTGGCCAAAGTCCTGAAATCGTGGAAATTGTGGCAATCGCTCAGACGCATCATTCAACCCTTGTTTGATTCACGCCTCAGAATAGGCGGGAATTGCTGCGGATGCACTAAGTGTGGCGACAAGACATCATTTTCCAACAGGTATGAGGCTGAGCCTCGGTTATATTGCCCATGCGTCATTTGTGGCGGCAATATCACTCAGCGTAAAATCTTATGCCTGCCCGGTCGCACTTAACGTCACCGCGAAGACGCCCGAAAAAGCTCGAACCCGAATAATATTCTTCATCTGAATGATCTCTTCTGCTGTCTTCGTCCTTCTGCCAGCAATAGTCGGACTTGCAATCTGTCGAAAAATGGGCTGCCTATACTGAAAATGGAATAAGGAGCGGTCCCTTGCAGCGCACTTTTCTCCGGTTGGTCGGTTCCTGCTTGCGGTCGGCACTTCTTTCCACGGAGACAAGGGGAAATTACTTCCGGTTCACGATTTTTCAAAAGATTTATCTGTCAGTTATATTATCAATAAAGTTCTTGATCTTGGCGTTATATGATATCGTCACACGTGTGATGGGCAGAGGACGGGGGTTCAAAGCAAAAGCAAGTTAGAGTTGCGGGCTTTTCTTTTATGGAAGCTTAGGCTATTCCGCCCTCCATGACTGAAAGGTCAATTGCAGCTACCGCGCACAATCAGCCGATAGACAGTGCTCGCTGAAGAGGCAGCACGGTGTTTTCTGCGGGCATAAGCCCGGCGATGCTCGACCTACGACGAGAGAGTTTGGAAATGGACCATGGTGTTGACGGTGCCGGACGCGACAGGGGCGCGGCGGAAAATTCAAGTAACCAGCCTGTAGCAAGGACTGGCTTCGGAAGTATTGATGCGATTGTAAAAAACGCCTCCGACTCCGGAACGATTGCACGCCCGCAGATTTTGACGGGTGCTGACTTTGCTCAGGAAGGGCGCCCGGGTGAACGGCTCGACCGCTTCTTCGAGGAGCTTGCACAAACCTATGATGCGTCACCGGCGGTTATCTCCGAAGGACGCGTCTGGACCTATCGCGAGCTGAACAGGCGCGCCAATCAGTTCGCCCGTCTCCTGGCGGATCGGGGCGTGCAGCCCGGCGACCGGGTCGGACTCCTGCTCGACCGTTCCGCCGAGACCTACGTTGCATTGCTGGCCGTGATGAAGGCCGGTGCGGCGTTTGTTCCGCTCGCCACCGCCTTTCCCGAAGAGCGGATGAAGCTCATCATCGAAGATGCCAATGTCGGACTGATCATCACCATTGCGGCCTATTCTTCCCGGGTCGAGCAGTTGCCTGTTCCCCATGTGCTGATCGACGGGGCTGCAGCCGAAATCACCGCCAAGCCCGACAAGCCTTTGCCGTTGAATCCAGCAGCCCCCGCGGCCGAGGACATCTGCTATATCCTCTATACCTCGGGCACCACCGGCAGGCCCAAGGGCGTGGCCATCACGCATCAGAGCATCTGCAACTTCGTCCGGGTCGCCGCCGCATCCTACGGCTATCGGCCGGGCGACCGCGTCTATCAGGGCATGACCATCGCCTTCGACTTCTCTGCGGAAGAGATCTGGGTGCCTTTCGCCGCCGGTGCAACGGTAGTGCCTGCGCCGGGACCGCTGACACTGGTTGGCGAGGAACTGGCTGATTTTCTCCGGGCGAATGACGTGACATGCATGGCCTGCAGCCCGACCCTGCTTTCCTCCATCGAGAGCGATGTGCCCAGTCTGCGGGCGCTGCTGGTGGGCGGCGAGGCATGCTCGCACAACCTTGTGGTGCGCTGGTCGAAACCCGGACGGCAAATCCTCAACACCTATGGCCCCACCGAAGCCACCGTTACCGCCACGATGGGCCTGCTTACACCCGACAGGCCCGTGACCATCGGCGCGCCGCTGCCCACTTACTCCATTGTCGTGATCGATCCTTCCGTGTCGGCACTGACTGAGCCAGGTGAGCTTGGCGAAATCGGCATTGCCGGCATCGGTCTTGCGGTGGGCTATCTCAACCGGCCGGACCTGACGGAACAGAAATTCATTCCCGATTTTCTCGACCTGCCGAACAATCCTTCAAAGCGCATCTACCGGACGGGTGATCTTGGCCGGATCAATGACGATGGCGAGATTGAGTATCACGGGCGCATCGACACCCAGGTCAAAATCCGCGGCTACCGCATCGAACTCGGAGAAATCGAAACCGTGCTGCTGGAGCAGCCCGCAATCGCACAGGCCGCCGTCACGACGTGGGAAATTGAACCCGGCCGTGTCGAACTCGTTGCCTATTATGCTCCCAAGAGCGGCATGCCGCCGATCTCCCGCGCCGACATTGCCGGAGAGCTGAAACGGCGCCTGCCCGACTACATGGTGCCATCCTATCTGGAAGAGCTGGCCGCCATCCCGATGACCGTCTCGAACAAGGTGGACTTGCGCCAGCTTCCCAAGCCGACAAGCGTGCGTTTGTCGGCCGAACGAACCATCACCCCGCCCAGCAATGATGACGAACGCTTTTTGACCGACGTGCTGGCCGAAGTGCTGAAGTTCGACGAGGTGTCCGTGGAGGACAACTTCTTCGACGATCTCGGCGCCAATTCTCTGCTGATGGCCCGTTTCTGCGCGCGCGTCCGCACCCGGAAAGAATGGGCGACGACGTCCATGCGGGATATCTATCTCTATCCCACCGTCGCCCGCCTTGCGCAGCATCTGCGCATACCCGAGGAGATGGCGACCGCCGTCAACGAGCGCGTTCTTACGCACCGGGCGTCGAACATTGCCTATTGGACCTGCGGAGCGGCGCAGCTGCTTTTCTACGGTCTCTATAGCTACTTTGGACTGTGGGCACTGGACCGCGGACTCAACTGGACCTACGACAAGCTCGACGAGCCGCTGCAGCTCTATCTGCGTTGTGTGCTGCTTTCGGGTGGCATCTTCTTTGGAATGTCAGGCGTTGCCATTGTTGCAAAATGGGTGCTTGTCGGGCGCTGGAAGCCGGAAGTCTTCCCAATCTGGGGCTGGCGCTATTATCGTTTCTGGGTTCTGCAGACGTTGATCCGCACAGCCCCTGTTGTGCTGTTCCGCGGCAGCCCGCTCTATAATCTGTATCTGCGGCTCCTCGGAGCCAAGCTCGGACGAAACGCAGTCATTGAGTGCCGCACCGTTCCAGTGTGCACAGACCTCATATCCATTGGCGACAATGCGATACTGCGCAAGGAATCGATGATCCTTGGCTATCGAGCCCAAGCCGGCTATATCCAGACGGGATCGCTGACCATCGGTCACGATGCGTTTGTCGGCGTGGGCTGCACGCTCGACATCGACACCAAGATGGGCGACCGCTCCCAGCTTGGCCATTCTTCCTCGCTTCAGCGCGGACAGAGCATCCCAGACGGTATCCGCTGGCATGGATCGCCGGCAGTGCCGACGACGGCTGACTATTGCAAGGTTCGCAACGTCAATCCGTCCAATATCCGGCGCTTCCTCTTTGAAGCCGTTCAACTGGTGGGCTTGTTTACTCTCGTCACCCCGATCCCGCTGCTGTTCCACAGCTATTGGCAGAATGTCAGCGACGACTACCAGGAAACCATCGGCATCGTGGCGATCGGCACCACCGTCACGTTGTTCGGATATATTGTCGTGGCTTTTTTGGCAGCAACAATCGTGCCTCGCCTGCTCAGTCTGATTTTGAAATCCGGCCGCACCTACACGCTTTACGGGTTCCGTTACTGGTTGCAGACTGTGGTCGAATTCACCAGTAATTCGCGCGTTCTCAATCTCATGTTCGGCGACAGCTCGGCAATCGTCCACTACATGCGCGCCATCGGCTGGAACCTCAACAAGGTGGTGCAGACCGGTTCCAATTTTGGCAGCAACCAGCAGCACGAAAATCCGCTCCTTTGCGAAATCGGCAGCCAAACCATGGTGTCGGATGGGCTTTTCATGATCAACATGCACAAGTCCGCCTCCTCCTTCCGGCTTGAGCATACGAAGATTGGCGACCGCAATTATTTGGGCAACAACATCTACTATCCGCCGGACGGACAGACGGGCGACAACTGCCTGCTTGGCACGAAAGTGATGATCCCCATTGACGGACCGGTCCGTGAGAATGTCGGCCTTCTCGGCTCGCCGTCCTTTGAAATCCCTCGCATGGTCAACCGCGACAAGGAACTTATCGCCGGCATCAGCGAAGAGGACCGGCGCCATCGCCTCAAGTTCAAGAACCGTTACAATGCGATGACAGCGCTGCTGTTTCTGGCGGCGCAATGGGTCATGCTGTTTGTCACGTTGGTGATCTGGGACCGCGCGCTCAACTACTACACCGAATGGGCGCAGACCGCGCTCTTCGTCGCCGTGCTCCTGACGTCGGTCATCACCATTCCATTCTATATTCTGGTGGAGCGGGCAAGCCTCGGTTTCGGCAAGCTGAAGCCGCAGATGACGACGATCTATGACGTTACTTTCTGGCATCACGAACGCCACTGGAAGCTGGCGGATTCGCCCATCATCCGCTTGTTCGCCGGCACGCCATTCCGGCCGATGATCCTGCGCCTGCTGGGCGTCAAGATGGGCCGGAGGGTTTATGACGGCGGCAGCAATCTGACCGAACGTTCGCTGGTGGAAATCGGCGATGATGCCACCCTCAATGAAGGTAGCGTCATTCAGGCCCATTCGCTCGAAGAAGGTGCATTCAAGTCCGATTTCATCCGCATCGGCCGCGGCTGCACGCTCGGACCTGCTGCCTTTATCCATTACGGTGTCGTGATGGGCAACGGGTCGGTGGTGGATGCGGATTCATTCGTGATGAAAGGCGAAGTGCTGGAGCCCAACTCCATATGGCGGGGTAACCCGGCCAAGCTTCATCGCTTTGTCACGCCTGTTCTGAACGGTGGTGTGAAGACAACCGCTTGACCCTCGTCTTCGCGATGTGGATTGTTGAACTGCAAAACGCTCCTGGGATGCTTGCATCCCAGGAGATTGTGTCGGAGATCGCATATTGACAGACCGCCAGGGGAAGACTGTTGACGTCGAGCTCGCACCCGTCACCGAGGCCGTCAGGGCCCTGGTGATATCGCTTGAACTTGCCCCGGAGCAGTTGGATTTTGTTGCAAGCAATACGGAATCCCTGGATGAGGCCGCTCTTGATACGGATGCACGGCCCCGCGTCGTGATGGCCGGGGACCGCGTCGTCGGATTCCTGATGTACGAGGCGCCCGCAGACGATGACGAGGCGACGATCTACCGTTTTATGATCGATCGCGCCCATCAGGGCAAAGGCTATGGCAAAGCTGCCTTGCGCAAGGTGCTGGACGAAATCAGTGGCCTTGGACATGTGCGGCACGTTTCGATCTGCTATGAACCGGAAAACGAAGGTGCGCGGCACCTCTATCGCGCCGCAGGCTTCGTGGAAGAAGGATTGGACGAAGACGGAGAAATGATCGCCGATCTGGTTCTGCCGGTGCAAACGGTTGATCCGTGACACATCCACCCCGCATCTCCGCAAATCCGTCAGCAGAATTAACCCTCCTGGAAGCCATGAATGACATTGCGCCGGAGGGCGTCCGGGTCGGATGCCGAAGTATCCGTGACGGAGATGAGGCCTGCCTGCTGCCCCGGGAAGCGCATTCCATTCCGTCACGCCACCCGGCCAGGCGCCGGGCCAGTGGCGCGGCGCGGCGGGTCGCACGGGGATTGCTGGCGGAACATGGCTTGAACGACGTTGCGATCCTGCGCGCGTCATCCGGTGCGCCGGTATGGCCCATGGGCATGACCGGTTCTCTCGCCCATGACGAGGAAATGGCCGTAGCCGCGATTGCAGCTCTTTCAGCCAAGATCGGCTCAATCGGCATCGATGTCGAACCTGCCACAGCGCTCCCCGATGATATTTTTGCGCTCGTTGCAACCCGGGACGATGTGACAGACGCGGTGGAGCCGAGCCTTGCCGGCCGTGTCCTGTTCGCAGCCAAGGAGGCCGTCTACAAGGCTGTGTATCCGCTCGACCATGACATGCTGGACTATGACGATATCGCGGTGGATTTGAACGCAGGCCACGCGATGACCAGCACGGGACGCAGGGTGAGTCTCACATACTGCATTGCGCCAAGAGTGGTCGCCCTCGCCCTTGTTCGCGGCAGTGGTCCGGTCGGATTCGCCTGACCCGCCCGCCCAAGCGACCGGACGATTTAGTCGGGTGAACCGGATATCCGTTGGAATTTGACTGCAATCCCCACGTCAAATCACCATCTCGGGGCGCAGTGGCTTGCTGCCGGCGGTCAACCATTTTGCAAAATTGATCATCCGCTTCTCCACGACCACAAATACGGCCCATGAGACCAAAATCGTAAGAAGTACACACAAACTCATAACAAGCAGATCGCTCCATTGCCCAGTCAATGGAAAAACCCGGTAGACAAGCGTGCAGACGATCCAATGGAACAGGTATATCGAATAACTGATCTGACCAATAAACGAGAGGAACGCAAAGTTTGGTCGCGCGCTCCGGACCGCAGCAATGAAAACAACCGCCGCGAGCCCATAGGCTCCCAGCACCGGTTGCAATCCAGTGATGACAAAACCATCGTCACGCCCAAGTGAAAAATCTGATATTGCCGCTATTGAAGCAAACTGCACACAAAGCAGGCCGATCGCTGCAAGCCCGGCATATCTAACCTTTTCCATGATGGCGAGACGCAGCAGCAATCCACAGAACAAGAATGACAGATGCAACCCGATATATTGGACGGGAATATTTGCAGAGAAAGAAAGCCGGGCCAAAATCGGCAGAACTGTCGACGCCACGAGGAGAAGTCCAAACGCAAAGATCGCACGAAAATCAAAGAGGAATCCGGTTGCAAACAATGCAGCAGCCAGGAAATAGAACACAAGCTCGATGAACAATGTCCAGTAAATACTGGAAAGCCAGGCTTTCCCGAACAGGGCCGGTGCCATCGTCAAGTTCGCTGTGATCGTCGCAAGGCTCGGCGTGTTCCCGTCACTCCAGTACAACGCTGTCAGCGCGGCAATCGCAACCCATAGCGCCGGATACAGCCGGAACAGGCGCGATATCGCAAATCTCTTGAGAGGCCGATCACCGCGAATGCTGAACGGGACAACGAAACCACTGATCAGAAAGAATAGAACGACGCCGAACCGTCCAAGGTCGATATTATCAATCGACTGGCCAGCGAAGCTGAACAAAGCTCCTGGTCCAGCAGCACTGCTGCGCAGCATGTCGCCGAACATATGTTGAACCAAAACGGAGAGTGCAGCGATAGCCCGCAGGCCATCGATATGTGATAGTCGGTTTAAAGACATGGTTCATCATTCAGCAGTTAGAGAAAATTGTCAGCCTAAAGCAACGAACCGTTACCCGACCCCCCAGCCAACACCGCGCATTCCCCTGAAATTTCGCGTCATGTTGTAGTCTTTGAATATTCTTGTTTCACCCTACCAGTCAGTTGTTACCTATTGCGCCGATAGTTCGGTCAAATTGTCTTAACCTGCTGTAACGAATTTGATAGTGGAGCGCTGAGCATTTGCAGCGGGCTTTTCAAGCGGTGTCAAGCGGTATTGAGCATGATAGCTTATTACGACCGGGTTCTGTTCTTGTCGCTGAAACAATAGATCAAGTTCAAATCGCAAAAGCGACCGATAAGTCTCCCGCTCCGGCGCGAGCCAAGCACATCGCCGAAATAATGCAGTGGGTTGCTCCAAAGCCCATCTCATCTCTCTTCATCGCTTTCACGGCCAACGGTCCGCTTTCAGCGAAACTGTACGCGCGCGCCTAACGCGAGAGCGCCTGGCTTGGATAACGCAATGCCGGATCAAAAGGATTGAGTTTCGCACTGATCGCAGCGGCTTCTGACTTCAAAAGCTCTGTCATCGTAGCGCGGCGCGCATCAGTCAAACGATCGGACAGCGTGCCGATACTGAGAGCGGCGACTGCGCAGCCCCTGTTATCAATGATAGGCACGCCGAGCCCCGCCATGCCTGCTATCATGTCAAAATTGATGTGCGCAGCCCCCAGACGCCGCACTTCCTCTATCTTGATACGCAGATCAACTTCATCAATCTGCGAGCGATCCAGAATGCGTGGCATATTGAACTGAATGATTGCGTCACGCTCCGGTTCCGGCAGAAAAGCCAGGATAGCAATACTTCCCTGGCCGATTCCAAGGGGCACCCTCCCGCCGATATCACCTGTGAAAGACCGTATTGGAAATGGCCCTTCCACGCGATCCAGGCAGACAGCGTCAAAGTTGCTGCGAACGAGAAGAAACACCGTGTCATTCAGGGTTGCCGAGAGCCGAAGGAGCGATGGCCTTGCGATCTCCAGAATACCGTCGCGGCGGCGTGCCTGAGCAGCCATTGAAAAGAACTCGAGGGACAGGCGGTATAGTTTGCTGCCTGGCAATTGCTCGACCAGGCTCTCGGCAACCAGTGATTTCAGCAAGCGGTGGGCCGATGGTTGATTCAACCCGACAGTCAGGGCCAGCTCTTTCAGCCGCATGCCTTCTGCTGGCCCGTGCGAAAGCGCCTTCATGAGGTTTACGGCCTTGTTCAGGCTCGTGCTTGTTTCGACCTGCTGTTTCATTTCCACAACCATTTTTCTGCAAACTAGTACAACAATTTCGTATTTCAGAATTTTTATTAATTTTATTCCAAAATACAAGATTCCATTTGATGAACCCTCCGGATTTGGGTCACTAATAGTGAAACTGCCACAAAGCAACCACGATGGCGGATCTGAATTCAGGGGATTACGGTATGGGATTCTTACACCTCGAACGGGTTTCCAAACTTTACGGAGAGTTTGCTGCCGTTCGTGATTTTGATCTTGAAATCGAACAAGGCGAGTTCATTTCGCTGCTGGGGCCGTCCGGTTGCGGCAAGACAACAACCCTTCAGATGATCGCCGGACTGGTGGCGCCGACAAACGGCAGAATTGCCCTCGACGGCCGGGATATCACGCGGGAGAAACCGGCCAGACGCGGACTTGGCGTTGTTTTCCAGAGCTATGCGCTCTTTCCGCACATGACCGTCGCGCAGAATGTCGCCTTCGGGCTGGAAATGCGGAAAATTGCAAAGGCCGAGCGTGACAGACAGGTTGCGGAAATCCTTTCGCTGGTTCAACTGACCGCCCTCGCCGATCGTTATCCGCGCGAAATGTCCGGTGGCCAGCGCCAGCGGGTGGCAATTGCCAGGGCGCTCGTGATCAAGCCGCCCGTACTGCTTCTCGATGAACCTCTCTCAAATCTCGACGCCAAACTGCGCGAAGAAATGCAATTCGAATTGCGCCGCATTCAACGCGTCGTCGGCATTACCACGATCATGGTGACCCACGATCAGGCGGAAGCCCTGTCGATCAGCGATCGCGTCGTGGTGATGGAAGGTGGCAGGATCACACAGGTCGATCATCCCTACAGCCTGTACGAACACCCGAAGAACAATTTTATTTCCTCGTTCGTCGGAAAGTCGAATTTTCTGGCCGCCCGCGCGGTGAAAGAAACTGCTGGTGTATCGCTGCTCGTTGACAACACGGATCTGAAAATACCGGCAACGGGAAACTATCCGGGCGGCGAACTTTGCCTGTCGGTCAGGCCGGAAAAGATCCGCTTGACGGATCCCGCCGGCGGTATGCTGTGCGGATCAATATCGAGCCGTTATTTTCTCGGAAACCAGTGGCTTCTCAGTGTTGCAACGCCAGCGGGCGAAATATCCGTCTCGGTGGCCAATCTGGGCGCTCCGCCGCCATCTGAAGGAGAGGTCACGGGGCTCGCATGGAACATGGAAGAATGCCGGATACTGGCCGCTGAGCAGGAAGGGATTCTGCAATCATGACAGGCGCAGCGATTAGACCCTCGCCGCGCCTGCCGGCACCATTCATTCTCGCGGCACCGGCCACATTGCTGTTCATCGGGCTTATTCTCTTACCCCTCGCATTGACGGCCGTTCTGTCATTCAATGTCTATGACTACAGCAGCGGCGTGCAGAACCGGTACACAACGGCAAACTATCTGACCGTTCTCCAGGATCCCTATTACCTCGCCATATTCTGGCGGACGTTGCGTCTTGCCTTGCTCACCACGGTGATCACGGTCCTCTTGGGAACACCGGAGGCCTATATTCTCACGCGCATGGGCAAGCCGTGGCGTTCGATCTTCCTGCTTGTCATCATCGGGCCGCTTTTGGTGTCCGTCGTTGTCAGGACCTTTGGCTGGAGTATGCTGCTTGGCCGCGATGGCCTCGTCAATCACGCGCTGGCCATGCTCGGCCTCGAGCCGGTACAGCTGCTTTATACGGAAACGGCCATCGTCATTGCGCTCGTTCACATCATGCTACCCTTCATGGTCATTCCCGTGTGGACGGCTTTACAGAAGCTTGATCCGACGGTTGAAGCCGCCGCACTATCGCTGGGCGCTTCGCGGTTTACCGCCTTGCGCCGGATTGTTTTTCCTCAGGCAACACTCGGTATTCTCTCCGGCAGTCTGATCGTTTTCGGACTTTCGGCCAGTGCCTTCGCCATCCCTGGCCTCCTTGGCGGTCGGCGGCTCAAAATGGCGGCAACGGTGGTCTACGATGAATATCTGATCGAGCTGAACTGGCCGCTCGGAGCGGCGATTGCGATCATCGTGCTGTTGGCAAATCTTGCGATCATGCTGGCCTACAACCGCATGGTGGAGCGTCAGGCAAAGCGGAGGCTCGGATAACGCCATGCAGAAGAATGGTCTCTTTGCCCTCGCGTTTCACAGCCTGATTGTCCTCTTCGTGCTGGCACCCCTGATTGTGGTCTGCCTCGTCGCCTTCACGCCCCAGAACACGCTTTCCCTGCCATGGGATGGCGTGTCCCTGCGGTGGTTTTCGGCGGTCTTCCATCATCCCGACTTCGTCGCTTCATTTTGGAATAGCGCGCGTCTGGCTTTATTCTCGGCAACCATCTCCACGACACTCGCCGTACCGTCAGCGCTCGCCATCACCCGGTATTCATTCAGAGGCAGGGACGCGCTCAATGCCCTGTTTCTGTCGCCGCTCATCATTCCGCATCTGGTGATCGGCGTGGCCTTCCTGCGGCTCTTCTCGTTCATCGGCGCGACCGGTTCTTTCGGCTGGCTCGTGGCTGCCCATGTGATGGTGATCATGCCCTATGCCCTCCGCCTGATATTGGCCGCCCTGAACGGCATGGACCTCAGCGCTGAAATGGCGGCGCGTACACTTGGCGCGGGTGAATGGATCGTGTTCCGGCGGATTACCTTTCCGATGCTTCTGCCCGGCATCAGCGGCGGATGGTTGCTTGCCTTCATCAATAGCTTTGACGAATTGACCATGTCGATTTTCGTGACTGCACCATCAACCATCACCCTGCCGGTGCGCATGTACATGTATGCGAGCGAGTCGATCGATCCAATGATGGCTGCCGTCTCAACCCTGATGATCGCTTTGACGGGCATCACCATGATCATACTCGACAGATTGTTCGGGCTTGATCAACTGCTGGTTGGAAAAGGTTGATGGCCGCACATCATTCCCGGTCGCAGTTTCAGCGTCACTTCAGACGCGATGAAGCGCCCATCCCATTCACGATCGATGGCATTGTATATTCCGGACGGCGCGGCGACACGGTACTCGTGGCCATCATGTCCGTAACAGACCGCCTGCGCCAGAGCGAGTTCACCAGTGAGCCGCGTGCAGGGTTCTGTCTTATCGGAGCGTGTCAGGATTGCTTCGTGACCCTTGCCTGCGGAGCACGGGTGCGGGCGTGCACCACGCCTCTCGAGGCGCAGATGGCATTCATAACAAGAGAATCCGGCAATGAATGATACGTCACCCCCGGTGGTTGTTGGAGCCGGGCCTGCAGGCATCTGCGCCGCAAAAACGCTTGTCGCTGCGGGGTTGCGCCCGATCGTGATCGACGAAGGTTTCCGTGCCGGTGGTCAGATCTATCGCCGTCCCTACCTCGATGACGGCCGCAGCACCACAGATCTTTATGGCTCGGAAGCAGCCAAGGCCACCAGACTGCACCGTGAATTCGATGCCCTGCTCCCGTCCATCGATTACCGGCCGCAGACACTGGTCTGGAATATTGCGGACAATCAGCTCCACCTCATGGTCAATGGAGATCATCAGCAGATCGGCTTTCAAAATCTGATCCTGTCGACCGGCGCCACCGACCGTGTGCTGCCTTTTCCCGGCTGGACTTTGCCGGGCGTCTATACGTTGGGCGCAGCCCAGACCGCACTGAAAGCACAGGGCTGCACCATCGGCAAAAAGGTCGTTTTCCTCGGATCAGGCCCGCTTCTCTACCTTGTCGCCTGGCAATATCTGAAGGCCGGCGCCAGCGTGGCCGCTGTACTCGACACAGCTCCGTTCACCGCCAAGCTCAATCTTCTCTCCGCATTCCGGTTCGATCCGCGTCTCGTGCTCATCGGCATGTCCTATGCGGCAAGGCTCGTTCGCCGCGGCGTAAAGATTCGCTACAACGTTCGCCCAACGGGTGTGGACGGCTCTCAACATGTCGAGGGGCTGAGTTTTAAATCCGGCGCAAAGACATATTCCATAGCGTGTGACGCAGTTGCATACGGTTTCGCGCTTCGTCCCGAAACACAATTGGCAGACCTTGCGGGCTGTTCATTCCGCTTTGATGGCCGGGATCGTACGTGGTTGCCGGTAACGGATGAGACTGGCCGCACGAACCGCAAGGGCGTTTACCTCGCCGGTGATGGCAGCGGCATTGCCGGTGCCGATGCTGCGGAGATTTCAGGCGAACTTGCCGCCCTCGCCCTGATCCAGGATTCCGGAGCGGTGGCTGATCGCGGGCGAATGTCTGTGCTTGCGAAAGCACGCCGACGGAAAGCCAAACTGAGGGATGTTCTTGAAAAGGCATTCCCATTCCCGGAAAACTGGTTTGAACAGGTTCCGGGCGAGACAAAACTCTGCCGCTGTGAGGAAATCACCGTTTCCTCCGTTGTTGACACGGTGCATGGAAACGACCTTCGTGAGCTCAACCGGCTGAAAGCGCTGAGCCGCGCGGGTATGGGGCGCTGTCAGGGCCGCATGTGCAGCGCGGCTTTGGCGGAAGTTCTTTCATCCACGCAAAAGCTCACACTAACGGAAATCGGACGCTTGCGGGCGCAGGCGCCGGTCAAGCCACTACCGCTGTCTTTGCATGAGGGCGGCGCATGACCCGGCGTTTCTCTGCAGATATTGCTATCGTTGGTGGCGGCCTTGTCGGCAGCTCTGCCGCACTTGCACTGCGCTTGGCTGGCCTCTCGGTCATTCTCATCGACAAAGGCTTTTGCGGGGCGCAGGCAAGCGGCGTCAACTATGGTGGCGTGCGGCGTCAAGGCCGCTCCGTAGCTCAGATCCCGCTCTCACAACGCGCCCACCAGATCTGGCCGAGATTGAAGGAGTTGATCGGGATCGATGGAGAATACCAGCGTAGCGGGCATCTGAAACTCGCACGCACGCCGGAGGACTTCGCAAAGCTCGAACACTATGCCGAAACCGTAAAATCCTTTGGTCTTGATCTCGAGCTGTACACCGGCGCGATGGCAAAAGCCCGGTTTCCATGGCTGTCCGGAAACATTGCCGGCGCTTCGCTGTGTCCGGACGACGGACAGGCCAATCCCCGGCTGGTATCGCCGGCCTTCGCCAAGGCAGCACGGGATGCCGGGGCGATTGTCCTTGAACAGACCGCTGTCCATGCGGCGGGGCGCGCAAATGACGGGTTTGCCCTTCAGGCGGGCGCGGACTGTGAAATAACCTGTCGCTTCCTCATCAACAGTGCCGGGGCATGGGCCAACAAAATTGCCGCCGACTTCGCCGAGCACGTGCCGCTCTCCCGCATCTATCCCTCGATGGTCGTGACCGAGCCTCTGGCACCGCGATTGCCCGTCAGCCTCGGCGAGGAAGGCGGCGGTTTCTACTGCCGGCAGGTGACGCGCGGGAACTACATCATGGGTGGCGGGCGTGGTTATGCCCTTGCCGATCCTGATTTTTCCCGTCCATCCACCACGGCCGCGCAATCCGTCATGAAACGAGCCACCACACTTTTCCCGCATCTTGCCGGCGCGCACGTGATCCGTTTCTGGTCGGGTACGGAAGGCCAACTTCCCGACAACAATCCTGTCATTGGCCCAAGCGGCACGACACCGGGCCTTTTCCATGCGTTCGGTTTTTGCGGCGCCGGTTTTCAGGTGGCACCGGCAGTTGGTGCCGTCCTGTGTGACCTCGTCACATCAGGCGAAACAGCAACGCCGATCGAGGCTTTCTCGATCGAACGCTTCAGAAACATGTCTCCACAACACAACGAGAAAAAGGGAACTCACAATGAAACAGTTGAATAATTGCCTGGTATCCACGATCGCTCTGACGGTCGCAGGACTAACCGCCTCGCACGCTCAGGCTGAAACGAAAACGCTCTACGTTGGAATGAATGGCGGAAATTACGAACGCACATTCACACAGGACGTTTTTCCTGAATTCGAAAAGGCCAATGACGTCAAGATCGTCGTCGTGCCCGGAACATCCGCCGATATTCTCGCCAAGGCGACGGCGGCGAAAGATAACCCGCAGATGCATGTCATGTTCCTGGACGACGGCGTCATGGTTCGGGCAATCGGTACCGGACTTTGCCAGAAACTGCGGCCTTCACCGGTTCTTGACGACATCACGCCCGGTGCACGGCTGAAAGATGACATGGCTGTCGGCATCGACATGGGCATGACGGGCCTTGCCTACAACAAGCAGATGTTTGACCAGAATGGCTGGAGTGCACCCACATCATGGATGGATCTTGCCGATCCAAAATTCAAGGGCAAGGTGGTCTTCCAGTCGGCTTCCGTCTCGACGTTTGGTCTCCATGCGTTTCTGATGTTCAACCGCATCCAGGGCGGCGATGAGAACAATGTCGAACCGGGATTCGAGAAATTCGCGGATACGGTTGGCAAGAATGTCCTGGAGTATATCTCCAGTTCGGCAAAAATTTCGGAAATGGTCCAGACCGGCGATGCAGCGATCTTTCCGCTCACGCCGACTGCCGTCAACAATCTGAAGGAGAAGGGCATTCCGGTTGAGTATGCCCAGCCAAAGGAGGGATCTGTTGTGCTGACGGTCTCCGAATGTGTGATCGCAAACAACAGCGAGCCGGAACTCAGCCAGAAACTGGCCCAATATCTTCTTTCTGCCGAGGCGCAAGCCAAGGCGCTGGACAAGGGTAACATCGTCCCTTCAAACGTCAAAACCCACGCAGGAACGGCTGGAGGCGAAGAAAAGCTGACTGCCTTTCAGACCTATATGAGCAATGCTAGGGTTGTGGATTGGGACGCAATCAACAAGAACCGGCCCGAATGGAACAACCGCTGGAACCGCAAGATCGAACGGTAATCCATGGTGGTGGAGCGCAGCACCGATCAAGGCTGCGCTCACCGCTTTGATGGACGAAGGCGCTGTACCGTCAACCCGCAGGCACCACCCGAGCGGCTGCAACTTTAATATCGTCGATCAACCGGCTGACAAACATGTCCTCCATCCGCTCGTGAAGGACATAAATTCCCACATTGAACCGCTCAAGCACATTCTCGTCTTCGATAATGACGGGATAGACGTCCCGTTGCCTGAACGTGTGCGACATCACTGCCGAGTGACAGAAGACGGCATCGGTCTCCTTGATGTAATCAAGGCAAGCCGCCAGTGAGTTGGAGGCGAACGCAAACTTGTAGGCATTCGAAGCGATGTCCGCCCGTTCCCTGACATTGTAGCCAAAAAGCCTCAGGTGCCTTGTTTCCGGAGAGTTGCTCACCACCGCCGGATATTCCTCCAATTCGGCCAGTTTTCGCGGTTTGCCGAGCAAAGGATGACCCGCCCGGACAAAATAGCCATTGTGCACCTGTGTCAGCGGGAGGAAGGTCGTCCCCGTATCCCGCGCCATGCCCTTCACCTCATGGCCGATGAAGAGTGAGGTATCGCCGGAGAGCAGTTGATCCATGCAGCGCAATTGATTGCCGATGCTCACGTAAATCGGCGCATTTGGATTTTTCTGGCGATAATCGAGGATGAGATCCTTGAGAAAAAGTGACCACCAGGAATAGCCGGTGCCGATATTCAGACCTTGCTCGCGGCGTGCGCGCTGCTCCTCGATGGATGCGATCGTATTGTCGTAGAGGCGGCGCATGACGCGGGTGTTCTCGTACAACGTCTCGCCATAGCTGGTGAGGGTAATGCCGCGTGATGTGCGCACGAACAGCGGCACGCCAAGGCTATCTTCCAGCTTTTTCATGTTGAACGTCAGCGTGGGCTGGGTCACGAACAATGTGGTTGCCGCCCCGCTGATGGTGCCGGCTTCCGCAATAGCAAGAAACTGCTGGAGTACCTTGTCCATGACATTTGCTCCCCTACAAAGACTGGCAGATGGCTGCCGGTTCGTTTGCTTTCGGCCTCAACACGGCGATGACTCTACTTCACGATATAGATTTTATCTATAATACGATGCTCATTTCGTATTTTTCCATAGTCTGGTGAACTGTTACAGTTGCATGCCGTCATCCGGTGAGGAGACCGATGCCGGCTCGTTTCAGTGGGAGGCACTATGAACGGACAAATCGACAGGCGTCATTTTCTCAAGGCGACAAGCGCATTGCTGGCAATGGGAGCCATGGGAAGCCGGATGGCCTTTGCAGAAGGCAGCAATCTGCGTCTCATATTCTGGGGAAGTCAGACGCGAGCCCAAGTCACCAACGCAGCCGCCGACCTTTACGGAAAGAGAGAGGGGGGCAGCATTCAAAGCGAGTTCCTGTCATGGAACGACTACTGGCCAAAACTGGCCACGCAAACCGCCGGCGGCAACGCGCCGGATGTGCTGCAGATGGATTACCGCTACATCGTCGAGTACGCCGCGCGTCAAGCGATTGCACCGCTTGACGAGTTCATCGGCAACGAACTCAATCTCGGTCAATTCGACAAGGATCAGCTTGCGGGCGGCTCGGTCGGCGGAAAACTGTATGGCATCAGTCTGGGTGCCAATTCATGCGCCACAATGATCAATACGGATGCTTTCAAGGAAGCAGGCATTGCAGTCCCGACAAACGCCCTCACCTATGACAGTCTTCGCGACATTGGCGCGGCGTTCAAGAAAGCCAATATACGCGGCGGTATCAGGGCGATTGCGGATACATCCGGACTGGAACCAGTTCTCGAGAATTGGCTGCGGCAGCGTGGCAAGGCGCTCTACACGGCAGACGGTAAACTTGCATTCGATGCCGACGATATCGTTCAGTGGTTCAAACTGTGGACCGACCTGCGCGCGGCCGGAATCTGCGTGACCGCGGAAGACCAGGCGCTCGACACGGGCTCGCTCGAGACCTCGATGCTTGTGACCGGCAAGGCTGCGATGTTCCCTGCAAATTCCAACCAGCTTGTCGCCCTGCAGGCGCTCGTCAAAGACAAGCTCGCTCTGTGCGGTTATCCGCGCGTCGCGGCAACCACGGGCGGCGGCCACTACCGCAAGCCCGCCATGCTGTTCTCCGTCGCCGGGTCATCCAAGCAAAAGGCGGCAGCGGCCAAGTTCATCAGCTTTTTCGTCAGCGACCCCGATGCCGCCAAGCTGCTCGGTACAGAGCGCGGCATCCCCTGTTCGGCTGCCGCACGCGAAGCCATTGCGGCAACCCTCAACGAAAATAGCCGGATGGCACTCGACTTCGTGACCAATCTCGGCGACCTGCTTGGACCAATTCCTCCGTCACCACCCAAAGCTGCGGGGGAGATCGAACTCTCGGTCCTCAGAACCCTCAGCCAGGAAGTCGCGTTCGGGACCAAGACACCCGAAAATGCAGGACCCGAATTTGTCGCACTTGCCAATGATCTGCTGAGCAGGGGCTGATCATGGATATCACCGCCTCTAATCCAGCTGCCCGCACAAACCGGCGGGCAGCGACAGGAGAACTTTCACGCGGTTTTGGCTCCAGGGAACGCTACGGTTATCTGTTCCTGGCTCCCTGGTTCATCGGTTTCTTCGGCCTGTCGGTCGGGCCAATGATCTGGTCCTTCTATCTGTCATTCACAAACTTCGACCTGTTGACCGATCCCAAATGGGTCGGCGCCAGCAATTACATCCGCATGTTCACGACCGATCCGAAATTCATGACGTCCATGCGTGTGACGCTGTTCTTCGTTGTCCTGTCCGTGCCCTTGAAACTGATCGCGGCTTTGACCGTCGCCCTGCTGCTCAACCGCGGCATGAAAGGCTTGCCGATCTACCGCGCCCTGTTCTACCTGCCGTCGCTTTTGGGAGCCAGCGTGGCAATCGCCATACTGTGGCGGCAGATTTTTGCGGGGAACGGGCTGGTCAACAAGTTTCTGGCGCTGTTCGGAATCGCCGGGCCAAGCTGGATATCCAATCCCTCCTATTCGCTCTGGACGCTCATCATCCTGTCGGTTTGGCAGTTTGGCTCACCGATGATCATTTTTCTCGCCGGCCTGCGGCAAATTCCAGCGGATGTGTATGAGGCTGCCAGCCTTGATGGTGCCGGACGCTGGCGGCAGTTCATCAAGATCACCCTGCCCCTGCTGTCCCCGGTGGTTTTCTTCAACGCGATCATTCAGACCATAGAAGCATTCAAGAACTTCACTCCGGCCTTCATTATCTCCGGCGGCACCGGCAATCCGATCAACTCGACCCTGTTCTATACGCTTTACCTCTATCAGGAGGCATTCGGTTTCTTCCGCATGGGCTATGCCTCGGCGCTTGCCTGGGTTCTTCTTGCGCTCGTGGCGATCTTCACCGCCTTTGCCTTCCTCACAGCGAAGTATTGGGTGCACTATGACTGACACCGCAAAACAACCGTCTGTATCGGCAGAAGCGTCAGAGAACGCGCGAAAATATCTGGCATTGGGCGCAACGCATATCGTCCTGATCATCGCCTGCGTGGTGATGCTCTATCCGCTGTTGTGGATGCTGTCTGCCTCGTGCCGTCCGGAAGAGGAGATCTTCACATCGGTCGGCATCTGGCCGTCATCCTGTCATTTTGATGCCTATGTCCGCGGATGGAACGGACTGAAGGTCGGTTTCGAAACCTTCTTCAAGAACTCGCTCGTCATTGCGCTCTTGTCGGTGGCGGGCAATGTGCTCAGTTGCTCCATGGCGGCTTATGCCTTTGCCCGGTTGGAATTCCGGGGGCGCAGCTTCTGGTTCGCCCTCATGCTGATGACCATGATGCTGCCCTATCAGGTCACGCTCATTCCGCAATATGTGCTGTTCCGGCACCTCGACTGGGTGAATACCATCCTGCCGCTGGTTGTCCCGAAGTTTCTCGCGGCCGACGCATTCTTCATCTTCCTGATGGTGCAGTTCTTCCGCGGGCTGCCGAAGGAGTTGGACGAGGCGGCCATGATGGATGGCTGTTCGCCCTGGCGGATTTACTGGAAGATTATCCTGCCGCTTTCAACGCCGGTGCTGGCGACCGCGGCAATCTTCACCTTCATCTGGACCTGGGACGATTTCGTCGGCCCCCTGATCTATCTCAGCGATATGCGGCAATACACCGTGATGCTGGGACTTCGCACCTTCACGGACTCAACCGGCGTTTCCGACTACGGCAGCCTCTTTGCCATGTCGGTTCTGTCCCTTGTGCCGATCTTCGCCTTTTTCCTCTTCTTCCAGCGCCTTCTGATCGAAGGCATAGCAACCACAGGAATGAAACGATAAGCCATGTCCCATCTGAATTTTGCAGCCATTGGCATCAATCACAGCCATATCTATGGCCAGGTCGAGTGCCTGAAACGAGCAGGCGCGCGGCTCGTCTCCTTCCACGCACGGGAAGACGATCTTGCCGCCGCATTTTCCGGCAAATTTCCGGAAGCCATACGCGTTGCCGATCCGCGCGCGATTTTCGACGACCCGTCCATCCAGATCATAACGACAGCCGCAATTCCCGCCGAGCGCGCCGCGATATCGATTGCCGCCATGCAGCACGGCAAGGATGTCCTGTCCGACAAGCCGGGAATGACAAGTTTTGAACAGCTGTCGGACATTCGCGCGGTCCAGAAGGCGACCGGGCGAATATACAGCGTCCTGTATTCCGAGCATTTTGAGGTGCCGGCCACGGTCAAGGCGGGCAGCCTTGTCGCTCAAGGAGCGATTGGCGAGGTTATCAACACCGTCGGTCTCGGGCCCCACGCCATCCGCAACAACCACCGGCCTGACTGGTTCTTTGACAGAGCACAATACGGTGGAATTCTCTGCGATATCGCCAGCCACCAGTTTGAACAGTTTCTGTTCTTTTCCAATGCGATCGACGGGGAAATCATTTCGGCCACCGTTGCCAACCGGGCCAATGCCGGTCGGCCCGGCCTGCAGGACATCGGCGATGTCCACATGAAGACAGAACGCACATCCGGCTATGTCCGCGTTGACTGGTTCACGCCGCAGGGACTTCCCACCTGGGGCGACGGCCGCCTGACCATCCTCGGCACGGACGGATATATCGAGCTTCGCAAATATATCGACATCAATGGACGTCCTGGAACAGACCACCTTTTCCTGGTCAATGCGGATGGTATCCAGCACCTGGACTGTACGGCCGTCGACCTGCCCTTTGGGCGGCAATTCCTCGAAGACGTGCGCAACCGGACCGAAACGGCCATGCCGCAGGAACGATGCTTCAACGCCATGAAACTTGCCTTGACCGCTCAGCAACTGGCCGAGCACGGTACGGAGTGGAAACAATGACACGCCTCAGAACAGTCGCCGTCGTCGGATGCGGTATCGGCAGAAGCCATATTGTCGAGGGCTATGTCCCCAATGCCGACAAATTCAGGCTCCTCGCCATCTGCGACATCGACGAGGAAAAAATGCACGCGCTTGCGGATGAATTCGCCGTCGAGCGCCGGATCGCTGATTTCGACGACCTGCTGACCATGGACGATCTGGATATCATCGATATCTGCACGCCGCCCAAACTGCACTTCCCCATGGTCATGAAGGCGCTGAAGGCAGGAAAACACGTCATCTGCGAGAAGCCACTCGTCGGGTCGCTGTCCGAGGTGGATCAGGTTATCGCCCAGGAGAAATTGTCCAAGGGCCGCCTGATGCCGGTGTTCCAGTACCGTTTTGGTGACGGGATCGAGCAGGCAAAGGCCATTATCGACGCCGGCATCGCCGGAAAACCCTTTATCGGTTCGGTCGAAACATTCTGGACGCGCGGACCGGACTACTACGAGGTGCCATGGCGCGGCAAATGGGCAACGGAACTCGGCGGTGTGTTGATGACACACGCCATTCACCAGCACGATCTGTTCAATTATCTGATGGGGGATATCAAACGTCTGTTTGGCCGGGTCGCCACCCGGGTCAACAAGATCGAGGTGGAAGACTGCGTCACCGCCTCGATCGAACTGACCAACGGCGCGCTTGCCAGCTTCACCGCCACCCTGGGCTCGGCCGATGAAATCACCCGTATCCGTCTCACCTTCGAGCACGTGACGTTCGAAAGCGACCACGAGGCCTATAACCCCGGCGCAAAACCCTGGGTTATCCTGCCACGGGATCAGGCAACGAAGGACAAGATCGACGCCCTGCTCAAAGACTGGAAACATGTTCCGTCGCGCTTCCAGACGCAAATGGCACGGTTCTTCGATGCGCTTGAAAATAATAGCGCGCTTCCGGTGACAAGCGCCGATTCACGCAGGGCACTCGAACTGGTCACCGCATTCTACTATTCATCACTGACGCACCAGGATGTGGAGTTGCCAATTCCGAACGACCACCCGAACTATGAAAGCTGGGTCCCCGCCGCATTCCGTCAGACTGATGAGGTGCCGCATGGCAACCGCAGTTGAGCTTCAGAATGTTGTAAAGAGCTACGGTAATCTTCAGGTCATCCACGGCGTCAACCTGACGATCGATCCCGGCGAATTCACCGTCTTCGTCGGTCCGTCCGGTTGCGGCAAGTCAACATTGCTGCGGATGATTGCAGGTCTTGAAGCCATCAGCGACGGGGACCTGCTGATTGACGGCGAGCGCATGAATGCTGTCACGCCGTCAGAGCGGGGAATTGCGATGGTTTTCCAGTCATACGCGCTCTACCCCCATATGAGCGTCTATAAGAACCTTGCTTTTGGTCTCGAAACCGCGCGGCTGCCGCGGGCTGAAATAGCAAAACGGGTTCAGCGGGCCGCGGAGATTCTGCAAATTGAACCGCTGTTGAACCGCAAGCCGAAGCAGCTCTCCGGCGGGCAGCGTCAGCGTGTTGCCATTGGCCGCGCCATTGTGCGCGAACCGAAAATCTTCCTGTTCGACGAACCTCTCTCAAACCTCGACGCGGAACTGCGGGTTCAGATGCGCGTGGAGATCGCCAAACTCCAGCAGCGACTGGGTAACACGACGATCTACGTCACCCATGACCAGGTCGAGGCAATGACCATGGCGGACAAGATCGTTGTCTTGCGCGATGGCAGGATCGAACAGGTCGGTGCGCCCCTTGATCTGTACAATCATCCGCGCAACCTGTTTGTCGCCGGCTTTATCGGCTCGCCGAAAATGAACTTCCTGCAGATCTCCACCGCGGAGATCAAGGCCGATGCTGACGCAACTGGATCAACAGCGGGCGGACGGCCGGACGTCCCGATGACACTGGGGATCCGTCCTGAACATATCACCATCGACCCCAATACCGGTGCCTCCCTCGGTCCGTTGAAAGTCGTGCTCGTCGAGAGCCTGGGCGGTCAAACCGTGGTCTACGCGACCGCGGCGAACGGACAAACGATTACGGTTGTTCTCGATGGACAGGTGGCCGTTGGAGAAACACTGGAGGCCTTTCTTGATCCGGCCAAGGCCCATCTTTTTGCGGCCGATGGCAATGTGGTGACGGGCGCCCGACTGCCACACATCATAAAGCTCGTTTGACAGAAACGGGCGGTCTGGCACGGATGGGCCGTCCCGCGTCAGACCGCTTGCCATGCTCTGCTTTGCCGGTATTAATCCGTGCATGGCATTCACACTCCGGCAGTTGCAATATTTCGTCGCGGTCGCGGAACAGGGCTCGATCACCCGCGCCGCGCAGAACCTGTCGATTTCGCAGTCGTCCATCACCGAAGCCATCAAGGAGCTTGAAACCGATCTGGGCGTCGAGCTGTTCGAACGCCACCCGCGCGGCTTGCACATCACCTATAACGGCCATCAGTTCCTGCGCCATGCCACCAAGATACTGGCCGACGTTTCCGATGCACGCCGCTCCTTCTCCGAGGACAGGCCAACCGATGCCGGCAAGCTGCAATTGGGTGTCACCTCGCTCGTCGCCGGTTATGTCCTGTCCGATCTGCTCGCCCGCTATCGCCGTGCGTGCCCGGGAGTGGAAGTCAGCGCCATCGAGGACAATGGCTCTTATCTCGAACACCTGCTGATCGGCGGCGAGCTGGATGTCGCCGTCATGGTCATTTCCAACCTGCGCGACCGCATGGCCCTGCAGGCGGAAATCATCGAGACCTCGCCCTACCGGCTGTGGCTGCCGCTTGGCCATCCCCTGGTCAGCGCCGATATCATTTCCATCAATGATATCGCCAAGGAACCGCTGATCATGCTGACGGTCGACGAAATCGAGGAGAACACCGGCAAGCTGCTGACAGCATTGGGCGCCCGCCCGCATGTCGCTTTCCGTACCCGGTCCGTCGAAGCGGTCCGCAGCCTCGTGGCGACTGGCGCAGGCATCGCGCTATTGCCTGATCTGGTCTACCGCCCCTGGTCGCTGGAAGGCGACCGCATCGAAAGCCGTGACGTTTCCGGCGCGCTCCCGGTGGTGCAGGTAGGCATGGTCTGGCGCAAGGGATCCAGCCTGCCGCAGGCGGCGCGTGACTTTGTCGGCATCGCCGAAGCGCTGCGCAGCGGTCGTACGCGATGATATCGGAAAAACCGATAGCGCCCTTCTGATTAATGAATTTGCGAAAGCGGCAAAAGAGAGGCACTTTTTCTCCCGGGAACACACGCCGCAAAGGCGGCACCACAATCGGGAGACTCAAGATGAAGCAGTTTCTGAAATCCTGCACGGCGCTGACCCTTTCGCTTGCCTTCTGCACGCAGGTCATGGCTCAGGAGGCCTTGAAGCAATTGGGCAAGGGCGAAGGCGAACTCTCCATCGTTGCCTGGGCCGGCTATATCGAGCGCGGCGACACCGACAAGGCC
Organism: Phyllobacterium sp. MT110; assembly: GCF_058792715.1. NCBI lineage: Bacteria > Pseudomonadati > Pseudomonadota > Alphaproteobacteria > Hyphomicrobiales > Phyllobacteriaceae > Phyllobacterium > Phyllobacterium sp. MT110. The sequence continues at coordinate 157,428 of NZ_JBXAFE010000006.1, forward strand.
TATGACTGGGTTACCGGCTTCGAAAAGGAAACCGGCTGCAAGGTCAGCGTCAAGACGGCTGCCACGTCGGACGAGATGGTGGCGCTGATGAACGAAGGCGGCTTCGATCTCGTAACCGCTTCCGGTGACGCCTCGCTGCGCCTCGTGGCCGGCAAACGCGTCCAGCCCATCAACACTGATCTTATCCCGAGCTGGAAGACAATCGACAAACGCCTGCAGGATGCTCCTTGGTACACGGTCAAGGGCGTCCATTATGGCGTGCCCTATGTCTGGGGTCCGAACGTCCTGATGTACAATACCGAGGTCTTCAAAGGTAAACCGCCAAAGAGCTGGAACGTTGTCTTTGAGGAAATGACCCTGCCGGACGGCAAGTCCAACAAGGGCCGCGTGCAGGCCTATGACGGTCCGATCCATATAGCCGACGCCGCCAACTACCTGATGTTCCACAAGCCGGAACTTGGCATCAAAAGCCCCTATGAGTTGAACGAAGACCAGTACAAGGCAGCGCTCGAGCTGTTGCGCGGGCAACGCAAACTCGCCGGCCGTTACTGGCACGATGCAATGATCCAGGTCGATGACTTCAAGAATGAAGGCGTTGTCGCTTCCGGTTCGTGGCCTTTTCAGGTCAATTTGCTGAAGTCGGAAAAGCAACCCGTTGCCTCGAATTTCCCGGAAGAAGGCACGACCGGCTGGGCTGATACGACCATGCTGCATGCGGAGAGCACCCATCCGAACTGCGCCTATATGTGGATGGAACACAGCCTTTCCACAAAGGTGCAAGGCGATGTTTCCGCGTGGTTCGGCGCCAACCCATCCGTCGGTGCAGCCTGCAAAGGCAATGAACTCCTCACGGACGAAGGCTGCGCGACCAACGGCTACAATGATTTTGACAAGATCAAATTCTGGAGGACGCCGGTTGCCAAGTGCGAAAGCCAGAGCGAATGCGTGCCGTATCACCGCTGGGTGTCCGATTATATCGGTGTCATTGGCGGCCGCTGATCCCCGGTATCACGCTGCGGTGTGTGGTTCGCCCGGCAAGCATGCCTGAAACATGGAGTGAGACATGACAGCTGCTGTCCTGTTTGAAAACGTATCGCGCCATTTCGGAGCGGTTCGCGCCGTCGATGCGGTTGATCTTGCCGTTGCCGAAGGGGAATTCTTTGCCATGCTTGGCCCCTCCGGCTCGGGCAAGACCACCTGCCTGCGCCTGATGGCGGGGTTCGAACAGCCAACCGGCGGCCATATCGAGATTTTCGGCGAGACGGCGGAGGGCGTGCCGCCGTACCGGCGCAACGTCAATACGGTGTTTCAGGATTATGCATTGTTTCCGCATCTGAGTATCCTCGACAATGTCGCCTATGGCCTGATGGTCAAGGGCGTGGCGCGAGAAGAACGGCGCAAGGCGGCGGAAGATGCGCTTGCCATGGTCAAGCTGCCTGGGTACGGCACGCGGCGGCCCGGTCAGCTTTCCGGCGGCCAGCGCCAGCGCGTTGCGCTTGCGCGTGCCCTCGTGAACAAGCCTAAAGTCCTTCTGCTAGACGAGCCATTGGGTGCGCTTGATCTCAAGCTGCGTGAACAGATGCAGGAGGAATTGAAGACCCTGCAGAAATCGCTCGGTATCACCTTTGTCTTTGTCACCCATGACCAAGGCGAAGCCCTGTCCATGGCCGACCGCATCGCCGTGTTCAACGAAGGCAGGATCCAGCAACTTGGTACGCCGGAAGATGTCTACAAGCGGCCGAAGACGCGGTTTGTCGCCGATTTCGTCGGCTCGTCCAACATTCTGCAACCGGAATTTGTCACCCAGCTCGGCGCAGGCCGGCAACTCGCCAGCCTGCGTCCCGAAGCCATAGAGCTTACCGGCAAAAAGGACGGCCAGCTTTCGCTGTCCGGCATTGTCCTGTCGCGCAGCTTCCTTGGTGCATCGAACCGTATCACCGTCGATGTCAGTGGGACCAAACTTCATGTGACCAGCCCGGCGGCAAGTCCTGTTCCGGAAGAAGGCAGCAAGGTCACATTGAGTTTTGCCCCAGCCGATCTTCATCTCATGGAGGCGGTGTGATGAGCGCCATCACCGGCGAACAGGCCATATCAACGCAAAGGTCCGGTCTTGCCGGCCGCATATCGGATTTCTTCTGGAAACATCCGCATGTTTTCCTGGCAGTGATGCTGGCTCCGCCGCTGCTGTGGCTCGGCATCATCTATTTGGGTTCGTTGCTCGTACTCCTGTTGCAGAGCTTCTTTTCCATCGATGATTATTCGGGCCTGGTGAATTACGAGTTCACGCTTGCCACCTACGGGCAGCTGCTGAACGAGACCAATCTCGACATCATCATCCGCACCGTGTGCATGGCGGCGATCGTGACCCTGTTTTCCGCACTGATCGCCTTTCCGATCGCCTACTATGCGGCGCGCTATGCCAGGGGAAAATGGAAGGCGCTGTTCTATCTCGGGGTAATGCTGCCGCTGTGGTCGAGCTATCTCGTCAAGATTTACGCGTGGAAACTGATCCTTGCCAAGGAAGGTATTCTGACCTGGCTCCTGACCAAGCTGAACCTGCTCTGGCTGCTGGATGCGTGGCTGTCACTTCCCGTGATCGGCGGCAATTCCCTCTCGGTCAGCTATACCGGCACCTTCATCGTGTTTGTCTATGTCTGGATGCCCTTCATGATCCTGCCGATCCAGGCATCGCTGGAACGCGTACCGGTCAATCTGATCGAGGCCTCCTCCGATCTTGGCAGCACCCCGCAGCAGACATTCCGCCACGTACTGTTTCCACTGGCTCTGCCCGGCATCGTTGCCGGATCGATCTTCACATTCTCGCTGACGCTGGGTGACTACATCATTCCGCAGATCATCGGCTCATCGCGTCTGTTCATCGGCCAGGCCGTCTATGCGCAGCAGGGCACGGCAGGCAACATCCCGCTTGCTGCCGCCTTTACCGTCGTGCCGATCGTCATCATGGGGCTCTATCTCTGGGCCGCCCGCAGAATGGGGGCTTTCGATGCGCTCTGACCGTTCCGCCTCTGCTCCGCTGGCTCTGAAGATTGCCGCCGCCGGCGGGCTGCTCTTCCTGCATCTGCCGATCCTGCTGATTTTCCTCTATGCCTTCACCACGGAAGAAAAGAGCTACCAATTCCCCCCGCCCGGCCTGACACTGCAATGGTTCGCGGTGACCTGGAACCGGCCGGATGTGTGGCAGGCGCTGAGCCTCTCGGTCCGCGTCGCCTCGATCGCCACGGCCATCGCATTGCTGCTTGGCACGCTCTGCGCCGCCGCTGTCAGCCAGACCCGGTTTTTCGGGCGCGAGACGATTTCACTGCTGGTCATCCTGCCGATTGCGCTGCCCGGCATCATCACCGGCATTGCCCTGCGGTCAGCCTTCAGCATGGCGGACATTCCCTTCTCGATCTGGACGATCGTGCTTGGTCACGCCACGTTCTGCGTCGTGGTTGTCTATAACAATGCGGTCGCCCGCTTCCGCCGTGTTTCGGGCTCACTGGTCGAAGCGTCGATGGATCTCGGTGCCAACGGCTTCCAGACATTTCGGTATGTCATCCTGCCGAACATCAGCACGGCGCTGCTGGCAGGCGGCATGCTCGCCTTTGCCCTGTCCTTCGACGAAGTCATCGTCACCACATTCACCGGCGGCCAGCAATCCACCCTGCCGATCTGGATGCTGCAGGAACTCATCCGGCCGCGCCAGCGGCCCGTCACCAACGTGGTCGCGATGGTCGTGGTGCTGCTGACATTCCTGCCGATCCTTGCCGCCTATTACCTCACACGCGACGGCGACCAGATCGCTGGTTCCGGCAAATAATGCAAAGACTATGGGAGAACGACACATGGATACGCAACTGCTGATCGGGTCGACATTCGTCGCCGGAACCGAGGCCGAGGAACATATCCTCAATCCGAAGACCGGCGCGACAATCATTGATCTTGCCGAAGCCTCCCACAGTCAGATTGATGCAGCTGTCGACGCGGCCGAACGGGCCTTTACGACGTGGTCGCTGACGACACCTGCCGAGCGCTCCGGTTATCTCCTGCGGATTGCCGATGCCATTGAAAAACAGGCGGATGATTTCGCCGCGCTTGAAGCGCTCAACTGCGGCAAGCCGATCAATGCCGTGCGCAATGACGAACTTCCCGCCATCATCGATTGTTGGCGGTTCTTCGCCGGAGCCATCCGTTCCATGCATGCGCCCGTCGCGGGCGAATATCTGCCCGGCCACACCTCAATGGTTCGCCGCGATGCCGTCGGCATTGTCGGATCGATTGCGCCGTGGAATTACCCGCTGATGATGATGGCGTGGAAACTTGCGCCAGCCATTGCAGGTGGCAATACGGTGGTGTTCAAGCCGTCAGAACAAACACCGCTGACAGCGCTGAAAATGGCGCGGCTTCTGGCGGATATTCTCCCCGAAGGAGTGGTCAACGTCATTCTTGGCCGCGGCGACACGGTCGGCAACGCGCTGATCAACCACCCCAAGATTGGCATGGTGTCCATCACCGGCGATATCGCCACGGGCAAGAAGGTGCTGCAGGCCGCCGCCAAGACGGTCAAGCGGACTCATCTGGAACTGGGCGGCAAGGCGCCTGTCATCGTCTATGACGATGCGGACCTTGACGCGGTGGTCAACGGTATCCGTACCTTCGGTTATTACAATGCCGGCCAGGATTGTACGGCCGCCTGCCGCATCTATGCGCAGGATGGCATCTACGAGAAACTGGTGGCTGACCTCACCTCGGCCGTTTCCACCATCCGCTTCAACGACGCCGACGATACGGTCAACGAGATCGGGCCACTTATCTCCAGCCGCCAGCGCGACCGTGTGGCGAGTTTTGTGGAGCGCGCCACGGAACAGAAGCACATCGAGATCACCACTGGCGGCCATGCGGGCAGCGCCAATGGCTTCTTCTTTCAGCCCACCGTCGTTGCCGGTGCGACGCAGGAGGACGAGATTGTCCGCCGCGAGGTGTTCGGTCCGGTGGTTTCCGTGACGCGTTTCCGTGCCGATGATGAGGCGGTAAGATGGGCCAATGACAGCGATTACGGCCTCGCATCTTCGGTCTGGACGAAAGATATTTCCAAGGCGATGAGAACCGCATCGCGGCTGCAATATGGCTGCACCTGGATCAACACCCACTTCATGCTGACCAACGAAATGCCGCATGGCGGCGTGAAGCAGTCAGGCTATGGCAAGGACATGTCGATCTACGCGTTGGAGGATTATACGGCCGTTCGCCATATCATGATCAACCACGGCTGAAGGCCGCATTGGGCAAAGTGGGATCAGCATCAACGCTCTTTGCAGAAAGGAATAAAATATCCATAAAACATTGAAATCGGGAATTTATTATTCTAGCCTGATTTTACTGACCTGACTTGTCCATGCGGTAGAATGAACATCCATCTCGAAGTCACAGAAGCCCCCTCGCCAACCGATCTCAAATTCCTGGGAGATCAGCTGACGGCATTCAATGATGGCGACGTCGGGCCGAGCCAAAGAGTGGCCCTTGCGGTCTTTGTGCGCGATGAAGCGGATAGGGTTGTCAGTGGAATATCGGGCTACACCGCGTGGGGATGGCTCTACATTCAATGGTTGTGGGTGGATGAGAGTTTTCGCGGACAGCACATGGCAGCCAGAATGTTGGATGCCGCAGAACGGGAAGCGGCGAAACGCGGATGCCATGGCGCATATATTGATACGTTCAATCCGAAAGCCGCGAAGACCTACCAGAAGCAGGGATACCAGACCTTTGCGACCCTGCCCGATTTTCCGATGGGGCGTGACCGCATCTTCCTGCAGAAACGGCTCTGACTAGTGGTCCGATTCTGATATTTGCCTCAATGGCCTGTATAAGAGGGATGCAAATGTCAAATTCGTTCCACTAGCCTGCAATGCGTCCGCCGCGCGTGGGCTCGCGAACGCCTGTCGTCGTCGGGAAACTGATCGGCAGGTTCCTGAGAACACGCACCGCAAGAAAACCAAAGCATTCCGCCTCGACCGCGTCCCCGCGCAAACCCAAGGTTTCGGCGGACAGGACCTCGACGCCGGCGCGATCCGAAAGCATGGCCATGATCGCCGGATTGCGGCGGCCGCCTCCGCAAACCACCAGCCTGCTGGGCCGCTGCGGCAAAAGATCGAGCGCTTTCCCCACGGCAGATGCGGTAAATGCCGACAGAAGTGCCGCCCCATCCCATGCATTGAGGCCATCGGCCATTTCCGCACCAAAATCGAAGCGGTCCAATGATTTTGGATAAGGTGCTGTCAGATAAGGATGCTGCAGGAGCCTGGAGAGGCGTTCTTCATCAACCGTTCCGACCAAAGCCAGGGCGCCGTCCCGATCCATTTCACCCAACCCTTTCGCCTTGACAAAATCATTGAGCGGCGCGTTGGCAGGCCCGGTATCGAACGCGACAAAGCCACCATCGCCATCCCACCAGGTAATGTTCGCAACACCGCCCAGGTTCAGCATGGCGGTGTCCTTTCCCACTCCGGCAGCCTGTAGCAGTGCAGCATGATACGCGGCTGACAAAGGAGCACCCTGCCCGCCCAAGCGCATATCAGCCGAGCGAAAATCATAGGCGACTTTCGTTCCAAGAATGGCGCTCATCAGTTCGCCATCGCCGAGCTGGCGGGTCGCGCCAAGACGGCCGCCCTGGGGAGCGCGGTGCAGAACGGTCTGGCCATGAAAACCGACGATGCCGATGTCGGCCATTGTCAGGCCGGCACCGTTGACCAGGTCCTGGACTGCCGCGGATTGCGCGCGCGTCAGTGCCTCTTCGGCTTGCCGGAAGATCACCGGTTCGGGACCGTTGAAATTCCAGACACGGGCCTGGCTCAACGTCTCCTCCAGCAGGCTTCGAACCGATGCGTCATAGGGGGTCAGCGCGTAAGCGCCGAACGCCTCTATGCGTTCGCCGTCGGTTTTGATCAGGGCAACGTCAATGTTGCCGTCAAGTACGGTACCGGTCATCAGGCCAACGGCCCACATTGGTTCCATGGTTGAATTCCTACTGTCCGTTGACGAGATTGCCGACTTCCTGTCGAAGCAACGTTATTCCACTGTCGAAATGGCGTGTCGGATGAATGCGGTTGGTGAGCAGTGTCCATGCCCTGCCCTTGTCGAAATCAATCCAAAGACCAGTGCCGGTGAAGCCCGTGTGACCGATCGTGTTCGCAGAACACAATGCACCACCTGACCAGTCCTCATAGGGCCGCTCCCACCCATGGGTGCGTTTGGCGGACAGAGGTTTCTTCATGAGCGCAACCGCATGCTCGGACGCTCCTGTTCCATCCAGCAGACCTTGCGCGAAATCCAGGACGGAATGGGCCGTTCCAAACAGCCCGGCGTGACCGGCTCCCTGCAAGGCAGCACAATTGTCGTCGTGTACCTCACCCGACAGCACCCGGTGCCGCCAGGTGCAGTCCTCGGTGGCCGCCGCAGCATCAGATGCAGCAGAGAACGCAAAACCTGGTCCTGGGTCCATGTCACGGATGGAGCACTTGGATAGGCGCTCCAGCACAAAACCCAGAAGAATGAAATTGATATCTGAATAGACCGGTTCCCCGGCCTGCCATTCACGCTGCAGGATGAAGCTGCGCAGCAAATCCGAATCGCGGCCATAGGTGTATATCGGGGCAACGGCCGGCAAGGGCGTCTGATGGCCGAGACATTGCCTAAAGGTGATTTTCCGCTCCCAGGCGTTTGCGTCATATTGGCGTAGATCCGGCAGCACGGAGATGAGCGGTGCGTCGAGATCAATGATGCCCGCTTCCGCCAAAGCAAGGATGCGCGGTGTCGTAAAGATGACCTTGGTCAGCGATGCAAGGTCGAACCACGTGTCGATCCGCATCGGCCTGATATTCGGAATGAGTTGAGCTGAGCCAATCGCCTGGATGATCCGGCGCTGGTCCCGATCAACGATGCCGAACACGCCCCCGGGAACGCGGCCGGTTGCTACGGCATTGGCAAGTGGTGCAAAAGCGCGATTGAACAACCGGGAAAGCGCGGCATTGGCGAACTGTTCCGAACGATCAGATGCACTCATGATCTATCCCGCCGCTTGTGAATATGGTGGAGCTTCGGTACGTGCCTTGTGATCGGCACCAAAATGCGTCCAGTCGGCCGGGGCGGGTTCAAAACCCGGCTGGCGCACCAGGGACGGAACCTGCCGCGTATCCAGTTCAAAGTGCTCCTTGCGGCGGCTGACCGTCGGAACGGCGGCAATGAGCCTTTGCGTATAGGAATGCTGCGGATTTGCCAGCACTGCTGCAGCACGACCGATTTCAACAATCTGTCCGGCATACATGACGGCAATCCTGTGGGCGATCCGCTCGACAACGGCCATGTCATGCGAGATGAACAGATAGGCCAGATTGAATTCCCGTTGCAGGTCGACAAGCAAATCCAATACCTTGGCCTGCACGGACACATCCAATGCCGAAACCGCTTCATCCAGAACCACAACGGAAGGGTTCAGCATCAGCGCCCGGGCAATGCACAAGCGCTGGCGTTGACCGCCGGAAAATTCATGCGGATAGCGGTCAAGGCTGTTGGACGGCAGGCCGACGCGCTCGATCAGCATGGACATTCTCTCGCGCGTCTGGACATCGAGCCGCCCGCCTGCAGCAATCGCCGGCTCCGCAAGAATGCTCGCAATGGAGAGCCGCGGATTGAGCGAAGCATAGGGGTTCTGAAAAACCATCTGCACCGGCCGCTGGCTTTGCCGCGCGGAGGCTTCCTGCCTGACGGCAGAAAAGGTGCCGCGCGTGGATTTTGTCAGACCCAGAATGGCGCGCGCCGTTGTCGATTTCCCCGAGCCGCTTTCACCGACAATCGCCAGTGTTTCCCCTGGCATCAGGTCAAAATCCACGCCCTCCACCGCGTGAACCGCACCGGCGGGACGGCGAAAAATGCCTGTCGTAACCGGAAACCGCACCGTAAGCCCGTCAACCCTGAGTGCTGGGTCGACCGATGTCTCACCGTTGCGTTTGCCGTCGGTACGCGCTGCCTGCCCGCTGGCGAAATGCGGGACGGCATGCAGGAGATGTTGCGTATAGGGATGTTGCGGATGATCGAGTATCTGGTTCAACTCCCCTTGTTCCACCGCCTGCCCGTTCTGCATCACCATGACCCTGTCGGCAATTCCCGCGACCAAGCCGATGTCATGCGTGATGAAAATCATCGACATCCCGGTTTCCCGCTTCAATTCTGCGAGAAGCGCCATGATCTGTGCCTGCACGGTGACGTCCAGTGCCGTGGTGGGCTCATCGGCAATCAGCAGACGGGAGTTGCACGCCAAAGCCGTTGCTATCATGACGCGCTGGAGCATGCCGCCCGATAGCTGGTTCGGATAATAGTTCAAGCGCCGTAGAGCGTCGGGAATCCGCACGCGATCGAGCGCGTTCTTGGCAGCCGCACGCGCCTGCTTTCCGGTCAGACCCCGATGGAGCCGAAAGGATTCTTCAATCTGCGTGCCTATGGAAAGCACGGGATTGAGCGATGTCATCGGCTCCTGAAAAATCATGGCAATTTCAGCGCCGCGCACTTTTGTCAGTTGCGGTTCCGTCGCGGCCGTCAGGTCCAGAATGCTGTTATCGGCCCGTTTCAGCTTTATGGAACCGGAGACGATGCGGCCCCCGCCAAAATCAACGAGCCGATTGATTGAGAGCGCCGTGACGGATTTTCCGGAGCCGCTTTCACCGACGATCGCCAGTGTTTCTCCGGCGGCCACATCAAAGCTTACGCCGCGCACAACCTGATTGACCTCGGGATCGTGGCCGAAGCCGACGCGCAAATCACGGACAGAGAGCAGCGGGCTCATGGGTTTGACCTCCGCATTCTCGGATCAAGGATATCGCGCAGCGCATCACCGAGCAGGTTGAAACCAAGGATGCTCACCATGATTGCAAGGCCGGGGAAGACCAGCAGCCATGGGGCGGTTTCCATCAGATTGCGGCTGTCGCTCAGCATCAGACCGAGCGACGATGCGGGCGGCTGTGTGCCAAGGCCAAGGAAACTGAGGCCCGCTTCCGTCAGGAGAGCCCATGCCAGCGCCAGGGTGATCTGAACCGTCAGCGGCGCCACCAGATTGAGCAGGAGATGCCGCGTCAGGATATAGGTGCGGCTGCTGCCGAACGTGCGCGCCGCGTCAACGAAATCGCGTGCCTTCAGTGACAGCGCCGGCCCGCGCACGACGCGGGTGAATATGGGCGTGTAGACAATCCCGATCGCCACAACGCTGGTCCAGGTTCCCGGCCCGACAATTGCCACGACCAAAAGGGCGAGAAGAATGGCTGGAAATGCCAGCAACACATCCATCAGGCGCATGATAATGCCATCCAGCCGATGGCCGAACCATGCCGCGGCCAGGCCAAGGACAGTTCCCGCAAGCGATGCAAAGGCAACCGACAGGAAGGCGACGGTAAAGGACTGCCCTACCCCACGCATGAGACGGCTGGTGACATCGCGACCAAACAGGTCAGTGCCCATCCAATAGGTGATGGTGGGAGAGTGCAGGCGGTCCAGACGGTTCTGCATCAACGGGTCATGCGGTGTGAAACCCATAAGGCCGAGCAAGGCGATCACGAGGTAGAGCAGGACGATGGCCCCGCCAATTCTGCCACTTGTATGTCCAAAAATCGCGCGGAGGATGCGCATCAGCGTTCTCCCAAACGAATGCGGGGATCAAGCGCCGAATAAGCGAGGTCGACCAGAAGATTGACGACCATGAAGTTGAAGGCAATGAACAGCACGCTTCCCTGCAACAGGGCATAATCCCGCTGCAATATCGCGTCGAGAACCACGCGCCCCAATCCTGGCAGCGCATAGATCTTCTCGACGAGAACGGCACCGCCCAGCAGATAACCGAATTCCATACCGCTGAGAGTGACGACCGGGATGAGTGCATTCGGCAGCGCATGCCGCCAGATGACACTGCGCGCCGACGCCCCCTTGCTGCGTGCGGTCCTCACATAATCATCGCTCAGGACATCGAGCATGGCCGACCGGGATATGCGGGTGACGGAAGCGGCAAATGCCAATCCAAGCGTGATGGCCGGAAAGATCAATTGGCTAAGGTTACGCAGCGGGTCCTTCCAGAAGGGCGAAAACTCTCCCATCGTCGGCAGCGCACCGAAGCCGACGGACAGCATGTAGATAATCAGAAGGCCGACAACGAAGCTCGGTGTTGACTGGCCGACCATGGCAAAGATGCGCACTGTCAGGTCGGATGGCCTGCCATTATGGGTTGCGGCGAACACCCCTGCCGGAAGACCGATGGCAAGCGCAATGATCATGGAAAGAAAGGCCAGCTCCAAAGTCAGGGGAAAGCGATCAAATATTACGTCGAGCACCGGTTTTCCGTAGGCGACCGAGATACCCAGATCGCCACGGAAAAGCCCGAGCAGCCAGTGCCAGTATTGAACGAGCCAATTCTGGTCGAGGCCGAAATAGGCCGTCAACGCCACGCGTTGTTGCGGCGTCAACAGCCCGGCCTCTGTCCCCAGCATCGCCGTGATGGCATCGCCGGGAACGAGACGGATTGCAACGAACACAAGTATTGAGACGCCGATCAAAACCAGCGGAAACGTCACCAGACGCCGTGTAACATAACCCATCCAGAAACGTCTCCGGGTAAGAAGTGATCGGCAATCCCAGTCCAGCTATTGCTGGACGGTCACCTTACTGAGACCGAAAAGCGAACCGATGGGCGTTGCAGTGAAGCCCTGGACGCTCTTTTGCTGTGCCGTATAGCTGTAGGAGGTATAGAGCCAGATCCAGGGAGACATCTCTGCGAGATGTTTTTCGAAATCACTGAAAATGACCTTGCGCGCTGCGGGATCGGTCTCGGCGCGGCCCTTCTGCATGAGACTGTCCAGGGTATCGTCAATGTAATTTGCGACCCTTTGCAGGTTTCCGGTCTTGGTCCAGTACCGGCTGTACATCGAATAGGGATCCGCACTGCCGCCGTTCAGGGCGACAGCCATGTCGAAATCGCCTTTCAGCCATGTATCGACATAGACGTTCAGTTCCATGACCTTGATATCGAGTTTGACGCCGATTTCGGCCAGTTGGGATTGGATGACCTGAGCCTCTGCGGCGGCTGTTGGCGGTTCGCCGGTTGCCGCGATGACCGTGGCCGAGAAACCCTTCGCATATCCCGCATCGGCCATGAGTTTCTTGGCCTTCTCGACATCCCGCTTGTAACAGAACAGGCTGTTGGGATCGGTTGCAAAGGATGGTGTTGTTATCGGGCCTGTCACCTTGCCTTCTCCCAGGGAAGCCGTATCGAGAACTTCCTTCCGGTCGATGGCGCAGGAAATGGCCTGCCGTACCGCAAGCTCGGTCATTGGCTTGCGCGACGGATTAAGCTGCAGCACGTGATAGGCAAGCACAGGCGCACGGTTCAGGACCAGTCGCTCTTCCCGTGGAATGAGTGTTGCAATCAGAGGGTCGTTCAGCAACGCAAAATCGACCTGGCCGGTGCGCATGGCCGCCAGGATCGCAGTTTCGTCGGGAAGAACGCTGATATTGATGGCCTCGACACCTGTTGCACCTCCGGCCCACGCCTTGTTGGCAACCAGTATCTCGCGGGAATTCGGATCCCACTTCTCAAGCTTGAAAGGCCCCGAGCCTACAGGCGTTGTGCTGATCGCTCCTTTTTCAATTTCACGCGCGGAAATGATCGCCGCGTTCAGATTTGTCATCGCCGTCAGAAGCGGCACATCCGGCTGGGACAGATGAAAAACCACCGTGTGAGGGTCAACGGCTTCGATATTGGCAATCGACAGGAAGTTGGCCCGCGCCACCGCACCGGTCGCCTCGTTGAGTATACGCTCAAATGACGCCTTCACATCCGCTGAGGTGACCGGGTCCCCATTCTGGAATTTTGCATTCGGGTCGAGTTTGAAGGTCAATTCCGTACCATTGGACGAAAACTGCCAGGAATCGGCAAGAGCCGGAACGATCTGCAGATTGGCATCCAGACGCACGAGCGGCTCATAAATGAGCTCAAGCAGCCTTATGGAAGAGAATGCGGTCTGCTTGTGCGGATCGAGACCCGTCGCGTCCTGCGACCAGGCCATGCGCAGCGTTGCCGCACTTGCTGGCGAACCCGCCATCACCACGCCAAGGGCTGCAGCTATTGCAAGACAAGAAACCAGTTTCGCTGTTGAACGCCTTTTCATTTTTCTTTTTCCCTCTGGAGCTATTTTGAGCGGCCTTATGGACGCTTGATTCGTTTTACTTCCTGCTAAACCGGCATGGTCTTACAACGGTTTTGCATTTATCGCCTTTCGCAGAAAACCTCCTGCATCTTTTAGCGCCATCCGCGCTTTTTCCACGTCCATTCCCGTTTTGACCATCAATATCGCCAGCTTCACATCATTGCTTGTCTGATCGAGAGCTTGGCGCGCCTGCTCGGTGGTACAACCGGTTGCCTGCATGACAATACGCGACGCCCTGGCCACGAGTTTTTTGTTGCTCGCGTGCACGTCCACCATGAGATTCTGATAGCTCTTACCGATCCGTATCATACTGGCCGTCGTCAGCATGTTAAGAATGAGCTTTTGTGCTGTGCCCGATTTCAAGCGGGTTGACCCGGTAAGAACCTCCGGACCGACAACGGGGGAAATCGCGATATCGGCAATTCCGGCAATGATTGAATCCGGGTTGCAGGACAAGGCGATGGTCGAAGCCCCTACCAGTTTGGCGTAATTCAGCCCGCCGATCACGTAGGGCGTGCGCCCGCTGACCGCGATCCCCACAACCACATCCTGTGCCGTCAGCCCAATGTCCCGCAGCGCTTGCTCACCCCTATGAGGATCATCTTCAGCACCTTCAATTGCTCTGACCATCGCCTCGGGACCGCCCGCGATCAGCCCCACGACTACACCTTCGGGTACACCGAAGGTTGGCGGACATTCCGAAGCATCCAGAACCCCCAAACGGCCGCTGGTTCCCGCTCCCATATAGATCAGCCTCCCCCCGGCTTGGAAGGCAGTGACGACCCGGTCAACCGCCGCTGCGATATGCGGAATAACCTTCTCGACAGCCGATGGCACGCCTTTGTCTTCATCATTGATCTTCTGCAAAATATCGGCAGTCGGCAGAAGATCGATCTGCATGGTCTGCGGATTTCTGCCCTCGGAGACCAGTTTTTCCAACTCGGATATCAACGCTTGCTCAGTCATCGGCCAACTTTCGGGAGAACTGCCTCTAATGAAAATGCGATACCGGCGAAAAGCGATGAGATCGCATCTCACCGGGGTCGTCCGCGTATTGCTGAATTGTCTATTCCGCATCCGGAATCCGGCCGCTCGCTCCCTGCTGCAACAGTTCTCATTCTTTTTATGTTAACTTTTTATGATTTATTATTCCTTATGTCAATATAAATTTGGAATTATATATTCCTAACCGGACGCTTTTATCCATCGGCTGAAACTGGCAGTTCACTTGCCGTCCGCAAACGGAAGGCCGTGATTGAGCGCCGCTTACCGACAATGATGATGGGCCGTTGCGGTCTGAAATCTCAGCACGATTTTCTCGCCAGAATGATCGCACCTGAAACCGCATCACCGTCGGCTGGTTTCAGGCGGCGGCGAATGTCGGGAGCCAGCCAAGGTTCCAGTGGCGTCGACAGCCCTCCGAGAAGCGTGACGCGGGGCGCACCTTTTTCGATCAGCGCGCGGACGATGGAGTCAATCTGTTCGGCCGCTCCCTGAACCAGACGCCGCCCCACCATGTCACCCTGATCGGCATGGCGCATCACCATGGGCGCAAGGACGGCATAATCGGTCGCTGTCGCCCGATCCATCCACGCAACCACCTCCACAGGGTCGTTCTGGAACCGCTGCATCACTTCGCCCAGCAATGCGCTCTGTTCGTGGCGGCCATCGAAAGCCCGCAACGCGAGTTGAACGGCCTTCAATCCGAGATCCGCGCCACTGCCCTCATCAGATATTGGAAAGCCATACCCGCCAACCCGCAGATCGCGCCCTTCGGCAAAACCGAGGCCGATGGAACCCGTTCCGGCAATGACGATCGCGCCATCCGCGCCGGAGTGTGCCCCCAGACAGGCAGCAACGCCATCGCTCGTGAAAGCGATGCTGGCAAACGGATGAGGGATAGCCCGAAGCGCCTCGAGCGCGCCTTTGCGGCCGATGCCGGCAAGACCGATACCGGCATGTATGCGTGCGGTTTCCCGCTCCGTGAAACCGGCTTCCGCTATTGCCGAGGTAAAGGCGCTGGCAACGGACGCCCAGGCCGCGTCCACGCCAAGACGGGTTGTCGCAGGTCCGGAGAGCCCTTGGCCGAGGACCGCACCAAAGCCGTCTTCGATGCGGGCGCGGCAGCCCGTGCCGCCGCCATCGACGCCAAGAAAAAACGGCTTCTCATGCTTCGCGTCGCTCATGAGCTGATCCGCTCGATATCCGCGCCGCAGAGCCGAAGCTTGCGATCCAGTTGCTCATAGCCGCGATCAAGGTGATACACCCGGTTGATGATCGTCTCACCTTCGCAAACGAGCCCCGCCAGAACGAGCGAGACGGAAGCCCGCAAGTCCGTCGCCATGACCTGCGCACCGTGCAGCGGTTCCCCGCCGCGCACCAGCGCGGTCGTTCCCTGCAGCGTTATGTTCGCCCCCAGACGCATGAGCTCCGGGACGTGCATGAAGCGGTTTTCGAATATGGTTTCGCGCAGCAGCGATGCGCCCTGGCTCTGGCACGTCAATGCCATGAACTGGGCCTGGAGATCCGTGGGGAACCCCGGATAGGGCTCCGTGGTGATGTCCACGGCCTTCAGCGGCCCCTCCCGAGACACAATCAGGCCCCGGTCGCTGGGCCAGACGCTGACACCTGCCGTTTCAAGCGCCTGCACGACGGAAGCCAGATGCTCCAGGCGGGCATGGGTCAGCTCGAGCTGGCCGCCGGTAATGGCCGCAGCGATTGCATAGGTGCCCGCCTCTATCCGGTCAGGGATGATAGCATGCCGGGCGGAGCGCCATGTCGTATCACCTTCCACAAGGATGCGATGCGTCCCGGCCCCTTCAATGCGGGCTCCCATCGCATTGAGGCAGGCGGCGAGGTCAACCACTTCCGGTTCGCGTGCAGCATTGAGGATTTCGGTTTCACCTATTGCTGCGGTGGCCGCCATCATGGCCGTTTCAGTCGCCCCCACAGAGGGAGAGCTAAGAACAATACGGGTTCCCTTCAACGAACCCTGCGCAGATGCAACGATGACGCCGTTCTCGATGGCAATATCGGCGCCAAGCGCGGCAAGTGCACTGACATGCATGTTGACGGGCCGGGCACCAATTGCACACCCGCCCGGCAGCGAAACCCTGGCATGCCCGAAGCGGGCGAGCAGCGGCCCAAGAACCAGTATGGTCGCACGCATTCGCCTGACAGTGTCATAGGATGTTTCCTTCGACACAACGGCGCTTGTATCGATGGTTGCCGCATGCGGCGACCGGTCAATGCGCGCGCCGTGGAGTTGCACCACGCCCAGCATGTTCTCGACATCGTTGACAGCCGGCAGATTGGTCAGTTCCAGCGGATAGGGACTCAGCAGCGCAGCGGCGATTTGCGGGAGTGCCGCATTTTTCGCGCCGGAAATCGTCACCGCGCCTTCCAGCCTGTTTCCCCCGATGATCCGTAATCTATCCATGATAACCACTGCCTGATCTGAGGAGCATGAAAACAGGGTGGGTTTCGTTCGACACCCTCTTCACCCGCAGGCTGCGTCCGGTATAGACGGTGCAACCATCATGGCGATGCACAAAAACTAATTGATCATTCCACGGTGTCAATTGATTTAGGAATATATTATTCTACGTCAGATTGTTTGCGGCGCGGTGCTTTTATCGGGAACGCTTCTGACGCCATTGCGAGGAGTAGCCAGTGCTTTGAATTGACGGTAGGTATGTCATTTCGGCGCGCTTGAAGGCTCCGATTATTCCATAGGTCCGCGCTTTGGCGCGAGCAGCCTGAACTGCCAACGCGCAAAGGAACGCATGTCTATACTGCAGAAAATCAATGCACAGTTGGACTCCATGGCGCCTGCCGATCGCCAGATCGGGCAGTTCATCATCGACAATCCGGATCAGATGCTGCGGCTGTCATCGGCTGCTCTGGCCGTGGAGACGGGCCGAAGCCAGTCCAGTGTGGTGAAGTTCAGCCAGAAGCTCGGCTACGCCGGCTATATGGAGCTGAAGCTCGCGGTCAGCGAAGCCAAGGCACAGGAATGGACAGCTCCGGCGGGAATGATCCACGGCACGATCGAAATAGGCGACAGCTATCTCGTGATCCTGCAGAAACTGATCGGCAGCAAACAATTGTCGATGCAGCAGACGGTTGCCGTCAACAATGAAAAAGACATCGGCATCGCTTTGGAAATCCTGCGCAAGGCCCGGCGCATTCATATGGCAGGCGTCGGCGCATCCTCGCTGGTGGCACGGGATTTTGCCTATAAGCTGATGAAGCTCGGGCGCAATGTGCTGCACGACAGTGACAGCCATGTCCAGATGGCCAACGCATCCACGCTTGGAGCTGATGACGTCTTGTTCGCCCTCTCCTATTCGGGTGACAGTATCGAGACGTTGCGCATTGCCGAGCTTGCCAGCCAGCGCGGCGCGACCGTCATTGCCGTGACCGGGCTGAAGGACAATCCATTGAGCCGCGTGGCGGACATCCGGCTTTACACCTTTGCCGATGAAGAACGCGTTCGCTCTTCATCCATCACCGCAAGGGATGCGCAACTGACGCTGACCGATCTATTGTTCATCCTGCTTATTCAAGGGCAACCGGATGCCCATGAATATATTCACAACAGCGAAGTTGCAGTCTCCGTTCTGAAGGCTGAACACCTCTAGAAACCCGGGCCGGCAACCCATACCGGCCGCTACCTTGACGGGTTGATCACGCCAAATTGCCCACCTGCTCCACGTTCGATGCGGGGGACGGCGATTTGATCCGGGGGAAATCATAGCCATTCACCTTGGATGTCTTGTATCCGGCCCCGACCAGCGCTTCGGCAACCTTGACGGCCGCCGTGACGCCGTCAATGACGGGAATACCGGTCGCGGCACTGAGCCGGTCGCACAACAACGACATGCCCGCACAACCAAGAACGATCGCTTCCGCGCGGTCTTCCAGTTTCGCCTTGCCGATTTCAAGCACGAGAAGACGCTCTGCCTCGACCGGGTCTTCATCCAGTCCCAGCACCGGCAGATTGATGGCGCGCACGTTGCGGCAATGATGGTTCGCGCCGTAAGCACTGACCAGATCTTCGATGATCGGAATGGAGCGGGGCAATGTCGTGATCACCGTGAAGCGCCGGCTGATCGTCATCGCGACCTGTATGGCGGCCTGGCAGATGCCGATCACGGGGCCGCGTGCAATCTCGCGAGCCGCATGCAGGCCGGGATCATCGAAGCAGGCGATGACATAGGCATCCACGCCTTGCGCCTGCCCTTTGCGTATTTCGGAAAGCATGGCCGGAACAGCCATGGCCTCGTCGGCCCCGCCCTCGATGCTCACCGGCGTATCCACGGGATTGACTGCGGTGATCCTCGTTGTCGGATAGGCCACCCGGACGGCACTTTCCAGAACCTGGGAAGTCATGGACGCAGTGGAGTTTGGATTGATGAGAAGAATATGCACGGTCGAGTTCCTTCAGCGCCACTTAATCGCGGCGGGATTTGGTAAAATCGGCAATTGGCGGAGCCGCCAGAACGAACTGTCGATCGGAGGTGATGTAATTATCAGCGTGGAGACGGGCGATGGGCTGATAAACGTCGGGATTGACGTAGCGCCCCTCCGCGTCAAGGCAATCGCGGCGCACATGCATGTGGACGACTTCGCCAAGGACAAGCACCCGCTTTGGAAATTCGATCAGGCGCTCGACGCGGCATTCCAGGGCGCAGGGAGCCGTGGCAGCATACGTTGCATCGATTTGATTGCATGCGGCTGCCTCAAGACCAGCCATCTCCAGTTCATCGACCTCGCTGTCGAAACCCAGCCCGCAAATGAGCATCTGCTGCGCCATGCTCATATCCACCATGTTGACGGCAAATTCACCCGTCCGGCGGATATTGGCGATCGTGTCTTTCTCTTCCCCCGACGGCCGTGGTTGTACACCGAGGATCAGGATCGGCGGATCATGCGAGAACACGTTGAAGAAGCTCATGGGCGCCGCGTTGCTGTGACCGGCGCTTGAACGGGTCGTTACCAGGGCGATCGGCCGCGGGCCGATAAAATTCGTCAGCAGACGATATCGGCTCTCCGGTTCAAGCTCTGTAAAATCAAACTGCATGCCGACTCTCCCGTTTCGCTATATAGTATACAATTATTGGGCATTATTGTCTACAATCATGCAGACAAAACGAGTTGACATTTTCCATTTGATCGCGATTGTCTGTCACAATCGGGAGACAGGTACATGACTGAACAAGCAGGGGCTTCAACACAGCAGATTGTTGAACGGGTATGGCTTTCCATTGCCGAGCGCAGGCTTCGGCCCGGCGTGCAACTTAAGGAAGGGCAACTGGCAGCGATCTTCGACGTCAGTCGTGCCCGCATCCGCCAGGCATTGGTTGCACTTGAACGGGATGGGCTCGTCACGATCATCCCGAACCGCGGCGCATTTGTCTGCCAACCTTCGGTGGATGAAGCACGGGATGTCTTCTTTGTCCGCCGTGCGGTCGAACGCTGTATTGTCGAGCGGCTTTGCAAATCAATCTCCAAGGTAAACGTCACGCGGCTGCGAACCCATGTTTCCAAGGAACGAACCGCCAATGCACAGGATAGCACGACCGATATCATCAAGCTGTCAGGCGGCTTCCATCTCTTGCTTGCGGAGGTCGCGAACTCGGACTTTCTTTTCGCCACGATGCGCGATCTGATCGCAAGAAGTTCCCTCATCACTGCGGTCTACCGCAACACCAATCGCTTCAACTGCGGGCCGGACGAACACGCCGAAATTGTCGACGCAATCGCAAATGGCGATCTTTCCAAGGCAACAGGGCTCATGGAGCACCACCTTGAACATGTGGAGGCCGAGCTCGATCTGAGCGAAATCCGCGATCTTCCGCACGATTTGCGTTCCGCGCTGGCCTGAACCGCCGACCGTCATTCTGCGGCAGTTGCCATCTTCTCCTCGACCAGATGGCATGCCACGCGCGTGCCGCCCTGGAGAGTACGAACCTCTGGCACTTCGGCCGAGCAGCGTCCAATGGCAACCGGACACCGCGGGTGGAAAGTACAGCCGGATGGCGGCTTGAGCGGGCTCGGCACCTCGCCGCCGCCAACGACCCGGTCCCTGTTCGGCTGCTGCACATTGGGGATCGTCTGCAGGAGAAGCCGCGTGTAGGGATGCCGCGGATTGGCAAACAGCTCTTCCGTATCCCCCTCTTCGACGATACGCCCGAGATACATGACCGCTATGCGGTCCGACATATGCCTGACAACGCTCATGTCATGGCTGATGAACAGATAGGTAAGGCCAAGTTCGTCCTGCAGCTTGCGCATAAGGTTGAGAACCTGTGCCTGCACCGACACATCGAGCGCAGATGTCGGCTCGTCGCATACGAGGAATTCGGGTTCGCTGGCCAGCGCCCGTGCGATTGAAATACGCTGGCGTTGACCGCCCGAAAACTCATGCGGATATTTTTCGCCATCCGAAGCCGATAGCCCGACGGTCTCGAGCAGTTCCTCAACGCGATCAGCGATTTCATTCGACGTTTTGAGCAACTTCATCTCGCGCAGCGGCTCGGCAACGATGTTCTTCACACGCCACCGGGGATTGAGCGAGGCATAGGGATCCTGGAAGATCATCTGCACCGAAAGTGGCGCCCCATTGCGTCCCGGTGCAAAGCGAAGTTCGCCACTGCTGGGTTTGTGCAACCCGGTTACAAGACGCGCAACCGTTGATTTGCCGCAGCCGCTTTCTCCGACGATGCTGAGGCATCCGCCTGTGGGCACGGTGAAGCTGATGTCATTGACGGCTTGCAGAAGCTGACGCGGCTTGCGCTCGATAACCCGGCTCAGCCACGGTGCCGAGACATCGAATGTCTTGACGAGACGTTCGGCGGTAAAAGCCGGCATTTTTTGTCCGGTCCCGGTCATGCTGTTCCTCCCGCATTGAGCCAGCAGGCGCTTGCGCCATCGCCCGCCAGCATGAGTTCAGGTTGCTCTCGAATACAGCGCGGTCCGACCGATTTGCAGCGCGGATTGAAAGCACACCCATCCGGAATCGCGTCAAGCCGGGGCATGGATCCGTCGATCTGGTTGAGGCGCTCCACGCGGGCAGCAAGTGCCGGAATGGAAGCCATAAGGCCGCGCGTGTAGGGATGCGCCGACGCGTGCAACACCTGATTGACCGAACCAACCTCGATCAACCGGCCCGCATACATGACCGCCACCCTGTCGGCTGCTTCTGCGATGACACCCATATCATGGGTGACCAGCATGACAGCCGTGCGCTTCTCCTTGCAAAGTTTACGCAGCAGCGAAATGATCTGCGCCTGAATGGATACGTCCAGCGCCGTGGTTGGCTCATCGGCGATCACCAGCTTGGGCGAGGCCGCGAGTGCCAGGGCGATGACCACTCTCTGCCGCATCCCGCCCGAGAACTGGTGCGGATAATGGTTCACCCGCTCATCCGGAGAAGGAATGCCGACCTCTCCGAGTAATTCGATCGCCCGGGCTTTCGCCTGCGATTTGCTCATGTTGAGATGCTGGCGGATTGTCTCGCTCAGTTGGGCACCCACCGTGAACAGCGGGTTCAGCGAGGTCAGCGGATCCTGAAAGATCGCACCGATTTTGCGGCCGCGGATTTTTTCCATCTCATAGTCGTCAAGCGTATCAATCCGGCGATTTTCGAGCCAGATTTCGCCGCCGCTGATATGGCCGGGGCGCTCAAGCAGACCTTGAATGGCCAGACCGGTCATCGACTTGCCGGCTCCGGATTCGCCGACCACGCCAAGAATCTCGCCTGCCCGGATGTCGAGACTCACATCCGAAAGCGCGGCCACTGTTCCGTGGCGTCCGGGGAATTCCACCGTGAGATTGCGAACCTCAAGGATGGGCTGATCCATTGTTTCACCCATGTGCGCTGCTCTCTATTGGATAACTCGGAGGGAATATTTCGGCGACCGATGGATGCGCCCAACTTCGCTCGGGATATTTGGCAATCAGTCCGTCAAACTGTTTCTGTATGCGTTCCCGGGCAGACATTATGTCGATGCCTGCAATCTCACCGAACAGCATGGAAGGACGCCCATCGACAAAGGCCGCCCGTGTCACCTTGCCAGACCCGCCGGTAACAAGCGTCGTGATCGGATCGATCGATGGCGCCATGATCGCATCGTCAAGGCCGAACACCGCAATATCCGCGCGCGCGCCCTGCGAAAGATGGCCGAGGTCCGTTCTGCCGAGCGCCCGCGCACCGCCAAGCGTTGCGGCGTCGAAAAGATCAGCGCTGCGCACCCGGTCCGGTACCCCGTCATTGATACGCGATGTGATCAAGCCGATGAGCAGATTCATCAACATGTCGGCCGGTGCCGTGTCGGTACCCATCGCAATATTGATCCCGCGGTTGCGGCATGCGGAAAACGAGTTCAGCGTATTGCCGCCACGGGCAGACACCAGCGGACAATGCACAATTGAAACACCGTTGGCCGCATAAAGGCGAAGATCTTCGTCCGTTGCGTTGGTTGCGTGCGGCGCAATCAGCCGCTCGCTCAAAAGTCCCGATTGCGCGAGCCAGACCGGCGCTGTCGAGCCATGCAGCGCACGGACCGTATCGACCTCCATGGCGCCCTGCGCCATATGCAGGCGAATCCTGCAACCGAGTTCGCGTGCGGCAGCATCGGTGCGTTGCAGCAATCCGGCCGTGCATGTCTCGACGCGGTCGGGTGCAAGCATACCCCGCACGAGATCTCCGTGACGGCCGGTCTGCCGTTCGATGAAGCGCACGGCATCTTCCAGGCCACGCAAGCCGCGCTGCTCATCGAACACCGGGCGTATCTGGCCCGGACTTTCAAGGACCATGCCGCCCGAGCGGTAGGCGGGACTGAGATAGACCCGCAAGCCGAGGTCTCCAGCCGCATCCGCAGCGGCATCGAACTCGGCAACGGTCTCACCCCACTCGCGATAGAACAGCGACGCGATCGGCGCGGCGGTGGTTATGCCGTTCAGCAGAAGCTGACCGAAGGCAAACCGCTTCTGGAAGGCCAGCTCTTCCGGCGTATACATCTCGTAGGGCCCCGCCTCGACATAAGAGCGTGGCCAGACCCGCCCCTTGGCCCAACCCGGATGGTTGTCGATGCCGAGGATCGTCGTGTCGAGATCGGAAAGTGCGTCGAGGTCGATGAAACCCGGACTGATCAGCGATCTCCCGAAATCGACACGGCGTGCCACCTCCCCCGAAAAGTGATGCCCGACGAACAGAATTTCGCCGTGCTCGAACACAACTTCCCCATTATGGACAAGCCTATGGGCACCATCCCGATGGCCAAGCACCCAATCGGCAGTCAACAGGGTCCGCCCTTCGGGCCTGCGGCCAAGCGTCAGCGTCTCGAATCCGGCTTTTGTCATGGCATGTCCACAATGGCTTGGCCTTGCCGTGCCGTGACACGTCCGCCCTTGATGACCAGCGGACGCGGGGCAATGTCGACAACCGCATGCGCCAGGGTTTCACCCGTCAAAAGGGTCAGATCGGCCGTACACCCGACTTGCAGACCATAACCCTCGATCTGCATCACGTCAGCGCCGCCCTGCGAAACGATATGCAGAACATGTTCAAGTTCGCGGTCTTTCCGCAGCCCGTTTTTCATACCGATGATCTTGGCACGGTCGAGCATGTCGGGCTGGCCCCACGGCCCCCAGGTGTCGCGAATGCCATCGCAGCCGCCGCCGACGCGTATGCCGGCTTCCTTCAGTCGCATGACCGATGGAACCGAAGCAGACGGCGCGCCCGTGGTGAGGATCGCCACATCGAGTGCTGCGAGTTCATCCATCAGCTTTCCGACCCGCAGATAGTCGTTCATCCCGAGTGCGAACGCATGGCTAATGGCAACTTTACCCTGCATGCCGTTTGCGCGGATACGCTCAAAAATGAGCTCCATGGTGAATGCGCCGAGATCCCCGACCTCGTGCAGATGAATATCGATCGGCCGTTGATGTTTGACGGCAAGCGCGAATATCGTGTCGAGCTGGCCCTTCGGGTCGCGATCGATACCGCAGGGATCGATACCTCCCAGCACCTCGCAGCCTTGCCGTAGCGCCTCGTCAAGCAGTTCGGCGGTGCCGGGCATGACCATGACACCGGACTGGGGGAAGGCAACGATTTCGATATCGATGATACCGCGCAATTTCTCGCGGGTTTCCCAAACGCCTTCCACGATGGACAGGCCGTGGGTCGGGTCGATATCGACATGGCTGCGGATATGGGTTGCACCATGCGCGGCCAGCCCGATCGCATGCCGCATGGACTGCCGGTGCGGATCAATGCCGATCGCACTGCGGTTCTCGCGCTCAAAATCAATGCGCTCGCGCAGCACGGCCGCCCGGTTGTTTTCGTGCCACGGCATGCCCCATGTCGTCTTGTCGAGGTGGGTGTGGGCATCGATGAGGCCCGGAATGACGATGGAGTTGCCTCCATCCTCGACCGGTACGCCCGGCTCCGGTGCGAATTGACCGAAACCGGCTATTTTCCCATCCTTGATCAGGACATCACAGCTGTCGCCGGCCATGGGCCGTACATTACGGAGCAATAGATTGGTCATGTGTCATCTACCTCAATTTCGGGTTTAGAGCGTCGCGCAACCAGTCGCCCAGCAGGTTCACCGCAACGACGAGAAGGCAAAGCTGGAGCACGGGAAACAGCACGATCCACCACGAACCGGAAAACAGGAACTGGTTGCCGATGCGGATCAAGGTTCCCAGCGACGGCTGGCTGGGTGGCATGCCTATGCCGAGGAAAGACAGCGTCGCCTCAGTCAGAATCGCCATGCCGAAGTTCAATGTCGCTGCCACAAGGACCGGTGTGAGCGTGTTTGGCAGGATATGGTTGGCCATGATCCGGCGAGCCGGTACCTTGATCAGCCTGGCTGCGTGCACATAGTCCTTGCCGCTCTCCACAATCGTCTGGGCGCGCACGGTGCGCGCATACTGAACCCATGCCGACAGCGCGATAGCAAACACCAGCACGGCCGAAGCCCCCATTTCCCGAAGATCCGCGGGAAGCATTTGCCGAACGACCGTCGAAACCAGTATGGCGACGAGAATGGTAGGGATCGAAAGCGTGACATCGCCGATGCGCATCAGAAGGTTATCGACAAAGCCGCCGAAATAACCCGCCACGAGGCCGGCACTCATGCCGATCACCAGGGACAGGGCGACCGACGCTATGCCGATGAAAATCGAAATGCGTGTCCCGTAAAGGATGGCCGAGAGCATATCGCGGCCTTGCGTATCGGTTCCAAGCAAGTAGGGCCATTCACCGTTTTGCTCCCAGATCGGCGGCAGCTCCGCCTTCCACATGTCCAGCTGTGCCCCGTCATAGGGGTTTTGAGCCGCGATCAGCGGCGCAAACAGGGCCGTCAAGATCAGGATTGCCAGAATGATGGCACCCGCAATTGCTACCTTGCTATGCGTGAATGACCACCAGAGGTCGCTGTTGCGCATGCGCCTGAGTAGGGGCGCTCGTGCAGGCCTTGGCGCTTTCGGTGTCTTCGATACGTCTGTTGTCATCGGACAGGTCCCTGACTCTGGGGCTAGCGTGTGCTGCGCAAACGCGGATCGATGACCGCATAAGCGATATCCACGAGCATATTCAGAACAACGAAAATGAAAGAGATGATGCACAGATAGGCCGCCATTACGGGGATATCGATGAATGTTACAGCCTGGATGAACAGCATACCCATACCCGGCCACTGGAACACGGTTTCCGTGATGAGTGCGAAAGCGATCAATGAGCCCACATTCATTGCCGTCATCGTGACAACCGGCATGAGGCAGTTTCTCAGCGCGTGGCGGAAATAGATGCGCCAGCGGGGAATGCCCCTCGCCCGGGCGAATTTAATGTAGTCGGACCGGAGCACCTCCAGCATTTCGGCCCGCACCAGCCGCATGATCAGCGTGATCTGGTAAAGCGACAGCGCGATTGACGGCAGGATGAGGGCGGCCCGTCCAGACGATGTCAGCAACCCGGTCGACCACCAGCCAAGTCTGACGACGTCGCCGCGTCCGAATGCCGGCAGCCACCCCATGCTGACCGAGAACACCAGGATCAGCAGGATACCGACGACGAAACTGGGCAACGACACACCGACGATGGAGAGGAACTGAAGCCCTTCGGTGTACCATTTGCCGCGCTTGATCGCGGTAAGAACGCCAAGAGGAATGCCGAACACCAGAGAAATCAGTGTTGCCACCAGCACCAGTTCCAGGGTTGCGGGAAACCGGTCAGCGATCAGCGTCAGAACATCCTGGCCATTGCGATAGGAGATACCGAAATTGCCCTCAGCCGCATGGATGACAAAGCGGATATACTGGGTGGGCAGGTTATCGTTGAGACCCAGGCGTTCACGCAGATTGTCGCGATCGGCCTGCGTCATCTGTTCATTCGCCATAAGCTCAACCGGATCGCCGGCGAGCCGGAAAATCAGGAAGGCGAGCATAGCCACTGCGAGCATCACCAGGATTGCGTTTGCCAAGCGCCTCACAATAAAAACCAGCATCTGTCGCCTCCCTTAATTCTGTCTGCCTTGAACCCGTCAAGGCAGAGCGCCACGTCTACTTGGCAAAATGCGTCAACCAGTGACGGGGCTTGTTGTCGGGCAGTTGAACGATATTATCGATCTTGTCCGTCATCACCCAAGCCATGGGCTGCTGGTGCAAGGGAAGCATGATGATCTCATCCTTGACCATCTGCAGGGCCTTGGTCTGCAGCGCCAGCCGCTTGTTCCTGTCCATCTCCGTCGAGGCCTGTATGACCAGCTTGTCGATTTCGGGATAGCTCCAGCCGCCCCAATTGAAGACACCGGCATTGTCCGACTTCGTCTCAATCATCTGCAGCAGAATGGAGTAGCTGTCGAGCATCGGCTCATTGGCCCAACCGATCAGATAGACATCAGCCTTGCCATTGGTCCGTTTGGGCGTTTGTGCCGCCACCGGTGCAATGTCAAGCTGCGGCTTGAACCCGGCACGGCTCAGCATGTTGACCATGCCCTGGCAGAGCTCCTCCTCGTTGACATAGGCGTCTGTCGTGCACACAAGCGTGAAAGCGAAATCCTTTGCCCCAGCCTCTGCCAACAGCTTCTTGGACAGTTCCGGATCGTAGGAAACCGGCTTGTCGAGCGCCTCGGTATAGCCCGGAATTTCCGGTGCAATAATCGCACCGGCCGTACGCGATTTACCGCGCATGATCCGCTTCTGGATCAGTTGCGGGTCCAGCGCATGGGCGAATGCCTGCCGGACACGCAGATCATTGAACTTATTATCATCGCCGTTGGTGAGCTTCGGCTTGCGATTGAACCCCATCATGACCGTCCGCAGATCGGTCCGTTCCATGACCTTAAGTTCGGGTTGGGCCGAGAGGCGGGGCAGGTCCTGGGAGGGCGCGTTATCCGTAAAATTGATCTCCCCCGACAGGAGAGCCGCAACGCGGGTGGCTGCCGACGTTATCGGGGTGAACTCGATACGGTCTATATTGGTTTCAGACTTGTCCCACCAATTCGGATTCTTGATGAGAACCGTCTTGCTGTCCGGCACCCGGCTTTCAATGGTGAAGGGGCCTGTGCCATTGGCATGGTAGGTCGCATAGCCCTCGAGCTTTGCGCCGACGTCGGTCGGCTTCAACGAATTGTTCTCCGCAAGCCAAGCGGCGTTGAAAATGTGAATGTTGGTCAGATCGTTGAGCAGAAGCGGGTACGGACCCGTCAACTCGATGTCGATCGTGTAGTCATCGACCTTTTTTGCAGATTTGTAGGCGGGCAGATTTCCACGCAAGGGCGAGGTCTTGTCACTCACGCGGGTGAGCGACGCCAAGACGTCATCGGCGGTAAAACCCGCGCCGTTGTGGAATTTCACGCCCTTGCGCAGATGAAACCGCCAGACCGTGTCCGACACCGTCTCCCACGATGTGGCAAGGGCTGGCTCAATCTTCAGCTTGGCGTCGTACCGGACCAGGCCTTCATAGACGTGGTTCAGGAAAGCAAGCGTATAGCTGTCACCGTAGGAATAGGGATCGAGCGAGTATATGTCATGGGGCGCGCCCCATTTGAGTGTTGCGGCTTGGCCTGGAAAAATCAGACTCATTGCCACCGTGGCCGCGAGGCCTAGTTGCTTCAACATTGTGGTTTGCTCCGCTTCTGGACGTTTGCCGCCTCCTTGAACGGAGGTCTTGCCTTGGTTATCAGACAGCGCCAAAGGCGCTGCAGATCAGTCTGTCATGCGTGTCAGCCAATGCCGCGGCTTGTTGTCGGCCCGGATCACGACGTTCTCGATTTTGCTGGTCATGGCCCATGCCATCGGCTGCTGGTGCAGCGGGATCATGATCGCCTGATCCTTCGCAAATTTCAGCGCGGCGGTTTCAATCGCCAGGCGCTTGTCGCGATCCTGCTCCGTGGCGGCCTCTTTGACCATCTTGTCGAGTTCGGGATAGGACCAGCCGCCATAGTTTGCGACACCGTCGGCACCGTGACGGGTGGAAAGCACCTGAACAAGGATCGAATAGGCATCGAGCGTGGGCTCGTTGGCCCAGCCCACCATGTACACGTCGGATTTACCGCTCGAGCGTTTTGGCGTCTGCACGGCACGCGGGCCGATATCGAGCGTCGGCTTGAAGCCGGCGCGCGTCAGCATGTTGACGACACCAGAGCAAACGTCCTCCTCGTTCACACTTTCATCGCTCATGCAAAGATAGGTAAAGGCAAGATCGCTCTTTCCAGCCTCGGCCAGAAGCTTGCGCGACAATTGCGGATCATAGGTTGCAGGCTTGTCCAGCTCGGCGCTGTAGCCCGGTATCTCCGGCGCAACCAAAGCACCGGCGGGATGCGCCAGTCCGCGCATCACCTTCTTGTTGATCAGGTCCCGGTCAATTGCATGATCGAACGCCTGCCGCACCCGCAGATCGTTGAATGGATTGTCACGCCCGTCCGTCAGCTTTTCCCGGCGATTGAATGCGATGGAAATGGTTCGCAGATCCGAGCGCTTATCGACCTTGATGCCCGGCGTCGATTCAAGGCGGCCGATATCCTGGATGGGCGCCGCGTCAACCAGATCGACTTCGCCGGACAACAGAGCGGCGACCCGCGTTGCCGCGGATGTAATCGGTGTAAACTCGATGCGATCGATATTGTGCTTCTTCTCGTCCCACCAGCCGTCGTTCACGACAAGGATTGTCTTGCTGTCTGGAACGCGGCTTTCAAGCTTGAAAGGCCCGGTCCCGTTGGTGTGGTAGGTTGTGTAGCCTTCGACTTGCGCGCCCACGTCGGTGGGCTTTTCGCTCTTGTTGTCGATCAGCCATTGCGCATTGAACATGAAGATGTTCGTCAGATCGTTGAGAAAGAGCGGCGACGGTGCCGAGACTTCAATATCGACCGTATAATTGTCGACCTTTTTCGACCCGACGTAGAGAGGAATGTTGCCCCTGAGCGGCGAGCTCGGATCACTCACACGCTTGAGCGATGCAATGACATCATCAGCATTGAAATCCGCGCCATTATGGAACTTCACGCCCTGGCGGAGCTTGAAACGCCAGTATTTGTTGTCGATCAGCTGCCATTCCGTGGCCAGCGCCGGAACAACCTTGAACTCAGGCGTGTAACGGACCAGGCCTTCATAGATATGATTAAGAAATGCCAGGTTGGATGTCGAACCGTAGGAATAGGGATCGAGGGAGAATATATCCCGTTGTCCGGCCCACCGCAGTGTCGCAGCCTCTGCCGCTGTTCCAAACAATAGCAATGATGTCATTGCCACCAAGACGGATTTTCGCAGTCGCGTCATCGGCATTTCCTCCTCATGTGTGCCCCGTCGTCAGGCTTGCCCGCGACTTTTATTTCCCTCCATAGGCCACAAGGATTTTGCTTTGTCAACGATATTGTCGACAATTTTCTCTGTTATTGGCACCAATAAAGTATACAGTTCATGTGCAGCCATCGCTGAATTCAGCGCAGGCCTTCAACGATGCTGTTGTCGAAATAACACTTCCCCTTTGCCAGACACCGCAGTATCGCCGCCATACTTTCCCGGCTTTGGACCGAGAAGCGGCTTGTCCAAGATTTTCTCATCCATAAGAAAGCGATCGAACAGCCGGGAGAAAGCAATATCAGGCTCGCCGCACGGCATGAAAGTTGGCGACAAATTCTCCGGCGGGCGATCAAGCAGCAATGAACCGCGCTTCATGAGATAACCAGCCATGGCGCCGGTGTGGCCGGTAATGACAATTGTTCCGGCGATCATGCGATAGCCGGCATAATCGCCACAACCTTTGAGTATCGCGATGGTTCCGCGGCGAAGGCGGTCCCCCGCATAATTTGCGGCCTTCCCGCGGACGATCAACAGGCCGCCCTCCATGCCGGTGATTTCTCCGGCAAGCGGCCCACCGAGATAGTCTCCGGCATTGCCTTTGATCTCGAGCCGTCCATTGATCATGCCCGAACCGGCATGGGTTCCGGCACTCCCGTCCACATACAGCGCGCCGCCGGACTGCCTTCTGCCCGCCTGGTTGCCGACATCCCCCATCACTCGGACTGATCCGGCACTCAACCCTGCCCCCACCTTGTCAAACCGTGAACTGCCGCCCTCGAACACGATATGGTTCACGTCTTTACCGGTGATCCTGAACACATCGCCGACCAGGGCCGGATTACGGCTCGTCCCGATGCGCAATTTGGCAATCTGGACATCCGTCAGTCCGGCCAAAGCCGCAGGCGTCAGGCATGATAGATCCAGACGTTCGACCGGTTGGGCCAACAGCGAGAAGGTCAACGCTTTCATGGCAGCAGATCCTTCAGATGATAATGGAATTTGCCAAGCTTGCCGCCGTAATTGCCAGCGCTTATTCGCAACGCGCCCTTTTCCGGACCAAGATCAATGGCCGCCTTCAACCCCGCGCGCATGGCAGCTGCAACCGCATCACTGGTTTCCCCATCAATGACGATTTCAAGCACCGCGTTGACCCCGGGCGTCAAGGCGCTGTCAACAACGCCGCGCAATGTCGGTGCAAAGGCGTCATTGGTAGAAGCCATCATCCCCTTGTATTTTCCGCCCACTTTCGAACCGGAACGAACGATCCCGCCGGGAAATGGCATGATCACTCCCGCTACTTTCTCGATGGCGGAAACCGCGTATTCCGCCGCATTCAAGGCTTTGGTGTTATCAGCCGCGAGAAACAGCAGATTGCCACCGCCAACCGCAAGCTTGGTCAGCCCCGTTGTTGCTTCACACAGGAATTCGCCATCCATGACGGGAACGCGCCAATAATGCTTTCCGCCAAATTTCTTTGATATCTGCCAGCCGTCGCCGAAGTAGCGCAGCGAATTGCCGAGGTCGAGCGGAGCCGTCCCTTCGAGACCGGCAAAGCAGGCACTTCCCGGCGAAGTCAGCACACATTGGCCAAGCCTGCTTTTCAATTGCTTCTGCAGATCGTCGGTTCCCATGGCAAAAATCATCACGCGGCATCCCGGCCGCCCGTCCGGCGTCTTGGATGCGGGCAAATCGACATCAATCGCGGCCTCGCAACCGCAGCCAATAACCGAGGTCGCATAGCCTGTCATGGTGATGGCGGCCTGCCGCGCCCATTTCAGGGTCGGCGCGGTGATGATGATGGCCGTCGCACGCATGCCGAAAGCTTCGGCGAAGGTATCGTCAATAAGAACGCCATTGCGGCTCAGCTGTTGCATGGCACCTCGGCAAACGGTTCGTCGCGCTGGATGGCAGAATCCGGAAATGTGAACCAGTCCAGTGACAGTCCATAACGCTCTTCGTGATAGGTCTTCATGCGCTTGATTATCGCCTTGTCGGGCGGCGGATTGAGCCGAAGCGTTTTGCCCCAACGATATCGACTGACCTTGCCATTTTTAACGACCAGATCGCCATTCTTGAAAACCAATGCGGCCTCGCGGAACATTTTGGCGATATCCCTGCCCTTCCGGTATACGGCGATATCGGCAATCGCCCCTGCTCCCAGATGACCGCGATCCTTGAGACCAAGCAATTTGGCGGGCGCCGCCCGGGTCATGATCGCGATCTCTTCCAGGGTATATTCGCGACGAACCGACGCGAGCGTCGTCAGTTCAAGCGCCGCAGCATTGAGTTCCGCCGATTTCGTGTCGCGGGACGCACTGCTCATCAGCAGTTCGAACAATTCCGGATAGGCCGTGAATGGCGCGCCATTGGGATGATCGGTCGTGAAGAACACCCGCCATGGATCGGTGATCAGCAAGAAGAGCTCAAGCCCGATAGCCCATTGCAGCGAACCGTAGTAATCCTGTTTGTAGCGATAGGGCACGATTCCGCCACCGCCATTGCCGTCACCATCAAAGATGATTGTCTTTTTCGGACTGGCGTTGCCGATGGCGGAAAACTGCCGCATCACGTCCGAGGAAATTGTCACGGTCTGGCCGAACATGACCTGACCGACATCGATTGTGACATCAGGATTGGCATTGACGGCTTCCGCCAGCCGCGCTGCCTCCGACGAGAACTTCCGCTTGCCTCCGGTGCCATAGCCATAGAATTGCAGATGGGCCAGATGCAGGGGCACACCCTCCGTTGCCGCGATGGTTGCAGCCGCCGTATCGGCGCTGCCGGCAATGCCGAGATTGTTGGCGTGGACATGCAGCGGATGCGGGATGCCAAGCCGGGTCACGGAGGACTGAAGCGACTTGACGATCTTGCGCGAGCTGACGCCATATTCCGGAACCACGTCATCCAGCGCGAAGGAGCGGACATTGTCCTTGAACGCCGCAGCTGCGCCGGCATTGATGACTTTGACACCAAGAGCGCGTGTTGAACCGACCACCCACGCCACATAGTCGTCGATCATTGCCGACGATTTGCCGTCACGCAGCAACGACAGGGTAAAATCGTCATTGCCGAGTATCGCCAATGTCGCCCTGTCAATAATCGGAATATCGGCCAGCTCCAGGTGCGTATGCAACGCGGTGTAGGGCGCCATGGCCGGCTCCACCACCGTCGTGAAACCCATTTGCGCATAGAGGCAGCCGGTCTGGAAAGTCGACCAGCCTGCATTCAACAGTGGCGTATTGGCAGGCCTTGGCATGTGTGCCGCGTGATGCTCCGGCAGGAGCAGGCGCGCGGTATTCACATTGCCGCCACCGATATGGGAATGAATATCGATAGCGCCAGCCATGACGATACAACCCGAAACATCGTGGGTTTGATCTGCCGTTTCATCCGTTGGCGCATCGATGAGCACCTCATCCCTGATCCAAACGTCACGCTGGCTGGTTTTGCCGTTGACGGGATCGACGACGTCACCGCCTGACAACCGGATCAGCATGCGAATTCCCTTCTTCCAGGCAATGCATCAGCCAATTGGCCTATGACCTTTGAAACACTGGGCAGATGCGACGGTGTGGCGGCCTGTACCGCTCTGAACGTGCCGATCCGGCTCGAATAGGCAACACCATCATGATCCACCCCAGCCTGACCAACGGCAATCGTTACCGCCGCGCCAGCTGTTGGCACTTCGGTCCGGCTCAACGAAATCAAGGCGACCTCCCCCCCCCTGGGGGGACTTTGACCGCCACGCCCCGACACCCAGACATGAAGATCCGCTTCCTTCGCATGAATCATGCGCTGGACGTCCCATTGCACCGGGTCATAGCTTGGGAGGCTATTGATAAAACCTGTCCGGAGTGGAAATCCGGTCATCCACAGCGAGGCAAGAGCAGAACCCCATGCATCGTCGTCAGCCGGCAGGAATACACTGCTGGCACGCCCCATTCTGTTCAGGTCGGCGATCAACCCCTGCAACATGACGAGACCCGCAGTTTCAACTGAACTGCCGGAAAACACGAAAACCGGGAATTGCGCGGTCGCCAGGGCCTTTTCAAAAGAATCGATATTGCTCAGCGAGGACAATGCAGGACGGCCCTGCAATCGAGCCCGCAGAACCGCCAGCGTCGTTTCCAGCGAAAGGCCCTCGCCGCGCAGCGGTTTAGCCTTCAACTGCCGCAGAAGTTTGCCATGCAATGAACTTGTTTCATCGCTCGCGATGTGAAACCAGCGACGGCTGTGTTTGTCACCAAGATCGGGTTGCGAGGCCGCCCAGGCCTGCAAAAGGTCGTGGTGCAGGGGCGGGATTTCACCGACCAGAATGATCAGGCTGGAGCGACGGCGCGCTTCTCCCGGCGTCGTGAACATGCCGCCATGATTTGTGAACAATGCAACTTCATTTGCAAGCACCTGACCTTTGGCGTGATCGTAAGCGCCGCCCAACATGGTCGCCAGCGCGATGGTGCTGCGCGTGCCATGCACATCCGTATCGAGAGTGAAAACTGGGCAGCGGCATGATGCCAGAAGCTTCGCAGCATTCCGAATTGCATCCGTCAAAGGTACCGGCTGGCTGCCAATCCATGCAACCGACATATTCCGCAACTTTCTGGTGCCAACCTGAGCTTAGCTATTTTTTTTCGAATGTGAACCCTATGGAGATGCAAAAGTTTACGGGATCAATTGTCGTACTTGATATAGGCAAAGCGCTGGTCAGTTTGCGGCGTCCCTTCAAGCGATCCCGCCTCCTGGCCCGGCTGCCACTGGACAACGCTTTCAATCTTCGCTGCAAGATCGAAGTCCTTGTCGGTAACGCCTTTGGCAGCATGGTTCATCAACAGCACCTCCACCCAGGCATACGATGCCTTAAGATCCGGATGATGCCAGGCCGCCTCCGCCAGATGACCGATGGTATTGATGACCATCAGGGTCGATTTCCAGCCATGCGTCTTGTATTTCCGGCGAATCCAACCGTTCTCATAGCGCCAGTGCGGCAGATCTTTCTCAAGTCTCGCAATAATTTCAGGTTCTGAATACACCTTTTCAGCGGGCC
Organism: Phyllobacterium sp. MT110; assembly: GCF_058792715.1. NCBI lineage: Bacteria > Pseudomonadati > Pseudomonadota > Alphaproteobacteria > Hyphomicrobiales > Phyllobacteriaceae > Phyllobacterium > Phyllobacterium sp. MT110. Next base: position 192,522 of record NZ_JBXAFE010000006.1, read on the forward strand.
TCGTCCCTTTCGCTTCTTCAACCATTTGACCAATCCTCCACTTCTTTGCTCATGGTGCTTGCGCCTCGCCCGAAAGACGATATCATACTGCAGGGCCCGATTTCTGAGATTGTGTAAATTAAGCAAATGTCGGAATCCGTCACGATCGAAGTCCCGGCCCGTCTTCACCTTGGCTTCCTTGATATACCACGCAACGTACCCGAACCTGGTCAGGACCGGTTCGGCAGTATTGGCTTACCCATTCAGGACATTTCGACCGTTCTGACGATCTCCCGCGCGGCAAAAGCCCATATCGAAGGAGACGAGCGGGAACGCGTTGCGCAGCACGTTGCAACCCTTTCCCGTCAGCTTGGGATCGCGGCGCACCACAGGGTTGTCGTGCATCGAACCATTCCCCGACATATCGGCCTTGGCTCCGGCACCCAGATTGCCCTTGCCGTTGCAGCGGCGCTGCGCACCCTGCATGCGATACCGCTTGATATCGTGAACGATGCCCATCTGCTGGGACGCGGGACGCGGTCCGGCATCGGCATAGCTGCTTTCGACGCGGGGGGTGTCATTATCGATGCCGGAAAAGCCACCCACGGCGCTGCACCCACCATTATCTCGCGGATTGCATTTCCCGAGGAATGGCGAATCATTCTTGTCTTCGACACGTCAACCCAAGGTATTCACGGCAATGCCGAGGTCGAAGCTTTCAAGGCGTTACCTCCGTTCCCTGTGGCGACATCGGCAGCGATCAGCCGTCTTGTGCTGATGAGCGCCATGCCCGGCCTGATCGAACGGAACCTTGCCTTGTTTGGCCGGGCGATCGCCGCCATCCAGACCGAGATCGGCAATTATTTTGCACCCGCGCAGGGTGGAATTTTTACCAGCAAACACGTTGAAACCACTATCACGCAGCTTGCAGAGGCTGGCGCAGTCGGTATTGGCCAGAGTTCATGGGGACCGACGGGCTTCGCCTTCGCCGCGTCACAGGCGGAAGCCGAGCGGATCGTCAATACCATCCACAGCAACCCGCATGGCACGGCCATTCAAATCGTCGCAGGAAGAAATGCCGGGGCTGATATCACGCATACCGCTCTGAATCTTGCCAGAGCTTGTACCATGGGCGCCGTCATCAAGAAGGAGCGGATACCGTGAGCCGCAAAACGATCCTGCATATGCTAACCCCGCTTCGGCAAATGAGCCCTTTCGACGTCAACATGGCGCTCGACGCAGGTTATGACGCCGTTGTTCCCTACACCGACGTCACTCTTTCGGATGTCGGAAATCTTGTTCAAGACGCCATATTCTCGCGGCCACCGGATGCGGGTGTGGCCACGGGCATTTTCCTTGCTGGCAAGGACGCGCCCGCAGCGCTCGACATGCTGGATGCAGCAAGGAATGCCATGGTTCCGCCCTTCGAAATCTCGGTGTTTGCCGACCCGGCGGGATCATTCACGACCGCCGCCGCCATGGTAGCCAAAGTCGAAAAGGCTCTCGCCAAAATTCACGGCCGCAAGCTGGAAGGAACCAGCGTGGCAGTCTTCGGCGCGACAGGCGTGGTCGGCTATTGCACCGCGGTGATTACAGCCCAACAGGGGGCAAACGTGACGGTCATCGGCCATGACGGCATTGAGCGGGTGAAGGCGATCGCCGCTTCGATCAAGCAAAGGTTCAATCTGACTGTTGAACCAGCTGATGGGTCAACAGAAGCAAAAAAAATGGAGGTCCTGCGAACCGCAGAGGTCGTGCTGGCCGCCGCAAAAGCGGGTGTGCAGGTCATATCGGCCGCACAACTCGGCAAGGCCGGCAAGCTTCTGATCGCTGCCGACGTCAACGCCGTTCCGCCAGCTGGTATCGAGGGACTGAAGGTCAACGCCAATGCTGATCCGCTCGATGCGACAGAAGCTGTCGGCATTGGCCCGCTTTCCATCGGTAATGTCAAATACAAGACTCAAGCCGGTTTGTTCGAACAGATGATCAAGGCGAAGAAGCCGGTTATCTTTGATTTTCGGGACGCATTTGCCCTTGCTCGCGAACTCGCCAAATAATGCGGTTCTGATAGCCGCTGTCTCTGGACGCTCGCTTGCCGCGGCGGCGCGGCGGGCTGGCTTGCGGCCGTTGGTTGCCGACCTCTTCAACGATGCTGACACGCTGGCATTGGCGGAACGCGCCGTGAAGCTTTCGGGGAGCCTGCAGAACGGTATAGACCGAAAACATCTTGTTGAAACGCTGCAGAAACTGGCCGGCGATGAGGACCCGGTGGCCGTGATCTACGGCTCCGGTTTCGAGCGCGATCCGCAGATGATAGAGGCGATTTCACAACACTTTGCCGTTGCAGGAAACAGCGCCGGGACGGTTCGTCTCGTCAAGGACCCCGTCTCTCTGTCGCAGCTGTGCACCGAGTTAGCCATACCGCATCCCGATATATGTTTCGACACTCCCGACAATCCTCGGGATTGGCTGAGTAAGTTGACCGGTGGTGCGGGCGGTTCACATGTGAGGCCCGCGCATCGCGGAACATCGGGACAAGAATACTATTTTCAGCGGTTTGTCCGAGGCAGGAATCTCTCTGCCCTGTTTCTGGCCAATGGGGACAAGGCGCACCTAATTGGCTTGAGCCGGCAATGGTTTTCTCCGTCGGAAAACAGCCCCTTTCGCTATGGAGGCGCGGTCCGGCTACTCCGCTACAACCCGCGCAGAGCACAGCAGATAGGCGATTGGCTGACGGCTTTGACCCGACGGACCGGTTTGACCGGATTATGCAGCGCCGATTTCATCGTTGGCGCAGAGGGTCTGCATCTCATCGAAATCAATCCACGACCAGGTGCCACGCTCGATATTTTCGATACGGAAGAAACGCCTCTTCTGCGCCAGCATTTGCATGCGGTCACCGGATCGAATTTCTCGATACCCAGCTACAAAATCTCGGCGGCCTCGGCAATCGCCTATACCGCAAAAGCCATCAGTGCATTTCCGGATGTTGTTTGGCCGACGCTCACCGCAGACCACCAAACAGCAGGCACCTCCCTTCAAGCCGGTGATCCTGTTTGTACCGTTTTCGCCACGGCTCCCTCTGCCTCCGCAGCGATGAAAGCCGTGAAGGGCCGCGTCAAACAACTCGCGGTTAATTGGAGGGAGGAGTTTTCATGAGAGACGGTCACGCCTATCTCAACAGAAGCGCTCAACATCTGGCAGATAAGATGATCGAGCAAGCGGGACGGCTTGGCATCAATCACAGTCGTGGCAAGCTTGGCGAGCATGTGATTGACGCAGGGGCAAGTTGTCCGGGCGGCGTCGAAGCCGGACTGCGGATTGTCGAAATCTGCATGGGTGGTCTTGGCGTGGTTTCGGCAACACTCGATACAGGCAAATGGCCCTACAGCGTGCATGTCAGATCTTCACAACCGGTTTTGGCCTGCCTTGCCAGCCAGTATGCCGGCTGGAACCTCTCGCATGAGAAATACTTCGCCATGGGATCGGGGCCAGCCCGGACACTGGCGCGGGTCGAACCACTCTTTGATGAAATTGCCTATCGTGAACCTGAGGCAAAATCGTCGGTCATCGTCCTTGAAACCACGACGCCGCCGCCTGTGGCCATTGTTGAGAAAGTGTCCAAGGCAACAGGATTTGCACCCGAGAACCTGACATTCATCTATGCACCGACGCAAAGTCTGACGGGTGCGGTACAGATTGTCGGGCGTGTTCTTGAAGTCGCAATGCACAAGGCACACGATCTGAAATTTCCGCTGGGTGACATCGTGGACGGCGCGGGCCGCGCGCCCATCCCTGCTCCGCATCCGGACTTTCTGAAGGCGATGGGCAGAACCAACGACGCGATCATCTATGGCGGCACCGTCCAGCTTTTCGTGCGCGGCACCTCAGAAGCCGCACGCACACTCGCGGAACAGCTTCCCAGCCATACATCACGCGACCACGGCCAGCCTTTCGCCGACATATTCAAGAAATTCAAAGGCGATTTCTACGCGATCGATCCGCATCTGTTCAGCCCCGCCGAGGTCATTGTTACCGCGATTGAAACCGGCGATACTTTCCGCAGCGGTGGAATCCATGAAGCAATGCTCAAACAATCCCTGGACTGACGGACACAATGACAGAAACAATACTGATCCTTTCCGACCGGCCCGACGGTCAGGTGAAACAACTGCGCACCGCACTGCGATCGCATGGATTCAATGTCCAGACATTGCCGCTGGCAGATATCGGTTTTGATACCCGGTACCCCTCCGGCATTGCCGTCCCGCGCATGAACGGCGCCTTACCCGCTGCCGTCATCGTACGGTCGATTTCATCAGGGACATTCGAGGCGATCACGCGCCGTCTCGGGATCCTGCACGCCCTTGCTCATCTTGGCGTTCCCGTTTGGAATTCTGCCAAGGCGATCGAGCGGTGCGTCGACAAATCCACGACGACATTCTTTCTGGCACAGGCAGGGTTGCCGACACCGGAGACTTTTGCAGTTGAAAGTCTGGCCAATGCCAAGATCATTGCGGAGCGGGAACTCACGCACGGACCACTGGTGCTCAAACCGCTTTTCGGTTCGCAAGGCCGGGGGATCAGGCTGATCCGCAGCATTGAGGACCTGCCGCAGCCGGAGGAAATGGATGATGTTTATTATTTGCAGCGTTTCGTGGCGCGGCCAGGGCCACCTTACTGCGATTACCGGGTCTTCACCTGCGCGGGAGAAGTGCTGGGTATGATGGCACGCCGGGCCGAAGGATGGATCACCAATATTGCCAAGGGCGCGAAGGCGGAGCCGGTCATTGGCCCGTTGAGGAGCAAGCTGGAAGAACTTGCGCTCGCCGCGTCGGCCGCCATCGGCACGGATTTTGCCGGGATCGACATCATCCCTGCAGCTGATGGCAAACTTCTTGTTCTCGAAGTCAACAGCATGCCGGCCTGGTCCGGGCTTCAATCGGTCGTGCCGGTCCGCATTGCAGACTGTATTGCCGGCGCACTTGTCACCCGGATTGAACCTGACATCGGTGAGAGGCCAGCAGCGTGAGCCTGACACGCGAACACATCCGCCGCGCCTATATCGACGCCTGCTATCAGGAGATCGAGGCACTGAAACCAGGCAACGTGCATGTCTTCGCGGATGGTCATCGCATGAATGCGCAGCAGTTTTTCGACAGCGCGCAGGTTTCATCCGGCCCGTTGAGCGATCCCGTCAATTCTGTCGGCCAGCGTATTCTTGCGGCCGTTGCCGCGACGCGGCTGAAGGTTCAGACCAATACCAATCTGGGCATTCTTCTCCTGTGCGCCCCGCTTGCGCGGGCTGCTGCCAGTGAGACATCAGACCTGCAGCTCAGCCTCGCAGCGACACTCGCCCAACTCGACATGAACGATGCGCGCGACGTATTCGCGGCGATCACATTGGCACAGCCAGGCGGCCTCGGATCGGCGCCGGAACATGATGTTGCCAATGAACCGGATGTGCCGCTTCTGGAAGCCATGCGTGCCGCATCCGAGCGGGACATGATTGCCCGGCAATATGCGACGAACTTCTCCGACATCTTCACCGGCGGTTTGTCAGCCCATGGCGCAGCCATCGAGCGGAATGAACCTGCGATGTGGCCGAGCGTATTGGTTTATCTGTATTTTCTCTCGAATTTTCCCGATAGCCATATCATCCGCAAACACGGCACGCCAATTGCCGAAGAAACGCGACAGGCCGCAGAGAAAATCCTTGCGCGGATGACGGAGATGCACGACGGCCGCGAGCGAGAAAAACTGCTCCTTGCTTTCGATGCCCAACTTAAAGCTCGAGATATCAATCCAGGCACCTCGGCTGATCTTACAGTTGCGACCCTTTTTGCATCCAGACTTATCTGGCTCTTGCATAATGGCGAGGTAAATGCTTGAATTTCTCCAGCGGATTTTGTCCGCTGCTATCTGGCCAACCGACCCCGTTCTGGGGGTGCTGTGAACAAGGATAGCTGTCCATCGAGAGTCGTGTCTCGAGGTACGGCGTCTTTGGACAAACCACTTGGAAACAGTTTAGGGAGGAATTTGGCTGTGGCTAAAATCAATAAGGTTATGGTTGGCGAGTCGCTTGTGGGCGATGGGAATGAAGTTGCGCATATCGATCTTCTGATCGGACCGCGCGGCAGTGCTGTTGAAACAGCATTCTGCAATGCATTGACGAACAACAAGGATGGCTTCACATCCCTGCTTGCAGTCATCGCGCCGAATTTGGCGTGCAAGCCAAACACCATTCTGTTCAACAAGGTTACCATCAAGGGAGCCAAGCAGGCGGTCCAGATGTTTGGCCCGGCACAGCATGCGGTGGCTAAAGCGGTCCAGGACAGCGTTGCAGACGGCACGATTCCGGCAGATGAAGCAGACGATCTGTTTATCTGCGTCGGTGTTTTCATCCATTGGGAGGCTGAAGACGACGCCAAGATTCAGGACTTCAATTATCGTGCAACCAAGGAAGCTCTTGAGCGCGCAGTAACGGGCAAGCCGACTGCCGCCGAAGCAACCGCGCAGCGCGATTCCGTGAAACACCCCTTCAGCGCTTAGACAAGACACAACCTCGCACAGAGTATGCCCTCTGTCGCACCGGATGGCCTGTTGCGCCGGTTGGCAAAAAGTTTGGGCTTCTGAACCCGGACAAGGGGAAGAGCAATCATTCCCCTTGTTCACCCCGTCCTGGAATCGTTCCCGTTCATCAGCGATGAGATCGCCTCCGGGGAAAGGGAGCCGCTGTGCAGAGAGGTCGCCACAAGTGCTGCTGAAATGCCAAGCGCTTCCAGTTGTTCAAGATCGGCGGCATGTCGAATGCCCCCGGCGGCAATGACGGCGCGATCACCGGCGCGGCGCTTGATCTCGGTCAATCGTTCGAAATCCGGCCCCGCATTGCTGCCAACGCGGCGAAGCGTCATCACGATAACCCGGGAAGGCCAAAGATCCGCATTCTCGAAAAGCGCGGGAGGTCCAAGAAACTGATCCCCGCGAAAATCCAGGGAGAGAACCAGTCGCGGATTTCCGCTCAAATGCCCAAGAACGGAGGTATCGGCCTGGGACTCCGAACCCAATACCGGCCAGACACCGTCCATCGTCAAGACGTCTTCCAATTGGCGCAGGCTTGCGAAGCCGGCATCCAGCCAGACATCAGCCACGGCAATCAATGGTTTCAGACGCTCCAGCGCACCGGCGGCAAGACCTTGCTGTATGGCATCCAGTTCAGCGACATAAAATGCAGGAAAGGGGTAGAGCTGGCGTAGGCCTTGCGCGACATCGAGGATATCGGCCGTTGGGCTGAGTGGTGTTTCGATGGGCCGATAGGCCGCGCGATTGCCCACATGAGCACGGACAACGAGACCATCTTTTATGTCGAGTACCGGAATGATATGCACGAGCAGAATCCAAGGAATGATACAGCCATGAAATCCCGATTTGCCAGCAAAGGAAAGCCCCTGATCACAGGTTGGGATGTGGGCGGTGCCCATCTCAAAATGGCACAATGCCGAAATGGCGAGATTGTCTCGGCAAAAATCTTCAAGACACCGCTTTGGCTTGGTGTCGATCAGGTGCATGAGGCTCTGCGTGAACTGGGGCCTTTGCAGGCAGACGGCACTTTCAATGTATTCACCATGACCGGCGAACTCTCGGATACATTCACGTCCCGCGATGCGGGAGTTGCCGGCCTCCTCGATTTCATCGAAGAAAAATTCGGCAACGAGAATACGCTCATCTATGCGGGTCGCGGAGGTTTCTGCGACATTGCCGCCGCCCGCGGCTTGGGGAGCGATATCGCCTCGGCCAATTGGCACGCAACGGCATCATTGAGTGCAAAGCTGGCCGATACCGGTCTTTTTGTCGATATGGGGTCAACAACGACGGATATTCTTGCCTTCATGAACGGCGACCTGATCCATCGCGGCTATTCCGATGCGGAGCGACTGTTGACGGGTGAACTGGTCTATACGGGGTTCGCCCGCTCGGCGCTGATCGGCATCGCGGCGCTCGTCCCGGTAGGGGGGCATATGACCCCGCTCATGAACGAATATTTCGCCAACACCGCCGATCTCGGCCGCATTCTCGGCACGCTGGATGAAGCTGATGATAAATATCCATCCGCCGACCGCCAGCCGAAAACACTCGCCGGATCGATCCAGAGACTGGCGCGCATGGTCGGGCGCGATACCAGTGACCTTAAAGAGGCGGAATGGATCGATATTGCCCGGTGGTTCAGCGAGCACCAGTTGCGAATGATCCATGATGGCGCATTTCGCGTCGCACGCGATCTTGCGCGAGCTGCCGATGCGCCGATTGTCGGTGCCGGTATTGGCAGACCGCAGATCAGACAGCTCGCCAAGCGCATGGACCGGCCCTATGTCGATTTCGGAACGTTGATACCGGCAGCGCCAGGTGCCCGCGACGACGCCAGCAAGGCTGCGCCAGCGGCGGCGGTCGCGCTGCTCGCTTCAATGTACTTGCAGGGATAACCTAGGCTGTGCCGGAAGGATGGGCCGCGCTCTTGCCTTTGGAATCGGCCGTCTCCTGATATTCTTTTACCCGCTGCAGCAGCCATGACCAGGCCAGCAGCTCATCCGGTCCAGCAGTCTTGTCAATTGCAATCGTAAGATAGGCGATTTCAGCTTCGATCTTGTCCTGCGGCAGCATGTGCAGCCGGCTGACCAGAATAGCCAGTTCGAGCACGGCAGCCTTGGCACGGTTGAGCCCGGTAAAAGGGGCATGCGTCGCCTCGGAAACCACTTTGCAGAAATGGCGCGGTCGCAGCCCGTCATCGTCGACAGACACCACCTCAAGCACGGAATGGCTCAGCGCGGATTGGAGACGCGGGACCGGACAATTCGCGACGGCAACGGTCGGCCAGTCCTTGCGTCCCGTCAGGCAACCGGCAAACACCAGCATATCGTCGGTATAGTTGGCAATGGCGAAGGGGACAGCCGCCAGGTTCTCCAGTGTCTTTGAAGGACGAAACGGAGCGATGATCCAACCATGATCCTGCTCGATGATACCAAGCGGTGCAATGTGAACAATACCGGCGGCATCGACCGTGGTGACGATGGTTTCCCTGATATAGGTCAAGTCGCCCTATCCTTCTTCGCTCGCAACGTGTGGCCCGCTTCCTTTAACCTGAGACGGTCCGCCTGCTCTTCCGGCGCACCCGCTCCCCAGGAAAGTGGTTCGTCCTGCGCATAACGCTTGCTCAGTTTCCAGGCTATTTCAGCCTTGGTCAGTTCCGCGCCCAGATAAAATGCATGAGCGCCATCCGATTCAACGTCGAGACGCGGAAAAAGTTCAAATGCATCCTGCGCAGTCGCGTGACCACTGGCGTTGAAAACATGGATGCCATCCGGCGCGGTCATAATGCGGAAATTGGCATCCCGCACATCACCGGCCAGCGCGGCGATATCCTCAACGCTGTTCGGATAGGGTTTGCGATCATGAACCTGCAACAGGCCCGCGTCATAGCCACGCGGCAGGGCATGATCCTGTTTGGCTGCAAACATCATGCGGCGGGCGTGGTCATGCTCCTCGACCGTGCGAACGGTGTGGGGGCTGACATTGACGACCAGAACATTGTCTATCGACAGTTCCGAGCAGATACCCGAGAGCAGCGCCGTTACACCGGAGGAATCCGCATCGGTGAGCTCGGTCAGATTGCCCGTACCCATCATCATCGGGATATCCGGCCAGCGGCGGCGTGCCTCCATGAACCGGCCGAGCGAAGCGGTAAAACCGAAATGGATGGGATCGAGCACCGGATCAGCGATGAAAGAAATCTCGGCTGTCTGTGCCTTGTGAATCGCACGGCCAAGCGAATCGAGATCACCGGCAATCGAAGGAATGAGGATTGGAGTAACACTGTATCTTACCGCCAGATCAACGGTTTCCTCAGTCAGACTTAGTAGATAATCCGCACCGGCCGCGGCGCCGGTTTCAAGTTCCCCGGGGTTGGCGGAATCCACGCTGACGGAGAGGCCTTGCGCCTTTAAACGGCGAATGGCGTCGGCAAGATGCGGAAACGGCGTTTCAGGCAGGCAGCCGAGATCGATGACATCGGCACCTGCCGCGGCAAGTTTCAAAGCGCGCTGCGTCAATGCCTCCAGCGACAATGCCGACGCATCGACGATTTCTGCAAAGATACGCATATTGTGCATGGAGAGATCAACGGGCTTGCCCACCCGGCCGAGAAAAACAGGCAGATCGGCAACTTCATCGGGGCCCCGGACGAAGGGAACGCCAAAGCGCTGGCCCAGACGATCAAGATCACCACGATATCGCCCGGGCAGAATGACACGGTCGGCGGTCACCGGCAATTTCAACCGACGCGCGATAATCTCTTCGCTCATAAGCGCCGCAACCTTCACGCCGATGTCGACGATTTCATAGGTGAACGCTACGTCGTTGAGGCCGGCAAGGATGCGCTCCAGCCGTGAACGGGCCAAATGCCCGGTCAGGAACAGAAGATGCTCCGCCATATCAAGCGACCTCATTGGCACGGCGCGCGATGGCTGCCTTCAACTCTGCCAGAGACTCGACGACCTCGGTCCGCTCATAGGTCTTGAGACGTGCCGTGTTTTCAAGATCAATCGGCCTGGGATAGACCTTGACCATGCCGCCGGGTGCCATCGTCTCAAGCTCAGGTGCCGTATCACAGGCAAAGACAATGGACGGCACCCGGCATTTGCCGGCTTGCGCATAAACATTGGTCGGAAGGGAATCCGAAATGCCGGCGACGCATTTGGCAACGGTATTCGACGTCGCCGGGGCAACAACCGCAGTATGATAAACCCCGTTGTAGAAGCCGCCAACCGGCACGGAACTTGCGGTCTTGTCATGCAAAACCCGTGTAGTCTCGGGAAAATCGAGCTTCACCTTATACATGCGCAGGACTTCATTGGCGGCTTTGGAGACGAACACGTCACAATGTTCGAGTGTTCTTATGAGCTCGAAACTCTCCACGAAGAAATGGCCGGAGCCGGTCAGCGCCCAAGCCCATCGCGGCGTATGCAGTCGTGTCATTGCTCACCCGTTGCTTCGAAATAACTGTTGCGCATCATCACGCGTCCGGGAAAGCCTGCCAAGGGTAAATCCAATGCATCCAACATCGCCGGCCCGGCAATATGAAGAGTCATGCCGTCTCCAAGCATATCCCGAAGCATATTGTCGACGATGCCCGCAGCGGCAACATCTTCTACCGATGAATAGTATTGGTGTTCATCGGTCTGCTTGATGAGCAGCACTGCGTCAGCTTGCAATTGTTCGGCAAGCCACGCGCTCAAACTATCCGAAGTGATATCCCATGACATGGGAATGTCCGGTGCTCCGGCTGTCATCACAGATGGCAGCCAGACGGGTATGAGCCCCGCTTCAAGTGCGTCAGCGATCTCCACGATGGACCGTGCTGTTTGGAAACGTTCATGACGCTCAGCAACAGCAATGCCAAACTGATCCATCGCCAGGATTGCCATCGCATGCGCTGCTTCGTCCGAATAGCCAAGACGCTTTTGCGAGACCCGCACCTGATCGGCAAAAGGCCCGCCTCCGGGAACAATCACCAGCGGAAACGTTGCGCTTGCCAGCGCCTCGATCCAGCGCCGCATTTCCACATGGCCCGCCGTGCTTCCTCCAAGCTTCACGACAAGCAGCCTCATGAGGACTTCCGTCCCCCATGCACCTGCGCAAACCGCAGCTTGGCTGAATTTTTCACATCGCGCGTACGCTCGATCTCGACACCGACACCGCCGGGTCCAATTTCGAGTTTTTCCGCGCGGACAAAGACCCGCGTCACCCGTGGATTTCTAAGCACCAGTGCGGCCACCTGTTCCGCCAATGTCTCGGCAAGCTCAACGTGGCCCTCGGCAACAATGGCACGAATTCCGTCCATGATGAGATCGTAGGAAACCACGTGCCGCATATCCTCGGGATTGCGCGTGACCCGCAAAACCTCGGCCGTCACGTCGAACCGTACCTTCTGTGATTTCCCATGCTCGAAACGATAGGCACCGATATGCACAGGCAAAACAAAATCACGAACGAAAATCTTGTCCGTGCCGAGCCCCGCCTCTTCCGGTTCAGGAAAATACCCCCGCGCAGCAAGCAGTTTGTAGTCGACGCTGGCAGGCATTCCCTGCTCGAGCACTTCGGGGATCAGACCACGTATCTTCACGGTCGCCAGCGCATCAATGGATGCCTTGCGGTCAAGGTCAGCGCAGAGCGCCCCGCGAAACCCCATAAAATCCGGATCGTAGGTTAACAGCCGCGAGATATCCGGTGCTTCGAGTGATCCCGCGACGCCGACCATCAATCCGTTCGACTGGCCATTCCTGACGAATTTGCCGATCTGGTCTGGAGACAGATGATTGAGCAAGCGGCCCTTGGATTTGTCGGCGGTGTCGATCATCACGCCATGAAATCCGCCACCTGCCAAGGTTTCAAACAAGTTTTGACTGTAACCGCTCCAATTGTCGGCAAAGACGACGGCAATCAATTTATTGTGTAAGGCAAGAGGCTGCAGCGCCGTCACGCAGGCCTCAAGCGGCCCGGACGGAAACAAACCTATCTTGATATAGTCCAGACCTGCTGCTGCAAATTCTTTCACCGTCCGCCCGATCGTTTCCGGATGCATGGGAAGATCGCCGCACGCTGCACTGATGGGCCGCCTGCCTGATATAAAGTCCTTCACTTCCAGGACCTTGCTCAGGTCGACCGCGCCAAGTGCGCCGTTGGCCGGATCTTTCATATCGATGATATCCACACCGCTTTGAAAGACAATTTCAGCTTCCTGACGGTTCTGCACACTGGCCAACATTTTTGTCATCGGCTTGCTCCCGCATGAAACCGAGAAACTTTGCCTCGCATGCAAGAAAAGCTGACTCGAAGGGTTGAGATTGTGGTGGGGTTGTTTAAAAACACTATGGGCACCTCTGTTCTTAACCCACCGCCATTACTTGAATGGCGGCAGTATGAATGGTTTGGTCATGAAGAGTACGGTGCCAATTACTCTCACGTTTTTATTCGGCTTTTTTTTGCTGTTCGTCAACGTGTCTGAGTTATCGGCGCAGCAGCCGGCAGCAAATCAGTCAGCAAAGCCGGGTGTGGACGCACGCATTGGCTATCTTCGCGCCTACGAACCGCAATTGGCCCTCTCGGTTCTGGATATACCGCCGCGCGACGAAGGTGTTGCCGGTGCGAATGTCGCGATTAGCGACAACAACACGACAGGCAAATTTCTCGGCCAACAATTCACGCTCGATGTCACGGAAACAAAATTCAACGCCGATGTGATTCCGGCTTTCAAGGAAATGGTTGCGCGCGGCGATCGCTTCGTCCTTGCGGATGTTTCCGCCAAGCAATTGTTGTCCATAGCGGATATCGCAAAGGATGCCGGCGTACTGCTTTTCAACATCGGCGCGACCGATGACATTTTGCGCGAGGAGGAGTGCCGGCCAAATGTCTTCCACACTGCACCGACACGCAGCATGCTTGCAGACGGGCTGGCGCAATATCTTGTCTGGAAGCAATGGCGCAAATGGGTGCTGCTTTATGGCTCGCACGAGAATGACAAGCTCTATGCTGACGCCATCCGGCGTGCCGCGAGCCGCTTCGGTGCAACAATCGTTGAGGAACGCCTGTACGAAGACCGGGGTACGGCACGAAGAACTGACAGTGGCGTCGTCCTTGTGCAGCAACAGATGCCGGTTTTCACACAAAACCTGCCCGAGCATGACGTCGTCATCGTTGCCGATGAAAGCGAAGTCTTCGGCAGCTACGTTCCTTACAGGACATGGACGCCGCGGCCGGTGGCGGGAACCGCTGGCCTCGTGGCCTCAAGCTGGCATCCGGCAAGCGAACAATGGGGCGGCGTTCAGATCCAGAGCCGTTTCGCCAAGATGACCGGACGGCGCATGTTGTCGAAAGACATGCAGGCATGGACGGCTGCGCGCATTCTGGGGGAAGCAATAACACGCACGAAAAGCGCCGGGACCAAACAGGTCGAGGACTACATCAAATCCGATGAATTCTCCATCGCGGCTTTCAAAGGCCAGAAGCTCACATTCCGCAATTGGAACTGGCAATTGCGGCAGCCGATCCTGATCGGCGATGGACACGGCGTCGTTTCGACGTCACCGCAAGCGGGCTTCCTGCACCAGTTCTCGGAGCTGGATACGCTGGGTGTCGACAGGCCGGAAACCAAGTGCAGGCTCAAATAAACGACAAACCTATGGGAGGACTGGATGCGACATCACATGTGCCTACTTGCTGCGGCAGCAGCGCTGCCGTTTCTTGCGCAACCCGGCTGGGCGAATATGGTTTATGTTTCCAACGAGAAGGGCAATTCGATTACCGTCGTCGATTCCACATCAATGGAAGTGGTGAAGACCATCGACGTCGGGCAACGCCCGCGCGGCATCACGATCTCGCCGGACGGGAAAATAGTCTATGTCTGTGCCAGTGACGACGACACCGTGCAAATGATTGATACGAGCACAGGCAAGATTGTAGGCACTTTGCCTTCCGGTCCGGATCCCGAACTCTTTATCCTGTCCCCGGATGGCAAGACGCTCTATGTGGCCAATGAGAACGATAATCTCGTCACCGTCATCAATGTGGAAACACGGGCGGTTGTTGCGGAAATTCCCGTTGGGGTGGAACCGGAAGGCATGGGCGTGAGTCCCGACGGCAAGACCATCGTCAATACGTCGGAAACGACCAACATGGCGCATTTCATCGATACTTCCACGCACGAGATCACCGATAACGTGCTTGTCGATTCACGCCCGCGTTACGCGCAATTCAAGCCAGACGGTTCGGAAGTGTGGGTATCGGCAGAGATTGGCGGCACCGTATCTGTCATTGACAACAAGACACGCGCGGTAAAGCACAAGATTACCTTCGACATTCAGGGATTGCGCTCAGAACAAATCCAGCCGGTCGGTATACGTATCAGCGCGGACGGCAAGAAAGCCTACGTGGCGCTTGGCCCCGCCAACCGGGTTGCCGTCATCAACGCCGAGACTTACGAGGTGGAAAAATATGTCCTGGTGGGGCAGCGGGTCTGGCAGCTTGCTTTCATGCCGGACGGCAAAACCATCATAAGCACCAACGGCCTGTCCAACGATATCACATTCATCGACACC
Organism: Phyllobacterium sp. MT110; assembly: GCF_058792715.1. NCBI lineage: Bacteria > Pseudomonadati > Pseudomonadota > Alphaproteobacteria > Hyphomicrobiales > Phyllobacteriaceae > Phyllobacterium > Phyllobacterium sp. MT110. The sequence goes on from NZ_JBXAFE010000006.1 coordinate 207,647, forward strand.
GCGACGGATGAGCCGATCAAATCGGTCACCGTAGGCCAATTGCCGTGGGGTGTTGCGGTTGCGCCGAACTAGACAAAATCATCGACCAAAGGGAGGAACCATATGTCGACTTTCAGACGATTTGCACTGGCCGGATTTCTTGGGATAGTGCTTGCCCCGTCCTTTGCCTTGGCTCAGGCAGATGACGACGACGACAAAACAGCACCTGAGCCAAAGGCAGCAACCGAAGCCAAGACACCTGCGGTCACCCGCTCCAGCAAGAACCTGCCGGAACTCATCCTTGGCTCCAAAGACAGTGAATTCACGGTCAACCAAAAGGATTTTGAGCTGGTGGCCGGACAGGGCTATCGCTGGAAGATTACGTCGGCCGCAGGCCTCGAGTACAAATTCGTCACCGACCTCTTTCGCAATGTCTGGATGAATCAAATCGTCATCAATAACCTCGAAGTGCATATGAACGGCGCTCCCGCCTGGCTTGAATTCGACTCCCCCGGTACAATGAGTGTTCAATTCACGACAGTGCGTCCAGGCAAATACACCTGGTCGGTGCCTGATCTTGCTGAGAAGGGAATGAAGGGGACAATTACCATCAAATAAGCGCTAACATCGGCAAGCGCGGCAACTGCAGTGGGTAACCAAGGGGTGGAGCTTGATGAGTCCGGATGTTGAGTTGAAGACTATTCATGACAAGCCGGCTACGGATACGAGTGTACCGGCGCTGGAACTTGCCTCGGTAAGTTATTCCTATGGCAGGCGACAGGCGCTGGACAATATCTCATTCTCAATTGCACCCGGTCGTTTTGCCGTGCTCCTGGGTTTGAACGGCGCAGGCAAGACAACGTTGTTTTCCCTGATCAGCCATCTGTTTGCCACCCGCAATGGCCGCATCCGCGTCTTCGGCAACGACATCGATCGCAGATCCGGCGAAGCATTGCGGCGTCTTGGAATCGTCTTTCAGGCCCGCACACTCGATCTCGACCTGACGATCCACCAGAATCTGGCCTATCACGCTTCTCTGCACGGGATCGGGTCACGCGAAACCGATCGGCGTATTCATGAGCTGATGCAATCAATCGACATGAGCGAACGGTTGCATGAAAAAGCCCGCAGTCTTTCCGGCGGCCAGATCAGACGTGTCGAAATCATTCGCGCCTTGTTGCATCAGCCGTCCCTGTTGCTGCTCGATGAGGCAACCGTCGGACTTGATATCAAATCGCGGGCGACGATCCTTGCCGATATTCGCAGGCTGGTAGCGGAAAAGGGTATCAGCGTCTTGTGGGCAACCCATCTGATCGACGAGGTCAGTCACGCCGATCAGATCATTGTTCTCAATCAGGGTAAGCTGGTCGCCAATGGCACGACGCACGATGTCATCAAGGATACGGGCGCGGACACCATGAACGAGGCGTTCTCACGCCTTACCGGTATCATCTCTTTGAACGCCGGAGGTCGTCTATGACCGATATCCCCGGCAACGTTTCCATCAGGAGCATTGGACACAACCGCTTTGGCCCCATGCAATATCTGGTGTGCCTCAAAGGTATTCTCGTGCGGGAAGGACTTCGCTATCTGCATCAGCGCGAGCGCTTCATTTCATCGCTTGTCCGGCCTCTGCTCTGGCTGTTCATTTTTGCAGCGGGCTTCCGCCAGGTTCTCGGCGTCTCAATCATCCCGCCTTATCAAACCTACGTACTTTATGAGGTCTATATCACGCCGGGCTTATGCGGGATGATCCTGCTGTTCAGCGGGATGCAGTCCTCGCTGTCCATGGTCTATGACAGGGAGATGGGCAATATGCGCACCCTGCTGGTCAGCCCGTTTCCCCGCTGGTTCCTGCTCATGTCCAAGCTGCTCGCCGGTGTCGCCGTCTCGATTGTGCAAGTCTATGCGTTCCTGTTCATTGCCTGGTTCTGGGGCGTCAAGGCGCCGGCGTCCGGCTACATCCTGACGCTGCCGGCACTCTTCATCGCAGGTATGATGCTGGGTGCGCTCGGCATGCTGCTCTCATCCATGATCAAACAGTTGGAAAACTTTGCGGGGATCATGAACTTCGTGATCTTTCCGATGTATTTCGCCTCCTCCGCGCTCTATCCGCTCTGGCGCGTGCAGGAGGCCAGCCCCCTGCTTTACAAGATATGCCTGCTCAATCCCTTTACCTATGCCGTCGAACTGGTGCGGTTCGCCTTCTATGGGAAGATCGAATGGATATCTCTTGCCGTCGTCTGCGGATTCACGCTCGTGTTCATTGCCGGCGCCATCATCGCCTATGATCCCTCGAGGGGCCTCGTCATCAAGAAACAAGAGGGAGGAAACAATTGAGACAGTGTCGCATTATCGCAACCAGTCTTCTCATCTGCACCGCTTCGGCCGGAGGGTCTTTTGGCGCGGCGCAGAATGATCCGACCTGGCCCTGCGTGCAACGCAAGGTGCCCGAATTGTCTGTTGGTCAGGTTTGGAATGGTCCGGATATTCCCGACTCCGCGAAGGGCTGGGACAACGATGCCGCAATCCATGCTCTGGTCGATGATTTGGCGGCGCGCCGCAATCCGCTCGATACGGCCCGGACCAGAATCGTCGAATTTGCCAACGGCCTGCCGAGAGACCAGGTGAATGACAAGATGTTGCTGCTGTTCCAGGGTCTGTTCGACACCCTGAACCGCGAGCGAATACAGGTCATCTCCGGCATTTCACGCTATGCCGGCAAACAGCGCGAAATGGCGGATGATCTGCGCAAGGAAGCGGCCAGGGTCGATGCCATGCGCGGCAAAGCTGATACGGACCCGGATGATCTCGACCGGGCCAATGAGCGATTGACCTGGGAAACACGGATATTCCAAGAACGCGTGCAGTCCTTAACCTATGTTTGTGAGGTGCCGACAATCATCGAACAGCGGCTTTACAGCCTGTCCAAGACCATCGGCCAATCCATGCTCAGGCAATAGCCTTCAGGCAATGGGCCCGGCAGTTTTGCCAATACGGCGATAGATGAAGCCATCCGGCGTCGCGTCCGGGGATTTTGCTGTCACGGCCTCGTCGATCAGCGCGGCCATCCGCGCGTGCAATGGTGATTTGATGCAGGCCGGGTCAGTCGCGGCGGCATCCCCCGCGATCGCCATGGCCTGACAGCGGCAGCCGCCCCAATCTATTTCCTGCCGTTCGCAGCTGCGGCACGGCTCCCGCATCCAGTCTGTCCCGCGAAACGCATTGAACGCCGGGGATTCATGCCAGATGCGACTGAGGCTCCACGCGCCGAAGCGTTCGAAATGCAGTGATTTGATCGATGCGGCCGCGTGGCACGGCAATACGGTTCCATCCGGTGCAACCATGAAGGCATCCCGCGCCCATCCCCCCATGCAGGGCTTGGGATAAACGGCGAAATAATCGGGTGTGACGAAGTCAATCGTCATGATACCGCGAAGCCGTTCCTGTGCTTCCTCGACGATCTGCACCTGCCGCTCGACTGCTTCCCGCTCGGGCATCAGCACCTTGCGATTGACGAGTGCCCAGCCCGCATATTGCACATTGGCAATCTCCAGCCGCTCCGCGCCAAGCTCAAGCGCCAGATCAATGAAATCCGGCACCTCTTCCATATTGTGGCGGTGTATCGGGGCATTGATGGTCAGTGGAAGACCGGCAGCACGAACGCGACGGGCCGTTTCGAGCTTCTTTTCGTGCGCGCCGCGAGCGTTGCCTATCTTCTCGGTCGTTGCAGCAAAAGCGCCCTGAAAACTCAATTGGATATGATCGAGCCCGGCATCAGCGAGGGCCTCGATACGCCCCTCGGCAATCCCAACACCGGCCGTGATCAGATTGGTGTAAACACCGCGTTTGGCCAGACCGGCGACGAGTTCGGCAAGATCAGTGCGCAGCGTCGGTTCGCCGCCGGATAGATGCACCTGGAGAACCCCGAGATCCGCTGCCTGTTCGAACAGGGCAAGCCAGCCGGCCGTATCCATCTCGCGGTTGGCTTTGAGCAGTTCAACCGGGTTGGAGCAGTAGGCACATTGCAAGGGACAGCGGTGGGTCAGCTCCGCCAGCATGCCAATCGGCGGCAGCACAGGGCTCATCATAACGACACCAGGAACTTGTCGGACCACTCCTGCAGAAAGGCGCTGATATCAGGCGCGATGTCTTCCTGCTCCGCGGTGTACTGATCGGCAAGAAGCGCAATCATCTGTGCCACATTGTGCCGGCCATCGCACAGCTGCAAAATGTCGAGGCTGACTTCATTCGGCCAAAATATTTTCTCCGGCGACAGTAGCGCCCAAGCTTCGCGCACGCCATCATATTGCAGCCGCACATGACGCCTCAAAGCGGGCCGTGACTGCATCGACACGATAGCACGGGAGCGAACGGCCGCGTTCATGCTGCCTCCGGAACAAAGGCACCGGGCGGTATATTGCCCTTCTCGCCATAAGCATGCGCCAACGCGTCCAGCATCGCCCAGAGGACATCACATTTGAAGACAAGCGCATTGATCACCGACTGCTGCTTCTCGGCATTGTCGGCATGTTTCATTACATAGGCGAGTGCAAAATCGGAATCGCGCGAGGCAAGCGCCGGACGCTTGTCGAAATAGGCGAGAATGTCCGCGGTGATATAGTCATATTTCGCCAGCATCGCTGGAACGCGCTCGCCGATGATGATCGGCGAGAACAGTTCCGTCAGCGACGACGCGACGGCTTCTAGCATGGTCCGGTTCGTGCAGTAGGACAGATAGGCACCGACGGCAAAGCGTGTGCCCGGCAATACGAATTTCTCGCTTTTGACCATATCGGCATCAAGTCCGAGACCCGTTGCGAGCTTCAACCAGCGGGCAATACCGCCGCTCCAGCCGTCACCGCCATCATGGTCTTCAATCCGTTTGCGCCATTCGGCGCGGAACGCGGGATCGTCCGACCGCATGATGATGGCGGCATCTTTGCGCGGAATGACCGATTGGTAGGAATAGCGGTTGAGAGCCCAGGCCTGCATCTGCCCCTTGTTCAGAGCACCGCTGGTCATCTGATGATGGAACGGATGCCGGTTGTGGTAGCGCGCAGCACCCACGTCACGCAGAACGTTTTCAAGCTGGGCCGGAGATAATCCACCACGTGCCGCATCGCCAAATTCGCTCAAAGTCTGACCTCCATGCCATCGAATGCTATTTTCCAGCCTGCATCGACAGCCGCGGCGTGCGCGGCCGATGCGGTGTCAAGGACGGGATTGGTGTTGTTGATGTGAACGTAAATCCTGTTGCTGATGCCAAGTTCTGCCAGCGCAGCCAATGACCCGTTTTCGCCCGAAATGGCGACATGCCCCATCCGTGCGCCGGTCTTTGAACCGACGCCCGCGGCAACCATTTCGTCGTCGGTGTACAGAGTGCCATCAAAGAGCAGGCAATCGGCCCGGTGTAATCTCGACTTGAGTGCCGCATCGATGCGGGCACAACCCGGGACATAGAATGCTGCCTGTTCGCCATCGGTCGAGGAAATGCGAAGGCCGATCGTATCGCCCTCCTGCGTACCGAAACCTTCACCTGCCTTGCTGTGATCCTCAAGAAACAGCGCCACCTTGCCGGGGACGGGAAAAGCTTCAACAGTAATTCCCGTCGGAGTTTTCGCGACATCAAGAATATCGATTTTTCCGCCGATCTTTAGCTCACGCCGGTCAACAAGCGCCCGATCAAGCACATTGAAGATGGAATTGGCCTCGAGCACATCGAGCACACGGCGCGTCGCATAAATCACGAATGGCTCGCGCTCGCGCAAGCTGAGCAGTCCGGCAATGTGATCGACATCGGCATTGGTCAGGACCACCGCGCGTATCGGCGTCGAGCGCAAGCGCCCGTTCTCCTGTGGCTGAAGTTCCGGTGTTGCCGCGATCTGCTGGCGAATATCAGGCGACGCGTTGAAGAGAACCCAGTCCGTTCCATTCGAGCTGACGGCAAGACTGGATTGCGTGCGGGACCGCACGCTTTCATCGCCGTTCCATGCGCGGCGGCTCAATTGATAATTGCAATTCCATTGGGGAAACCCGCCGCCAGCCGCCGAGCCGATTATTTTCAATCGCATTGCGCGCAATACCCCAACAGGCCGGAATCCGCCCCGCGTGATTGGCTCACGCAGGGCGAAGACTGGAGATTACTTCTTCGTCTTCAATTCAGCAGGCATGTAACGCGTCAGTTCCATACCAGCAGCAACCTGACACATGGTCGGCTTTGTCCAAATTTTCTTCATGCTAGAGCCTCCTTCTATCCAAAGATCACCGCAGTGATCTTTCTCCGCCACCATACGCCATCATGGCGCAGGATCTAAATTAATAGGGTTCATTTTTTTGTGTGGCTTGCCCTGCCGCGATCCAGCCGTCCGTGCCGAGCGGGTACCAGAAGACGGAACGATATCCCCATTCGACCGCTCTTTTGGCGGCATTCCACGACATCCAGCAATTCTCCATACAATAGAACAACACCCTTCGATTCTTCTCATGCCCGAGCCGCGATTCCAGTCCCTTGCGGAAATAGGCTTCCGTCTCCTTGTTCAAAATTCCGTAGCCTGTGTTTGCAAGCCAGATGCTCCCGGGAATATCCTCCCGCACCTTGTCTCGCCATATGGTTCCCGCCGGAAGGTTTGCCGGTTTAGAATCGTGCGGCAGCACATCAATGAAAACGGTTTCCTTGTCTTTCCACAAAGCGATGGCCTCATCCGTCGTTACCGCTTTCGCTCCCTTGAGCGTCGCAGGAACGGGAGCCCGGTACATCTCTGTCCGGTATCCCTTCGGTTCAGGCGCATTTCCTTCCGCATCGGCCAGATTGACACCCGTATTCATCAAAAGGACGGTAGCGACAAAGCAGATCGGCGCCGCGTCGCCCAACAGACTATTGCGTGATCGGCTTGTCATTTTCGTCTATCAGCGGCACATGGTATTCGCCCAGAATCCGATTGATCTCAGGCTGGTTCTCCTTGATGACCTTGTTCAATGTCCGCTTCCATTCCTGATCGGACGGACGCACACCCATGGTGATCCGGTAAGCCATATGTCCGGACTTTTCCTTTGCCAGCGAGACAACCGCCAGATCCGGATTGATCTCATGCGCATAATAGCCCGCCATTGGGCCCCAAAGGACTGCCACATCTATGGTGCCCTTCATAAGGTCCTTGATCATCACGTCAGCCATGGACGGCGCAAGGCGCGTGTCCACCATCAAGGGATAGGGAACAACGCTGCGCATGTAACCGGCCTTGGCAAGATTGGCAGCCGGCGGTGTTCCCGCGACAACACCGATCTTCTTGCCTTCCAGCGTCTTGTCCTCGATCGACACCACATCGTCGAGACCGGCTCCCTTTCTGTAGACCATGACATAGGTAGAGCGATAATAGGCGTTGGTATTCTGTACGAGATCATCGCCTTGGGCATATCCCATGATGATATCGCAATGGTTGGACCGCAGTGTATTGCGAACGAAGCCGGTCGCCATGGGATACCAGGTGTAGGCCACCGATTTTCGTCCGGTTTTGGCCGCGACCAGTTCCGCCAGCTTGTTTTCAAATCCTTTGCCGCTTTGGTCCGAAAACGGCATATTTGACGGGTCTGCGCACACACGCAGTATATCCGGATCGACAAGCTCACCGGCAGCTCCCAGGCCGGCGCTCTGCGCCAAGGCAGCCGACGGCACAGCGAGTATCGCTGCAATCAAGGCTGCGATTCGGTATTGGCGGGATTTCGCGCGCTGCATCATCTCATCCACCCATGCATGAATCTTCCGCCTGTTTGGCGGCTGCCGACTTGTCTTCATGCTTTGCAGGACGCCCTCGCGGAAGGTCCCCGACAGCACGGGCGCGCAGATAGACGTAGAGATCGTCCATGTAGCAATAAACATTCTTGTTGTCGCCGAAGGCCGGCATCACCTTGTCGTTGCCGTTCGACAGATTCTTACGGCCTCCCGCCACTGTCGACAGGAAATCGGCGTAGGACATTGTCTTGAGCGAATCGGCGAGAACCGGCGCAAAGGACGACCCCGCACCGTCTGCTCCATGACAGACATTGCATTCCGAATTGAACCGCCGGTAACCACTATAGGTATGCCAATCAACAGTTCCATCCGGTTGTATCTTGAATGTCGGATTTCCGTCCTTGTCGGCGTATTTGCCATTGTCGTCGGAAACAACCGCAGCTGCGGCCTTGTCATCGGCACGGCTGCTGCCTTGCCCTATCAGGAGAGCAAGAGTGGCAGTGACGGCCAGAAGGATTGTTCGAATCGGCATTCGGTAACCTCGCATTCGCGCGTCGGGCAACACCTGTTGGCGCCAGCTCAACGGTTATGATTGATCATCAGGTATCGGTCAGGTGACACGAGGGGCCCGGCCTGATTGAAACCGGGCGCCCTGTTCAAGTGTCTGCTCGCCCCGGTTTATTCGGGGACGGCGAAAACGGTCAGCTGACCGCCCAAAGCCGTATAGTCGGAGAGACCGGCATAACCGCCGACCGCGCCCAGACCATCCGTACCTTTTGTCAGACCGGCAGCAAGACCAATGCCTGCCCAGCCACCAACACCGGACAGAACGGCAACATATTGTTTGCCCTTGTGTTCGTAGGTGGTGACGTTGCCGATAATGCCGGAAGGAGTCTTGAACTTGTACAGTTCCTTGCCGTTCTTATCGACTGCCTTCAGATAACCTTCAAGCGTACCGTAGAACACCACGTCGCCATCGGTTGCCAGCGCACCGGACCAGACCGAGAACTGCTCGGGTTTGGACCAGACGATTTCACCCTTTGCCGCATCCCAGGCAATGAAGTTGCCCATGCCGCCATGGCTGTTCGGAGCGGGATACATGGAAAGCGTTGCGCCGATGTAAGGTTGACCGGCGGTATAGCTGACCTTGTAGGGCTCGTAATCCATGCAGACATGGTTTGTCGGGACATAGAAGAGTTTCGTCTTCGGTGAATAGCTGGCGGGCTGCTGATCCTTGGTACCAAGTGCAGCAGGGCAAATACCCGTCGTGTTGACGTCTTCCCCCTGTTTTGCCGTCGAATATTTGTCGACGACGACAGGACGCCCATAGTCCTTGCTGTTCTTGTCCATCACGACTTCTGTTGCCCAGTTCACAGCCGGATCGTATTTCTTGGCTACCAGAAGTTCGCCGGTTGCACGGTCCAGAGTGTAGGCAAAGCCGTTGCGATCAAAATGCACCAGCACATTGCGATCCTTGCCGTCTATTTTGATATCATCCGCAAGGATCATCTCGTTGACGCCGTCATAATCCCACTCGTCATGCGGGGTCATCTGGTACAGCCATTTCGCCATACCTGTGTCGGCATCGCGGGCCATGATTGTCATGGACCACTTGTTGTCGCCGGGACGCTGGCTGGGATTCCATGTGGATGGGTTACCCGTGCCATAATAGATAAGGTTCAATTTGGGATCATAAGAATACCAACCCCACGTTGTTCCACCACCGATCTTCCACTGATCGCCTTCCCACGTCTTCGTGCTGGAATCTGCGCCAACCGGCTTACCGAGTTGGGTCGTCTTTTCCGGATCGATCAATGTGTCCTTGTCTGGACCAATTGACCATGCCCGCCACGCCTGCTTGCCATCTTTGATATTATAGGCAGTCAAAGCACCGCGAACGCCGAACTCACCACCGGAAATACCGACGATGACTTTGTCCTTGACGACCATCGGAGCAGATGTACCGGATTCGCCTTTACTGCCATCAGCAGCTTCACCATTCTTCACAGACCATTCGGGCTTGCCGGTTTTTGCATCGAGAGCCACGAGGGTTGTATCGGCCTGGTACAGGAAAATCTTGCCATCGCCATAAGCTACGCCGCGATTAACGGTATCGCAGCACATGATTGGAATAACATTGGGGTCCTGTTTGGGTTCATATTTCCACAGGATCTTGCCGTCATTGTTCAGGTCAAGCGCATAGACTGTATTCGGATAGGGCGCATGGACATACATGACATCCCCTATGATGAGCGGGCCACCTTCGTGACCGCGCAGCACGCCTGTCGAAAACGTCCAGGCGACCTGAAGGTTCTTGACGTTGTCCTTGTTGATCTTATTGAGTTTTGAATATCGGGTGTTGGCATAATCGCCGGTCTGGATCGCCCAGTCCTTCGAATTGGAAATCAAGGCTTGCAGATCGTCATTGGCTAAAGCTCCTCCCGCCAATGAAAACGACAGACTAAAGGTGGCCAACGCTCGCATTAAATTCTTGTGTACACGCATTATGAGTCCTCCCTAAGTTCACATTTATGAACCATCGGGCGGAGCCGTTTATCACAGCGGTCCGCTCCATTAGCTCACGCAAATGGGGAAGTATTTCCGGCAGCGTGTCACGACCTAAGCCAGGCGCGCAGAGGGCACCGTTACTGCCCACCCCGCTTGGCCTACGAAGACTGTCACCACTCCCTTGACGGTAACGTCCTTGAAGCCGGAAACAAGGTGACGATAGGAGAAAGATTTGCATTAGGCAAGCATGTTTATCAATTTATATTTTCTGCGCTGCAATATATATATCTTGCACCGCAGCATATATCGCGTTTTCCTATTTTATTCTACGATATATAGGATCATCACGATTTGATACTTTAATACTGGACAACTCTTGCCAATCAATATTATTATTTTCTATCCATTTGAAAACCGCGGCACCTCACCAGCGCGAAGGCAACGGCCCGATGTCCATATCAAAAGCCCTGCAATTATGCCTGTTAGCAACCGCAGCAATTGCATATTCTTCGCCGGCAAAATCAGCCGCGGATTATCCCACGCCAGCCCTTGCCGAGTACGTTTACGGCTGTATGAAGGCCAACGGAGAGAACCGGGATTCGCTGCAACGCTGTTCCTGTTCGATCGATGTCATTGCCTCTGTCATCTCCTACGATCACTATGTTGCCGCTGAAACATACAAATCAATGGGAATGGTTCCCGGCGAAAACGGCGCGCTCTTTCGCGAAAGCGCTCCGGCGAAAGCTTCCATCACGGAACTGAAACGCGCGCAGGCCGAAGCGGACATACGCTGCTTCTAAATCCTCAGTTCACTTCATCACAAACTTGATGATTCAAGCGGCCATTCATCCTTGAATTGCTTGCCTTCGGTGTCGGCCGCTTCAACCTTGATATCCTCTCCCGGCTTTGCATCAAATTCGAAGCGGAAGTTCGGATCTTCCGAAATCGAAATTCCGCCTTCCATCGACATGATCAGGCGATTGCCCTGTGACACCGTCAACCCCTGAATGAAGTGCGCGGGGATGTAGTACCGGGTTATCTGGTCCATCTGCAGCCCGGAATTGTTGGGATGGCGGATCATGAGCTGCATTTCCGTTGCACGGGTCATTGGCTCCATACCGGATGCTTTCGACGAAAACACGCGCAGCTTCATTTTGCCCAGGTTGGCGAGTGCTTCGTCGGCGTTCTTCATGGCCGGCGCCGAGCATCCTCCCGATGCCTTGACGAAGGTCTCCGTCATATGAAGTTTGCCGTCCTCGGTTTCCGCGATGGCTCTTACATAGGAATAGGCATTCACGCGCAATCGCGTTGCCAGATGGGTCACCCCGGCATCGGGACCGAACTTGAACACCGCCGCAACCGGCGATGGATTTTCATCCACGATCAAGGTCACCGTCTTGACGCGGCCAGTCCCGGCATCGGTTTTGAAATGCAGGTCAACCGGCACAATGGCAGCATCTTCGGCGCGCTTCGGCGCATCGATGCTCACAATGCCGTTTGCCGGTTCAATGGGATTCTGTCCAAAGACATCGCCCTTCAAACCGTTCCAGGTCGTGCTTTCGGGAGGCCCCGCATTTTGCGCCCATACGGGAAATGAAATAACCGCACCAACCAACACAAAAAGCGCAGTGGCAACCATCCGGTTGCGCGGCTGTACTATCGTAAACATCGTGTTCTGCCTCCACCAAGGATAATTTGGCGGTGCCCGGCTGTTATTACCTATACCACCCATCCGAGCGGTCTGGCAAATGCCAACACCGCCCAATCATTCCCACTCGAGTTCAGCGAAAGCCGCGGTGGCATTGCGCTGATTGTATTCGTCAAAGAGCATCCAGTTTGCGCGTTCGCGTTGCGCCGCCGACTTGACGGCATCCGACATCGGCACACCATCGGCAATGGCTTTGCGCATATCGCTCGCAAGCACATCGAAGTAACGACGCTCCGCTTCCAGTGCCTGCGGCCATGGTGATGGTATGGGTCCATGCCCGGGGACAGCAGATTTCGCCTTGATCCCGTTCAGGATGTCCAGTTGCGCGATCCATCCAAGCAGCGATCCATCCATCGTTGGCAGATGGCCGATAAAGCAGAGATCGCCGGTAAAAAAAGTATCGGTTTTGTGGTCAAAAACGGAAAGATCATTGTCCGTATGCGCTGGTTTCCATGCCTTCAAGGTGAGTTTGCGATTGCCAAGATCGAGCTCTTCCTCGTCGGTTACGAGCTTGGTTGGCGGAACGATCCTGATGTCCGCCATCAGATCATCGCCCATCGCATCCCTGTAACTCTGCAGATAATAAGCCCCACGGCTTTCCAAAGCGCGCGGCAAATTGCGGTGACCGACAATGATTGCGCCGGTAGACTCGAACGCTGCGTTGCCGAAGAGGTGATCCGGATGCATATGGGTGTTGATCAGATAGCGGATCGGCCTGTCGGTTCTGGCGCGAATGGCCCCGATCAAAGCCTTGCCTTCAACCGCGCTGCCGCCACTGTCGATAACAGCGACCGCCTCGTCACCGATGATGAAACTCACATTGCAGATCTCGCCATCATTCTGATTGTTCATCATCGCTGGGATGCCGGCAAAGGCAAACACCCCGTCGGCAATCTGTTTCACTGGCAACGGATCACCTGGCCGTGACTGGGCCAGCGCCAGACGCGCATGCGACATGCCGCAACAGGCAAAGACCAGGCCTGTTTTGAGGACACTGCGCCGGGTCGTGCCGCTCATGGACCCACGCCTCTGTCCGAGAATTTTGCGTGGAACGAACGCAAGAGATCCGCCATGACCTGTGCATTGCGGCTGTGTCGCGGCACCCTGATGTCGAAAGTTCCGACGACGTGGGCAGGACGATCCGAGAAGACGATGATCCGGTCCGATAGCATGATCGCTTCCTGCACATTGTGGGTCACCATGAGCGCCGTCGTCGGACGTTCGGACCAGACCGACAGGAGCAGGTGACGCAGCTGATCCGCCGTTGCTTCATCCAGTGAAACAAAGGGTTCATCGAGCAGCAGAATGTCTGGTTCGATTGCCAATGCCCGCGCGATTGCCACGCGCCGCGCAAGGCCGAGAGACAATTCACCGGGATAGAACGTTCGCATTGCGGTCAGACCCAAGATACGGAACAGGGCATCGAGATTCGCGCCCCTCGACCGTTTCGGCAATGCAAGCCGCACGTTTTGCTCCACTGAACACCACGGCAACAATACCGGTTCTTGAAACACTGCCCCGACGCGTGGTTCGGCCAGCCCCGGCAACTGAACGGAGCCGCCATAGCTCCCTTCGAGCCCGAGCAATATGCGCAGTGTTGTCGTCTTGCCGCACCCGGAAGGACCAAGGATACAGGCAAATTCGTTCTGCTCCACTTCGAAACGCAGGTCGCGCAGGACATCGATCGCTTCGCCATTGGATGAGCGAAACGATTTTTCCTGGATATCGACCTTAAGCCGGGCGGCGACGCCAACGCGTTGATGTGTGTTCAAGGGGCTGTACCAATACAAGTTCGATGAAAAGCATCACGGCAACGAACGCCAGAGTGTAGGCGAGAATTGCAGCAACATCGAAGAGTTGAAAAAACAGGTTGATCTGGAAGCCGATACCATTCGACCGGCCCATGAGTTCGACAACAAGCACAATCTTCCAGATCAGCGAAACGCCGGAACGCGACGTTGCAGCGATGTAGGGTTGCAGCTGCGGTAACAGGATATGTCGCAAACGGTCGATTGCCCCGAACTGGTACACCCGCGCCATCTCCGCATAACGCCCGTCGAGTGCCCGGGTCCCTTCGCGCATTGTCACGACCACATTGGGGATTTTGTTCAGCGCAACCGCACCAATCGCTGCGGCTTCGTTCAAGCCAAACCAGATATAGGCCAGGACGATGATGACGAGCGCCGGGATGTTCAGGAAAAGAATGAGCCAGGGATTGAAGAACTGGTCTGCTCGCCGATGGCTGCCCAGGAAAACGCCGATTACGGATCCGATGAGCATGGCAAGGAAGAACGAGGCCGCCACGCGCCATAGCGTGATTGCCAAATGATAGGGTAAATCACCGCTCACGGTCTCGCTTATGAATTTTTGCAGGACGAGCAGCGGTGCCGGAAAGGATCGGCTTGGCCAAAACGTGGCCCCGATATGCCAGAGGATCACGAGTGCCGCAAAGGACAGAAAAACCATGACGGATGAGGTCCAGCGCCGTGACCGCGGCAACGGTACTACCTCACGTGCTCCTCGCCGTTCGGTGGAGACCACAGACATCTATTGGGCCCTCCAGAACGTACCGGGAGCCAGCGTGACCGCCGGACCGACCAGCCGCGGGCCACCGAGTTCCGCGAGAAGCGCATAGAGCTTTTCTGCGTCGGCCTGTTCGGCGTCGACGGATCGGGAAGGAATGCCTTCGCGATAACGATCCCGCAAGATATCGAGTTCGCGCCCTTCTGCCTTCACCACCGGCGCGAGTCGCTGCCATTCCGCGTCGGAGCTGCCAAGAAGCGCCTTGGCGTCTCGGCTGGCCTTGATGAATCCCGCAATGGCCGCGGGATGGGCGTTTGCCCATTTGTCGTGGAATATATAGCCAAGCGCCGATGCGGTGCCGGTGGCGCCGAGCGCCTTGGCGGCTTCGCTCGTACTGATAACCCTGCGAAAGCCATTGGCCTCCAACCGCGCACAAAAATTCCAGAAGTTCAGAACGGCATCGAGCTCATTCTGTTGCGCTTTCTCAGCGAGCAATGGCGGAGCACCAAAGACAATGTCATTTTGCGCCGCCAGATCGAGCGACTGGCGTTTGGCAAGCCCCTGAATGAGCAGCCAGCTCTTGTCGAGAGGCCCGCCGGCAATGCCGATTTTCTTGCCTTTGAGATCCGTGAGACTTTTGATCGGCGAGCCATCTCGCACCATGAGTGCGCCGACAGAACTGGAATAGGGCACGAAAGCCAAGTCTTCGCCCGAGGCGCGTTGACGCGATACCCAAAGCCAATCGCTGACGATTATATCAACATCCCCGGCCAACATCGCGACATTGGTCGCCTCCTCACCGGCGAAGAACCGGACATCGACATGCACACCATATTTCTCATCAAGCTTGTTGTGCTTGATCGTGTCGAGTTCCCAATTCACCGTGCCGAATTTGAGAACACCGACGCGAACTGTTTCCGATGCCAGACCGTTCGCCGTGCCGCTGCACACAATCGACAATATGAAAAGCAACACCATGAAAAATCGATATTGATATTTGCCCGTCACAAAACCTCCCTGACAGATCGCGGCCGGATTATCCGGTCATAAAGTCAACTCGTTGGTTGGATAGGCGCACTTCCAGCGCGCAACACGCAGTTTCGGATGTTCTCCGGCCCACTTTGCAATTTCGGCCGGAGCAAGGAACATGCAATTGAGAAGGTTACCCTTGTTCTCGAAATGCAGGCGTTCCTCCCGGCAATTTGACGGGTTGGATATAAGACAGACTGTCAGGATAAGATCGATAACGTCCATTCAGCACCTTCAATCCGCTACCCCTTCCCCCCAATACCTCGAATACACAAGGTGGATTGACTGGATCAGAAGCCGTTCGACGGATTTCTCAAGGTGCCCGATGAGAAATATCGTTGCATCCAAATTACGTTTCCCGCCCGCTGCCGTCAATCATGCGTTCAGCGGAAAACGCAATCGTGATGCTGCGGCGTTATTTCCGCAGCCCGGCGATTGACTTATGCAATGTCGCGGGTAACGTTTTGGAACGCTATGATCAGCCGTTCTTCAACAAAAAGATCAAGCTAAAATGGTGGTGCCAATGCATGGAAATTGGTGCCAGTCTTCGTCTAGGGCACCCTTGGCGAAAATGAGGAAATGCCATGCGATACCCTGTACTACTGATTGGTATGTCAGTTGTAGTTCTGTCAGTTGCCAGTGCCCGCGCTCAAGATGCGGGTGATGCAACAGCAGGTGCAACGGTTTTCAAGAAATGTATGGCCTGCCACGTGGCAGACACCGACAAGAACAAGGTCGGGCCGTCTCTGTTCGGACTGTTTGGGAGAACGGCCGGTACACATCCGGGATTCGGCTATTCTCCTGCGATGAAGGCAGCCGGTGCGGGCGGTCTCGTGTGGGACATTGCCAGCTTGCGCGACTATTTGCACGATCCGAAGGCCAAGGTTCCAGGCACCAAGATGGCCTTTCCCGGCCTGAAGGATGAGACGGAAATTACCAACCTCGAGGCCTATCTCAAACAATACTCGAAGTAACAGATTGCCGCCGGCCGGATCGCCGGCGGCATCACTCTGTCAGGGCGAATCACGCCATTTGATGGAGCAGCCCACCGAGGCAATCTGTTCGCGTGGTCCAGCGCCCGATCGCGCAATCTGGCGCATTGCCTCGAACAAATCCCGCCGCAGGTCCGCGATAGCTTCCTGTTTGCGCGAGCCGTCCAGGCGTCCGCGGTATTGCAATTCACCCCTTGCATTGAACCCGAAGAAATCCGGCGTGCAGACTGCACCATAGGCGTGTGCAACCGCTTGGTCTGCATCGTGCAAATAGGGAAAGGGAAATGCATTCTCTTGGGAGAACCGTTGCATATTTTCATAGGAATCGGCGGGGTAAGCTGCTGCATCATTGGCATTGACGGCAACAAAGCCAACATCCAGTGCTGCGAGATCATGCGCGTCACGCACGATACGCCCGATGACGGCCTTCACATAGGGACAGTGGTTGCAAATGAACGCGATGACAAGTCCTTGCCGTCCGGCTTGAGCCAGGAGGGAGTGCCGTTGGCCGTCGGTCCCGATCAAGCTTGCATCGACAGCTTGCCAGCCGAAATCACAAAGGGGTGGGACTGCTGCCATCGTTGTTCCCTTCTCTCAGGCTGCCTTCTGGTGCCTGGCGCCATCGGCAGCACGGCGGATGGCGGCAATATTGGCGGCGTAAGCAGCCTTGCTGCCTCCCTTGAAAATCGCTGATCCGGCAACAAGAACATCAGCGCCGGCAGCAGCCACCAGAGGCGCCGTCTCCGGCGTGACACCGCCATCGATTTCGATATGAATCGGACGATCGCCGATCAGTGCTTTCAGACGCCGTGTCTTTTCGACAACCGACGGGATGAATGCCTGTCCGCCGAATCCTGGATTGACCGTCATCAACAATACGAGGTCGAGGCGATCCAGCACATATTCTATTGCCGTTTCAGGCGTAGACGGGTTGAGGGACACGCCTGCTTTCCTGCCGAGATTGCGAATGGTCTGCAGCGAGCGGTCCAGATGCGGCCCTGCTTCCGCATGAACGGTGATGAAGTCGCACCCGGCATCGGCAAAGGCCGCGAGATAGGCGTCTGCCGGTGCGATCATGAGATGGCAATCGAACACCGCTGCTGTCCGGCCGCGGATCGATTTTATGACTTGAGGACCAAAGGTGATGTTGGGAACGAAATGCCCATCCATCACATCAAGGTGCACCCAGTCCGCTCCGGCCTCGATGATATCCTCCACCTCTTCACCCAGCCTGGAAAAATCCGCGGACAGAATGGACGGCGCGATGATCGTCTTGCAGTTCATGGCGTTTGCCCCTCCACAGACGGCATTGAAAAGACACGGCTATTGCCGATATCGGCTGCTGTGATTGTCGACAAGGCATCAGCATCCAGCGGCCCCTTGGATGTCTCGAACAGGCGGTTGGCCTGCCGCAGACGGGCCCGATCGAGTGCATTGCGGATGGAACGGGCATTGGCAAAATGCGGCTGTTGCCGGCGGCGCTCAATATAGTCAGCCATGATCGCACGGCCTTCCGCGTCGAAGCCATAATTCTGCTTCGACAACATCGTTTCCGCAATGCGAAGCAATTCGTCGGAGCTGTAATCCGGAAAATCGATATGGTGAGCGATACGCGAGCGAAAACCCGGATTGCTTTCGAAGAATTTGTCCATGCGATCCGTATAGCCGGCCAGTATAACCACCAGATCTTCGCGCTGATTTTCCATCACCTGAAGCAGAATCTCAATGGCTTCCTGACCATAATCGCGCTCGTTCTCCTGCCGGTGCAGATAATAGGCTTCGTCGATGAACAGTACGCCGCCCAACGCCTTCTTCAATATCTCCTTGGTCTTCGGCGCGGTGTGGCCGATATACTGCCCGACCAGATCGTCGCGCGTTACCGAAACAAGATGACCTTTGCGGATGTAGCCAAGCCGGTGCAGGAGATCGGCCATACGCAGCGCCACCGTGGTCTTGCCGGTGCCCGGATTACCACTGAAACTCATGTGCAGCGTCGGCGTCTCATGGGCAAGACCCATCCGCCGACGCGCCCGTTCCACCAGCAGCAGGGCAGCAGTTTCCTTGATCCGCAGTTTAACCGGCTTCAGGCCGATCAAATCGCGGTCGAGTTCGTCGAGCACGTCTTTCACGCCGGATTCAACATATTCGGCGTGCAGATCAATCGCGGCTGGAATGTCCTCGCTGGCACGCGCGAGCTCTTCGATCCTGATGTCAGCCATAACGTTGCCCCGCCGGCTTGTCCGTTGCGTAGGATCTCGTCGTATAGCGGACGACACGGCCTTCGCCTTCCTGACGCGCGAGATGGAAGCCGGGCTCTTCCTGCGGACGATTGACGAGGAAGGACAATTTCACCGACTCCCAGCCATGCGAATTGTCGAACGCAACAAAGCGAATATAGCCATCGCCATAGACCTTGCGGCATTCCTTCAGTTCCATGATCAATGCGGCGGCATCCGGATTGTCGAACATCGGATGCCCCCACATCTCCCAATAGGTATTGCGCGGGTGCGGATCGTCGGTGAATTCGAGACTGACAGCCCAGCCTTTGTCGATGCAATACTGTGCTTGCCCGGCAATCTGCTCGTCCGTCAGGTCGGGCAGGAACGAGAATGCTCCTTGGGTAATACGCATGTCGTTTCTCCTATTCGGCTGCTGTTGCCGTCGGAACGAAGTCCGGCGAGTCGGTTGAGGTGTAGTTGAAGGAAACATCCTTCCAGACTTCCAGCGCCTGCTGCAGAGGCTGACAGTTGCGGGCCGCCATCCGCAGGATGTCCGGCCCCTCGCGCAGGATATCCCGGCCTTCATTGCGTGCGAGCACCATGCATTCGAGAGCAACACGGTTGGCAGTGGCTCCGGCCGCGATGCCGAGAGGGTGGCCGATAGTACCGCCGCCGAATTGCAGAACGACATCCTCGCCGAGAAGATCCAGCAGCTGATGCATTTGACCGGCGTGGATACCGCCAGACGCAACCGGCATCATCTTGTTGAGAGAAGCCCAGTGCTGATCGAAGAACACACCGTTTTCGAGCCGCATCGGGTTGAAATCCTCGCGGCAAATATCGTAGTAGCCGCGCGTGGTTGCCGGATCACCTTCAAGTTTACCGACCACCGTTCCGGCGTGAATGTGATCCACACCGGCGAGACGCATCCACTTGGCGATCACGCGGAACGAGACACCGTGTGACTTCTGCCGTGTATAGGTGGAATGGCCGGCGCGATGCAGATGCAGGATCATGTCATTGCGACGCGCCCATTTGGCCATTGATTGGATTGCCGTATAGCCGATCACCAGATCGATCATGACGATGTTGGAACCCAGTTCTTTGGCAAAATCGGCGCGTTCGTACATGTCCTCCATCGTCGCCGCCGTGACGTTGAGGTAGCTGCCCTTGATTTCGCCGGTGGCAGCCTGGGCCTTGTTGACGGCCTCCATGCAGTAAAGGAACCGTTCGCGCCAATGCATGAAGGGCTGCGAGTTGATGTTCTCGTCATCCTTGGTGAAATCCAGACCGCCTTTCAGCGCTTCATATACAACACGCCCGTAATTGCGGCC
The DNA here is from genome assembly GCF_058792715.1 of Phyllobacterium sp. MT110. Lineage (NCBI taxonomy): Bacteria > Pseudomonadati > Pseudomonadota > Alphaproteobacteria > Hyphomicrobiales > Phyllobacteriaceae > Phyllobacterium > Phyllobacterium sp. MT110. The sequence goes on from NZ_JBXAFE010000006.1 coordinate 227,671, forward strand.
GGACAGTCCAAGCTTCGGCTTCACGGTCGCGCCAAGCAGCGGCCGGCCGAACTTGTCGAGGCGTTCGCGTTCAACGACAATACCTGTCGGCGGCCCCTGGAAGGTTTTGACATAGGCGACCGGCAGGCGCATGTCCTCCAGCCGCAAAGCCTTGAGCGGTTTGAATCCGAAGACATTGCCGATGATCGATGCCGTCAGATTGGAGATGGAGCCCGGTTCGAACAAATCCAGATCATAGGCGATGTAAGCGAAATATTGACCTTCGCCATTGGGAACGGGATCAACGCGATAGGCCTTGGCGCGATATTTTTCGGTTGCTGTCAGCCGATCTGTCCACACCACCGTCCAGGTTGCGGTTGATGATTCACCGGCAACGGCGGCAGCCGCCTCGATCGGATCAACGCCGTCCTGCGGCGTAATGCGGAAGAGCGCAATGATATCGGTGTCTTTCGGTTCATAATCGGGCTCCCAATAGCCCATCTTCTTGTATTCCATGACACCGGACCTGTAGCGGTCCTTCCCTGTGACCGTTTCCGACTTGTTTGACATGATAAGGTCCTTTCCGTTTCATTCGGGACTCAAGCAGCCTGTGCTGCGGCGATTTGTGGATCGAGCTTGCCAGCCGCATAGCGTTTGGCCATGTCATCGAGACCGATGACCTTGATTTTCAGAGCATGGCCTGCCGTGCCGAACCGCTCGAAGCGGTCCCGGCAGAGATCACGCATCGCATCCATGGCGGGTTTCAGGAACTTGCGTGGGTCAAACTCAGCCGGATTTTCGGCGGCAATCTTGCGGAACTGTCCGCTCATCGCCATCCGGCAATCCGTATCGATGTTCACCTTGCGCACACCGTGGCGAATGCCCCGCTCGATTTCCTCCACGGGCACGCCATAGGTTTGCGGCATCTCGCCGCCAAACCGGTTGATGATGTCCTGCAAGGGTTGCGGGACGGATGAGGACCCATGCATGACCAGATGCGTGTTCGGCAGTTTGCGGTGGATCTCCTCGATCACGCCCATCGCCAGAATGTCACCATCGGGCGCACGGGTGAATTTGTAGGCGCCATGCGATGTGCCACAGGCTATTGCGAGTGCATCCACTTTCGTACGAAGCACAAAATCGACTGCCTGGTCCGGATCAGTCAGCAGTTGATCATGGCTCAGCACGCCGCTTGCGCCGTGCCCGTCCTCGGCCTCAGCCTCGCCGCTCTCAAGCGATCCCAGCACGCCGAGTTCGCCTTCCACCGAGACGCCAAGCCAGTGGGCAATGGATGCGACCCGCTTGGTGATCCCGACATTGTATTCGTAGGATGCGGGTGTCGCCGCATCCGCTTCGAGCGAACCGTCCATCATCACCGACGTGAATCCATGCCGGATCGCCGTCATGCAGGTGGCTTCGTCATTGCCGTGATCCTGATGCAGGCAGACAGGAATGGCTGGGTACAATTCCACCAGCGCGTCGATCATCCGCGCCAGCATGATGTCCTTGGCGTAGGAGCGCGCGCCACGGGATGCCTGCAGAATAACCGGCGCCTCGCAGGCTGCCGCGGCTTCCATCACGGCAAGCCCCTGCTCCATATTGTTGATGTTGAAGGCAGGAACGCCGTAGCCATGCTCAGCCGCGTGATCGAGCAGTTGTCGCAGTGTAATACGGGCCATCATCAATACTCCTTCTCGCTGATGAGCTTGCGTGCAGTGGCAACAATCTTTTCGGGCGTGATGCCGAAATGACGATAGAGGTCCGGCGCCGGCGCGCTGGCGCCAAAACCGTGCATGCCGATGAATGCACCCTTGTCACCGATCCAGCGGTCCCAGCCGAGACGTGCCGCCGCCTCGATGCCGATGCGCGGTGCTGCAGCAAGAACCGACCGGCGATAGGCCGGAGTCTGCGCCTCAAACAGTTCCCAGGAGGGCATGGAAACAACAGCCGCTGCGATCTTGTGTTGCGCCCGCAGCATATCGGCAGCGGTACATGCAATCTCGACCTCCGAGCCCGTGGCCAGCAGAGTGACCGCGCGCGGCTCGGCTGTTTCACGCAGCACGTAAGCGCCACGAGCGGACCGGTTTTCCTCGGTATACCCTGGACGCAGCATTGCGAGGTTCTGGCGGGACAATACGATGACGCTCGGACGGTCACTGTATTTCAACGCCAGTTCCCAGCATTCCGCCGTCTCGATAATATCTGCCGGCCGGAATACAGTGATACCCGGTGTGGCACGCAGCATGGCAAGGTGTTCAACCGGCTGATGTGTCGGGCCGTCCTCACCAAGACCAATCGAGTCATGAGTCATGACATAGACGACCTGCTGGCCCATCAAGGCGGAAAGGCGTATGGCGCCCCGCGCATAATCGGCGAAAGCCAGGAACGTACCGCCATACGGGATGAAACCACCATGCAGCGCGAGGCCATTCATCGCGGCGGCCATACCGTGCTCGCGGATCCCATAGTGAATGTACCGGCCGGAAAAATCACCGGATGCAACACTGCGCATGCCGGGCGTTACGGTGAGGTTCGAGTGCGTAAGATCGGCGGATCCGCCGATCGTGAGATCGGTAGCGGTATTGACGATGCCGAGCACCATTTCCGAAGCCTTGCGCGTCGCGACCTTGGTGGCCTTCTCGATATGGTCGCGGCGAAACGCGGCAAGTTCTTCAAACACCCTTGCCGGCACCTGTTTCTGCACCGCCAGCTTGAAATCCTCCCCAAGCGGCGATTTTGATACCCGTATCGACCAGTCGCGCCGTTCATCCGCACCCCGGCGTGCAACATCGCGCCATGTCTCAAGGATATCCTCCGGAACGGTGAATGGCTCATACGGCCAGTCCAATGCCAGACGCGCAGCAGCAATTTCCGCAGCACCCAATGGGGCGCCATGGGTCTTTTCGGTGCCTTGCAGGTTGGGCGCGCCCTTGCCGATGATGGTGCGGCACGAGATCAGCGAAGGCCGTCCGGAGGCCTTGGCATGGGAAATCGCCCCGGCAATTTCATCGAAGTCATGACCGTCAATGTCCTGAACGTCGAAGCCAGCGGCCTTGAAACGCGCCAGCTGATCCGTCGACGTCGAGAGCGATGTCGGCCCGTCGATGGAGATGGCATTGTTGTCCCAGAACACGATAAGCTTCGATAGGTTCAAATGACCCGCAAGGTCGATAGCCTCCTGGCTGATACCTTCCTGCAGGCAACCATCTCCGGCCATGACATAGGTATGATGATCAACGATATCCGCTCCAAATCGCGCGGCCTGCATGCGCTCGGCCAGCGCCATGCCGACAGCAGTGGCGATACCCTGCCCAAGCGGCCCGGTGGTCATCTCGATGCCCTGTGCATGACCGTATTCCGGATGACCCGCGGTTTTTGCACCGATCTGGCGAAAGCGTTGCAGTTCTTCAATGGGCATGTCGGGGTAGCCGACAAGATAGTGCAGGGCATATTGCAGCATGGAACCATGTCCCGCCGACAGGACAAACCGGTCACGGTCGGGCCATTGCGGGTGCAGCGGATCAAGTTTGATGAAACGCCTGAACAGCACGGTTGCGACATCCGCCATCCCCATCGGCATGCCTGGATGTCCGGAATTCGCCTTCTGGACGCTATCCATGACCAGAGCGCGGATCGCATTCGCCATGTCCCGTTCCGAAAGGATTTCGGTATCCGGCTTGTCTTGAAGCAGAGCTTGCGTGTTCATCATCTTCTCCTCACGAGGCTCGGTTTTTGCGCTCGATCAACTGCATGATCAGCGGCGTCAGGATGAGTTGCATGGCCAGGTCGAGTTTGTTGCCAGGCACGACGATCGAATTGGCGCGCGACATGAACGAGTCGTGAATCATCGAAAGCAGGTACGGAAAATCAATTCCGCGCGGCCGGGCAAACCGGATCACCAGCATTGACTCGTCGGGCGTCGGTATCCACCTGGCGATGAACGGATTGGACGTGTCGACAATGGGTACGCGCTGGAAGTTGATATCCGTCAGCGTAAACTGCGGCGTGATATAGCGGACATAGTCCGGCATACGGCGCAGGATGACATCCATCACCGCTTCGGTGGAGTATCCGCGGGTCGAGCGGTCGCGATGGATTTTCTGTATCCACTCGAGATTGATGACGGGCACCACGCCGATCTTGAGATCCGCATGGCGAGCAAGATTGATGCCTTCCGTGACGGCGCAGCCGTGCAGTCCCTCGTAGAAGAGAAGGGTGCTGGGCGGAAAATCACGCCATTCGGTAAATGTACCGGCTGGCGTATTGTACTGCTCGGCTTCGGCATCATCATGGATGTAGGTCCGTGTCTGGCCGGTTCCCTTGCGACCATATTCTTCAAACACCGCGTCGAGCTTGACGAGTTCATTGGCATCGACATGGAAATGCGTAAAGTTGGGATTGCCCTTCTTTTCTTCTTCCGCGACCTTCACCTTCATGGTGTTGCGGTCATATTTGTGAAAGGCATCGCCTTCGATGAAGGCGGCTTCGATGTGCTCGCGGCGAAAAATCTGTTCGAAGATGCGCTTGACCGACGTGGTGCCGGCACCAGACGAACCGGTGATGGAGATGATCGGATGCTTTGCTGACATGATTGATCTCGCTCCCCTCAAGCCCTGAACAGGCCACGGTTGCTGAAGAGCGGCGCCCGCTCGCCAATATTGCTGGGTTCGGCATGGTAGCGGCCGATCCGGGCCACTTCCCGTGCTGAACCGAAAACGAACGGAACCCGCTGATGCATGGTGTGGGGTATCAGATCGAGGATACGGTTCGCCGTATCCGTTGCACCTCCGCCCGCTTGCTCGACGAGAAAAGCAATGGGATTCGCCTCGTAGATCAGCCGTATCCGGCCCTCGCCGTAGCCTTTGCGCTTATCACCGGGATAGAGAAACACGCCACTGCGCATAAGAATGCGGTACGTCTCGGCGACCAGCGACGCGATCCATCGCATGTTGAAATCACGCTCGCGCGGCCCCTCGCTGCCCTTCAGGCAATCATCGACATAGAGCTGTACTGCCTCGTCCCAATGCCGATAATTGGCCGTGTTGATGGCAAACTCATGTGACTGGCTTGCTATGACGATGCTTTCATAGGCCTGCACGAAGGTTCCAAGCCGGCTTGAAAAGACAAAAACGTGCGTACCGCTGCCAAGTGTCACCACAAGAGCAAGCTGCGGGCCGTAAATGAAAAAGCCCGCAGCGAGCTGGCGGTCGCCCTTCTGGAAGAACGATGCGCCAGGCTCGCTGCTCGGATCACCGGCCACCGGGAGGACGGAGAAGATTGTTCCGATCGAAACATTGGTATCGATATTGGACGAGCCGTCGAGCGGATCGATTGCAAGTGCCAGCGGCGCACGCGGATCCAGCACGGCCGGATGCGTCAGCTCCTCCGAGCCGTAGAGGGCAACAGGAGCCTGCCGTGCCGCTTCGAGAAACATGTCGTCAGCAAATATGTCGAGTGCCTTCTGCGGATCGCCGTCGGCATTCCTGTTGCCAGTCCCCCCGGAAAAGGCCTTTCCAAGGGCTCCCTGATTGATGACGCTGCGAATCTTGACCGCCGTCAAAGCCAGTTGGCGCAGAAGCGCGGATACCGATACACGCAAGGGATCGTCATGTTCCGCATAGGATCCAAGAAAGGCGTCTAATGTCGCCGTGGTCATGGTCGTCCTCCCGTGCCTGATCGTCTTTCTGCGTCAGACTTCGGTGCTAGGGGACCATTGATGGACACCTAAGTAAAATTTAATATATTTACGTCTTAGATAAAATTTATTAACCTCGCACAATGCGCAATCTGAATCTCAAGCAGCTACGGGCGATACAGGCAATCAAGCGGCATGGGACAATCGTCGCTGCTGCCAATGCGTTGGGACTGACACCCCCTGCCGTGACCATTCAGCTCAAGCTGGTGGAGGAAGACGCGAATATTATCCTGTTCGATCGCACCAATGAGGGACTTCGCCCCACCGCCGCCGGCCTTGCGTTTCTCGATGCCGCGCAGATGATCGAGGAACGGCTACGGGTTCTTCACGATGAAATCGATGCAATCAAAGGTTTACGGGTGGGCACCCTGTCCTTGGGGGTCGTGTCGACAGCCAAATACTTTGCGCCGCAACTCATGGCGATTTTCGCAAAGGAACATCCCGACATCGTCGTCAAACTGGCAATCGGCAACCGCGCGGAAATCATCGACAGTTTGAAAAGCCATGCAGTGGACCTTGCTCTGATGGGCCGGCCGCCAAAGGATATCCCGTTGCGTTCGGCCGTTTTTGGCGATCATCCGCTGGTGATGATCGCCGCACCGGATCACCCCCTGGCCAAATGCCGGGACATAACGAAAGAGCGTATCGCGCAGGAGCATTTTCTGATCCGCGAACCCGGGTCCGGCACACGCATTTCGCTGGAGATTTTCCTGAGTGAACTGCCGGGGCGTATCGATGATCTCGGCACCGAAATGTCCTCGAACGAAACAATCAAACAGGCTGTCATGGCGGGGCTCGGCGTAGCCTTCATTTCAGCCCACACGATCGCGCTCGAACTGGAAGTCGGCAAGCTCGTGATGCTGGATGTCACTGGTATGCCCATCCGCCGTCAATGGTTTTCGGTCATGCGGACCGACCGGACATTGTCGCCGGCAATGCGGGCCTTCCAGGATTTTCTCAACCGCAAAGGCGCGCAATGTCTGCCCTCCATCGATCGGCTCTATCCCATGGCCGGCGCGCAAATTTCGTAAAGTCGACGAACTTGGACAAGTAGGAATGGCGTTGCTGGCCCATATGACGTTTAATGAGTGCGGGATGTCCGGGGGTACCATGATTGAACAAAAGCCGTTGAGCCTGGCGTCGCGGATCGCCTATTTTGCCTCCAGCCTCATGTTCGCGATCTTGATAACCATTGGGTTATCGGTTGTATATCTTGCAGCACTATCCAACCCCGCGGTGAGCAGGATTGATGTTGGTGGCTTTATGGTCGGGATGTTGTTTGTATGCACGCTGCTCATTGCGGCATGCTGGCTCGCCTATCTTCCGCTTCGCCGGCACCATGGACTTATCCGAATTGTCACAACTGCCTTCTGTCTTTTGATCGCTGTATCCGTCGTTCTCATCGTGTTCATTGACTGGGGTTAAAAATCAAGTTGCAAACGGACGGACCGTCCGCGTTATGGCTCGCGCTTCGGACATGGCGCTGCTAAAACGCTCACGCTCATTGATTGACAACCGTAGGGACACTGGAATGAATTCAATGCGTCGCGGTGTGCTTGCGTTTTTGGGTGGCCTCATGATGGGCAAGCCTTCTCTCAGCACGGCGTCCAGCAAGCTTCCGGCATACGCTGCATCGCGTTCCAGCTACACGCCGCGCCATGTGCTTTGTTTTCTTGGCGGCGAGCATGGCCTTCCAGCCCTGGTCGAAAATGCCCGCGCCGCCATAGAGAAACTGGCGGATGGTTTTACCACCGATGAAGATGGCTCCCGGAATGAACCTGATGACCGGATGGAGCGATCGTTCAACGTATGCTGGGATCGTGTCGATCCCGAGGCCTATCAGGACACTGACGAAAAAGCCGTCGCCGGGCACGGGTCTGTCCTCTACGTGCTCGGCCCGTCGATGACGGCGGAAACAACCGTAACGACATCCGCAAAAGCCTTGCAGCTTGTGCAATACATGCTTGATCACGGGGCCATTGCCGTAAAGGGTGAAAGCGCAGGGGTCGCCCATGGCGTGCGACGATGGAAGGAACTGGCTGAACAGGCCCGCAGCGCATCGGCATCCGGTGATGTCATGGCACTCGCAAGAACCTGCCGTCTGGCCTTTGCGCGCCGGCCCATCGGTGACGACGTCGATGGCATGGCCAGCGTCGGGTTCCATTTGGTTGGGTTGCCCGATGTCCTGGTAACCACCGTTCGTCCGGCAGATCAACGGCCGTCAACCAACGCCGAGCAGCTCAAGATTGCGGCTCTGATCGACGATATCGCCGACGAAATGACCCGGGATGGCGTTGAAACCGCCGTAACGGATCGTCGTGCCGCTCTATCCAGCGACACCCGCTACGAGGAAGACGAGTACAAATTCAATCCGTTCGGGGTTGTGCATATTCAAGTGAACAAGCTTTAGCGAAGCGATATTTGTGAGCCGCCATCGGCACGACCTGATTACCTTCGCCCGGTTGACGGGACATGAGCCTACATCTTTAACGGGAAATTCTTTGCCGGACTGATTGACTTATCACGTGTGCAGGATGACAATTTCAGCCAGGAGGGGGTTTCATGAAATATTGTGTCCTTCTTATCGGCTTTTCAGTCGCTGTCCTTTCCGCTGGCGGAGCGCACTCCCAGGAGGGAAACGCCACGGCGGGTGCAGCCGTTTTCAAAAAATGCGGCATCTGCCATGTGGCGGAAACAGATACGAACAAAGTGGGGCCTTCGTTGAATGGTCTGTTCGGCAGAACAGCCGGAACGCATGCAGGCTTCAGTTATTCACCCTCGATGACGGATGCAGGCAAGGCTGGTCTTGTGTGGAATGAGAGTTCGCTGCGAGACTATCTGCATGACCCCAAGGCCAAGGTAAAAGGCACGAAAATGGCCTTCCCCGGATTGAAGGACGATGGCGATATCTCCAATCTGATCGCCTATCTGAAACAGTTTTCCAAGTAATTCTTCCTCCCGTTGAGAATGAACGGGTATCAATATCTGGTGAACACTTGAGGAAACACAGCTCATGCGCGCGTCTTTTCTGGCCTGATTGCCTGTCTTATCCGTTCATGAGATAATAGATTTGTCTTTCCCAAGATGCGACCCATGTCCACACCCAGTAAAGGCCGGGAGGGCGGAAAATGGCAGTCGTGGTAATTCTGATCGTCATAGCCGTCGGCTCGGTATTGTTTCACCTGCTGAGCCCATGGTGGTGGACGCCTATAGCGTCGAACTGGGACTATATCGACAACACCATTATCATAACGTTCTGGATCACCGGGGTCGTTTTCGTCGCCGTGGTTCTGTTCATCGCATTTTGCGTCTACCGTTTCCGGCACAATCCCGGCAAACGCGCCGCATATGAGCCGGAAAACAGGATACTGGAGTTCTGGCTGGCTACCGTGACTGCCATTGGTGTCGCTGCGATGCTGGCGCCGGGCCTGTTTGTCTGGAATCAATTCATTACGGTCCCGAACGATGCCACGGAAGTTGAAGTGGTTGGGCAGCAGTGGTTGTGGAGCTTTCGACTTCCGGGAAAAGATGGGCGGCTGGGAACTTCCGAGACCAGCGATGTCAGTTCGGATAACCCTTTGGGGATCAATAAGAAGGACCCCGCGAGCCTTGATGATATCATCATACAAGGCGGTGAATTGCATCTGCCCGTCGGCAAACCCGTCAAGATGTTGCTGCGCTCCCTCGATGTGGTGCACGATTTTTACGTCCCCGAGTTCCGGGCCAAGATGGATATGATCCCAGGATCAGTCAGCTATTACTGGTTTATCCCGACACGAACGGGAACTTTTGAGGTTCTTTGCGCAGAACTCTGCGGCGTTGGTCACCCGCAGATGCGCGGGACAGTCGTCGTTGACACCGAGGCAGACTATCAGGCGTGGCTGCAGCAGCAGCAGACTTTTTCCCAGATGATGGCATCGGCAGGAGACGTGCAGACGGCAAAATGAGAATGGTCGCCCTGCGGGAGAAGGGGCATTAGAGGTCGGGAGTACAGGGAATGGTCAATATTCCAGCTGGTATCGATGACACGGTTCCGTTAGCGGAAGTCGCCGATGTCGAACTTTACCACCCGAAGAGCTGGTGGACGACCTATGTCTTCAGTCAGGACGCCAAGGTCATCGCCATCCAGTACTCCATAACCGCCATATCGATCGGTTTCGTGGCCCTGGTCCTGTCATGGCTCATGCGGATACAACTCGCCTTTCCCGGCGCGCTTTCCTTCATCGATGCGGAACACTACTACCAGTTCATCACGATGCACGGCATGATCATGGTGATCTATCTCTTGACCGCATTGTTTCTCGGCGGCTTCGGCAATTACCTCATCCCGCTGATGCTGGGTGCCCGGGACATGGTGTTCCCCTATGCAAACATGTTGAGCTACTGGCTTTATCTGCTCGCTGTGCTCGTGCTTGTGGCTGGCTTCTTTGTGCCCGGCGGGCCGACGGGCGCGGGGTGGACGCTTTATCCGCCCCAATCCATTCTTTCCGGCACCCCCGGAGGGAAAGACTGGGGCATCATCCTGATGCTGACCTCGCTCATCCTCTTCATCATTGGCTTCACGATGGGCGGGCTGAATTATGTGGTCACGGTCTTGCAGGGGCGCGCAAGAGGCATGACCCTGATGCGCATGCCTCTGACAATCTGGGGCATATTCACCGCGACCGTGATGGCCTTGCTGGCGTTTCCGGCCCTCTTCGTTGCCTCGGTCATGATGTTGTTCGACCGGGTTCTTGGAACCAGCTTCTTCATGCCGGCCATCGTCGAAATGGGTGAGCATCTGAAAAATGGCGGCGGCAGTCCCATCCTCTTCCAGCACCTGTTCTGGTTTTTCGGTCACCCGGAAGTCTACATCGTCGCTCTGCCGGCCTTCGGCATCGTATCGGACCTCATCAGCACGCATGCGCGCAAGAATATATTCGGCTACCGCATGATGGTGTGGGCAATCGTGGGGATCGGCGCGCTCAGTTTCGTGGTTTGGGCACACCACATGTATGTCAGCGGGATGAACCCCAAATTCGGGTTCTTCTTCGCCACGACCACGCTGATTATTGCCGTGCCCACCGCTATCAAGGTCTATAACTGGGTGCTTACTTTATGGCGGGGTGACATCCATCTGACCCTGCCAATGCTGTTCGCTCTCGGGTTCATGGTCACATTCGTCAATGGCGGGCTGACAGGACTTTTTCTTGGCAATGTCGTCGTCGATGTTCCACTGGCCAAGACGCTGTTTGTCGTTGCGCATTTTCACATGGTCATGGGCGTTGCCCCCATTATGGTGGTCTTCGGGGCGATCTATCATTGGTATCCCAAGGTCACCGGCCGAATGCTCGACGAAACACTGGGCAGAGTGCACTTTTTTGTCACCTTCCTTGGGGCCTACGCCATCTTCTTTCCCATGCATTATCTCGGACTGCTGGGCGTGCCACGCCGCTATTCCGAATTGGGCGATACGGCATTCATTCCGCCATCCGTGCAGGCCCTGAATGAATTCATCACGATCATGGCGCTGATCGTCGGGGCAGCACAGATCCTCTTCCTGTTCAACCTGGCCTGGAGCGTGCGCAGGGGCAAGGAGGCTGGCGGCAATCCCTGGCGGGCAACGACGCTCGAATGGCAGACGCCGCAGACACCGCCGGCCCATGGCAATTGGGGCAAGGAACTGCCCGTGGTCTACCGCTGGGCCTATGATTACAGCGTTCCAGGCGCAGCCCAGGATTTCATTCCGCAGAACCAGCCCAATGGCGACCGAATTTCCAGGGAGCCCGCATCGTGAGCACCATTCTGGTTTTCCTGGCCGGCCTCGCCGTCATCATCACGTGGTGGATGGCGCAGCAGCGCCTGACGTCCAAACCTTGGCTTGAAGTCAATGCAACCAGTGATATTCCCGCATGGACCAGGTCTGCCATCGCCACCGAGAAAATCGGTCTGGGCGTATTCCTGGCTGTCGTCGGTGCCTTGTTCACTCTGTTCATCAGCGCTTACTTCATGCGGATGGGACTGCAGGATTGGTGGGCTATTCCGCTTCCGCGGATACTTTGGCTCAACACGGGCATACTGGTGATAAGCAGCGTCGCACTGCAACGGGCCAAGGCTGAAGCCGCACGCAGCAACGACAGTGCCTTGAGGCTTGCCCTTGTGACGGCTCTTGCCGCCACCACCGGATTCCTGATCGGACAGTTGTTCGCATGGAAGGAGCTCGTCACCGCCGGCTACGTCATAGCAGACAATCCCGCGAACAGTTTTTTCTACCTGATTACCGGAATGCATGGCCTGCATATTCTTGGCGGACTCTTCGTGCTCAGCCGTACGACGTCCCGGGTATGGCAGGGCGCTCCGCTCCCCAAGGTGCGGCTGAGCATCGAGCTATGCACCATGTACTGGCATTTCATGCTGGTGGTGTGGCTGGTTCTGTTTGCCCTGTTTGCCGGTTGGGCCAATGATTTCATCGCCATCTGCCGCCAAGTGCTCAACTAGGACGTTTGACCATGTCTCAATCCGCACAAGCAAAACCCGAGATCGCCCTTCCCCGGCCTGCGGGCCTGCGCGGCTTCGCATCTGACTGGGCCTCCGATCAGCGCGCGTTTAAAAACGTCTCCTGGGGCAAGGCCATGATGTGGATCTTTCTGCTCAGCGACACGTTCATCTTCGGGTGTTTTCTGGTCGCCTACATGACGGCACGGGTGTCCACCGCCATTGCCTGGCCAAACCCCAGCACGGTCTTCGCGCTCAATATCGGCGGCAAGGAAATCCCGCTGATCCTGATCGCCATCATGACCTTTGTCCTCATCAGCAGTTCAGGGACAATGGCTATGGCCGTCAATTATGGTTATCGACGTGATCGCCGCAAAGCTGCGATCCTCATGCTGATCACAGCATTGTTCGGTGCGATCTTCGTCGGCATGCAGGCTTTCGAATGGACCAAACTGATCACCGAGGGCGTCCGCCCATGGGGGAATCCGTGGGGCGCGGCGCAGTTCGGGTCGACGTTTTTCATGATCACCGGCTTTCACGGCACACACGTCAGCATCGGCGTCATTTTCCTTATCATCATCGCGCGCAAGGTCTGGCGGGGCGATTTTGATACGGAAAGACGCGGCTTTTTCACGAGCCGCAAAGGCAATTACGAGATCGTCGAAATCATGGGCCTGTACTGGCACTTCGTCGATCTCGTCTGGGTTTTCATCTTCGCATTTTTCTATTTGTGGTGAGGATCATGGAACAACCGGTGACACATTCGCAAACACAGGTGCTGACGCACACCGACCATCAACAGCATCCCATCAAGCTTTATCTCGTCGTCTGGGGATTGCTGTTTTTTCTGAGCGTCTGTTCCTACATGGTCGACTATCTCGGGTTCCAGCACTACCTGCGCTGGGGCCTGATCCTGCTCTTCATGATTTTGAAAGCCGGGTTGATCGTCGCCATCTTCATGCATATGGCATGGGAAAGACTGGCCCTCGTCTATGCCGTGATAGTTCCACCGATACTGGTGCTTGTCTTTGTCGCCCTGATGACATCGGAAGCGCATTACACCTTGTTCACACGCATGACGTTCTTTGGCATTGCGCAATAGAACACGGTTTGCGTGGGTGCATCGCGCTTCACGATGCCGCGAGAAAACTTACCGGCGGACCGGACGTTTCTTCGCCTCTGCAAGGATGGGCTGGGGTTCCACCACCTTGCGGTAGAGGTGCCAGGTGGCATGGCCGAGCACCGGTATAATGATCGCCAGACCAACAAAGAGCGTCAAAAAGCCGACCACCAGCAGGGCCGCAACGATCAATCCCCACGATGCCATCGTCACCGGATTGGCAGCGACTGCCTTTATCGAGGTCACAATAGCGGCGAATGCGCCGACATCCCGGTCAAGCAGGAGCGGGAACGTCACGACGCTCGTGCACAGCACAACCACGGCAAAGACAAAACCGATCGCATTGCCAAGAAGGATCATTCGCTGGCCTTCCGGCGTGTTGAAAACCTGATCGAGGAATGCGCGCATGGAGACCGGTGCTTCGGAACCGAAAAGGCTGGTGTAGAGAGATTGCGCCGTCAGCAGCCAGGCGATGAAAATTGCAAACAGCATGACGCCGACGGCAATGATGGACGGAATGGCCGGCGAATGCCGAACCTCAAATGCGTGACGCCAGGACGTATCGAGATTGAGTTCGCGCCTGCGGCTGATCTCGTAGAGACCCAAAGCGGCAAGGGGACCGATCAGCGCAAAGCCGGACATCAGCGGAAAGACAAGCGGTAATGTGTTGGCGCCCGAGGACCACCGCATAAGGACCACACCGACAATCGGATAGATCAGGCAGAGAAAAACATAATGGGATGGTTTGTCCCAAAAATCATCCAACCCCTCGCGGAGAGCCGCAACGATATCGGATACGCCAATTCGGCGAACATGGGGGTAGACAGGGACCTCGTTTGCACCAGCAATCACATGAAATTGCGCCATGACCAGTTCTCCCAATTCAGTTATGGGCGGCAACGATATACCGATAAGCCTGGCATTGGCGGGGCTACCGGATCGAACCTGAACCCTCGTTCAATATACGCCCATCAACCTCGTTTTGCCAGAGTCCGATCTTTACCCGGTCCGGCCACGACAGATGAAAGACGCGGATAACCGGGGCGCCTGGGACGCCCCGGTTATCCGGCGAACGTGGATGCTTACTTGGCGGCGGCTGCCTGTTCGATGAGAGCAGCGACGGCTTCAGGCTTGGAAACATAGACGGCATGGCTGCCGGCCGTTTCGACAACGGTGGCATTCGCGCGCTTGGCCATCATGCGCTGGGCCGGCGGCGGGATCATGTGATCGTCCGAGGCAACCAGGTAGAAGCTCGGCTTGCTCTTCCAGGCCGGTTCGGTCACGGCACCGGCCAGGGCTTCGACACCCCAGGGAACCTGCGAGTCAGCCATGAATGCAGCCGTTCCCGCATCGACATCGGCAGCGAAGGCGGCGGCAAACTTGGCTTTGTCAAGGAACAGGTAGCCATCAACGGGCGGTAGGATCGGCGGCACGGGAGCGCCAGCAGGCGGATTGGCGATCAGGGACGAGACGGATTCGCCTTTGTCGGGTGCAAACGCTGCGATATAAACGACGGCCTTCACCTTTTCATCCGTACCGGCTTCGCTGACAACGACGCCGCCATAGGAATGGCCGACCAGGATTACGGGACCGTCCTGTTGCGCGATGACCCGCTTGGTCACGGCCACGTCATCGGCCAGCGAGGCGGTCGGATTCTGCACGATGCTGACGGTGTAGCCATCCTTTTTCAGGATGTTGTAGACGCCCTGCCAACCGGAGCCATCGACGAAGCCGCCGTGGACAAGGACGATGTTCTTGGCACCGGCGGGTGCAGCGTGAACGGGGTTCAAAGTGGTTGCGGCCATGGCGAGGGTGGCGGCTGCGGTCAGGATCTTGCTCATGTGCGTATCTCCTTTTGTTTGGTTCGCAATAATCATTATCGCGATAATTAATACATAATCGACAATCCAAACCTTGTAAAGCATTTTCTTTATCGCGATATCATTATTGTGATAAAGGTTATAAACACCGTCGAATCAAGGAGACCACAATGGACAACGCACCCACCCTGCCGCTTGACAGCCAGCTCTGCTTTTCAATCTATTCGGCGTCGATCGCCATCCACCGGGTCTACAAGCCGATGCTCGATGAGCTTGGGGTTACCTATACGCAGTATCTTGTCCTGAGCACCCTGTGGGAACAGGACGGCCTGACCATCAGCGCCATTGGCGATCGGCTGGCGCTGGAGCCAAGCACGATCACGCCCGCCGTCAAGCGGCTGGAAAGCGCCGGCTTTCTCGCACGACGCCGTAGCGTTATCGATGAGCGTCAGGTTGAGGTGCATCTCAGCCCGAAAGGCACTGAGCTTCACGCCAGGACAGGTTGCCTCACGGAGACGCTGTTGCGCCGCTCCGGCTTCACCATACCGGAGATGATCGATCTCAACCGCAAGGTCCAGTTGTTGCGCGACGGAATGACAAAGGCATCGGTCTAATGGCCGCATTTGTTGAACGGGAGTGGCTGGATTGTCCGCAAGTTGATCAACCCGGTTGACGCCGGTAATGCCACAGACACTGCGGCACCACCGGGCATCCGCCGATTCTACAACGAGAGTTCACGCCGCAACGCTTCGAGCCATTCCATCGCAGTCACTCCGTCGTGAATCGTCGGAGCGGGTGTCGAAGCGCCGCCAAGCGCCGATACGACGTCGGCGAGGAGTGAGTGATAGCCTTTCGGATCCTCGTTCGCCGCTGCGGTGAAATTTGGCTTCCATGTCAGCGTATCCAGATCGTCGGCGAGCGTCGCATGGGGATCATCGACCTTGAACGGGGGATTGCGGTTCCAGCGCACCTCGATCACGTCATCCACCTCCAGCCGCTGATGATCACTCATCAGTTCGATGCGTTCGACCGGTGTGCCACGCGACTGGATCGTCCCCATCGCAATATTGCCGATGGCTCCGCATTCAAACTCGAAACCCACATGAAAGAGTACCCTGCCCGGCGTCTTTTCCACCTTCCGGGCGGAAATCGTCCGTATCGGCGACACGAAGAACGATACAAGATCCATGTAGTGCACACAGTGGTGCAAGAAGAAGCCGGTGTAGTCGACATTCCCGGTGAAATAGCCCGGGGCTGTCATGTAATACCCCGTAAGGCCGAGTACAGGCCCGAAACGTCCGGACTGGATGATGTTGTGGGCAATCTTGTTGCCGACTGAATAGCGCTTCATGAAGCCGACCAGCAGCGGCTTTCCGGAGCGTTCGGACGCTGCACGCAATTCACGCGCGCCCTGCGCCGCGCCTGAGGGCGGCTTTTCCATGAACACAGGCAATCCTCGCTCGAGAGCCATTTTGCCGAAGTGCAGGTGCTGCTCAGGGCCCACAGCCATGCCGACGGCATCGATGCCGGGTGTGCGGATCAACTCCTCGGCATCGCTGGTCAGGCGGGACACGCCGAATTGCCGCCCTGCATCCGCCAGGCGTTTGCCGTCGATATCGCACAGTGCAACGATCTCGACATCGTGGCGAACAAGTTGTGGAAGAAGCATCTGGGTTGCGTGAATACCGCAACCGATCCAGCCGATTTTCAATGTCATCGCCGATATTCCGTTAGTGTGAGGTGGGATTTGATAAAGGCTGCACTCGCCGCCAGACGCTCGCTTTCATCCTCATGGGGCGGGCGCCACTGCGCGAAAGGAACGCCGAAACGGTCGTCATTGCGCCGGAACGGTTCCAACGACACCGGCCCGTTATAACCGATCTCGTGCAGCGCCCGACCGACGGAAACCCAGTCTGTCGATCCGGTCCCCGGAAACCCGCGATGGTTTTCGTTCGCCTGGAAATGCACGAGGTGTGCTCCGCCCAGCCGGATGGCTTCGGCAATCGAGGCTTCTTCCATATGCATATGGAAGGTATCGAGCATCAGCTTGATGGCTGGATGATCGACCGCTTCAAGAAGTTCGATGGCTTGTTGTGTCGTGCACAGCACATCGCTTTCAAACCGGTTGAGCGGTTCAATCGCAAGCAGGACACCTGCGCTTGCAGCATGGTTGCCTGCTTCCACCAGACCTTTGACACAGCGCTCCTTGCGCGCCAGGCGCTCATCTTCCGGCACGGGCAGAGGAGCGCGTCCGGCAAAGACCAGCGGATTGCCTGTCAACGGCCCGCCGACCACGCGCGCACCGAGCGCTGCCGCGCAGTCCGCCGTGTAGCGCAGATAATCGATCCCGGCGCGATGCGCATTCTGATCGTCTGACGAGAGGTTGCGCTGAAGATTGACGCGCGCCGCGAGCACGACATCGAGTCCTGCATCGTCCAGCGCACGCCTAGCCTCGGCAAGATCGATTTCGCCCGGTTCCGGTACCAGCAGTTCGACGAAGTCGAAGCCGAGGTCGCGCATCTTCTTGAACAGGGGAAAATGCGCGGCGGTAAACGGCCTTGCATATTGCATGGAGATCAATCCGATGGGATTCATCATAGGTCCTCTTTGATAAGCATGGGTCATCCCTTCACCGCACCTTGGGTAAGGCCACCGATGAGACGGCGTTGGACGAGAAGGAAAAGGAGGGTGGCAGGCAGCGCACCGACAACGCCACCCGCGGCAAGCAAACCCCACTCGATCTGGTACTCGCCGATCAGGGTCTGGATCGCTACGGTAACCGGCCGGACATTGCGGCCTCCCAGCGTCAAGGCATAGAGGTACTCGTTCCAGGCGGTGATGAAGATGTAGATACCGGTCGAAATGATGCCGGGCATCGCCAGGGGCAGAACGATGCGCCGCAGGGCCTGCAGCCGCGAACAGCCATCAATCATGGCCGCCTCGTCAAGGCTGCGCGGAATGGCGCCGACATAGCTGGTCAGCATCCAGACGGCGAAGGGAATGGCAACCGTCGAATTGGCAAGGATCAGCCCGATATGGGTATCGAGGATGCCGATCTTCCGCATGAGGACGAAGAGCGGCAGGATCAGGAGCACGATCGGGAACATGTTGACCAGCAGGAACTGCAGCATGATCAGCTTGCGTCCGGCAAACCGGAAGCGCGACAGTGCATAGGCTGCGGTAACCGAAACGACGAGCCCGAGGACAACGGTGCCGCCGGCGATGATTAGGCTGTCCAGCATGTTGTGAAGAAACGAGGTTTGCCGGAGAAGCCGGGCATAATTGTCGATGCTCCATCCTGATGGTGACAAGGATACACCGGACGCGGACAGCTGCGCGGTCGGCGTGAGCGAGGTGAGGATCATCCAGACGAATGGCCCTATGGCGAGAAGGATGATCAGGACAACAGGAATGTCGGTTGTGAGAATGCGCCGGAGTGTCGAGGGCTTGTTCATCTTTCCACCTCGCGCAGCGTGCGGACGATGTAGACCGCAACGATCGCCCCGAGCAGAAGTGTGAAGGTCACGGCGATCGCGGTCCCGTAACCGAAGTCGAGATTTTGACGCGCCTTGATGAAGGCGTAGAGCGGCAGCGTGTGCGTTGCATAGCCCGGGCCGCCGCCGGTCATTACAAAAATCACGTCCATGGAATTGGCAACCCAGATAATGCGCAGCAATCCTGCGGTTGCCAGCACGGGCGCAATTCCCGGCAGCGTTATATGGACGAACTGCCGCCAAGGGCTAGCGCCGTCGATAGAGGCGGCTTCATACTGACTTTGCGGAATGCCTTGCAGGCCAGCCAGGATCATCACTGCGAAAAATGGAAAACCCTGCCAGGTCAGCGTCGCGATTACCGCATAGAGCGCGAGGTGGGGATCGGCGAGCCAGGGCACCGTCGAATGAATGATGGAGAGATAAAGCAGGATATCGTTGAGCACCCCTGTGGTCGGGTCATAAATCCAGCGCCACATCAAAGCGATGACCACACTTGGCAATGCCCAGGGAATGATGACCAGCGCCCGCGCCAGGCCGCGCCAGGGAAATTCCCGGTTGAGCAGAAGTGCCGTGACAAGACCAAGCCCCATCTGCAACGGAACCGTCAGGCCGATCCAGATTGCCGTGTGGCCCAGCGACGTCCAGAACACAGGATCACGCAGAAGCTTGACATAGTTGCCAAAGCCAACGAAGCGATTGGCGTTCGGCTTCCACAGGATGACATCATAGAAGCTGGTGACAACCGCCTGGACCATCGGAAAAAATACGATGAACAATGTCACCAGCACAGCAGGCGCCAGCAAAGCATAGGGCATCAGCCTGCTGCGGAGCGGGCGCGCCTGCGTGAAATCGTCCGGTGCGGATGGTGCGAGCGTGGACATGGGCTGACTTTCTGGCGGTGCCAATGACGGGAACCTGCACGCGCTATTGCGCGAACAGATTCTCGAGTTGCTCCATCATCTGCTGCGAGGTGATCTGGCCGGTCAGCGCCTGCTGCATTGACGTCTGCCATGCGGTGTTGACGAACTCTGCCGTGGCGGTGCTCTGCGGCAAGACGTGTGCAAAGGGCAAGGACTGGACCGTGGCGTCAACAAACCGGCGTTCGTGCAGAGTCCAATGTTCCGCTCCGCTCTTGGTCACGGTCATCTGCCCGGTTGCCTTGTTGAAGGCCACATTGTTTTCAGCTTCCGCCAGGAAGGAAATCCACTTCCACGCAGCGTCCTTCACCTGTGACGACGAAAAGATCGCCAGCGATTCGTCGCCATAGGAGGTCCACTGCTTGCCGCCGCATTTGGGGACGGGAACTGCGGAGACCTTGTCGCCGAGCGCTTTGACCAGGTCATTCGACGAGCCGATATGGTGAATGGTCATGGCTGTCTTGCCGGCCTTGAATGCCGCGACAATTTCCTGGAAGCCGTCATTGGGGGCCGATGGCGGGATGACTTTGTCCTTTTGGAACAGATCGATCAACCACTGGTTGGCGGCAATAGCCGCTGGCGTGGTCAAACCGCCCGGCTTGAGTTCCGCTCCTTGCGAAAAGACAAATGCTCCCCACTGATCCCAGCCGCCCTTGCCGCCACGCAGGCCAAAGCCATAGGTGTCAGGTGCCTTGGTCAGCTTTTGCGCTGCCGTGCGAAACTCCTCGCAGGTGGCGGGTGGATTGAGGTTCGCGTCCTTGAACAGATCGGCACGATAATAGAGATAAAGCACGACATACTGGATCGGCAGATAATATTGCTGCCCGTCCGGCCCCTTGTTCAACTCCAGCAGATTGTCCAGCAGGTCGGCTTTGCCTGGCCACGCATTGATACGGTCGCCGAGTGGCTCGAGTGCACCCATTTCCGCCAGTCTTGGCTGCGCGAAAAGCTTGACCATTCCGGCGTCCGGCGCGTTGCCGCCGACCAGCGACGTGTAGAGATTATCGTAATAACTGTTCCATGGAACGTTCTCAGCGTCGATCTTGATATCCGGGTTCTTGGCCTGGAATTTTGCCACAAGTTCCGACATCGGATTTTCCGGATTGTCGAAATGATACCAGAATCGTACCGTTTCAGCCGCGTTGGCAGTACTGATCGCCAAGCCGGTCAGGAATGCGCAGCTGATACCCAGCTTCTTGAGAATGCTCATTGTTTCCTCCACGTTTATTATGCATTTATCGGTTGCCGCCGATCATTCCCCGGGCAGCTTCACCAGCCGACTTAAGCGCCTCCCGCGCTGCCGCCAGTTCGTTGGTGTTTTGCAGAAATCCATGTGTGACCCCCGGCACCACCGACAGGGGATCATCGCGGCCGACCACCTTCAGCCGTTCGGCTAGACGAAGCGTATCGGACAGCAACGGATCGACCCCGGCAGCCATGAGATAGAGCGGCGGCAAGGCGCGCAGCGCGTCATCATCAGCCTGAAGCGGAGCAGCAAATGGATTGCGCCGCGCCTGATGATCCGCACAATACCAGTCCCAGTAACGCTGCATTTTACCAAGCGTCAGCCCCGGACCATCGGCAAAACGCCGATAGGACTCCGTATTGAAATCGGCATCAAACGTGCCGTAAAACAGCAGTGCGCCCGATGGCAGCGGCCGTCCCGCCTTCTGTTCGTGCATGATCGCTGCGAGCGCGAGATTTGCACCGGCTGAATCCCCTGAGATGATCAGCGGCCCCGCCGATACGCCTGCGGGAGATGTTGCAGTGAATGCAGCTCGCAGACAGGCGATAACATCGTGCAAGCCCGCTGGAAACGGATGTTCCGGGGCAAGACGGTAATCGGGAACGAGCACGGGCATCCTGGTCTCATTGGCAAGAACGCGGGCACATCGTTCATGCGTCTCAGGGCTGCAAAAGGCAAAGCCGCCGCCATGAACAAAGAGGATGGCACCGGCACCCGCCCCGTGCGGCACCAGAGCGCGCAGGCGGCAAGCCGAGGAGCCAAGCTCTGCGTCAGCAGCAACAACGACTTCCGTTGCCCCGGCAAGCGGCGGCAGATCGACGTTGTTCCGCTCATTCGCCCGTTCGGATTGCGCTCTGCCCTCGGCGGGCCTCAGCAAGGTGGGATCGGATTGTGGTCCCAACGCGCGTTCTGCGCGAAGCAGCACCTCACGCATATCCGCCGAAAGCTCATCGCTGAAACAGGGTACGACGCTCATTGATCCGCGTCCGGGAATACGGTCGGCCCGAGGTCGACGATTGTCACGATATGGTGACGCAAGGTTTGCGTCGCGACCGAAACATCGCCCTGCTCGATGGCCTCTATTATGACGCGATGGCGCAACGCTGTGGCCATAAGATCGCGCGAACCGATACTTCTGGATATCTTGAACCGGTGATTGTGAACGAGGCAGCGATGAAGGATCGGATCGAGCGCCGGAAGATCGGCATCACGAAAGATTCTCCGATGAAAATCCCGGTCAAATGCCGCCAGTTGCAACTCGTCATCGACCTTCGCCGCGTCGACCATATCGTTTGCGATCTCGTTCAGGTCGACGATCAGCGTGCGGCTCTTGTGGCGCAGAACCCGGATGATGCCGTTGCACTCGATCTGCTGCCTCACGCGGAACATCTCGACCGCTTCATCAACGGTGCAGGCTGACACCAGCGTACCGCGGTGTCCCTGACGCCGCACGAGCCCCTCTTCCTGCAATTGCAACAGTGCTTCCCGAACCTTGCCCTGGCTGCACTGGAAGCGGGCGGCAAGGTCGAGTTCCGTCAGCGACTCTCCGGCACGCAATTCACCAAGCATGATATCGCGCTTGAGCGAGTCGAACACGGCGGATGCCTTGGAGACGGCCGGATTGCGCGACGGACGGATTGGCCGTGGAGCGATGGGGTCGGACACTGCTGGCTCTCCTGTCAAGTTGCGGACTGCACGAAATATCATTATTGATATTGATATCGATAATGGAAGTCAATAACATATTGGCGGAGGAGGAACAACACATGACAGCGATCAGTCTGAAGCAGATCAAAAAGCTCTATGGCACGGTTCCCGTAATCCACGGTGTCGACATTGACATTGCGAGCGGCGAATTTCTGGTTCTCGTTGGTCCATCCGGTTGTGGAAAGTCCACACTACTGCGCATGATCGCCGGACTGGAGGAAATCAGTTCAGGCGAGTTGAAGATTGGTGACACGACGGTCAACACACTGCCGCCATCGGATCGCGACATAGCCATGGTCTTTCAGGATTACGCGCTCTATCCGCATATGAGCGTTGAGGAGAACATGGCATTTGGACTGAAGATGCGCAGTGAACCCGCCACCGAAATTGACAAGCGCGTCGCAGGCGCCGCAGACATCCTCAAACTTCAGGATTATCTCGAACGGCGTCCAGCACAACTTTCGGGCGGACAGCGCCAGCGTGTCGCCATGGGGCGCGCCATCGTCCGCCGGCCAAAGGCCTTCCTGTTTGATGAGCCACTATCGAACCTTGACGCGGCGTTGCGCGTCGAGATGCGGCTGGAGATCGCCAAACTGCATCGCCGGATGCAGGCGACGACGGTCTATGTCACGCACGATCAGGTCGAAGCGATGACATTGGCGGACCGGATCGTGGTGATGAACGCTGGTCATATCGAGCAGATCGGCCAGCCGCTTGACCTTTATCGCAAACCGGCAAGCCTGTTCGTTGCGCGCTTCATCGGCAGCCCGACGATGAATACCTTCCCTGCCCAGGTCATCGAATCCAATGGCAACCGCCTGATCGTGCAGTTGCCGGCAGGCAAGGCCTCGGTCGAAATCTTGAACAGTTCATATGAAACCGCAAAAATGGTTACCTTCGGCATCCGCCCGGAAGATCTTGCGATCTGCGACGCCGCGGAAGCATGGTTCAGCGGCGAACTGGTGGTGGTCGAACGGCTTGGGAGTCAGACCTTCGGTTACCTCGATGCCGGAACGGAGAAGTTGATCACCGTCGAATTTTCGAGAACCGCGGACATTCGCGTTGGCGAACGGATCTCGATCAAGGGTGATGGTTCTCACATCCATCTGTTCGATATCGACAGAGGAAAGCGGATCAATTGACAGGCTGGCGACCCACACTTACTGCGCTTAACGGGGGATGAGGTTCGGGCCAACAATATGGCCCTTGAACCCTGCCTGGGAATCAGCAAAGAATCATAGCCGCACTGTATTGAACAGCCCCGTTTCTGCGGCCTGTATTCATATAATCAAATGGTTTGGAAAACACTGTGAGCAGCAACGCATTCAAGCGGGCGGCGAGTCATTCGGATTCGTTGGCGCACGCAAATGCAGCGGGGTGGGGTCAAGGCTTCTCCACCCTTGTCCGAATTACCCATATGACGCTTCGCCATCCCTGGCAGACGACATTTGCCATCGGAGCCACCGTGATTGCGGCCAGTCTCCAGCTGATGATCCCCAAGCTCCTGGGGCGTGCCATCGACGAGACCCAAACGGCCATGGCTGGAGGAACCGCTGGCACGATTGCGCAGGATGCCCTGCTCGTGACCGCTTTCGTCCTTTTGGCAGTCAGCATTCTGCGCGGCGTCTTCACCATGATTCAGAACTATTATAGCGAGGCCGTGGGCCACCATATGGGCTACGAGCTGCGCTTGGCCTGCTATGAGAAAATCCAGCGGCTCAGTTTCAGTTTTCATGACAGCGTTCACTCAGGCGATCTCATCACGGTCGGCATGCTCGATCTCGAGGGGGTGCGCATGTATTTCTCCACAGCGCTGATACGCACAGTTCTCCTGTCCATTCTGATCGGCATCGGCGCCTATATGCTCTTGTCGACGGATTTCACTTTGGGACTTGTTGCATTGAGCTTTGTACCCTTCGTCGCATGGCGCTCGTCGGTTACACAGTTGCGCTTGCGGGCGACATGGCTCGATCTGCAAGAGCGTTTATCGGTGCTCACAAGGGTCATGGAGGAAAATCTCGGCGGCATTCGCGTGGTGCGCGCGTTTGCGGCGAAGGATCATGAGCTGGCAAAGTTTGACAAAGCTTCGCAAACAGCACTCGATCTTGCGCATGATCGCGTCGGTATCCGCGTCAGAAACACCAGTGCCATGACGCTTTCCTTTTTTGCCGCCATGGGCCTCGTGTTGTGGGTCGGCGGCAACAAGGTCGTTGCAGGTGAAATCACCGTGGGAACACTGACCTCGTTCCTGACATTCATGACGATCCTGCAAATGCCTGTGCGCCAGCTTGGCCTGATGGTCAACTCCTATGCCCGTGCCTCCACATGCGGAACACGTATCTTTGCCCTTCTCGACCTCGATGTAGCGATCAAGGACCCCGCAAATGCCAGGGAGCTTGCCATATCGGATGGGTTGTTGCGTTTTGAAGATGTTGGCTTCTCCTATCCGCAGCTCGGCAACCGGCCGGTCTTGCAGCATCTGAGTTTCGAAGCCCGGCGCGGTGAAACCGTTGGCATTGTCGGCAAGCCAGGCAGCGGAAAAAGCACGTTGGCGCATCTCATTCCACGTTTTTACGACGCAACCAGCGGCAGGATCACCATCGACGGACAGGACATTCGCAGCGTGACGCTGGAATCGCTGCGCCGCGCGGTCGCGGTCATTCAGCAGGACGCATTTCTGTTCACGACGACAATCGAAAATAACATCGCCTATGGTGATCCATGGGCAGAAGAACCGAGGATCGAACGGGCAAGCGAGTCCGCGCAGCTGCATAATTACGTCCTCGGCCTGCCCATGGGCTATGGCACAATCGTCGGTGAACGCGGCGTTTCATTGTCAGGGGGACAGCGGCAGCGCCTTTCCATCGCGCGCACCCTCATGCTCAAGCCGGCGGTCATGGTGTTCGACGATTCAACGGCTGCAATCGATGCCGGTACGGAACAGCGCATCCGCATCGCCATGCGCCGCTACGCCAAGGACCGGGTGACAATCGTTGTGGCGCACCGCCTGAGTTCATTGATGCATGCCGATCAGATTCTGTTCATCGAGGATGGCCAGATCGTCGAACGCGGAACTCATGAAAGCTTGCTCGCGGCAGGCGGCCGCTACAAGGCACTTTACGATTTGCAGGTTCGCCCCGGTGACGGTCTCGCCGCAATGGAAAAAACGGAGATGGGATCGTGAGCGACGAAAATGAGACGGAGCGCAACGACGTTCGCGACGATGGACGCCGCCCGCCCCGCGCCGTTGTGGGATCGCACCGGATCGAAGAGGAAATGTTCGGCAAGGTTTTCGATGGCAACATCGTCAGGCGGATCTGGGCGTTCGTTGCACCGTACAAGACGCAGATGCTTATTGCGGTTGGCGCCGTGCTGACGTTTACGGCCACGCAATTGATGATCCCGCTCATCATTCGCTACGCAATCGACCACGGCATTGCGCCAGGCGGCAATCACGCCGCACTTGCCTATGCGATCGTTGCATTTGCTCTGGCGATACTTGTCAATTTCGTTGCCAGCTATATCCAGGAAACGGTGGTGGGACGTGTCGCGGAAGACGTCCTGTTTGACATTCGCCGGGCGATGTTCTCGCATCTCCAGCGCGTTTCCCTTTCCTTCATGGACAAGACGGAGGTTGGACGGCTGATGTCGCGGCTGCAGGGCGACGTGAACTCGATGCAGGAGTTTCTCGAAACCTCCGTCCTGTCGGTTGGCGATATCACCCTGCTCTTCGGCATTGTCTTCGTCATGCTGTATCTGGATTTTCGCCTGGGTCTTTTGACCCTTGCCGTGCTTCCCATTTTGTTTGTCGTGCGCATTTTCTGGCTGCCCCGTGCCCGGATCGCCTTCATGGCGGCGCATGAAACCAATTCAGTCACCAACGGTGCTCTGGCTGAAACCATCCACGGCGTGCGCGCCGTTCAAAGCATGGGACGCCAGAGGGTCAATTTCATGCTCTACAATGACAAAGCCCATGCCAATCTGATGACGCATCTCAGAGCAGCAAAGTACGCTCAGGTCATGGTGCCGATCGTGGATTCACTCACCGGCGTTGCCATGGCGCTCGTCATCGTCGTCGGCGGCGCGCGCGTGCTCAATCAGGCGCTTGACGTGGGTGTCATGGTCGCGTTCCTGTTTTATATCCAGCGCTTCTTCGATCCGATCCGCTCCCTGACCCTGCAATATTCGGTGATGCAGCGCGCAATGGCGTCGGGACAGCGGCTGACCGAAGTGCTGGATGTGCCGATCAGCATCACCGATGCTCCGGATGCACGGGTTCTCACGCCGGACACCGATGGATCGGTCGAGTTCCGCAACGTCGTTTTCGGCTATAATCCGAAGCATCCGGTTCTGAAAAATGTCAGCTTCAAGGTCAACCCGGGCGAGACCGTGGCGCTTGTTGGCCCCACCGGTTCCGGCAAGTCGAGTGCGATGGCACTCATTCACCGCTTCTATGATGTCCAGCAGGGACAGGTTCTGGTGGGCGGCCATGACGTGCGGAATCTGACCCAGGATTCCCTCGGTCAGCAGATCGCAATGGTCCTGCAGGAGCCGTTTCTGTTCACCGGAACTGTTTTCGAAAACATCCGCTACCACAAGGACAGCGCATCGCTCGACGATGTCATCGAGGCGGCCAAGGCCGTCGGCGCGCACGAGTTCATCATGAATCTTGCCGAGGGATACCAGACTGAACTGGGCGAGCGCGGCGGAAATCTTTCACTTGGCCAGCGCCAGCTGATCAGCTTTGCCCGCGCACTGGTGGCCGATGCCAAGATCCTCGTTCTTGACGAGGCCACGGCAAATATCGACAGCTACACCGAGATGCTCATCCAGAAGGCCCTCGTCAAGCTGCTGGAGAACCGCACCGGGCTTGTGATCGCCCACCGCCTCGCCACCATTCGCGAAGCCGATCGCATCATCGTCCTGCAAAATGGACAGATGATCGAGATGGGAGACCATGATGCCCTTATGGAGAATGGCAAACTCTATGCGCAGCTCTACAATCTCAACTATTCATCCTTCGACGATATTCCAGCCGTCGAGCCCGAATGGGGCCAGGCCAAGGATTCCGGCACGTAGCGAATTCACCGCAGATGGCAGTGCCAGCAATAGCTATTTCACTGGCGCCGTTTGCGGACAGTTCGAGCCTGCGGAACGCGTTTGTCCGGTGACGGTTCCATGCGCGGCTTGCCGGTGAGCTTCCCCTCGACAAAGGTGAGATAAACGGAGCCGCTCCAACCGTCAGGAACGATCCTAGGCAGTGCCGACGGTTCCAGATGGAGCATCCCGGCAGCCGAGGCATCAAACAAGGCGGCGAGTTTCGAACCGATAGGTGAACCGATGCCCGTACAGGGGTCGGGACCGATGCGTGCCCGGTAATAGCCATTGTCACCCACAGTGATATCGTTGAAACACATATGGTTCAGCCAGAGTTTGGGCGTGATAAAACCAAGTTTGCGGCCAAAAGCGGCAAACAGGCCTGCATAGAGAGGTGCCACCGCGCTGGTACCGCCGACGACCATCGTCTGCCCGTGCACCCAAATCTCATAACCGGTGCGCGGATCGGCATGCGCCGCAACATCAGGCACCATCCGGCCCGGCCCGTGTGGCGCGCCGGCCTCCCACGGTTGCGGCGCAAACAATGTCGAGAAGCCGCCGCCCGTCCCATTGCCGTTCGGATTGCCCGGATCTTCATTCCAGACCACTTCACCTGCAGCCGATTTGGAGGTTCCACCGCAGCCAATCACATTCGGGCAGGACGCAGGCATGTCGACATTGGCGGGACTGCTGCCACCATCGCTTGAATTATTGTCGCCAGCTGCCGCGAAAACCACCATGCCCGCTGTTGTCGCCGCCTGCGCTGCGCTTTGCATCTGGGCAACCAGATCCTGGCCAGTGCCCTGTCCGGCCTTGACCCAAAGTGCCTCATCGGCACCCCAGGAAAGCGAGCAGACATCGCAGCCATCCGTTGCCGCCGCCCGCAACGCCGCTGCGATTCCACTGGGCTGAGGCGACGCCCAGTAAACCCGGATCGAGGCGGGCCGGCCGGTTGCCGCATAATAGGACGCGGCCGCGATCTGAATGTCGAGTGCAACCTCGACATCGGCATCCCCGGACCGGCCATTGTTCCTATTGGGACTGTTCCCGGCACCTGCAACCGGCACATCAACGATCTGAGGCACGGGCTGCCCCAGCGCTGCAAAATACGCGTCCATGTCGCTCGCAACCCAGCCGCCGCCAAGCTCAACAATGGCAATCACACCGCCGCCGAGAAGGTCTTGCGGCCAGTCATAGGCCTTGCAAAGATCAGGAACGCTCCAGCTTGCCGGTACCGCCTGGCCACGGCCGGTCTTCTGCGCCTCGACAGGATTTCGAAGTTTGAAATAAGGCCTGCAAATGGCAGACTGTTCGCTGCGTAGCGCCTCGGCAATGAACCGGGCCCTGGTGCTGTCGTAGAAAACACTGAGATCTGCTTTCAATGCGGTCCGGGACTCGCCATCAAGATAAATCATGTGTCCCGACGGATAGTTGCGAATAGTCAGATTGGCGCGCACCGACGGATTGGTGAGCGGCATAGCCGCCAATGTCAGCGCCGTCTGGAAGAATGGCGTGACGGAATCATAATAGCCATTGGCTGAAAACACCTTGAGACTGGGATTGAGCGCCATCACCGCCGCCAGATCACCGGCCGTGTAGAGAACCGGGTTGCCATTGGCATCCTTGCCGCCTCTTTGCGCGCCCGTTGGATCGATGTGGCCGAAATCCCAATTTTGAAATGCCTGATCATTGAGATCGGCAAAGGGTGACAGAGCCGTGAACTTCAACTCATCGTTCAGATAGGTATTCCACATGGCGGTATAGACGCCGCTCACGGCGGTCATCGTCGGGTCATTGCCGCCGGAATTAGGGTCAATCTGACCGGCAATTCCCGTATCGATGGCAGTCACCCTTCCATCATAGGCCCCAAGCGCCAGCCCCCGATCCTGCAGGAGGGTCGTGAGGAAGAGAAGATTGGCACCATTGTTCGCCTCGACATTCAAGCTCCAGGACGTGAGGACGACGGGCGAAATGCCGAGATAATCACTCAGTGTCTGCAATGTCGCCGCGTCAAACTTGGGAAAATCCGTCAAAGCCTTTGCATAAGGACCCTGCGCGAAGGCCTTCACCGTATCCATGAAGGCAGGCAGCGGCGGCCGCACCCCCACATTGACTTTATTATGATACCAGGCGTCTGCCGCCAGTGTCGGCAACAGTCCAACCGGATTGCCGGTTTGCGTATAATCGAGGATCGACGACTGCAGCGTCAGGCCGTTGATATCGACACCGTCTTCATGCAGCATCCATGCCAATACACAGGTGCGGGGCGTGCCATACGATTCGCCAAAGAGGAATTTGGGTGAATTCCATCGATCAAAGGCGGTCAAATAACGCTTGATGAATTGGGCAATCGAGCGCGCATCCTGATCGACGCCCCAAAAATCCCGGTTCCGGTTCGGCGCAATTGCGCTTGAGTAGCCGGTGCCAACGGGATTGATGAACACCAGATCACTGCGATCCAGCAGACTGTCCGGATTGTCCTCGATGGTATAGGGAGCGGGCGGTGTAAAATCGGGCATATTGGTCTTGATGCGCCGCGGCGCAAACGACCCAAGCAGCAAAAACACTGACGAAGAGCCGGGCCCGCCATTATAGAAAAAAGTGACCGGGCGCGTCGACGGATCGACGCCATCAGCGGCAAAACTGACGTAGAAGAACGCCGCTGCCGGCTGCGCACTGGATGGATTAACGGTAACCAGATGGCCGGCACGCGCTGTATAGGGAATTGTCTTGCCGCCAATCACTGCCACGTGGTGAGTAACCGCAGCATTCTCTGCCGCACTTGCAATGGAATCATCAGGCCCTGCACCGTAAGGCGTGGTATCGAGAACGGGTTGGTCTGAGGGAGATTCTTCAACAGATGAAACCTCGGTCATGGATCACACTCCGATACTAGGTAACATTTTCTCTGCTGCTTTGATCCTAGACCTCAAGCTTTGCCCTGTAAATCAGATAGGCGCCGCTTGGAGGCGACGCCATCTTGATCCGGCGCCAACCACCGCAGAGCGGATGGCACCGCATGCCCTGGATTTGCGGGAGGGTGAGCGGCGCTTCTACCACCGCCCTGTAGAAACGGCCTAGATCAATCCCTCCAGCCGAACATAACTCGCTTCCATGCCGTGCTCCATGCCGCTTGCCAGCATCATCGATCGCAATTCAGCGTCGGGCAACGTCATCCGCATGGTCATCAGCGTACCGGACCCGTCCGGATCGAACCGCGTTTCCACATGGTTGTCCGGCGTCGCGTCTGGAAGATGCATCCGCTCGATATGAACAATGCGACTGTAGGGCTCCAATTCCAGATATTCGCCTGTCAGATAAAAGCCACTGCCGTCGGGGCCTTTCCATTCAAATCGGATCTTCCCGCCAGGGCGCGCCTCGTTGGTGCACACGGGCATTGTCCATCCGTCCGGCCCAAGCATCCATCTTTGAATCAGCGTTGGCTCTATGTGTGCACGGTAGACGGCTTGAGGCGGTGCATTGAAATGCCTCGTCACCACAACATGCAGATCGCCCTCGGTCTTGATCGTTAGTTTGCTCATTTCAATTCCTCTCCATTATCAACCATGTCCGCCAGGACTCCATCGAGCCTGTCGTAGTTCTGAGCCAGCGCATCCCTCAGCATCGCAAGCCATCGATCGACGGTTTCGATCCCGGCGCCCGATAACCGGCACGGCCGCTTCGTGCCTTGAATCCGCCGGACAATCAGCCCGGCATTTTCGAGCACCTTCAAATGCCGCGAAATTGCTGGCTGGGTCATCGCGAAGGGTTCCGCCAACTGCATCACCGTCTCCTCGCCATGCGCCAGGCGCGCAAGAATTGCCCGGCGTGTGGGGTCGGCCAGCGCTAAGAATGCAGCATCGAGATTTGTCGCGTCAGTTGAAATATTCATAACATAATTGTTATATAACATATTCGTTATAGTCAATAGGGAGCGCACGTCTTGACACCGGATTGGGCATGATGTCCCAGCCTGCGGTCAGACCGCCCATTCCAGATCAGTGGTGAATGCAATTGTCAGCCACCGGTCTGTGCTTTCGTCGCCTATGGCTTCGCCGATCTCATCCCGGATAGCATCCCATTCCTCAAGACGCCTTGACGGCCACCCCATAGGGACAATGAAGTACAGTTCAATCTGCTTTCCGCGTCCGACCTTTGCCACGTAAGCACGGTAGGAAACGAAGCCATATCGCTCAACAAAATGTTGCGCGACGGTATCGACATGCGATTTCAGCGCCGGGGGCGTGATCAGAAAGATGTCGGCCAGTGCCTGCCTGATCGTACCGATGGGAAGTGGAATGATAACGACGCAGACGAGGGCAAGGACTGCAGGATCAATATAGGGGGTGATCCAGTCGAGCCGCGTTCCCTCTATTGCATAGCCAACGGAAAATGCCACCAATAGTGCAGCGGTAATGCCCCCGGACATAATCCAGGCCTTGGCATCCAAAGCAACAAAGTCGGAATGCAGACGTTTATTCATTTTCATTTCAACGACTGCCATGACCGTGCAGGCAACGAGAGCAACGGCGGCATAGAAAATCGCGAAGCTGAACTCGAGATCGCGGCCGCCGCTCATCAGGCTGCCGATCGCATTGATCAATGCGTAAATCGCAACGCCCGATAGCATAATGCCGTTGAGGCCAAGCACCATGGGTTCAAGATGCCAAAAGCCCATTGTGAACCGTTCCCGGAGTTTTCCGGTCGGAACAGCGGATAATGCGATCAGCCGCGCAACCCCCAGAGCCAGCCCGCTCATCGCGGCATCGGCCAGCATGTAGACACCGTCAAATACGATGGAGAAAGACCCTGCCAGCAAGCCGAATATCACGCCAAAGCCCGCGACACAGATTGTAACAGCTATGGATATGCGAAGAATGCCCTGTTCGCTGTTCAACGGTGGCCTCCGGTCATGAGTGTCGGAATGATATCCGGGCAAACCGTATCATCATCACAAGATGACCGACAGGGATTCCGGGCAAGCAACATATTTGCGGATAAACATTCTGATATAAAATCCGTCTGCGCCCCGCAGGACACCGAGCATCGGCTAATGCTCCGACGCCCCCAATCTAATGCTCGCCCAACTTCTTCAAATAGATGGAAAGAAGCTGGGTCTGGGATGATATGCCGAGCTTGCGGTAAACATTACGCCGGTGAACCTTTACAGTGCCCATGGTGATCGAAAGCCGCAATCCGATAGATTCTGACGAGTGCCCTTGCAGCACAAGTTCGATGATTGCCGCCTCGCGATCCGTCAGGTTGAGATCACGCCACACTGTGTCAGCGGCATTTAACTTGTCCTTGCGACGCCCTTTCCTTTGCTTTGCAACTGCGGCGTCAAAGAGAAGGCCGATATCCTGATAATAGTGTTTCACCAGTCGTGCGATCAGCGGCTCAGCCTTGCGCAATAGCGAAAGATCTTGCGTTGCAAAGGGACCTGTTTCTTCGCGCCGCATCAGCGAGAGCACAATTGTCAGGTCCTGCGCGATGGGAACGAAGAAGCCAATTTCCTCGGCAAGTCCTGTCTGAACGTAATAGGTGCGATAGTACTCGCTGGAAAAAAAGCGGTCGGGCGCAAGCTCGCGCATGCGCCAGATGCCGGACCTCGCCTCGCGGGCGTTGTGATAGAAAGGATCCAGGAGATAGGGACCCATTTGATACAGATTGACGAAAATGACCTGCTCCGCCGGATCAAAAGTGCTGTAGAGATCAATGGGGCGCTCATTCCCGCGATAAGCAAACATCACCACGTGATCGAACTTGACGAGCGAGCGCATCATCTGGCGAAAAAGATCGCCAAACTCATGCGATAGCATTGTCGATCTGCCTACAAACCGGCGAAACACATCGAATAGCGTTTCAATATCGACGCTCATCGTGCCGGCCCCTCATCTTTTCATAACTGCAATTGCATATACACCTTACATTGGTATTTGCCTGATGAAATACCTCTTTTGGGGTATATACCGCACAGTCACGGATTGGCTACTTTGCTGGTCATGACGGTGGCAAAGGCAGCGCAGACTGACCAATGTAACTTAAAGCCGCAGGGGACTAATGTGACATCTCATTCAGTGAACGACATCGAGTTTCGGTCGGTCAGCAAATCCTATGGCGCCGTGACCGCTGTCTCCGATATTAATCTCCAGGTCCCAAAGGGCGCATTCGTCGCTTTGCTCGGCCCTTCCGGCTGCGGCAAGACGACGTGCCTGCGTATGATTGGCGGTTTCGAACAGCCCACGACGGGCAACGTCCTGATCAACGGCAAACCAATGAACGGTGTCCCGGCCCACCAGCGGCCCGTGAACATGGTGTTTCAGCAATACGCACTCTTTCCGCATTTCAATGTCGAACAGAATGTCTCCTACGGGCTAAGGCAGGCCCGCCCGAAGATCAGTGCGTCCGAGATATCCCGCCGCGTCGGCGAGGCGCTGGAAATGGTGCGGCTTGGCGGGTTCGGCAAGCGTCGTATCCATGAAATGTCCGGTGGACAGCAGCAGCGCGTGGCCTTGGCGCGCGCATTGGTCAATAAGCCGTCCGTGCTGCTTCTGGACGAACCCCTTGCGGCACTCGACAAGAAATTGCGCACGGCCATGCAGATCGAACTGCAAACATTGCAGCGCGAACTGGGCATCACCTTCGTTCTGGTAACCCATGACCAGGAAGAGGCCCTCTCCATGAGCGACCTTGTCTGTGTGATGAATGCGGGACGCATCGTACAGCTTGCAGCCCCGCAGGAAGTCTATGACAAACCGCGCGATCTCTTTGTTGCCGACTTTGTCGGCAAGACCAATCGAATAGCTGCAACAGTCGAAGCCGATGGTGCCACGCTGCGCCTTGCAGATGGGAGTGCCCTGTCGATAGGGGAAAGGAGCGCACTGCCCGCTGGCGCCGTGACCCTGGCGCTGCGCCCTGAGGCCATCACCTTGCATCGACAAAACCAATCGATCTCGGGCAGGCTTTCGGGCGTTGTAACCCACCGCATCTTCCTTGGATCATCGGTTGAATATTCGGTTTCCGTCAACGGGCTTGGCAATTTCCTGATCACTGCCGATCGGCATGTTCTCTCGGAGAGCAGCCTGGTTGAGCCCAATGAAAGGGTTGTGCTGAGCTTCAACCCCGACGCTGCGCATATCTTTCCGGCCTGAACAATATCAAAAAAGGGAACATCTTCATGCCTAAACACTATAGAGAGAATGCCCCAATAACAGCTGCACAGTTCATGGATGAGTTGATGCGCCTCAAACGCGGGTCCGTCTCCCGCCGGCACTTCCTGGGCGTTACCGGACTTGGTCTGGCCTCCGCAGTGCTGGCAGGCCAGACCGGCTTGCTCTCGTCTCCGGCCTTCGCCGAGGATCTTGGCAAGCAGATGTCGATCGCCACCTGGCCGAACTATCATGATCCTGCAACGTTTGAAGCTTTCACGGCGAAAACCGGCGTCGCGGTCGAAGTCAATGTTTTTGGTTCGAATGAGGAAATGCTGGCGAAATTGCAGGCCGGAGGCACCGGCTGGGACCTGTTTGTGCCAACCAACTACACCATCTCCACCTATGTAAAGCTTGGCCTGATCGATCCTCTCGATATGTCGAAGCTGACCAACTACAGCCCTGCCACAGAAACTGCGCGCTTCACCGCCGA
This sequence comes from Phyllobacterium sp. MT110, assembly GCF_058792715.1. Lineage (NCBI taxonomy): Bacteria > Pseudomonadati > Pseudomonadota > Alphaproteobacteria > Hyphomicrobiales > Phyllobacteriaceae > Phyllobacterium > Phyllobacterium sp. MT110. The sequence goes on from NZ_JBXAFE010000006.1 coordinate 262,861, forward strand.
AGGGACCATCAGCGGCACGACCTATGCGGTGCCAAAAAACTGGGGCACGACCGGAATTGCCCTCAACTCAAAGAAAATCAAAACACCCGTAGCGAGCTGGAAGGATTTTTTCGAGGTCGCACAAAATGAGGCCGACACGCGCACCATCGTGCATGACTATCAGCTCACGACAATCGGCAGTGCTCTGGTTTCGCTCGGCTACTCCTTCAACTCCGTCAAACCTGACGAACTGGCCAAGGCAGAAGCACTTCTGGTGAAGGTCAAACCGCACCTCTATGCCATCAACAGCGATTATCAGCCGGCCATGCGCGCAGGAGATGCATGGATGACCATGTGTTGGACCAATGATGGTGCGCAGCTCAACCGCGATGTGCCGGAAATCAAGTTTGTCCTTGGCAAAGATGGCGGCGAGATCTGGTCGGACTTCTATGCGATCCCCAAAAGCGCCGCGAACAAACCGGCGGGTTACGCTCTGTTGAACTACCTCATGGATCCAGCCAACGCCGTCAAGGAGCATATCGCCAATGGCGCTCCGACAACTGACAGCCGCGTGCTTTCGCTTCTTCCGAAGGAAATTACCTCCAACACCATTGTCTATCCCCCGGATGGTCAACTGACCCCGCTGGAGTTCGGCGCGGCAGTCACGCTCACCGATCCCGCCCGTGCCGAGGTCATGGCGCGCTTCAAGTCAGCCTGACAACACAACTTGTCCTTCTCTCGGCACTCCGTAGTCGAGAGAAGGACGGGCACATCATCCATACAAGAGATATCCGATGGCATTGGCTATAAACACAAAACGAAGGATGGTGACCGCATCGCTTGTCGCACCGGCTGTGGCTTGGCTTTTCATTTTCCTCGTGCTGCCCTTCATTGCCATGCTGGTTTTTTCAGTCGGAGAGCGCGCACCTGAAGGCGGATATCAACCGGCCTTCACATTCGCACAATTTGCCAATCTGCCATCGCGCGCTGCGGCTTTCTGGAATACGCTCTTTCTCGCGCCTGTCGGCGCCTTCATCTGCCTGATTGTCGCTTATCCGGTTGCCTACTACCTCGCAGTCAAGGCCAATCCCCGGTATCGGCTCCTGCTTGTTTCACTGGTCATTGTCCCATTCTGGACCAGCCTTTTGGTGCGCACCTATGCCTGGATGTATCTCCTCGGCTCCCGCGGCATTCCCAACCTTCTGAGCATGGTCGGTTTCGACGACGTGCGCATCCTCAACACCCATGGCGCCGTCCTTCTTGGTATCGTTTACGGCTATCTGCCGCTGATGATCATGCCCATCTATGTCAGTCTGGAAAAGCTTGATCGTCGCCTTCTCGAAGCGTCCGCTGATCTGGGTGCCAAACCGGTCTCCACTTTTTTCAGCATCACACTGCCACTCTCCCTGCCCGGGGTGATGACAGGATTGTCGCTCGTCACGATCCTGCTGCTCGGCGAGTATTTGATCCCGCAGCTTCTTGGCGGCGGCAAGGTGTTTTTCATCGGCAATGCCCTCGTCGATCTCTTCCTGCAGTCGCGCAACTGGCCATTCGGATCGGCAATCGCCGTCACACTGGTGATTTCAGTGGTTTTCGTGCTGCTCATTGCCATGCGTATTGCCTGGAAGATCGCGGGAACCAGACAAGTGGACCTCGTTTGATGCGTGCTTTTATTTCGGCAGTCTATGTGTTCCTCTACGCGCCGATCGCGCTCGTGGTGCTGTTTTCCTTCAATGCCGGTCGCAATGCCAGTGAATTCACCGGCTTCTCAACGATGTGGTATGGCAAGGCTCTGGGCAACACGTTTCTCGTTGCCGCACTGCAGAACAGCCTCATCATCGCCCTGACAAGCGCGACACTGGCCGCCATATTCGGCACAATGGCAGCCATCGGGATGGAGCGGTTGGGCACCCGCACGCGGGCTGTGCTCGACGGTCTGTTTGCAGCTGCCATCGTCGTGCCGGGCGTGGTGATCGGCATTGCGACACTCGTTGCATTGGTGGAAGTTTTCTCCTTTCTCAATCCACTGCTCAACGCCATTTGGCCTGGTGCCAATCCGCCGCAGCTTGGCCTTGGCTACGGATCGATTGTCGCTGCGCACGGGCTCTTTTCGATGGCATTGGTGACCATGATCGTGAAGGCGCGCATCGCCAGTCTCGGCCGCGACATCGTCGAAGCTTCAAGCGATCTCTACGCAACGCCGCTGACCACTTTTCGATTGGTCGTGCTGCCGCAGATCCTGCCGTCGGTGCTGGCGGGCTTTCTGCTCTCGTTCACATTTTCCTTCGACGATTTCATCATCGCCTTTTTCGTCGCCGGTTCCAAAACGACTTTGCCCATCTATGTCTTCGCGTCCATTCGCCGGGGTGTTACCCCGGAGATAAATGCCATTGCCACGCTGGTTCTGGTCGCCTCGCTGATGATGATCCTGATAGCCCGCATTCTGATGCGTGAGAAAAAAACAACAAACTGACACACAGGAAACCCCATGATCCTCAGAGATCGCGTTGCTATAGTCACCGGAGCCGGCTCCGGAATCGGCGAGGCCGGTGCCGCCATTCTGGCGCGCGAAGGCGCCCATGTGGTCGTCATTGATATCAATGCAGAGAATGCGGAAATCGTCGTGGACCGCATTTGCAAGGCGGGCGGACACGCGGAAATTGCTGTTGTCGACGTGACCGATGATGAGGCGCTTGCGGCAAGTATATCTTCAGTGGCCGCCAGGCACGGGCGCATCGATATTTTGCACAACCATGCCGGAGCACAGATTGCCGGCAACCTCGAGCAGGTGCCGGTTGAAGGGTTCGACCGGTCCTGGAGCCTCAATGTTCGGGCGCATTTCATGGCCTCCCGTCTTGTCATGCCGGTGATGAAGGCCGCCGGCAGAGGCGTCATACTCAACACATCATCATCGTCCGGCGTGCTCTATGATCGCGAGATGATTGCATACACGACCACCAAACATGCTGTCATCGCGATGACCCGCCAAATGGCCGGCGATTACGCGCGATTTGGAATCCGTGTAAACGCGCTTTGCCCCGGTTGGGTTGATACCCCCTTCAACGAACCTTTCATCGGCCAAATGGGCGGACGCAGTGCAATAGAAGCCTATGTCCAACAGCAGGTTCCATTGGGGCGCTGGGCAGATGTCGAGGAAATAGCCGAATCGATCCTGTTTCTGGTTTCAGATCGTTCGTCCTACATTACCGGGCAAGCGCTCGTGGTGGATGGTGGAGAAACAGTCTCCTGAGCGCTGGCGGATAACGCGGACATGCAGGCCAGCTCGGACGTCTCTTGAAAAGGGCCGGACCATTGGGTCCGGCCAAGTTGTGAAGGCCCAAGACCTTCTCCCTGGGGTGGGGGATGTCAGCACCCAAGAGGAGTGGTGCCGACATGTCTTCAGTAATGCCCTGCTGAAGCACTTGCAACCCGATTGTCTCCAGCATTCTCACATTATGGGCCGCTTGCCAGTCCCTCGCAGCAGGTTCATTATTTAATGGGGAATCCAGCCCGTGGGATAAAGCGCGGCAGGATCGTACATCCGGGTTCCTGCGAGGTCATATCGATGAACTGCACGGGTTGCGGTTTTGACGTTCAAAGCGGTTTTGCGTTTTGCCCAAAATGTGGCGCGAAACAAGCCAGCGCGTGCCCCAACTGCGAATATCTGTGTCCACCAGACTTCGTGTTCTGCCCAAAATGCGGAGCCCAGATCGCCGATCCCCCGACAATCAGCGGCCTGCAAAGGCCGCAAGAATCGTCCCGTCAAGTCCTCCGGCCCACGCTGGTAAAATCCGAAACTGGTGCGGATCGCCGTACCGTTACCGTGTTGTTTGCCGATCTCTGCGGTTTCACCACATTGAGCGAACAACTCGACCCGGAAGTCATGCAAACGCTCCAAAACGAACTTTTTGAAGAGCTGACGGCGGCGGTGCAGGGCTTCGGGGGCTTTGTCGACAAATTCATCGGTGATGCGCTGCTCGCATTGTTCGGGGCACCGGTCGCACATGAAGACGACCCCGAGCGAGCGCTCCACGCGGCGCTGGACATGGTCAGCCGGGCCGCAATGGTGGGAAAACGCTGGCAAACACGCTCGCATTCGCCCCTGATTCTGCATGTTGGCATCAATACAGGCCCGGTCGTTGCCGGCGGCTTTGGTGCGGGCAACGCCAAATCCTATTCAGTGACGGGCGATACGGTGAACAGCGCACAACGGCTGCAGTCGATGGCGAAACCGGGCGAGATCCTCGTTGGGCCGCTCACCTATCGCCTCACGCGACATGCATTCTCTTATGATTCGCTTGGTGACCAGGCCCTGCGTGGCAAGGTTGGCAGCGTGCTCGTACATCGGCTGGTGGGAGCACTCGAGGAGCCCCGCACCGCACGGGGCCTCGAAACACTTGGCCTGAGTGCGCCACTGGTCGGGCGTGAAAAGGAACTTGCCCGTATGCTTGGCTGTCTTGATCTGGCAGCCGCAGGTCGAGCCCAACTGGTACGGCTGATCGGCGAGGCAGGCATTGGGAAATCACGCCTGACCGAGGAATTCCTGGCAAACACGCGTGATGATCCTCGTTTCACCAATGTCGTGGTTCGGCGAGCCATCTGTTCACCGCTCGGTGAACCGTCATATGGCACACTCGCCGCTGTGTTGCGCAGCGCCTATGAAATCAACGCCAATGATTCACCGGAGAAAACAAAGGATTTGCTCGCCGCAGGCCTGAGCGAACTTGGCCTTGCCGCCGGCGAAGTGAAGCAATTGATGCCGCTCCTGCTTTACGTTATCGGCCTTGGCGAATCCGATGACGTGCTGCATCAGGTTGAACCCGAGCAATTGCGCCGGCAGATCTTCTATGCGATCCGCACTATTTTCGAGCAGCGCCTGGCGCGTTCTCCCCTGCTGCTTGTCGTCGAAGACCTCCATTGGGCTGATACCGCATCGCTCGAGGCATTGCGCTTTTTGATGGACCGTCTGGAGCGCAGCCGCTTCATGCTGCTGACGACCCATCGGCCTGCATTTGACACGGATATGCTGGATTCAAGCCGTATCAGCTTGACGGCGCTGCGCCTCCCCCCTTTGCACGCCAATGACGGTCGAAAAATGCTCAGCGCATTCTTCGGTCACGGCCCCGGCGGATTGCCAGCCGATCTGTGCAACAGCATTGTCGATCGCGCCAACGGCAATCCTCTGTTCATTGAGGAAATTGTGCGTCATTTCATTGAGGTTGGGGCCGTGCAAAGGGACAACCGGCATTGGCAGGTGGCAAACAGGGAGGCAGCTGCCGACATTCCCGTCGGCATACAGGCAATGTTGCTCGCCCGAATGGACAGGCTGCCGCCGGACGTGCGCAGATTGGCCCAGGAGGCCGCAGTTATCGGGCCGCGTTTCGACGCGGAATTATTGAAGACCATTTCGGCGGCCCCGGCAAACGTCGAAGCGGGGCTCGATCTCCTTTGCGATGCTGAAATCATCGAGGAAATTCCCGGTGCAAACCCGGTATCGGCGCCAGGCTACCGCTTCATCCAGACGCTGCTTCACGATGTGATTTACCACAACCTCCTGTTGCAACGGCGCATTGAGATGCATGAACTCATCGGCGATACATTGGAACGATTGTATGGAGACGATCCAGAACGTCTCGAAGATCTGGCAATGTTGGGTCACCATTTCAGCCAAACCGCCGCCACGACGAAAGGTGCGCACTACCTGATGGCAGCGGGCGACCGGGCGCGCAAGACATACGCCAACGATGACGCGGTCCGTCTCTACAGGCAGGCACTGGATGCCCTGTCGAATACTGGCGACCATGGACCGGAATCGCTGCTCTTGCGCGAACGCATTGCCGATCTCTGCGGACCTGCAGGTCAGCGCGATATCGCCGATGAACAATACCAGACCGTCCTTGACATTCATCGCGCCAAGGGTGACCTCGCCGCTACCGCCAGAATATTGCGCAAGCTTGGGCGATTGCTTTGGGACTCCGGCAAACGCGATCAAGCAGAGACACGCTATGCCGAGGCAGCAGCGCTGCTTGAAGGGATAGATCCGCTGATCGAGCATGCGCATCTCGCGCAGGAACGCGGCCGCCTTGCATTTCGCACTGGCGACCACATGGCCGCCGTGCGGTGGGCGGACGAAGCACTGCGTTTTGTTCAAACCATGGCACCTGAAGCCGGCGCCGAAAGTGACATCGAAACTGCTCGGGTTACGGCCGAAGCGCTGAACACCAAAGGGGTGGCGCTTGCACGGCTTGGCCGGAGCCAGGAAGCGGTGAGCGAGGTGGAGCGCAGTGTCAAGGTCGCTGAAGATGCAGGCCTTCTAAGTGCCGCCTGTCGCGGCTACACCAATCTGTCGGTGCTCTATACCATGGTCAATCCGGAACGCGCGATCCGGGTGTGCCAGCGCGGGCTCGGGGTGGCACGCCGCATCGGCGATCTGGGCTTTCAGGCGCGTCTCCTTGCCAATCTTGCCGTGGCCTACTGCACCTTTACCGACCGATGCATCAGCGAGGGCGTGCCCGCGGCCGAAAAGGCAATCGAGATCGATCGGGCACTGGATCAGCGCGACCATCTCTCGGTTCCCCTCATCGTGCTCGGCCAAATTCATCAATGCCACGATCAACCGGAACTGGCGCGTGAATGTTACAATGAGGCCCTCGGCGTGGCACGTGAAATCGGTGAACCACAATTGCTGTTTCCGTGTTATGATGGGCTGGCGACGCTCAATCTCGACCTTGATGATTTGGCCGAGGCGGAGCGATATTTCGCCATGGCGCAAGAGGTCTGCGCACAGCATGGGCTCGACCCCGAAGCGCTTGTCGTATTGCCATTTCTCGATTAGTCGAGTGAAAGGGGATGACGCATATGTCGGAGCCTCATATCAAAGGACCGTTGCAGCCGGGCGACCGGGCACCCAATGTTGTGCTTGACGCGATTACCCGTCAGGGCAAAGTCGCAATCGATGATTTTCGTGGCCGCAAACCGGTATTGGTGGGCCTGTTTCGGGGTTTGCATTGCCCGTTCTGCCGGCGCCAGATCACAGCCATGTCGCAGCTTGAAGGCGCCCTGCGCGAGAAAGGCATTGACAGTCTGACTGTGGTGAATACGCCAATCGACCGCGCTCGGCTCTATTTCAGATATCACCCATTGCCCAACCTGCTGGCTGCATCCGACCCGGAACGGATCTCGCACCGGGCATTCGGCCTGCCCAATGTCGAATTCACCGAGGCTGAAAGTGATTGGCCACGCAAGATCAGCGCAGAGGCCGTCACAAATATGCGCATTGAGATGCCGGGCGAATTACCCGAACCGATGAATGCGATGGCAGCGGTCGAGTTTCTCGACAAATTGGATGGATACGAATTTTCCGAAGCCGACCGCCAGATGATCGCCACCGGTGAAGGTCAGCTTGTGGGAGAGTTTCTGCTCGATCGTGACGGTATCGTACGCTGGAGCTTTACCGAAGTACCCGAAGGTGGCCGTTACATGTTTGGGGTGCCGGCACCGCAGGAACTGATGTCCGCCGCTTCGCAGATCTCGGGGTAGAGCGACGCTGTTCTGCCTGCAAGGCAGGCCCAGCGCCGGATGAACTGTCAAATATCCGTTGGAGAACAAAGAACAAAATAAAACAATAATGAGGAGGAGAAAATGACGGACGTTAAATGGACTCTCGTGGGCCGTGAATTCGTACACTGCAACTGCGCCTATGGTTGCCCCTGTCAGTTCAACGCTTTGCCTACCCAGGGGGATTGCTGCGCGGTTGCAGCCCTTGCAATCGAAGAAGGCCATCACGGAACCACCAAACTGGACGGGTTGAAATGCGCCATGATCGTGGCCTGGCCAGGAGCGATCCATGAGGGCAAGGGCCAAGCCGTGCCGATCGTCGACGAGCGCGCTTCGGCGGAGCAACGGGAAGCGCTGTTGCGCATCATGAGCGGATTGGATACCGATCCCGGCGCGACCTTCTTCCAGGTCTTTTCGACGACGTTCGAGAAAGTCCACGACCCGGTTTTTGCAAAAATAGATTTTGAAGTGGATGTGAATGGCCGTGCGGCGCACCTGAACGTTCCGGGATGGATCGAGGCTCGCGGCGAGCCGATCCTCAACCCCGTCACCGGCCAGACCCATCGGGCACGCATCAATCTGCCAAACGGTTTTGAGTATGACACATGCGAAGTCGGGCGCGGATGGGCCGAGACGCAAGGTCCCCTGAAGCTGTCTATTCCCAACTCTCATGCGCAGTTCGCCAGACTGCACCTGACGCAGAGTGGTGTCGTGCATTGAATGCCACGGGCGCCACAGCGCTCGAAGCGGTACTGCGACGCGATCGATTGATCGTCGCCGCATCCCTTGCCGTGCTCACGATGATCGCCTGGGCCTATATTCTCTGGCTCGCGCGCAGTATGAACAGTGATGGCATGGCAATGCAGGGCATGGATGCCGCTTCCGTCGATGTGATGATGATGTCCGGGTTTCGGTCGTGGAGCACGACCGAATTTGCCGTCACGATGTTGATGTGGGTGGTCATGATGATCGGCATGATGACCCCCTCCGCCGCACCGATGATTTTGCTCTATGCGCGGGTTGGCCGTCACGGCGAGGTGCAGGGCAAGCCATTGGCTGCAACGGGATTTTTCGTTGCCGGCTATTTTCTGGCCTGGACGGCTTTCGCCTGTGCTGCGACCATTGGTCAATGGGCACTGGAGAGCACCTTGCTGCTCACCCCCCTGATGACGAGCGCAAGCGGAATTTTCAGCGGGGTTACGCTCATCGCAGTCGGGCTGTTTCAATGGACGCCCCTGAAGGATGTTTGCCTCCGACAGTGTCAGGCACCCGTCATGTTCATTCATCTGCACGGCGGGTTCCGGCGTGATCCGTTGGGCTCCATCGCCCTTGGATTTCGCCACGGCATCTATTGCATTGGATGCTGCTGGGCGTTGATGGCCTTGCTCTTCATCGGCGGGGTGATGAATGTCCTGTGGATTGCAGCCGTCGCAATCTTTGTCCTTGCCGAAAAGCTTGTGGCAAGGGGACGATGGTTTTCCCGATTATCCGGCGTCGGGTTGTGCCTGGCTGGGTTGTGGTTGCTGGGAGCAACGATCCTCTGACTTGTCCGGCGCAATGGAATATTGGAAAATGCATTCTTGCTCGAAACCGGCTCTCAATCGTAGGTAAGCGACCAGCCTGGAGCCCGCAGCCAGCAGCGTTCAGTTGGTATGTCGTCGGTGCGATAGAGGCGAGCAACCCGCTTATAGTCGCCGCTCTCAAAGGCTCTCGCGAGCGTTTTTTCTGATGCTGCATCGCGCATCCCCTCGCATGGGAAGATCGCCACCGGTGATATCCACCTGGCCCAAAACGTCTCTGCTTGCCGCGTTATCAGAAAGACGGCACCATGGAGTTGTATTTTGCTCCAATCGCTGCTGAAGCCCTTTTCGGTCGTGAGCGGAAGGATCAGCCTTCCGCCTTCCTTGAGGCGGTCGAGCCAGATATCTGCGGGTTTGGTGGCGCCCGCGTTGACATAGATCAGGTCTGCGGATTCGAAGTCAACTTTGCTTCCATCGCCCTGTATCACGCAAACGTTCGAATATCCGGCAAGGTTTGCGCGGGCCCTTTCAGCAAGTTCCGGGTCATATTCAATCGCGGTCACCTTGCCGGATGGACCAACGAGTTGCGCCATAATCGCCGAATAATAGCCAACGCCCGCGCCCACATGCACGATGTGTTCGCCTTCCCGCGTCGCGCTCTGTGAAAGAAGGAAAGCATGCAGCGAGGGTTGCCCGTTGTTGATATGCCGTTCAGGCAGAATTCCAACAAGACTGTCGGTGTAGAGATAAACCGGGTCGGCGGTGGGCGTCGGAGTATAGGCTTCCTGCCAACGCAGGATGGGCCACGGTCCCGGCCCCAGATAATCCTCTCGCGGGACGGTCGCAAATGCGTCCTCTACGGGCTCGTCAGCGATCCCTGCAGCTGCTGCGATCTGCATCGCATAGGCGCGCCGTATTATCTTCAGCTCGTCAGGTGTCATGAGCATAATACCCCGTTGATTGAAAGAGTAATCCTAACGAGCAACATTCCCAAATCCAATGACGTTGCCTGAGTTAGACTTTGGCCTTGATACAACTGTTTCGGCAGATCGCCACCCACGTCGTCGATCTGTTTACCAATCGACAGCCAGCATATCAATTCGATGAAAAATAATGTGGTTTCCGTAGCTTGCAATCCATTTGAGATGATGGAAGTCTTTAAAAAAACACAAGCATGACGGGAACCGTGCTTCATGACTCCACCAAAACTGGTCGCTGCAGACAGCATTTTGCACAATGGTAACATCTGGTGCGGATACGAAGAAGGCGTCGTTGAAGCGCTGGCCATATGGCAAGGCAAGATCCTTGCAACAGGCTCATCCGCTGAAATGCTGGAACTGCAAGGCGCGCATACGAAGCTCGTCGATCTCCGCGGAGCATTCGCAACGCCCGGCCTTAACGATGCGCATCTGCATTTGATTTCGACTGGCTTAACACTCCAATGGATCGATGCAACGCCGGCTAAGCTTCCAACACTTGACGCTCTGCTTGACGCAATCGGAGCCAAAGCTGCCAGCCTTCCCAAGGGCGAATGGATTCTGGCGCGCGGCTATGACCAGACCAAGCTGGATACGGGCCGCCACCCCATGAAATCGGAGCTGGATCAGGTGGCCCCCGACCATCCGGTCATGCTGACGCGGGCCTGTGGTCATGTTTCAATCTTCAATTCCGTAGCTTTCGCCAAGGCAGGTGTCGACGAAGCCTATGCCGCTCCGTCGGGAGGCATGATCGAACAGAAAAATGGCGTCTTGACCGGTATGGTCGCCGAAAATGCCCAAGACGTTCTGCGTGCCGCCATTCCAGACCCCGATGAAAACCAATTGATCGAAGCGATCGAAACAGCCGGGAAAATGCTGCTCTCCTATGGCATCACGTCGGTCATGGATGCTGCGGTCGGGCACGTTGCCGGCTTTAACGAAATTCGCGCCTATCAGATTGCCCGGCGTGATGATCGGCTACCGGTCCGCAGCTGGCTGGTTTTGCTTGGCGACCCCGGCAAATCGATTGTGCCCGACTGTTATCGCGCCGGGCTTGTCTCGGGGGTTGGCGATGACATGCTGACCATTGGCGCCGTCAAGATTTTCCTGGACGGTTCAGCGGGCGGGCGTACGGCCTGGATGTCCAAACCCTATCTCGGGGACGATAACAATACCGGCATTCAGATGCTGCCAGATGCTGAACTGCAGGATCTTGTCATGGATACCCATAACAAGGGCTATCAACTTGCCTGCCACGCCATCGGCGATCAGGCCATAGAACAGCTGATTACAGCTTACGAAAAGGCGCTTGCTGCCACACCTGATCCAAACCGTCGCCACCGGATCGAACATTGCGGATTTTCAACGTCCTCACAGCATCATCGCATGCAGAACGCAGGCATCTATCCCTGCCCCCAGCAGGTTTTCATCTATGATTTCGGTGATGCCTATATTTCGGTTCTGGGCGATGAACGCAGCCGCTCCAGCTATCCGTTGAAGACGTGGGCCGATCTCGGTTTCAAGCCTGCCACAGGCAGCGACAGCCCGGTCTGTCATCCCGACCCGTTTCCGAATTTGTACACGATGCTGACGCGCAAAACCTGGAAAGGGACGGTGATGGATGCCGCGCAATCCGTTTCCATCGAAGATGCGCTGCGCGTTTATACCGAATATGGGGCTTTCTCCCAAAAACAGGAACACATCAAGGGCCGTTTGGTACCCGGACAGGTTGCTGATATCGCGATCTTCTCACGCAATCTGTTGACCGCGACACCGGAAGAAATCCTGCACGAAACCCAGTGCAATATGACCTTGAGAGGCGGGGAAATCGTTTTCACGCGAGATTAGAACCTACCAATACCGTGCATAATCATAACAGGGGGAAACACTCAATGTACAAACGGTTCGTGCTCCAATCAACTCTGGCTGCCGTCCTGCTTGCCGGTGTGGCGACGTCGGCATCCGCGGAAGAGCCACGCAAAGGCGGCACGATTAATTTCGTTGCTCCCTATGGTTCGAGCTTTGGCACGCTTGATAACCAGGCGAGCCCGGCAACACAGGATGAGTTTGTCACCAAGGCCATTCACCGACGACTTTATGCCTGGGACGGCAATGCCAACAAGCCGGTGCTGGATCTGGCAACCGACGTCAGTGCTTCGGCTGATCGTCTGACTTACACGTTCAAGCTGCGTCAGGACGCGTTTTTCCACAATGACAAGAAGATGACTGCCGATGATATCATCGACAGCTACAAGCGCATCATGACGCCCGGCAAGGCCTATACGGGCGCGCGGTACATCGGCGCAATCAAGGGTGCAAGTGACTATTCCGACGGCAAGGCAAAGGATATTGCCGGCTTGAAGAAGATCGACGATTTCACGCTGGAAATCACCTTCAATGAACCCGTCAATCCGGCGTTCCAGCTCATGCAGCCAAGCACGGTGATCTATCCGTCGGGTGAAGCCGACAAGGACAGTTTCAAGAGCCATCCGATCGGCCTTGGACCTTATAAGTTCGCCGAATATATTCCGGGCTCACGTCTGACCGTTGAAAAATGGGACAAGTTCTACGGAGCCGACAAGCCGCATGCCGATAAGATCAACATCATGATCATGGGCGAAGCCTCAGCCCGCGACGTCGCTTTCCGCAACAAGGAGGTCGATGTCTCCGTGCTCGGACCGGCGCAGTATGTTGCCTATAAGAGTGATCCGGAACTGTCGAAGAATATCTTGGAAGTGGCCGAGGTCTATACGCGTCTCGTCGGCTTCAACGTGGATTTCAAGCCGTTTCAGGATAAGCGGGTCCGCCAGGCCATCAACTATGCGATCGATTCCGATCTGATCATCAAGCGTCTGGGTAAGGATAAGGCCTATCGCGCTGTGAGCTGGTTGCCGCTTTCGTCACCCGCCTTCGATAAAGCCGCCAAACCCTATCCTTATGATCCCGAGAAAGCCAAGGCGCTTTTGAAGGAAGCCGGCTATCCCGATGGATTTGAGTTTGAACTGACAGCCACCCAGAACGAAAGCTGGGGTTTGACCATCGTCGAAGCGATTATTCCGATGCTCGACAAAGTCGGCATCAAAGTCAAAGCCAAGCCGGTTGAAGCAGCTGTTTTGTCCGAGGTGGTCCCAGCCGGTGATTTCCAGTCCTTCATGTGGTCCCTGGAAAGCGGTCCTGATCCAATGACGGCGATGCAGTGCTTCTATTCAAGGACCTCGCAGTCAGCCTGCAATTATTACAAGTTCAACAACAAGGACTTTGACAAACTGTATGAGGCAGCATTGAGCGCGCCGACGGAAGAGCAGAAGAATGATCTTTTGCGCCAGGCGAATAATCTGCTGCAGGACGAGGCCCCCGGCTGGTTCTTCAATTACAACAAGGCGGTAATGGCCTATCAGCCCTGGCTGCATGGTTTGCAGCCAAACTCGGCGGAGCTGGCCATCCAGTCTTATGAACAACTCTGGGTAGACGACGGCGCCCCATCGGGCCGCTGAAGCAACGGTGACCTGCCCGCCGTCAACGACATGACGGCGGGCCAGCCTTTTCATCTCGCGTGAAGCGCTGCGCACGTACCCTCATCTCCCAACATCAAGCGGCGTGAGGAGCGTACCGGGGCCATTATACCGGACAAGGCGGACGCGACCGCCATCCGAACGAAAGGACATGGATCCGTTGCTTCGATTTATCACTCGGCGAGTTCTGCAGATGATACCGACCATTCTGGCGGTATCTTTGCTGATCTTTGTGATTTTCAGCGTGATACCGGGCAGCTTCACATCAAGCCTGATCGCTGATGGCAAGGGTCGCAATGATCCGAAAGTCGTCGAACAGATGAACAAGGAATTCGGGCTGGACAAGCCCGTCTACCAGCGGTTCGGTAGCTACGTCGTCAATCTCGCGCAGCTCGATCTCGGACAATCTTTCCGAACACGCCAACCCGTCACGCACATGTTGCTGGAGCGGGCGTGGCCAACCATGAAACTGGCCATCGCTGCAATGGCGATTGCCATCCTCATGGGCGTGCCGCTTGGGTTCGTCGCGGCGCTCAAACCGGGGAGCCTTCTGGACACGGCCACGATGATTGCAGCCGTTTCGGGCCTGTCGCTACCGCAGTTCTGGCTGGGGCTGCTGGCTATGTATGTCTTTGCACTCACACTGGGCTGGCTGCCGAGTTTCGGTTATGGCGATGGCGGAATACGCAATCTGATCCTGCCGGCCGTGACGCTCAGCGTGGCACCCCTGGCGCTGCTTGCCCGCACCACGCGGGCGGCGGTTCTCGACGTGATGAGCGCGGACTTCATTCGCACCGCCCGCTCGAAAGGCATGAATGCCTATCGTCTCGTCACATGGCACCTGATGCGCAATGCGCTCGTGTTGATCATCACCACGGTTGGACTGCAATTCGGCTCTTTGATGGGACAGGCCGTGGTGATCGAGAAGCTTTTCTCATGGCCTGGCCTTGGTTCCCTTCTCGTCGACAGTGTTTCCATGCGGGACATACCGGTGGTGCAGGGCGCCATCCTCATGATTGTATTGTGGTTTTTGATCATCAATACGGTTATCGATGTTCTTTACGCGGTCATCGACCCGCGTATCAGCCACGGGTGACGGATATGCGACTGCGTTTCAACCTCCTCTTCGGTGGCGCCATCTGCCTGATTATCGTGACGCTGGGCGTGTTTGCACCTTTGTTCGTGCATCACGATCCGATCCTTGATGCCAATCTGATGAACGCGGAATTGCCCCCGAATGCCGATTTCTGGTTCGGAACCGACTCGCAAGGCCGCGATGTGTTCAGCAGGGTGCTTTATGGGTCCCGTGTGTCGCTGACGGTCGGTATCGTCTCGCAGCTGATCAACAGCTGCATAGGCCTGCTGTTTGGCATATCAGCTGGCTATATCGGCGGCAGATGGGATGAATTCGTCAGCGGGCTTACCAATGTGATGCTGTCGATCCCCTCACTGATTTTTGCGCTGGCGATTATGGCCATTCTCGGTCCTGGCCTCGGCAGTTTGCTGATCGCACTTGGACTGACCAACTGGTCGTGGACCTGCCGGATTGCACGCTCGTCAGCGTTGTCGCTGAAGAGCCAGGGCTATGTGCAAGCTGCCAAGACGCTTGGCTATAGTGATATCCGCATCATGATCACGCAGATCCTGCCCAATATGATCGGCCCCATCCTCGTGATCGGGACGCTTGGCATGGGTGATGCCATTCTTGCTGAAGCAGCGCTTTCCTATCTGGGACTCGGCATCAGACCACCCTTCCCCAGTTGGGGCAGCATGCTGACGGATGCACGCGAATTGATCGCCGTTGCACCCTGGGCAGCCATATTCCCGGGGATCGCTATATTTCTGACCGTGCTCGGCCTCAATCTGTTTGGAGATGGGCTGCGCGACTACCTCGATCCGCATATGAGGACACGCAAGGCATGAGCGCTTCCCCTTTGCTTGAGGTCAGGAATCTGCATATCGATATGCGTTCTGGACAAGAACGACTGAACGTCGTTGAAAACGTTTCTTTTTCGATCGGTGCCGGCGAGACGTTCGGACTTGTCGGCGAAAGCGGATGTGGCAAGAGTATAACCGCTTTGTCGCTGATAGGTCTTCTCAACAGGCCGCTTGCGGTTGGACAGGGTGAAATCCTGTTCAAGGGCCAGAACCTTCTGAAGATGAACGGCAGCGAGCTGCGCAAACTGCGCGGTAATAGAATCTCCATGATTTTTCAGGAACCGATGACCGCGCTCAATCCGCTGGCGACCGTCGGACGTCAGATTGCCGAAATGTTCGTCTTGCATCAGGGCTCGACCTGGCACGAGGCTGAACGCAAGGCGATCGCCGCACTGGCACAGGTTCAAGTGCCAGCTCCTGACAAGCGCATCAAGAACTATCCGCACCAGATGTCAGGCGGCATGCGCCAGCGCGTGATGATTGCAATCGCTTTGGCCTGTCATCCCGACCTGCTGATTGCCGACGAACCCACGACCGCGCTCGATGTCACCGTTCAGGCGGAAATTCTCAAACTGATGCAGGAACTCTGCGATCAACGCGGTACATCAGTCCTGATGATCAGTCACGACCTGGGCGTTATCGCGAAAATGTGCCAGCGTGTTGGCATCATGTATGCGGGTCATCTCGTTGAAGAACGGGCGGTTGCCGATCTCTTCCGCCATCCGGCTCATCCTTACACGCATGGCCTGCTCGCTTCATTGCCGGTCTTGGGGCAGCGCAAGCTGAATGAGCGCAAACCTTTGCAGGAAATCGAAGGAATCGTGCCATCGATTGCCGCTTTTCCCACCGGTTGCCGTTTTGAACCACGCTGTACGCGCGCCTCACCAATCTGCCGCGACGCAGTGCCGGGCCCATCCGTTCTCGGGGACGATAGCTTTGTGAGGTGTTACCACCATGGCTGATCAAACCCAACCTCTGTTGCATATTGAAAATCTGAGCGTGTGCTTCCCGGTATCGGCGGGTTTGTTCCGTCGTTCGCATCAAGCTGTGCGGGCAATCAATAATCTCAGCCTCAGTCTTCACAAGAACCAATGCCTGTCCATTGTCGGTGAATCGGGCTGTGGCAAATCTACCCTGGCACTGACAATACTGGGTTTGCAGCACCCCACGCAGGGCAGCATTTCCTTTGATGGAAAGCCTATCACCGGCGCTGACCAGCCGGGACGCATGCAACGCGCACGCATGGCTCAAATGGTGTTTCAGGACCCCTATGCGTCGCTCAATCCACGCCAGACAATTCAAGCGGCCCTAGCTGGGCCGCTGAGGCTGCATGGGTTGCGCAACAAAGGTGAAGTCGAAGACCGAATTGCGACGACCCTGAAAATGGTGGGATTGAAACCGGAACAGGCGAAGCGCTATCCGCATGAATTCTCGGGCGGTCAACGTCAGCGCATCGGGATTGCCCGCGCATTGATCCTCGACCCGAAAGTCATTGTTCTGGATGAGCCGGTTTCCGCGCTCGACGTGTCCATCAGGGCGCAGATTATCAATCTGCTTTTGGACCTTAAAGAACGGCTGGACCTGTCTTACATCATGATCAGTCATGACCTGAGTGTTGTTGAACATATGAGTGACCGGGTCGCCGTGATGTATTTTGGCCAGATCGTTGAGGAAGGTCCGTGGCAAAGCATTTTCGCCAATCCGGTCCATCCCTATACGCGACGCCTGCTCGCCGCCATTCCGGATCCGTTCATGATCATCCGCCACGAGGACATGACCCGCAAGGACATGCAGCCGCCGCCCCCGTCAGGCTTTTCCTATTACCCCGAGGAAATCGGCACACATGACATCTATCAGTCACCGCCCCCCACGGAATTCCTCACTGTTGGGGACGATCACAAGGTTCGCTTCATAACCAGATAACCGGACCAAAATCGCTTGGCATGTCAGATTGGTCGAGCCGATGATCGGGACACCTTTCTGTTCGCGCGGCAACATATAGCCGCAAGGCGGCTGGCCGACACGCTGATAGTCAGTTTCGGTATCTTCCCGCGGCAGCGTGGTCTGAATTCTTTGCCAGTTATGCAACGGTGCGGCCGCGCGGATGTCCAAGCATTGCAGCCCTTTCATCATCTGTCAGGGAATAGATGAAGTTATCGCAGGCGTGACGAAGTGCGGCCCAAAGCGGGTCGAGCAGCGATATCATTTCACCGGCTTTGGGAAAATCGCTCTCACACACGTAATGCGACTGGACGACATGGCGCGCGCCCATCGACTGAAACACCGGGCGCAGACCGTAATCAAGCGCCAGGACATGGGCGAGGCTGCCGCCGGTGCCAAGCGGCAGGATAACCTTTCCAGCCAGTGCAAACTGCGGGAGCACGTCCAGGCCTGCTTTCAACAGACCCGAAAACGATGCCTTGTAGATTGGCGTGGCGATGATCAGGCCGTGCGCAGCGGCAACCTTTTCCAGGAAAGACGCCACCGACGGAGCCTGGACGTCGGCTGACAGCAAAGCGCCGGGATCGAGATGCCGCAGAACCACGTGTTCCGCCTCGATTTTCTGTCCGCGCAATTCGTCCAGAACCGCCTCCACGACCCTTGCGGTCTTGGACGTCGCGGAAAGGCTTGCGGATATCGCGAGAACTTTCCGGCTGCTCATGGTCGAACTCCGGTTTTTCCCGCCCGGACGCGATCTGGCTCGCCGGCGATTGCTTCGCAACGAGCAGCAAATGCATTCTGCGGCCGCGCCAGCCCCAGACGGTCGCGCAAGGTGCCGGGCTCGTACTCCGTTCTGAACAAGCCGCGCCTTTGCAATTCCGGCACCACGGTCTGCATGAAATTCAGCCAATCCTCCGGCAGCAGCGGAAACATCAGGTTGTACCCGTCAGCCGCTCCCGAGACGAACCAGGCCTCCAGCTGATCGGCGACTTGCGAAGGGGTCCCCGCAACGAGCGGAACCGAGCCGGTATTGGCGATCTTGCGGGCGAGCTGACGTATGGAAAGGCCCTTGTTCGCGTCGTCCTTGACAAGCGCGAGCCAGGTGCGCCAGCCATTGAACGTGCCTTCGTCAGGCAGATCCGGTACTGGCCCATCGAGCGGATAGAGGGACAAATCTACCCCTGCCCAACTGGAAAGAAGATCGACGGCAACTTCATCGAGCATCAATGTCTCGAGATAGTCCTGTTTTTCCTGCGCCTCGGATGCTGAGGCGCCGACGATCGGCAGGATCCCCGGCAGGAGCTTCAGGCTTTCCGGCGAACGGCCGTGTTTCGCCAGGCGGTTGTTGATGTCGGCTCGATAGCTCAGTCCTTCCGCCTCGCTGCGAATGACGGCAAAATGCACGTCCGCATGCGCCGCGGCTAGGTTCCTGCCCGCGTCGGACGACCCGGCTTGGACGATCACCGGATGCCCCTGCGGCGGTCGCGGCACGTTGAGCGGCCCCTTTACCTTGAAATGCTTTCCCCGATGGTCGAGATAATGGACGTATTCGCGATGGGCAAAGAGGCCGGTTGCCTTGTCGATGACAAGCGCGTCGTCTTCCCAGCTGTCCCACAACGCTTTGACCAGGTCGAGGAACTCGGCCGCGCGCTCGTAGCGGACGGCATGTTCGATATTGGCATCGCGGCCAAAGTTGGCGGCCTCTTCTTCCAGCGCCGATGTCACCACGTTCCATGCGACCCGGCCCTTGCTGATATGATCCATCGAAGCAAACATGCGGGCGGTGTTGAACGGCTCGTTGTAGGAACTCGACGCTGTCACCATGAAACCGATGTCCTTGGTGACAGCCGAAAGAGCCGATACCAGCGATAAAGGTTCCAGTCTGGGATTGGCATAATGTGCCAGCCCGCTGCCATAGGTATCCCAAACACCGAGATGGTCGGCGATGAAGATCGTATCGAGCTTGGCCCGCTCCGCTGCTTCGACCAATCGGCGGTAATAATCCAGATCGAGAAATTCGCGGCCGGGTGCACGCGGGTGTCGCCATGACAGGCGGTGATCTCCCTGGGGATTGAAGAAGAAGGCAGCTAAAATCATCTGTCGGCGCGGCATGACGGGCCTTCCTTTGGCAGGTGTTTCGTTGATCGCGCTTGCCCCGGAATGGCTGTCTTCTGCGCTACTGGTTAAAATAAGCGAGGCTTTCCCTTCCAAAAAGAGATGATTTCTGCTAGAAAGATAAGCTCAACTTATCTTTTCCGGGATGGCAGGATGACAGGTATCCCCTCTTTACGCGGCTTGCAGGCGGTCGAAGCCGCCGCCCGTTGTGGAAGCTTTGTCGCTGCGTCCGAAGAATTGGCGATTTCGGCTGCGGCAGTCAGTCAGCTCATTCGCACGCTCGAGGATCAGGTCGGGCGCAAGCTGTTTCATCGCATCAACCGGCGTGTCGTGCTGACCGAGGCCGGATTGGAGATTTTTCCGCGGCTTGCCAATGCCTTCAATGAACTCCGGAGCGTGTCGCGTGAGCTCGGCAGCGGCAATCCGCGATCCTCCCTGGTGGTGTCGGTGGCACCATCGGTTGCCATGGGCTGGCTTTCCTCACGTCTGCCGGGATTCGTCAATATCCATGGTCCGGTCGACATCTCCCTCAGGGGTGAAGATGATCCGGTGCCATTCGACCGCGACCTCATCGACATGCGCTTGTCCTACGGTGTCTTTCATTATCCGGAACATGTCACCGAAGCGATTGGCACCGATGCGGTCTATCCGGTGTGCTCGCCGCGCTTCCTGGCTGGACATGGCCCGATGGCCTCTCCGGAAAATTTGCTCTCCGTCCCCTTGATCCACACCGATTGGGGTCCTGCTGGAGCTTCCTTTCCGTCATGGCGGAACTGGTTCGCATCCGCCGGCATATCGCCGGGCCGCCATATCCAGCATGGAATGACCGCCAACTCATCCATGGCGGCGCTTGACCTGGCACGCGGCGGACTGGGCATAACACTGGCGCAGGGATTGTTCTGTGCCCGCCAGGTAGAAGCGGGCGAACTGGTCGTAGCCTGCAATCACGTGCTCGAACTAGCCAACCCCTATTGCATCACCACCCCGCGCAGAAGCGCACAACGTTCCGTTGTTGCGGCCTTCAAATCATGGTTCATCGATGAGTGCCTGCGTTGTGTGAACGCGCCAGCGCTGTTGGTTTCCAAGGTTCAGCGGTAACTCGGCAGCCAACAGCTTCAGCTCCCTCACGCGCCGATATCCCGCAGACGCTCCGCAAGGCGGGACACGTCATGTCCGAGCGGTCGGTCTTCGATGAGAGGCCCGGCAATGGATCGCACGATATCATGGGTCTGTTGCGTACCGCGGCCACAGCGATGGCCCGCGCGCAGATCGACGGCCTGCGCCCCGGCCAGCATCTCGCAGGCAACAAGATGCCGCCAGAGATCGAGCATATCGGCGCACTTGGCCACCGCCAGAAGTGTCTGGGTGGCGTGATCTTCAACTCCTTCGGAAACGGGCAGGAAATCCAGCAACACCGGATTGGCCTTATGACGGATGGCACCGACAAGCGCAGTAACCGTCTTCTGCAGCGGAACAAAACCGGCAGATGTCCCACCCACGGGTGAGAGATAGCGCGGCAGGCCATTGCGGCTAGAGCCGGTCAGTTGAATGAACCGGGCCGCGCTGGCCAGCGCCGTCTGGGCAATGGCAAGTCCCAGGGTTTCAAACGCCAGCGCCAAAGACGGTGTGTGGAAATTACCCGTCGAGAGCACCCTGTTCTCATCGACAAGCACCAGCGGATTGTCCGCTGCCGCATTCAGCTCGATCTCCACGGCTTCTCGGGCTGCATCCAGCGCATGCGCCAGCGCCCCGTGGATCGATGCGGCACAGCGCAGGCTGAGCGGGTCCTGAATGGCCGCGCGCGCTTCATGCAGCGACGAGCCTTCGAGACGGGCAAAGAGCCTTTCCGCTTCCAGCACTTGCCCGGCGGCGGAGCGCGCCTGCTGGATGGCGGGGTGGAGGATCAACGGGTTGCCACCAAGCCCCTCGAAACTGAGCGCAGCAGCCTGCCGCTGATAGTCGAGCAAGACCATGGCATCGCTCAAGGCCAGCGCGCCCTTCCCCACCGAGACTGCCGACGCGTTGAGAAGCGACAGCCCGTCCTTCGGACCAAGTGTGGAGGGTCGCAGACCGGCCTTCGACAGGGCTTCGGCGGAGGCAAGCACCGCGCCTTCATATTCGGCCTGCCCCTCGCCGATCAGGGTCTGGGCAATGGCAGACAGCAGAACAAGATCACCCGCACCGATCGACCCGATGGATGGAACAAGCGGATGCACCTTATGATTGATCAGCGCCAGCAGATCGGCAAAGACTTCAGGCGAAAGGCCGGAGCCGCCAACCGCCAGCATGGACAGGCGCGCCGCCATGACAGCACGGGTTTCGTCGCGTGGCAGCACTGGACCGACACCGGCACCCCGTCCGCGCACCAGCTGCTGCTGAAACTCACCCGTTTCATCGACAACCGCTGTCTTGAGATTGGCGCCAAGCCCCGTGTTCAGGCCGTAAATCTGCTGCCCGGAAGCCGCTGCCGCATCAAGCACGGCCCTGGCCCGAACCAACCGGGTCAATACATCGGACGTCGCACTGACGGGAACATCCTGGCGCGCAACGGCAGCAATATCGGCGATGGTGACGCCTGAACCCGTGAGAACGAGCGTGTTCATGCGAACCGCAGCCTCTGGCCGATATTGTTCGCCTTGGCTTTCTCGAGCATGGCATAGCCGAGCGCAATATCGCTGAGCGAGAGCCCCCTGTGCCAGAACAGGATGGTTTCACCGTCGTTCTCGCGTCCCGTCCGGTGACCGGCGACAATCTGGCCAAGCTCCGCATGCAATGTCTGTTCGGAGAGCTTGCCCGCCTCGACATGGGCGCGCAGCGAACCGAATTTGCCGCCTTTGCACTGGCCCCAGTCATCAACCACCAGCTTGTCCATGATGTCGGTGAGCGACAGTTCCACCGCGCTCATCGTGCCATAGGGCACCACGAAGGCACCGGGCTTGATCCATTCGGTCTTGAGCATCGGTTGCGGCTCAGGCAGGCGCGATGCCTCGACCACGATATCGGCACCCTCCACGCAGGCTTGCCAGTTGTCGGTAACGGTTATCGGCTTGCCGAGATCATCCGAGAGTTTTTTCGCGAAGGCGTCGCGGCTTTCCGACCGGCGCGAATGCACACGGATTTCATCGAAATCATAGAGATGGTCGAGCAGCCGCACATTCCAGTAGGCGGTGCCGCGCGCGCCGATATGGCCGAGCACCTTGGAATTCCTGCGCGCCAGATGTTTTGCACCGAGGGCGGTGATCGCACCGGTCCGCATATCGGTAATGACAGTGGCATCCAGGATAGCCTTCGGCGCGCCGGTGCGCGGATCGAACAGATTGAGCACGCCGAATTCGGAGGGATAATTCAGCTTATAATTATCAACGAAGTCGCCGACGATCTTGACGCCTGCCAGATTGAGCGGCGCCACATAGCCACGCAGCACGTTGAAATGGCCATGAAACGTTTCATCGGGCTCCAGATGCACCCGCGGCTCGATCACGGTCTGGCCGTTGCCTTGCGCGGCGAGCGACGTCTCGATCGCCGCGAGAATTTCCGCATCGGTCAGTGCAAGCGCCTCGATGTCGAAGGCATTCAGATAGTCGATATAGATCGGTTTCATGCTGTTCTCTTTGCTCATGACGAACGGGCCGGTGTCTTGACGCCCAGATTTTCCCGCAGCGTGCACCCTTCATATTCCGTGCGAAAGAGGCCCCGGCGCTGCAATTCCGGCACGACCAGTCTCACAAAATCGTCGAGCCCCGTGGGAAAGAGCGGCGGCATGACATTGAACCCGTCGGCTGCCTTGCCGCGAAACCGCTCTTCCAGCGCGTCGGCAATCTGCACGGGCGTGCCGATCAGCTGCCAATGGCCGCGCGCACCGGCGAAATGCCGTGCCAGCTGCCGGATGGACAGATTTTCCCGCCGGCCGAGATCGATGATGAGCTGCTGCCGGCTCTGAATGCCGTCGGTTTGCGGCATATCCGGCAAAGGTCCGTCGAGCGGATAGGCCGACAGGTCCTTGAGGCTGAGATAGCTCGCAAGCAGCGCCACACCGACCTGATCGGGGATCAGTTCCTGCAGCGCATCGTATTTTGCCCGCGCTTCGCTTGCCGTCTCGCCGACGATGGGCGAAACCCCGGGCATGATCTTGAGATCGTCTGCCTGTCGGCCGAATTTCGCCAGCCGGGCTTTCACGTCGGCATAGAAGGCCTGCGCTTCGCCCATGGTCTGGGCTGCGGAAAACACCACGTCGGCAGTGCGGGCGGCAAGGTCCTTGCCGACATCAGACGCCCCGGCCTGCACCATCAGCGGCCTGCCCTGCGGCGATCTCCGGCTGTCCAGTACGCCCGTGACAGTGAAGTGCGTGCCACGATGATCGACCGCGTGAAGTTTTTCCGGGTCGGCATAGACGCCCTGCTCCGCATCGAGGACATAGGCGCCCTCATCCACGCTGTCCCAGACGGCGGTAGCAGCTTCGGCAAACTCCTCTGCCCGTTCATACCGCTGGCCATGCGGCCGCAAGCCGCTCGAGACGAAATTCTCCGCTTCAAGATCACTGGCTGACGTTACCAGATTCCACCCGGCACGGCCGCCGCTGAGCTGATCGAGCGCCGCGAATGTCCGGGCCAGACCATAAGGTTCGTTATAAGTGGTGGAAGCCGTGGCGACGAGACCGATATGGGAGGTATTGACCGCCAGCGCCGCCAGCAGACTGAGCGGCTCGAAACTGGTCGAGCGCGCCGCCTGACTGGCAATCTCCGGGTTGCGCTCGCGAATGGCCGCAGCGTCTTCGATGAAGACCATGTCGAATTTTGCCCGTTCGGCCGTCTGCGCCAGCTGGATGAAGTGGCCGATATCGGCCCCGGCATTGGCAAGGGCATCGGAATGGCGCCAGGCGGCGATATGATGCCCGCCCGCCATGAGAAAGGCACCGAGTTTCATCTGGTCCCCACTCATGATGCACGCTCCAGACGAGCAGGATGCGCAAGACCGAGATGGCCGCGCAGGGTCGTGGCGTCATAAGCATTGCGGAACACACCGCGCCGCCGAAGTTCCGGAACAACCTCATCGACAAAGCTGGCAACACCTTCGGGCGCACTAGGCGGCAGAAGGACAAATCCATCGAGGCCGGCTGCTTTCGCCTGCTCCTGCATCTTATCGGCAATGTAGGAAGCGGTTCCAATGGACGGAACGATGTTCGCAAAAAGCCTGATATCCTCACGCTGTCGTCCACGCGCCACGAGGCGTTCAAGCAGACCGGCGGCAAGCGCTTTCAATGTATCCGGTGTTGTCTCCGGCAGGAAAACCACATCCGCCAGCGCGGCAATATCGAGCGTGTCCGGGGTCAGGGCATGGCTGATGACCGGCCTGCCCTGCGGTGACGGATTGACATTGAGCGGGCCGCGAACAGTGAAATGCGCGCCCTTGTGGTTGAGGACATGCATCTTGTCCGGTTCGAAAAACCGTCCCCGAGCCTTGTCATAGACAAAGGCGTCATCCTCCCAGCTATCCCAAAGCCCCGACACCACGGCAAGATATTCCCGATCACGATCGGGATCACCGGAGCCGATCACGTTCCAGGCGGTACGCCCACCGCCGATCAGATCGAGGGACGCGAAACGCCGGGCGAGATTATACGGTTCGTGCTGATACGTTGCGGCGGCGGCAATCAACCCGATCCTGCGCGTAGCCGTCGCCAGCGCCGACACCAGCATGGTTGGCTCGAACGGCATGGCGAGCGGCGAAAGATCATCATGAGGCCGCTGACCGAAGCTATCCGCCAGCAGGACGAAATCCAGCCCGCCTGCTTCCGCCTTATTCACCTGCGCCGCCATGTGACTGAAATCGAGCGCGTCCAGCTGGCCGCTTTTTGCGCGCCAGGCGGTCGGATGATGGCCGAACGGTGTCAGTGACAGGCCGATATGCATCATTCCGCATCCCCGGCGCTGACGCGGATTTCATCGACCTTTTCATTGTAGAACGAGATCAATCCCTTGATCCGCCCGCTTTCGTGGAGCGGCTCCGGATAATACCAGACGATGTTCTCGTGACGCTTTCCATCGAGATCGAAATGATAGTAGGACGCCCTGCCCTTATAGGGGCAATAGGTGTGCAGCGCGCTATTCGCCAGCGTGCCGGCAATCAGGTCTTCCACGGGAAAGTAATAGCGCGGGATCAGGCTGGTCTCGAACAGGAAAACCGCGCGGTTCGTGCGGGCAACCAGCGTGCCATCGACAAAGACCTCCACACGGCGCTTGCTGTCGATCGTATCGACCCGCCAGTGAACATTGCGCGGATGACCGAAGATTTCCTCATCTTCCTCAAACCAGCGCACGGCGCTCCAGGCCACCGTTGCATAATCTGCCAGTTCGGGCACGCCCTGCGGCACATGCTCGTAACTCCAGGCGCTACCCTCAGCGCCCTTGAGCGACCAGTAGCGCCTTGCCCCGAGCACTGGCGATGCCCCCGTCTTTTCCGATGGTCCGAGTGCACCATCGCGGAAGTCCGACTTCGGCAGGTAATAAACGGGGTGACCGCCATTTTCATAGATCACGATGGCCTGCGTGCTGTCGGCGATCACCTCTTCACCCAGCTTCAGGCGGATACGCGATAGGTCGGTTCAATCAAAACCGCGGGCACTTCCCGGGAACGATAGCTGATGGACATAAGCACTCTCCAAAGGTGAGTTTCTATCGGCAGGCCTGATCGGACGGGAGGCGATCAGACCGAAAAAATCGCATCGCGCGTCAACCGGCCGGTGACGGCCCCGGCCCCATCCACGACAGCAAGAACATCGCTGTTTGCAGCGACCATCAGCGCCAGCGCATCGCGCAGGTTGCTGGTGGCAGCGACGGGGTGAGCTCCATCCCGCGGCTTGTCCGCCGTCATGGCATCGCTGACAGTAAACAGGCTCAGGCGCTTGATCGCCCGGTCTATGCCGACGAAGTTTTCGACAAATGCGTCAGCGGGGTGGGAAAGGATCGCATCGGGCGTATCATACTGGACGATCCTGCCGCTCTTCATGATGGCGATGCGGTCGCCCAGACGGATGGCTTCGTCGAGATCATGGGTCACCAGCACCACAGTCTTGCGTACCCTCTGCAATATCTGGCGGAACTCATCCTGCAGGCGGGTTCGGGCAATCGGATCGATGGCACCGAACGGCTCATCCATCAGCAGCACGGGCGGGTCGGCCGCAAGCGCACGCGCGACGCCGATGCGCTGCCGCTGGCCGCCTGAGAGCTGCCGGGGATAGCGCTTGAGCATTTCCGCCGGGTCAAGACCAACGAGGTGCAGAAGCTCGTCGATCCGGTTCCGGATCCGCGCCTCATCCCAGCCAAGAAGCTTGGGTACGGCGGCAATGTTCTGGGCGATGGTCATATGCGGAAACAGACCTACCTGCTGGATCACATAACCGATATGGCGACGCAGGATCACAGGATCAACCTTGGTAACGTCTTCGCCGTTGACAATGATCTTGCCTTCGGTCGGATCGATCAGCCGGTTGATCATGCGCATGGTCGTGGTCTTGCCGCAGCCCGACGGCCCGATCAGCGCAACTGTCGAACCCTCGGGCACGATCAGGCTGAGATCGTCCACCGAAGCAACGCTGCCTTCCCCATAGCGTTTGGTGACGTGGTCCATGTTGATCATGCGGATGTTCTTTCTGCGAAGAAGATTTTTTCGGCCCGGCCGAGAATGAATTCCGTTGCCAGCGCCAGAATGGCGATGGGAACCGCGCCAACCAGAAGCCGTGACATGTCCATCATGCTGATGCCGACAGCGATAAAATCGCCAAGGCCGCCGCCGCCGATGAAGGGAGCGAGCGTTGCACCGGCAAGCACCTGCACGGCGGCGGTGCGTGCGCCGGCGAACATGGCGGGCGCAGCCAGCGGAATGCGAATCTTGCGCAGCACCTGTCCGCGGCTCATGCCCATGCCGATTGCAGCTTCCACCGCATCGGGATCGACATCGCGCAGACCGATAAAGGCATTGAGCAGGATGGGCGGCAGCGCGAGCACGGTCAGCGCGACAATGGAAGGCCACAGGCCGATACCGAGCAGCGGCATCATGATGGCGAGAATGGCAAGGCTCGGGATCGTGCGCAGCGCATTGATGGAATTGATGACCGCAAAGGCCAGTCCGCCGCGATTGATGATGAGAACGGCAAGCGGCAAGCCGATAGCCAGCGCAAACACCAGCGACACGCCGGACATGACCAGATGCTGGCCGAGCGCCCGCAGGAATTCAGGCTGGTTGTTGACGATCCAGTTGGAGGCGGTGATCAGCATGGCCACCCCTCAACGCCAACGAACCAGGGCTTTTTCAGCCTGGCTCAGAATGAGGTCAAAGAACGTCGCCATCAGCGCCGTCAGGATACCGCCGACAAGGATTTTCTCCGTATAGCTCTGGTCGATGCCCATGAGGATGATTGTTCCGAGCCCGCCGCCGTCGATGAAGGCCGCGACGGTGGCGACGCCGATGACGGTCACCAGCGCGATGCGGATACCGGACACGATGAGCGGCAGGGCCAGGGGCAGTTCGATGCGCACCAGCCGCTGCCAGGCGCTGTAGCCCATGCCGTCGGCCGCATCGAGCACGTCGGCGGGGACGCCGCGCAGACCGGTTACCACATTGCGCAGAAGAATGAGCAGGCAATAGGAGGACAGGCCGACCAGCGCCGGTTTGGTGCCAAGGCCAAGCCAGGGGATGAGCAGCGCGAACAGAGCAAGGCTGGGGATGACGAAGATGATGCCGGTGATCGTCAGGACGACGGCATAGAACCGCGGGCGCCGGGCGCAGATGATCCCGAGGATCAGCGCGATGACGAGCCCGATCAAAACAGATGAAACCGACAACACAAGGTGCTGCCAGGTTGCGGCAAGAATTTCCGGAATGTTTTTGGGAGCCCAGTTCAAATGCGTCGTTCCATATCGCTTAGAATTGAAACAGCGGAGACAATCCTATCTCCGCTGTTTCCGGGATGTCCACGTGGCCGTTTGGCCGCAGGCGTCAGGACGGTCTCAGATGCCCTTTTCCTTCAGAAAGGCTTCCGCCACTTCCTTCGGTTCCTTCTTGTCACGCTCGACGGCGGCATTCAGTTCGCGCATGTTCTCATTGTTCAAGAGTGGACTGATCTTGTTCAGGACTTCAGCGATCTTGGGGTTTTTGGCCAGGATACCCTGGCGAACGACGGGCACGAGGTAATAGGGCGGAAACAGGTTCTTGTCGTCGGCGAGAACAACGAGCTTGTTGTCCGCGATCTGCCAGTCGGTGGCAAAGCCATAGGAAACGTCGATGTTCTTGCTGGTCAAAGCGCTGTAGCGGATACCGAGCTTGGCAAAAATACGAAAGTCCTTGAAGACGATACCGTAGGTCTGCTTGAGACCGGGCAAACCGTCCTTGCGTTCGCCAAACCCGCCTTCCGCACCGAAACTCAGATCCTTCGACACGGGACCAAGATCCGTCAGCGTCTTGAGCTTGTACTTGTCAGCGGTTTCCGGAAGCGTGATGATGGCGTAGCCATTGTTGATATTGGTCGGCTGGAGCAGGGTCAGCTGCAGGTTTTTCTCGTAGTAATCCTTGACTTCCCCATAGATCTTTTCGGCCGAACCCGAGAGATCGCCCTTCACCACGGCGGCAAGGGCCGTACCCGTATACTCGGGGTAGAGATCGATTTCGCCGTTCAGCAGCGCCGAATGAGCAATCAACGTCGCGCCAAGATTGGTGCGCCGCTCGACCTTCACGCCAGCCTTCTCCAGGGCTTGCGCATAGATTTCGGCCACCACGAACTGTTCGGTAAAGTTCTTGCTGCCGATCTTCACAACCTGAGCAAAGCCCGGCGTTGCGGCAGCCAATGCCAATATTACCCCCAGCCCTATGGAGGCCACGTTTCTGAAAGTCATGATTTACCCTGCGAGCTGACGTAGGACTTTGAATATCCTACTGGTTTCGTTGTTCATTTCGCATGCTAGCAATCCACGGCAGTAAGTTCGTAGAACAAACTCCTAATATTTCCCCGATAAGTAGAAATTATTTACTCGGCAATTGCAATCGCTTTGGCGCTGCAATGCAGGGCCTTTACGAGCCTCGCAAAACCACTCGGGTGAACTGTCGAGGGTTATGGCGTGGATTCGCACGGCCCGTGATGATGATGTGAAGCGCTGGAGCCACCAGTCCCCGTCGCAACAGCATGCTTTTACTCACACTCCGTCTACACATTTGTTTCGATTTGCCGGCGCATTTCATGGGCAATCGGATTGAGGGCCTGGGTGGAAAGAGGCCCGACCAGGCTGTAGCCGATACCCTCCTTGGACCAGCTGACCCTTTGCACGGAACCGGTCGATTGTGACGACATGGGCGCGTTTTTATCGGCTGTCATCGCCCGTGTCAGCATCACCAGCCGGGTGCCACGGTCATCGTCGTACATGAGCATGCCTGCAGGGCCGTGCGCTGTTGCGACAACCCGCCCCCCCATGAACCGGTAGCCTGAGCCCGTCAGGTCAGGCACGGATATAGTGTGGCCCAAACTGTCCGAAACCCATTTGACCAGGCTAACCTGATCGGATGCCTTGATTTCGACTGGCCGCCCTTTATCGCCAGCATACACCTGATAGCTGTATGTTGCCTCGTCAGCGAGCGCCATGATCCCGCCAGCGGCCGGTTGACCCATATCGTGAAGCGACCAGCCGCCGGTTATGCCAACAGCAAGCAATACAACAGCGGCGGCCGCCGAGCGCCAAACCGGGAATCCGGGACGGCGCGCACCATCAAGCATACGGACCAGATTGAGCTCCGGAGGTACCGGTTCTTCGCTGATTGGTGCGAGCGCGGACCGCAGTTCATCCCTCTGCCTTCGGTAACTTGCGATCCTTTTTGCTTCGTCAGGGTGCTGCTCAAGATATCCGGCTACCTCATCCCGCCTGGCCGTGCTGAGAGCCTGGTCGACATAGGCATGCAGATCGTCTTCCGTAATCGGGCGCTTGTTCATTTTACCCTCCTCAAATGAGGACCGTTTTCAATTTTGTTGCTCACATCACCCTCGAGAATCTGCCGTAACCGTTCACGGCCGCGCGCCAGTCGCGACATGACCGTGCCGATGGGAACCCCGAGAATCTTCGCGGTCTCCGCATAGGACAGATCTTCAACCGAAACGAGAAGAATGACGCTTCTCTGTTCTTCGGGCAAGGTCTTCAAGGCACGCAAAACGTCCTGCTGGTGTAAGCCATCCTCCTGCGCGGGCCGTCCGGAGAGAGCCGGGTCAGATACATCATCAATGTCCAGATGCACCCCACGCCGTGCGGTTTTTCTCAAGTTGTTCATCGCCAGATTGTGCAGGATCGTAAACATCCATGTTCTGGCGTTGCCATCCTCACGCCGCTGATGCCAATGACTGACGGCCCGCTCCAGACAATCCTGCAGCAGGTCATCGGCAGCCGATCGATCCCCCATCAAGCTGCGCGCATATCGCCGCAAGGCCGGAATGAGGGGCTCAATCAAAACGACCATATCTGTCATGACCGAACCCCTTCTGGTTCAAGACATTGTCTTGCGTCTTTGGCGGTAGCCGGTGTGCCAATAAGATTCTGATGTCCCGTCCTGATCTGCAACCGCTGCCCGCATTCCGCTGTCCGGCGGCAAACCGAAGGCGGGCAGCGCGTTATCATTTGGTCTGCACCTGCACGGGCGTACCGATTTTGGCGGCTGTGCCGGACGCAACCACCAGATAACGGTTCGGGACATCCTGTCCACTCTGCGCCAATTGACGAATGGGGCCAACCGCATTGACGATTGCCGAACCTGCGGGGTTGGTCATGAACGCCGCCAGCGGCTCGAGCATGCCACCGCCATCCGCCTGAGAAGCCAAGGCCAGCACATAAGGCTGCTTTGGCTCCAGGCCCGTCACTGCGGCTTGCAGGACCTGTGTAAGCCCCTGATCGAAGAGGGTCACACTGGTCGGCTTCGCGTCCACAGACACAGCTGGTGTCACCGAACCGAGGGTCAAGTGAGCCGCTTGGCCAGCAACACCGAGAGGTTGCAAGTTCTGCATCCCGTCCCCTTGCGGGACGGCATTGGGAACATAGGCCAAGGCCTGCGGTGCCTGTCCGATGGGAATGGTTGCAGTCACAGTATTGGTGAGCGTGTCGATGGCCGCCAATGCATCGGCATTTTCCAGACCAACGTAAATGCGCGTGCCATCGCCAGAGGGCCACAGGCCATGCGGGAGCTTACCGACCGGGATCGCAGCCACTTGCTCAAACGTGTCGGTGCGGAAAACCTTGATCTGGTTCAATCCGCCAACAGTCACATAGGCAAACATGCCATTGGCATTGCGGACGATATTCACGTGATTGGTGATCGGCCCCGTATCCAGCGTTTTGAGGAGTTTGAAGGGGGGCTTGGCGTCAAACACCTGTGTCCTGCCCACGTCTTTCAGGGTGAACCAGACCTGCTTGCCATCGGGCGTTGCTGCAAGATCAGGGCAGAATGGACTTTCCTGCTTCACATGGCCGACGATCTTGTGATCGGCAATGGAGATGACAACGGTTTCCGGATTGAACGACGAACAGACATAGCCGTATTTGTTGTCAGGTGAGAAGATTTGCATGCCCGGTCCTGCGGGAACCTTGATCCGCGTCTTTTCTGCAAATGTATGTCCATCCAGAACAGCGATGTAATCTTCACCCCGAACCGTGACCCAGACTTCCTTGCCGTCGAGTGTGAAAAATGCCTCATGCGGGGCCCGCCCGAGGTAGGTGACGTGTTTGATCGCGTTGGTGGCCGTGTCGATAAACGTAACGGAATTGGTGCCGATCGAGACAACCGCAAGCGTTTTGTGATCGGGGGAGAAACCCATGCCGTGCACAAGCACCTGGCCGCGATAGAGCGGACTGAGATTGCCGGGTTGTGGATCTCCGAGCCGGATCACGCCCAACAACTTGTTATCGAAGGGATCGGTAACCGATACTGTATTGGAGAACTGTTCGGCAGCGTAGACGCGATCACGATGACTGACCGGAACGTCGGGTGCCGAGGCCAATCCGGGTACCTGCCCGGCCAAAGCAGGAACCAACCCTGCGACTGCGGTGCCAATCAGCAATGCTGTTGTAAAAAGCTTCAATCTCATTTCAAACTCCCTATTTCATGTTCATGGCTGGTGACATGGACATTGCTTGCGTTGACGGCGAGCGGGTATCCAAATCAGGTATGAACGAGGTTTGGGTCGGAGATGGTTTGGATGGAGGCAGGGGTTCGCCGATCGCCAGGCGCATCGCTGCAATTTCCTGTTGCTGCGTGACGATGATTTCCTGGGCGAGACGCTTTATGTTCTCGTTGTTGCCATAGCGCAGAACCGCCAGTGCCATATCAATCGCGCCCTGATGATGCGGCACCATCATCGCAACAAAGTCGCGATCAACATCACCGGTTGGCTTGACCTCCATGTCCGCCATCATTTTTGTCATGGCCGCATCATTCTGCGTCAGAAATGGCGTTTCGTTCTGCACTGCAGATTTCGTCGCGTCGCTCATGCATATCGCGTCGTTGGAAGGATCGCGCGCCGCAGCAATGGCGGACCAAGCGACAGCAAGTGTTCCGGCGAGAAGAAGTGCTCGTTGACCATTGAGATATCGATGGGACATGTCTTTCATACTCCGATCGGATTGTGTGTTCTGATGGTGAGACACGCCAAACGTCGGTTTATTCCACGCCGTGACATTTTTTTGCATTGAGCATGTTCAAGCAAGCTGCGGCGCCGAAGCCGGATGCTGAAATCTCTTTACCGCTGCCGTTTGCAGCTCGAGGCTTGGTGGAAGGGTTGAGCGTCCAATAAGGGCGCCGCCCGGCAGTGTTATATTTGTCGCCAGAATGCCCGGGACGCCAGTCTGCGGCGGGGCCCAATATACGCAACAGCAAGGTAGCTGTCCGTTGAAAGTGCGATTGAAAACCGCCGTGGAGGTTACAGACGAGACCGCTTTTCCTGCGGCCTCCATTTTGGGAAAATAGTCTCGCTTTCCAGATTCTTTCGCTCTTTACAGATCCGTCGCTATCAGTGGCTGCAGAAACCCGCCCAAATGCGAGCAGGTGACGGCTGCACAATCACGTCCCGCAACCAGACAGCTGTGGAAATCTTTCTGATGCAGGAAAGCCACGAGAAAGCCGGCAATGAAGCTGTCGCCCGCGCCGGTCGTATCCACCACCTCTGTCTTCCTGCTGCCTACTCGAATTTCACCGTCGCCACCGTGAGCGATTGCACCGGCACTGCCGCATGTGACAACGGCGTTGAGAGCACCTGCGGCGAGATAGGTTGTCAGCAATTGTGTTGCACGTGCGGCGTTCTCCCCCGCCGACCCGAAGGCGATTGTCAGCCCATGGGGTTCTAGGTGTGCTGGATCATTATTCACGCCGAGATCCTGCGATACGCTGACACCCCGCTCCGTGAGGTGACGACGCAGCGTTCCCCCGTCGTCGAGCCAACCGATATGCACGTGATCCATTGTTTCGAGAACGGCCAGATCGCGAGCCGGTGGGGCATATCCAGAGCAGGTGCCAAAATCTTCGTCGACTATTATCCGATCGCCTGAAGAAGTTATCGAAATTTGTGTCGACGCCGTTCTGCCGGCTTTACTCTGGATGTATTGAACCTCCACGCCATTTTCTGCCAGGAGCGCGACCGTGCGCTTCCCGGCAGCATCCTCACCAACGGCACCGAAGTAGAACGACTGGCATCCCAGCCGCGCGAGTTGAACCGCAACATTGACTGCATTTCCACCAACGACCGAATATGCCGGAGGCGCCTGAAAGTAGTCGATGCAATTATCGCCAACGGCAGCAATGCGCAGTGGTGTCTTCAACGTGCTTGAACCTTTCTTCAAATCGAAGGATGGCTTGGACCATGATCCTCTCTAGTAAGCCACCCGCTTATAGTAACGGCGGGTGGTCAGCGGATGGTTCCGTATCACTTCCAAATGGGCGCTGATCCTCTCTAAAACAGCTGCCAGCAGAATGGGCGAGACAAGCCCGCGCAGTTCGGCAGAAATACCGGGCAGATCAAATGCCGCCGTATCGATGACCGACACCTGGTCGGTATAGTTTCGTGCGAAGCTCTCCACACGGTCGGCCAAGGGGCGGCAAGCATCTTCCCCCTTTAGCAGGAACAGGCTGACATTCTCTTCGACGAGTTCCAGCGTTCCGTGAAAGAAATCCGACGCATGCACCGGACGCGCGCGTATCCACTGCATCTCCTCCAGAATACACATGCCGTAGTAAAAGGCCGCCGGCCACACATTCCCGGCCCCGGTTATGATGTGATAATTGGAATTCGCCAACCGCATGGCCAGCCCATTTGCCTGATCTTCGAAGGAACGCTTCACGTCGAGAAGAAGCCCCGGCAACTGTGTGAGTTCACCAATCAGCTGGTCATAATTGGCAATCTCACCGCGGTGTTTCATAACGGACAGAGCAATAATCAGGGATTGCAGATAGAAAGATTCGCAGGACGTATCGTCTTCTGCGAAATTAACGAACACGTGATCGCCACCCTTTCCAAGAGGTGTCTGCTCATGTCCGACAAGGGTGATTACCGTTGCCCCCAGCGTTTTTATTTTCTCAAGCAGTGCCACGCTCTCTTTGGTCGTGCCGGATAGCGAGGGCATCACGACGATCGATTTCGCGGTGAGATTGCGCGAACCGGTCACCAGCAGCTCTGCCGTCGATTCGATAAAGGCGGGAAAACGCGACTGCCGCTGCAGCAATTGCACGGCGGGCTGCATGAGGATTGCCGCGCCGCCGGTGCCGAGGAAAAATATGTTTTCAGCTCCGCGAGCCAAACAGCTTCCTATGACCTGATCAAGGCGGTTTTCCAGCGCGAGCGCGCCGGTTTGGATGCGAAGATATCGCTGTTCATCAAAATTCAGCATGTTGGTCTTTCTGGCAGAGAAGTGTGGATTGTTCTCAATCGGAGATACATTCTTAGTTGTAAGACAACTGACATCATTGTCAATAATGCCCATATGAAAGAGAGCGATTTAAATGATAAGTTCAGCAAAAGCCTTCTTGACCGGATCATATTTGTCAGACAAGGAGGATCAAAACCACTTGCTGACGAGGTGATCCGTGGACGAGCCCCTTCGCGATATGCGAACATTGGTCATTCAACTTCGCGAAAGAATTGCAGACCTCATTCGCGAGCAGGCCCTCCGGCCCGGCGATAAACTCCCGACGGAAGCGCAACTGACGGCGCGTTTCAAAATCTCCCGGCCGGCATTGAGGGAAGCGTTGAAACTGCTGGAACAGGACGGATTGATCTACGTCGAACACGGGCGCGGCCGATTTGTCTCGGCAATTTCCGCCATCCAGATCGACCGTCCCATAACGGTCTTCGAAAGTGTGACGGAAATGACCGGACACTACGGCTACAACACCGTCAACAAGGTCTTGTCCATCTCCGAAGAAGCACCGGATCCGG
The DNA here is from genome assembly GCF_058792715.1 of Phyllobacterium sp. MT110. Classification (NCBI taxonomy): domain Bacteria; kingdom Pseudomonadati; phylum Pseudomonadota; class Alphaproteobacteria; order Hyphomicrobiales; family Phyllobacteriaceae; genus Phyllobacterium; species Phyllobacterium sp. MT110. The sequence goes on from NZ_JBXAFE010000006.1 coordinate 298,847, forward strand.
CCCTGGCAAAGCAACTGAACCTCGACGAAGGCGCGCGCGTGATCCGGCTCGAACGATTGCGGTTGGAGCATGACGATCCGATAATGTATTGCGTGGATTACGTGCCGCGCAGCATCATAACCGCCCGCCTTTATGACATCGACTGGAGCGGCTCACTATTGGCCTTGCTGGACCAGTACAAGCAAAGGCCTCGCATGTCGGCCGCGTCCGTTTCCGCCGTGATGCTACCGCAGGATGTCGTGGATCGGAATGATCTGCGCAATTTTGGCCCCGCGCTGCTGATCACTGAAACCTGTTTCAATGCAGCGGGAACGCCGGTGGTCTATGCCCTGGACTACCACAAGGGCAGTCATTTTTCATTCAGTCTGGCGCGCAGGTAACGCTGCGATAGCAGCGTCCGGTCGCCGACGCATTTGGCCATGCCGGTCAATGCAGTATTTGGCTCAAGAAATGCCGGCTGCGCTCATTCTGCGGATTGTCGAAAAAGTCATTCGGCTTGCCTTCCTCGACGATCTTGCCGCGATCCATGAAAATGACGCGATCGGCAACCTGTTTTGCAAAGCCCATCTCGTGGGTGACGCAAATCATGGTCATCCCCTCTTTGGCCAGAGACACCATCGTGTCGAGCACTTCCTTGACCATCTCCGGATCAAGCGCCGATGTCGGCTCGTCAAACAGCATGATCTTCGGATTCATGCAAAGAGCGCGGGCGATGGCGACGCGTTGCTGCTGGCCGCCGGAAAGCTGGATCGGATATTTGTTGGCCTGCTCGGGGATGCGCACACGCTCAAGATAATGCATGGCGATCTCGACGGCTCTTTTCTTTGGCGTTTTCCGCACCCACATGGGCGCCAAAATGCAGTTCTGCAATATGGTCAGGTGAGGAAACAGATTGAAATGCTGGAACACCATGCCGACTTCCCGCCGCACTTCATCGATCCGGTCTTCATCAGCGGTCAACTCAATCCCGCCCACGACGATCTTGCCTTCCTGATGGGCCTCGAGCCGGTTGATACAGCGTATCAGGGTGGATTTACCTGAACCGGACGGTCCGCAGATCACCACCTTTTCCCTGGGAGCGATCACAAGGTTGATGTCGTCCAATGCATGGAAGCTCCCAAACCACTTATGGACGCTGTTCAGTTCAATTTCGACCGATGAAGCGGCGGATGTTGTCATGGCGTTTCCCTTGGAGCGAGCATTAGCGTTTCAACGACCGGCCGAACCGCTCTTCAATGCGGGCCTGCACAATCTCGAGGCCGATGGACAGGAGCCAGTAGATCATTGATGCCGTGATGAGCATTTCGATGTGCCTGAATTCTTTCTGGCCCATCGTGCGCGCCAGATACATGATCTCCCAGACGCCCACGACCGATACCAGTGAGGAATCCTTGAGCATGGCGATGAATTGATTGCCGGTCGGCGGAATGATGACGCGCATGGCCTGCGGGAGGACAACCAGAAACATCGTATGATTGGGCCGCAGACCGAGCGCTGTTGCGCCCTCACTCTGGCCGCGCGGTATGCTTTCAATGCCGGCCCGGAAAATCTCGGTCATATAGGCGCCATAACAAAGCGACAGCGCCAGAATGCCGGCCGGGATCGCACCGATCACATAGCCCACCTGCGGCAAGCCCAGATAGATGATGTAAATCTGCATGAGCAGCGGCAGACCGCGGAACAGCGATGTGTAGAAACTCGCAAGTCCGTAGATGACACCGTTCTTGGAGAGCTTGGCGATTGCGCCAATCAGCGCAATGACCGTGGCAATGAAAATTGAGATCACCGATATATAAAGGGTCGTGACGACGCCTTGCGTTATGAGGAAGCCAATCTTCTTTGCAATGAATGTGAAACTGAGATCGAATGAATAGAAGAACAGCAACAGCAGGCCGAACAGTTCCGCCCATACGGCGCCGATCTGGTACGTCCTGGGCAGAAGCCCCAGGAGCTTCCAGTTAACTGCAATCAGCAAGGCGAAGCAGATCGCCGCTAAGGCGCGTGTTATCTCGGGCGAGGCTGCAATTCCCGGCGCCAATGAAGGAAACAGGGTCGTAATCCAGTTTCCGCCCACGCCCATCCAGTAGAGCATGGCCGCAACAAACACGACAGCGATGACGGCTGCGATGCGTCGTGTTGTCTTTGGGTAGGAAAGAACGAGAGTTGCAATCATTTTGATCCCCATAGTCAGACGGACGATCGTTCTCGCCACCAATCCTGAGCCTGTAGTTTCCAGTAAGTGAGTTGCGCCACCGTCAGCCCGGCCAAGCCTCCAGCCCAGACAAGGCCGAACGGCTTGAACAGATTGTATCGGTCGGATTGTCCCAGGATGGCCTCGGCCACGAGCTTGCCGCCAATGGCGGTCGTGTTCAAACCATGTCCACCAAATGCGGTGCAATACCAGACGTTCGACTGCAGTTGCCCGATCTGCGGCATGAGGTGCCTGGCATAGGACATCAATCCAGACCAGGATGTTTCGATCTTAAGATCGGCAAGTTGAGGATATGTGCTTACCATTTCCCGCCGCAGCTCGGCGGCAAGCGCAGCCGGTGACGCTGCCCTTGTGGTAATCCGGCCGCCCCATAGCAGGCGCTTGCCCCCCTCGACGACCCGGTAATAGTCCCCTGCCCTGCGGTTGTCACCCACGGCGTGCGACGTATCGACGGCCTGCCGGATCAGTTCGGGAGCTTCTTCGGAAAGCATCACGTAGGTCGCGATCGGCAGAAAGCTTCGCTTCAGTTTTGGCAGGAAACCGGTGGTGTAGCCGCCCGTCGTCACCACGATGCAACGCGCCTTGACCTTTCCCGTGTCGGTGTGAACAATCTTTTCAGGTTGGGAAAAGTCGTTGGCAATCGCGGGGCTCGCTTCGAAGATCTTTCCGCCCAACCGCTCAATCTCCGCGGCAACGCCGCGCAAATAATTCAACGGATGCATGTGAAAGGCTTGCGGATCGCGCAATGCCTGGAAATAGCGCTTGGACCGGAGTTTCGCCTGCACTTCATCACGGCTCAGATAGTCCACGCCATAGCCGAAATCCCGTTGAAGGACTGCAGCGCGGGCCTTCAGAGCCTCCCCATCGTCATATCGCAAGACAGACATGATCCCGTGGATAGGGTCTGCCGACGCAATGTTCAGATCGTTGATCGTGTCGCGTACAAAGCGCATGCCTTCAATGGACAGGGCATGAAGCTTGTGCGCGCTTTCAGGCCCAACCATGCGGGCTATGGCATCGCCGTCATTGGCAAAACCCGAACCGACGAAGCCGCCGTTTCGCCCGGACGCTCCCCAGCCGATACGCTCGGCCTCCAGCACAACGACCGTCTGGCCGGCCCGTGCCAACTGAAGAGCAGTGGTAATTCCGGCGAGACCACCGCCAATAACGCAGGTGTCGCACTCGACAGTGCCCGACAGAAGCGGAAATCGTCTGTCTTCGGCAATTGTCCGTCGATAGAACGTATCAATGTAACTCATTGCTTGCTCGCGGGGGGAATGCGTTTGAAGGATCGAATACCAGGAGGATGGAGCGCGGGTATTGCCACAATCGTCGGCGCCCGCGCTCTTCCTTGTCAGTTGGTGCTATAGTCCTTGCCGTACCATTTGGTGGTCAACGCCGTGAGCGTGCCATCCGATCGCATGGCCCCGATGATTTCACCGATCTTGGCGGTCCACTCGGGATCACCTTTTTCGGCGATCACGACAAGCGGTTCACGGAAGGCATAGCCGCCATCAAGAATTCGGACGGGATATCCGTTCTTGATTGCGTTCTGTGCTGTCTGCTCCGGGGCGATGACCGCATCCAGACGGACCCCGTCGCCAAGGCGAAGATCGTCAAATGGCAGCATTGAATCGGCAAAGGTACGAACTTCACCTGGTTCGACTTTATACTCGACTGGTGGCAGGCCCGGAGCATCGATCTCAAGCTGACGACGGATAAAATCTTCTGACGTCGTTGCCGTCTCGACACCGATGGTCTTGCCGTTCAAATCCGCGCTCGATTTGGCTTTGCTGTCCTTATGGACGACGTAGACATAGGGGCTGTAGTAATACACCGATGCGAAATCGATAACCTGCGCACGGGCTTTTGTCGGCGTTACGGAACCGACGCCCACGTCATACCGCCCTTGCCAGCGACCGCCCGTCAGAGTAGCCCAGTCCGGGGTCTGGAAGGAGACTTCGACGCCAAGTCGCTTGCCGATCTCCTTGGACATGTCGATATCGAAACCGACCATTTCGTTGTTGTCATCGAGATAACTTTGCGGCGGCCAACTGCTGTTGGTTGCAACAACCATGGCCTTTTTCTGCATTACCCGCTCAAGCGTTGTTCCCGCTTGCGCTGCCGGTGCGAACGAAAGTGCCAATATCCCGGCCGCCAGACTCTTGAATATATAACCCATGCCATCCTCCTGAATGCGACGTCGGTCCCCTGCATTTCAATGCTTATGTAAGACGTCAGACAATGCAGTTCATAGCCAATGACCTATGGAGTCAAGACGGCGCCTGCCATTTTATGCGCAACGCCCGCAAAAGTTGTTGCAATTTGAATATGAGATCATGAGAAATGAAAATGTCACGTTGCGGCTTGGAATCCGCACTGTTCAGATGATGCGCACAGCCTGCTGGAAAAGGGCACAGGCCAGCGATCGGATCATCGCCCCAAACGGAGCGATGAGGCGCGGCTGAGGAACACAAGGAACCGGAGCCGGCCCATGCCCGGAGTTGATCCCTCAGCCTATCTGTACAGAACCTTCGAAGCTGCGATCAAGATGCAGCGTGCGCTTTGCCAGGCTTAGGATCGATCCCAACAGCCTGTTCGCAAAGAGCCACGTGTTTGGCTAGCGCATCGATTGGCAGAAACGCACTGACCGTGCAAATATCGCGCTTTTGGAACTTTGGCATTCCCTGGAGCTCCTTCAGCCGTTCAAGAAGTGCAAACCGGTTCATACTCGTCTCCTTCATCCACTGGTTTGGCGTTTGCCCCGACCCCTTCTCATGTATCCATCAAGCAGCCCGAACTCCGGCTTTCAATGGAATCTCGATGTCGACCTCCAGCATCGAAACCTGATCATCACTGTTCATTGTCACGCGAACTTTTTCCCGATCGATTTGTATGTGCCGCGTGACGACTGCCAGGATTTCTTCCCTTAACAGAATGACCAGGTCGGAATGCCCGTGCGATGCACGTTCATGGGCAAGCAGAATCTGCAGACGCTCGCGTGCCTTGGGTGCCGAAGCTTGCTTATTGAAGAAACGGAAAATGCTCATGCTGCCCTCCGTCGGAATATTTTGCCCAACAGACCGCGCTTTTCACTGGGAATGGTGACAGGGATCGTTTCGCCGGCGAGGCGCCGTGCGGCATCCATATAGGCCAAAGCCGGTGCGCTATCCTTGTCAGCCAGGGTTACCGGCGAACCGATGTTGGATGCGCGCAGGACGTCCTGGCTTTCGGGAATGATGCCAAGCAGCGGAATGGATAGAATTTCGAGAACGTCTTCCACCTTCAACATATCGCCGCGTTCCGCCCGGTTTGCATCATAGCGGGTTAAAAGGAGATGTTTTTCCATTCTCTCACCGCGTTCGGCCTTGAGCGTCTTTGAGTCGAGAAGGCCAATAATCCGGTCTGAATCCCGAACCGAGGAGACTTCCGGGTTCGTGACGACGACTGCAATGTCGGCGTGGCGCATCGCCAGCGTCGCCCCGCGTTCAATGCCTGCCGGGCTGTCGCAAATGATCCAGTCAAAGGATTTCTTCAAATCTTCGATGACCTTTTCCACACCCTCAGCCGTGAGATTGTCCTTGTCGCGGGTTTGGGATGCAGGCAGCAGGAAGAGTGTATCGAGCCGCTTGTCGCGAATGAGCGCCTGGGGCAATTTCGCGTCGCCCTGGATGACGTTGACCAGATCGAAGACGACACGGCGTTCTGCACCCATAACAAGATCGAGGTTCCGTAATCCCACGTCGAAATCGATGACAACCGTCCTCTCATTGCGCTGAGCAAGTGCCGCGCCAAGTGCGGCGGTTGACGTTGTTTTACCAACGCCTCCTTTGCCCGAGGTAACTACCACCACTTTTCCCATATTTTTTCCTACCTTCCTCGAGCCCTGATTCAACCAAATGCCTCTGCCAGTATGGTGTCTCCCTCGAGCCACAGCTGTACAGCTTTCCCGCGAAGCCGAGGTTCCAAATCCTCGGCTGTCTTGTAAAGGCCATCTATGGCCAACAGTTCTGCTTCAAGTTTGCGGCAAAAAATGCGCGCCGATGCGTTGCCGGCCGAGCCGGCCATAGCTCTGCCTCGCAGCGTGCCATAGACATGGATAGAGCCACCCGCGACGACTTCAGCGCCCGAGGCGACCGATCCGATGATGGTCACATCGCCCTCCGGAAAAATCACCGATTGCCCCGATCGCACAGGCTCCTTGATGATAATCGACGGCATCACGCGGACCTGAGCTCCACTGGAAGCGTTCGCCGACGTTAAAGGAGGCTTGGCGTTTCCGCTGCGTGGTTCGATTGCCGTCGTTGCTGCGGGAGCCTGGAAATCCGTCGCGGATTTCCCGCCCCGCATTGCCGGTGGCATACCGGGAGCAAGCAGTGACGGGCGGGCACCTTCCATGCCCATGATCGATACCCCGCGCTTGGCAAGCTCTTCGATCAGCAGCGTCAGCCCAGCGCGGTCGGTTTGCAGGTTCTCAACGTCGAGAACAATCGGTTTACCCAGGAAGAACCCCGCAGAACGTGATGCAAGGTCGTCCAGTTGGAGCAGCCAACGATCGATCGGCGCTTCGGGCGAAAGCACAAGGGCAAGAAACGACCGGCCTTTGAGGCGTATTGGTTGAGAATCTGTTAGCACTTTGTTCATCTAAGTTAATTTTTCGTTCCGGCGGTATAGGCGGCGAATGGTTAACAGATGGTTAATTTCCGCCGATTTCACACAGGTGAAAATCTGCAATCCGGTCCATGCGCGGAGGAAGCAGGCGGGTCTCGCTCGACCGACTTTGCCGGATGAGTACCGCCCCGAAAGCTGTCCCAAAATGATCTGAAGTTTGCCCGCGGCACCACAATCCTATTCGGCCCTGATATACGGGAAAGCTGCAAGTCCATCGCAACACATGCAACCTCCTTTCAGAAGCAACTGCATGTATTATTTGACTCCGAAATTGCGTCCGCTGTATCTATACGTCAGGCTGCGCGCTACACTGCCTGCAATTGTTTGGAGGAGGGGGAGACATGAAGCCCAATGTTTCGCGTAGAACCTTTATCAAAGGCAGCGTCGCGGCAGGCATCGCCATCAAGGTGTCTTTTCTCTCAGCGCCGGCGCAGGCTGCACTCATTCAAACGCCCCCCTCACCCGGGCCTGACTGGCTAAAGGCCGACGGTCGGCCGAAATTCCGGCTCGACGCCATCGCCAAGGTCACAGGCGAAAAGACCTTCGCCCGCGATTACCGTGCCCGCGATCTTGAAAACTGGCCGAAGGCGCAGGCGCACGCCTTCATGCTGCACGCGACCAAAGCGGATCGCATATTCGAAGGCATCGACCTGAGCCTTCTCGGCGACGACTTGAAACCCGACCGCCTCGTTCTTCACGAAGATCTCGTTGCCGACAACCTCACCATCCCGGGCGACGGCTTTTATGGTGACGTATTCTTCGTGCCAAAAGGGCAAACCGCCCGGCTGCTGGGGCAGCCGGTCGCACTTCTCGTCTATCATGACTTCGTCCGCTACGACGCGGCCAAGCGGCTGATACGCTTTGACGATACGGTGGTTCGCTATGGCGGCAAGGCGCCTTACAGCCATCCGGCGCACTATGGCGCGGCGCGTTATGTGCGCATCGACGGCGGCACGCCTGATGCGGATGACCGATACTCATCGCTGAAGGATGCTGTGATCTATGGCGGTTTTGCCGGTGATGAACCGGCGTGGCCGGCAGCGGGCGACGGCAATGCCATGGCACGCGGCATGGCTGCCGCTGCGCAGATCGAGAAGGAAATCGGCGACGCCGGCAACGACCTGCTGGTCTTCAAACACAAATACTTCTCCCAGTCGGTCGACGCATCCGCCATGGAGGCGGACAACGGCAATGTCTGGTACGATGCATCAACCGGTATCCTTCACATCATGATGGCGACGCAGTCGCCTTACGAGGTGGCCGAGGTCTCGGCAAGCCTCGTCTCCAAATCGAAATTCCATCTCAAGGAGGTCGACCTCAAGGTCGGCTATACCGTCGGCTACGGCACCAAGGATCATTCCATCTTTCCGTTTTTCTGCGTTCTGGCGGGCCTCTACGGCGATGGCCGGCCGGTACGGCTTGCCAATGATCGCTACGAACAGTTCCAGATGGGACTGAAGCGGCACGCGTTCTGGATGGACAACACGCTGGTCGTTGACCGTCAAACCGGCCAGTTCCGCGCCATGACCGGCCATTTCAAGAACGACGGCGGCGGGCGCCCCAACTTCTCGTTTTCAGTGGGCTTCGTCGGGGCAACGGCGGCGCAGTCGATCTACTATCTGCCGAAAAGCGACTTTTCTGCCGCAGCCATTGCCTCGCGCGCTGTCGACGCGGGCTCGACGCGAGGCTATGGCACCCTCCAGTCGATGTCGGCGACCGAGATGATGGTCGATGAGGTCGCCGAAATCCTGAAAATGGATGCGATCGACCTCCGGTTGAAGAATGTTTTCAAGTCCGGAATGAAGAATACACAAGGAGCGATCCCCGCGGGCGCACTGCGCAACGAGGAAATCCTGCTCAAGGCGCGCGACCATCCGCTGTGGACAAAGCGCGCCGAGAAGAAGGCCGCGTTCGATGCCGCCAATCCCGGCAAACGCTACGGCGTTGGTTACGGTCACGTGCAGAAGGACTACGGCACGGGCGCGGAGTCGGCACTCGCTGCGCTTGAGTTCGATGCCTCGGGCCGGATCAGGTTCGCGCATGTGGCACATGAGATCGGAACCGGCACGACCACGTCGCAGGCGATCATGGTTGGCGACATTCTCGGCCGCGTCCCCGACGAGACGGAGTTCGGCAAGGTGCGCTGGCCGCAGATGCCGCTCGAAACCTCCGAAGAGCCATACACCATGTCTCAGGAAGACGAAGACAAGCACAGCCAGAACCCGCGCTGGACGCCAAGTTTCACCTCGCCGATGAGCGCGACCAACAGCGTCTATTATCTCGGTCATGCCACGCGGCAGGCGGCGCATGCGCTTGTCGACCTTGCCATTTGGCCGGCAGCCAAGTCGCTGTGGTCGCGCGGCATTGGCGGCGGATCGATGACCCCCTACACCGTGCGGCGGGAGGACATCCGGCTTGAAAACGGCCAGGTGAACGCGGGCGGACTGGCGCCGCTCAGTTTCGAGGCGGTTGCGGCCGAAGCGCACCGGCTCGGTCTCGTCACCGGCGTGACGGTCCATACCTTCAACCGCTGGCAATGGACGGAAGCCGAATTCGACATCCCGAATGCAGGACGGGTGCGGCTTCCGATCGATGCGCTTGCGGTGAAATATGGCGATGGCGCCTCCGCCGAAACCAGAACGCTCATGACGCTGGACGGCTGGCAGTTCGTCAACCGGGCAGCGGTTCACTATCCGCCCACCCAGCGCAACAATGCCGGCGTCACCTATTATGCGCCGATGGCGACACTGGCCGAAATCAGCGTCGATACGGCGACAGGCGAAGTGACGCTGCTTGCGCACCACTCGATCATGGAGTGCGGAACCCAGGTCGTCCCGGAACTGGTCTCCGGGCAAATCCAGGGTGGCATCGCCATGGGTATCGGCCATGCGCTGAAGGAGTATCTGCCGCTGTACGAGGACGGTCCCGGCGACGGCACCTGGAACTGGAACCGCTACGAGCTGCCTCGTTCCAAAGACGTGGCAGTCTGGACCCAGACTGCGGAAATCCTCGCGCCGCTTTCGGAGACCGACCCGCCCAAGGGTATCGCCGAGGTCGTGATGATTGCGGTGGTGCCGGCGCTTGCCAACGCGGTGGCGCACGCCATCGGCAAGCGCTTCTACGATTTGCCGATTACACCGGAAAAGATACGGGGAGCGCTGGCATGACCCTGGCCACAAAGAAGCTGTCGCTGACCGTCAATGACAAGGCGATCGATCCCGTCGACGTGCCCGAGGGCATGATGATGCAGGATTTTCTCTACGAGTATCTCAATCTCACGGGTTCGCGCATGGGCTGCGGGCAAGGCATCTGCCATGCCTGCACGGTGATCGTGGAAAGGGATGATGGTACACTCGATGAGGTGCGCACCTGTATTACGGGTGCGCATTGGTTCAAGGACAAAAAGGTGCGCACGGTGGAGGGACACGCCAGGCGCGATGCCTCTGGTGCCATTGTCGAACTCTCGCCAATTCAGCAGGCCTTCATCGAGAATTTTTCGTTCCAATGCGGTTACTGCACGCCGGGTTTTGTCACCGGTGCAACCGTTTTCATCGACCAGTTGAAACGAAAGCCGATCGCCAGAGCCGATCTGGAGCAGGCCATCACTGAAGCGCTTGATAATCATATCTGCCGCTGTACCGGTTACGTCCGCTATCACCAGGCCGTGCGCGACCTGGTGCTGAAGACACCCGGCCTCTTGAAAACCTGAGGGAGTAGTCCATGAGATTGCGTAGGCTACTCTGGATCATGGCGATACTGATCGTGTGCGGCGGTCTGGTTGCGGGCAGCGTTTTTGCCGGTCTGTTCGAGAAAAGCGCCGTGGCCAAGGACATCGAGCAGCCCCTGACTGCGGACCAGATGAAAGTATTGGCGCAACGCGGCGCCTATATCGCGGTTGCCGCGGATTGCTATGCCTGCCACACGGCAAAGGGCGGGGCTGCCTGGGCCGGCGGGCTGCCGATGCAAACGCCGTTCGGCACGATCTATTCCAGCAATATTTCGTCCGACAAGGAGAATGGTATCGGCAATTGGACCCGGTATGAGTTCCAACGTGCTGTTCGCGATGGTATCGGCAAGGACGGGAAACATCTCTATCCGGCAATGCCCTATGCCTCCTACCGGCAGATGAGAGCGGAAGACGTCGATGCGGTCTACAGCTATCTGATGACGCGCGAACCCATGCCGGTGAAAAACCAAGACAACGACCTGGCGTTTCCCTTCAATATTCGCCGCACGCTGACCTTCTGGAATCTTGTCAACCTGCCCGGCGCGGTGCCGGCAAATGATCCGGCCCGATCCGCATTATGGAACAGAGGCCGATACCTGGCCGATGCCCTCGCCCATTGCGGCGAGTGCCACACACCGCGCAACCTGATGCAAGGCATGGAGCAGACACGGTATCTGCAGGGAACGATCATTGAAGGCGTCTCAGCGCCCGACATCACGAAGGATGGGCTGACACGCATGGGATTTGACGTCCCCTTGCTGGCGAGCTTTATGAAGACCGGCATTTTCGCCGGGGGTGCGATGACCAACCAGATGTTCGAGGTTGTCCATTTCTCGACACAGTACATGACCGACGACGATATGCAGGCACTCTCGGCCTACCTGTTCAACCTCGATGCCGTGCCGGACCAATCCACGCCGCCGCCAGCGCCCAAGCCGATCAATGTGGCTCCCGAGCTTGCAGCGTCGGCACGGGGAACTTATCTCAACCTTTGCTCGGGCTGCCATGGCGCCCAGGGCGAAGGTATTCCGCATGTCGCGGTTCCGTTGGCCACCAACACGTCACTGCGCATCAATGACGCGCGCAATTTCGTCCGCACAGTCCTGCATGGCATTCCCGCACAACGTTTCCCGGGTCTCGAACGCATGCAGCCGATGCCAGCGTTCAAGGACCAGCTGACGGACCAGCAGGTAGCGGATCTTGCCAACTGGGCACGGGCAACATGGGGTGGCCAGGAAACGAACGTCAAGCCGGCCGACATTGCCTCGATCCGTCACAGCAACTAAAGGCAAACCTGTTGCCAACGGTCGCAAACGACGTGTGGCCCCTGACGGATTTCCTTTGAGCAAGCCAGTTCGCGCAGCATTCTCGCCAGGCTGGCGATCAGTCGGGGTTACCCGCACCGCCAGATGGCGAGAGCACCCGATGAATGTCGGCGGCCGTCACGGCCACCGACCGGATGAGCGGTTTTTGTCTCAAGGGCCGGCGAACGCACGAACCTCGCACGTGCCTTCCCATCCCGGCATGAAGTCCTTGTGCAGTTGCATGAACTCGACCGCCGACGCTACGGCCTCGTCCTTGTTGCCAAACTCCATGATTGCATAGCCGCCGATGACCTCCTTTGCTTCGACAAAAGGGCCGTCAATGACGCTGAGCTGCCCGTTTGCTATGCGAACCTGCGCACCCATGGTGACTGGTGTGAGTCCGCCCATGTCGAGCATGCGGCCAGCCTTGATCTCCCGGTCGGCGAGCTTGTTCATCGCCTCCATGAGTTCCGGCGTGGGAGGTTGGGAGTGGGCGGATGTGACGATTGACATGAATCGCATTTGACAATTCCTCCTTCGGCGAGCTGCGGGCACCATTGCCGCTGAACTGGCTCACTTATCAAGACAACGATCCAGCTCTTGCCAAATCGACATCCGCATTGAAAAAATCGCACTTGTCTCAAGGTTGAGGGAATACACAATGCAAGGTCGGGCTTTTGACATGGCGTTATGGCCGCCAATACTCCTGTTTCGCGATGCTCGACTATACACGATTTAGAGCCCAGCCTGGCTTTGAAATACCTTCTCCCTCAAGGGAATGCGCGCTAAACACGTACAGATGAGTTGCAGGCGAGTTGGCGGTTTCGCGCCGAATCCAGGGGAAATATTTATGGAAAATTGGGATCCGGCCGTTATCAAAATGCTCAGCATCTTCATGCCGAGCACTTTTGAAAGCCGTGCAGCAATCAAACCGGAATCTCGGTTCGTCCATTACACCACGTCGAAAAATCTGCTCCAAATTCTTGACAGTGAAGAGATCGAGTTCAGAAACACCCGGGATATGAACGATCACCAAGACATCGAGACCGGCTTGGAAAGACTGCAGCACTGGATCGACCATTCAGGCAGTGCTGCGCTCGCTGACGCGCTTGATCGATGTGCGCCGGGCGTCTGGAACGAAGGCGTAAAGAAATTTCAGGACTGGCTGCCGGGTTTGAGAAACGAGTCCTATGTCTTGTCTGTAGCCGAACACGATCCTAACGAAAACAACACCGGACGCCTGTCATTGTGGCGAGCCTTTGAAGGGGATGCAACCGGTGTCGCGGTCGTCGTCGACACTTCGCCGTTCATGCAGGTAGCACAGACGCTGAAAGCCTATTCGAGCCCGGTTGCGTACTGGACAAGACAGCAGTTCGCTGGAGAGTTTGAAACCGTCACTGCGTCCATATTGGACAATCAGCAATTCATATCCCAGACCAACAGGCCCGTGCTACGCGAGATTATATTTTTGATGCTGCTTTTTGCGGCCGTATGTTCCAAACACCCTGGCCTTCGCGATGAGCGGGAATGGCGAGTCTTGACCAACCCGCTTCTGTGGCCTTCGCCCATGCTTATCAAACACAACCCTGCTGTCGAGGTCAGCAACAGAACGATCTATAAACTGCCACTCAAAAATCGGCCAACGGAGAACATCACTGGATTGGAGTTTCCTCAGCTGATCTCGCGGGTCATTATTGGCCCCACAATGAATGCCGACGCCATCCGGGAAGAGATCGTGTCAAAATTGGCGGAGAAAAACGTCCCGCAACCCGCCACGAAAGTGATCATGTCCAAATTGCCTGTTCGCGCGAAAGCGATGGGGTAACACAGCGGAACACCAAGCTTGCTTGCCGCGTGGTCTGCCATCCATTGCCGCGCGAAAACTGTACCTATGCACGCGCCTCTTGTGCCACTCTTCGAACACTGTGTTCAACGCACTTACAACCATTGGTATCCGGCCCCATATTGAGCGCTCCGCGAGCGACGGGGTTTGCTCCTTTTCAGGGATGATATCATGAAGAAGATCGGTTTTCTTTCGTTCGGCCATTGGGCGCCTTCACTCCAATCGCAAACCCGTTCAGCCGGAGACGCTCTTCTTCAGTCGCTCGACTTATCTGTCGCCGCCGAGGAGCTTGGCATGGATGGCGCCTATTTCCGTGTGCATCACTTTGCCCGGCAATTGGCCTCCCCCTTCCCGCTATTGGCGGCAATTGGAGCGAAAACCAAAAATATCGAAATCGGCACCGCTGTCATCGATATGCGCTACGAGAACCCGTTCTATATGGCCGAAGATGCCGGTGCGGCGGACCTGATCTCGAACGGCCGGCTGCAGCTTGGGCTGAGCCGGGGCTCCCCGGAACAGGTCATCGACGGCTGGCGTTATTTCGGTTATCAGCCAAACGATGGCGCCACCGATGCTGACATGGGGCGTCAACACGCCGAGGTTTTTCTGAGCCTGCTCGGGGGTGAGGGGTTTGCTGAACCAAATCCGCGACCAATGTTTCCGAATCCGCCCGGTATGCTGCGCCTCGAACCGCATTCCGAAGGCCTGCGAAAGCGTGTCTGGTGGGGCGCCGGTTCGAATTCGACGGCGGTCTGGGCGGCCAAGCTAGGTATGAATCTCCAAAGCTCCACCCTTAAGAATGATGAGTCCGGTGAGCCGTTCCATATTCAGCAAGCGGCGCAAATACGTGCTTATCGCAACGCCTGGAAGGAAGCGGGCCACAATTGGACACCGCGTGTTTCCGTCAGCCGAAGCATCTTTGCATTGATGAATGACCGCGATCGCGCCTATTTCGGAAATGGCAGCAAAGAGGGAGACTCGCTTGGTTACATTGATGAAAACACCAGAGCCATTTTCGGCCGCAGTTATGCAGCCGAGCCCGAAGCGCTTGTGAAACAGCTTGCGCAGGATGAGGCCATCGTGGAGGCGGATACTTTGCTGTTAACGGTGCCAAACCAGCTGGGCGTCGATTACAATGTACATGTGCTCGAGGCAATCCTGACGCACGTTGCGCCCGCGCTCGGATGGAGGTGACGGTATCCAGCAAAGTTCTCCGAATACTGAGAGTTGGACGGAAAGCGTA
The DNA here is from genome assembly GCF_058792715.1 of Phyllobacterium sp. MT110. Taxonomy (NCBI): domain Bacteria; kingdom Pseudomonadati; phylum Pseudomonadota; class Alphaproteobacteria; order Hyphomicrobiales; family Phyllobacteriaceae; genus Phyllobacterium; species Phyllobacterium sp. MT110. Next base: position 313,847 of record NZ_JBXAFE010000006.1, read on the forward strand.
TATAGACCAATTGATGTATATCGATGTAGAGTGGTAGCTAATCCCCCTATAGTCATGACATGAAGGAAGAACGGGAATAGTATGCGCTGCTAAAATGGATTGGAATACATCCAAATAGGGAGCAACACGTGTCCATCGGTCAAGATACAAAACGCCGCAAGGCACACAATACGCCGACGGTAATCGTTATAGAACAACATACACTCGTGCGCACAACGATCATCCGGCTCCTCCAGGATGAACTTGCGGGCTGGGACTTCATCGACATGGTCTCTGTCAAGACTCTCGATAGTGCTCTCGGGATGGATGTGCATCTCATTGCACTGGACATGGCTGGAAGAACTCTCGACAGCGCAAGTCTCTGCTACGATCTTGACGTAATTAGAGACATGTTTCCTGAGGCTTCGATCGCCCTTCTCTCCAACATGGATGATACGTTGGTCGCCTCTCAAGCACTTGAGATGGGCATTCGCGGCTACTTCACAACCTCAGTTCCGATCGACGTCGCCCTTGCTGGTATGCGGCTCATCCTTGCCGGTGGTGTTTTCTATCCGCATCCGTTTGTCGCACACGCGAACGCGTCGGCGATGCGCAACAAGTCCCCGGACAAGCCGCGCAGAATAATCGAGAACAACGCACACTATATGTCGATTGCGGATTTTACCCCGCGCGAAGCGGATGTTCTTGCCGAACTGCAATGCGGACATCCCAACAAAGTCATTGCGTGCAAACTAAATCTTTCGGATCATACGGTGAAAATGCATTTGCAGCACATCATGCGAAAATTGCAGGTGCAGAACAGAACCGAAGTGGTCGCACGGCTCGGTCAAAGGGTAACGTCAGACATTCCCGCGCAGTAGCTCCCGGACTATTTTGAGTGACGTCGTCTTCAGAATCCTCAAGCGCAGTCAATAGTCCGGAACATGCCCGGCGACGCTATGCAAGAAGGATCACCAATCTCTTCGCGCAACACCATCCGGATCGCTCCGCTTGCCGTCGGTCAATCTTCGCGAAACGCGCGGGTGAAGCTGTCTAGGAGCGGCCTGACCGCGTAGAACGCCACACTGCTCTCCCCGGTTTCGATCAGCGCCTGCGCAGGCATGCCCGGAATCAGCGCAACATCGCGCATCTTCGCCAGCCGTTCGTCGGTCACGCGAATTGTCGCCGCGTAGTAAGCTTGGCCGCTTTGCTTATCGACGAGACGATCGGCGGAGACGTATACGACCACGCCTTTCAGCAATGGCACGCGACGTTGATTGTAGGGAAGCAGATGAATCTGCGCTTCGAGGCCAGAATGCACGCGGTTGATATCTTCTGGCCGCACATGCGCGGACACAATAAGACTGCCGTTGCGCGGCACGAGATCGACGAGCGGCTCGCCCGCGCCAATAATACCGCCGGCGGTATGGATGCGCAGGTCAATGACCACCCCATCCTCGGGCGCTCTGATTGCGGTCCGCGTGAGTTGATCGTCGATTGCCCGCAATCTTTCGCTCAGTTGCAATATCTGGCTTTCCGTGTCGCGAATGCCTTGAGCGACTTCGTTTAGCCGGTCACTTTCGATTTTCACAAGATAGGCCTGGCTTTCACTGATGACCTGGTATGCGCGTGATATCTGGGCGATAACTTCGCCGAGCTGGCCATCGAGATCCGCTATTTCCCGTCCCAGAACAAGAAGCCTGGTCTTTCGTTCAAGCCCCTTGGCCGCCAACGGGGAGACGGCATCAAGCTCTTGCCGCGCGATTTCCACCCTCTGCGTCAGCGCCGCTTTTTGCGCCATCAGACCAGAAATTTCCTCCTGCACCTGATCCATTTTCTTCTGCGTGATGGCGATCTCGGATTTCATCACCAGACGGCGCGTCTCGAAGATGTGATCTTGACCGTCGAGAATGCCGTTGATTGCCGGATTGGTCACTCTGAGGATTTCGAGATCCGCACCGTACATAACGCGGTCACTGCCCTTCTGTTCTGCACTGAGGCGCGCGTGACTTGCCTTGGCATCCCAGAGCTGTCCCTGGAGACTGTCGCGCTCCGAGCGTGATTTCGTGTCGTCAAGCTGGAAGAGAACCTGGCCAGCTTTCACAGCGTCGCCGTTCTTGACGAGGATTTGCCGCACGATACCGCCTTCCAGATGTTGGATAACCTTGCGGCTCGTTTCAGGCTCGACAACACCTGCGGCGATGGCCGCGCTTTTGAGTGGCGCAAAGATCGACCAGGTGCCAAGCCCAATAATGAAGACACCAATCAGCAGGTTGCCTAACAAGGCGACATTTCGAAGCCTTGGCATCGGGGAAGCAGGTGCCAGCGCCCCGCTGGTTGGTCCCGCGATTGGCACATAGACGAAGTGCTTCTTGTTTTGATCCGACTTGACGATGGCATGGCGCAATGTGTTGAGCACACCTGAAAACTTGAGCGGTATATCGAACTGAACGAGGGCCATTTCGCTGCCTCCTATGTCCCCGTTCGCGCTGGTGGCTGAAGGTACGTGTCGTAAATTTCGTCACTGTCTCCGAAAGCATCGATGGTGCCGTTTCGCATGATCGCAATTTTGTTGGTGACTGGAAGAACACCCAACCGGTGCGTGATGATGACGACCGTCATCCGCTTGGCTCGCATGCGTTGGATCGCATTGAACAGGACACGCTCGCCATCATAGTCCAGGCTTGAGTTTGGATCGTCAAGCACAACGAGGGCTGGATTGCCGTAAGCCGCCCTCGCCAGTCCGAGCTGCTGTCGTTGTGCGCGCAGGAGCAAGCTGCCGCCCTCGCCGATGTCGGTCTCATAGCCCTGCGGCAAGCGCATGATGGCTTCATGCAGGCCGACAAGCTTGGCCGCTTCGATTGCCTTGGCGGAATCCGCGCCATCAAGCCGGCCGATTACTTCCTTGATCGCGCCGCCAAACAATTCGATGTCCTGCGGCAGGTATCCGATATGGCGTGTACCGCCGCAAAGACGCAGCGCTGATATATCCACGCCGCCAAGCAGAGCGCTTCCACTCGTTGGCTGCAGGACGCCGGCCATGATCCGCCCAAGCGTCGATTTGCCGGATCCCGATGAGCCGATGAGCGCCACACAATCGCCGGGTGCGAGGCGCAATGAAACATCATTCAATATGTGCCGGTCAGCATACGGCACGGCGAAGCTCACGTTCTGAAGCACGAGGCTGCTGGATTCAGGCACCGGCACCATGCGCGAGCCGGCATCCGATGCGACGGCAACCAACATCCTGTTGAGACGGTTGAAAGCGTTACGCGCATACGCAAAGGAACGCCAAGCGCCGATCGCACCCTCGATCGGTGTAAGCCCACGGCCCAGCAACAGGCTGGCAACGAAAATAATGCCAGGGCTGCTGCTCTCCGCCAGCACCAGCCACGTGGCGGCGCCCATCACCAGAATTTGCGTCAGCGTGCGGATGGATTTCGAGAATCCAAGAATGATCTCGGTCCGGTGCATTGCGTTGTCCTGCGCTATTCTCGCAAACTCCGCATCGCGGTAGACAACCTGCGCGGCGCCGTCCTGCATGCCCATTGCCCGGACCACCTGGATGTATTTTAGCGCCATTCCGAACCGGGAGTAGCTCCGCGCCAGTGCCGCGCTTGCGTGGGTCAGCGGTTCATGCGTGGCGAGCTCGGTTAGAAGGGCAAGAAACAGCAGCGCAAGTGCGCTTAAGAGGCCAATTGCTCCAAGCAGCGGGTGAACGAGAAAAAGCAGAAGCAGGAAGACGGGCGCCCAGGGGATGTCAAAAAGCAGCGCGCTCGCCGGGGAATCGAGAAATTGGCGCAGCGAAGCAAGATCCCGATAGCAATCGGCGGCAACATTCGTATTGACCCTGGCTGCATATTCGAATGCGGCGGTAAGGACAACTGGCCGCAGTCGATGATCGAGCCAACTGCCGATACGGGTAAGCGCAGCACGGCGCACGATATCGAGTACCGATCCAACAACAACCGCGACAGCGATGACAAGGGTCAACATCAGCAGCGTGTCGGTGCTCCGGCTCGACAGGACGCGGTCATAAATCTGGAGGAGATAGATCGACGGTGCGAGTAGAAAGATATTGTAACCGCAACTGTAAATGAAAACCAAACCAAAGGCTCCTGCGCAGGCGCGAAGGGCCACGACCAGATGCGTCGGTTGGCGCTCGGATTGTATGATATTCGTTGTCATTATCAGATCTCGGTTTTCGCGGTACTGACAAGGCAAACACCTGGCCGTCGATGAGGATCGTCGGTTTGAACCCGGCGATCCTCACGGGCCGGAAGCGTCAGATCAAATGGCTCAGATCAAGATCGACGTGACTATGGTCGAAATGATCGAGAGTATTTGATACGGACTGAGTCGTCGTTGTGGGATCGGTGTGAACCACTGCAGCCGAGATATCGCCACCGCGTGCAATATTGCCGTTACCGCCATTGCCGCCGACGCCGGCGAGAATAGTGGCATGCTGATCTGCGAAGAATTGAGTGTTCTGGGTAGCAGTCGTTGCTGCAGAAACTGCGGCTATGTCACCACCACTGCCGTTTGTCTCGCTCCCGTTCGAGGTGGAAGCGCCGCCAGCGCCGCCAGCGCCATTGTTCGTGATGGAGGAAAGGGTTCCGTTCTCAGCTTCAGCTGAGCCACCGTGGCCACCAGGCCCCGCGCCCCAATCTGCAGTTTGCCAAACGTGATCGCCATTGTGCAGATCCGTATCGGCGCCATATACCGTCTGTGAATTGGCGACATATGCACTGGGATTGTAATTGATATCTCCGTAGCTGTAGCCGTCGCCGCCGTTACCGGCACTTGCGTCGCCTGCGTTGGAATGATTGAGCTGGATCGTGTCAGATAATTGTGGAACAGGCATAACTTTACTCCCTTTACAGTCTGTGTTTCTCCCACGTCCTGGTGCCCAGCGATGTCATCGCCAAGCAAGATAATCGCCGGAGAACAGTGCTCGCCATTTACATTGCGAGCTAGCTAGATATTCGGAGACGTTCTTTTGGGGAGGGTACGGCTGCATAAGGGGGCGAATCGCCAAAACACCCAACCGGCTATAGCCGCGTGCTGGTGCGCGCCCCGTTCAGGCAATGCCGGCACTGCTGGCATTTCATTGCATTCGAGAGGGAAATGGGTGGAGGTTGGTTTGCGAGGGGAGACGCAGATCCGCGGCCATATCCGGTGGATCATGTGTTCACACATGGATGAACGAGAGAATGTCGTCTACCAGCGCTGAATGGGCATGCGAGATGTCGCCGCCATGACCACCGATGCCTGCCATTTGCAACGCATGCTGATCGTAAAGAACGTGATCAAGTTGTTGCGCATCGGCCGTGCCACCGGCGGGTACAGCGATGTTGATCGGATGGAAGTATCCTATGTTCACATCCACCATACTGCCGTTCGAAAAGCCCGACCCGCCACTTCCCGATGAATGGTTGCCGGTGAAAATCGTATCGGAACTCAGATTGAAACCGCCGCCATTGCCTCCAATGCCCGCGATCTGAACGGCGCCCTGATCGAAGATTGCATTGTTGGTCTGATGGGCCTCAGCCGAGCCGCCTGCCGCACCGACCGCAATATTGATCGGCGAGAAAATGGCTACGTTCAGATCGATCATGCTACCGATGAAATAGCCGTTGCCGCCATGCCCCGCATACAGATCGCCGCTATAGGTGAGCGCAGTTCCAGACCCGCCCGGGGAATCATGGATCGTTGTATTGTGATCACCGCCCGAGCCGCCGATCCCGCCAATCTGGGTGGTACCCTGCAGCATGGCCGAATTGTTCGATTGATCGGCAATCGCGTGTGAACCCGGCCCCCCGGCTACGGCAACATTGACCGGGACAAAACTCCCGACATCCGAACTTACCATACCGCCGTAGAAAATCCCGTTGCCGCCACTGCCGGCATGATGGAGAGTGTCCCCACCGCCGCCGCTGAGTGCAGCGTTGCCGCTACCCCCGTTCCCGCCCATGCCAGCCATTTCGGTGGAGTGCTGATACATCAAGGAATTGTTGCCCTGCTGTGCGTCAACCACGGCGTGCGGACCTGCGATTGCGGCATTTGAGGGCGCGAAGATTGCCATAGGAGTGCTGCTTATGACGCCAATCGCGATGCCATCGCCGCCGCTCCCGGCCGAACTGCTCGGCATAACCTCCAGGGGAAGCCACGTTGGGACGAGCGCCAAATGCCCCGAGGCGGAACCCGGAATCGCATTCTGGCTGGTGCTCGTGTTGAACACCCCTTCCGCTATGGGACGATTATCCGCCATCATCGTTACTCCACCCCAGTTGCAACCACCCGCCTCGCGAAGCTCTGCGGAACGCATGGTTCGACCAACCTCTATTGTGCAGTCAGATGAACAAAAAGAAGAGCCTGCAATTCATCTACAGCCATCCGGGCGTAGGGATAGCTATTTGGCCGTAGTCTTTTTCGGGCAAGTTCACGTTGCATCTGCCTGTGAGAATTGTACCGACAATCAGGATTTCGGTGGTTCTCAACGCAAGGGGACAGCCAAATTGGCGCGTTTCACTGCACGGTGCTTCGCCAAGCGCATTACTACGATGAGCTTGTAAGTTCCGGTCGCGCGCGCCTCATTGAGCTATCTACCTTCATCTCGATATAGGCTGCCGCCGTCCAGGAGAAACCCAATCCGCCACAACCTTCACCGGTCAAGGGGTCGAAATACTCGGCAAAGCCATTTGCTTCGATGGCTCTTACGGTGGAAAGGCGCAACTTCTCGGCCATTGTATCTTTGCCGTTGCGTTGCAGACCATCAATCAGCAGCCAGTTGATGACCGCCCAGACCGGACCGCGCCAATAGCGCTTTGCCTCGAAACCGGAATAAGATGGTTGTGTCGATGGGAACAACACTTTCAGTCCATCAGACCAAGCGTTCATTTCAGCGATTACTGCTTCCAGCATGGCCTGTTCCAGATCAAGCGCCAGGAGCGGACAGAAACAGGCCTGCGTCGGCGCTTCAATATCAGTGCCTGAAATCAGATCACGCGAAACGAAGCGCCGCAGTTCCGGCCTCCATTGCGCCAGCAGCGCCTTGCGGGATCGAGCATTGACTGTCTCAAGCTCCTCCGCGTCGGCCTCCCGGCCAAATTCGCGGGCGAGTTCGAGCAGCGCTTCGCCGGATGCCAGAAGAATGGCCGTCGTCTGGATTTCTGCGACTTTGAAGGGAGCGGCTGCCCATTGCTCCGCGGGATTCCACTCGCACGCGGCGTAGGTATCGACCAGATGAATAAAGCGGCGATAATCCTCGTCATGCGGCCGCATGGCAGCGTCCACATGGCCGGTATCCTTGCGAATGACTTCGGTTTTCGTCGTTGTGGGAACGCGGGCCAGCGCGATATCCCAGGCTGGTGAATTGTCGCTGCCACTTTCCCATGGATGCAGCAGCGCGACCAGTCCCGTGCTCTCCGGATCGCGGGCTTGATACCACCAGCGGTGCCAGCGCAGCGCCGCATCATAGAGGAACCGGCTGCGTTCTCCGGTGCCCGTTCGCCCCTGACGTTTTGCAGCATCATGGACCTTTTTCAGCGCCATTCCGAAGACAGGAGGCTGGGTAATGCCTGAAGTGGCAATGGCGTGGCGTGTGCGCCAGACATTCGGACCCGGAAAATATGTGTCACTTGGCGCGTGGAAAACGATATGCGGGATCATTCCGTCGGCCCATTGGCCCTCGATCAACCGTTCAAGTTCACGATAGGCGCGCGGAACATCATAGGTCGCAAAACCCATTGCGACGAATGCGGAATCCCAGTTCCACTGGAATGGATAGAGCCGATCGGTCGGCACTGTGTAACCGCCACGATCATTGGCGGCCAGAATTTGGCGCGCGTCTTCAAGATAATCAGTCATGGCTTCCCGTTCAAAGGTGGAGTTATGCAATGGGGTGATTGAGGGAAAGACCGGTTTCAGGCGAAAGCCATGTCAAACGGTCTGCATCGAGCTTGAGGCCAATCGCGTCACCGGCCCTGACTGTTTCGCTCGGCGGCAGGATCACGCGTACGGGCTGTTCCGCGACGGTACCCGTCAAGAGCAGATGCGAGCCCATTGGTTCAGCCACGCGCACGTCGAGGCGCAAACCTTCAGCAAGCGGAGCGATCGAAACATTTTCGCCGCGAAGACCAAGCACAATGTCGCTGCCTGAATGAGCGGGCACTGCATGGCTGGTATTGCCGAGCTTTACAGTGCCATTCGTGACTGGCAGCCGGATAAAATTCATCGGTGGGCTGCCCATGAAACCGCCGACGAAGCGGCTCGCCGGGTGGCTGTAAATATCGACAGGCGCGCCGACCTGCTCGATGCGGCCATTATACATGACGGCGATACGATCGGAGAGGCCCATGGCCTCGGTCTGGTCGTGGGTCACATAGATGGTCGTCGTTCCCGACGCCTGCAGAACGGCTTTCAATTCCGTGCGCATTTCAAGGCGAAGCAGAGCATCGAGGTTTGAAAGCGGCTCATCCATCAGCAGCACTTTCGGCTCGACTGCCAGCGCCCGAGCAACAGCGACGCGCTGGCGCTGGCCGCCGGAAAGCTTGTTCGGATAGCGATCAAGGTAGGGTTCGATATGCAGGAGCGCTGCAGCCTTGCCGACCTGTCTTTTCACCCGCTGTTCATCGGCCCTTTGCATGCGCAGACCGAAGGCCACATTCTCGAACACTGTCATGTGGGGGAAGACCGCATAGTTCTGGAAAACCATAGCCAGACCACGATCCTTCGGTGCCAAACCAGTGATGGGAGTGCCGCCAATCAAAAGTTTGCCGGATGTTTCGGTTTCGAGCCCGGCAATGATCCTCAGCAATGTTGTTTTGCCGCAACCCGACGGTCCCAACAGAGAAACAAACTCGCCGTCGCGTATTTCGAGCGATATTTCCTTCAATGCCTCGAATGTACCAAAGGTCTTTTTAATGCGATCAATGACGATATTGGCCACGATGGTCGCTCCCTTATTTGCTGGAAATACCCCATATTGCGAACAGGTAGCGCCGGACCGCGAATATGAAGATGACGGAGGGAAGGATAAGCAGCAGGCCACCGGCAAAGCGGTAGTGCAGCGGACTTTCAGCGAGAACAGTCAGAAGATAGGCCGTCAGTGTACGGTGCCGGACTGTCAAAACGGAGGCGGCAAAGACCTCGTTCCAGGAAATGACGAAGGCAAAGACCGCCGTTGCGGCAAGTCCCGGCAGCGCCAGCGGTGCGACAATACGGAAAAAGGCCTGGGGATGCGAACAACCGAACACCCATGCAGCCTCTTCGAGTTCCCGTGGTACACCCATGAAAATGCCCTGCGTGACGAGAGCGGCAAAGGGCAGAGCCAAAACCGTGTGCACCAGCCCGACACCGATGATGGTGTCGTAAAGGCCGATCCGAATGAAGGAGACAGTCAACGGCAGGGCTAGGATGGCGAGTGGAAAAGCCCGGGTCAGAAGCACGAGCAGACGAAAGCTCTCCTTGCCCTTGAAGTTGTAGCGGGCGAGCGCATAACCGGCTGGGGCGCCGATCAGAACGGACAGGACAACGGTGACCGCGGCTGCGCCAAGCGAGTTCATGAAAGCGCCGGCCACGCCTTCGGTTTTCAAAAAGAGTAGAAACGGCTCGAAAGAAACACCGGCCGGGAAAACGGTTTTCGGCCATTGATAGACCCCGCCTCGCCCGCCAAAGGCACCAAGTGCTACCAGATAGATCGGGACGAGAACCCAGGCACAAAGCACCGCGATGCCGCTCCAAAGAAGAACAGACCGGGCCGAACCAAAGCTTGACGGTTGGGAGCTGGTGCTCATGGCAGGCGCTCCGGATCAACCCTGACGGCTTTGAGATACACAAACGTGGCAGCCAGCGAGATGATCATGATCAGCACCGCATAGGCTGCGGCTACGCCATAATTCTGGTTCTGGTTTTGCCAGGTGTAGGCTTCGCCAACAAGCACAGGCATATTGCTTCCACCCAATGCATAGACCACGGCGAAAACCTCGAAGGCGAGAACTGTCCTGAGGATCAATGCGGATTGGAGAGCCGGTTTGATCAAGGGCAATGTGATGCGGAAAAACCGCGTCCAGCGGCCTGCGCCGAAGACTTCAGCCGCTTCGCCAAATTCCTTTGGCACCTGATTGAGACCTGCCACAATGATGACCATGACAATGGCGGTGCCACGCCAGATTTCAGCGACAGCAATAGCAAAAAACAAGGCTATCGGCGTCTGATAGGACAGCCAGTTGGCCGGCCGCTCCATGAGACCAAGAGTGAACAGCATACTGTTCAGATAGCCACTGTTTTGCAGGATCGACAGCCAGACGAGGCCCGCCGCGAGATCGGAAATGCCAAGTGGAATTGTCCATATCCAGAGAATGGTTTCGCGGCCGGCGCCAACTTTGGCGACCATGGAACCCATTGCCAGGGCAATCATGATCTGGATCGGTACAACCGCAAGTGTCAGCAGGAACGTGTTGCGGATGGCCGAGCGAAAGTTCAAATCCCCCGCCATGGTTTGCAGATTGGCGAGGGAGGGCATGCCGCCTTCGGAAATCGCGAGCCAGATTGTCTGGACCAGCGGCAAAAGAAAGAGCAGCGCGAGAAAGATCACGCAGGGCGCGATCAGCGCATAGGGAATCCAGGACTTGTCGTTCTGCATGATCAATTTCTCGGGGAGTGTGCACGTCCAATGATATTATTCGACAGGACAGGAACCTTGGCTTGGTGCATCCGGTGCCCAGCAAGGGGCGCCCGTATCACCGATCAGTTTGCTCAGGCTCGCGGCTTGCTGGCTCAAGACATCGGTTACCGGTTCCCCGCGAATGACGATCCGCTGGAATGCATCCATATAGACTTTGTTGAACTCGCCGCCGCGATCCCCAAGACCCACCGGCAACAGTGAAATGACAGCATCCGGTGCCTGCTGCGTTGCCTGCACGCCGGCGGCCAGCATGGCAATGCCCGGTTCAATATCCGCCGGAAGTTTTGCGTCGACCGTTGGAAAGAAGCCAACATTCCTTGCCGTGAGAATTTGCGTTTCCGGTTTGACCAAATGTTCGATGACGCCTTTGGCTCCGGTTTCATCAGGTGCCCCTTGCGGGATTGCCAAGCCAGCCACGACCGGCATGTAGCCGCGCCCCTTCGGGCCAGCCGGAGCAGGGAAGATCACATACTGGTCCGGCTGTGACGCGACGGCTTCTTTCAGCCGGGCGATATGATCCCAGGCAACCCATACTTCATCGGCAAGCAAGGGCTCCTGCATAAAATTGTAGTTGGTGGAATTTGGATTGACGACGGCCCAGAGCTTTTTGAAGCTTTCCCACCCCTTGGCCGCATCCGCGGATTTGAATGGGCGAACAACACCGCCCGTAAAGGACGGATAGAAATATCCTTGGAAATAGCGCGCCATCAGACCTTTGGGTCCAGCGGGAAAGCCGATACGCGGTTGTCCGGTCTCGGTTTGCATCTTCTGACCCCATTCAATGAGCTGATCATAGGTCAGTTTGTTGATGTCAGCCCCCGCAGGCAAATACTGGAGTGCCTGTTTGTTGGCCGCCATCACATAGGTTGCCTGCATCCACGGGATATATTGCTGTTTGTCCTTGCCGAGTTTTCCAAGATCGAGAAGTGCCTTTGGCATGCCCTTGTCGGCAAGTTGCTTAGCCAGATCGTCAAGTGGCACAAAGCCGTCCTTGGATGCAATGGGGGACAACTCGCCATGAAGTGCGCCGACAAGACTGATTGTATGTTTTCCCGCCTGGCGCTCGGCTTCCATGCGCACGGCAAATTGTGGCGGTTCTTCAACGACATACTCCACGGGGGCGGCCAGACCCTTCAGGATCACATTGCGCACGGCCGTTGCCTCTTCAATGGGACGCAGCTGGGTCGATAGAAAAACTGTTTCGGCCTTGGCGACGGTAGCAGTCAAAAAGCCAGAGGCCGCGAGCAGCCCGATAAGCAGGGATCGTTTCATTGCTTCTCCTCCATTATTAGTCGTGAATGCCTGCGTCATTGTCGGCCAGCCGTTGCGACCGGCAATGACTGACACGCGGTATGAATTCGACGGGGTGTATTTCCTGGAGGGATTCCGGCGCCTCGCCATCGATGGCACGCAACAGCAGAGAAGCGATGCGAACGCCAATGTCTTCGCCGGTCACGCGCATGGTCGAAAGTGGCGGATCCGTAAACGCACTCATAGGCAAGTCGTCATGTCCGGTAATACAAACGGTGTTGCCGCCCGCAACTTCACGCAATGCCCGCAATGCGCCGACCGCCATTTCATCGGTTGCGCAAAGAATGGCTGTGGGTTTGACGGGACCGCTCATCAGCGCCTTCGCAGCGGCATATCCGCCATGCTCGGTGGGTTCGCCTTCAGCCGTGAGTTCCGATGCAAGCCCGGCCCGGCGAAGGGCATCCTCCCACCCCAAACGCCGGTGGTGGGCGAAGGAAAATTCCTGTGGCCCCGCCACATGCCCGATATGCGTATGGCCATCGGCAATGAAACGCAGTGTGGCATCCCGAAAGCCGGAGAAGCCGTCACCGTCAAGAAACGCATGCGGTTTCGCCGATTCCGTCCGGCCGTGCGTAACAAACGGGACACCCCGTGACTGAAGCAATTCCACGCGCTCATCATGGCGCCTGGTACGTACAAGCAGCATGGCATCAACCCGCTGTCCGTCGACGAAGCGCCGACACATTTCGAGTTCACTCTGCCCGCGCGGGACAGGTGCAATGACAAGGTTGAGGCCTGAAATGGCCAGATGCTCCGCACATGCGGAAAGGATATCGAGGAAATGCGGTGGTCCGATATGACCGGGGGCAGTTGGAAGCGTGACTGCGACAAGTTCAGCGCGTTGCCGCCGCAGACGCCGCGCTGAAGCATTCGGCTGATATCCCGTTTTAGCCACAGCTTCGAGCACGCGCGCCTTTGTCTTGGCCGAGACGTCAGAATAACCGTCAAGCGCCCGCGATACCGTTGTAATGGATAGGCCAAGCGATTGCGCAAGTTGTTTCAGATTGGACATGCCCCCTCCCAGAAGTGTGCGGTATAGTTTTCCAAAACGTTTTGGATGTCAATTATCAATACAAAAAATGAAGAATAGGCCTGATTTTGAATCGTTGGGATGAGAGGCACAATGTGCTGAAACCCGCACTAGCGGCCTCGATGTGCCAAAAAGGAAGCCGGCAACATCATCGCGACAGAAAAGGCGCCCGCTCTCGACGTTAAATCAGCGGATTTTATGATAGACTCGGAAGTGATTTCATTTCCGAAACAAATATCTCATGCGGGAAACCAGTCCGAAGTGGATTTTCTGCTACAAGCTGTTGAGTGGTGAAATTAAGCACAACCATGGGGGGATTTCATGCCGACGCTTTATTCCATCAAACCAGCTTTTCAGAACCTGCTCCGCCCCTTGGCCACTGGACTCGTTTCCGCTGGCGCCACCGCAAATCAGGTGACCATAGCCGCAACAATCATCTCGGTTGCAACGGGTGCGTTGATTGCGTTTTTCCCGCAGAATGCGTTGCTTTTTTGGCTGTTGCCGTTGGTGCTTTTTGTTCGTATGGCACTCAATGCCATTGATGGAATGATGGCTCGTGAATTCGAACAGGCATCGAAACTCGGCGCGTATCTGAACGAGCTTGGCGATATCGTTTCGGATGTGGCCTTGATCCTTCCATTCGCTTTTGTTGCACCGTTTGCCACTGCAGGGGTGGTTGCCTTTGCCGTCACAGCGATGATTGCCGAATATGCCGGCGTGCTCGGTGTCATGACCGGCGGCGGGCGTGGTTATGACGGGCCGTTCGGAAAGAGCGACCGCGCATTGGCCCTCGGCATCATTGCCGCGCTTATCGGTAGTGGCATCATCCTGCCCTCATGGTTCGGCTGGGTTTTTCCCCTCATGGCTGTGCTATCCGTTGTCACCGCCGTGAATCGTGTTCGTGCGGGCCTACGCCGCGCCAATTCCTGAAAATCAATTCTGCTTTCGGAGCAAGCCTATGTCGATAGATCCATCCTCCAATCCTGCGGCATTAGATGCAGTAGAGGAAAGTACCTTTCTCACCGACGACGGGACCGAACTTTTCTATCGGAAATGGCCGGCCAGATCGGGAAAGCCGAGGGGTGCAATTGTTCTTCTGCATCGTGGTCACGAACATGGTGGACGCGTTGCCCATCTGGTTGAGGAACTTGGCCTTGACGATTTCACATTCTATGCCTGGGATGCCCGCGGCCATGGCCGTTCACCGGGCGAACGCGGCTACTCACCATCCTTTGCAGCATCGGTGCGCGATCTCGGCAGTTTCGTAAAGCACATATGCAAAACCGGCGGTTTTGCCATTGAGGACATTGCGGTTGTCGCCCAGTCGGTGGGTGCCGTGCTCGCGGCAACGTGGGTCCATGACTATGCGCCGCGTATCCGGGCGCTTGTGCTGGCTTCTCCGGCTTTCAGTGTGAAACTCTATGTTCCATTCGCGCGTGAAGGCATCTGGCTCTGGCAGAAACTGAAAGGACAATTCTTCGTCAATTCCTACGTCAAGGCCAAGTTTCTGACCCATGATCCCGCGCGCATCGCGTCGTTCGACAATGACCCGTTGGTCACGCGGGCCATCGCATCGAATATACTGCTCGATCTTTATACGAACGCTGAACGGGTGGTTGCGGATGCCCGCGCGATCATCATACCGACGCAGTTGCTTATCTCCGGCAGTGACTGGGTGGTCCGGCACGGGCCACAGCATCGCTTCTATGAAAATCTGGCCCACCCCCTCAAAGAGCGCCACGTGCTCAAGGGATTTTACCATGACACTCTCGGCGAGAAGGAGCGCGCAATTGCCATAGCACATGCGCGCCGGTTCATTCTTGCGTGCTTCGACACAGAACCGGAGCCGCTGGATGTAACGAACGCCCATCAAACGGGCTTTACCCGAGATGAACAGGACAGGCTGTCATCCCCGCACGACCTGCTTTCCCTGAAAGGTCTCTATTGGGCGATCTACCGCTCGTCCATCCGCTTCAGTGCATTGTTCTCGAAGGGACTGAAAACAGGCGTCGAGACCGGTTTCGACTCCGGCTCAACCCTCGACTATGTCTATGAGAACGAACCGAGGGGAATGGGACCGGGCGGCAGGCTCATCGACAAGCAGTTCCTGAATGCGATTGGCTGGCGGGGCATTCGTCAGCGCAAGCTGCATCTGCAGGAGCTTATCGGCTTCGCCCTGACAAGACTGCAGAATGCCGGCCGCACGACACATATTCTCGATATAGCCGCCGGTCATGGCCGTTATGTCCTCGATGCGATTGCCAAATCCGCAGTCAAGCCGACAAGCGTCCGGCTGCAGGACTATGCGCCGATCAATGTCGATGCCGGACGCAAATCCATCGCCGAGAGAGGCATCCAGGATATAGCGAGCTTTCATCAGGCGGATGCTTTCGATGCTGCCGAACTGGCTGCAATCCAACCCGCGCCCGATCTTGCGATTGTATCCGGCCTTTACGAACTCTTTCCCGACAACGCGCTTATCAAGTGCTCGCTTGGCGGCCTTGCAACGTCGATGCAATCCGGCAGTTTGCTGATCTACACCAACCAGCCGTGGCATCCGCAACTGGAAATGATTGCACGTGCGCTCACCTCGCACCGTGGCGGCGAAGCATGGGTCATGCGCCGCCGGACGCAGGCTGAAATGGATCAGCTGGTTGCGGCAGCAGGTTTCAGGAAGATCGACCAGCTTGTCGATGAATGGGGCATATTCACTGTTTCCATCGCTGAGCGCACATGACCGAAAACACCGTCGCACCGATTGGACAATGGCGCTTGAACCGGGCCGTCGCGAAACGTGCACTGATCTGGCTCATTTGCCTCGCACCATTGTTCTACGCGACCTATGGGACAGCCAATTGGCTTGCCTCGCAGCGGGAGAACGTTCCGAATATTACCTTTACCTGGGAACAAGCCATTCCTTTCATTGCCTGGACCATTTTCCCCTATTGGTCGATCAACCTGTTCTACGGACTTTCCTTGTTCTTGAACGATACAACCGCTGAGGTCGATCGCCTGGCGAAACGCTACCTGACCGCACAGATCATCGCGGTTACCTGCTTCATCGCGTTTCCCCTGACCGTCATCTTCCACAAGCCGCCGACCAGCGGCGCATCAGGCTTTCTGTTCGATATGCTGGGTGGCTTCGACAAGCCCTTCAACCAGGCGCCCTCCCTGCACATCGCTCTCCTGGTGATTATCTGGACGCATTGGCGCGTTCGTCTGTCGGGTATTGTTCTTTGGATCTGGCATCTCTGGTGCGCATTGATCGGCATTTCCGTTCTCACGACCTATCAGCATCATTTTATCGACATCCCCACTGGTCTGCTTTTGGGTCTTTTTACTCTTTGGCTCTTCCCGGCACACATGCCCTCACCCGTGGCCGCATTCCGCTTAACCGATGATCCCAAGGCACGGCGCATTGGCACCTATTATGCAATGGCCAGTCTGATCTTCTTGCTTGCGACAATCATCGAAACGCCGACATCGGCGGCATTCCTGTTTTTCCTGTGGCCGGCGCTGGCCCTCCTGCTCGTATCAATCGGCTATTTCGGTGCGGGCCCCACCGCCTTTCAGAAGTGCGCTGACGGCACGCTTTCCCTGGCCAGCACATGGCTGCTGGCCCCTTGCCGCCTTGGTGCCATTGTCAACAGCTGCATCTGGACACGCCAGCTCCCGCCCTCTGTTGCGATCGGCAAGAACGTGTATTTGGGGCGGCTGCCGCGGGTATCTGAACTGTCGAAATTCATGACCGTGATTGACCTGACCGCCGAACTGGCAAAGCCTTCCGGCGTGGAGATTGCATGGCTGTCGTTCCCGGTGCTTGATCTCGTTTCGCCTCAACACGACGAATTGCGCAAAGCGGCCGACGCCATCGAACGTGCCCGGCACAAGGGCCCCGTTCTCGTTTGCTGTGCACTTGGATTCCAGCGCAGTGCGGCAGCAATTGGCGTTTGGCTTTTGCAGTATGGCGATGTCAAAACCGCAGCCGAAGCAATCAGCGTAATCGAAGCCGGCGGCAGGCGCATTCATCTGGCAGAAGACATGGTGTCTTTTGCGCAAGAGGTGAAACAACCATGAATGAACGGGCCTCTGCACTCGCCCACCGATTGCACGCCAAGGTAACGGCCATCGCGTCATGGCTGTAACAAACTGCCTCTTGTTGAAACTGCATCTTGCTTTTGCATTTTTTCTTGTTCTATTCGCTGTAATTACAACCTATGGGTTGTGGGGGCGCATATGAATGCAAGAGAAACGTTAAGGCGAATTTCCGCCATGGTGCTTGCCGGATTGGCTCGCGGCATTACGGGCGTGCGCCCGATCTGGCAGGGATGCGCGCCTTCGGACCGGCAGCGCATTTTCTTTGCGAACCATTGCAGTCATGGCGATTTTATTCTGCTTTCCTCCAGCCTGCCGCCACGCGAGCGGCAGCGCACACGTGCCGTTGCTGGTGCCGATTATTGGAAGCGCAATAAATTGCGGAACATTCTCGCCAAGGACTTGCTGAACACCGTGCTGGTTGACCGCAATTGGGTCGAGCGCTCGGAGGATCCAATGGTCGTCATGCTCGATGCATTGCAGGAAGGAAGCTCACTCATTGTCTTTCCCGAAGGCACCCGCAACATGACCGAGGAACCGTTGCTGCGCTTCCGCTCCGGTCTCTACAATCTTGCTGTGGCCCGGCCGGATGTGGAGCTTATTCCCTGCTGGATCGAGAATATGTCACGCGTCCTGCCGAAGGGCACCTTCCTGCCCGTCCCTCTCCTGTGCCGCGTTGTCTTTGGCTCGCCAATCGCACTTGAACCGAATGAAGACCGGAAAGAGTTTCTTCAAAGGGCGCGCCAATCTCTGCTCGATCTTTCGCCGGAACATCAGAAAGCGCTCAATCATGGCTGAAACGGTCTGGCTCTTTCTCGGCCTGCTCGGTGTGCTCACGCTCGCCAGTGCCATTGCAACAATGCTTACCTGGAAAAGCCGGCGCACGGCGGAGGTCTTGCCATCAACGCTCGTGAACCTCAATTCACGCATAAAGGCGTGGTGGATCATGATCGGCGGCATTTCCGTCGCTTTTCTCTTCGGTAAAAATGGTGTCATTTTCCTGTTCGCCTTTGTCTCCTTTGCTTCGCTGCGCGAATATGTGACCCTCACCCATACGCGGCGCGGCGATCATCGTATTCTCATCGGCATGTTCCTCGTCATCATTCCTGTCCAATATTACCTTCTCTGGATTGAATGGTATGGGCTCTATTCCATCTTTGTGCCGGTCTACTGCTTCCTTGCCATGCCGGCCTTGACGGCAATTTCGGGTGATACGGAGCGCTTTCTCGAGCGCGTCAGCGAACAGCAATGGGGCATCATGCTGTCGGTCTATTGCATCAGCCATGTGCCTGCCCTGCTCACACTTTCCATCCCCGGTTTTCAGGGCAAGGGATTGCTTTTGATCGCATTCCTGATCGCGACTGTTCAGGGGAGTGATGTGCTGCAATATGTGTTCGGCAAGCTTTTCGGCAAACACAAGGTTGCACCGAAAATCTCGCCATCCAAAACCTGGGAGGGTCTGATCGGCGGTATTGTCAGCGCATCATTGCTCGGCGCAGCGCTGACGTGGTTGACACCCTTCAGCGTCCTGCAAGCCGGGCTCATGGCGGGACTTGCCTGCATCATGGGTTTTTTCGGCGGGCTGGTTGCTTCGGCGATCAAGCGCGACCGCGGCGTCAAGGATTGGGGCCACATGATCGAGGGGCACGGCGGCATGCTCGACCGGGCTGACAGCTTGATTTTCGCCGCACCGGTTTTCTTTCACATCGTTCGCTATTTCTGGGCAGCCTGAAGTAAACCCGCCGGAACGAGATCGTGCAGCAAATGGCCGGATCGCTGGTAGCTTCGCCGGGTGGGGTTGGAACTCGACCGTAACCTTTTAGCCCAACTGCACCCAATTTATGCCTTCGAGCACATAGGGCGCGAACAGGAAGTCGCGGATCTCGATAATCCGGCTATCCGACCAGCCGATCAGGACAAAATGCGCAGGCCTGTCCATCGGGCCGGTGCCGTCGAAGACGAGCATGGCCGGCTGCCCTTCAACCGCACCGAAGGCAAACCGCCATTTCGTCTCTTCCGCATAGCGCGTGAAATAAAGGCCAATCTTGTCACGCCCTTTCCATTCGAGCCGGTTCACCAGATCGAGCTTGACGTCATCGGCGAGCATGGCGCGGATTGCATCGAAATCGCCGCTTCGAAACAGATGGACGTAAGCCGTGATCTTCCGCCGGTCCGGATCGGACATCAGCGGCAGCCGGGTATCTTCAGGCGCCTGCGCGAGTTGCCGCAACGCTACACGCCCGCGCTGCAGCGCCGATTTGGCCGCAGCCGGTGTGCTGCCGGCGATCGCCGCGATCTCTTCGACCGAGTGGCCAAGAACGTCCTTGAGAATCACGGCGCAGCGCTGAAGTTCGGGCAGTCGCAGAAACGTTTGAAAGCCGACCGCGACGATATCCGCCTCGGGCATCGTCGCATCTTCCAGATCTTCGGTGAGCGAGACAATGTTGCTGCGGGAGCGCCGGCGCAGGAAATCCAAACTCGTATTGTGGGCGATACGGAACAGCCAGGCTTCGAGATTTTCGACAATAGTGCCTTCCCCACGCGCCCGCAGGGCTTTGATCAGGGTATCTTGCAGCACATCCTCACCATCCACACTCGAACCGGTCATGCGCGCGCAGTAACGGTGAAGCCGTGGCCGCAGCGCTTTCAGTCGATCCTCGAATTCGTCCGTATTCATGTGTCGAGACCTATAGTGCTTCCACTCTGTTCCGCCAGGGATTGGATACCAATATCACGGCTGGGTTCAAACCTCTCTGTTGTCAAAGAGGAACATTTGAACGCCCGAGTCATCCGGCGCAAAAATCCGGCGATCCTCACCGGCTGCCCGTCCCTCCGCGCTTGCAAACGCCCTTTCGATCGCCGCAAGGTCGTCGAAATACAAGGTTCCAATCCGATGGATATCAGGGGTTCTCAGCGGTGTCGCGATGGGACCGTCGCTGACCTCGTATTTCCGGAGACCCGGAATCTTCTTGGCGAGAGGCACGTGGATATCGAAGTAATGTCGATCAAATGCCTCTACGTCCTTGGGTGTCCGGTAAATCACGACCATCCGGGCCATCGCGGTTCTCCTTTGTAAATTGTGTGGCGCAAACTTACTTGTGTGTTCACCCTCACCGGACTTCGCTCAACACCGCCGAGCCCATGACCGAGTCCAAGCTCGCCAACTCGATGATCTTCGGGAAATAGGCTTGCATGTGCGGATCGCTGCGCATCGCCTCGACGGCTGCCGGGTTCTCCCACTCGGAGTAAATGACGACGCCGGCGCCGTCCTTTGCCGCGATCAGCCGGGTTGTTTTCCATCCGGGGAGCATGCGGACCACCGTATCGATGTTCTGCTTCAAGAGCGCTATCAGCGCCTCCTGCTTCCCGGGTTTGACCTTCAGCAGATTGATCAAAATGACGGATTCTTCGGACATGGCATATCTCCTTCTGTTTCAGATATACCAAGGACGACCCAAAGGATTAAAACGGATCGCGGCGCAGAAGAATTTTCGAAAATCATGTCGAAGGAGCGTGCCTTGCCGAGTTTTGCAACGCCAGTTGCAATGACCCGACATAGCCAGGCATCGTTGACACAGAGCATCCAGATACCACGCGCAACCATCATTTCTTTCAGGTCACGCAGCCCCATAGAACGCTTCACTCACTATCCGCGATGTGACCGCCTCGCTACCCACGATCACGAGCAGCGGATCGCCGTTATGCGCGCGCACGGCCCGTCGGCAGTTCCACGGCGCGGTTGACGCCGAGATGGCGCCAATCATTTGCTGCGAACCCAACGGTTCCAAGCCAATATGCTTATCGCGAATTTCTGCCTATCGATTTTTGGCGCCCGGAACCTGCTTGAGATACTGGTGAATGGCTTGAACCACGACTGATCCTTCCCCTACCCCTGACGCCACCCGTTTTACCGATCCCGCGCGAACATCGCCAACGGCGAATACGCCAGGAGCCGAGGTTTCAAAGGGAGAGCCGCTGGTCAAAACCCCGGCCATGAGTCCAGTCTCAATAAACCCGGACTTGTCCAGCTTAACACAGCCATTGAGCCATTCCGTGTTTGGGGCAGCTCCAATCATCATGAAGATATTCGAGATATTTTTGGTTTCGCTCTGTCCAGACATACGATTGGTCCAGGTCACCGTGTTCAGGTATCTGTCACCGTCGATAGCGGTGATTTCAGTGTGCGCGTGCAGTGAAATGCGCTGTGATTTTTCGATGCGTTGAATCAGATAGTCCGACATTGTCTCCTTCAAACCCGGCCCCCGGACCAGAATGTGCAGGTGTTTGACCCATTGCGACAGGAACATCGCCGCCTGACCGGCCGAATTGCCGCCGCCGACAACAATGACCTCCTGTTCCCGGCACAACTGCGCTTCCATTGCCGTGGCCGCGTAGTGAATGCCCTGCCCTTCAAACCGCTCGTAGTTCAACAGGTCCGGCTTGCGGTAACGGGCTCCGGTGGCAACGACCATTGCCCGCGCTGAGACGGTTTGTCCGTCATCGAGCAGGACGCGGTAAGGCGACCTGTCGCAATCGACGGAGACAGCCATGCGGGAAATGGCCAGACGCGCCCCGAACTTCTGGGCCTGAACCTGTGCACGGCCCGCCAGAGCCTGCCCGGATATACCAGTCGGGAATCCGAGATAATTCTCGATCTTCGAGCTTGTTCCTGCTTGCCCGCCTGGGGCTACCCCTTCGATCACGATCGTTTTCAATCCTTCCGATGCGGCGTAGACTGCCGAGGCGAGGCCGGCCGGTCCGGCACCGACAACCATGACATCGTAGACTTCGGCCGGATCAATGATTTCTGTCAGCCCCAGCACATCCGCCAGTTGGCCCGTTGTCGGATTCTGCAGGACCGCTTTTCCTGGCGGAACGATAACAGGCAGCGACAACGCACAGATTTTCAACGCGGTGACCATTTCCTTCGCTTCGGGATCGACGTCGGAATCGACCAATCGGTGGGGATAACCGTTACGCGTCAGAAAGCGCTGCAATCTCAACGTGTCAGCAGCGTGGCTCGGCCCTATCAACACAACGCCTGCCTGACCGTGTTTGATAAAGCCGACACGGCGCAAAATAAGTGCGCGGGTAATGATTTCACCGATATCCGGCTCCGCCGACATCATCCGCAGGAACGAATCCCGCTCAACGCGGACAAGATGCGAATCCTCAGCCGCCCTCGCCGTCACCAAATTCTCCCGACTATTGAACAGGTCGAGTTCTCCGGTGAATTCCCGCTCTCCCTGCAGAGCCAGGACGCGGCTTGAGCCATCGCCGCCAAGATCAAGTATCTCGATGGAGCCAGACTTTATCAGGAAGAAGTCCGTCTGGCGTTCGCCGCGACTGAACAGAACCGCGCCCTTGGTGACTGAGGTCTCGGATCCGAACGCGGAAACGCGGTCCATCATGCCCTTATCGAGCTGCGGAAAAGTTTGTGTCCTGCGGGCGTAGGGGTCGCTCGCATCGGCCGAGACGTTATCGCTCAATTCCACCTGGTTCATTCCGGCGCACTCTCTCTCGTGGTCCGATTTTGACATTTGCACCCCCTTGATACAAGCCATGCAGGCAAATGTCAGATCAGGTGAACCTCAACGCCGCATATATGTGACGAGATCGGCTGAGACGCGCTTTGCTATTTGCCGGGGGCGCGCTGCCAACGTGCGGAACCGACGCGTCCGCTTTTCTTCGTGGCGGGACTTTGCAACGGTTCCACGATCTTGCGGTCACCCTCGACAGTGTCGCCAAGCAGACATCCTTACCTCTCTTCGAAGAAACGCTCTACATCGTTGGCCCGTCAGGGCAGTTCACGCCCGATGCGGAAGTGACAGTGGAACATGCCCTCGGCCTGCCGCTGATCCTGCCCATGCGTCGCCACGGGATCCGCATATTGCTTGAACGGCAGGCTCTGATCTCCGGACGGGAACTTAACATCGTGCGCGAAATCGAAGGTGTGGCGAGCACGAAGGCGGCAATTCGCGCGGGTCTCGGACTGAGATCCTCGGGCGCGGCGCGGTCCATCCCGAGCAAGAAAACGGAACTCTGTCCGCCATCGCTCTCACCCGCCCCGGTCTCACCCGCCGCCTCGTTCTCGACATGCCGGCCGACCATCCGCCGACGCGGGCCGTCATCGAGGTGCAAAAAATTCTGCTCGCGGTTGTCAGAAAGCTCGGTGCTGATGGTCACTGGAGTTGCCTCTCACCGACGCTGTCCGCAATCCGGTAGGTGTTCTGCCGCAGACATCTGAAGCAATATTGGATCTGTGCGTTCAGTTCCTTCAGATCTATTTTTGTGCTTCCGTGGCCATTCGAATAGCCAGGCCAGCCAAAACAGTTCCCATAAGATAGCGCTGAACCGTCATCCAAAATGGACGATTGGCAAGAAATGCTGCGATCGAGCCAGCAGTGACCGCGATCACGGCATTGACAGTCAAGCTTATGGCAATTTGTGTAAAACCGAAGCTGATTGACTGCAAGAACACGCTTCCAAGCTCCGGCTTTACGAACTGCGGCAAGAGAGACAGATACAGAACCGCTGCCTTGGGATTAAGGAGATTGGTTACAAAACCCATGACAAACAGTTTTTGTGGTGTGTCCTTTGGCAGTTCTCGAACAACGAATGCCGAGCGTCCACCCGGCTTGAGGGCGTTCCAAGCAAGCCAACCGAGATAAATTGCTCCGCCAAATTTCAAAACCTCGTAGGCAAACGGCACCGCAAATACGAGTGCCGTAATGCCAAGAGCAGCGGAAAGCATGTAAAAAACAAATCCCAGCGCTACACCCCCAAGGGAAATCAATCCCGCTTTCGGGCCCTGGCAGATTGAACGGGATATGAGGTAAATCATATTGGGGCCAGGGGTACAAACCATACCAAAGGCAATTAATCCGAATGCAAGCAGACTCGTTACTTCAGGCATCTGTCACCTTTTGAGAGTGTACGTTGCTACCCATGTTTTGAGAGTGCTCACTACCGCTGCAGCCGCATACGCTGCAAGCATCCAATTGTCTGCATGACAAGTTTACGCGCTGGAAATAGGGCAAGGGCTATGGGTAAACCTTGCCCTGTGAATAGTGACTGGAAAGGCGGTTGTTTAGGACAACCACCCCACTTGCCTGCCGGACGTTCGGCATATATATTAGACAAATGTCTGATAATTCGTCCCGACCATCTTCACCGCCACATATCCCGATGGATGCGCTAAGCGAAGTCCTGCAGGACTTTCGCTTGAGTGGCGTCAATTATGGCCGCTGCGAGCTCCGGCATCCATGGAGCATCGCCTTTCCGCAACAACAGCTGCTTCGTTTTCACTTTGTCAGCCAGGGTCCGTGCTGGATCCATACCGAAGTGCAGGGCTGGCAGGAGTTGCGCGATGGCGACCTGGTGCTGCTGCCGCAAGGCATCGCCCATCGGCTGGCCAGCGCGCCGGACGTCGTGGGCGACTCGCTCAAGGGTTGCCACGTGACCAAGCTGGGAAGCAACGTCAGCGAAGTGGTGCGGGAGGGAACGGGGGCGACCAGCACCCTTTTCTGCGGCTCCATGGCCCTGGGTGCCTGTGCGCTCAACCCCTTGATCACTTTGATGCCGCCGATCATCAAGGGCTGCGACGTAGCCGGTAATGACCCGATCGTCGGTCCCTTGCTTGCGGCAATGACGGTCGAGGCCGCACAGCCGCAGATGGGCAGCGCCACCATCCTGTCGCGGATGGCGGACCTGCTGACCGCCCGGCTCATCCGCTGCTGGGTCAATTGCACCGGAGCCCCGACCACCGGCTGGCTCGCCGCCATCCGCGACCCCCATATCGGCCGCGTTCTGGCGGCCATGCACCGGGACCCCGGCCACAACTGGACCCTCGAAAGCCTCGCCGGCCTGGCAGGGCAATCGCGCTCGATTTTCGCCGAGCGTTTCAGCGCTGTTTTGGGGGAAGGCGCGGCACGCTATCTCGCCCGTCTTCGTATGCAACTTGCCCGCGAATTGTTGGGGCAAAACGGCATGTCGGTTGCCGAGGTCGCGACTCGTTTGGGCTATGAGTCCGAGGCATCCTTCGCACGCGCGTTCAAGCGTATCACCAGCGTCTCGCCCGGCGTTGTGCGTCGCACCATTTCCGGACGAACGGACATGCATTTCGGATTTTAGGATACATATCATCCGAAAGGACTCGTCTATGAAGATCTCCAAACCTTGGAGATACTTCAATGACAGACACAACATTACAGCTTGAAGGCACCGCAATAGATCTTGATGCCGCTCCGCCAGTCGCGTGGAGCCCGGCCACCTGGTTCGCGGTTCTTTCAATGGCGGCCGCCAGCTTTGCGCTGGTGTCAGCCGAATTTCTGCCGGCAGGCCTGTTGACGCCGATGGCGCGCGATCTCGGTATCAGCGAAGGAACGGCCGGACAGGTCGTCACTGCCACCGCTTCCGTCGGCGCCGTCACGGCCATGTTGAGCAATGTTCTCATCGGCCGATTGAACCGCAAGACAGTGCTGGTTGGTCTCAGCGCCTTGGCAATCGGTTCCAATATTCTTGCGGCGGTCGCGACCGATTTCTGGCTATTGTTGCTGGGTCGGGCCGGGCTGGGCATCGCCCTCAGCGCTTTCTGGGCACTTTCCGTTGCCGTCGTAGCGCGGCTGGTTGGCGCCAACGCCACGGGCCGGGGCATGGCTATAGTCACTCTCGGCGTCTCGCTCGCCACCATTGCCGCACCGTCGATGGGTGCATTGATCAGCGACTGGGTGGGCTGGCGCAGCGCCATGGCCATGACAGCGGGGCTGGCCGCGGTTGCCATGGTGTTGCAATTTCTCAGCCTGCCGACCCTGCCTGCCACCACGAGCAACAGTCTCGCCGACGTCTTTCGGCTGACACGGCGGCGCGGCATTCAACTCGGCATGCTGGCTATCCTTCTGCTCATGACCGGGCATTTTGCCGGCTCGGTCTATGTGCGCCCCTTCCTCGAACAGGTTACGCACCTTGGAACCGGGCCGATTGCCCTGGCGCTGCTCGGGTTTGGTATCGCCGCCGTGATCGGCAACGTTGTTGGTGGCCGCATGGCCGACGCCAATATCCACACGGCTCTCATGGCTACCGCCGCCTTGATGGGGCTTGCAGCGCTCGCTTTGGTATTGTGGGGCGTGCACATCGGCGTTGCCTTCGGTTTCGTCACCTTGTGGGGGCTCGCCTTCGGTATGGCGCCCGTGGTGCTGCCGACCAACCTGTCCCGCGCAGCGCCTGACGCTCTGGAAGCAGCAGGCAGCCTGATGGTCACCTCTTTCCAGGTCGCCATCACGATTGGCGCGGTTGTCGGCGGCTATGTCGTGGACACCTATGGCGCTACAGGGCCCCTGACCCTCACCGCCATCCTTGCCGCATCGACAGTCGTGCTGGCACTGCTCCAGCCCCGCAGCTAATCTTTGTTGCTGTGCAGCAGATGGAGCAACCAGAAGTCACAACAAGGTTGCAATGGTTGCAGATGCGGCACTCACGCCGCATCCGCACAGCGTCTGGCCAGAGCCGTGATGGGGTTCGACCCATGAACCCTTTGAGGGTCGATGGTTAGCGTGCGGACCCGACGCTCGTTTGGGCGTCATCGGAAGCGTCCGGTGTCACATGGGCAATGGTCTTCGCCCGAAGCCGGCTTGCATCGCGCGCCGGCGGTAGTCCGAATAGCCGCGCATATTCCCGGCTGAATTGGGACGCGCTTTCATAGCCAACGGCGAAGGCTATGCGAGCGGCGTCGCCCGGGGTCTCGAGCAACTGACGGCGCGCCTCGTACAAACGGAACCGTTTCTGATACTGGATCGGTGTCATTGTGGTTGCCGCCTTGAAATGACGATGGAACACCGAGACACTCATTCCTGTCATCCGCGCCAGATCCTCGACTTTGAACGGTTTGGTGAAGTGCTCGCGAATCCAGGCGAGCGCCCGCCGAACCTGGGACTGACGCCCATCAACCTGAGCGATCTGCCGCAGCTTCGCTCCTTGCGGTCCCTGCAACAGGCGGAACAGAATTTCCCGCTCGATCATAGGCGCCATGACGGGAATTTCATTTGGCCTATCGAGAAGCCGCAACATGCGCAGAAAGGCTTCGTCGAGCTGCGGATCGGTCGGGCTTACGCCGAGGCCGCACAGGAAATCCGGATCGCGCATCTCAGGCATGTCGATCAGAAGGTCGCTAATCCCACGGGAGTCAAAACTGAGCCCGACCCCGAGAAATGGTTTCTCGCAGCTCGCTTCGGATATTCTGGCAATGACAGGGATCTCAATCGAGGCGACAAAGTAGCTGCCCGCACCGTATTGCAATATGTTCTCGCCGCAAGTGACCGCCTTGGCACCCTGCAGCACCAGGCACGTGACGAGCTCCGTCATACCTGCAGTCGGCCCAGTCGTCCGCTCTGCCCTCAGCAAACCGACACGCGGGATAGCCGTCAGCGTACTGTCGCCGCGCGCGTGCCTCTCTATCAGGAACTTCAGTTCCTCGCCTGCATTTTCCATACTTTCTAGATCGCACCAGTCTCCGATACGCGCAAGGCCTTCGGCAGGATTAGGCAAGAGTTCAATAGAATTTGGCACGCCGCTGGAAGGCCGACCGCCCATATTGGGTGGGCAATCAGAATGGAGAACAATCATGTCGAAGAATGTGTTGATCACGGGTGCCAACAGGAGCATCGGCTATGAAACGGCACGCCAGTTGGGCGAACGGGGCTATCATGTCTGGCTCGGTGCGCGCGATGCCCGGCGCGGCGAAACAGCGGCGAAAGCCTTGCGCGCACTCGGCCACCACGTTCGCTTCATCGAGATCGCCGTCGAGGACGACATAAGCGTGAACGCCGCCGCGGCGCGCGTAGGCCAGGAAGATGGCAAACTCGACGTGCTCATCAACAATGCGGGCATATCCGGAGCATTCGTCGATCCGGCTGCTCAGAGCTTGGACGATATCCGCAACGTATACGAGATCAATGTTTTCGGGCCCATTCGAATGACTCAAACCTTCCTGCCTCTGCTCAAGGCCGCAGGTTCCGCCAGTGTGGTCAATGTCAGCAGCGAACTCGGTTCGCTCGGTGCCCTGACAGACCCGCAGAGCGAATTTTATGGCGTGAACAGCCTTGGCTATAACAGCTCGAAGACAGCGCTCAACGCAGTGACCGTATCGTTCTCCAAGGCCCTCGCTTCGTCCGGCATCAGAGTCAACAGCGCGGATCCGGGATACGCAAAGACGGATTTCAACGGCAACACAGGCTATCGGACAGTCGAGCAGGCCGCAGAGATCATCGTGCAGCTTGCGACTGCCGACGATGGTCAGACCGGGACCTTCATCAATGACGCGCGCACCCTACCCTGGTGAGCCTGACTTGATCGGCAGGGCGTAACGCCTGGCGTGCCCTGCCCTCACCATGGCTCCGCGGAAACGCGAAGCCGGTTTAACCCGCGAGAAAGCCGCCATCCGTGCAGAGGATATGGCCGACAACATAATCAGCCTCACTTGACAGCAGCCAGCAAACCGCCGCCGCAACTTCCTCGGGATGGCCCATGCGCCGCAGGGGCAGGCTGGCCGCGACCTGACGCATGTCCGCAATACCCGACGCCAGCATCATATCCGTCACCACACGCCCTGGAGCGACGCCATTGATCCGCACGCCCTGCGGTGCATATTCCATGGCCGCCGAACGCGTCATGGAAATGGCGGCCGCTTTCGACGCAGAATATAGCGACAATCCAGGATTGGGATTACGTAGTCCGCTCACGCTTGTGTTGTTGACAATCGTCCCGCCACCAGAGGCCAGGAGCGTGGGTATTTGGTGGCGCATACAATGAAATATAGCCCGCACATTGGTGTCAAACACCCGGCTATAGACAGCATCCGTCTGGTCAGCCAGGGAAGCTCGCTTCTCCTGGAACCCGGCATTGTTGAAAACCGCGTCCAGCCTCCCGAAGCGTTGCAGAAGCGTTCCGACCAGGTGCTCTACCTCTGCCTCGCAGGCAACATCTGCAGCAACAAAGAGTGCCTCAGCGCCGATGGTCTCAAGTTCGGCAGCGACGTTTTGCCCGATAGCCTGCCTGCGACCCGCTATGACGACCGCCGATGCACCCTCGCGAGCCATTCGAAGCGCAGTAGCGCGGCCGATGCCAGTTGCACCTCCCGTGACCAGACATACTTTGCCTGCCAGCTTGCCACCCGGCCGCCATTGTGGAACGGGTCCTGCCAGAATCACCGGATCGACATCATTCAACGCCATGCTCCTTGTCTCCAGTTTTATTCTCTGTTCGGCTGGCCTGCAGGGCGCAGGCATAGGAATCCAAGCTCTCCGGCAAGTTACGACCCGCCTCGACGCCCATCCTCGTCAGCGCCTCCATCACCTGATGCCGTGCAAACGCATCGACCCGCTGCAGCGTCGATACCCCTTGCGGGGTAAGCGACAAGGGCTTTACACGCGCATCGTCATTGCTGATTTCCTCTGCCAATTCACCGGCTTTGACCAGCTTGCGTACCATTCTGCTCACCGTGGATTTTTCCAGGATGAGGACTGCACTGAGATCGGAAGCCGTCATGGACCCGCGTGCACCGATTTCAACCAACGCATGCACAGCAGAAGGCGGCAGATCAGTTGCCGCCAGTGTTGGCCGCAGGAAGCCAAGCTCCCGTACAAGTCGGCGAGAGGCATCGCGAATCCGGGCAATATGAGATTCATCGTTGTAAGCAGTCATACCGCGTCACCCAATATAGTTGCTCCATACAACTATATTGGAATTCTGCATCACTGAAAAGAGACCACATAATAGAAACTTGGCGTGAGCGCCTAAAAAGAGCCGACCCTTTGTCACCCGTTTCAAACAACGAGGCAATGCGGCCAACCAAATGCGTAATCACCGATCGCAAGCCATGGCAGAACGGGCAGCAATCGGTGGCCAGACCGTCTGAAACGGTCAGCACGAACCCTTCAAACAACGGGACATCACCCTGTCAGAACTTGAACGAAATATCCGCCTTGAACGCATTGTCCTGCGCCTTGCTGGCAAACTGTCCGGAATAAGAAATGCCAATCGTTGCCTGTGGTGAAAGCTTGAAATCGAGACCCGCTTCAAGCACCAGCGCGTCTTTGGTAATGGCGACGCCGGAAATATCAAAGGCAGTGCTACCGGTAAACGCAAGATTCGAATGGGATACGGTGTCACCGAACGCATGACGCCAACCCAGCATGCCACGCGCAGCCGTTGTTACATTGCCCAACATGAAGTCCGAAGAGGCCCTGACGCCCAGCGTCGTGAATGTAACATCCGTATCCGTCTTGCTGCCGATAAGAGCCGCTGCTCCGCCGGTTTCAGCAAAGGCGTCATGCTTGAAGTTCACATAGGCCAGATTGGCGAAAGGCTCAAAGGCAACGCGATTGGTATCAATTCGATAACCGAGCTCACCGAATACCTGTGCTGTGTGCGCATTGTATTGGGCAGATGTATCGTCTGAGAAACCGGGGAAAACGACCGACCGGCGGATATTGATATCGTGCCACGTATAGGTCGCACCTGCCCTAAAACCAAGATTACCCCATTGCGAGCCGCCATATACGCCGAGGTGATAATTGTCGCTGTCACCTGAAGAATTTCGATCATCCACTTTAAAGGAGGTGTGACTATACCCGGCAAGCAGACCAAGGCGCCAGTTGTCAGCGATTTGGGTATCTGCTCCGATCAGAAAGCCACCGGTCGTGCTCTCAAGACTCGCGGCGTGTCCGTTGCTATCGCCTGAACCCCAATTGCCGAACCCTGTGCCCCATACGCCAAATTGATCCGTCACCGAGGGTGCAAGTTTGGGACCGTCATCACCATAGGCCATAATCGGGACCGCTACCGCTGCGACACCGCTGAAAGAACCACGGATTCTATTGATTGCCGCATCTCGGATGAAGCGGCTATCTTCCAAAAGAACGGTTGTTGCAGAGGCATAAACTTCGCCGGACAGCGCATCAAAGGCTTTCCGTGCAGATGCTGCATCCAAGACGAGCAGTGTATTGTACAGCGCAAGTGCATTGCCGCTTTGCGGCAGAGTGTTAAGAGCACCAGCAGTTGCTATTTGATGCGGAGTGGTGGCCGCAATGGGGAATGGACCTCCGTCCGTCGTTGAGGATTGCTTGACCGCTATAGTGAGATCGACAGCTTTTGCAGTGTTCGCGAGCGTTGCATCTAGAAAGGCGGAATTGGTCAAGACATTAGGATCGAATGTTCCGCCAACGCCGCCTTGCGCGGTGAGGATCCGATAGGTCTGGCCTGTGTGATAGCTCGTTGCGGGATCAAGCGCACGAACCGAAACCGCTCCACCCTGCAGCGTTGCAATCCCCGTTGCCGCGATGAGATCCGAAGTGCCGGCTGAGGTGATCTCCACGTTGTAGACCGAACCGTTGGCAAGGGTTACATCTCCAGCAATGTTGAGCGTGCCGACCGAATTGCCGGGCGCAATCACACCACCTGAGGCAATTGCTGTGGTTCCGACTGTTCCTGTACCGGAAAGTGTACCGCTATTGAGCACCTGAACTGTTCCGATCAGAGTCCCGTTGACAGCAAGAATACCTGCCTGAACGGTTGTCCCCCCGGTATAAGCATTGTTTCCGGACAGGGTGAGTTTGCCCGTACCCGTCTTTACCAGAGATGCTCCGGTACCGCCGCCGGTACCCCCATCCTGAATAATGCCGGAGACGTCCGTCGATAGATTGTTCGCGCCGACTGTTAACGCAGTCCCGCCAAGGAAGAATCGGCCACTACCTTCAAGAGAACCGGCCGTGTTTGTGGCAGGACCATTGGAAAAATCGACGAGCCCGGTACTGTTGGCAATCAACCGCGCATTGCCACCGGTGCTGTTCGTAAAGAAAACGGTTTGACCGCCAGCGTTGGAAGTAATTGTCGCGTTGCCAGCCGATCCGCTGTCATCAAAGAGCGTTCGACCACCGCTGTTGTTGGTGATGACAGCGCTTCCAGCTGAGCTGGTTCCGCGAATAAGTGTCAGACCGGTATTGTTGTTGGTGATCGTGGCATTGCCGGCAGTACTGGCGTCGAAGAATGTCACTCGTCCATTGTTGGCGTTGATCAGAGACGCACTACCAGCGGTGCTGGTGTCATCGAATTCGGTATTTCCTCCGTTGTTGGAAATATTGGCAGTGCCTGCAGTACTTGAATTGATGAAAGCGGTTGTACCACCAACGGTGTTCGTTATGACAGCATTGTCTGCTGTGCTGGTGTCACCGAATAACAATGCACCGCCATTGTTGGTTATGATGGCATGCCCAGCGACGCTGTTGCTGAAGAAATCAGTGCGGCCATCGACATTGTTGACAATGGAGGCATTGGCTGCCGCGCTCGTACCGAAGAAGAGGGTCTGTCCCCCATTGCCATTTGTAATGGTCGCGCTGCCCGCATTGCTGGCGCCGGAAAAGAGTGCCAGCCCGCCAAGGTTGGCAATATTTGCATTCTCGGCAGTACTGTCATTGGTGAAGTCCGTTTCGCCGCCAGTAAGGTTTGCAATGGTAGCCGTACCGCCTTGGCTTGTGTCCTGAAACGTTGTGAGATCGCCAGAATTGTTGACTATTGCGGTATTGCCGGCAGAACTGTTGCCCGAATATGTCGTATTGCCGGCGTAGGCTGTTCCAGCAAGCAGTGCCATTGTAAGCGCTGTCGATGCACATGTCGCTTTATACAGGGCCATGGCAGTCATTTCCCCCTCGTTTTACACCGAGCGCAACTGGGCGAGTACGGGGTTATTTCACGATGTCCTGCCCCTCCGCCCGAATGTGCGGGCAACCTCACCTAGATCCTCGATCACATAATAAGAGCCGGCGACTCCCAAGATGCCGAGCCGCAATCCGTCCCAACACGCCCAACCGGACGCGCATTCAGTACAACCGATCCATGCTCGTCACGTGTAGATGGATGATAGACTTAGTTGGCGGAATTCACGGACGCCCAGTTTCAAACTGCTACCTAGAATGGCTAATCACGGCCATCCCAATGGCGGGCCATTGCAGAAAGCTGGCACATTGCTTGGAAGACGAATGCGCCCAATGACTGAGATGGGCCGTTCAAGCCATATTGCTGGTTGCGTTGCCCGCACCGGTTCCCATACCAACGATTTGAACGATGATGCCTGATTGATTCAAGGGAGCTGTTGGACGTTTATTCAGCCTCTTTGTGCATCATCTGTTAGAACCTCACGTTGAAATCTGCCTTGAAGCCATGCTGACGGACGTCGGCGGCGATCCACCCCTGATAAGAGAGACCGAGGGTTGCTTGCGGGGGTAGCTTGAGATCAAGGCCAGCCTCAACGAGGGCAGCGTCGCGTGCGATGGGAACGCCGGCGACTGTAAAAGCATTGCCCGCCGAGAAAGCCTAGGTTGCGAGCGGGGTGGTGTCGCCATAGGCAGGCCGCCAGCCGAGCGTGCCACGTGCAGAGACGTTTTGTTCGCCCAGGTTGAGGCTGGTGGAGGCTCTCAGGCCCAGTGTCGTGAAGGCCGCGTTGGCTGTCCAGCCGTTGGCGTGAAGTGCCGGCGCACCGCCTTGCTCAGTATGGCAGAGTGCAAAGCTGTGGCGGGAGCGCCCGTCTGGAATCGAAGCTGTGCCGATTGTTGCCCACAATTGAGATTTCCGCGACATCGCCCGAGGAATTGGTTCGCCATATAGTCCGCGAGGGATGAACATATTCGCGGACAACCGGCCGGTCCTTGAAAACGGAAAAAAGCGAAGGAGAAAACAGGACTTGACCACGGCGCCAAACCCGAAACATACGTAAAAGGCAGGTCAAATCTCGGTGGAAATACCGGGGCAGTTCCTGGTGGAAATCAACACGACAACACCTTTGTTAAATCTTTGAAGCTGCAAAATCAGAATCGCTGGCTCTGACAACGAGATTGGCTCCAACCAATATCTTCACTGCTGGCTGCACCTCGGAACTATTGATCAGATCATCAAGTATCGTCACGGCAAGATTGCCGATCTTACGCTTGGACACATCAACCGTCGTTAGCATTGGCTCCATAGTCGCACTTTGGGGCAGATTATCAAAGCCGATGATCGAAACATCTTCCGGAATCCGGATGCCTTTACCCTTCAACGCTTTGATGAAGCCATAGGCGATGATATCGTTGGTACAGAAATAGCATTCCGCCAGATCCAGACCCGAATGCAACAGGGCGCATGTATCACGATAAGCGCCTTCATAGGTCGATTCAACCGAGAGAATATCGCGTTCCTGGACGCTCAGTTCCAGACGCTTCATATTTTTGAGAAATGCATCGCGACGGAGGCTAAAATTCGTCGTCTCGGTGTGGCTGGCAACGAACCCAATGCGCGAAAAGCCAAGTTGCTTGAAGCGAGACAAGACCTTGAAGACGGCATCTTCATTGTTCATGTCGACGAAATTGGCCTCTATGACCTCATAAAACGTATCGATGAATACAGTCGGCAGTCCCAATCCCTGAATCATGTGGATATCTGCAGCTGTCAACTCGGTTCCCAACGCAATCACCCCGCGGATCGGGGCGCCAGCCAGGGATTCAGCGACCGCGCTGATAGGCTGCCCCTCAAAGCTGACGACCTCGAGCGTATAGTTGCGGCGGGTCGCTTCGGACGACATACCGTCGATGTAATCAGAAACAAACACGCTATGATCACGATTGACCGTTTCACCATGCTTGGCGATCTTCAAAAAGCGGATCGTCTCGCCTGCGCCTGTGCCGGCTTTGGCAGTGCGCGGCACATAGTTGAGCCTCGAAACCGACTCAAGAACACGCGCTCGCGTCTCGCCTGAAATCTCACCTTTGCCATTCAAAACTAGCGAAACGGTAGCGGGGGAAACGCCCGCATTCTCAGCAATATCCCTGACTGTAAAGGACTTTTTCTTCTTCATATTCTCCGCGCGACTATTCGGCATTAGGGGAAAAATGACAAGTCGTTTAGTAAACATAAACGCCGTGATTTAAAACGATTAGGGGAAATCCGTGCGTTAGGCAATCGAAATCCGACGATAACAGGCTTGACAGCCCACCATCTTCTGTTCAATGATTTAGTGAATAATATATTTGTTTACTAAACATGGTAGGAGGAGACCATGCAGAAAACAAGCAACCAGCTTGCTATGCTTGTTGTCATCAATCTGGGATTGCTCGCCCTTGGCGCGTATATTTCCGCAGGATCGTTCCTTTCGCTGTTCAATCTCCAGTCCATGGCTGGTCAGGTTCCCGAAATCGGGCTTCTGGCCATCGGTGTGATGCTGGCGATGTGCGCCGGCAATGGCGGTATTGACCTGTCTGGCATTGCGCTGGCCAACCTTGCTGGCGTGCTCTCCGCAGTCATCGTCTCGATGTTCATCTCCAGTGCGGAGAAACAGCTTGGCTTCAGCCTCGCATTTATGGGGCTGGCGCTGGCAATTGGTCTTGCCGGTGGACTTATCAATGGAATCCTGATTGCGCGGTTCAATATCACGCCCATCCTCTGCACCCTTGGCACCCAGATGGCATTCATGGGGCTGGCTGTCGTGGTTTCAAGTGGTCGTGCGGTCATGGTGGGTAGCCCGGATCTGCTATCACGTATCGGCAACGACATGTTCCTCGCGGTTCCGATCAGCTTCCTGATTTTCATAGCGGTCGCATTGCTGATTGCAGCCGTGGTGCGCTTTACGCCTTACGGCTACTGGTTGATGCTGATGGGGACGAACCCGAAGGCCGCAGTTTTTGCAGGCTTTCCACGCAGCGGCGTGCTGATTGCCACCTATGCAACCAGCGGCCTGCTGGCAGGCTTTGCAGGCATCATCATTGCTGCGCGCAACGTCAACGTAAAGTTCGACTATGGCAGCTCGTACCTTCTGGTCGCAATTCTCATCGCCGTCATGGCGGGTGTGAAGCCCGAAGGTGGTTATGGGCGTGTCATCTGCGTGGTGCTGAGCGCTATTGCATTGCAGCTCATGTCCAGCCTGCTCAATTTCGGCGGCCTTTCCAATTTTGTACGCGACTTCGCGTGGGGCCTGCTGCTGCTCGCTTTCCTCGCTGTCGCCAAATACGACATCGCAGGATTTTTCACCCTCGGCAATTGCCACAGGGGAACCATCGGTGCCCAACCCTCAGGCACCAGAACATAACACTGGGGGCTGTAAGTGTGGAGGAAATCATGAAAGCAATAACGAAGAAACTACTCGCCGGCACGCTCATTGGCGCAGCAACGATCGCGGGCAGCGCTGGCACACTGGTCGCGCAGGAAAAGCCTGTTATCGCAACGGTCGTCAAGATCAGCGGCATTCCATGGTTTGACCGCATGAATACGGGTGTCGAAGCCTATCAGAAAGCAAATCCCGACGTGGTTGCAACGCAGAGCGGCCCTGCCACGGCCGACGCAGCGCAGCAGCTCCAGATCGTGCAGGACCTCGTCGCCAAGGGCGTCAACGCGCTTGCGGTCGTTCCCATGGACCCGGCTGTTCTCGAAGGTACGTTCAAGCGCGCCATCGAACGCGGCATCGTTGTTGTGACTCATGAAGCCGACAACCAGATCAACACGATGGCCGACGTTGAAGCCTTCGACAATGCTGATTACGGCACAGCGCTGAACGAACGTCTTGCAGAGTGCATGGGCAAGGCTGGCAAGTGGACAACGTTCGTTGGTTCGCTGGGCAGCCGCACACATATGCAGTGGGTTGGCTCGGCAGAAAAAAATGCCAAGAAATATGCTGACATGCAGCTCGTCGATCCAAACAACGAATCCTTCGACGATGCCAATGGCACCTATGAAAAGGCCAAGGAAATCCTGCGCAAGCATCCTGACCTCAAGGGCTTCCAGACTTCTGCCGGCAACGACGTACTCGGCGTCGGCCGTGCAATCGATGAAGCCGGTCTGAGTGGTAAGGTTTGCCTGGTCGGCACCGGCCTGCCAAATCCGTCGGCCGATCTTCTGGAATCCGGTGCCATCACGGCCATCGGCTTCTGGGATCCGCAGAAAGCTGGCATGGCGATGAATGCAGTCGCAAAGCTTCTGCTTAAAAAGCAGGACGTCAAGGACGGCACCGATCTTGGCGTTGAGGGCTATAACAGCGTCAGCGTGAAGAAGGGTGCTGGCGAAGGCCTTCTTGTGGTCGGTAATGGCATGGTTGTCGCGGATAAGAGCACCTACAAGAAGCATCTTTTCTAGGCGTTCTCACGCAGGCTGCCGGCCTATGCTGCGAGGACATCGTTCAGCCTCGTAGCATGGCGTCAAAAGCTTGGATGCTTTCTGAACGTGGAAAGCATCCAAGTACCTTAACCGGGCTGATTTGTCATTTCAAACCCACGATTTAGAGCGCATCCCGAAAAGGGTGAAATGTTTCCGGAAAACATGCGCGGCAAATAAAAATCCAACCGGTCCGACAGCTGGCGCCAATCGCAATGTTGCGTGTTGGTACGGCAACAAAGGAATTCAACGTGTCGACTACGACGAACAATAGGGCGAACAACGACCTGTCGGCGGAACGTTTCCTCGAACTGCGCAACATCCACAAGCGGTTTGGTGGCGTCCACGCGTTGCGTGGCATTGATCTGACGATTGATCTTGGCAAGGCCTATCATCTCTTGGGCGAAAATGGCTGCGGCAAGAGTACCGTCATCAAGATCATGTCTGGCGCCCACGCGCCAAGCGAAGGCGAGATTATTCTTGGCGGCAAAACCTATACATCGCTTAACCCGATCCAGTCTCTGGCCGCTGGTATTGAGACTGTCTACCAGGACTTGTCGCTCATTCCCAATCTGACCGTCGTTGAAAACGTGGCGCTGAATGAGCAGCTCGTTGAAGGCAATGGCAAATTGTTTCGCAGTGTCAAGCTTTCGCAACTCCGTCAGACGGCAGAACGGGCGCTGAGCACGGCTGGTCTGCCAACCGACAAAGCTTTCCTGAACACCATCGTATCCGAACTCCCGCTTGCAGTGCGCCAGCTCGTTGCCATTTCGCGCGCCATCGCGACACGCGCCAAGCTTGTCATCATGGATGAGCCGACGACATCGCTGACACGCCGCGAAGTGGACAATCTCATTGCAGTCGTCGAACATCTGCGCACTGAGCGCGTTGCTGTGCTTTTCGTGACGCACAAGCTCGATGAATGCTACCGCATCGGCGGTAACGCAGTCGTATTCCGCGATGGCCAGTGCGTGGCACAGGGACCAATCGAGAATTACACCAAGAAACAACTCTCCGAACTGATGATCGGCAGAGCAATTGATGCCGAACGCTATCGCACGGCCAAGCCCGGCGAAGCAGAACTGCTGAAACTTGAAGACCTAACGGCACGGGGCTTCAAAGACGTCGGATTTGCACTGCGCAAGGGTGAAATCCTCGGCATCACGGGGCTTGCCGACTCCGGGCGCAATGAACTTGCCATGGCAATCACCGGCGTCTCTCCGGCAGATTCCGGCTCGATCAGCCTCGAGGGCCGTAGAGTTGCAGTCAAAAGCCCGGCGGACGCTATTGAGATGGGCATCGGCTATGTTCCGGAAGACCGACTTGCGGAAGGCCTGTTTCTCGACAAGTCGATTTTTGAGAACGAAATCGCATTGATCTTCAGAAGACTCAGCAACAGCCTGGGCATTGTCGATCAGAAGCAAGGGCGAACCATCGCAACTTCGCTGATGAAGGAAATGCGGCTCAACACAACAAATCTCGACCTGCCGGTGGGCGCACTTTCGGGTGGAAACCAGCAACGCGTTCTGATCGGCCGCTGGCTGAGCATCGGGCCGAAACTGCTGGTACTGCATGGCCCGACCGTCGGTGTCGACGTGGGATCCAAGGATACAATTTATCGCGCAATTCAAGCCTTGGCGGAAGCCGGTATGGGGCTGATCATTGTCAGCGATGATCTGCCCGAGCTCCTGCAGAATGCCGACCGCATCCTCGTCATGAACTCGGAAAACGTTGTTGCCGAGTTCGATGCGTCACAGGCAACCGAAGACCAGCTCTATCAAGCCATGATGTCGCCGCAGAAGGAATATGCCCAATGAGTGCGCCGCAATATCATCAATATCTGGGCCGCGCCCACGCCTTCAAGCCGGGTGAGTTCATTCGCAGACACCCGGAATCCATCACATTCTTTCTGCTCGTCGCGATCTGCACGCTTGTTTCCGTCGCCAACCCAGCCTTCCTACAGGCGTCGACGCTGATCGATATTGGTCGCGCCAGTGTTGTGATGGGCCTCTTTGCACTGGGTGTTTTCATCATTCTTGCTGCTGGCGGCATTGATGTTTCGTTCACCGCGATTGCCGCCTGCACGGTCTATTCATTGACTCTGCTGGTGCAAGCCTACATGCCGGAACTGCCAATTATCGTCATCATTTTGATGGCGATTGCGGGCGGCGTTTTCCTTGGCGTTCTCAATGGTTTGCTGGTGCATTATCTCGACGTGCCATCCCTGATCGTCACCATCGGCACCCAGTATCTTTTCCGCGGCTTCCTGCTGGCTTTTGTCGGCACGGTCTGGATCATGTCACTGCCGCCGACAATGGGCGCTTTCGGTCGCCTGCCACTGTTCCAGTTTAAATCTGCAACGAGCGCCACCATCACCATGCCGTTCTATTTCCTGGTGCTACCCGCTGCCGCCATTCTGACATGGTGGATTTTAAACCGCACACTGATGGGACGCGCCATTTTCGCGATGGGTGGCAATAGCCAGATCGCCAGCCGTCTCGGATATAATCTGCGCACTATCCGTATCTTCCTATTCGGCTATGCAGGTGGTCTGGCCGGACTTGCAGGCATCATCCATGTCTGCGCCAACCGCCAGTCCAGCCCGTTCGACTTTGTCGGAACCGAAATCAGTGTCATTGCAGCCGTGGTTCTCGGCGGTGCGCGTATCACAGGCGGCACCGGCACCGTGTTCGGCACTCTCCTTGGCGTGCTGCTCATTGTCGTCATCAACAGTGTTCTGGTGCTCGTCGGCATTCCCAGTACGTGGCAGCGTCTCGTCGTCGGCTGCTTCATCCTGCTGGCCGCTGCCTTCTTCGTCACCCGCCAACGCAAGAAATAACCCGATACTCTCAAGAGGAAATCATGAAGAAATTCCTGAACGATCCCGTCAATTTCGTGGATGAGATGCTTGAAGGCATCTATCGAGCGCATCCAGAACTCACCTATGTCGATAATGACAAGCGTTGCATGGTCACGGCCAACACGAAATCCGGCAAGGTTGGCATTGCAACCGGCGGCGGTTCCGGCCATCTGCCGCTGTTTCTTGGCTACATCGGCGAAGGCATGATCGATGGCGCAGCCGTCGGCGGCGTCTTCCAGTCGCCAAGCTCGGAGCAGATGTATCAAGTGACAAAAGCCATCGATCAGGGCGCCGGCGTCCTTTACATCTACGGCAATTACAGCGGCGACCTTATCAATTTCGATATGGCTGCGGAACTCGCCGACCTCGATGGCATCGCGGTCAAGCAGGTGGTCGGCAATGACGACGTGGCGTCCTCGGTCGTCGGGGAAGAACACAAGCGCCGCGGCGTTGCCGGTATCTTCTTTGTCTACAAGGCAGCCGGCGCAGCTGCTGCCAATCGTCTGTCGCTTGACGAAGTGACGCGCCTCGCCGACAAGGCACGTCTGCGCACACGCACCATGGGTGTTGCCCTTTCGAGCTGTGTCGTACCGGAAATCGGTCATGCAACCTTCTCGATTGGTGAAGACGAAATGGAAATCGGCATGGGCATCCATGGCGAACCGGGAATCAGCCGCAAAAAACTGGCAAGCGCTGATGCCGTTGTCGACGAGCTGATGGAGCGCATTTTCGCCGAACAGGCGTATGCAAACGGCGATGAAGTCGCTGTTCTGGTCAACGGTCTAGGCGGCACGCCGCTCGAAGAACTTTACATCATGTTCCGTCGTGTTTCGCAGCTCTTTGGCGAACGTGACGTCAAGGTCAAACACGTCTGGATCGGCGAGTTTGCCACCTCGATGGAAATGGCTGGTGCTTCGGTTTCCGTTCTGCATCTTGATGAAGAGCTGGAACCTTTGATTGCCGCCTCGGCAAATACGCCGTTCTTCAAGCATTTTGCAGGTTGAGGTCAGGTTATGAACGTCATTACAGCATCAGACCTGATCAATCTGTTCGATAACTGGAAGCAGCTCTTTGCCGAGCAGCGCGAGTTCCTCATTGCACTTGACGGCAAGGTCGGCGACAGCGATCTCGGCATCACCATGAGCAAGGCCTTTGCCGCCGCTGCCGAAGTGGCCCACGCTGAAGGCGACGCTGCCGGTATCGCAAAATTGCTTCGCACCGCCGGTGCCGCCATGGCCCGCGTTGCGCCATCGACAATGGGCACGCTGACCGCAACCGGCTTTCTGCGTGCGAGCAAAGCCTGCGAAGACGTGAGCGAACTGGGCGCAGGGGAAATAGCTGCCTTCTGGCGGGCATATCGCGATGGCATTGCCGAACGCGGCAAAGCGAAAGTCGGAGACAAGACCCTTCTCGACGTGCTTGACCCGATTGCAGTCACGCTCGAAAGTCAGGCCGCTGCTGGCGCCTCACTGGCTGAGGCGCTTTCAGCAGCATCCAAAGCCGCCGAAGATGCTCTCGA
Source organism: Phyllobacterium sp. MT110 (assembly GCF_058792715.1). Lineage (NCBI taxonomy): Bacteria > Pseudomonadati > Pseudomonadota > Alphaproteobacteria > Hyphomicrobiales > Phyllobacteriaceae > Phyllobacterium > Phyllobacterium sp. MT110. The sequence goes on from NZ_JBXAFE010000006.1 coordinate 355,491, forward strand.
AGCAACCAAATCGATGGTCGCCCAGCACGGTAAGGCTGCAGCCTTTCAGGAAAAGACAGTCGGCCTTCAGGATGCAGGCGCTACAGTCGGCGTTTTGCTAATCAAGAGCATGGCGGCTTTCGTATTGCCCAACGCTTAATCGCATATATAATTGTTAAATTGGGCCCGAACCTCATCGAGGTGCGGGCTTTCGATTCTGTCGCACATTGGAACGGCCCGCACTATAATTGTGGCTCGCTCGCTTCGACATTTTCAGCCCCGGCTGCGCCGTGCCTGGATATCGAACGGCACGGTGTCTCTCTCGCCCGGCACCTTGCGGAGCCATCACCTGTTGCCAACATCAACAAAACAGAACTTGAGCAGGTGATCTACAACCTCCTTCGCAATGCACTTGACGCGCTGCACCTGTCGGAGCAGATGAACAAGCGTATCACGATTGAAACGCGCGCGGAGCCAAACGAATCCGTCATTCGCGCATCGGACAACGGACCCGGTTTGGGTGATGATACCCTTTCGCAACTGTTTCAACGCTTCTTCACCACCAAGAGCGGCGGCATGGGATTGGGCCTTTCCCTGTGCCAAAGGATCATGCTGCGTGCCAGCGGAGTACTCACGGCTGCAAACAATGACGGCGCCGCCTTCACGATCAAGCTACCGAGGACGGAAGCGGTTAGGCAAAGTTTAATGACAATGGACGAGGTCTTTGCTGTCAGTGATCGCCATATCGATCAACAATGCGTTCAAATAGCCTGACGGGACCTGTTTTTGAAACAGATCAATCATCTACCTCCCTAACGAACTTGCCATTGGATTTGGCGGCAACCCTTACGTCTCCAACCCAGAAGTTCCAGGCCTTTGCTCCCAGGAACTCCCAGCTGCAAGAATGCAGCTCTTGCCCGAGACATCTGTGATGACGATGGTCCATGTGGCCCCATGGGGAGAAAGAAACAGCTCAAGGATCGCTTTATCTCCAATCAGACCGAAAGCCCCTTGAAGTTCTTGGAACTCATTCTTCAAATATTCGGCAATCAGAGCATGCTTTGCGCAGACGATTTCCTGCGTGTTGGCAGCCGTGCCGCTTGCGGCAACCAATGCTGCCGCAAGCATGGATATCATAGTCCTATGGATGTAAATGCGCTTCATAACGCACCTCCTTGGCCGAATCCGATCCGGCAACAGGCGCGTTGTTGCGCTCAGTATACCGGAAGGATGACAGCCCGTCGCTTCATACGCACCGTCTCGCTCCTTTCTGCGTTTCGGTTCCTGTCCGTGGAACCAGCAAGCGCTGATTTCACTTATAAATCACGTGGGGATTTTTCATCCGAACTTCAAGCCGAGAGCCCCAGCATCAATGCCGCAGCCCCATTTTTGTGCAAACAACCTGACAGCACCCGGCGAGTGTTATCCCATTGTTTTTGTTTTAGCGGGGCGGCGATATTGATCATAGGCATCAGCCAGTTCATCGCCGATTACAACAACAACCGTTTTCCGCCTGAGATCATTGCTTGGCCTTTGAGGGAGGTTTGGCGTCTTTTGATAAGCCTGATCGCTTACTCATAAGCAATCCCTATACCGAGTTCATGCCTTGTCGATCCGAAACAGTCCGGTTGAAGGAACAATGCATATCCCGCCGCCGAGAATGTCCACGCGTGACGCGTTGCTGGCTGGCCAGTCCTCCCTGTCAGCCTGCACTAACACCAAAGCTGGATCACCAAAGGCGCAGGCCACGAACAATTCTTCAACCATGCGAAAGCTTAATGGAAGGGGAAGTATATCGCTACCGCCATCAGCGTGCTCCGGACGGCGACCGAGCGGCTCGATAATTTTTCACAAAAGGGAAGCGAAGCATGACGATTCTTGTGACCGGTGCGACCGGCCTTGTAGGAACACGGCTTCTATCGCGCCTCGCGGAGGCAGGCATGGATTGTCGCGCGCTCGTACGCAGCGGCAGAAACCTTCCTGCCGGCGTGACCGCCGTGGAGGGCGACCTCTTTGACCCTGCGTCGCTCGTGCGGGCGGTGCGGGACGTCTCGGCGATCATCCATTTCGCCGCAGTTTTCCGCTCGCCCGACACCGACCTGATCTGGAAGAGCAACCTCGAAGGCACGCGCAACCTCATTGCCGCGACGAAGGCTCATGCGTCCGGAGCGCGTTTCATCATGTCGAGTACGAGCAACGTCTATAATACGGACAACGCGCACCCCGGTCGGGAGGGTGATGCCCGAGGCAGCGATCAATGCCAAATAGTATCCGGTTCAAAAGATGAGCATGATCCATCATCGCGACATTGCCACGGCCATGACCCTCGCCCTGACCGGGGCAATGGACGGGCGTGTTGTCAATATCACTGACGATGCGCCGACCTCGATCTATGAACTCGTCGAGCTGGCCGGCGAAACGATGGATCCATCGTCCGAACCGCTAGCGAACCCTTGGTACCTCCACATGAATGGTTCGCTTGCCCGTAGTCTCGGCTCCAGCCGACTGTGAGAACCATGTTTCAGGCCGTGCAGGAGAGGCTGCTGCGACGCGGCTCCGGCGGCTGGGCTAAAACGTCAATGTCCACCGCGCTAGATGGAGAGCCTCAACAGTTTGCCCCGGGTAGACCGAGTCTGCCCAAGGCACTGCAACTTACGAATGGCCGCATAATCCCGCAAAAATCAGAACGCCAGATCGGAACCTCCCGTCTCGATCATCCCGCTAGTTTTGCAGGCGCTCGCTCGGTTTGCAAAGGAAGCAAAGCTCGCTATGCAATGGCGCCGTTAGCCCGGCGAAAATGATCGCCCCATCATAGGGCATCAAAATCTCGCTGCCATCGGCACGTCTTCCGATGAGTTCACCTTTGTTCACTGGTTCGCCAGCGGCAAATTGTTTTGCCAGATGATCCTCGTCATGATCCGCGAGAATGGCATCGCAAATTTCCAGCACACGTGGTGTTTGGGCTTGTGGCCGCGCATCCGCAATCAGACCAAGAGACGCCATGCCATTGACGACGCAGTCATAACCAACCTGTGGCCCCTTCGGGTCTAGATGCTGGCCGCATTCAACGGTAACCCCATAGCCGCCGGCAAAGCGCATAAACTCAGTTGTGCCTATCCCATGCAATGACGACAGGCCTTCGGTTACGCCTGCATCGCGTTTTTGCTTTAGTGCTTTTTCATGCGCAGGCAGCCAGCCATGCACAACCAGCGGAAGATCAAGTGCTTTCGCCAGTGTATTCTCTGCCGCTTCATGGGCAAAAGGCTCAAGCGATCCGTTATTATCCCGTGGACCTATCAGTGCGAAAGCTTCGCCTTCCGAGCTGAAAGAATGCAAATCAATCAACACATCATGGGCACGGAGCAGAGGGCACATGATGTTGGCCACGCGATCTTCATTGTCCTGCGGCATGGCACTTTCCGCAAGATTGCGATTAAAATTGCGGTCTCCGATACGGGTATTCTTGCGGAAGGCAAGCCCGTTGACCACCGGCACAAAAGTAACTTTGCCGCATTCCAGTTCTCTTTGACCTGTACGAAACTCACTGATCAAACGGCCGATCGCATAAGGGCCGGCTGGCTCGTTGCCATGGACAGAACCCGTGACAATCAGACGAGGGCCAGGTTTCATGCCGTGAAACGTAACGCTCTCAATGGATTTTGGCGGCGCGCTGACAAATGGTGCGAGCGGCGTCACCGGATCATCAATTGACGTGATGTCAACGACCATGCCGGGGCGCAGACGCCGTGCCAGTTCCATCAAATGCTCATGCGCCACGACCACGCAGCCGGATGTGCCGCTGTAATCCGGCCGCGCCGTGTGCATGAAAATGGCTGAGCCGCCGCGAGCGTCCGGCAGTGCGTCGTTCCAGCCGACAGGTATGATCAGATCAAACAATCTTTCGCCGCGGCGTGAAGCTTGTGTTTCATCCGTTTCGAACACCAGCTGATTATAGAAGGGGCTGTCGACATCTTCTATCCAGCGGTAATTTTCAGGCTTGGGCAAAAACGGAAAATCGAAGCCACGAGGCTCGTCGCCGAAAACCGTCGGATCATAAAAACCGTAACGCAAAGGATGACGGCCACGCGGCGTTTTACCGTCGCCTTCGCGTTTCAACTGCGGATCCACCAGCCCGTTGCGGCCAATGGCGCATTTGACGGTCCAGTCACCTATGGTCAGCAGACCAATATGCGGGGTTTGCGGGTCATACCCTGTGCGCACAACAATTGTGGGCTGTTCGAGTGTTCCGACCATAAACGGGTTTTGACTCATGGGATTAGCCTTGCTCTAACAAATGGCAACGGGCGCGATGAAAATGCTCACCGGACGAATTGATAAATGACGGGATATCGCCCTCGCGGCATTTATCGAATGCGGAAGGGCAACGCGGATTGAAGGCACAGCCAGGCGGGGGATTAAGCGGCGATGGCGCTTCACCCTGCATCCGGCGCTGGCGCGTCATGGGGGCCAGGGGATCGGGGATGGAAGCGATCAAAGCCTGCGTATAGGGATGCAGCGGACTGGTGAAAATATCACTCCATACGCCCTCTTCAACGATGCGGCCCAGATACATCACTGCGATGCGGTCGCTCATATGTTCAACGACACCCAGATCGTGCGAAATCATCAAAAGCGCGATACCGAGTTCGTCTTTCAATTCCAGCAGCAAATTGATGATCTGTGCGCGGATCGACACATCGAGAGCAGAAACGGGCTCGTCGCAGACAAGCAGTTTCGGTTGAACAATCAAGGCGCGCGCAATGCAAATACGCTGTCTTTGGCCGCCGGAAAACTCATGTGGCTTGCGATCCGCCGCTTCAGGTTTCATGCCAACCTTGGCCAACATGTCCGTCACACGGGCTTCGATCTCCGCGCTATCTTTCATACCGTGGAGACGCAAAGGCGCGGCAAGAGCCTCTCGCACGGAACGGCGTGGATTGAGCGACGCAAACGGATCCTGAAACACCATCTGCACATTGCGGGCCTGCGCGAGCGGATCGTTTTTAACGGCTGTCGGGACATCCCGCCCTGCCACACGCACCGAGCCGGACGTGATGGGAATGAGCCCCATAATGGCGCCGGCAAGCGTGGATTTCCCACAGCCGCTTTCGCCTACCAGACCGAGGCATTCGCCGGCTTTGAGAGAGAGATCGATTCCGTTGACGGCCTTCAGTGTCTTTTTTCGAAAGCCTTCGCGAACAGAATAATGAATGCGCAGATCATGAATGGCGAGCACTTCGGCGGTGTTGCCGTTCTTGTCGCTATCTGTTGGCGTCAAAGTGGTAATCTGTTCAGTCATGATGGAAACACCTAATCGAACCCAGCGCATCAAGGGACGCTGCGGGCGGCATAACCTCCCTGCACTCCTCGGTGACACGCGGACAACGCGAAGCAAAACCGCACCCGATATCGCGCTCCATCAAGCCCGGAACGACACCCTTGATCTCGGTTAATCGGGAGCGGCCTTCCCGCAAACGACGGCCGAGGAGCGGCAAAGAGGCTACAAGCCCATGCGTATAAGGGTGACGCGGATCAGTGAAAATCTCACCGGCCGGACGCTGTTCGACAATGTGGCCTGCATACATAACCGCCACCCGATGGCACATGCGCGCAACAAGTCCCAGATCATGCGAAATCATCAGGACTGCCGTGCCCCGGGCGGTGCACAGATCAAGTATGAGTTCAACAATTTCTGCCTGAATGGTCACATCCAGTGCGGTCGTCGGCTCATCGGCAATCAGCAATGCCGGGTCGCAGGCCAGCGCGATAGCAATCATCACACGCTGGCGCATGCCACCGGAAAGCTGATGCGGATAATCCTTGATGCGCCGTTCCGGGCTTGGAACCTGTACCTGCTCCAGTGCCTCTATGGCTTTGATCCGGGCCTGACGGGCGCTCATGCCCCTATGCAGCACGAACATTTCGCCGATCTGGTCGCCAATCGTCATCAGAGGATTGAGCGAGGTCATCGGCTCCTGAAAGATCATGGCCACACGGTCGCCGCGCAGACGGCGCAAATCCTTATTGGGCAAGCGGTTTATATCCTGCCCTTCCAGAAGCACACGTCCCTGCGTGACGTTCATCGGGTCGCGCAGCAAACCCGCAATCGTCAGGGCACACAGACTCTTACCGCAGCCGGACTCTCCGACAAGCCCGAACACTTCACCGGCTCGAATGGAAAAATCAACCTGGTTTACCGCGGGAAAGTTCTGTCCCTTGGCGCGCAGTGCAATCGAAAGATTTTCGACCTGCAGAATAGGATTGTCAGCCATCAGCGTTTTGACCTCCCGTGCGGATCAAGCAGGTCACGCAAGCCGTCGCCCAGCATATTGAAGCCGAGCACGGTGATGAAGAGCGCCATTCCCGGAAAAATCGCGACCCATGGCGCAACCATGAGCTGCTCGCGTGCCCGTGCCAGCATACCGCCCCAGCTCGGTGCAGGCGGAACAACACCCAATCCCAGAAAAGACAGTGACGCTTCTGCCATAATGGCCGATCCGATGCCCATTGTGGCCACCACAATGAGCGGCCCGCCAATGTTCGGCAGGATTTCACGCAGCATGATGTAGAATTTACCGAAGCCGAGCGTGCGGGCTGCCTGCACATAGTTTTGTGACTTTTGCGTTAGAACCTGCGCCCGCGAAATACGGCAGCTATAGGCCCAGTCCGTCAAACCAAGGGCAATCAGCAGACTGAGCAGTCCAGGCCCAAGAACCGCCATGAGAGCCAAGGCGAACACAATGGTTGGAATGGATAGCATCAGATTTGTCAGGCCTTGCACAAACTCGTCCCACCAGCCGCCGAGATAGCCGGCGGAAAGACCAAGCAGAACGCCTATGCAGGTGTTCATCGTCTGCACGGCAAGCCCGATCATAAGTGAGATACGCGCCCCATAGGCAATGCGTGAGAAAATATCCCGGCCCTGCTCATCGGTACCGAACCAGAACCGCGCACTTGGTGCTTCTTCCGCATAGAGAAGATTGGAGTTGGAAACCGGATCGTAATGGGCAATCCATGGCGCAAACAGCGCCACCAGAATAATGGTCACAAAGATCGTGAGCCCTATGACAAGATTGGAGCGGAACATCAGTGCTGCCTGTTCTGTTCAGAATGTTTGCATGATTGCAAAGAACGCCTTTCCATGAGCACTCAGCGATATCGAATGCGCGGGTCGATCGCGAGATAGGCGATATCGACAAGCGTGTTGATGATGAGAAAGAAGAGCACGATCACAAGAATGCAGCCTTGAACCGTTGGTATGTCGCGCATGGAAACCGATTGCGTCAAAAGCGAGCCGATGCCCGGCCACGCAAACAGGTTCTCAATGACGACCGAGCCACCCAGCATGGAGCCGAATTGCAGGCCGATTGTCGTCAGCACCAATACAAAGGCATTGCGCGCTATATGCTTGGTGACAATGCGGAATTCTGAGTTTCCCTTTGATCTGGCCGTGCGGACGAAATCAGCATTCATGGTTTCCAGCACGGCCGCGCGGGTCGTGCGCGCCAAAAGTGCCATAGGGGCAATACCGAGCGTCAGGGCAGGCAGCACCAGATTCTTGAAATTGCCGTTGCCATAGCCAAAAGTGGGCAGCCAGCCCAGTTTGAGCGATATGAAATACATGGCCAGCAAACCGAACCAGAAACCGGGCAGCGAGAGACCGGAAACAGCTGTTATCATGGCGGTTGTATCTAGCCATGTGCCCTGTCGCACGGCTGCCAGAAAGCCAAGTGGCAGGCCGATGATAATGGCAAAGGCAATCGCCGCAACGGCGAGTTTGAATGAGGCGACTATGCGGGTGGATAGCATGGCGGTGACAGGGCGTTGCGTGGAAAAGGACGTGCCGAGATCACCTGTTACAAGCCCGGAAATATATTTGCCGAACCGCTGTGGCAACGGATCGTTCAGGCCCAGTTCCTTTTCGATGCGTTCGGTAACCGCCGGGTCAATGTCGCGTTTGTCGCTGGAGAGCGACGACACAAATGTGCCGGGCATGACGCTGAATAGAAAGAAGATCAGCGTTATTGCGGCAAAAACCGTGACCAGAGATTGCAGCAGTCGCCTGCCAATCACCATCAACATAGGAATATCCATAAATCGTGGTTAGAGAGAAGCGGCCGATGTTGCGGCTGCTTGGAAAAGCACCCCTTGCCGGGAAATGTCGAGCTCAGGGCCTTTCGGCTTACTGAGTGGTGTTCTGGCAGTCCGGCATGGCGCCGGACTGCCAGAACGGATCAACGGCTCGATTAACGGCCAGGCGCGTTAGCGTCGAGCCAAAGCGAATCCACTTCAATGATGGCGGCTTCGGTCACATTGGTATCAACGCCGTGAATCCAAGGCTGGGTTGCCACAACGGCCTTATTGTAATTATTGAACCAGACTGGCGCCTTTTCAAAAATATAGGCATCCGCTTTCTTCAAAAGCTCGATACGCTTGGCCGGATCCGATTCAGCCGACGCCGCATCCAGAATTGCGTCATAAGCGGGGTCCTTGAAGGCACTGCGGTTACAACCCGAACGGCTTACACGGCTGTCGAAGCAGCGCAAGGTGGTGAGCGGATCAGGTCCGGTGCCCGCAGAACGAAACCATGCCATGGCCGATCCCTGATTCATTTCATCAACGAGCGTGTTGGAATCCACGACCTTGGCTTTGGCGGTGATGCCGACCTCTTTGAGAAATGGCATCATGGCTTCCAGAACACCGAGGCTCGACGTACCTTCCGTCACGGATATTGTAACTTCAAAGCCATCGGGATAGCCGGCTGCGGCCAGCAGCTCCTTGGCTTTCGCGGGATCATACGGATATGGCGCGCGGTCTTTGTCAAATGCCGGGGATGTAGTTGGTAGCCAGCCCGTTGCCTTATACGCTTTGTCCTTGAGAAGTTTGTGGATGATGATGTCACGGTCAACAGCATAATTGATTGCCTGCCGCACGCGCACATCGTCAAATGGCTTCCTTTCAGTGTTGAGGCCCATATGGCGGGTGAACACTTCCGAAATTTCAACCAGGCCCTTGGAAAGTTCTGGATCAGCCTTGTAAAGGACATAAGCGTTTTCTGACAGAACGGTGGCATCCAGCTCGCCAGCGCGAAATGCCATATCAAGCGCGCTGTTGTCACCGGATATGGTGAAATCCACCGCATCAGCATAGGGCTTGCCCTGCTTGTAATATTTGTCGAATTTTTTGCCCGAGATTTTTGAACCTTCGACGTGATTTTCAAAGGTAAATGGTCCAAGACCAACCGGATGGGTAAGGAAATTGCCGCTTTCCACTTCTTCTTTTGGCAGAATGGCTGTGATTGCCTCGAAGAATTGCGTGCCCGGATCGACAAGGTCTTTGAATGTGAGCGAGAAGGTACGGTCATCGATCTTTTTGATGCCGCTGATTTCTTTGACTTCACCCTTGGAATATTCCTGCGCACCGACGAGCGTGCCGACCTGCACCGCGCCCGGATAGCCCTTTACCGGGTCCATGATACGCGTATAGGACCAGACCACATCATCTGTCGTCAGCTTACGGCCATTGTGGAAATAGATGTTGTCAAACAGCTTATAAGTGAAGGTTTTACCGTCATCACTGGTTTTGACCAATTCAGCCAGATCAAGAGCAGGCGCGTTTTTGGCTGAATCCCACGTATAAAGGGACCGGTGAAACGCTTTGGAGACCACCATGTCCTGCGAGGTATAAGTCGCATGCGGGTCAAGACTTTTGAGGGCGGCGCCATAGGGCGCTGCCAGATGCAGCGTACCGCCGGGCTTCGGCTCATCTGCCCAGGCTGAGCTTGCGGGAACAGCCGCAGACAGTGCGGCGGCAATCAACGCAGCTCTTATGATCGAGCGATAGTTCATGGTTTTCCCCTTTTTCCTTGATTGGCTTTTACGGTCAGCTTATTTTTGGAAGGCATATCGGTAAAAGTGCCGCGCGAAATTGGGCAGAAAACTTTTGTCATTCGCTGACCATTCCCCATCGCACATCACACAGAGAACGAAACTTTTTCCGTCAGGCGTTTCCCCGTAGACCAGATCGTGCCTGGTCCAGGACGTATGACCCGCTTTCGACCACGTCATTACGTCCCGTGGCAAACCCTCGACCAAAAAGCCAAGGACCTGATCACCTTCAGGATCGCCATCATTTGGATGGCGCTGAAACTCGCGGTTCATCAGCCCCATCATCCAATCGGAGCGCGCACGCGCTCCGCGCGCGATATCGTGCATCAAAGCTGCCGCGGACAAGGCGGTGAGAAGATTTCCATTTTTGCCATTGCGGATCTGCTTGGCGCGACCATACGGGCTGTCCTCATATGTGCCATGCAATACGTTGATACCCGCGAATTCTGGACGGTTCTGTGATTCATACCACTGCTGGACACGGTGGCGCGCCGCGCACCATTCTTCCAGCGCTTTTCCCTGCAACGGGGCGCCATCATCAGCACCGGTCAAACGTCCCACGAGATAAACCGTCGCCTCATTGGAGGAAATGGCCATCATCTGTTCGGCAGCGCGGTCATCTTCCGCGTCCTCGGCCAGGCGGCCTTCTTCACGGAACGCCGCCAACGCATCGAGAAAAAACAGCTTCACGACACTTGCCGGATAAAGCGGCTTCATTGCCTGATGTCCAAACCATGACGAATTCAGGAATGCGCCGGGATCAACCAGGCGCAAGGGAGCATCGAAACGGCAGGCGGCCAGGCTGACACGGCTTTCGTCGAGAGCGCCATTTGTCGACAGCAATGCGTCTGATAGTGCGCGTGACGCCGGATGCGTCTTCGGCATTTGGGCTGTGGCGTTCATTTATGTTCCCTATTTTTAAAGCAATTTAGTCATGGAAATTTATTCGTTGATATAGAAATATCATTGGAACTTTATGCGCCTGCGATATGATGTGGTAAAAATCACCGCAATTTTGGAGGGCAAAAGGTGGGATCGAGCAAAGATCATATCGGTTTGCGCCAGGTAGAAATTTTTCGCGCCACCATGAAGTTTGGTACCGTCACGGCTGCCGCGGCGGCTCTTGGTTCTTCGCAACCAACCATCACGCGTGAGTTAGCGCGATTGGAGCAACATATCGGCTTTCGTCTGTTTGAACGGCGTCTGCAAAGACTGGTGCCAACAGCCAGAGCGCTCAAGCTTTTTGAGGAAGTGCAAGCCTCATTCATCGGTCTGGATCGTATCAATGACTTTATCGATCGTCTGCGCGACGCTTCGGAAGAAGTGCTCACGGTCGCTTCTCTTCCGGCCTTTGCACAGACGATATTGCCTGAAGCGGTCGCTCGATTGAATGCCACCCATCCGGATTTGACACTGCAAATCAGCACGGTTGACCCCCGCAATCAATCGAGCATTTCCGGCTTTAATTTTGATGTCGGCCTGATCGAGGGCATCTATATCGAAAGAGATGCGGAATCGCGGATACTATGGGTGTTCAAGCTCGTCGCCATCATGCCGCCGGATCATCCTCTTGCACAACGTGACTATGTTGAACCGCACGATTTTGAGGGCATCAACTTCATCAGTCTCGGCTCTCAGGATCCATACCGGCTGAGCGTGGAACGTATATTCGACACGGCTGGCACGCAAAGACGGCTGTTCCTGTCATCGCAATCGGCCAGCAGCGTGTGCGAACTGGTGCTGAAAGGGCTGGGTATTTCAATTATCAATCCGCTTACCGCGTTAAGCTATGAAAAACACGGCCTCGTATTAAAACCTTTTTTGCCCGCACAGGATTTTGTGCTGTCCGTTTTACGTCCAATCAATCGCCCTGTCGTCGCCAGTTCTGATGCGCTGGTGGCGCATTTATCCCAAATATGTGCGCAAACGCATCAAAATCTGGTCCAAAAACGCTTGGCCGTTGACGATAAATGACGGCAATGATGATGAGGATTGAACCAGTCTACCCATTCGAGTGGTATAAATTCAACAGCCTCGAAGTTTCGCCGCGGCACATGAAACTGACGGTTTACCCCGGTTGAAGCGCAACAGGCCGCTCCCGCCACGCGGCGCATGCTTGCGGGACCGCTTGGCGGGATTTGCGACGAAAGCGTTGCTTGTCAGACATCGCGCCTGAAGTTCGATTTGATGACCCTGCCAGCCAGTTGCCCGCCGTCTACGGGCAGCACCGCGCCTGTTACGAACCCGGATGACGGCGACGAAAGCCAGAGCACCGTGTTGGCGACATCGATGATGGAGCCCAGCCGTCCCATCGGGACTGCCATGGCGGCCATGCGTTGGACATCCGGGCCGGCTTCCTCCAGATGGTGGGTCAGGACAGGGCCCGGGGCGACCACATTCACCCGGATGTTCTGATCCGCATAGTCAAGCGCAGCGACACGACTGAGACCGATAATACCGGCCTTTCCAGCAACATAGGCGGAAAGGCCCGAGACGCCGGCGACACCGGCTGTCGAGGCCATATTGACTATGGTGCCGCCGCCATTTCCCAGCATGGCCGCAATCTGGAACTTCATCCCATGAAACGTGCCATGAATATTGGTGCGAATACCATGGTCGAAGGCTTCAGCATCGATCTTTGCCAAGGGTGCGGGGCCCGGCCCGTCGGTCGCGTTGTTGAATGCGGCGTCGAGACGGCCAAACGTATCAATTGTTGTTAAGACAAGAGCCTCCATGCTGCGAGGATCCGTAACGTCAGCCGCAACAGCCAGGGCTCGGCCGCCCGCTGCCTCGATCTGGCGGGTCACGTCTTCAATAGCCGCTTGATTGCGCGCCGCCAGCACCACAGCGGCTCCGGCCCGGGCGAACGCCCTCGCCGTCTCCGCGCCGATGCCCTTGCTTGCGCCCACCACCACGGCCACCTTGCTGGAAAAATCATGCACTTCTGTCACTTGGGTCTCCATGATTGGCGCGTTTGCGAGGGCGCCAGGTGCCGAACATCCCGCCGAACCGGGATATGCCGGCTCTGGCATAGACTCCGGCCCTCTCCTGTTGGAAGCGGCAGTCGAGCCCCGCGGCGTGGGACATTAACCGAACGACGGTGATGTGCGCTGCTGTGCCGCCCATAGTCTTGGGCTTGAAGTTCGGCGGAACAGCGTATCGCTTCTCATTGGCCGCTGTGCCTCGGACCGAACGGCTGGCTTTCGTGACATCATTTAATCTCCATTTCTCTACGCAACGAAGAATTAGCCTCGACAATCACATTTAAAAATGGGCACTTTCCTGAAAGGATCATGAAGCAGGACTTAATGATGGACCCAAGCACTCTGGCCGCATTGCCCATCTTCCGCGCCGTGGCCCGGGCTCGTGGTTTCACCGCGGCATCGGGCCGGCTCGGCATTTCCGTTTCGGCTGTTTCGCAGTCGATTCGCCAGCTTGAACGTCGTCTGGGAGTACGATTGTTCGACCGGACAAGCCGCAGCGTCCGCCTGACCGAGCACGGCCGCCAGTTACTGGCAACCATTGAGCGGCCCATCGACGTTCTTTCGACAGCCGTCGAGGCGATCAAGGAGGCTGACGGCGAGCCATCTGGACACCTCAGGATTACGCTATCGAGGCTCGCCGCTGAAGTTTGCATCCTGCCGACACTGCCCGATTTCGTCAGGCGCTATCCGGCGATTCGATTGGAGCTATCGACGGACGACCGCTTGACCGACATCGTCAGCAACGGTTTCGATGCAGGCATACGCTTCCGCGAGACGCTGGAACTGGACATGATCTCCGTCCCTGTCGGCCCGCCGCTGCGGCGTTCCATGCTCGCCAACCCGGACTACCTGTTGCGGGCCGGCGTCCCTCGCACGCTCGACGAACTCAACAGACACGCCATCATTCGCTACCGCTTTCCCGGGAGCGGCCGCCTGGAACCGCTGACGTTTCGCCGCGGCGAAGAAATCATCCACCTCGATCCTCCCGCCGTTCTCGTGCTCGATGACAACAGGCACTTCGCGATGGCTTCGCACGCTGGTCTAGGGCTGGCGCAGCGCTTTCGACCGACCGAAGAGGATGGTATCGAAAGTGGAAAATTGGTGAGCGTACTCGACGCTTATGAACCAGAACCGCAACAGTTTCGTATCTATTTCCCATCACGTGACCTTCAGCCGACAAAGCTGAGAGCATTCATCGAATGGTTCAGGGCGGGTCGGTCGGCATAAACAGCATTCACTGCGGCTTGGTAGTCCAGGCACCTATCTCGGATCGCCCGATCAGCGTGCCGACGGTACCGACCTCCGAAAGAATACGGTCCACGAGCGTGGAGGGATCGACCTGCGACGCTGCCACAATTCCAAACCTCTCCATGGTCGGCAATTGTGTCTCCACGAGATCGGTAACAAGGTGCACAAGATTTACTGCCCGTGGTCCCAACGAGATGGCCGCCTCCAGCCTCAGGGTCGGCGGAGGCAAACCGGCATCTTCAAACAACGAACCAAGTCGCGCACCAAGGCGCACTTGCGCCCCCGCCGCCTCGATTGTACGGCTGAGCCACACGCATACTTGATCATATGTGGGCGACGGCGGCGACGAACGAGCACCATCCCAGTCAAGTTCGTGGAATACGACGATCCCACCCGGCCGCAAATGCCGGACGATCCGTCGGAGCGACCAACGATCGCATCGAATGATTCGTCAAAATTCAGGTCAGCCGGGTCACCCTGTCTGAAAGAGATTCTGCTGGAACCGGCATTCTTGACGCGTCGTTCTGCCCGTTCGACAGCCGCAAGAGCAAGGTCGGTACCCACAACTTCTCCGGTCGGCCCAACGAGTTCGCCACAGAGAAGCGCAACATCGCCGGCCCCGCTGCCGATATCCAGGATCCGCATACCTTTTGCGATCCCGGCAGCCTCCAGAAAGCGACGCGTGATCGGACCGATCAACCGAGCCTGAGTGCTGAGGCGGCGCAGTTCCGCCTCTGCATGTCCCAGTGCGTAGTCGGTATCGCTCATCTCAACGTGCACGTGGCCCTTCTGCTGATTGTCGCGAAATATACGCCGTGAAAGCGTTTGAGCGCGACGACAATCCAACGATCCAAGAACTCAGCACAGCTGTTATAAGATCAGACCACGATTTCATCAATCCAGCGCACGGTGCACTCATTTTGGCACGGCAGTTCATGAGTGGATGTATCCGGCAAAAAAATGCCGATGTAGACATTCGGTTCGCCGCCATCCCAAACCGCAAAATAAAAGCTCTGCTCAACCTGGGTACTTCAATTTTTCAATGTCCGGCCAGCTTTTGTCGCGGGTTGACTTTAGGGATTGCTTACCCAACTATATCGCGATGTGTCATACCGCTAAAACCATTTGCGATTATCTGTATCGGGTTTTCCCTATCGCGGGATATTAACCCCCGGCTCGGTTGCCCACGCTTCGAGTCGAGGGGCTTCACATTACGACTGCGATCAGGGCGACAGGAGCTTTGGCACCCACGTCCATGACGCACTCTCAACAAAATAATTGCGCCGAAAAGCCGGTACTGAATCCCCGAGTGAGGACGATGTGCGGATGAAAAAGATATGAGCATTCAAATGCAGCACATGAGACAGACTAAACGTAAACCCAATATCCGGATATCGGAGACTGATCATTCAAGGTTGACCGCATTGGCGAGTACCTCGATGACAGAAAATCCGGAAGTTTCCGAGGAACTGCTCGACGAACTCGATCGCGCCAAGGTGGTCGCCGATAGTTCCATTGCCGCCGAGGTGGTGCAGATGGGTTCGACGGTCACTTACAAAGCCTCCACCAATGACACCAAGACCGTCAAGCTCGTGTTCCCGGGAGAAGCGGATATCTCCGAAGGCAAGATCTCTGTTCTCACGCCGATCGGGACGGCATTGATCGGCTTGTCCATCGGGCAATCCATTTCGTGGACTGCCCGCAACGGGCGTCGTCATGAGCTGACGATCCACGACGTCATTCACCCTCAACATGGACCAACAACCACTCTCGGTAAATTCCGTTAGCCCAACGAGTAGTATAACGGGGACGGCCGCAAGACGAATCCACCCGGACTGTTCACGTGGCAGTCCGGCAATGACATTTTCACAAAAGCACCACAGATTGTTAGAATGTCAGCATCGCAAATATATTTGCGGGGCAGACCGTATATCCTCGCGCACACGGCAACCGTCGAGAATGGCCAGGATATCATGATCGCCGCAGGCAGGGACGCAAGCCCGTCATTCCTTGTTATGGTTCCATTTGTTCAACATGTCTGCAAGTTCAGGCCCACGACGCCTCAACTCGGAAACATGCGCCCAGGAAAGCTCCTCCAGAAGTTCGTGCGCACGCAGCGTTAAATGGAGGTGCATCTTGCGACGATCATCGGCGGCGACAGCTCTTTCCACCAACTGAGCAGAAACAAGACGGTTGATAAGTTCAACGGCGCTGTGATGCTGAATCATGAGATGAGCTGCCAAATCTCCGACGGAAAAACCTCTTTCCGCCGGCGTGCCGCGAATGGCGAGAATTGCCTGATGCTGCTGTGGGGTGAGGCCAGATTTCTTCGCCGCTTCTTCGCTAAAGCTCAAAAACTCGCGAATGGACCGCCGGAATTGTGCCAGCGCACTATAGTCCGCATCGTCAAGTTTTGATTGCTGCGACATTGATTTGCGCGTCATCGGAAATCCTTGTATTATATCGTAGTGCGATATATTGGCATTGATCTATCCTTACCAGAAATTGAAGGCACTGACATCCATGCTCAACAGCGCGCAAGGCCCGCAACCCGCACACAGTCCGGGAGACTTTTCCACCGATCGCCGTGTACTCATACTCATTGGCATGGCTTTGATTGTCGGTACGTGCAGCGTTGGAGCCGCATGGTTGTTGATCCGCCTCATTGCCCTTGCCACAAATCTGCTTTGGTTTCACCGGATCAGCGTTGACGACGTATCACTCGCATGGACCCACCCGGGCATATCAACCATCGTCATCCCGATCGCGGGCGGACTGCTTGTTGGGCTGATGGCGCGGTTTGGCTCGGAGAAAATCCGTGGTCACGGCATTCCGGAAGCCATCGAAGCTATCCTCATCGGTGGAAGCAGGCTTCAGCTTAAAGTTGCCATCCTCAAACCGCTGTCATCGGCCATATCCATTGGTTCGGGCGGCCCGTTCGGCGCGGAAGGCCCCATCATAATGACGGGCGGCGCGATAGGGTCTCTCATTGCGCAGTGTTTCCACTTTAGTGCGGCGGAACGGAAAACACTCCTCGTTTGCGGCGCTGCCGCCGGAATGACGGCGATCTTCGGTACTCCGGTTGCGGCCGTTCTCCTTGCGGTGGAACTGCTCTTGTTCGAATGGAAACCGCGAAGCCTGATCCCTGTCATTGTGGCGTCGGTAGTCGCAATCGCATGGCGGCCGCTTCTGTTCGGCAACGGCCCGCTCTTTCCGCTGCTTTCAAGCCTCGCGCTTTCACCAACGGTGCTCATTGCCTGCGTTGGTGTCGGGATATCGGTCGGACTTGCCTCTGGGCTTTTAACCTCGCTGCTCTACAGGGTGGAAGACGTCTTCGCGAAGCTTCCCGTTCATTGGATGTGGTGGCCGGCGTTGGGTGGCCTGGCCATCGGGCTCGGCGGACTGATCGAGCCGCGCGCCATGGGCGTTGGCTACGATGTGATCCGCGACCTGCTCGTCACCGACACGAATGCTCACACCGTCTGGGTTCTGCTTGCCGTGAAGGCTGCAATTTGGATCATCGCGCTGGCATCAGGAACATCGGGCGGCGTTCTTGCACCACTTCTGATCATAGGCGGCGCGATAGGCTCATTGGAAGGGCATTATCTTCCAGGCGTCGGAGGTTGCTGGGCCCTGCTGGGAATGGCCGCCATGATGGGCGGAACCATGCGTTCCCCGCTGACGGGCATTCTCTTTGCCGTGGAACTGACCGGTAATGTCGAAATGCTTGTACCGCTGCTGATCGCCACCGGCTCCGCATACACGGTAACGGTGCTTCTGCTCAAGCGATCAATCCTGACAGAGAAGATCGCGCGGCGCGGCCAGCACATCACGCGGGAATATAGCGTCGATCCATTTGAACTGCTCCGGGTGTCTGATGTGATGGTTGCGCCGGCCGATACGCTGGCGGCAACCATGTCGGTCGATGCGGCAGTCCGCTTTTTCCAGTCCGACGACCATCGGCACAAATCCTATCCGCTCGCCGACGCGAACGGTTCGCTTGTCGGCATCGTGTCTCGTGCCGACGTGCTGAAATGGAGCAGCGAAGGATCGCACCCGGATCAGACGCTGTTCGAGCTCGTATCGGACAGCGCAATTCTCGTTGGCTATCCCGATGAAGTAGTGGCGCGTCTCGCGGATAGAATGGTGCTGAATGATCTCGGCCGTGTGCCTGTCATTGATCGCAGCAATCGCAAAATTCTGGGCCTGGTATCACGGAAGGACCTTTTGCAGATTCGGCACTCGGCTCATTCGGCAGAGCAAGATCGGTCAGCCTATATTCGCTCCGGCAGAAAACCGGCGACGCCTCAGACCAGCGCAATCTGATGCGCCGGTCATTTCCAAGACAGTGATGCGGTAAATCTGGAGGAAGACATGCAGGACAACATCGTTCGTGACGTCATCGGAAAGCTGGCGCGATTTGAACAGAGATTCAGGTCCAAGCGGAAAGCGCATATGTCGCTCGGCGTGCTTCCGGCGAATGTCCCAGCCCGGTACGACCGCTTTGACCAAAAGCGCCGGGATATACAATCGAAACTGAAAGCAAGGCTTGAAGGATCGCACGGCATTGACTGGGAACTGCTGAAGCTGGAACTGCAAAACGACATTCTGTTGCTGACGACAAGTTTTGAACACTGGTCGCAACAGCTGGATGCAAAATTCAATAAACAAGAATGATGCCGGATGTTTGGCGCGGCTTCACAAGATATGTTGACTGCGTTGCTCGCGGGTCAGGCATCTCTGACAAACTTCTCAAACAGGGCGGAAAGCATGCTCTGCTGGCGTTGCCTGCGCGCTGCAATTTGGAAGGTTCGGTTGAATGATCGGCTTACGCGCCATGACCGGCATTCATCAGATATTGTCGAAACCGCCGCCTGCCGCGACGAAGCCGCCGGTCACGCGCAACGAGGTGATTGCACCATGCTGTTCCATCGGAGCGACTCCGGCTCCATTGGTCTTGACGCCGCCACAGATCTCGATCTCACGTGCCGAACCGCCCGGCTTGATGCTCAGCGCGATGGCGGAGAGCGTGACGACAACACCCTTGACCAGCGACGGCCCGGTGCCACCGAATGTCTCAATGCCGCGATGCACGATCAGCCGGCCGATCGGCTGGCTGATCTGAACGCCGACTGCGCTGTCCGCGTTGGTAACAACGCGGTCGAACTCCGCGAGGTTGACCGTGCCGGTATAGACATTGAAGCCGCGCGCACCTGCACCGAAGGTTTCGATGGGAGCGTTGACTTTCAGTTCATGGACGATGCCGCTTGGACCGTGCGACGTGATCTTGGCCTCGGCGGTCCAGCGATCAACGACGCCTCAATTGTCAAGCACCATGTCGTTGACACCGTAGGTTACGACCGGACCAAGATTGCGCACTACGTCGACACAGGCGCCGTAGACCGTGAAGACGCCGCCGGTAATCTGGTCCGCCGTGCCGGGCGAAAACTGATCCGGACTCACGCGAACATATTGGCCGATCATATGGGCGCATCGAAACGCTCGGGTCGGATACTATGCAATCCACAGGACCAGTCCGTAAAGGACAATGGCTTTCGCCGGTTTCAGTCCTTGCACCGTCGCAGGATGGGCGACCGATAGCCGTTACCAGTCCAGTGCCCCTGTCATTGTTGAGTTACACGGCATTGACGGACCGTGCAGCGGCATCGGATGCCGATTTGTTATGGCGTGGCCAACGGCATGATCGGGGCGCACTGCCAGGCTGCTCGGTCAGAAAGCGCAGCTTCGAAGCCGTCGAAAATCACGCGGCCGTGTTCCAACGTCCCTCCGCGCGGAAGACGCGAGAAAAAATGAATGTCAATCGGACTGGATAGCGGCTCGGGGAGGCGAATGGTCAACGGGAAGGGCTTGAGGGGTTCAGCAAGTTCAATCCATGCGGTTGAGGCGAGCACGCCAATCCCCTGCTCCGCCTCGTCAGCATTGTGACCGGGGCGCGTTACCGCAAGGCGTACAAGCAGCCGCGTTTTGCACAAGCCATCGTCAATCGTAGCCTGACAAGACACAGCGCTTATGCCTGGTATGGCGGGCAGGCTGATGGACGCCGCCGACGCCGGATTTTCCCGCAACGGGCGCAACAACACCCGTCCTCCTTTTAAATAGCCGAAATAGGGATAAGCCCAGGTAAGTTCTCGTGTCGTCCTGGCCGCGGCCACAGTATGTTCGGGAATCGCCATCACGGGATCTGCCGGCAACGGAGCCGTGCTCGAACCGGTGTTCGCCTTAGTGCCAGGAATACCACCCCAGAGTTTGAAGGCGAGCATAGTGTCGCCTGCAGTCTCGCTGCCGGTCGATGTACATGAATATTCGGGTAAAAGACCAACTGGCGAACATGTGAACTTCGGTGCGTTTACGCCGCCCGTGGCATGAACACGCAGCTCGAGTCCATGTGATCGAAGGATCAACGCTGCAGGCAATCGCAGGGGTAGCCAGCCTGGTTTGAGTTCGTCATAGGCAATCTCCCAGTGCGCCAACGCCTTTTCTGTCTCACGAACAAATAACGAGAGACGAAGATGCCCGTTTCCGGAACCAGGAACAGCGACGTGCACATCTATGCCAAGCAGCCCGTGAGCCCCGATAGGCAAGCGTTGACACAAATGTAGTGCCTTCCCATCACCCATTGCTGCCTGCACCGTCTTCGCATCAACCGTCGGCGCGGCGGTCTCAAAGATGAGGCGCGGCGGCGCAAGGCGAAGGTTGGCCAATAAGTCCTCAAGCTCCGCCGGAAGTCTGACATCCTGGGCCCAGCTTTCACGCAGCGCTGCCAAGTCCTCGATCAGCAGTTGATTTGCCTGCGTCAGACGGGTGACTTCAGCGCGCGAGCGCTCAAATAGCGCTGCATTCAGCTTCGCCGCGTCACCGTCAATGAAGCTTGGTTCCGCTCCGATTCCGCCGGCACCCGCCCACCATTGCGCCAAGCCTGCCACCTGTTCTTCATCATGCGGATTCCAGACGACCCAGACATTCGTGGGCGGCATGTCAAGCAAATGATGATCGGTTCCGGTTGCGGTGTCGGCGGCACCGGCGAGAATGAAACCGCCGGTATCGGATTTTTCAGCGATAAGCCAACGCACCGTATTCGTCGGAGGAACGAACGTCCAAGACTGGGCCCTGGACTTTACAATCAAAACTTTTGGATGACCGTCATAGAGTGCGGGAAGCAGATCTGGAGAAACGTGTAGCATTAGGCTGAGACTCGGTTGTGTTCGATTGCAGGTGTAGTCGCTTCGGCGAAGGCCATGGCATCGGTGCCGTGCCACGGACGCAGCTTTCTCGGCGGGATACCGAGACCGCGGCAAAGATGCAGCATGTCCCGTGTTTGCGGAAAGATCGCATCATAGGCCTGCTCAAAAGCAGCGCAGGCTGTGATTGTATTGGCGGCGGAGCGTGTGTCGTGTTTGGCGAGGAAAGCCCAGGTTTCCACCTTCAGTCGCCGTAACGCGCCGGCAAGCAAATGCAGGACAGTGCTTTCGGCAGAGACAACCAGTGAATAGCCCGCAAGCGTAGCGACCGCCGCCTGCCTGTCGCGCCAATCGAGATGAGGCAGGCTCGTTCCAAGATATTCTTGGCGCATGGTCTTGGACGTGGTGCGAAGGGAGGCCAGCGGTAGTGAAACAATTTCGGCAAATGCGTCGAGATCGCTGGTATTGCCTGACAAATGCCCGGCGAAGGTCACAAGATGCAAAACAGTTCCCGCTTCACGAAGCGTGTTGGCCAGCCGCGCGGCAAGGGCGATTGAAGCGGTCGTGGCGTCGTCAACCACAATTGCTATGCATCGGTCTGTCACGGGTGTTGGAAAGACCGATGCCGTGTTGAAAAGCTCCGGATAGAAATCACGCGGATGGGTGGCCTGAGCACGATAGCGATCGTGTTCGATGGCGTGCCAAAGGGCGCGCTGCTCACGCAGGGCCAGCTGTTCCACGGCCTGGAGTAGGGACGCAAAGCCTTCAGCAAGCGGTTTGAATGCTTTGATTTCACCGGAGCTGCTTACTTCAAGATCAAAGAAACAGCCACCAAGCGGTTTCGCCATGTGCCAGTGATTGCCATAGGCAAAGCCGCCTTCAGCAAATTGCTGCGCGAGCAGTTCGCCGGCTTCTATCGCGACGATCTGCGCTTTTTCCGGTATTGGCGGAAGGTTGTGTGCACTCGTCCGATTCACGGAAAGTGAATCCCAATGGAGCATCCGTTCGTTTGAGGAATGAATGGTGAGCGAGCACGTTGCTATCGCTGCGTGCATCACTGCGCATTCAAGCGTCCACAGCACGCCCTGGAGCATACGTTCCGTCACCAGCATATCGTGGAGTGCTTGATCCATAAGGATCAAATGACCGGGGCAAAGGCCATAGCCGGGGCGCTCGGCAGCGCGAAACAGACGAACAAGGTAGTCGTCAAGCTTCACGAGCTCGTCAATACCGTGAACTGTCATGCACCGCACAAAGCCTGTGTCCGGATGGTAAACGGCATACCGTGCCCGCGCCTCAATCTCCATCCGCAACACGGCTTTCACATTATAGAGCCGGGAATGCTTCTCGCGGATGTAGGTGAGGATTGGCGCGAAATCGCGTTCTGCTTCCACCAGCATGCTTTCGCCACGGCGCCGGTAGTGAAAGCCCGCATCCGGCACATGAACACCGCGAAAACCTTTGTCGAGCCCTTGCAGCCAGAAGTCCCAATCTTCGACGCCTTTGCGCATCGCCGTGTCGAAGCGGATGCCAGTATCGAGCATTCGCCGTGAGACCATGCTACCCGCTTCGCAGAAGCTGCGGAAAAGGTGCTCCAAAGGCGAATAGATACCGGAGGTGTCATGAAAACTTGCAAATCCGAACTTGTCGACATCAGCATAAACCCAACCGACTGTTTCGTCCGAGAATCTCAATGCATTGACAAGTCGTTGCAAGAGAAGGGGGCCGATGTGATTGTCACAATCGAGAAAATAAATCGCCTCCAGCGCGGGGAAAGCGCGCACAGCAAACTCGATACCAGAATTTCTGGCGGCGCTAAGACCCCCATTCGCCTTTTTCAGATAAAAGACCTTGCCTTCATATGTTGCCGAGAAATTGAGACAAATCTCGTGGGTTTCCGGTGAAGGGCAACCGTCATTGACGACCACAACAGCAAAATCAAAATCGGTTTGTTGTGCCACAGCCGTATGAAGTGTCTCGGCTGTGAGCCACGGCTGCCCGTAGGCAGGTATGAGAATGACGGCGCGTACATCTGTCGTTGTCATGACGCTCTGGGTCTCCTTTTAGTGGTCGCACCAGATGTGCAATACCAATCGAACAAATTTGATGCGCTGCGTGATGACTCCTCGGATGCACCCGCAATTAAGCGACCGACACCATAACAGTGGCAGGGAACGCCGCATATGAGGATTCAGTCTCCAGAAATCGCTTCCATCGCACGCCTGCCATAAGACTGATGCCATTGAGCCGTGCGTTGCAAACCCGCTTTGAATGGCACCTTTGGTTGAAAGCCGAGGACGTTTATTGCCCGGTCTATGCTGAGTATATTGATGGGCACATCGAACTGATTGCCCGCAGCATGCCGTACGCTGACTTTTCTGTTCAGGAGAGTTTCGATTTCATTGACGATATCCAACAAGGACAGCCCACGTCCTGAGCCAATATTGAATATTCTTTCGATGCCCGCATAGTTTGCCACCTTGATCAAGCCGTCCACTGCGTCAGCAATGTAGAGATAATCCCTAACAATCGAACCGTCTCCCCAGATTTCGATTGGTTTATACGTTAATGCCCGATGCAAGAAAACAGAAACTGCTCCTTGGGCGCGGTCCGTCGCCTGGGCCTCGCCATAGGGATTAGACAATCGCGCTATTCCGTATTCCAAACCATGCAGATTGAAAAAGAGCTTCATATATTTTTCAATGGCAAGTTTGCTAATCCCATAGGAATTATTAGGTTCAAGCGGGTGAAATTCCGCAATCGGGATGCTCTGCGGTGCTCCATAAATAGTCCCGCCCGATGAAGCAAACACCACCTTGCGGCATCCAGATGCAAGCGCAGTTTCAAGCACTCTGATGGTACCGCACACGTTCGACGTTACGTCATGGATCGGATCTTCGTTGGAGGATCGCGGGAGCATAGTACAAATCAGGTGGAAGCAGATATCGGCACCGGCCATTGCTTCTGCCAGTTTGCATTGATCATTCCAGTCACCGACAGTCCATCGCACCGATTTCGTTGGAAACCTAACGCGCGCGACATCCGGTTCACTTCGGCTCAACACAGACACAGCGTAGCCAAGCGAGATCAATCGCTCAACAAGGTGTTGGCCGATGAAACCAGTCGCTCCCAGAACACAAACATTCACGGTAATACTCTCTTGCAAGACAGGCGTCATGATTAGGTATTTGCAGATGTATGCTCAACCACTCCTCGAACAATTCTAATGTCACGCCGCAATAATGAAGATTCATGTAAGCGTCGAACGCAGTCAGTGGATCAGCGCGAGATGGCAACACCAAGTTCATGTTACAATTCCGACACTGACTCAGCCTTTGCCATGCAACCCGTCAGCGGACATCTTTAATCCAGACCGAAAAAGCCTCTATGACCGCCGCCCGGGGACTATAAGGCATCGAGACGATGTAGAAACCGTAGCCCGGCAACGACAGCGGATGCGCTTTGACGAGCAGACCGGTTTCCAATTCATGACCGACGATGACATCGCTGCAGATCGCGATTCCCTGCCCTGCCAGGACCGCGTCAATCGCATGCAGTTCTTCCCGAAAGCTCAGATCCCACGCCTTGTCCACTTTCAGATTGGGATCGATCGACCGCGCTTTCGACAGCCACTGCCGCCAGGTCGGGGCCTCGGGATCCTTGTTCAACCAATCAAAATGGATCAAAGGAAAACGCAGAAGATCCGAGACGCGCTGAGATGCATGGCCGTTGCGCTTGAGCAAATTTGGGCTGCACACCGGAAAAAACGTATCGCGGCAGACCTCCTGTGCAGGAAAGTCCGAAGGCGGCCTGCGGGCATAGCGGATGGCGACATCCGCTGCCCCGGCGCGCAGATCCAGCACCGCATCGGTCCCGATGATCTCCAACGGGACGGTTGGGTTTGTTTCCCGCCACTTTGGCAGGCGTGGGACGAGCCATCGACTTGCAAAGGCATTCGGGCTGGTAACCCGCAAAGGCGCCTGCTCGTCCGTCTCGGCAACGGCAGCGATGGCACCTGCGAGGGCATCAAAGCCATTGCGCAGAGCGGGAAACAGTCGGGCGCCGGCGCTCGTTAACACGAGAGGTCGCGGACGCCGCTGAAACAGTTGGCAACCGCACGTCCCTTCCAGCAACCGGATTTGATGGCTGATCGCCGTCGGTGTAACGCCGAGCTCCTCTGCAGCCGCCTTGAAGCTCCCATGCCTCGCAGCCGCCTCGAAGGCGTGCAACGAGCGAAGAGGTGGAAGCTTTCTCATGTGGACAATGTAGATGAATTTCTCTCATCCAGCACCTGAGATCTTCGACATTGCAGTTGGCTGCGGGCCTATGAGACCATGCCAAAAGCTGGGAGGTGTACAACGATGGAGTTGAAGCGGCCAATTGACCATCCAACGGGCACATATCCGCCCGGCCCTGCAGCCATTGAGAAGCTTCGGCAAAGCCTTCGGGGCGACTTGATCATTCCAGGAGACGCCGTCTACGATGAAGCGCGCAGGGTCTGGAACGGGGCAATCGATAGGCGGCCGGCCCTGATTGCCTACTGCGTCGACGCCAACGACGTGATCCTGGCCGTGACCTTCGCTCGGGCGCACAACTGTCTTGTGGCGGTTAGAAGCGGCGGCCACAACGTCGCGGGCCTGTCGGTCTGTGATGCCGGCATCGTCATCGATCTCTCGCGCATGAAGCGCATCGCAGTCGATCCCGTCAGCCGCGTCGCCCATGCCGAGGCTGGTCTGAGCTTGGGTGAGTTCGATACGGCGACGCAGGCTTACGGTCTAGCGACGACGATGGGTGTTAATAGCGACACCGGCATCGCCGGGCTCACGCTGGGTGGCGGTTTCGGCAAGCTCGGCCGCAAATATGGTTTGACTTGTGATAATCTCATCGCGGCCGACGTCGTCACGGCTGACGGGAGGCTGCTTAGGGCAAGCGCCGCCGATCATTCCGATCTGTTCTGGGGCTTGCGGGGCGGTGGGGGCAATTTCGGAATCGTGACCGCGTTTGAGTACACGCTTCATCCAGTCGGCCCGTCCCTTCTCGTCGGTTCGGTGCTGCACCGATACGATCAGGCCCGCAAGGCGATCCGCTTTTACGACGACTTTGCCCGCAAAGCGCCGGACGAACTCAGTGTCGATGCGGCGCTTGTGACGATGCAATCGGGCGAACGGTTCTTCAGCGTTTCGGCCTGCTATATCGGACCGCCCGAATCCGGCAAGCCCATCCTCGCGCCTCTGATGGCGTTCGGCACACCCCTGGAAAGCAGCCTCGGAGCCGTCCCCTACCTTCAGATCCAGTCGAAGGGCGACACCATTTTCCCGCGCGGACGCCGCTATTACTGGAAAGCCCAGTTCCTCAACGAAATCAGTGATTCCGCTATCGATGCGCTGCTCGAGGCTTATGCCGGCGCTCCCTCTGCCACCTCGCTCTTGGTCTTCCAGCAGGTCGGCGGCGCTATCGCCCGCGTGCCAAAATCTGAAGCACCTTACGCCAATCGTGACGCGCTTTATGACTGTTTCCCGATCACGATCTGGGATGATCCGGTGGATGACGAAGCAAACATCCAGTGGGCTCGCGCGATGTGGAGCGCCATCAGGCCATATGCGACCGGCGGCGTCTACGCAAACAACCTCGGCGATGAGGGCGGCGACCGCGTGCGCCAGGCCTATGGCGAGAACTACGCCCGCCTGGTGGCGCTTAAAACCAAATATGATCCGACCAATTTGTTTCGGCTGAACCAAAATATCCCGCCGGCTGCATCTTGATCATTGATCCGCAGCGACATCGGCAGAATAAAGTGTTGGAGCATTGAGATGGATGCGGGCGTACTGTCGCTGGGCCAGTCTTGCCGCTGCCAGGCGCAGGCCTAACCGGTTCGAACGCAGCTTGGAACATTCAAGGAGCCCAAAAAAACGATCGTCTGTGCCCTTAGCCGGAAGGTCTACGATGGACTGGCTATTTCCCTTGTAAACACCGGCGCTGTGGATGACCGCAGCCTCCACGACGGTAGCCTCTGCCGGCAACAGGGAAATTAGACGCCGGCCTTTGCCTTGAGTTTACTCAGATGGTCCGTGCAGATCGTCTCGACAAGTTCATGCAGGATGGCGGCCCGCTCGCCCAGCCAGACAAGCGCTTCCTCGCTGATCGCGTAATGCTTGGAATAGCGCGATTTGACATAGGCCTCGTTGACCGTGTTGAACCAGGCGCGATAGCGCTGCTGATCGCGCGGCCAGGCCTCGGCAAGGCGCCGGTCCCGCCCTTCGGCCAAGGTGCGCAGAAAGTTCAGATTGTGCGATGCCGGGCCGTAATTGGTGAGGGTGAGAAGCGCGGTCGAATAGGCATGCTCGATGGCTTGGTGCAGAAGGAAGGAAGCATGCTTGAATTGATTATCGCCAATGGCAGTCTCTACCAACTTTAAGTGATACCGTGCGAATGGCAGCCTATCCTCAAAATGTTCCCTCGCCACCGTGTACTCGTCGGCCGGGGTGAGCGGGCGGGGCTCGGCCAGCGGCTCGTCGTCGAGTTCGTAGAGCACAATGCCCTGACGCTGAATGTCGGAAAAGAAATACTGGCCTTGCCGGAGCGCCGTGTTCACCTCGCGGCGCGAATGGACGATGAAGCCGACCTGCGTGTGAACGCCCTTGTCGTGGATCAGCCGGTCGGCGGCCTTGTACCAGTAGCTGGCAAAGTCGGTCAGCTTGCGGTTGTTGACAAGGATGAGCAGATCATAGTCGGACCGGTACCCCTTCATCGTGTGGGGCTCATCCACCCAGTCCCCGCGCGCATAGGAGCCGAACAGGATCACCTTCAGGATCCGGCCCTTCTTCTTGAAGTCGGCCGTCGCATCCTTCAGCGCATCCTCGAATTCCTCCAGGAGGATGTCGACAATGCGCATGAGTTCCCGCTGCTTGCGTTCGGGCAGATGATCAAGACTGGACTTCATCATGCGGTGCTCTGTCTCCCGGCCGGTTCTTCGCATTCTGCAGCGCAGGCGCCAGCTGCCCCGGTGTGCCATGTTTGCCGGCAGGCAGCAACAGTCTCTGCACTCCCCGCTGAGATTGCCCTGCAAAAGGGTCGCTTTCAAGATCGGTTACCCGCAGCGAAAGGCAAGCGCGCCCAGGCGTGGCCGGCCGTTCATTTTCAATGGAGATGAGGGGGGTGATTTGTCTTGGCAGGATAGGACTTCTCGTTGAGAAGCCCGTTTCGCCCGCGGGGCAATAGCCAGTGAACGCCAATCAAACACGCGCTGATTGACCCCTTTGATGAAAGCCGCAGACGGCTTTGCATTCCCGCCAACCGAGGCCGGGAGAGCTGCCAAAGGCTTCCTTTGAAAAGGCCGATAGCAGCCAGCTTTATGTTATCTCGATTAATGACGAATATTCCGCAATCGCTCGCCGAGGCCTTCGACATCAGCGACGTTCAGAGGTCTTATCGATATATCGAGTCATGTCGACTGAGGTGGAGAAATCCAAAGACCCGATGATACGAGGGGAATGTTGATGGCGCGTCCAAAGTACGCTCAACCGACTTGCGAAATACGAATGCGAGACACTGTTAGGGTTTGCCAGCTCCTACCGTGATGCTGGAGAATAAATCATCGTCGACATCACCATTGTCAGAGCCGACGTTAACACCCGCAACCGGGCGATAGCGGCCGTCTCGATAGGCCAGACTGAAGTGCACAGGCTGGTCGAAGCGATTGCTGGAATGGCATTCCGCGGCCGTTTTGGTTGACGTCTCGTGCATCACCGTCTGTTCGACCCGCAGTTCGCGATAGCCTGGTTTCTTTTTGGGAGCAATTGTGAGCGTGCGCTTGATCGTCGTCGAGCTGCCGCTACAGTCCCCATCATTTTCACCATTCGTGCGCTGTACAATCAGTCCATCCAGTACCCGTTCAATGCCACCATTGTTAAACGTGTAGAGCCAGAGCGCATGTTCGTCATAGGGGTTAACGCGCGAACTGCCATATTGCGAAGTGCGCAGACCAAAGGCGCGCAGATCGCTGCTCACATCGTAGCGGGCCGTATCGAGTTCGAGGCTGCTGAACCGAATGGCATCGGAGAAGGCCATGCCC
Source organism: Phyllobacterium sp. MT110 (assembly GCF_058792715.1). NCBI lineage: Bacteria > Pseudomonadati > Pseudomonadota > Alphaproteobacteria > Hyphomicrobiales > Phyllobacteriaceae > Phyllobacterium > Phyllobacterium sp. MT110. The sequence continues at coordinate 384,859 of NZ_JBXAFE010000006.1, forward strand.
GTCTCAAGACGTCTGGCGAGCAGCTTGCCAGTGGTGCGATTGAAGACAATGATCTCCACATCTCCCTTGTTCTCGCCCTCAGCTGGCGGGACGGCCTCGAGTATCGGTATCGCGGCCAGGGTGAGTTCCGGCCTGTAGGACCAGGCCTTGCACACCACGTTGTCGGGATTGATCACCTGGGCATGGCCACCACTTTTTTGACAGCCAAACCGTCCGCGACCTGCACCGCCATAGGGTAAGCCTGCTTGAGCAAAGCATCTGTGATATCGCAATCCGCGAGGGCTTGTGTTGGCAACATCATGGCGAATGTTGTGATGTGCAGTGCTGCGGTGAATTTCATCAACTGATCATTTGACCTTTTGAAACAAGGATTGCGTCTGAACAAGCTTTCTCAACGGCACCGTAACCTTAGCTTTCATCAAGGTAAAATACTGTTGTTGAGTTTCAGCACCAGTTGACCCATTTTTCCATCCGCGATGACCACGGTCGATCGAGAGACTAGTAGCCGGAACACCATTGGGCACCAAGGCGTGAGATAGTGCTCCTCGCTGACAGCACAATCTATGAAACGGTGCAGCGCGCCGAATTTCCGCGACCGCGAAAATCCCGTCCAACCGGCCGCGGTGGTTCGACCTCACCATCCCCATTTGCAATGGAAGAAGCCGTCGACTGGATTTCGCTTGGCATGAAGCAATCCACTGTCTTCGATCTTCGGTCAGTTATCAGGCGGCCGCCGAGCCCACCCCGAAAGCAGCACTAGCAGCCTCGATTTCACCCTGGAACTTGTCCAGGAAGTCATCTCGCCCGATCTCGCCCAAATCAACTGCCTTTGCTCCACCTGCCGCAATGAACGTCACGTCGGTGATGCCGATGACGCTCAGGATCAAGCGCAGATACTGGGTCGCGATGTCTCGATCGCGGATTGGGGAACCTTCGGTGTAAACACCACCGGAGGCCATAAGCACAGTAGCCCTCTTACCGCTGACAAGGCCTTTGCCGTCCATCCCGAGCGTCGACCCCTTGCGGACGATGTGGTCAACCCAAGCCTTGAGCGCCGCCGGAATGTTGTAGTTGTACACGGGCGTGGCAATGACGAGATGGTCGGTCGCCAGCAGCTCCGCGACAAGTTCGTCCGACAGCCGGAGCACGTCTTTCATTTCGGTCGAATGCTGCTCGGGCGGCGTGAAATAAGCCCGGAGCCACGGCGCGCTCACAAACGACAAGTTCGTTTCCATCAGATCACGGGTAACCACCTGCCCACCGGGATGTGCTGCCTGCCATTCGGCGAGGAAGCGACCGGTGAGATTGCGCGAGATCGAAGAATCACCGCGCGGACTGGTTTCGACAACGAGAAGGTGGGGCATGAATGGTATCCTTGGATTTGAGTTGGCCGAAGCGGAAGCCGGAGTTCGGCGCGCCGAGAGCATGACTGTAGCTTGCGCGCTGGACGATCATCATTAAAAGGGATAATAATCCGATTATCTCTATCGATCTGGATGATGGAATGTTGGGCAGTTTGACCCTGGACCAGTTGCGCGTGCTGGTAGCGATCACCGAAACTGGCAGCTTCTCGGCTGCCGGTCGCAAGCTCCACCGTGCCCAGTCTGCGATCAGCCAGGCCATTGCAACGCTGGAAGACGTGCAGGGGGTGATCCTGTTCGATCGGAGCAGCTATCGCCCGCACCTGACCGATGCAGGCCGCGCGCTGGTCGCCCAGGCTCGTGTCGTCCTGTCGGGCACGGCACGTTTCGAGGCGATGGCTGCCGCCACGCGCAATGGACTGGAGCCCGAGCTTGCAGTCGCAATTGATCCGCTGGTACCCACTGCTTCGTTTATCGATAGCCTGCATGCGCTCCGCGAGGCGTATCCTCACCTGCCGGTGAGCTTCTCGGAAGAGGGCCTCGGCGGCGCCGAGCGACGATTGCGCCGAGGAGATGCTGCACTCGCGTTCTGTGTGCTTCTACCTGATGTGCCTGAGGATGTTGTAGCTTTGCCATTGCTTGACGTGCGCCTGCTTCCGGTCGTGTCGCCAGCCCATCCGCTCGCCCGGCTCGGCCGACCGGTAACGCGCGCGGACCTGGATGAGCATGTCCAGCTTGTGCTGTCTGATCCATCCACACCGGACAATCCCGGCTATGGAATTCTTGGGACGAAGGTGTGGCGTTTCGTTGAGCTGGGGCGCCGACTGGATTTCCTCCTCGCAGCGCTTGGCTGGTGCCGGATGCCCGAGCATCTGGTGATGCCGCTTCTGGTCGAGGAACGCCTCGTCCCGCTGCAAATTGAGGACGATCCTGCCAGCGCTCACAGCCCTCTGACCATCTATGCAGCGCATATGCGAGATCGCTTCCCGGGCCGCGCAGGCGCATGGCTCCTCGACAATCTCCAGGCCCGGTTCATTTCAGTTTCAGCGCATCCTCGCTCAGAAGCGGACATAGCAATTTCCACCCATCGCTGAGTCCAAGACCACAATCGCCGGGATCGTGCGACAGAAAAAGATCAAGCTATGGGAAGCTCTTAGCGCTAGCTAAGACGTTGAGTACCTCATGGTCGAGCAGACGTTCCAAATTCATCATCTGCAATGTATCATTCGGAAGCGCATTGGACGCGATGCTCGCAAACGCCTCAGCGAGAACACAGGAGCCGGTCGATGACGAGCACACGAAATTCACGGGGGTTCTGAATGGCAGCGACCTCTCACCTGAGAACCACCGGCCTGCAACAATTCCTTGATCTTGAGCAGCAGCGCGATTGGATAGAGGGCGAGATCGACTTGCCCGACACGGGCGACCGCTTGGAGTCCCTGGAACAGCGTTTCAAATATGTGGCGCGATTTGAGAAGCTGCTTGGTCGCCCGCAAGCAGGGGAAGTCCTGGAGATTCTCGGGCTGTACGGTCCTAGCTGCATTCCGATCCCGCGCAAGACCGAGCGCTCCTACTGGTCTGTTTCCTGTCTGCCATCGACATCGGACAAGCCGCTCGTCCGCGTCAATGCGAGCTGGATGGAGCTTTTTACGCTTTATGCCCAAGACGAAGACATCCGCGCCAGATTCATCGTGCATCTTTCGGATTTCACGACAGATCGCTCAGCCACGCCGAGCCGGGTGGACGAACCCTTTCTGGAGCAAAGTGTCGCGCTGCCAGAGCACGTCAGTTATTTCTTCCCGCGTGGCGCGGACATTTTCGGCATCAATGTGCGCGGCTCAGTCTCGATCCGCAAATTCCTCACGAGCCGCCGCGTGGTGTGCGCCATTCGGACGTTCAACCTGACACACATGAACCGGGGGCGGAACGCCTATCAGGCGAGCCATTGCTACAGCGTCGCCGATTACATGCAGGCAGGTAAAGGGGTTCTTTAATGCGCGCCATCCTGGCGAACTCACCGGCGTCATCGCGGCCCATTTCGCGAGGTCGAAAAGACAACGGAAGCGCACTTGTACGTGACTGTTTCGGCCCAACCACGGCGCCAACGTCGACAGGTATGCACCCGCATACCTGTCGATAGGTAACTGTGCCTTCGACCGGAAGCTGACATTGCAGTGACCGCCTGGAGCTCATAGTCGCAACAGAACCGGCCATTCCCGCAAGTTCTGTGTGGGTCACGCCCGGCTCGCCCGAACGCTCAGCCACCGATCATGCGGCTTTCCAACGCACCGGCGTACCTCGCCGACGATCCAGCCGGCGTCTGTGAGTGCGGACCGCAGGGCAGACTCGCGCCAGTACGTCTCGACGTAGCGCCGGGGCG
>NZ_JBXAFE010000007.1:0-233476 GCF_058792715.1 Phyllobacterium sp. MT110
GCGGGCGAAACCACCCGGAAAAACCCCAGCAAATTCAATGTGTACAAACGCGCAAGACGCGAGAAAACGAACAGTTGAAAATGCCGATAATGGGAAAAGGAACGTCCCTATAGCCGCCTAAACTCCTGAAACACTAGGAAAACAGGTGCTTGGACGATGTGAGAAGGGCACTACTGGTTTGAATGGCACCAGCCTAAATCGGCCTGTCCTACTATTCAGCGAAATAGTCCGATAAGCAGAAATTAAACGAGAGATAGATACTGTTTTCAGAAGAACAGCTAACGTAAACAGTGCGTTAAAATGTCAAACACACAAATCTCGGCTTGGGCAGCAACGGGACAGGGATTCGTTTTCTGGCCGCGTTATCCAACTATTCAGTCAGACCGTAAAGACAGGTTCAAATCCTGCCCCCGCAACCAGTTTCCTACTCCTTGCTATCCCACAATAGCCGAAAACTACGATCCTTTGCGCTAAACAGCTATGATCATTGGTGCTAAACCCCCGTCGCAAAACACAAACTCCGAAATCATCGGGTGCAAAGCGGACGCTGGCCGCAGGCGCTGATGATACCATTTGTCTGATGGATTAGTTGACATCCAGCCTCTCTCTGGGCTCGATGGTTGGTAGTCCGACTTCGAGGCCATGGTGCTGCTGGCCGTTGCCCATTTCCAGCCGTTTACCCGGGGCGACCTGTCGAAGATCGTTGGCAAGGAAGTCAGCCGCGACACGATCGCTGGTCTCCGCAATGCCGGCTTCCTCGGTTTCGGCCCGCGCAGCCCGACGCCCGGCGTCGCCCTACACCTATGTCACGACGGAAGGACTTCCTGTCGGCCTGCAGCCGTTGCGTGACCTGCCGGATGTAGAGGCGCTGGAGGACACAGGGCTGCTCAGCCGAACGGCGGTGGCTTCAGAAAGTGCGGTTCCGGCAGCAGATGACAACGAACCTTAGCGATAGGGGTTGCTCGCCGCCCACTGTCATCCCAGCGCATCAACCGTTGCGATTCTTGCATTTTCCACTTCTTTGAAGTGTTTAGCGAGATCGCCAGGAAGAGGCTTGTCAGGAACTGGCAGCGACAGAAGGTGCCGCCATCGCTTGTCTATCGCATCGAGTGAAACTTCATCGATCAGTCCGCGCTTGGTCTGGCTGGCAAACAGGTGCCGGAGCTGGGCGGGAACATCCTTTTTTTCCTCCAGACGTTTCGTGATCCATAAGGTTACGTCCACCAATTCCAATCCGGCGCTTTCATCGCCGGGCGTAAATGTTGGTGGGACTTCCGGCATCATCGAATAATCGAATTTTGGCATACCCGGACCGAGATCGGTGTTGTGCTTGACGGCCCGGAGGCTCTCGTACCAGCTCGCAAGTTCGCCTTGTGCTTTGTTGAACTCGGTCTGGCGATCAACCGTGATCTTGCGGATGGAGCGCCCCTTCTTGTTCGACTGCACGGCCATGACCTGCATAACCTGCTGAAAGCCGACTAGGTTCGGCGAAATCTGCAGGGCCGTGTCCTTGTTGCCGACGCCATACTCGATCTCGAACGGGTTGGCCGCCGCCCATTTCAAAGCGCCAGAAACAAGTTCTCGGGAGCGTGTGTCGGGAAGCCGATCGACACGAGAAAGCAGAGTATTGCAGATTGTAACCAGCGCGGACGCGCTCTTCGCCGAATTGGTTTCCTTCCGAGCCGCCCAAGCGTCTTTCCTCAGTTGGTCATCGAAGAGGAACGCGACCTTCATCAGCATCGGGTAACGAAGGGGAGTGAAGTAGTGATGCCAAGGCACAGCCTTGTTCATTCCGGAGTCGAACACCTGATCATAGAAGCAGATCACCGCGTGATCCTCTTTGGTAACCTTGAGCAGGGAGAACCGCAGGTCGTGTTTCTTGCTGAAATCTGCAATCCGCTTTGCTATCGGGATAAGGCGGCCTACGCCTAGTTCGGCGCCGTGGATGCGCTTTACGCCTAGTTCCTTCCTCAGCTCTGTCAGCAGTGGCTCCGCAATCACATCAAGATTGGCCGGGCAGCCAAGCACTCCATAGAACAGCTTGGGTTGGTTTACATCGAACAGGTTAAGACCGGTGTTTCCGCTTTCATCGATGTAATAGTACATGGCAAACCTTCCCGATTAAGTCGTATCGCAACCGGGGCACTGATTGCGCCCTAGTCAAGGGATAACGTTCATTTCTGGGCTTGAATAACAGGTTTTTTGGTGTCTTGGGTTTGGCAACGACATCGCGTTCTGCGAGCTATTTCATGTTGGTAATCGTATTCGACGGATGGACTATCTAAGTCCGGAGAGGGATATTCTCGGCATGGATGCGACGAGGGCAATATGGACGGTAGAGACTTTCTGCAAATCGCCGACAAACTGGAGGAAACATCCAACAGTTTCCAGCGACGTTTCAAAGGCCAGCTAAAGAAAGTTGCAGACGCCGCTGTGGCGATTCACGAAGCGTGGAGCGGATCGAATGTGGGCTATCAAGCGAATGTTTATTACGACGGCTTCAGAAAGCCGCCCGCAGGGGCCCGATTCAGTGCCATGCATGGAATCGGCGAAGACTGGCTGTCGGATACTGTGGGAGATTGGGGAGAGTTTAGTGCGGCTCAGGTGAAAACTGCAGTCTATCACCTCGCCGGCAATCCAGACATGGCAGAATGCGAAGGCGCATCTGCGGAGGCGCTAAGGGACTTCAATCGATCGAAGGGTGAGGTGTTGTCCGGTTTGAACATCGTGCTGGAAGGCCGGAAGGATATTTTCTTGAATTCCTTGCTCGAGCAAGTTCTAGGCGTCCAGATAGCCAGCGCCGAGCAGTTCTCGCGCGCTTTTCTAGGAGGCGGCCAGTTTATGACGCAGGATACGCGTGCCTTAAACGGCGGCGCGCGAACGGCACCCCACCAGCTTATAATCGCCGAAATTACTGCGCTTAATCAGCCTGCAGAGTGTGGCAAGCAACTATCCGAGATCGTTCGGCAAATCGGCTCACACCTTGTGCGGACTGATCGGAAGGCCCAGGCCCCATCTCTAGTCGGGACACACGTCTTGGAGAAAACAGGTAGCGAACAGAGACTCGACATGGGCAAGGGAACAAAGATTTTTATCGGGCACGGGCGCTCTTCAGACTGGCGGGACCTCAAGGACTTCCTGGTCGATAGGCTGGGCCTCGCATACGATGAATTCAACCGTGAGCCGGCTGCTGGTATTTCGACGTCAAACAGATTGGAGGAGATGCTCGACAACGCGGCCTTTGCTTTCTTGGTGATGACGGCAGAGGACGAGAATGCAGAAGGTCAGAAGCTGGCCCGCATGAACGTGATCCACGAGGTGGGACTGTTTCAGGGCAGGCTCGGTTTCCGTAAGGCTATTATTCTTCTGGAACAAGGGTGCGAGGAGTTTTCGAACATTGTCGGGCTAGGGCAGATCCGATTTGAAGCCGGTCGACTGCGAGATAAATCGGAAGAGATTCGCCACGTTCTGGAGCGAGGAGGGATCGTTCGCTCCGGAACACGACAATAGTCTGGATTTTTGCGTTAGCACTTGAGCGGTTCGGCGTCTCGTTTTCAGGGGTGAAGGAATGCCGGTAGAAAAAGCCATGACGCGCTCGCTTTTGATCGTAGACCGCGCTTACCGTTTGAGAATAGGTGCAGATAGCAGATGGATAGCGACGAGAATCAACCGGACGACGGCGCTTATTCGATCGGGGGGGCCGCTGTTCGGCTCTTCGACGGTAAGGCCGCCAAAGCGATGTGGGCAGATAAAAGTGAAGCCCAGGATAGCGGGGCCGAAGCATTTCCCGAACTCATGGCACGTTTGCGATCTCTTCTGCAAACCTACTATCCGCCGCATATAATTGCGGTGATGGCTGGCTGGGGACTTCGCGTGGGTGTTGGTCCGCTAGGCGTCGGTAGCCAGTCGATGATAAAGGGCATGTCTCAGCACCATGTCGAGTTGCTTCAAGCGATATCGTTGTCTCTGCCGCGCTCGGAATGGGGCGAACAGGCAGCGGACATGTCCATCATGCAAGAGGCAATCGATATCGTGCTGGCGCTTCCCGACGCGTTCGTTGCGGTGCGACGAAGTCGCATAGAGTCGACAACGGAACCGGTTGCTGCAACGATGCTCTCCCTTCAGGAGCGACTGCGGATACATACGCAGATGGTGCGCAATTGGGGCGGCTACCAGTCGATGCTGGAAATCTTGCGAAGGCAATACGCGCCGCTCGATCTCGCAGTTCGGGAGCGCAAGGGATTCGGTGTCTTTGATGTCATTGCGGTGATCGAAGCTACCGTCGCAGGCATAGAAAATCAGGTCGGGGAGCGCTTCCGATTACTGAAGGAAATATTTCGCACGAGAACGATCCCTGAACTGGTTCGAGATTTCTTCCAAAAATTTCCTGGTGTTGAAGGGGATCCAGAAGAGTTTCTCGCCGGCCTCGACGCGAACGAAAACATCGACTCGGTGCGCGCTGCTCTGATCTCGCATGCTGATCGGTGGCTAGTCGTGAATGCGATGGCGCCCGTAGCCTCCATTGCAATGATCAGCGGCCTCTCGGAAGAGAAGACAAGGGAGGTGCTCGATCTTATCAGCATGCCTGAAGGTGCTCTCTCGACGGAGAAGCCTGAGCATTTTTTCCTCGCCAATCCGGTGTGGACAAAGCCTGGCATCAAGTGCCAGGATACATACTTTTTTGCCTTCCCTCAAACCGCCGTGAGCTTTCTCAATCAAATCCTCCAATCGTTGCTCGCGGAGGCCGGCTTAAAAGACCGATCGGATAAAAGGCGCGCGACCTTCCTGGAAGAGGAAACGCTTCGTATCGTAGGCTCGGTCCTGCCACGCGGAGCGATAAAGCCAGAAGCGAAATGGTCCTGGCAGGGAACGGGCTATGAAACCGATGTCCTTGTGGTCCTTGATCGAACGGTGCTGATAGTGGAATGCAAGTCGGCGTCCCTTTCACCACAGGGACTGAGAGGAGCGCCAGAGCGCGCCCGGCGGCATGTCAGAGAACTCGTAGCAGAACCAGCCGTGCAGTCAGCTCGCCTGGCTCGTGTAATCGAGCTCGGAAGAGAAGGTGACGCCACCGCGCTTGAAGTGGCGCGCGAGCTCGGCATAGAGCCCGCCGAGATAACAACAACTGTCCGGATTTCAGTTACTCTGGACGACCTTACAATCTTGTCCGCTGCGGAAGGCGAACTCAAGGCCGCAGGCTGGATCGCGAACGACCTTGAACTGCCGACAACCCTCAACATTGCCGATCTCGCATGTGTTGCCGATATGCTGGAGCGGCCCACGTTGTTTCTGGACTACTTCAAACGCCGAGAACGTCTCCAGAAAACGGCAGATGTGATCGGCTTCGAGTTGGACTTCCTCGGCCTCTATCTTGAGACAAACTTTGATGTCGGATCGACCGACGGACATCGGCTCGTCATTGCCGAAATGTCGCAAGAGATTGATTGCTACTATCAAAACGTGGGGATCGGTCATCAAGGCGAAAAGCCAGCGCCACGGCTTCATGCTGACTTTGACGCGATTTTGCGACAACTCGAGACGCGCAGGCCCCGCGGTTGGACAGCAATGGCGATGGATCTGCTAAGCATAGGAAACATACACAATCAAACCGAATGCACTGAAGCTTTCGAGAAATTGCGCTCTGATGTATCGCGCACAAAGCCTGCGCCCGAGAATGTAAACGGCTTTTTCGTCACGCCGACCCAGTCCGATGATGTTGTAATCGTATTCCACGCATTCCGGAGAGACGGTCTCGCTTTCGAAGAACTGGCGATCAGGAGGCTTGCTGGCGATGCATTGGAGCAAACGGGCCGGTCCCGATGCGTTTTCATAAGCCGCATGATAGAAGCCTGGGACGCCGCACCATATAGTGCGGTCGGCGTGATCAGAACAACCGCGAGTTAGGCGCGCTCTGAAGAAAATGGGTGCGAGGGTACAGCTAGCTACCTTTTATATGGAGGAGGACGATACTGTTCTGAACTCAAATCGACGACTTTAGTCCCAACTGCACCGCGAGAAGTCCCAACTAACCCGATTGGTACAAGTCGCTGCCGTCAACGGAAACAATGTCAGCACCCTTCAGGCGATCGTTGTCCTCGATACTTGGAACAAAATTTTGGTCTTTCAGCACGCGCCTTGGCTCGTGCTGACTGTTTTGTGCCGCGATCCCGCGCGAAGCTGGCATCACTACCGGCGCCTACCTGGCCGCCATAGATCTCCGCCTGAAAGCCATAAAGCCATTTCGATCGATCGGCGCCCGCATCGCGACCGGGAGACGCGGCGGCTCGCCATCGCCCACGAGCTTTTGGCGACCGCCGAAATCGGGCTGAAGGAGCATGACCGGCTGGCGCTGGCTCGCACCCTGATGGAGCGAAAGCTCGTTGGCCGGCGGGCCTCGTCGAACCTGCCGGCTCTGATTGATCTCGTCACTGCAAAGCCACTCGTCTCGACCGGCATGATCGCAAACCCGTTCACCATCACGCCGCGCTTCGGATCATTAGCGAACACGAGATTTCGGGCGTGGGGAGTGTTCTAACGCGGAACTGCATCCGCAGCGGTTGATACCTTTATGCCGACTGAGCCTTCCGCATCCCGGCTTCGGTCAAAAACTGGTCCTCCAGATAATCCACTGCCGAGCGGAGTCCGGCAGCCTCCATCGCTTTCAAATGTTCAACCGTATGCCCGGGCAGGATTGCGCGAAGTAGTTGATCGCAGCCGCTGTCGTTTCGCCAATTTTTGTACTGTTCCTCCTTGAACGAGTTCGTAAGAAGCAGAGCGGTCCGCCCATACATCGCCTGTATAACGAAATATATGGACCAGAGCCGTTGGCTAACGAAAGGTCGCTCTCTCGCCGCCTCATTGCCACCCGCGTTTGCCATTTTGGTGATCGCGATTTGAGGATTTCGGAATTCGAGGATCGAATCCATCAAAGGCATATCGTCCGCGCCGATGAAATACGCGTTCATCTCTTGGGGAAGGAGGATTGTGTCAACGAATACGACCATGCTGAATTCGGACGAAAACTGCTGCAAAATCTGCCAGAGGTTCTCGACGGCTTGGACCTGACGCTGGTTGAGCGGGCTGCCAGGTGGTGCCGCAGTGTTCACGGTGATGGTTTTGGCATGTACCGTATGCGCGGACAGACCGCCCGTCTGGCCAACAGATGAGACTTTCTGTTGAAGCGAAACTGCAATACGCGAAACCTCGTCCTCAGTGATAGACGTCGCGCTCGCCTCATGTTCACGTTTTAGTTGGAGCAGGCGCTCAACCGTATATGAATTCTCATCGTCGTCGATCACGGTATGATGTGTGGGACACATCAAGATCAGGTTGTCACGATGATGGCGATGAGATGCCGATTGATGAGGGTCGAACCGCGCACTCCCTGGACGAGCGCCTTTGATATGGCAGACCTCGCCAACGAGCGTGTCGTCAAGTGCCATAGGAGCCTTGCATCTGGGAAATGCACAACGATTGCCAGATTTGGCAAATAGAAGTTTTACATCGGTAATACCTGGACCACTTGCTGGCATCGATCGCTCCGGTCAAACGAGTTCGTGGATATCAAATCACTGGTTGCTGCAAAGTGGTATACTATCTGTCCGCTTATATCGGACGCTAGATGCCTCTCGATACTTGCCGGCAAAGTGACGAGAATCGTCTGAGCAGGCGGTCGTCGACGGTGTGATCTCGACTAGCGAACATGTTCCTCGAGTTATCCAGTTTGCCGAGTTGATGGTGACGCGAGCTGCAGACTTTGGTGCATATGAGATCCAGCAAGCCGTGGGTAGATGGCTGGATGACGGCGAGGGCAGGTCAGCCGCGTTACCCAACCGCGTTAGGCGGTGTTGGCGGTCGACGACTCGCTGTCCCGGCGCAAAATGCGCGCGGCAGCCTGATTGTGCTCGGGCTTCTCCCACGCAACTCCCCTTTCCGAAGGTGCGGTAAGCAGCACCGTCGAACAGGGCAGGCTCGCGGCATCGAATTTGCGAGCGATGAAATCGCTCTCGCCGCGATCATGGCTCGACATTACCAGCTGATAGCCGTTGAGCTCCACCATGTTGCGCATCACGTCAACAAATGCGGCGGTGTGAATGATGTCGTTATGTTGGAGCGGATCGTCGAGCAGCAGCGCGCGCCAGCGCGACCAGGGATAAGCGGTGCTCGCGGCGCACAGGATGCTGAAACCATTGGCGGCGAGCTGCCCCTCGCTCAGCACCACTTGTGGCGGCAAGTCCTTCTTCGTCTCGATCGCATTTTCGACCCGCTCACGATATTTGAGCGCCATGCCGAAACTGGTAGCATCAACCCGCGTATCCGCCTTGAATTGGATGCTCTCGCCCGGTGTGCTGAGCATTGCCTCGTTAAAATCGTCGATTACAGTGTTGAGCGGATCGAGCACACGGTTCGAGAAATCATTCGCCTGGGCTTGAAGATCTTCCGAGTAGCGTTTGACCGCATTGCGGGCGGCGGCGGTCAATTTGACGGCGGCGCGGGCGGCGACACGCGAGGCTTCGAGCGTTGCGAGATGGGCAGCCGGATCGCCAACGCCGCCGTCACCACCGGCCGCGCGCATCGACGCCATGATCTCGTCGATCTCGCCTTGCAACAGCGCATCCTCATTGTCCCGCGCCAGCACTAAATGCCGTTCGGTGAGAGATCGCAGTCCAGTCAACGCCGCGTCTAGTGCGGCGACGGCGCGCTGGTAGCCATCCTGGCTCGGACTGGCGGGCAGGCCGGCTTCGCTCCATCGCCGTTGCAGCTGGCGCGCCGACTGCTCGGCATGGGCGCGGGTGAGATCTGCTGCGGCCAGATCGCGCTGCGCGGCATCAAGCGCCGCCTGGTCACGCTGCACGGCTGCGACGACCGCGGCCGCGGCGTCGGTCAGGCGCGCGAATCCCGCCCGCGCCGCCTCGCCCTGTCCGCGTTCGGTAGTCAGCCGCGTCTCGATATCGCTGATTGTCGCATTGGACAGGTTCCGCGCGGCGATACGCTCGGCGCATGCGACATCCTCCGCCTGGAATTGCGACAATCGCGTGCCGAGCTGGCTTTCGCGGCCGATCAAATCATCGAGGTCGCCGGCTGCCGAGGTGCGCTGTTCAGTCGCAGTGGCCGCTCTTGCTGTCTGCGGTTCGAGGGCTGCTTCGGCGGTCGCGACCGCCGACTCCGCATTGCGTCGCCGTGCCGCGGTGATGGCAACATAGTCGCTGCCGTCAGGCACGCCGAGTGCCAATGCAATCGCCTTACGGGCGTCGATGACCGGGCGTTGCGCCGCCTCGGCTTCATGTTGGAGTTTCTCGACCGCTTCGATCGGTAGGCGAAGGGTTGAGATTCTGGTTGCCAGATCGGCGCGCGAAGCCCGCAGTCGCTCAACGGCTTCGTCGGCCTGCGCCAACCGGCCGTCGCTCCCTGCCGCGGCGGTATCGGCCAGCGCTTTTAGTACACCGGGTTCGAAGGGCGTACGACACACCGGACAATTGGTGTCGTCCTCGTGCAGATGGCTGGCGAGTTGCGACAAGGCTGCGCTGATCGCAGTGGCGTGCCGATCGGCTTCGGCGCGTTCATGTTCGGCATCGGCGATACTGGTATCAAGATCGGCTAGCTGCGTCTCGAGTGGTGCTACGTTGGTCGCCGCGCGCTCGGCGGCTTCGCGCCCTTGCGTCAGCGCGCCAGCGGCTATGACCGCGTCGGATTCCAGATCGAGATAATCGCGCACCGATTCATCTTGCGCCTTGGCGGTGGCGGCAAGGCTGCGCAGCCGCGCCAGTTCGGCGACCGCCACGGCATGTGCCGCGATCACTTGATCCGCCTCCGCAATCGTCGCCCTGTGCGCGGCGATTGCTTCGATCAGCTGCGCGCGATCCATCCCATCCGCCGCGATCAGCTCCGCGAGTTGCGTGCGCCGTGCGAGATCGGTGCGGCCCGCCTCCAGTATCGCGATATTTTGCTCGATGTTAGCTATGGCGGCTTGCTGCGTCGTCACCGTGTCGTTCGCTGGCGCGACGAGTGCCGACACCCCATCAACCTGCGCCTGTGCGTCACTCAAGACGCTGCGCAGACGTACCAGCGCAGGGGAGTCTAGCAGGCTCTCGGCCTGGCTGATGGCGAATTGTGCAGCAAGCGGCGCCAGAGTCTCGAGCGCTATTTTACGGTCTCCGGTTGCGTGCAGCGCCTCGCCAATCCGGTCGCCCATCGTTGCCAGACGTTGCGCTACATTCTCGCCCGTGATCGCGAGCGGCTGACCCGATGTCAGTTGAAGCAAATCGGCCTCGAGCTGGTCGATGCGCTCGGACATTTCGGTGGCGGTTAGAATACCGGTCGCACGCGCAGCGGCGCGCAGTCGTTCGAGCCGCGTCGTCCATCCCTGCCAATCGGCAATTTGGCGTTCGATCGTCGCGACGGAGGCCTGCTCGGTTTCGATGCGCCGGTTGAAGGCCATCACCGTTGGACGCCCGCGAAGACCTGCGCGTATGCGCTCGAGCCGATCGATTCCGCTTGGCCCCTTCAACGCTCGCCACTGATCGTGCGGATCACGGCTGGTGAAGCGCTGTTGCGCCGCCTGGCCGAGGAAATGGGTCAAGGCGAGATAGGCGCCGAGATCGTTGATCGTGCGTCGGTCGGGCCGCGCCAGCTGAGCGATAATGTCAGCCATCGGCGTGGTCTTTACGGCGCCGCGCTCGATCGGATCGTTTTGGGAAAATGTCAGCGCGACACGATGCGCACCCGGTTCGGCGCCACGCCTCGTGAGATAATCCTTCTCAACGAGTTTCTTCTTGCCGCTGTCCTTCAGATAGGGATCGAAGCGGCGGATCTTGCTTGTCAGGCCCCATTCGATGGCATCGAAAAAGCTGCTTTTGCCAAGGCCGTTGGTTCCGGTGAGCAACACTAGGCCGGGAGCTGCCGGAATGTCGATCTCGAAATCGCCGAAGGTACGGAAATCATGAATCGCGATGCGGGACAGGTAGATGTCGCTCATACCTGACCTCTCCGTTCCCAGGCCTTCACCAGGGCGCTGACGATGTCGTCGGGGGTTTTCTTCTCGTCGAGCGCAATGCGCTCCCATTCGTCGGCCAGTGTGCGTGGCAGCCCCTGGCTTGACGCATCGCCGCCGCTCAGTTCATCGAGCGCCGCATCCTCGAATTTGCCTTCGTCATGCACCCACGGACGCGCCAGGAAGGTGCGCTTGAGAAATTCGGTGAAACTTTCCTCGTCTCGCGTTTCGTCCTCGGGCCGAAGCCAAGCGAGTTTTCGCGCCACACGGTCGTCGCGCTCGACCAACAATGCCAGCGCGCGCCATGCATCTTGCCGCTCGCTCGACCGCGGCCCGAGCAGCATCAGCTGCAGGTCAAGCGTCTCGTTCGTCCCGAGATAGGAGCGCGCGGCGACGCACTGGTTGCGGCATCGGCGCAGCGTTTCGCGAACGGCTTCGACAGTGGCGATGTCGGGCAATACCCCCAGCACGACATTGAACCGGTCGATGCGGATGCCATGACTCTCGGCGGGAAGGTCGGTTGGGCTGATCGAGGTCGATTTGCTCGAGCCGCCATTGAAAGTCGCGCTTGCTAGTTCGGGCCGGTCCTCGACCTTGAGATCGAGCGCCAGCGCTGCCGAGCGGATCCGCTCTGCGAAATCCGCGAGACCGGGCGACAGAGTCGATTGGTCGGTCATGCCGCACCTTTCATTATCGCTTTGTCCAATGCTTCGAAATGGCGGGTCTCGACTGCCGCCAGCAACGCGCGCAACGCCGCAAGTCCCGCCGCCACCGCTTCGGAAAACTCGCGGTTGATCGACATGATCACCGGACCCGATCCATCAGTCTCGCTCAGTGCCGGCTGATCGGTCTCGACCTGAGCGAAGGGGCGCTCGGCGTTCCGCGCGACCTCTATCGTAGTCTTGACGATTAGAATCACGAACTGAGTCTGCCACATATACGTGGCGGCGCACAGCGACATATCGCTACCGTTGATCAGATCGGCTGCGCATCCATGGCCTACCCAGTCACTGTCGCCGTCGCGCTGCCGCATGAGGTTGCCGGGGCCAGCGCTCTTAGGAGATGTCGTCTGCCAGGCGGTGGCGATGGCGAGCGCTACGACAGTGCCGCGGACGATCTCTTTCCATTTGGTCGGGCCGACCAGCACCTGCCCAGCGACACGATTATCGTCATCATCCACCGCGCAAATCATTAGCCGCATGAAGTGGCTGATCAGTGCAGCATCGTCCCCGAAGGCTGCGTGCCACTGCGCCCAGGTTTCCGCCATGGCGGCGCGCAGATCGGGTGCGATCGCGAGGCCGATCAAACGTCCCGGATCAGCGTTGCTGGCGAAGAAGGGGACGAGATGCGCGTGCAGCTGCTCGAGCAGCCAGCTGTCGAGTGCGCGATGGATCTGCCGCGCCAGAATATCCGACGCGATCATGACCGGATCCTGTGCCGCGCCGCCGGGATTGCCGCCGACGATCGTCGGCATCGCGATGCCCTCGGCGTGCAGGGAGTCGATGCTCAGTGCGCGGACATGCTGGGACCAGAGGGCGGGCGCTGCGTGCAGGCGGCTCGTGCGGCTGTGGCAGGCGACGCGCAGGATGGCGACCGCCGCTGGCCCCAACAGGTCCGGTCCGTCGGGCAGGATGATTTCGAACGCCTGATCCGCGCTCCAGGCTCTGACGAGTTGATTGGCCGGGATCGCGCCGGACCAGCGCACCTGGTTAGCGTCGCGTCGCAGCTGGACTGAGATTGGCAATTGCTGCGCCATCTGGCGTTGCACGCGCGGCGCGAGTGGGATCCGAGCGTTGCGCGCCGCATCCTGAAAGAGCGTGCGCGCGTGCGCGGACAGTTTCGGCACAAGGGTCGCATCGCCGTGACGCGCGAGCCATTCCCGGTGCGTGTCCGCATAGCTAGCCAAATGATCGTCGAACGGTCCGCGAACCAGCGCGCGGCCAGGGCCACGCCGGACGATCACCGCGTCGGCCGCAACCGTCTCGCCGGCGCAGTCGAGCCAGAAATCGGCGGCCGGCTCGGGCGCGGGGACGGGCGCCGCTACCCGGACGACCGCACCACATTGCACGTGCCGGAATGTCCGCTGGGCGTCCGCCTCACAGGCTTTGATCGTGAGATACGCAGCAAGCCGGTTGAGCGTCGAGGTTGAGACCTCGAACATTTCGACGTGCTGGGTTTGCAGCGTCAAGCGCACGCCGGGCCGCAACTGCGCCGCAACCGCTGCGACCAGACCAATTGCCGTCAGCTGGCCTAGCACTTCGTCATCATAGGCGGCGAGAAAATCGAACCGGTTGCCGACGGCATCGGCGGCACGTGCACGCACGTCGATGTCGGCGAGCGTGGGAGAGAGTTCGTCGATACCGGGATGTTGAGAGATCATGGATATCATCCCGGCATGGTCGAAGTTCGTCGCGCCGGCCGCGACAAGGTCGATCAATCCACCGTCACCCGCGCCGCTGATGAAGAAGCGCGGCGTCTGTCTGCCTTCGAATTCTGCCGCCGGCACACCGGCATCCGACCAGTAGCTCGTGCTCTGGATGTTCTCGACGGGCTCACGCGGCTCGAGACCGAACCCCACCGCCAACAGTACCATGTTGAAACGCTCGGTCGGCTCATCTCCAGGAGCCGGCGCCGGGTCGTCAAGAGCGATGAAGCGGAGGTCATAGCCATCGGCGGCCAAGGTCAGGCCCAGCACGCGATGACGCGTCCGGCGTTGCAAGCGCTGGCCGAGCCGGACCGAAATATCCCCGAAGCCGACCAGTACGTCCTCACGCACCGACCGACATGTTCCGGACTCCCAGTCGAGGACCGGGAGGTTGGCGACCGGATCGACGGTGTCGTGCGCCGGCCAATCATAGATGTGCGGATCGAGCCGGCGGCGTTCGGTGGTCGACTGGAGTGACAGCAACTCGCCCGCTGTTTCGAAGAGAACGACATTGCTGTTCGAAACGAGCGCGGCTGCCGCCGCGGCGGTCACGCCAGCCGCGCCGCCGCCGATCACCGCGATGCGTGGATTGGCGTTGAGATAGCCCAGATACTTGAGCGCATGGACGAGCGACAATGCGCGCACCTGCTGCGAGTAGAAGGTGATGCGCCGGTCGAAACAACCGATGACGAACAGGTTTGGTCGGTTGCGGACCGCCGCACCGTCGATGATATCTTGAGCAAGCAGCGGATCAGCCAACTGAGAAGCCTTTTTTTGCTTGCCGCTTACGCGCAGGCATAACTGCTGCTGCGCCAGCATTCTCACTGATTTTCGACAACCCGTTCCCCTCGGCCACGACCGCGCATGCGGTCGCCATTTTGAAAGTTTATGGAGAAGGTATGAGCAATTCGCAAGATTTGAATAGGTTCTCGTACAACTAATCGTCGACTCGACCGCAAATGTAGCCAACTCTCGGTTCCGGGCACCCCATGAAGGCTGCTGAGGGGACACTATCATGGATAAGCGTGATGGGCTCTTTAGAGATGTGCGGGTCGCAAGTTCGTATCCGCTCAAGGCGAACACATTATTGTAAGTTAAGAACGGACGGAGAGCGGGTTCGACGAGTTTGCAAGTGCCTCATAATCCGTCCTTACGCGTTCGAGGCGAGCCCCTTTCTGATCAAGTCCCCAGCGTCGATCAAGATAGAATTCAAGCGCCTTCCGGGTTTCAACGCATAGGAGCTCCCCATCGAAACCGTACTCACGCCGGACAGCAACTGCTTGTTCCGGGGTAAGACCGGCCTTTGGCTTGAGCCAAATCTTTGCAATAGTGTTCCAGTCCGCATCGTGGGGTAACGGTTCCACGAGTGGTCGTGTTTCAAAACTGCTGTCAGCCCCGACGCGAATTGGCAGGTAACTGCGGTAATCATTGTGCTTGAAGCTGAACGCGCGCAGATGAACGCTTTCACCGTCCGACGTGAAATGTGTCGGTGCAATCCATTGCCCCGGATCGGCACCAGATGTCATGGATGTATACCTGATTTGCAGTGCCAACTGCTCACGCATAGCCCGATAGAGTTGCGAAACGATAGTAGGATCAGCGCGACGCTCTGGCTGAGGCAAGACGGCTGGGGCATCATTCGCCTCCTCTCTCAACACGGTTTCGAATGCTTCGCGCAGATTTGAGTGCGTGAGTGATATGTGATTCTTCGCAGCAAGATAAACCTTGCGTGTAGCATCGTAGACCGGCGGGGTTTGTTTCTGGCGTTGGAGATACAGACGAAAGTCGAGAGCGGCCTGCGCTGCGGAAATACCGAAACGCACAATAAGATCGCGGCGGTTGGCCATGCCTCGCCATGTCAGGCACTCATCCAGGAAGACCAGCCGCTCCCGTTGTGCATATTTCAGGTCATCGAACTCCATGTCGATAATCTAGCTTGACTCTGCGGCAAAAGTCCATCTAAAAAGTACATGTGTAAAAATTATACAGGTATTTGCCGTCATGCGGATTCTCCATACAGCGGACTTACATCTAGGGCGGCAATTCCACGGCATGTCTCTTGAGGACGACCACGGCACGATTCTCGATCAGACGCTTCAGGCAATCCATACGCATCGACCCGACGTCTTTATTATTGCGGGCGATATTTTCGATAGGGCCTCTCCACCTGCCAGTGCCGTCCGACAATTCAATGGCTTTCTTGGCAAGGTGGCGTGCGAGACCGAAACAGCAGTCGTTATGATCGCCGGCAATCACGATTCGGGCGACAGGATTGGCTCCATGTCTATTATGACAGATGCACGGCGAGCGTTGATCCGCGGGGCTCTTTTCGCCGATGAACTACCACTCATTTTGCAGGACGAGTTTGGTCCCGTCGCGTTTTCGGCGCTTCCATTCGGATATGAATATGCGGCCCGGGAATGTTTTGGAGATGAGACTATTTCTGTACCCCAGCATGTCATGCGTGCCCAGATTTCCGCAGCGCGTCGGCATGTTCCAGACGGAGCGCGCTGGGTGGTTGTTGCACATGCTTTTGTTGATGGTGCTCACCCCAGTGAGAGTGAAAGGCCACTGGGGAAAGTTGGCGGTATAGAGACGGTGTGCCACGAGACATTCGAGGGTGCACATTACGTAGCGCTTGGACACCTGCATCGCCCGCAATCGGTGGGGACGGACCATATCCGTTATTCCGGCTCGCCACTTGCCTTCGGATTTGATGAAGCTGGTAGCGAAAAGTCGATGAGCCTCGTTGACCTTGGATCGGATGGAACAACGACGATCAACGCCATTCCTTTCCTGCCTGCTCGCGGGGTAAAAGTATTGAAGGGCAAACTTGCTGATCTGCTGTTGGCTGAACCGTCCGGTGACTTCATCAAGTGTGTATTGACGGATGATACGCCGATGATCGACCCGATGAAGCGGCTTCGGGATGTCTTTCCGCATGCATGCCAGATCACTTATGCGCGGGATGAAAAGGCGTTGGACACCCTGCCGTTACTACAAACGCGGGCGGCCTTGCACGATCCGGCCCAGATGATCAGCGATTTCTTGATGCATGTCCGGAACGAAGACCCGGCAGATTCTGAGCTGGTGCTGATCAGTTCCGCGATGACGAATCTTCGCAATGAGGAGATAGAGGCATGAGACCAGTTAGACTTTCGATGCAGGCTTTCGGCCCCTATGCCGATCGGGCAGTGGTCGATTTTCGGGAAGCCGTTGCTTCTGGGCTTTTTGGCATCTATGGGCCCACCGGATCCGGTAAGTCGTCTATTTTCAGCGCCATGACCTTTGCACTGTTCGGGGAAGCGGCAAGTGCCGAACAGGACACGACGTCCCTGCGGTCCGACCATGCCGATCCGGATATTGCCACCGAGGTGGAGTTCATTTTTGACATTGGTTCCAATAGATATGTGTTGCGGCGCCGGCCGGAACAGGCGCGGCGCAAGCAGCGTGGGGAGGGCGAGACCAGGGACTCCCATGAAGCTTGGTTGTTTGACGCAACCGGCCTTGCGCCGGAAGAAATTACGGAGGCAAATCCCGGGAAGATCATTGCCGAAAAGAAGACAGGTCTGGTTAAAGAGGCGGTGACCCAGCTGCTTGGATATGGCGCCGAACAGTTCCGGCAAATTGTCCTGTTGCCCCAAGGTAAGTTCGAAACCTTCATGGCATCGAAGACGGACAAGAGACTGGAGATACTGCGCGAGCTCTTCGACGTATCGATTTATCAACGCATGGCGGCAAAGTTCAAGGCGGACGCCTTGGCGGCAGAAAAGCTAGTCCGCCAGGATAGGGAGGTCTGCGCAAAACGTCTCGTCGCTGATGGGTTTGTGAGTCCGGAAGCATTGGCGGAAGGCATAGAAGAGGCAAATGCTGCCCATCAGGCGGCAGTGCTGCGCGAAACTGCGGCCGCGCTTGCGGCCAGTACAGCAAAAGTAGCGTATGATCGCGCACATCAACTCAACGAACAGTTTTGCGCTACCGAGCAGGCCAGCTCGATAGTCGAAGGGCTTGTAGCGAAAGCTGAGCACATCCAGGGTCTGGAGGAGCGAGTCACACATGCCAGATGCGCACAATCACTGACGGATATTGAAAAGCATTCGATCGACGCTCAGGCAGAGGTAGTCGAAGCTGCCATGAAGATGGCAAATGCCGCGACAACCGACGAAACGGCTGCCGCAAAGGCGCTTGCAGCGCAAACTGCGTTAGACCATGAAGTAACCCGAGCGGAGGAAAGCGAGAGTTTGCGGCGGGCCGGTGAAAAGCTTGATCATTACCAACAAACCTTAACCAACGCTGCCGCACAAGCGGAGAAGGCGACTGAGGCCAGCACTGCGCTTGAAAACGCGCGGAACTCGCTTGATCTCATCGAAGCACATCACGAGGAACTGAGAAACCAGAAAATAGCAGATGAGCGCGCACTGAAACTGGCGAGGGAAGGTGACGCAACACGGCAACAGCTGAATATGGAGCGATCCGCGGCGGAGCGGACGTTGATTGCCGCCGAGCAGTACCAGACGGCAGCCAAAGCAGTCGAACAGGCACGCTCGGAAATGGCCGGGTATCAGAACGAGGAAGGACGGTCAGCGCAAAAAGTTGCCGAAGCAAAGGGTCGTTTTGAGGTTGCGGAAGCTGCCCTTGCCGATGCTCAGGCTTTGCACTTGGCGGCCAAGCTGGTGCCCGGTGAGGCCTGCCTTGTCTGCGGCTCGCTGGAGCATCCCGCGCCCGCAACCGGCAAGTTCGAAAATGTGGGGTTGGACCAGGCATTTCGAGACGCAAAGGCCAATTTGGAGAAAAACCATGCTGCACATCAGCTTGCTGTGCGCAATCTTGCGTCGGCTGAAACGAAATGGCTCGAACGCAAGAACAGGTTGGCTGAATCGTCAGAGCCCGAGCAGTCTGTTGATGAAGTTCGCGGCAAGATTGCTGTATTGGCAAGCCAGATTGATGCGATAGGGCCCGCAATCGATCTTCTGGAAGCTGAGGCCAAGCTAGCGAAATTGGGCGAAGAGATCACCTCGACTGAAAGCGAACGCGATAGCTGCAGATCAAACCATGAAACCGCCAATACACAGGAAGCATTGGCACGTGACAGGTTCGATCAAGCTATTGGCACGATTCCGGAAGGGCTCCGGCTTCCCGATGCTCTGACCGAAGCCATAGCGGAAAACCGGCGCCAGCGGGTCCTCCGTGATGCCGCCATGAAATCGGCCGAAATCGCGGCACGAGAAACTCGTGATGCGACGCTTGCTGCCGGCAAAGAGCTGGAAGCGGCGAATGCCGCCCAGGAGTCAGCCGTTTTTCGACGCGATAAGGCACTGGCCGCATTTGAAGGTCGGCTCACACAGAGCGGCCTGACGAGCGCCCAATATCAGTTCTTCAAAAAGCTGATTGGGACCATTGAGGAGGATGTGGCGGAAATCGCTGAGTACCGCAATAATTTGCTGATTGCCCGCAACAACCATCAGGTCGCTGCACAGATCATCGAAGGCTATGAGCGGCCTGAGATGGGCGCGATAGAGAAGACGTTGCGGGAAGCCAGCGATGAGCTTGATCACGCAAAGACAGCCTGCGCTCAAGCCGAAGCCCGGTGGCAGCGTCTCGAGGCGCTCCTCCTCGACATCGCTGGCGAACTGAGGCGTCTTGATCAAATCGAGACGGAAACTGCTTCACTCCGCAGCCTTGCGGCGCTTTTCAATGCAGAGAATCCTTTGCGGCTCGATCTTGAAACCTATGCGATCGGGGCAATGTTCGACCAGGTGCTGACGGCTGCCAACCAACGTCTTGGTCCCATGACCGGTGGCCGCTTCAGCCTGGAGCGGGAAGTCGAAGGCGGCAACGGGAGATCCCGTCGCGGGCTCGGAATTCGCGTGTTCGATGTTCACACCGGGAAAACACGACCCACATCGACGTTGTCGGGTGGGGAGACCTTTATGGCTGCACTGGCGTTGGCACTTGGCCTGTCGGACATCGTAGAAAGTGTGAGCGGGCAGGTGCGCCTCGATACGATTTTCATCGACGAGGGCTTCGGCAGTCTTGATACGGAGAACGAATCCGGGACGCTTGATCAAGTTCTGCACGTTCTTACCAATCTTGTCGGACCAAGACGTGTGGTCGGACTAATTTCGCACGTGCCATTGGTTCAGGAGACTATACCGAATGGCTTCTACGTTCGCAAAGAGCTGCGCGGGAGCTTTATCGAAGCAAGAGGAGTGATCTGAATGACACACAGATGGATAAGAAGACGAGGACATCCACGGGTCCTTCAATCTGGTCGCACAACGTACGTTTGTGAGAATTGGATTCTGAAAGAAGCCTCCACTGAACGGCCAGGAGGCGCGTTCAGTCGTACACACGCCTGTCCTCGATGCGGTGCCGCCATCTTAACTGTTCGGATGCCAAATGGCGGACGCGTGCATTTCGAAGGCGGACGAGGGCTAAATCAAATAAAGCATCCTTGTTTGAATCTCGGTGAGGGACTGTCAAAACGGCGTGAAATCGGGATGGCGGATTTGTTCGATTGCCTTGAATAGGCAGAAAGGGTCCCGACTGATGCGCTATTATTACCGCAAAGATTGGTTGAACTACAGAGATGAAATTATCGAGCGCGATGGCGGCATCTGTATAAAATGCGGTCGTGGTTCATTGGAAGGGGCGATCCTTCAGGTTCATCATAAGCAATATCTGTCGGGAAAACTGCCGTGGGAATATCCTCACGATTACTGTGAAACTTTATGCAAGGGATGCCATGCCGGTCAGCATGGTATTATAAAACCCTTTACTGGTTGGGAGTGTGTCGGTTACGAGGATTTAGGAGAGATTTCTGGTGAATGCGAGCTGTGTGGCACATCAATACGCCACGTCTTTGTCGTCCAACATGAAAAATGGCCGCCCATGGAAGTTGGCGAAGTATGTTGTGACCATCTGACCGATACTTGTGTGGCCACCAATCATATGGGTGTACTTCGATCGGTTGAAGCAAGACAACAGCGGTTTGTCGAGTCAACGCGTTGGAAATATGGAGAGCACGGCACGTGCCACATTCGCCAGAAGGGTGTTAATCTAGAAGTTGAGCCGGTAGACTGTAAATTCAGGCTACGAGTGAATGACATCCAAGGAAGGCGACGTTTATCATCGATCCAAGATGCAAAACGATTGGCTTTTGAGCTGCTGGAGAATGGTGCTCTGGAAGCGTTTCTAGAAAAGCGCAAACATAATTAAAAACCAGTTTGATTGTGTAGCGTTCCTACCTGTTTGTTTTTCTCTGCCACTGATGCTGGCATTGTAGACTTTTTCGCTACAATCAAAAATGCGGGAAAATCGCCTGTTATCGGCATTTTCAAAGGAAGATTTCCAAGGCATCTGCGGCGCGCACAACCGAAGGTTTACCCATAACCTGTGCAACACTTCTCCTGGCCTGGTTTAGGAACGCTGCGACAGCATCTGTTACCACGTACACGGGATGTCGCAGCATCGGCACTGTCGCAAGATTGCACGGTCCCAAAAATGCCTGATGGACGTTGAGCGACCCTATACCAGTGCTGCTCTGGATGTCACCGGATTCGATCTGCCGCGTTGTTGGCAGGCGAGTGAACCAAACAGCGTCCCATCTTCTGGCCGCGATTGAGAAAAATATACCAGTATCGGCGCGCAGTTCAGCGTCTGCTTTCTTTTTAATCTCTATTACTTTGGTAGTGTTAATGGATGGCCGTGTTAGCGGCAGCATCTGTTATCAGGGATATCGCTCATGCCCAATCCGACTGTCGTGGGTGTCTCCGGCAATTTCCATCGTCCTTCCAAGACAAGATCGCTCGTCACCAACCTAGTCGGGCGGATCGCTAATCGATATGGTCTGACGTCTGAAGTCTATGACCTGATTGATGTGGGAGACTCCCTCGGCTCCGCCCGGCATGCCAGTGAACTTAGTCCTGCCGCCACAACCATTCTCCATCGTGTCGTGACGGCCGATATCCTTGTGGTTGGTACACCGACCTATAAGGGCAGCTATACCGGGCTCTTCAAGCATTTCATCGATTTGTTCGAGCCGCTCGCCCTGCAGGGCAAGCCAATCCTGCTGACCGCCACAGGCGGCAGCGATCGGCATGCGCTGATTGTCGAACATCAGTTGCGGCCTTTGTTTGGTTTCTTCATGGCGCACACGCTCCCGACAGGCATCTTTGCCGTCGACCGCGACTTCCTCAATCATGAGATCGTTGCCGAACATATCAACGCCCGGATCGCCCAGGCGGTTGAAGAAGCCCGTCCCTTTGTCGGGCAGTCGGCGGGCCCGGCCATCAGTGCGGCGGAGTAGGTGCGATGACGCGGGCACTGACGCTTGGCGAGACAGCCCGAACGGTTGCAGCGGAATTTGCTGTGACTGCAAGTCTTGATGATGAAAGCGGTGCGTTCCCGCACGAGAACTTCCGGAAACTGCAGGAATACGGATTGCTGGCACTGACCTCGCCGGTCACCTACGGTGGGCGGGGGGCCGGGCTTGGCGATGCTGCGACTGTGATCGGCGAAATCGCCAAGGGCGAACCATCAACCGCACTTATCCTCATCATGCAATACATCAACCTTGCAACGCTGCCGGGCGGGCGCTGGCCGGAACATCTGGTCCGGCGTGTGCTGGCTGATGCGGCGCAGCGTGGTGCACTTATCAATGCCTTGAGGGTTGAACCGGAGCTTGGAACACCAATTCGTGGCGGTCTTCCCGCCACGACAGCTCGTCGTACCGAAGAAGGCTGGTCACTGAGTGGCCGCAAGATCTATTCGACAGGCATAGCCGGGCTCACCTGGTGCATTGTCTGGGGGCGAACGGACGAGGAAAGCCCGCGCGTGGGTGCTTTCCTGGTTCCGGCAAATGCCGATGGTATACGCATTGAGGAGACGTGGAACCCGCTCGGCATGCGCGCGACGGCAAGCCACGACGCGATATTTCAGGACGTCCGTATTCCCTTCGATCATGCGGTTGATATTCGTCCGCCCGAGCAATGGAAAGATCGCGAAGCCGGCCAAGCCGTGTGGATGGCAGTACTGCTCGGTTCACTCTATGACGGTGTGGCGCGGGCTGCCCGGGATTGGCTCGTTCAGTTTCTCCATGACCGCAAGCCCGCCAATCTTGGCGCTGCCTTGGCGACGGTCCCTCGTATCCAGCAGGCCCTCGGTGAAATTGAGGAGCTGCTCGCCGCGAATGCGCGACTGCTCCGTTCGGCTGCACGCGATGCGGATACGGGTGAAGCTCCATCATCGCCTGAAAGCAATCTCCTCAAGCTGACCGTCACTGAGAATGCCATCTCCGCTGTCGAAAAAGCGTTGAGATTGACAGGGAACCACGGCATCAGCCGCAACAACCCGCTGGAACGTCATTACCGCAACGTTCTGTGCGGCCGCATCCATTCACCCCAGGAAGACACTGTGCGGATCGCTGCGGGGCGAGCTGCACTGGGAAACTGAGATCGATTACACGTTAAAGGAGGCCACCATGCCAGTTGAATTCATTGGGTATGTCGGAAATGCCAACGGGTCGGAAACGATCCGCTCTACAGGCCAGGCACTTGACCTGAACCATATCGAGGCACTCGCGAAAGTGCAGGAAAACGGCGGTTTCGACCGCGTGCTTCTGGCCTTCAATTCGACGTCTCCCGAAAGCATTCTCGTCAGCCAGCACGTGACCAGCGTGACCAGGACGCTCAACGTCATGATCGCCCACCGTCCCGGCTTCACGGCGCCGACCGTCGCGGCACGACAGCTTGCAACTCTTGACCACATCAGCGGGGGGCGTGTCGGCGTTCATATCATCACCGGAGGCAATGACGTCGAACTGGCGCAGGATGGCGATCATCTGACGAAGGACGAGCGCTACGCACGCACGACGGAATATCTCGACATCGTTCGTCAGGAATGGACGAGCAAGGAACCATTCGATTATGACGGCCAGTACTACAAGGTCGACAAGGCTTTCGGCAGCATCAAACCGGTGCAGCCGGATGGTATTCCGGTCTATTTCGGCGGAGCATCCGATGCGGCTCTTCAAGTGGCCGGTAAACATGCGGATATCTATGCTCTGTGGGGTGAAACCCATGCGCAGGTGAAGGAACTGGTCCAGCGTGTTCGCGAGGCAGCAGCGCCTTATGGTCGATCGCCGCGGTTCAGCCTCTCGCTGCGCCCGATCCTGGCGGGGACGGAAGAAGCGGCCTGGGCCAAGGCCAACGCCATTCTGGAAAAAGCCAGGGCCCTGATCGATGCCGGCAAGGTCCGCGATCCGAACAACCAGCGCTTCAACCAGATCGGAGGTCGGAGTCCGGCCAATGAGGGCTCAAAGCGCCTCTTGGCTGCGGCGGCGCAGGGCACTGTCCTCGACAAGCGCCTATGGACCGGGATTGCCGGGCTGACCGGCGCGCAGGGCAATACAACGTCATTGGTCGGGACTCCGGATCAGGTGGCGGAGGCATTCCTCGACTATTACGACCTTGGCATCACCACTTTCCTTATCCGCGGTTTCGATCCGATCGAGGATGCCTTCCATTACGGACGTGACCTCCTGCCGCGCGTGCGTGAGCTCGTGGCGCAGCGGGATACGGCGACCAAACATGCGCAGGCGGCAGAGTAGATGCAGGCCGTCGCCGTTGGATTCAATCAGCACAATTTCAAGGAGATGGGAAATGGGGAATTTCACGCTTGACCGCCGCACATTGCTGCGCGGTGCCGGTGCATTGGGCTTGGCAGCGCCGTTCGGTTCCATGGCTCTGACCGGGCTTGCGGGAGCGCAGACCGCAGCAGCACCCGCAAAGGAACTGAAGAAGATCAAGTTTGCCACGAACGCTTCGGCGATCTGTCTCGCTCCTGTCTTTGTCGCCAAAGAGCAGGGGATCTTCGCCAAGTACGGCCTTGACGTCGAACTGGTGAATTTCGGTGCTTCGACCGAAGCGCTTCTCGAGGCCATTGCAACGGGCAAGGCCGAT
Organism: Phyllobacterium sp. MT110; assembly: GCF_058792715.1. Classification (NCBI taxonomy): domain Bacteria; kingdom Pseudomonadati; phylum Pseudomonadota; class Alphaproteobacteria; order Hyphomicrobiales; family Phyllobacteriaceae; genus Phyllobacterium; species Phyllobacterium sp. MT110. The sequence continues at coordinate 24,377 of NZ_JBXAFE010000007.1, forward strand.
GGCGGGGTGGGCATGGCGTTGCGCTGGCTGAAAGCACTGGAACAGGGCTTCGACGTGAAAATCACCGCTGGTACCCATGGCGGCTGCTCGCGGCTCATCACACCGGCAAGCACCGGGTTGAAAACACTTGCAGACCTCAAGGGCAAATCCATCGGCGTTTCGGATCTGGCCAGCCCTGGCAAGAATTTCTTCTCGATCCTTCTTAACAAGGAAGGGATCAACCCCATCAGCGACGTCGAATGGCGGCAGTATCCGGGTGAGCTGTTGCAGGTCGCTGCCGAGAAGGGAGAGATCCATGCCATCGCCGACGGTGATCCGAAAGCATTCTTCTGGCTCCGGGACAACAATTATGTGCAGATCGCCTCGAATCTCGACCATGGTTTCGAGAAGCGGGTTTGCTGCATCGTCGGTCTGCGCGGCAGCCTGATCCGTGATGATTTGCCGACGGCCACGGCTCTGACGCGTGCATTGCTGGAAGCGCAGGACTGGACTGTTGCGAAGCCGGAAGACGCAGCCAAGGCATTCCTGCCGAATGCGCCAAAGGACAAATCGACCGATGACCTGATCGCGGTACTGCTCGCCCAGACGCACAACCACAATCCGACGGGTACCGATCTTAAGAAGGAGATCGCCCTTTACGCAGGTGAGCTGCGCGATGTGCAGGTTTTCAAACAGTCGACCGATCCGGATGCGTTTGCCGCCAAGGTCTACGCGAATGTCCTGTCAGCTTGACGAAAGGGGTAAGGCATGACCGCCATAGAGTCGAATGATACGGCATTCTCGGCCGCTCGGGCAACTTCTGCCCAGTCGGGCAGGAGATCTGCCCGATTTTGGCGGACGGGTGCAGTTGCGGCCGCACTCTGGCTCGGTTCCGCGGCGGTTATAGAATTCTGGCCCGAGATCATTCCCGCGCCTTACGGGAGGGAGCTTGCGATCTTGTCGGTTCTTATCGCAGCGCTGCTCGTGCTGGTTCTGACCACAGGATTTATCCTCGGCAAGACCGCGATCTGGGTTCGCTATTATGGTCCCTGGTTTGCCGTTGCGGCGGTAGGGCTTGGAATATGGGAAATGCTGACAGCCAAGCTTGCCGTGCTTCCGGTCCCATTTTTCTCGTCACCGCAAGGTATTCTGGAGGTCTATATCGATGATTGGGCACGCCTTGGCGAGAGTGTTCTTCATTCGGTTCTGCTGCTGGCCAAGGGGTATTTCTTCGGTGCGGTCGTCGGCTTCACAACCGGTGTCACCATCGGCTGGTCGAGGGCGGCGGGCTATTGGGTTCACCCCATCCTGCGGCTGATCGGGCCGCTCCCGGCAACGGCCTGGCTGCCGCTTTCCTTCTTTATCTTCCCCTCGAGCGGATCGGCGAGCGTCTTTCTCATCGCGCTGGCGACCGCATTTCCGGTGACGATCCTCACCTGGTCAGGCATCGCCAGCGTAAATCGTGATTATTACGATATTGCGCGCACGCTTGGGGCCAGTCGCTGGTTCCTTATCTTCAAGGTCGCCATTCCTGCCGCCCTGCCGCATGTCTTCGTCGGCCTGTTCATGGGGCTTGGGACATCTTTTGCAGTGCTGGTCGTTGCCGAGATGCTGGGTGTCAAGGCAGGCCTCGGCTGGTATCTGCAATGGGCGCAAGGCTGGGCCGCTTATGCCAACATGTATGCCGCGCTGATCGTCATGGCTTTGATGTGCTCGAGCCTTATCACCATCCTCTTCCGTATCCGTGACCGGGTACTTTCATGGCAGAAAGGGCTTGTCAGATGGTAGCGCTTGCCCCGTCCGATTTTCGAACACCGCCGAACTTGACCGGTGTTCAGGTGAATATCGGCGCCGTATCGCATCAGTTCGAACTCGAGGGTGCACCGCTGCCCGTTCTCGATAGGGTGAGCTTTGCGGTTGAACCGGGACAATTCGTGGCGCTGCTCGGTCCCTCCGGTTGCGGCAAGTCCACTTTGCTGCGGCTTCTCGCAGGTCTTGATCATCCGACCAGCGGTTCGTTGCGGGTTGATGGCGAGGAGATCGGCGATCCGGATCCCTCGCGGATCCTGGTCTTCCAGGATCCGACGCTTTTCCCCTGGCGAACCGTCTGGGACAATGTAGCTCTCGGGCTTGAAGCGCAGGGCATCATCAGGACCGGTGGTGACCGTGTGGATGCGGCATTGCGGCTCGTCGGTCTTGACGGTTTCGAAAAGGCCTATCCCCACCAGCTTTCGGGAGGCATGGCACAGCGCGTCGCACTTGCGCGCGCGCTGGTGAATGATCCGCGTCTGCTTCTCCTCGACGAACCGCTGGGCAAGCTCGACTCGCTGACGCGGCTCACCATGCAGGCGGAGCTGGTGGCTCTCTGGCAGAAGGCTGGAATGACCGCCATTCTCGTCACCCACGATGTCGAGGAAGCATTATTTCTGACCCAGCGCGTTCTCGTCTTCGGGCCCCGACCGGCACAGATCGTCGCCGATATTCCGGTGGATCTGCCCTATCCGCGTCATCGGGGCGATCCAAGACTTGGCGAATTGCGCCGTGTGGCACTCCAGCATCTTGGCCTTGCGGCCACCTGGTAGCCGGATGCCACTGACGCCGATCATAAACTCCAAAATGCCGATCATTGCCGGCGGCGCGATCGGCCTGCTGATCAGTTGCGGATTTGATAAGAGGCTGGGTTTCTCCGGTCTGAAGGACCGTTCGGTGCGGATACCATTGGTATCAAACGATCTTGCGGCCACCTGTGTGACTGCGGCAAAAGACGGGGATCCTCGTGCTGCCGCACGCCTGTTTCGTTTGATTGCGGAGGGGGGCGATCCGGGCCCTCTTCCGCCACCGAGGCTCAGGGCGACAATCCTTGTCGATCCGCCGCATGTTGGCGATGTCGCCATTACGATCATTGATTTGGAGAAAGATGGACTACCCGCAGTCGATACAGTCGAGATCACCTTTGAGCTGGCAAAACCTTCATTCGGCCTCGGACCCTTTCGCCATACAATCACGCGTCACGGCGGCGGGTCTTTCACGGTGCCTCCTTTGACGGTTGCCATGAACGGCTTTTGGGCCGTGAAGGTCACTGTCATTGACGCTGCCGGATCAAATCTTGAGGCAACCAACGTGCTTGAGATTGTCTGAATGCCGTCCGCGCGAGATCGGACGGCCGGTCCACACAACGCCGTGCCTATCGATGAATGGGGTCTTTCCAAAGGACGCCTTCCGGCTTTTCCACCGGTTCAATATCAAGATTGACGACGACGGGGTCCTGACCCGAACGCACGAGCACGCATTCGAGCGTCTCGTCTTCGCTCGCATTGATTTCCTGGTGCGGCACGTAGGGCGGCACGTAGATGAAATCGCCAGGCCCCGCTTCCGCGGTGAACTCGAGATGGTTGCCCCAACGCATGCGGGCCTTGCCTTTCACCACGTAGATAATACTTTCGAGGTCCCCGTGGTGATGCGCCCCGGTCTTTGCATTGGCGTGGATCGTCACCGTGCCAGCCCAGATTTTCTCAGCGCCGGCTCGCGCATTGTTAATTGCAGTCGCGCGGTTCATGCCGGGTGTCTGGGCCGTATTGGGATCCAACTGATTTCCGGGAATGACCTTTACGCCATTGTCACGCCAGTCGATCTCCTCATGCGAGTGTTCGTGATCGTGGCTATGGTCATGGTGGTCATGATCGTGATGATGGTCTTTTGACAATGTAATTCTCTCGCTACTGCGTGGTTTACGCGGCTGCACGTTCGCGGATCAGGCGGACGGCTTGAATAACGTTTTCAGGTTCGGTCCGGACAAGCCAGTCTGGACTGACATCGGCAAAACGGACGGTGCCTGTCTGGTCGATGACGATGGTTGCGGGCATCGGCAATTCCCATGTGCCCGTACCAGTGATATCGCCGATCGATGTTCCCTTCGCGAGAGCCGCCTGCCGGGATGGTTCGTCATAGCCGTAGAGGATACCCAATTTACGCGCGAGGTCGTTGCCGAAATCCGTTGCGACCAGAAAATCAAGATTGTGGCGTTCCTTGATGCCAACGAGACGCTCAGGCACCTGCGGACTGACAGCCACCAGAGTTGCACCCAACTCTCTAACCGCGGGAGCGAGATGGGCATTGTAGTAGGGCAGGGCGATATTGCAGGCGGGACATCCCTCGAAGCGGAAGAACACCAGAACCAATGGACCTGTCTCAAGGAGTCGACGAAGCGAAAGCTCCGCGCCTCCCACTTCCTTCAGTGCAAAGGCGTCAACCTTGTCTCCGGCTTTGACGAAACCGGACCGATCAGCCGTATCGACAAGCAGCTGGCGTTGATCAATGTTAATTCGCAAGGCCTGCGGCTCCATGGTTTTTGCGCGGTTAGACTGGAATTGCGCGAGTGTATGATTAAGGCTCTCTGGTTCTGACATTTGTTGTCGCTCCGGTTGCTTGGTCATGCAACAAAAATACGGTCTTTAGAACAGGAGCCACAGACAGGAATTTTTGCTTTGCCTGGGTGGGGCGAATATATCCTCCAGCCGCCTATGGTTTGTTAGCAAGGTATTCCCTGGGCGTCAGTGGAGCGCATTGGCGCACACCCTGGAAACTCGTTGGACGTTGGTGATCAATGTTACCGTTGGAGCGATCGGTAGCAATTATCTCCCGTATGCATGTTGAAATTGCAATTCCATATCTAACTCGACTATTTGAATCGTCTTAAGCTTCTCGTGTTCTGACCAACGATGCGAAGCTTGCGCCGGGTCGAAAACGATCGGGGAGTTTGCAATGGCGGATAGCCGGAAACTGAAGCTTGGATTCATGCTCCACGGAGTTGGCATGGGATGGGGCGATTGGCGTCACCCGGATTCCCAACCCAACGCAAGCACGAGCTTTGCGTATTATAAAAGACAGGCACAACTTGCCGAAAGCGCCAAGTTTGATTTCCTCTTTGTGGCCGACAGCGTCTTCATCACGGAAAAATCCAGCCCGCATTATCTCAATCGCTTCGAGCCGCTCACTATCCTTTCCGCACTTGCCGGGGCGACGTCAAACATTGGGCTCGTCGCCACGCTGACCGTCAGCTACAGCGAGCCGTTCAACGTGGCGCGGCAGTTTGCTTCCCTCGATCACATCAGCGGCGGACGGGCTGGCTGGAACGTCGTGACCTCCTGGCTTGAAGGCAGTGCCGCCAATTTCAGCAAGTCTTCCCATCTTGCCCATGACACACGTTATCGCCTTGCGGGAGAGTATCTTGATGTCGTGCAGGGTCTCTGGGATTCCTGGGAAGACGACGCGCTTGTTCACGACAAAGCCTCAGGCGTGTTCTTTAACCGGGCGAAGCTTCATACGCTTGATCATCACGGCGAATTCTTCCAGGTTAGAGGGCCTCTCAACATCGCCCGATCGGCGCAGGGTCAGCCAGTAATTTTTCAGGCCGGAGCTTCTGAAGACGGCAAGAATTTTGCTGCCGCCCGGGCCGACGCGATATTCGTCCATCACGAGAATCTTGAGGAAGGCAAAGCCTACTACCGGGACACCAAGAATAGGGCCGCCGGCTTTGGCCGTGATCCAAACGACTTGTTCATCCTGCCCGGGATTCGCCCTGTCATCGGATCCACTGAAGAGGAAGCGGAGCGCAAATACCGGGAGTTCGTCAATCTCACTTCTATCGAGAATGCCCTTTCCATGCTGGGCCGTCCTTTCAATGATTATGATTTTCTACAGCACGATCTTGATGGCGCATTCCCCGATATTGGAGCGCACGGAGCCAACAGCAACCAAAGTGCGTCCAACAGGATTCTCGATACGGCGCGGAGAGAAAACCTTACCCTTCGGCAGGCGGCATTGCGCTTTGCAACGCCGCGAACAGAATTCGTCGGCACGCCAACCCAGGTGGCTGACGCGTTGCAGCGCTGGCTTGAGGGGCGTGGATCGGACGGATTTGTCATCAATGTTTCGCTGCCTAAGGAACTGGAAGTCTTTGTAGAGACGGTTGTTCCAATTCTTCAGGAACGTGGGATTTACCGCACCGAATACGAGGCCGAAACATTCCGCGGCAACCTTGGAATCCCCATCCCGGTCAACAGGTATGCCGCAGAGATTGCGGCCGCAGCCGAGTGAATTTTCCCTCTGGATATTTGACCCTAACGAAAGTTGAACCGCTATGACAACAGTCTCACGCCGTTATATCAATCTTGCCATCGCAGGCCTCGTCTCCGGGCTGACGCTCGGAACAGCGCCCTCAACATTCGCAGCTCAGGATCTGAGCAAGGTCACACTTCGTATTGGCGACCAGACAGGGGCTACGCGGGCAAAGCTGGAGGCCGCGGGCTTGCTGAAAGACGTGCCCTATCAGATTGAGTGGTCGGTCTTTCCTGCAGCCGTCAATCTTCATGAGGCCCTGAAGGCAAATGCCGTTGATATTGGGGGAGCTGCGGATTCCCCGACCGTCAGCGCAATTGCCGGAGGATCGAAAATCAAGGTAGCGGCTTACTTCACCAACGGTGGCCTCGGAAGCTCGATTATCATCCCTGCCGGAAGCCCGATCAAATCGATAGAGGACCTGAAGGGTAAGACGATCTCGCCAACAACACGCGGCAGTGTCGCCCATTATCTGACGCTGGGCGTCCTGAAAAAGGCCGGGCTTACCGTGAATGACGTGAAACTCGCGTTCCTGACGCCGACCGATGCGAGCGCCGCATTTCAGGCCGGAAGCATCGATGCCTGGGGAACCTGGGGCGTCTACAAGGCTCGCAGCATCGGTACGCTGAAAGCGACGGTGTTAATCGACGGCCCCGGCGTCAACACGGGAAACAATGTTCTAAGTGCAACCGACAAAGCGCTGGCTGATCCTGGTAAGGTTGCGGCGATTGCGGACTTTTCGGATCGCGTCGAGCGCGGCTACAAATGGTCGACGGAAAACAAGGATGCATTTATCGACTTCTACAGTGCTTTCACAAAGCAGGATCGACAAACCATCGAGAGTATCTATCCCGATGAAGCCGCCTATAAGCGTGGCACGCTCGACGATGCCTTTGCCGCTTCGCTGCAGAACGTATTCGATACCTGGAAAGAGGCAGGTGTTCTCACCGGTTCGCTCAATCTGAGCGACTATGTCTATCGCGATCTTCCGGCCAATTGACGGACTGGACGATGAGTTCGCTTCAGAGAGATCCTATCCTGAATATTGGGCGGATGGACAGTGTTAACCCAAGAGGCGTGACTGGACTACCGTTGCAAACAATCACACCGGCATCTGCAAGGCGTGGGAGTATTCCGCGCTGGGTGAGGCGTTTTTCCGGCCCGGTGCTTCTCGTGCTGATCTGGCATGTCGCCTCGGTCTCCGGAGTGTTGCCGGGCGAAATACTGGCGGGGCCGGCAACTGTCATTTCAAGCGCTGCAAAGCTGTTTGCAACGGGTGAACTTCAAGAGGCAATGTGGATATCACTCAGACGTGCACTCAGCGGACTCGCGATCGGAGGTACGATCGGTGTGACACTCGCGGTCGTGGCTGGGCTATTCCGGCTCGGTGAGGACTTGATCGACGCGCCTATGCAAATGTTGCGGACCGTCCCGAACGTTGCCCTTATCCCGCTCCTTATTATCTGGTTCGGCATCGGAGAGACCCCGAAGGTCGCGCTGATTGCGCTCGGTACTGCATTTCCTCTTTACCTGAATGTTTATGCGGGCATTCGCAATGTCGATTCAACACTGATCGAAGCGGGTCGCACGCTTGGACTTTCGCGGCTGGCGATGATCCGCCACGTGATCTTGCCCGGAGCGCTCCCGAATGCACTGATCGGTCTGCGCTATGCACTTGGCATTGCCTGGCTTGCGCTCGTCTTCGGGGAGCAGATTAATGCGACAGCGGGTATCGGTTATCTGATGGCGAACGCCCGTGAGTTTTTCCAAACGGATGTCATCGTCGTCTGCCTTGCGGTCTATGCGCTGCTTGGCCTCGCTGTCGATTTCATGGTCCGAACTCTAGAGAAGGTGTTCCTTGCATGGCGGCCAGCGTTCAACGGAACTTGAAAATTGTCGAAACCGAGACGCCAGTGGACGTTTTGGGTCGGGCAAAAGCGACCGATTTGGCAGTCAGAGTGCGCGGGCTCACGCGCCGCTTTGGCGAGCGTGAGGTATTAAAGAACCTTGATCTCGACATCGCACCCGGTGAGTTCGTCGCGCTCCTCGGCGCGAGTGGTTGCGGCAAGAGCACGTTGCTACGGATACTCGCCGACCTTGATCGCGAAATGATCGGCGAGGTTGAAGTGCCCGTCCGGCGTGCGGTTGCCTTCCAGGCTCCTCGCCTGATGCCATGGAAGAAGGTCTGGCGAAACGTGGTTCTTGGCTTACCTGGGCGGCCTGACCGGCAGCGGGCGCTCGCGGCTCTTGAGGAAGTTGGTATCAGCCATCGGGCCGACCAATGGCCTAAGGTCCTATCGGGAGGTGAGGCGCAGCGCACGTCGCTTGCCCGCGCCTTGGTGCGCGAGCCCGATCTCCTTCTGCTTGACGAGCCATTCGCTGCTCTCGACGCCCTTACGCGCATCAAGGCACAGGATCTGGTCGGGGAACTGTGGCAGCGGCATGGCTGCGCAATCCTTCTGGTCACGCATGATGTGGAAGAAGCCGTTCTCCTCGCTGATCGCGTCCTGGTGATGAAAGATGGCGTCATTGCTCATGAGGAACACATAGCCATGCGTCGTCCGCGCGACGTTGCCGATCCGGCCTTCGCACGTATACGCGGCGATCTTCTGGACTGGTTGGGTGTGCGTCACGGAAAATACGACAATGATTAGGCTCTCCGAACCAAGGCTGGGGCCATTTATACCGTGAGCAATCATCGGCAAGATACACTGGAATTGACCACCGATGTTCTTGTCATCGGCGGCGGACTTGCGGGAACTTGGGCGGCGTCCGCCGCTCGTCGGACCGGGGCCTCTGTTATACTCGTCGACAAAGGCTACTGCGGCACCAGCGGCGTTACCGCGACGGCTGGTCCCGGTCATTGGTGGGTACCGCCAGATCCTGCCGAATTGCGTGAGAACACAATCCGCAACCGTCTCAAGACGGGCTTCGGATTGAACGACCCGGAATGGATGAACCGTGTGCTGGCATTGACTTGGGAAAGTCTGCCCACACTGGCGAAATTCTATAATTTCTCGAAAGATGAGAACGGAATGATGCAGTACCGTGCGCTGCGGGGGCCGGAATACATGCGCGCCCTGCGCAATCTGGTCGACAGTCTTGATGTCACGGTCCTCGACCACAGCCCGGCATTGGAACTGCTCCAGCATTCCGATGGTTCGGTGTCCGGCGCGCGTGGTATCCGTCGCCAGAAGGGTGGCGATTGGCAAGTCAATGCAGGAGCTGTGGTACTGGCGACCGGTGGCACGTCGTTCCTATCCCGGTTGCTTGGCTCGCATACCAACACTGGTGACGGCTATCTCATGGCTGCGGAGGCGGGGGCAGAGCTCTCCGGTATGGAGTTTACAAGCTATTATACTGTCGCCCCCAATCATTCGACGATGACGCGGTCGATGTCCTATGCCTTTGCCACCTATTACGATGAGGATGGTGTAGTCATCCCGATGCCCCCAGGCCCCGATACAATGCGGCCTCTGGCGCGCGCCCTACTCAAGGGGCGGGTTTTCTGCGACCTGCATCGGACGCCCGAAGACATACGAGCGAAAGTGCCGGTGATATCGCCAAATTTCATGCTGCCCTTCAGGCGCTGGGGTATTGATCCCTATAAGGATCGCTTCGAGGTCACCCTTCACGGAGAAGGGACTATTCGTGGTATCGGCGGCCTGAGGGTTGCTGGCCGGGATTGCCGCACTTCTGTGCCCGGACTATTCGCTGCTGGCGATGCCGCGACGCGCGAGTTGGTCGCCGGCGCGATTTCCGGCGGCGGAAACATCAACTCAGCTTGGGCCGTCTCATCCGGCCAGTGGGCGGGGCAAGGAGCAGCACGTTACGCAAGGAAACACGAAGCAGCAGGCGGTGGCAGACCCATCGGGCAGGCGGGACTGCGACCCGGTTCTGCAACAAGGCACGTCGACCTGGCTGCGGCGCTGGCCGCCGTTCAAAGAGAAGTGTTACCGTATGACAAGAACATTTTCCGCAGTGGCGACCGACTAGAGCAGTCAGGGACGGTTCTTGAAGACATCTGGACGGAGTTTCACTCACATGCCGCAGGTAACTTCCAAACCGTGCTGAGGACGCGTGAAACGGCGGCAATGCTGGCGACCGCCCGCTGGTGTGTAGCCTCCGCTCTTGCTCGGAACGAAAGCCGCGGCATGCATCAGCGGGATGACAGGCCCCAGACGTCCGCTCGATTCAACAGGCGGATACTTGTAGGTGGGCTCCAAAAAGTCTGGACCCGCACTGATCCTGCACCGAAACCGGAGCTTGCATCATGATTGAACTCGTCATTGAAGAGCGTTGTTCAGGCTGCAATGCCTGTGTCGAAATATGTCCGACCAACGTACTTGAAATTGGTAGTGACAGTTCTCCGTTTATTGCTCGACAGAACGAATGCCAGACCTGTTTTATGTGTGAGCTCTATTGTGTTGAAGATGCAATCTACGTCGGACCCTACTGCGACCGGCCCGATCCGGTCGATAGGGAATCGATCCTCGCGTCAGGATTGCTAGGTGAATTACGTCGTTATCACGGATGGGACGAGTGGGCCGCGGATCCCCGTTATTCCAATGAGCATTGGCAGATGGAGAAGGTGTTTTTGCGTGCTCGGGACATGGCGATTTGCACGGCACCTTAAAGAGCTGATAAACGTTTTCAGATTCAGTGTGCCAGAGCGTGCTATAACCGTCGTCCGGACGCTAAGACAATATGTTTTCAATCTCCTGGCGCTGCTGGGCGTGTTTCTCCGGGTTCTGCTCTTTCAGTTTCGTAAGGTTGAGCAGTTTCCATCTGACGGCCGGCAGGTTTGCCGCCTGCGGCATGCCGATGGCTTCAAAATCCGGCTCGGTATCGTGCAGTGAAAGCAAGAAACGCATTGCGCTATCATCCAACCGTGTGAGTAAGTCGTCGGTCAGACGCACCCGTGCATCCTTCAGTTCACCGAGGTTGACAGGCGCGGTGGTCATACCTTCAAACTCCTTGACGAACGCTTCGTCGAGTTCGGAGAACGAGGGCTTGATAAGCTCGTGCGGCGGCCGGCCCGAGCTGGCGACATAAATGAGGAAGGTGCGAAATAGTGCATCCGTCAGCCCTTCATTCTCGTAGAGCAGCTTCACATCGAAGAGATCCCGCGGGTGTTGACGATCAACAGCTGCATGAAGCTTGCCACCAAACAGATCCTCAAAGGAGACGACCTGCATTTCGGCGAAGCCGAACGTGTCGGCGACAAGGTCAGTCACGGACCTTAGATCAGGAGGGTGTACCGTTCCACGCGAGACCGGCGATGTCTCGATCTTGATCTCGGTGGTGCCCTGCCGGACCAGTATCCGTGTGTCATTATTGCCCCCACCGGCGATCCGCTGGACGGCAACGCCGCGAAGGTTTTTCAGTAGATCTTCGCGAATGCGATCGAGCGTTGTGTCAATGCCGTTCAACGTCGCTTCCCGATCCTCGATCGGCAGATAGGTGAGGTCAATATCGACCGACAGACGCGGCATGTTACGGTAGAAGAGATTAATTGCGGTTCCGCCCTTGAGTGCGAACACGTCCTGCCGCGCGATGTAGGGCAACGTCCGGACGAGCAGTTCGACCTGCCGCATATATCGCTCACGCGCCATGCGCAGCCTCCCGTGGTACCAGGTCTGCCGGGACTGTAATGCGATAGATAGGGTGAAGCCGGCCGCCGGGAGCAAGAGCCCGGTCGCCGCGTCCCATGTCGATACGCGACATGTCGATATACTTACGCCACGCATGCGCATGTTTGTCGGCATAGACGAAGAACAGGCGTTTGACCTTCACGCTCCGGCATTGGGTCAATAGTGTCGTCAGTAATTTTGGGCGTAGGTTGACCATCCCTTCAAACGTCATGTCGATGATGTGGAAGCTCTCGTTTTTCGGCAGTTCATCGAGGGCCTCTAAGAGTGCCCGCTCGGCTGACGACATCCTGATCGGCCAGCGCCATGGGCTCAACGCGAGCTCCGCGTCTGCGTCCTCGGACAGGCTGAATTCACTGTCTTCGACGCCGGTGATTTCTTCACCGAATAGCGCATCGCCTCTCCGAACGAAGCGGGCATCGGTTTGCAGCTTCACGAGCCAGTCCGGGATATCCGGCCCATAGAGATATATGCGGGCGCCGCCACCAAGCTGCAGATAGTGTGAATGGCCGCGCAAACTGAGGGCGCTCAAGCCTCCCACGTGGAAATCATGTCCCATGATCCATTGGGCGGACAACAGTGGAATCTTCCATCCTGTCGTGACTTCCAATTTATCTCCTGGCGAGAAGGGGCGGCGATAGACGCCTTTCGTTATCCGCTCGAGCCAGCCCTGTTTTACGTAGGCCGAGACCGATTGCCGCGAGATGTCATTGCGCGCCGTCCAAACCGAGTCTATTAGAAAGCCCGGCGGCACCGACTGGAGCATGTACTTTAGCTTCGGTGTGCTGTGTCCATCCATGATAGACATTCTCGCACAAGTTCAAAGCGATTTCCAGCGTGACTTTACAGTAACCCGGTTACGTCAATCTGAAATAGACAAAAACGTTGTCATCCAAAGTAGGCCGTTAAGCTTTGAGGCTGATCCCTGGCAGCTCTCGCCGAGACGGTGCTGACGATGAGCGTCGAGATCGTTCTGCTGCGTATCACCCAGCTAAAATCGGAATATTTGATCCTCACGGTTACGGTTTATGGGCTCACGAGCCTAATTTTACATCGAAACCTTGACAGGAGGAATGATCGCGTTGGCTTGCGCGCGCTGGACGGCACATTCATGTGCAAGAAAATCGACAAGCGCCCTGACTGCAGGGAGCAGCCCGCGCCGCGACGGGAAGACAGCGTGAACTATTCCCGCCTCGGGCCTCCAATCGGGCAGAATGTCTACCAATTTACCGGCCCTGATATCTTCGCAAATGAAGATGGTCGGTAGCTGTACGACACCCGCACCGGTGATAGCCGCTTCACGAAGAGCCGCCATGTCATCCGTGACCAATCGAGGCGAATGAGGAAGAGTTGCCACCTGACCATCCGGATGACGTAACTGCCAGGCGTGCTCTCTCTTGGGGCGCCCCAAAGCAAGGCTCGGAAGGTTCTGCAGATCGGCGGGTGATTGCACAGCTTCGCTGACCAAGCCTGGTGCTGCGACGAGACACTGGAAGCTTTCGTCAAGTCGCTTCATAACAAGATCGGTTGGCTCCAACGGTGGAAAACGGACGCGGATGGCGAGATCGAGACCTTCGGCAATCACATCGACCCGGCGGTTCGTTCCCTCCAAATGCACCTGGACTCGGGGGTTTTGCATCATGAAACGCGCAATCAGTTCGCTGAACTGGAACAACAACAGTCCGGAGGGACAACTCATACGCACCACGCCACGGGGTTCTGCATTCACTTCGGCTGCAATCTGTTCGGCCGCTTCCGCTTCCACAAGCATTGCAGCGCACCGTTCGTAGAAGGCGCGGCCAACCTCGGTCACGGAGAAGTGACGGGAAGAACGGTTGAGGAGGCGGACGCCCATACGTTCCTCAAGAAGAAGGACGCGGCGGCTCAGCCTGGATTTTTGAATTCCCAGTGCGCGCCCTGCCGACGAAAAGCCGCCATGGTCCACGACTACCGCGAAATAGTACAGATCGTTGAGGTCTTTCATCGTCCTTATTATAGGACGCTGCGTTGCATCACGCAACCTTCCGACGCCATCGTCGCGCTGCTAGGCATTGTTTCGCATCAATTTTGCCAAGGGTGGGGGTGACGATCAATGGGTGAGCCGAGTTACGATCTACTTTGGGAAGCGGCCTCCACATAATCGATGGCGCAACCGAACCCGCCAGGATGGCCAGGCTTCAAACACGGCCTTTGTGCCAAGATTTACAGGATGACAGAGGGGCGACCCGGACCACGCGTGTGGCCCCTCTTCCCTGTGGGAAGACGTGCGCTCGTCCTTCCACTTGATAAAGGGCTCCGGCCCGCATTCAGCGCGCAATCGCAATTAAGGAAACCATTTCCATGGCTAGTGAATCAATCCGTAACGCCCAGACAGACCATCTCCTCACTCCGGAGAATTCGGCCTTTATCATCATCGACTATCAACCGGTCCAAGTTTCTTCGATTCGCTCGATGCCTCGCGACGAACTTGTGTTTAACATCGTCAGCACGGCGAAAGCTGCAGTAAACTACAACCTGCCGATCATCCATTCGACCGTCAACGTCAAGACCGGACGCAACAAGCCGCCGATCCAGGAACTCCAGGATGTGCTAGGTCACCTTCCGACTTATGACCGGACTTCGATCAACAGCTGGGAAGACACGGAATTCAAACAGGCCGTCAAGGCGATCGGCCGCAGAAAACTCATTATGACGGCACTCTGGACAGAGGCGTGCCTGACCTTTCCCGCATTGGATGCGCTTCAGGAAGGTTATGAGGTCTATGTTCCGGTAGACGCAGTCGGCGGTACTTCGCTTGCCGCGCACGAGGCCGCACTGCGGCGCGTTGAACAGGCTGGCGCTAAAGTGATCAGCCGCGTCCAGATGTATTGCGAACTCCAGCGTGACTGGGCGCGCGACGCAACAGTTCCTGGCTTTATGGGCGTCTTCGACCACTCCGACGGCTTCAATCCGGAGAAAGCCGCTGAACACGCGGCAAAAGGCTGAACAGACACCTGACATCTGATGATTGCGGCGGCCGCGAGAGCTGTCGCCGCACATCTGCGAGGAGAGAATAATGAGTGAATTATGCATGGTCGTCGGGCTCAAGGCGGCGGCGTGAAAAGAGGATGAACTCCGCAGAAATCTATTGGCTCTTGTCGAACCTTCGCGCAATGAGGACGGCAATATCCGCTACGATCTGTTCGAAGATCAGGAGCAACCTGGTTTCTTCGTGTTTGTTGAAGAATGGGCGTCTCCCGAGGAGCAGATCAAGCACCACGAATACGGTCCCCACATCCAACATTTTCACGCTAATGGCGCAAAAAATATCGAAACGAGGCGTTTCGTACACATGCTGAAGCGTGTCGTTTGACAAGGTCTTTCGAGCGGGAGGTTCCTATTGAAAACACTGCGGTCTCGATCTTCGTGGCCGCGTCGCGACGGGCGCGACACCACAGGTAACCCAAAGCGCGATGAGGCTGAGAAACCAGTAAAGGCTGTAGACTCCCACCGCAGTTCGGCGCATCTCGCGGCATTTAATCTCGGCCTTAAAACGGTTTCCGTCGATCGGCGCCCGCGTCATGGATCGCGGAACCCGGCCACTCGTCATCGCTCAGTGTCTCTCGGCAGCGAGTGAAATTGGGATGACGGAGCGCATCGTCTCATTCGAAACTTCCGAGCGGGACGGCCGGTGAAGGGGCAGAAGTAAGCCGTTATGCGACCTGTGCGGCAAGCTTTACGGCATCCGCGCCGGCCGGGATGCGAAACGGCGAAGAGGCATCGGTCACTGCGTGCCAGACCGCTTTTGCCACGTCGCTCGCAGTGGTGATTTCGGCCGGCTGCGGCGGTGTTGCGGAGAACACCTGTTTCGCCCAGCCGGCATAGGCTTCGGGTATGCCGTTCTGCGAGCGATCGCGGGCGGTCGCGCTAAAGGAAGTTTCCGGCGCCCGACCGGGAATGACGAGCCGCACGCGTATCCCGAACGGCTCCACCTCCAAGGCGAGGTTTTCGCTGAATGCCTCAACGGCCGCCTTGGCGGCCGTATAGGCAGACAACATCGGTAACGGCTTGAGCGTCACGGCGGACGACACGTTGACGATCACGCCCGTCCCTTGCGCGCGGAAGCCGGGCAGCACGGCTTGCGTCATCGCCATGGTGCCAAAAGTGTTCAGCTCGAAAAGCTGGCGCGTTGCATCGATCGACACGCCTTCCAGCGCACCCATCAGACCGGCACCGGCATTGTTGACCAGGGCGTCGATCGGCCCTGCTTCGTCCAGGGCACGGGTGATGCTGGCAGCGTCGGTCACATCGAGTGCAACGACGCGCAGACGTTCGGATGCGGGCAGCACGTCCTCATGAGGCTTGCGCATCGTGGCAATGACAGTCCAGTTGTGATCGAGGAAATAGCGGGCGGTCTCAAGCCCGAAACCCGATGAACTGCCGGTGATAAGGATCGTGTTCATGTGAAAACTCCTGTTTGTGGGGATGTGCAGCGCGAACCGTGGATAGGGTTGGACGCGCTTTGGTGGGAGGAGGAACAGGCGTACCTGGTTTACTTCGTCTCGACGCTGCCTTCCGGCGCAGCATCAGCTGCCAACGTCGCGACCGTATCCGAAAATGCGGGATCGCCGGGATAGAGCGCGCTGCGGAGGAAGGCGGTCGAAAGGCGCTGGATCGCGGCGACCCGCTGCGGCCGTTCGTCTGTCGTCTCGCGCGCCTCGTAACCGGGAATGCCGCCAAGAGCATGCTCGCCGCCAAAGGCCGTAAACAATGCCTTGGGTGAGGGGCTCAGATCGTAGGCATCACGCCACCATTCAGCGCCACGTGTCGAAAGCCTGCCCACGTCATGGTCTCCCACGACGATCAGGGTCGGCGCCGTCATGGTCGAGAAATCTGGATACATGAATGGGTAGGTACGGGCTGCATATTCGGTCAGGTCATTGCCTCGACCTGGCGTCGCCAGCAGCACGCCCGCCTTCACGCGGTTGTCCTTCCTGTTGACCACCGATCCATTGTCAGGATCGGGATGGGTGGCGCCGAGCAAGGTACTGGCAGTCTGCGCGCCCCATGAATGGCCGGCAACCGCGATGCGCGAGTGATCGAGCCGCCCCCGGATCATCAATGCTTCGTTCTCGATGCGATCGAGCCCGTCGAGAACGGCGGCGAGGTCTTCCTCACGGAAGCGCCAGAATTGGGGGCGGCGAGGATCGTCCGGGGCAAGGTCGAGCATCCGCGAATCCAGATGTGTCGGCTGGATCACGACGAAACCATGCGCCGCCCAATAATCAGCGAGGGGGCCATAGGCGTGAAGCGACTGGCCGCTGCCATGCGAGAAGATGATGACGGGCAGCGCATCGCCTGCGATCGGTAAGGAAACCCGAACGTGCAGGTCAACGCTTCGTCCCGGGGACGGCAAGGTAATGGGAGAGATGGAGACAATAGCGGGTAAGCCGGCGGCATGCGCGCGGGCTTCAGCGAACGAGCTGGACATAGGACTGTGAACCTCCGAACTGGCAAACGGATCAATGATCCGTTATACTGTAAATACGGATCAATGATCCGTTTAGCAAGAAGGATCGCGGAAAATGTTGTCGACCAAATTCCGGAATGCAGTCGAGGCCGCGTCACCGGCTCCTGGCGATGCCGAAGCGTCCGCACCGCGAATGCGTGCCGATGCGCGCAGGAACGAGGAAGCACTTTTGGAAGCCGCCAAGATCGTGTTCGCCCGTTCGGGGGTGGATGCGCCCATAAGGGAGATCGCGACCCAAGCGGGTGTTGGACTGGGTACGCTCTACCGCCGTTTTCCGACGCGTGCCGACTTGGTGGCGGCGGTATTCCGCCGCGAGGTTGATGCCTGCGCCGATGCGGCAGCGACGCTTGCCGCTGAGCGCGGGCCAGCCGATGCGCTGGCAGCTTGGCTGAAGCGCTACACGCGTTTCTTGGCCACCAAGCAGGGGTTGGCCGCGGCGCTCCATTCTGGCGATCCGGCATTCGCCACCTTGCCGGACTATTTCCGAAGCCGATTTGAACCGGCTCTGTCGATGCTGCTGAATGCCGCTGCCGGTGCGGGAGAAGTCCGAGCTGACGTTGCGCCCTACGACCTGCTGCGCGCGATCGGAAACCTCGCCGTGGCTTCGGGGGAGGATGGGCCGGCGCACACCGAACGAATGCTCATGCTGCTGCTGGATGGCCTGCGTTATGGTGCGGGGAAGGCAAAATAGCCGCAATTGCCACGAAGACGCTCGATAGGATCGATACCAGAAATGGAAGCTTTCGGTGCTCTCCTTCCCAAAAGAAGCCTTACTGGTTTCCACCCGATTGCTGCCTTTGTAAGGGCCACCGAATCGCCGCCGGCATTTTTACACGCAGTCGGCGAACAATCGCAGTGACTAATCCGTCAAGACGAGGCCCTCGCCAAAATTCTCCTATATTTGCACGCCACGCTACTACTACGACTGAAACTTGTTGAACCGGCCTGATTCCGGGCTCTTTTAATAATCCCTGATCCCGGGACCATCTGTCGCGTCCCAACGAGAAACGGGGACGAGATGGCATCCACCCACCTCAGGCAGGGAGCGATCCAACGCGGCGTGCGCATGCTGCGCATCGCGTTTGGAGCGGCAATCGCCAGGTTTCTGGAAAATCCGGCTGTGGTCGAGGTGATGGTGAATCCCGATGGCCGCATCTGGGTGGATCTCTCCTACGGGCTGGCCGACCCGGAGAGAGGGTGACGGCCGCCGACGGCGAACGCATCGTCCGCTTGGTTGGGCACCGTGTCGGTGCGGACTTGCCCGTTCCCCTTGGTGTGACACAGCTTCGCATGAACGGGCGCTACCGCACCATAAATATAAATGTCAGTGTCTTTTCAAGCACTGTCGGAGGCGGTTTAGCCTGCCAATCACACTAGTCTCATCGGCAACAAAAGATGTTTTCATGACCTTTTATATTGGACTTGGCTCGCTTCTTCGCCCCAACCACTCGGTGGCCGTTCAGATCGATCACCAGCCCTACCAGCTTGGGTTGACGCCTGCCAAAAGATGCGGCGACCAACCGCCAATCGTCCGCCACCTGCGACGGCCTCTATGACCAGTTTGAGCGAAGGAATTTGACATGAGCTGGAATCCCACCCAGAACCCCGAATGCCCCGAAACTGGCAGCCTCGACGCAATCGAGACGCTCATCATCCCGCGCACCCGCGATCTCGGCGGGTTCGAAGTGCGCCGTGCATTACCCGCCCCGCAACGGCAGATGGTTGGCCCCTTCATCTTCTTCGATCAGGTGGGACCGGCGGAATTCCTGACTGGCGGTGGCATCGACGTTCGTCCGCATCCGCATATCGGGCTGGCGACCGTGACCTATCTTTATGAGGGCGCTTTTCACCATCGCGACAGCACCGGCGCCGACCAGATGGTCTACCCCGGTGAGGTGAACTGGATGATCGCCGGTAATGGCGTCACCCATTCCGAACGCACCAGCGAGGAGATGCGCAGCCGTCCCCGCACCGCTTTCGGAATCCAGACCTGGGTTGCGCTGCCGGATCACGCGGAAGACACTGCGGCCAGTTTCGAGCATCACGGCCGCGAGGCGCTGCCGGTCATCGAGGATGAAGGCAAGCAGATCCGGCTGATCATCGGCTCGGCCTGGGGCGCGCGGGCGCCGGTCAAGACCTTCACTGAGACTTTCTATGCCGATGTCATTCTATCCGCCGACGCAAAACTGCCACTGCCCGATGATCACGAAGATCGGGGCGTCTATGTCGTCGAGGGCAGCATCCTGATCGCCGGAACTCCGTTTGCTGCTGGCCAGATGATGGTGTTCCGTCCCGGCGATCGGATCAGCCTGACAGCAGGCGAGGCAGGCGCGCGCCTTATGGTGCTCGGCGGCGAGACAATGAATGGACCGCGCTATATTTCGTGGAACTTCGTCGCCTCGTCGCAGGAGAAGATCGATGCCGCGAAAGAAGCCTGGCGCAAGGGTGACTGGGAGCATGGTCGCTTTCGTCTGCCGCCCGGCGACGAGGCCGAGTTCATTCCGCTGCCCGAACAGTTGAAGTAATCGAATGTCGGACCAGATTGGTTAACATACCCATCGACAACTATTAAGAGAGGACGAGAAATGACAAAACCCCAGGCCATCGTTCCCGTCAACAGACATGCTCTTTACGAAGAACATCGCTATTCGGCAGCGATCCAATCAGGTGATCTTCTTTTCGTTTCAGGGCAAGTTGGTAGCCGCGGTGATGGAACACCTGAACCTGAATTCGAACGCCAGGTTCAACTGGCATTCGACAACCTCAAGGCTACACTCGATGCCGCAGGCTGCACGTTCGATGATCTCGTGGACGTCACGACGTTCCACACGGATCCGGAGAGCCAGTTCGCAACGATCATGGCGGTCAGGCAAAGGTTTTTCACCAAGCCGCCTTATCCCAACTGGACTGCCGTTGGAGTAAACTGGCTGGCCGGGTTCGATTTCGAGATCAAGGTCATCGCGCGCATACCGGAGAGCAAGTAAATCCTGAGGCTTTTCCTCATCCGCCCACTGTAAGGACGGCCTTACCCGCGAACTCTCTTTTCAGGAGTTCGCGGGCTGTTGCATCGATGTTAGCCCATGGTGCGGTTTTTCCGATAACCGGACGCAGACTTCCATCAGACAGCCGCCGCGCAAGATCGGCAAGAATGGCCGACCCGTCGGCCGCACCCTCCGGCCGGGTCAGCTCCTCGAGGAGGAAGAAGCCATAGAGCACCGTAGCGCCATATGCTCCGCCGGATTGAAGGCGGAAGCGACGGGCGTCAAAGGTCGTGAGCGTATCCTCCGAAGCATCACCGAAAAGAACGCAGACACCGCGCGATGCCAGCCACATCAGCGCCTCGCCCAGAAGCGAGCCTCCGACGCCCTCAAGAATCAGGTCGTAGGGCCCACCCTTCTCGCCAGCCTCGACGCCGACCGCGATATCTTTCGCGCCAAGGCTGCGCAGGAATTCCGCATTCGAGCCATCCCGCGCGAAGGCCGTCACGTGGGCGCCTGCAGCCGCTGCGAGCTGGATCGCATAAATGCCGACACCACCCGTGGCCGCCGTGACGAGAACACGGCTTCCTAGACCGATCGCCTTCTTCTGCAGCGCTACGGCCGCGGTCAGACCTGCGACAGGCAGGGTCGAGGCCGCTTCAAAGCTTACGTCGTCGGGAATTTTGGCAAGCCGGCTCGTCGGCACGGCGACACGTTCCGCCCAGCCACCGCTCCATACCAGGCCCACCACGCGATCACCCGGTTGGAAACCGGATCCTTCCGGGGCCGTCTGTACCACGCCGGACAAATCCCATCCGGGTCGATCGCCATCGGTACCTTCATAGAGTGCACCGCGAACTTCACCGTTGTTCAGCGAGAACGCGCGAACCGCGACGATTGCCTCGTCCGGCACGCCATCAGGTTCTGTATGGTCGGCAAGGACCAGGTGAGTTTCTGCACCTGTCTTTGAAACTGTAACAGCTTTCAATGTGACACTCCCCGATTCAGTATTCGATCAGATTTGGATCTGGTTACGTATCGCGTTGCGGGTGGAAACACGCGCAACGGGTGGTTGCCTATTGGCCGAAAGCAGGATTTATTTCGCAGCCTCTTCGATCAGATCCGTCACAGCCTGCGGGTGCGAGACCATCACGACATGCGATGCTCCATCGACCACGACTGTCCGCCTGGAACCTGCACGCTTCGCCATGAAGCCGAGTGCCTCAGCCGGGATATTCTTGTCGCCATCACCATAGACGAAGTAGGAAGGCAGTGTTCTCCAGGCCGGTTCGCCAGACTTTTCCGTCAAAGCCGCTTCAGTGATCGGCCGCTGGCCGACCGCCATCAACGCAGTTATCTCGGCGGGAACGTCGTGCGCGAATTGGTCGCGGAACTTCGTCTGGTCGATGTAGAGATCGACACCGCCGTCAATGAGCTTGACAGGGGTTGCAAGCGCATCCCCAAGCGTGCCGCCGGGGAACTTGCCCGCCAGATCGGATGCAGATTCGCCAGAATCTGGTGCGAAGGCAGCCACATAGACGAGTGACTTGATGTTGTCGTGCCCACGCGCAGCGTTAGAGATAATCTGACCTCCGTAAGAATGACCGACGAGCACCACCGGGCCCTCGATGCTGCCGATGACGTCGGAGACGAGGCCTGCATCATTCGAGACGCTGCGCAACGGATTGGCGACAGCGACCGTCTTATAGCCGTCCTTCTGAAGGTTGATGACGACGCCGTTCCAGCTTGACGAGTCAGCAAACGCACCATGAACGAGGACGATAGTGGGCTTGACCGGTTGAGCAATAGCGGCACCGGATAGAAGGGCGGTCGCGATAGCAACCGTTGCAGCAAACTTGAGCATGATCACTTCCTGCTTATATCTGTTTTTGTGAATTTCCGGACGGAGAATCTGAGGCGCGGGCGAAACTTGACGTCGGAGGTGAAGCGTTCGGTCTAGTCATCACCGTCGTGGATGCTCCGGGTCTTGCTATTGGCCTGCCGGAGGTATTCGGGCTCTCGTTTGGTCGACATCCGCGGACGGACAAGACTGACCGATGTCGACGAGCACGAAAATTTCAGAGCGACACGCAGACCAGAGCCTTTACAAGCAGTCATCGTTCAATCCTTTACTGCCGTGGAGGCATGAATTTTATTGTTCCTGCACGAGCTTTGGTAGCCCTTTTTCATGACAAGCTGTGTCGCTGAAAGCGGAACGCTGTGCTATGCATTCGTAAACGCCTAGTGGCAGCGGGCGCGTTTATTCAGTCTTGGCACGCGATGTGCAGCTGCCGACGTTTGGTCCTTATCGATGGCACTCACGCCGGTCAGGATCGCGTCTGCAGCGGTCCCAGCGAGCGCGGTCGGCCATAATCTGAGCATCTCTTGCAATCTCTTGTGTCAATCGGGTCCGCTCGAGCGACTCCCGTCGCGCGTTGTCGCGCCGCGCCTGTTGTTCCAGCATGCAGTTCGTATAAGCGCGAGACCCATAGGGCGCTCCAAAGCTCTGGCATGTATTCGCGTCCCTGTACTGGCGTTCTTCGGCTGACACACACCCTGTTACAGCGAGGCCGAACAGGGCTATGGAGAATATGGTTATCGCAGACCGACGATGTTCGACGGAAGGACGTTGCAGCATTCTGTTGATCTCCTTGAGAAATGAGCGTTGGGCGCTTCTTCGGCGACAAGAGCAAGGCAGAGCAGCGGTGCCCTGCAAGCCCGCCATGACCGCCCATAGCCCCAAAAAGCAGGCAAACATTGTGGTAACATTGTCTGAGTTTGAAAAGTGCTCGCTGAACAGCCCGGTTAAGGTTCGCAACCATCGCGGTGCGCAATTACGGCATAGGTGCGAAGCCAAACGCCGACGCGATGCTATTCATCCCGTTATAGACGCAGTGCAGGATGACACAGGGCCAGATCGATCCGGTTGCCCGGAAAAGGACAGCGGCTAGAAGACCGACCATGATCGCGATGGGTAGGATTACGCTGACACCGTGCGCGAGTCCGAATATGATTGAACTCAGAACGACGCCGGCAAACGCGCCGTAGCGGTTGAGCGCATTCGCAACGACACCTCTGAAGAGGATTTCCTCGCCGAAGGGTGTGAAGATGGCGCCGCCCAGGAAGGACAAGAGAAACGGAAGCGGGCCGCCACGTGCGGCCGCATGCAGGATGCCCTGAGGATCACTGGTTCCGAACAGGGCAAGATATGTGAACTGTACGATCAGGTTGAGGCCATAGCTGACGATGCCCGTTGCTGCCGCGATCATCAGCCAGTGAGGCGAGACAGGTGTGAAGCCGAACGGGCGCAGATCCCGTATGCGGAGGCCATATGCTGTGGCGAAAGCGCCGACGCCTACAACTCCCCCTGCGGTCGAGCCGACAACTCCGAGGAGAACAGGGTCGTTTCCCGGAAGAAATCCCATCAGCACGCCGAAAGAAAGAAGAAGAACCACGTATGTTACGAGTCCAATGAGTATTTCCGGCCAG
The DNA here is from genome assembly GCF_058792715.1 of Phyllobacterium sp. MT110. Classification (NCBI taxonomy): domain Bacteria; kingdom Pseudomonadati; phylum Pseudomonadota; class Alphaproteobacteria; order Hyphomicrobiales; family Phyllobacteriaceae; genus Phyllobacterium; species Phyllobacterium sp. MT110. The sequence continues at coordinate 48,100 of NZ_JBXAFE010000007.1, forward strand.
CCAGGTCTTTCCCATCGATCATCTGCAATCATCATCAATCTCACCTATCGCTGAGCACGCCTGTCGGGGCGCAGTGCATTGCAAAATGCGAACCGTGGATGTGGACGCATGTAGCAGCCATCAGCCAGATTTATCAGTCCGTCCGGGTAGTTGCGCAGGGAAACATTGCGTCAATATTGGCTGGGCGGTCACTACCCAGCCGCGGGAAATGCCACCCGTACGATCGCCCCTCCACCGGGCGCCGTTGTAACGGCGACGCGGCCGCGATGGTGGTCTACGACCTGCTTCACCAGGTTGAGACCCAAACCGGTACCGGAAGAGCGCGGCCGCAGCCGATGAAAGGGCTCGAATATGCGCTCATGTTCCTCCCCCGGAATGCCAGGACCGTTATCCTCGACTTCCAACGCGAATCCGTCGATCCGCACAATGACTTTGTCACCGCCATGCTCGACTGCGTTTTGTATGAGATTGGTGAGCACACGCTCAATCGATCCGGCGTTGCCCCTGATCGAGCCGGCTCGCTTAACCGCCACCTCGATTGTCTTGCCCGACGCGATCAACACTGGCGCCAGATCGGCAGCGACGCTGCGCGCGAGGACAACGAGGTTGATCCGTTCGGTCGGCACCCCGTTGTCCAATCGGTGAAGATCGAGCAGCTGCTCCGAGAGGGTCGCAAGTCGAGACACATCTTGCAGAAGCGAACGCATGCCTTTGTCTTTCGCAGCGTCGATCTTCATCCGCAGTATCGCAATTGGTGTCCGCAGCTCATGCGCAGCCGATGCGATGAACCGCTGCTGGCGATCATAGCCCTCATCAAGGCGACCGAGCGCTTCGTTGAAAGCGAGGACGAGCGGGCCGATTTCACGCGGAACCTTGTCTTCCGAGAGCCGGATTCCACGGCGCTCGGCGTCGATACGTTCCGCTTCTTCTGCGGTCTTTATAACGCCGCCCAAGGCGCGCTTGACGATCATTGGGGTCGCGAAGATGGAGATGAGCGCCAGGGTCAGGAAAATGGTGATGGCGACGACATTCGACGCCAACGTGATCAGCGCTGTGAAGGGGCGGACGCGGCCGTGTGCGATGATCTTGATGTCACCCATTGGGCCCGATTCCTGTCGCACGATGGCGGAAAGGGTAAATGGCGCGAACTGCCCGCGCATGTCCGCAGAAGCCAGTTTGTCGAGGTGATCAACAAGGGGGGCGAACTCTGCTGGCACCTGGCCAAAGGCAACCGTATTGCCGTCGCCAAGCCGGGCCGCGAACCAGAGATCTGGCAATTTGTCTCGGAGTTTCGCCAGCTCTGGCGTCACTTCCACTACCGCAGTTCCAGCCGCATCGCGGACGATTGAATCTGCGGCGACTTTTACGACGGCCTCCTCGACGTACATCCCATCGAGGGTCGAATTGACGAAAAAGATGATGAAGCCGATGGCGGCAGCGGCGATCGCCAGAAATTGAAGGATGAGGTACCCAGTAATAAGGCGTGCCTTCAATGATGGCTGACGGCGCTTCAATCCTTTTCCCTGAGCAAATAGCCCACTCCTCTGACCGTATGGATTTCGACGCCGGCACCCACATCACTGAGTTTTCGGCGCAGCCGTGAGATATGGGAATCGAGTGTATTCGATTGGATCATGTCGTCGAAGCCATAGACTGCTTCCTCAAGGGACTCGCGCAGGACCGTGCGCCCGCGCCGACGCAGCAGTGTGGTGAGCACCCTCACTTCCCGTCTCTGCAAACCCAGGCGCGTGCCGCGCACCCTGGCTTCGTTATAGGCCATGTCGAACACGAGGTCACCGATGACGATCTCGTCTGGCGCAAGCTCGTTCGGACGGCGCTGAACAGCACGGATACGGGCAAGCATTTCCTCCAGGTCGAAAGGCTTCACCAGGTAATCGTCGGCGCCATCGTCGAGCCCGGTCACCCGGTCAGCCAGCTCGCCGCGGGCGCTCAACACAATGATCGGCACGCCCGGAGTGTCGACCCGCAGCTGCTGAATGAGGCTGAGGCCGTCGCCATCGGGCAGTGTGCGATCGAGCAGGACGAGTTCATGCACGCCCGACCGTGACGCTTCACTGGCGAGTGAAAGGCTCGTCACCCAATCAACCACGAAACGGTCGCGTTCGAGTGCGCCGCGCAGTGCTCTGGCGAACTCCGTCTCATCTTCAACGAGAAGTATCCTCATGATGGCGCTCCCGCAACCCGGGAAGGTGCGCCTGAATTAGTGAAGTGGAACCTCTTGTCGCCGAGCTGTCGTGCCCTAATACGGACACGCCTCATTTTCCCTGGCTTGCCCAGGTTTGACATGCATTCGGGAGCTTCGACGCAAAGCTGGGGTGACGACTTCGCCGCAGTCGCCCTATTGACTGAACTCTTTCGTGCATGAGGTACTAACGGGTAAGGCATTGACCTAGCGAACCGTCTTCGCCAAACAGCCGGTGACAAAACGAACGACTTCCTCCGTGAGTTCCTGATCCTCCGGAGCGCCTCCAAATCCGCCATGCGGCATTGCCTCGAAAACATGCAGCTCTGCCGGAACTCCCGCACGTCTCAGCTTGCGATGAAGTCTCACCGCATTGGAGAGGAACAGATCGCGGGTTCCACTTTGCAGGAAAGTCGGCGGAAAGCCGGCCGACATATCTCCCAAAAGCGGAGACAGGTAAGGATGAGACAGATCCTCTCCATTCGCATAAAGCAGGTTGTTCGACATCAGCGAATTCGGCAGAACGACGTCGATCGTCCGGTTGGTCTGAAAGCTGTCACCCGATTCAGTGAGGTCCACTTCCGGGGAAAGTAGCACAGCACCGGCCGGAAAAGGCAGACCCTCGTCTCGTGCCCTCAGAATCGTAGCCATCGCCAAATTACCGCCAGCCGAGCGACCGCTAAACACGACACGGTTCGCGCCATACCGCTGAATCAGGTGCCTGTAGGTCACCATGCAGTCGTCGAGGGCGGTGGGATAGGGGTGATCTGGCGGCATGCGGTAGTCGATACCGTAGCAGATCATGCCGTGCCGCTCTGCTTGTACTCGCGCACTTTCCCGACAGGAATCGCCGCCGCCAAAAACAAGCGCGCCGCCATGCAGATCGATAAGAACACAATCCCCAAGTCTAATATTTTCCGGTGTTGCTACATGAACGGTGGTTGTATCGAGATGTAGCGTTTCGAGATTTCCTTTCGTTTCCTTCACAGCGTCCAGAAGAGTTTCGGCATAATACCTGTCGGCAGCGATCTGCATCTGCCGCCATGCCTCATGATCTTGTGGTGACGGTGTTGGAAAGAGCGCGTTGAGCGGCGTTCCCTCGCGTACGGCGGCATGCAACATCGCCTGCGCTTCGACGCTGATTGAGGCGGGGACGGGGATTATGCGTTCGTCTACGCGGACTCCTTGTGAAACAATTGGCTTTTGACCGTCTTTCATTGAAAGTTTCTCCCAATCCATCCATCCGTCTCGCTGATGTCTTCGTGCGCCAGTCCGTGGCCGACTGGAAGCTCACGCAATTCCACGGGCGCACCATTTACTTTCAAGGCGTCAGCCACTGCTCACGCTTTATGTGCAGATGGATCATTTTATTCATTCAGCATCCGCACGCTCGTTCCGGAAAGATTCACAGCAGAGACGGTCACAGGTACGTTTGCAGAAAGCCTGACCATCAGAGCGGCTTTCGCACGGGTTGAAGGAGCAGCCGGTTGCTGCCCGACATGATGTCCCCGTGAACCTGCTCGGACAGGCGCTCGGCATCGCGCCGACGAATGTCGATGGTGGCATCTTCAATATCGGCTTCCCCGTAGCCCAACGCCCGCAAACCTTCGGCCCCCATCAGGTAAGCGGATTCGGCCGTTTCACGAATCTGGTAATCAACGCCGGCGCGGATCAGTTCTATCGCGTTTCCACGATCGTAGCTGCGGACAAGAAGCTTCGCCTGGGTGAACTCGTGTTGCGCCAGTTCCACGATCTTCATCGCAGCCTTCGGGTCGTCGACACAGACCATGATCGCATCGGCTTCCCCCGCACCGGAGTGGCGCAGCGTGTCGAGCCGGGTTCCGTCGCCGAAGAAGACCTTGAACCCATATCGCCCGGCATCGCGGATGCGGTCAGGGTCCGTGTCGATGACAGAAAGCTCCACGCCCTGCGATAGAGGTATCTGCGACGCGATCTGACCGAAGCGTCCAAACCCGATGACAAGGACCCGTCCCTTGAGATCGTGGGCGGCATCGACGCCATCCATCGACGCTTCCGTTCGAAGCAGAAGGTCGGTCGCTATCGTGAGCAGCGGGGTCAGTACCATAGACAGGATCACGACGGTAGCAAACAGTGCGTTCTCCCGAGTTTCGATCACACTGCCCGAGGTCGCTGCCGCATAAAGGACGAAGGCGAATTCACCGCCCTGGAGGAACATAGATGTGCGATGCAGGGCCTGATGGTTCGAGCCGCCGAACAGACGCGCGACCACATAGGCCACAGCGCCCTTCGTGACCGTGAACGCGCCCAGCAGAGCCAGCAGGAGCGGCCATTCGGCCGCGACGATCGAAAGGTTCAGCGACATGCCGACCGCAAGAAAGAAAAGTCCCATCAGCAAGCCGCGAAACGGCTCGATATCGCTTTCGATCTGGTGGCGGTAGCTCGAGCCCGAAAGCATCACTCCGGCGAGGAACGCGCCCATCGCCATCGACAAGCCGGCGACGTCCATCAGCAGTGCTGCGCCGAGCACGACCAGTAGCGCACCTGCCGTCAGCACTTCGCGGGTGCGGGCGCGTGCCAGCAAGGCGAAGAACGGATTCAGGCCCCAGCGCGATACGCCCAGAAGCACGAGTAGCGCCGCAACGGCCACGAGGGCGTTAGTCCATCCTGCCTGCCCATGCGAGAGCGGTGAGAGAAAGGCGACCACCGCCAGCAGCGGTACGATCATCAGATCCTCAAACAAGAGGATAGCCACCGACTTCTGTCCCTCTGCGCTCGAGATTTCGCCCCGATCCTGCAGCACCGACATGATGACGGCGGTCGAGGATAAAACAAAGCCCGCCCCGGCGATGAAAGCGACGGTCGCGGAAAGGCCAAGGAGCAACGCGCCCGTCAGTGTGAGGATACCTGTGGCGAAGAAAACCTGGACGAGGCCCAGCCCGAAAATCTGGGCTCGCATCGCCCATAACTTGTTCGGGCGCAGTTCCAGTCCTATCACGAACAGGAACATCACCACACCAAGCTCGGAAAAATGGAGGATGGATTGGGTGTCGGTGAACAGCCCCAGCACCGATGGCCCGACAACAACGCCAGCGGCGAAGTAGCCGAGCACCGATCCGAGCCCTAGCCGGCGGAATAGCGGTACAGCGACAACAGCCGCTCCCATCAGGACAACTGCCGGTCCAATCGTTTGCCCCAGGCTCACTTCAGCCATCGATGTGCCTTTCCTGCTTTGCATTGTTCATGATCGAAGGGCGACGGACGATAAGCCGTCGCCCGTGATCGATAGTTGGAAGCGAGGCCAGGCAGGGTGTCCGCCACCTCGCTTAAACCTTGTCACGGCCTTCGATGAACGCCAGCAGATCGGCATTGATCAGCTCGGGATGCGTGGCGAACAGGCCGTGCGATAGGCCCGGATAAGTCTTCAGCGTGCCGTTCGGCAGGAGGTTGATCGCCTTGCGGGCCGAAGCGTCGATAGGCACCACCTGATCGTCCTCGCCGTGCATCAGCAGAACCGGCAGAGTAACAACCGTTAGGTCCTCGGTGAAATCCGTCTCCGAGAAGGCGGAGATGCAGTCGTAATGGGCCTTTGCGCCGCCCATCATGCCCTGCCGCCACCAGTTGCGGATCAACCCCTCGCTTACTTCGGCACCTTCGCGATTGAAGCCGTAGAAGGGGCCAGTTGGGACATCGAGGAAGAACTGAGCGCGGTTGCGCAGGAGCGCCTCGCGAAGTCCATCGAACACCTGCATTGGCAGGCCACCTGGATATCGCGGCGTCGCCAACATGATCGGTGGCACCGCGCCAATCAGAGCGGCCTTCGACACACGGCCAGGCTCGCTGCGAGCGACATAACGGATCACCTCGCCGCCACCGGTCGAGTGCCCGACGTGAACCGCGTCCTTCAGATTGAGTTCCCGGGCAAGCTCCGCGACGTCGGTCGCATATGTGTCCATCTCGTTCCCTGTATCGGTCTGGTCCGAGCGGCCATGACCGCGCCGGTCATGTGCGATGACGCGGTAGCCCTTGCCGAGGAAGAACAGCATCTGGTTGTCCCAGTCATCCGCGCTTAGCGGCCAGCCGTGATGGAACATGATGGGCTGCGCATCTTTCGAACCCCAATCCTTGTAGAAGATCCGGGTTCCGTCCTGCGTCGTAATCGTCGTCATGGTGTTCTTTCATTTCCTTGGGTTTTCGACAGAGGAGACTAGGTTGCCATCCCTTCCCGATGGCGAACGATCGCCGTTGAGGCGTTAACTGGTCGACCATCGGCATCCGGATGTTCTTGTTGCTTCACATGCGGGTCAACGCGGGCCGACGAACTGCAGGCACAGCTTATCCAGTTCCGCATCGAATTTCTCCCGCGCCATCCGAAACATCTCCTCAGCTTCGGAACCCACAGCCGCGCGGCTTGGCGCTGGGTGCTGCTCGGCAATTTCGATAACGCGAGCTGCCACCGCACTCGGCTCGATCCCGCCTGCCTGAAGGCTGTTGAGCCGATCTGCGAAGGTTGCGAACGCCTTGCCGTAGAGCTCGCGTTGCTTCGAGGTCATTCCGTCTGCCACTCGCGCCAGAGCCGCCGTCTCCGCTGCGCCGTCGGTCTTCATGCTGCCGGCGGAAATCACAACCACGTCGATGCCAAAGGGTCTCAGTTCTGCGCGATAAACTGTCGACAGTACCTCCATCGCGGCCCTTGACGCACCCGATGCCCCGTTGAAGGGGAGCGGCACGCTCGCCATCCAGGAGCTGATCTGAACGATCCGTCCATGGGCTATGCGCAGAGCCGGCAGGAATGCGTTGATCACCGAAAGGCCACCAAACATATTCACCTCGAACTCGTGCCGTATGGCGTCCAGCGCAAGGATTTCGATCGGACCGGGCGTTGGAATACCTGCGTTGCTGATCAAGGTGTCCAGCCCGGCTCCATCGAGCGCGTCCGATACGCCGCCGGCCCAGGCCCTGACGGCGTCCTCCCTGGTGATGTCGCAGACCGCGAGGCTAACGCGGCCGCCTGAAGCTTCCCTGAGATCCTGTACCTGAGCAGCGGACATTGCTGTACCGAAGACGACACAGCCCTTGGCGGCGAATCCAAGTGCGATCTCACGGCCCAGGCCGGAGCCAGCGTCAGTGATCGCCACGGAACGCCAACGTCGGGCAGAGCGCATTGCCATCATGTATCTCCCTTCGGAAATGCAACGCTTCTCATGCCTGCACCGTAGCTGCTCGAATGATTGGCGCGACTTTGGTACCGAGAAGCTCGATCGAGCGTTTCATTGCCGCCGTTTCCAAGGAGGCGGTGCTCATCTGAAAGGTGATGCGAGAAAGACCGCCCAGCGCCTTGCTGGTCTGAAGCATCTTCTCGGCAACCGTCGCCGGAGCGCCGATCAGGAAGGCGCCTTGAGGGCCCGCCATGTCTTCAAACTGCTGACGTGTCGGGGGTGACCAGCCCCGCTCGCGTCCGACCTTGGTCGTCAGATGCGCCCAGCCCGGGAAGAAGGCATCCATTGCCGTCGCGTCGGTCTCACCGACGAAGCCCATCGCGTGAACGCCCACCTTGAGCTTTTCGGGATCGTGCCCTGCGCGCATACCGGCCTCGCGATAGATATCGACGAGTGGACGAAACCGTTCAAATGTTCCACCAATGATCGCCACCATCAGCGGAAGCCCGAGCGCGCCGGCACGCGCGAAGGATTGCGGCGTACCGCCGACGCCAAGCCATAACGGCAGTCGCGGTTGGTGGGGCCTCGGAAACACCCCCTGACCGTTCAACGCCGGGCGGAATTGGCCTTCCCAGACGGGATTACTTGTCTCGCCAAGCTTCAGGAACAGGTCTAGCTTCTCGGCGAAGAGTTCGTCATATGCCCGTTTGTCCAGACCGAAGAGTGGAAAGGCCTCGCCGAATGAACCTCGGCCGACGACGAGCTCGGCACGCCCTCTGGAAATCAGGTCAAGGGTCGCGAATTCCTGGAAGACGCGTACAGGATCGGCGGCGCTCAGTACCGTCACCGCACTCGTCAATCGAATCTGGCTGGTGCGTGCCGCTGCTGCGGCGAGTATGATCGCCGGTGCGGAATCGAGGAATTCATCGCGGTGATGCTCGCCGATGCCGAAGACATCGAGCCCGACCCGGTCTGCGACCTCCACTTCCTCAAGAAGATCGGCCATGCGGTCGGTCGCGGAGGGAAGGTTTCCTGTCGTCGGATCAGGAAGGATCGCGGCAAAACTGTCGACACCAATTTCCATGAAGGCTCCTTCGAAACTCTTTGGTCGATGGGGGTGGCCGCGAGAACGAGGCTGCTGCTCGACCTCTTCTGCACCCGATATCGTTCAGCGCGATAGGTCGCCTCGACTGCGGCCGTGCGTGCCGTTTCACGGCGGCCTCCGGCACCAATGCAAACTCCGTCTCGCCGTCGACGGCGTTGATGAAAACAGCGGCAAGGAGGGCGCGATCGGTTGCGCGCCCTTCCCATTACCCGGTTCGGATCAGGCGACTTTGCCTGGCACCGGCGTATTGAGAAGCTGCTGCTCCCAAAGATACGCGATGCCGCTGCCGCTGAAGTGCTGGATGAGAATCTCGGTCAGCTGCTCGACATGTCCGGTGCGCGCCCAATCGCGTTGCCATTCGCCAGCAAGCGCCATCACAGTCATCGGGTTCGCGCCGGCCGCGATCATTCGCTGGACGGCAACCTCGTGAGACTCCTTCGAAATTCCGCCCGACGCGTCGGTGATCACGGTCACGTCCCAGCCTTCACCGGCCGCCTGGATGACAGGCATTGCGACGCAGACCTCGGTCCACAGGCCGGCGATGATCAGCTGCTTGCGGCCCGTCGCCTTGACGACGTTCACCACATTCTCGTCCTGCCAGGTGTTCACCCAGGTGCGATCGATGACCTCCTGGTCCGGAAATACGTCGGTGATCTGCTTGAAGAGATGACCGCCGCGCCCCGCGATCACGCTGGTCAGAATGGTCGGAACATCGAAGGCTTTTGCCAGCTTCGCCAGCGCGGTCGTGCTGTTGACCACAGCTTGCGGGTCGTGGCTGTTCAGGTTCGCTAGCTGGTAGGGCTGGTGGTCGATCAGAACGAGAACCGAGTCTTCGGGGCGAAGAAGCGAATCAAGGCCGTTACGAAAAGTCATGGAAGCATCCTTTGCTGCTGTTGAGGCGTGGGGAAATCGGCAGGCGCGTACTGCCTTCCGAGGGCGCCCTGATCGACAGTGTCATTTTCATTTGTGATGCGGTAGCGCCTGTTCTCGTGAAGCTGTGTCGCGAAATGAGGAACGCCAACGTCGGCCCCGTCCTTTCTATTTGTGATACAATTGGAACGATTCGAGCACTCATCTGTCGTGAATACAGGAACGTTGATTTGGACATTGAAGACCTGCGGACCTTTGTGGAAGTTGCAGATACTGGCGGGGTTTCTCCCGCCGCGCGGCGGCTCGGCATCTCCAAGTCGATGGTCAGCCGGCGCCTCATTCGGCTTGAAAAGGATTTGGGCGTGCAGTTGCTCGCCCGCACGACACGCGGCGCTGCCCTCACGGAGGCTGGGATCACCTTTCGGGAATATGCCGCAAGAGTCTGCACCGAGATCGACATTGCCAAGGAAACGATATTGCCCGCCGGCGACCTTCGCGGTCGGCTAAGAATAGCAGCTCCGCTTACATTCGGTCCGACGCACTTTGCCCCTGTGCTCGCGTCTTTGGCGCAGCGCCATCCGGAGTTGCAGGTTCAGGCCAGCTATACCGATCGATTCGTTGACTTGATCGCAGAAGGGTTCGACTGCGCCATAAGGGTCGGCCATCTTGCTGACTCGAATATGCTTGCAAGACGCGTGGGCTGGACCTCTGCCAAGTACGTTGCAACGCCGGACTACATCAAAAAGCACGGCTCGCCCGAGACGCCAGAGGAGTTCCTCACGCATGAGGTCGTCATGCAGGGAACCGAAACCTGGCTGGCGATGGATGGGGACAAGATCATCACGTTGAAACCGCAGGGGCGCTTCAAAGCCGACAATGCCGTGGCTCTTGTGGCTGCAGCACTTGCGGGGATCGGTCTTGCCGGTGTCCCTGAAGAATTGATCAGGGAGCATCTGGCTTCCGGCGCGTTGGTCCCGGTCATGACGCGCTATCCGCCGCCCAAATTGGGCATCTATGTCGTCCGGCCGCCAGGGCAGCACCCCGCACGCAAGATACGGGTGCTCACCGAGATGCTAGTCGAGTGTTTTGAAGACTTTTCGACACATCGTGAAAACTAGGGCCCGAATGACGCGAAGCCCTGTACGGGTTTCATGAAAATAGTGGAGCGGGTGTTGGAAATATCTCAGCCTTGAAAGGCTGTTATCGACATGAAAGCAACCGCGATCCGTCCGGCGTCATAAGTGCTCTCCGACCAGTTCTTCGCTTTTTTGCCAGAGTGCTTTTGCCCGTTCGGATCCACGGCATAGGCGTAAAGGCCCTCATCGGCAGGATCGAGTGGGCTCTCCACGATGTCGGCGACGTGGCAATTCTCGCAATACCGGCCGCCGACCTCGTCCGCCTCGGCAACGAAACCAGCCCAGACCGACGTTGCCGCACCTTCGGGAATGGTCTTGTACCTGAACGGGGGCTTGCCCGCGGCTGCCCTTTCCGCATTCATGCTCTCAAGCATTTCATCGACACCAGCCTGGTCGATATGACGTGACAGCTCGGTCCTGATGACGCCCGGATGCACCGAAATCGCGCGAATGCCGCGCTCTTTGTGACGGCGATCGAATTCAACGCCGAACAGGATGCAAGCGGTTTTCGATCGGCCATAGGAGGTAAACGGATCGTAGGATGTGTGGTTGTAGTTCAGGTCTCCCAGATCGATGTCGGAGAAGCGATGCGCAGCAGAAGCAACAATGATCAGCCGCCCGCCGGGCACCAGCAAAGGCACTATGCGGTTGGTAAGAACGAAATGGCCGAGATGATTGGTGCCGAACTGGGTCTCAAAACCATCTACGGCACGACCGAACGGAGGATGGGCGACACCAGCATTGTTGATGATGACATCGAACGCACGACCGTCGGCGATGAGAACGTCTGCGCATTCACGAACGCTCGCCAGCGAAGCAAGATCGAGTTCGATGAGTTCAATGCTTCCGCCGTTGCGCGCACCGAAAACGGCCGGCTCGATCGCTTTCTCAGCTTTAACAAGGTCCCGCGCCGTACCAACAACTTCGGCCCCATGAGATGCAAGGATGCGCGCCGTCTCTCTAGGCCCAGACCAGCTGAAACGCCTGTCACAAGGACGCGATTGCCTCTGAGATCGGCTCCCTCAAGCACGTCGTCAGTGGTCGAAGTTTCATCAAATCGGGCTCCTTCGTGAGGTCGATGAACACTGCCCGGATTGCCAATGCGAGTTCATGTCGATAGATTGGGGAAAGAGGAGTAGTACTCCGCTTTCATATACGGAGTGCTACTCCGTTTATCAAGGATGATTTTGCACATGGCTGATATCGCTACGCTTCCACAACGCAAGGCGCGCGCTGACGGTCAACGCAATCGTGCCCTGATTCTGGAGGCTGCTAAACGGGTTCTGACCGACAAGGGCGCTGGTGCAAGTATGGATGAAATCGCCCAGGCCGCCGGGGTCGGGAATGGTACTTTCTACCGTCACTTCCCCACAAGGGCCACGTTGGTTGCGGAGGTCTGCCGCGAAGACACTCGTGACCTGATTGGGGCTGCGAGGACCCTGGCCTTTACGCACGCCCCGTTGGACGCGCTCGGTGCCTGGTTGGAAACATTCATCGATTACATCGCGACCAAGCAGATAATCGCGGAGGCGGCCAGCGCACTTGTTTCACTATCGTCAGACCTCTCCGGGCCTTCAGGCGCTGATGTCAAAGCGGCTTTGCGAATGCTTGTTGAGCGCGCGGTCGCGGAAGGTTGCATCAAAGCCGACGTTGAGCCGCTGGATCTCATGCGCGCCATTGCGGGCGTGGCGACCATCGGTCCTCAGACAGAATGGGAACACAACGCAAGACGGTTGGTCCCCATTCTTGTCGCAGGACTGAGTGCCAGGGTGATGTAGCGGTAATCAAGGGAAAACTGTGCGTTTACCTGAATCTGGCATCACGTTGTTCTCGAAGAGCCCCGGAACATGTTGGATTAGATCGATGGATAATGCCATCCACCATGTTCAATCTCTATGTCTCGGACCTGACGTGAGCCGGCGTCTACACACAATTTCTCACCGGTTCGCCAATTACGTCAATTGGCGTCCAGAGGGACAATGCTGCCGCCTTCCGCGTGCAACCGGGACAGATAGCTGGCGTGATCGAGAACCTGAAAAGGAAAATGCAGCCCTGCCGGGGTCGGCCTATTACCGTCGAGCCCGATCAGTCGTTCAAGGATCATGCTGACGCCCAGTGCAGTCAAGGGCGCAGCGCCGCCCGGGTGAAACACTGCATGGCGGTTGCGAAGCGGCTGTCCGTCGTGATCCTCGCCAGCCAGCTCGATGATGATCTCCGTCGACTTGGGTTCGCCGCGACGACGGGACGTACTCACGCCGGTCGCAATGTTGAACTGTACATTCGGCGCCCCGGTCGCTGCCGCTAGGCCGACAACATCGATAGACGAAAAGCCTGTCCCAGCCATCTTGGTACCATCGATTGCACGGAACTCGGCCTTGGCATCATCTTCACTACGCCAGACATAGCTGCCGTCACGACGGGTGAGGGCGGCCGGCATCATCCGGTTCAATCGCTCAAAATCCTCGGCGACGGCCGGACCGCCACCATCCTGCTCATCGACAAGGGCACCGATCGTGATCTCGTGAAGTCGGGTAAATGGTTTGGCGCATGTGAACGTGGCGACGGTTGTAGCACCGACCAGCCATTCATAGCCGAGGACGACTGCCGCCGCGTCAGGCGCGTGCATATAGGTCGCAACTTCGGGAGCAATTTCATAGACACCTGAAGAAATGCCCAGATGGGGTACCCTGCGGCTTTGAGCGAAGCGCAGGCTGGCCAATCGTTCGTCAGTGTAAAAAATCGCGACGGCACTTACCTGGCGATCACCGAGACCGAGATCGTCAGCATGCGAGTCGATCAAGACGCCCTCTGCTTGCCCGATCTCGCTAGCAGCCTTGCGGCTTTTGAGCAGATCGCGCCCACCGATCAATAAAGGAACATCGGGGTAAACGGAGCGAAGCGCGCGGGCAGTCAGGCGCCCGATCGCGCCCGTGCCACCCATCAGGAGGATAGGATCGGAAATCATTGTCATATGTCCTCATTTGCGGTAACCTACTTTTAGTAGGCTATACCTACTAAAAGTAGGATTTGCAAGGACTCTACAGTGACAGGCACTTCCAATCACGTTGCCATACAGACCTCATCACGTAGGCTTTCGAAAGGAGAAAGACGACGGCAACTGCTCGATACCGCATTGTTGATTGTCCGCGATGAAGGTGCAGACCGTCTGACGCTGGGTAATCTTGCTTCCGTGCCGGAATTTCGAAACCGGTGGTATACGAACATTTCGGTACCCGTTCAGGTCTGCTCATCGAGCTTTACCGGTGGATTGATGACGAGCGGGTGAGGGCCTTTCGGACCGCGATGGCAGCCGGTGCGCGGCGTCTGGATGAAACCATTCGTCTGCTGGCGGAAGCTTACATTCGCTGCGCTGCTGACATGACGGATGAATTTCACACCGTCGGCGCAGCTTTAACCGGGAGCGCAGAAAAAGCCGTCGTATTTCAGAAATTGCTCGACAACTCGGTCCAGATGTTCGCTGCAGTCCTTAAGCCCTTCAACACTCTATCGGCAGTGGATCTAGAGATGCGTTGCATTGGCTTTGTCGGCGCGGGAGAAGCGCTTTCGTCGGCTGTAGTGCGTCAGACTTTGCACCAGAGGGAAGCCGTGGAGGTTTTTGCATCGCTGATTGGTGGCGGAATGATTGCACCAGGCTCTGAAAGATCTGAGCAGAAGTTCATCCGAGGTAAGAGCTGAGAGAAATCGGCACTTCCGTACTGCCTTCAACGTGGATGGTCCGAATGTTGTTAAAGTGACGAGTGACCGCGTTCGAGGTGAACTTCCTGTTCGCACCGCCCACCGTTCAGATCGCGGCCCGGTCTTGGTGCGCGTCAAAGCTACGCTGGTAGTCCTGAATCACATCGATGTTCTCAACGGTCCAGTCGAACAGGATCGAGAACGGACCTTGCAGGGAACGCCCGAGCGGCGTCAGGGCATATTCAACACCGAGCACGCGTCCATCCAGCACCCTGCGCGTCACCATGCCGTTGCGCTCCAGTTTGCGCAGTGTCTGGGTCAGCACGCGTTGGGTCACGCCATCGAGACGGCGTTTGATTGCATTGAAGCGACGGGGCTCGCTGAGCACCGCCAGCACCATCATCGACCACTTGTCGGCGATCTGGTCGAGGATCACTCGGCTCGGGCAGTCGGCACGGTAGATCGGGTCATTTTCACTGGTCGGCTCATCCATCGGTATCCTCCGGCATCCCTGGGATGCTTCAGGTGCGTAATTGACGCTAGGTATCCGATGAATACTTTAGAGTCAATGGCGCGGAAGATCAGCGCCAGAGTTTCCCGAAGAACAGAGACCTTACGTATGACAGACACAGATTTCAGCCGGCTGCGGATTTCCCGGGCGGACGGTATTACGACGATCACCATCGACAATCCGCCGGTAAACGTTCTCGATGTCCCCTTGATGAGCGAAATCCGCAGCTTTCTCCTTTCCGTTCGTAATGATCCGGACACACGCGTTCTGGTTTTCCAGAGCGCGGACCCGGAGTTCTTCATTGCCCATGTCGACATGACATTGATCGATGAGCCGCACGCCTTCGACGAGATTGCCCGTGAGGCTCCGGAAGGCCTCAACCCGTTCCAGGCGTTCGGCGAGCTCCTGCGAAAGCAGCCGCAGGTGACGATCGTCAAGCTCGCAGGGCTTGCACGCGGCGGCGGCGCGGAGTTCGTCGCGGCGGCCGACATGACATTTGCCGCCGAAGGCCGGGCGGGACTTGCCCAATGCGAGGCATTGATGGGCATCACGCCGGGCGGCGGCGCCACCCAGTATCTGTCATCACGGATGACGCGCGGCCGCGCCCTCGAAGTGATCCTTGGCGCCGATCTCATCGACGCGGCGACGGCGGAGCGCTACGGCTGGATCAACCGGGCATTGCCGGCCTCGGAGCTTGATGGCTTTGTCGGCCGGTTGGCGCGCAACATCGCCGCTTTACCCGAAGGCGTCATCGCCGCCGCCAAAAAGGCGGTGCCTCCCGTAAACCTGCGGGAAGGGTTTCTCCGAGAGCACGACGCCTGGGCGGGGCTGTTCGCACGTCCTGCAGCCGAGAAGCTCATCCGGGGTGGGCTTAAGGCAGGAGCACAGACCAAGGACGGCGAGCGAAATCTGGAGGGTCTGCTCCGTGAGCTGCGGGCTTGACGCCGCGGCTTCGCCCGACGTTCCGCGCTTTGCAACACAGTTGAGCACTTCTCGATACTAGGAGTCGTTACTGGGGAACATTAAGTTTGCGAGACAGGCGGTCGAGCGCTGTCGCAGCTTGCGCGAACCAGCGGGGTTTGGGTCGACTACGTAGAAAAGGAAGAACATATGATTGATCTGAACGGTAAACGTGCATTGATAACCGGAGGGTCGCGGGGTATCGGTGCCGCGATCGCATTGGCCCTGGCCGAGAACGGCGCTGACGTGGCGTTTACGTACCAGCGCTCGGCTGAAAAAGCTGCCGCAGTGGCCAAATCCATCGAGAGTACGGGGCGGCGCGCGATTGCTATTCAAGCCGACAGTGCCGATCCTGAGGCGATCACACGCGCAGCCAGCGATGCCATCACGGCGCTCGGCGGTCTTGATATTCTCGTCAACAGCGCGGCGATCGGCCACTCCGGAACGATCGCCGACCTTGATGTGGCTCAGTATCAAACGTTGATGGACGTTAACGTGCGAGCGCCAGTGCTATTCGCAAAGGCCGTCATTCCGCATCTGTCCGCTGGCGGGCGCATCATCTCTATCGGATCGGGTCTCGGCGAGCGAGTTCCCTTCCCGGGTGTAACGGCTTATGCGATGTCCAAGGCTGCGCTCACCTCTTTCACCCGTGGGCTGTCGCGCGAACTTGGTCCGAACGGCATTACGGTAAACCTCGTACAGCCTGGATCGGTGGATACGGACGCAAATCCGGCGGACGGTGCGGCCGCTGACTTCCAGCGGAGCCTCACGTCGCTGGGGCGTTTCGGCGAGCCACGCGAAATCGCGAATGCTGTGGTCTTTCTTGCAAGTCCTGCCGCGAGCCTGATAACGGGTGCCATCCTGACCGCCGATGGGGGCGCGATAGCATGAATGCGCTCGCTCTTCCGTAATGCCGGGGGCGAACCTTCGCTCCACCCGCGGATGATCGGCGTGTGAACCGCCATCCGGAAAAGCAGGCCAGGACGGGTGCACGCTCCCGCACCGGATGATCGTGGATCGGCAGCCCGGCCAAATGCGCTCGCGCCAGTTCGTCCTGCACGTGAACCCATTCTGTGACCTCAGGTTGAGTGTGCGCATCGCCAACGCCAAGATGACGGCTGGCCGGTCTGGCAGGCCAGCCGACATTGGCCGGTCTCTCGACTAGGCGAGCTACTTGCCCTGTCCGCCATCCACAGGTCAACGCCCGGTTTCGGGCGCTTCCCAGAATGGTATCATGACATTCTTGATCGGCGTCCTGTTCTGCGTTTTGTAACAGAGTTTCGCATTTGGGGAGACTATACGGCCCGTATATGTAGGACTAACTTACACGCCAAGAGTTCTAATGAACGCGGCCACTGAACCCGAAGTATGGCAGAGCGGTGTCTTGAAGCGCTAAGTGACCTCGCAGTTCAAGGTTTCCGGGTTGAATGTGCCGTGGCCATCGGCAGATTTGCGACAACAACCGGGTGCACCGAAGAATCCGTGGACGCGAAGTACAAGCCTGTGCAAGCCGCTCTCGGAAGTGGTGTTCAACGGGATTTTAGTTGCAAAGTTAGGGTCATTTCCTGCTTTCCCTCATGAGTGGTAAATCTTGCCGTAATCGGAAAATGGGTGGGTGACTTGACTTAGGAAGTATGAACCCCGTTTCCGGCAGAGCACATAGTCTGCAACCATTGCGGGGATGGTCTCTCGAACCGGATCTGGAACTAGAAAAATAAAACCCAGGAAATCACATGGAAGATTTCGTCCGTCACCTCCATCATGTCGGTGTCGTCGTCAATGACCTGCAGGATAGCCTTGACTGGTATCGAGATAAGCTTGGGTTCGAGCACCAATACAGTTTCACCCTGCCTGGCGCGCAGGTGGCCATGCTCGTTCGCGGTGAAGCTCGGCTGGAAATCTTTCAAGTCGAAGGTGTTGCCTCCATGGCGAACGAGCGAGAAGACATTGAAACGTTCCTGAAACGCGGCGGCGTCAACCATTTCGCGCTCAATGTGGATGAGCTGGAAGAGACCGTAGCCGCGCTGGCGGCTAAGGGTGTTGAAATCGTCATACCGCCGTCCTCCGTCCCCAACAATTCCGGCGATTGTTTCGCTTACATCCGAGACAATGAGAGGATGCTGGTCGAGTTGTTTCAGTCGGCGCCGTGAGAATGAGTACTCTGATATCAGCTCCAGAATGCCTTATCCAGCTTTCCTCACTGTGCAACACCGCGTCGACGTATGAGACGACCGATCCATCGTCCCTAGATGTTTGGCACGGCGAAAGGCCGGTGTTGGTGCGTTTGGCGGTGCATTCGCTACCATGAGTATTTCAATTCCGCTCGAACATAGTTGCTGTCACGGCCTCCGGCGTCGCGAAGCGCCGAGCCGACCTGATAATGGACGGCTTCCAGTGACCCCGTGAGATTGGGATTGAAGCGATAGTCCGCCTTGGCTTGCAAATAGGCTCCCGTCCATGCCGGCCCATGACCCGCCGTGCCAGCCACGGGAATGCTTGGCAGGGTGTAGACGGCGTCCTGTGTTGTCTGTCGCCAGAGCAGTCCGACCCCAGCCATCAGGGTCAGGTCTTCTGTCGGCTGAACGGTGACCGATGGTTTGATGTGGACGAGGTTGGCGTATCCAGTATGACCACCGAGCGAGAAATAGAAGCCGTTCGGAAACAGCGGATTGAAGGTGCCGAGCGTGCCATCACTCGCGTCCCGGTCGCCCGACGCGACGTCGAACTGCAGACCGATCCGCGGCGACCAGGTGAGATCCTCGAAGGTGTAGCCGGTCCTCGCACCCACGGCCCAGGCCAGAATGTCGGCTGGGCCCACCTTGCCAACTTGTCCCATCGCTTCCGCATCCCAGTCGAAGCCGGCATATTTGCCAGCCGTCCGGATATTGAGGATATGCCTGTCCTCCTCACCCGACGCGGTGAGAAAGGTGGCGTCCTTGCGCTGATAAAGCGCGTAATAGGCGGATGCCTCGATCGTCGGCGAGAGCTGCCACTCAACGCGCGCGCCGCTGAACATTGCATCGCCGTTTGATCGATCATCGAAAGGGCGGTCATCGCGATACTGAACAGGCCGGCTGACAAGACCATAGAAGCGCCATGCATCCGTCTCCCACCCGGCCCAGACAGCGTCGAATGACTGGCGGACATTTGGCCCGTCGCGCGTTGAAACGAACCGCTCCAGGTCAAAGGCAAAGTCTTGACGGCCGACTCTTGCCCTGAATGTTCCGGCGTCAGTCTCCTGCGTAAAGCCGACGAATGCTTGCCGAAGGTCAAATCGGTTTGCGTCGTTAGGACCGATCACCGTCTTGTTGAACGCACGCACATCCTCGAACTGCGTGAACACTTGCCAGTTTTCATTCAGGTGAGCGTCGATATGGAACTGCGCGCGCTGTAACCAGTAAGAGTCTCTGGGGTTCGCACGCACGGTTCCGAAAGCTGGCGCATCACTGACTTCGAAGATTTCACGTAGATTGAGCCCGAGCGAGATGTAGCTGTTGGGATTGGAGGGAAACAACGGAATGTATTTCAAACTGTCCAGCGGCTGAGTCCGTAGTTTCGGATTCGCGAGCATCGACCAGTCCTCCCGCGACCGGTCGGCTTTTATCGAGGGTCTCTCCTGCTCCAAGAGAAAATCATCCGCCGCCAGGGCTGACCGGTAGTCCCATTGAGCAAAGGCAAGGACGGCAAGCGCAAGCAGGAGTGACCGCGCCTTGGATAAGGACCGAAGACCAAGTGTTGTTGAAAGACGCGAGGTGGCAAAACTCTGTCGGTCGATCGCCTGCTTGCCATTCAACCTTCGGCACATGGCCACGTCCTTTGTCAGCTTTTCATGGGTGATCTCCGCCGTTGGCCACGTGTACGGCGAAGCACGGGGCCGTTTGGGACGGGATGAATAGGCTGGAGCCAACGTGGCTGTTCGAGATGCCTCGTCCGAACTCTCATCAACCCTACTTTTGAACAGCGAGCGTTCTTGGTCGTCGACACTCGCATATCGAGCAACTGCTGACCCCATATTCAGGCGACGGTGCTTCCAACGCAGTAGGGAACAGCCATGCGACGAAACCGGAGTCCAATGAACTTCTTCAACGGAACTGTTGGGGAAAGCGGAAAAAACCTTTCCGCGGGGTTCATTTTTCCACATGATAGCTGCCGAAGTATTTTACGGGTGACCAAGCTGGAAGGATTTCGGGCAGTTTTGGCGATAGAGCGCTATAGTCCTGTGCGCCGTACACGACCTTTCCGTCCATAATCGTTAGGACAGACGAGATAGAGCTGATTTGCTCTTCCGGCACAGTGAAGTAATCCCTATCGAGAACGGCGAAGTCTGCCAGATTTCCGGGGGCGATTGTGCCTAGCTCGGCTTCTGCATTCATGAACCAGGCTGCCCCACTGGTGAACAGCTTCAGCGCTTCGGCGCGGGAGAGCCGGTTGTTCTCGGCGAGAACCTTCGATCCGGACACGGACTTGCCGGACACCATCCAGCTTATACCGACCCAAGGGTTGAACGTGGCTGCCCGGAAAGCGTCGGTGGTCATCGCCAGAGGAATGCCGCTATCCACGAGTTTGCGCAGACGCGGCGTCTCCAACGCCTTCTCGCGACTATATGTCTTGATGAAGCCATCGGCGTGCAGCGCCATCTTGGCATCCAGGGCGATGCCACCCCCCAGCTTCTTCACCCGATCGATGTTCTCCGGGCTGATGGTCTCTGCATGCTCGAGACTCCATTTCAGGCCATCGAGCGGGGTCGTTTCGTTCACCTTCTCAAGGGCATCGAGAAAGGGCGAGATGTTCTCGTCGTAGCTGGCGTGCATGCGGAACGGGACGCGCCGCTGGACGAGCTTCATCACATCCTGCTCGACGAAGCGCCGCATCTTCTCAGGCTCGATGATGACCGCCGGACGGTCGAAGTTCTCATGATCGTGCACTTCCCCGCTAAGAACTTCCCCGGCACCTCGATATTCATGGCCATGTGCTAAGGTAGGGTGCAGGTTTTGCCCTGGACTTATCGGCGCCGTTTTCGTGATCGCCTCGATTTCCAGATCCACCATGTTTACTGGACCACCGTTACCGAGTTGCAAGTCCACAAAGGGCATGCGCACATTGAGGCGGTTGTCTCGTGCCAGCACACTTACTCTTGCCTGTGCCTCCGGGTAAGGCCACCTGCCGCCGTTGTCGATGATCGAGGTCACGCCGAACCGGTTCAGACCGTGAATGCTGTAGATCAACGAACTCACCTGTTCGTCGAACGTGGGCTGCGGCACCATGCTCTCGAGGGCAAGGAACAACCAGGTATAGCCGTGGACCACACCGGTGGGATTGCCGTGGCTGTCCTTTTCGAATTCGGTGTCTGGCACCTTTGGGAACCGGTCGGTACCTACGCCAAGCGCGCCCATCGCCTGCTTGTTCAAGAAAGCTTGGTTGTAAGCATATTGCACAATCATGGGGTGATCGGGCACGGCGCTGCGCAATTCGTCCAGCGTGGGAAAGCGGTTCTCCTCAAATTGGTAAGGGGACCAGCCTCCGATCACTTTGACCCATTGGCCCTTCGGCGTGCGTGCGGCCTGCTCGCTCAGCATCGCCAATGCCTCACGCAGCGTCGGGACGCCATCCCATCGAACATTGTAGCTATAGGCTAGATCGTTGAGAACATGGATATGGGCATCTATGATGCCGGGGATCAGTGTGCGGCTGCGAGCATCAACAATCTCGGTATTGGAATTCTTCAAATCGAGAATGTCCGCATCAGAGCCGACGGAGTAAATACGGCCTTGCTTGACGGCCAAAGCCGAAGCTTCGGGGTGAGCTTGATTGCCGGTGAAGATCTTTGCGTTGAAAACGATCAGATCCGCACCGGGTTGTTCTTCCGTGGTTTGTGCCTGAGCCGCAGAGAAAGAAGAAATCGCCACAAGAGCGATGAATAGTGTTTTGAGCATTTTACCCCGTTCTACTGATTTTACAAACTGCGCTCATGCGCAAGCCGGCTCCTTACCGACGCATGCGATGGACGAAGAAGTGAGTTGAAGCTGATAGAAAGATTATGGAATAAATCCTATATTGGCGGTTCGTGAGGCACGTTTTGAGGATGACTGCAAGCGAGAGTTGGCCGTAGCAAAATTGTCATTCTCTTCTTTGCCTTGGTAGCCCTCGGTCGTGTGAAGCCATGTTGCAGAATGAGGAACGCCTTGTGGAAATTGAGGATCTAAGAATATTCGTCGAAGTTGCTGATGCAGGCGGAGTATCATCTGCAGCGCTGCGACTGGGCATCTCCAAGTCGATGGTCAGCCGGCGGATCACCAGGCTCGAAGAGCAACTCGGCGCACAGCTATTTGCAAGGACGACCCGCGGCATAGCGCTCACGGAAGCAGGCGCCACATTCCGCGATTACGCAGCCAAGACCTCCGCAGAATTGGATCTGGTGCGGGAAACGATCTTGCCCGCCGGTGAGCTTCGAGGTCGCATGCGCGTAGCCGCGCCACTGTCATTTGGTCCGACCTATTTTGCCCCCATCCTCTCCCAGATGGCTAGTCGACACCCGCAGCTACAAATCCTTTCTTCATATACTGATCGCTTCGTGGATCTCGTGGGAGAGGGTTTTGATTGCGCAATTCGGCTGGGACATCTGTCGGATTCGAGCCTCGTCGCAAGACGTATCGGACCGATCTTTGGCAAGCTGGTTGCGAGTCCTGCCTATATCGAAGCTCACGGTGCTCCCGAAACACCGGATGAGATTGTGAAGCACCCAGTCGTTATGCGGGACGCAGAGGTGTGGCAATTCATGGATGGCGACAAGATCGTCACCGTACGTCCCCAGGGACGTTTCATAGCTGATAACGCAATGTCTCTCGTGGCGGCCGCTCTGGACGGCCTTGGGGTCGCCTATCTGCCGGAACCGCTGGTCGCGGATCATATTAGTTCGGGTGCGCTGGTGCCAATCATGACGTGTCATCCGATTCCGCCGGCCGGTATCTTCGTCGTGCGGCCGCCTGGCCAGTATCCCTCTCGAAAAGTGCGAACCCTCACCGAGATGCTTATCGAACGATTTGGAACGCCGTCCGTTAGCGAGGGAAAGTCGGCTACCGACAAGATATTTTAACGATCAGGGCAGAGTAGTAACGTTCTTTGCACTGAGGGCGTGGGACCCGATGTTTGGCCCCATCCCCATATCGATCTTGGTACCGTCAGATATCTGTATCGTAGTGACTTTCATTACAGCGGCAGCACTCGGGCTGACCAGATTATCCATCTTGGTGTGTTGGACCGGACGGTCGCAGGGCGTGGTGCTTCCCATCCCGCGCGGACAGCCGGCGCGTGTTCCGCCTTTGGTGACGGTGTATTGGGAATACCAGGACTACCCAACCTATGACGGCAACGGTACCAACCGCGTTGAAAGGTTGATCGACAGATGAGGGTATCTTAGGTCGTGGCCCGGCTAGCCGAACAGGTGATATCAGAAGGCGAATGGCGAGAGAGCGAGGCCGCCCAGCAGCATTTCAGAAGGAAGGGAACGCCAGAAGGCTGTTCACAAAGATTCGGGTGAATAGCAGCAACACGCACGCTCTCGACGCAGAACTTGGCGTTGAAGACTATTATTCGCGTGTTGGCCGATCAGGCACGTGCCTCGGATAGGCTGATCAGGGTCCACGAGTTTATGCGGAAGGCAAAAGCTATTTGTCGGTTCTCACCACTCGCCAGAGTAGGCGATGTGGCAGCGCAATTGAAATACATTAACAACCCGCGAGGTAAACAATGACAAATAATGGACATGATCTTACGTCGGCTGGAAGCGAAGTCGCCGACGTCATCAGCCGTGCGGACAGGAAGTTGGCTGCCGCAGTTTCGTTGGCGTTGGAAAGTGCGGTCAAACAGGCTGCCGATGACATGCGAGCAATCGGCCAGAAGGATGCGACGCCGGTGCTGCAATATTTTGCATTCGGCGTTTATCAACAGATGTATTGTTTGATATGTGGTGCGGACCCGGAGACTTTTAAAGGAGGCGATCCGGATATCGCCTACCACCTTATCCGCAACAGCCAGAACATTGCTAAGGACTATTGGTCGGCGGACATCGAGCCTTATCCAGCCAAGTGAGAATAGAATTTATCACTAGGTGTTAGGTACCGGCATTCGCTATCTCAACGAGCCGTTGCAGATATTTCGATCCCCCCGCTTGCGTTCCTTGATACAGGACACAGTTTCACGCGCGGCGATACTACAGTGACGCCCGATCCAAAGGTAGAAGAGGGCTATGCGCACGGGGTTGCAGCGCTTCGCACTCACTCGCTACCGGTGACGTCAATAGAAGGATTGAAAATCATGTTTCGCAATGGCCTGAAGTCACTCCTTCATCCAGAGGATTCGATCCTCGTCCTGATTGATCATCTGCCCTATCTACTGGCGAATCTAAACAGCCGCGATCCTCAGACCGTGGTCAACAATGTGAGCGTCCCGGCGAAGCTGGCAAAAGCTTTCCATTATTATTTGGGGCTGCGTGACCGAAATTCGGTCTACGATCAGGGCGACAGAAGAAAGCTGGATCATACCATCGGAACCTGCATATTGGGAGATACCGGCAGCACATACTCGAAGTGAAAGGCGTGACGTTCGCGGTTTCACGGCGCTTAGAGACTCTGGTCAGGGGATGAGGGGCGGAGAGCGATGACGATCAGGCAGCGACACCAATCAGTGCGATATATGGCGGTCGCTCTGGTCGCGGCGTTAGCGCTTGCATTGAGCGCTTGCGCCTCGCGTCCCGGCTCATCTGTCCTCGCTCCGGTGACTGCTGTCGAGGGCGCGAAGCGCGTTACCATCTTCGTGGCGAGTACGCGCGCAGCCGAGCCGAGCACGCCAACCTTCCTGAGCGATGGGATTACGACCACGACTAACTACGTTCGCTATGTCATCTCCATTCCACCGCCCCACCGACCGACCGAGATCGAGTGGCCTAGGAATGTGCCGGACCCGGCCCGGGATTTCGCGGTCGTCTCGTCCGAGCGCCTTGATGAAAGGAGGTTCTTTGCGGAAGTCGGAGCCTCTGCCGCACGCGGGGAAGTGCTAGGCCGGGATGTCGGCATCTTCGTCCACGGCTTCAACAACAACTTCCCGGAATCACTGTTCCGCACGGCGCAACTCACCGCCGACGTCCATGTCGCGCAATCGGCAGTGCTATTCTCATGGCCTTCGAAGGCAGCGATCACTGGGTATCTCGCAGACAAAGATGCGGTGACCTTCTCACGCGATGCGCTTGCCCGGGTGGTCGAGCGGGTCGCCGCCGACCGCCATGTCAGGGGGATGAAGCTTTGCGCCCACAGTATGGGGGCTTGGCTGACAATGGAGTCTGTCCGGCAAATCCGGATCGCCAAAGACGAACGTACCCTCGGCAAGATCATCGACCTCACGCTCGCTGCGCCAGATATCGACGCAGGAGTTTTTCTTCAACAACTTCGGATCGTCGGCCGCCTGCGCTCCCCCATCACCGTTCTCGTCTCCAAGAAGGATCAGGCGCTGTCGATATCCAGGTTTATCGCCGGAGGGCAATTCCGCGCCGGCGCTGCCAATATCGATGACCCCCAAGTTCTCGTCGAAGCGCGGAATTCAAACCTCCGCGTGATCGACATAACTAATCTGGCCACGCAGGCGGGAGCCGGCCACGATGGTTTCGCGGCCTTCGCTTCTATCTACGGCCGCCTCCCGCAGAGCTCGGACGGAAGGGTTGCTCCCGACGTCGGACCGGGCGTTTACGAGCTTGACGTCGCTAACAAGTTCGAAACGCTCGACGCCCGACTGGTCCAGAGGGTCGCAGATCCAACGACCACCGAGCGCTAGCTAGGCCGTAGTAGCGATTTGACCGCCGTCCTCATTTGCTCAAGTTGGGCGAGTCAAAGTGGGGGCCTAGAGCAACCATTGAGCTGGTGCACTTGAACGACCGAGATGGGGCCGGCAGCGGTCTGGCAGCTTATGGGGAGCGAGGCCAGCAACGCAGACCTAGGCAATCCGATTGTCTCGTGGCGCGTATGCTAACCCATCGACCAACCGTTTTTGATTTGAATGTCTGCAGGGAGAGAGTAAAACAATACCTGAGCGCTTTGCCTAACAGGTCTAGCAGGTGCGGGTTCGATTCCCGTGGCTACCCTCTGTGCCGTCGGCCTCCTCACGTACGTTGCCGTAGTGGCAGCACAGTACTTCCTGTTGAAGACCACTGACCAAAAGGAGATCACGATGGATACAACCGCAGAGAAAACTACGAAGGCCCGTTTTTGGAATGCAAACTTGGCTACCATGACGGCTGTCGGCGCAGAGGTTGCGTCAGGATTGGCCCTGTTAGGCTAAGCGCTCGCGCTATCAGTCAAGTCTCCTGGGGACGACGAACCAGAGCATTGCTTCGTATGGGACGTCTCAGCGGTCCGTACAACGGGCAAAGACTACTATATGGTCTACCCGTTCATCCTCCGTCGCCTCGGCGGCCAATCCTTCCATGGTCTTGCGCGATTCCCCACGCAGTGCCTCGGGAAATGCATAGACAATAATGCGCGCCTTACGCTGCAGCCGGGGCTGAACCTGAAGCGAACTGATGTGGCCGGGTTCGCGGAAATTCTTGCGCACCATCGCACGCAGCTTGATCAGGTTCCTTTCGATGATCATCTGCTTGCTGGGATCAGCCGATGACAAAAGGTGCAGACCGACGGTCGTCCAGCCCGGTGATTTACGCTGTTCGAGCTGCTTGATGATCGAACCAAACAGAGGTCCCAACTGAGGTTTCGTTTTGGCAGGGGGATGCCCGCATCGCGGCTTATGTAGTACCGGTCGAGCGGTTCGGACATTCCGCTAGCCGAGAAGATGCAATCTTCCTCCCGCAGGCCTGCGATGTTGAAACCCGTAATGAGATAGAGGCCGAGGAAGTCGAGTTCATCCCCAAACAGGCTGAATGACTTTTGAAGGTAGATGCGCTCACCGAGGTAGTGAAGGTAAGTGAGCGGATGATCGAGAATGTCGGAGATGCAGATGAGATCAGCGATCGTGATCGTCGGCGCGAGTTGGTGGTCGGCAGGCACCCAGCCTATTTCCTTGAAGTCCGCCTCAGCTGAGCTGAGAACCGAAAAATCATCAAGGGTCACCGATATCCTGATGATCTGATCGACCGATGCGGGATCAATACCGATCTGGCGGACAATCGCTTCGGCTGCGGCATCGCCCTCCTTTGCAGAAGTGATAAGCGTGGCGAGGCGCGCAGATTGCTGGGATGGATATAGCACCATGTCGGAGACGTGCCGTTTCACGCGATCCGGCGCACCGCGTAGCCCCTGCGGAGTAAGGTGATTATCGCTGAGGCGAAGTCCAATCACCTTACTCCGCAGGGGCTACGCGGTGCGATCGAGCGTGACGAGTAGATCTGTTTCGAACTGTTCGGCGCCAACCTGCCACTTTGCTGTCGGAACGATGGTCGCTCCCGGCAGGGCTTTTCGCATCGTGTCTTCGAGTTGGCTTTCGAGATAGTCCGCCCTGCGGCTTTCAAGCTGGGTCTTGATACCAGCTCCCTCCGCCAGCCGCGCCATCACGCGATGGATATGGCTGAAGACCATTTGCGGGATGGGGAACACGAATAGATCATCAAGATCGATGCCCGGAGCATCCCAGATCGGATTGGCAAGGAAGAGGTGGTCAGGGTTGGTTCCAGCCAGACCGCCCGGTGCGTGGGACAGGGACTCGAGGATCGCCTCGACGACATCTTTTGGTTTCCCTGAAAGCTTTGCGACTTCAGCGACAGTGAAGCTGGCGCGTTCGGAATGTCTGAGATCGCAATGCCCCATGATCATACCCATCATGCCGTCGCGTGAAACGCCCGGCGGCATGGCGGCCAGGAGGTCTTCTGGCCCGCCTTTGAGTTCAGGAAGTACTTGTAATAGTTCCGAACCATCTGCCGACCATTGGGCGAGCGAATGACCTTCGACAGTCGCATAAAGTGTTCGGA
The DNA here is from genome assembly GCF_058792715.1 of Phyllobacterium sp. MT110. Lineage (NCBI taxonomy): Bacteria > Pseudomonadati > Pseudomonadota > Alphaproteobacteria > Hyphomicrobiales > Phyllobacteriaceae > Phyllobacterium > Phyllobacterium sp. MT110. The sequence continues at coordinate 75,684 of NZ_JBXAFE010000007.1, forward strand.
ATGCCGACGCTCAAACTCTCCAACGACAGCCGCCATCACCTCAATCAGGTCGGTGGCCCCGAACCCGAAATGCGGCTTCAGGCGGTCGTCTAGGGATCCGTATAGATCGGTGCTGATACGGATGACATCGGAGTAGTACCCCAATTCCTGACCGCCTGCGTGTGAAGTCGAATGCGCTCCTGCAACGACAGGACCGTAAATTCCTGCTTATCCGTGACGCCCTCAGCGGCCAGGATGCGCTGGTGCAGGAACGTCTCAGCGACCTTCGGAACAGTCTCGAACACCGTTCCCATGATGGCCGGTGTGAATGGGTCTTTTCCCCACTCGTCCAGCGGAATGGTCATCACCAGCGCCAGCAGCAATTCGGCGTGGTGCTGCTGAATGTCTTTGAGAACGGATTTGGTGTTCACGCCTTCACGTCCCGCCAGGGTCTGAAGCCCATAAGCGGCGAATGTTGGAACGATCCCTATGGGGTCCGACTTTCGCAGCTCATCCGTGACAATTTGGAGAGTCGCCGGGAACTCATCGACGCTGTGTCGCGCCGCAGCCAGGATGGTCTTCTTAAATTCGTCGTGGCGCTCTTCCTTAATGGCAAAGTTTGAGAGTGCGAGCTTCGACTCTTTTCTCTGTGGCGGCTTCTTGCGGCGGTTGTTCTTGCTTCGTGGCATGCAGCGATAGTATCGCGAAGTAGTGCCTGTTGTATGCAGGCGACTTATCGATTCCGTGGCCTTTCCTCTGTGAAGGTCGACCTTATCACCAATCAGCCGTCCGCTTGCAGGAGTTGGCAGAAGCTCGACGAATGATCGAATGGGCGGCGCAAAGCAGCCATCGCTCATTCTGATCCGCAACAAATGGCGAATTGAATATGCGATAGTTTGTACAAAGATGCAGCGATATCATGAAACTACGCCAGATTTTCAGGGCACGCGCTCCCATTACCTGAAACAGTACGATCATCAGATAGTCATTAACATCAAGACTTTAACAAGGATTGTAGAACTCTGCGCTACAATCAAAATCGATGAAAATTGGCCTCTTATCGGCATTTTCAAACGAGAGTTCCAAGGCGTCTGCGGCGCGTACAACCGATCGTTTTTTAACGACTTTATACATGAGCCAATGAGAGTCACCGAACATTAGGATTCCAACACTTTTCGCATTGACGATCGTTGCATCGAGCGTGGTATCAGTCGGTTTAAAAGCACAACGAGGTTGTTCAGAACACCGGCAACGACGCTGTCCCGTCCTTTTGAAAGCGCCTTAATGCCACTCGCTGCGACGGGACGAGGCTTCATCGTGAGGATGCGCAGCAAGGTCGAGACGGTTGCGCCGGCCGCAATATCAAAACCTGTTTCGGTATGCCCCGGGCAAAGGCTGGTTACCACCACACCTTGGGAGCGCATTTCATCGTGCAATGCCTCACCCAGTGCCAACACATAAGCTTTCGTCGCCGCAAAGGTGGGGACGGGCTGGAAAGCCAATAGACTGGCGACAAGAAGAATGTGTCCGGAATTTCGCGCGGCCATATCGCGGCCAAATAGAAAACTTAGTTCTGTGAGCGCCGTGATGTTGAGCTGGATCATATCGACAGTACGCTCGATCGGCGTTTCCAAAAAACCAGACCCCTGCGCGGGGATATCGGCGATCATCAATGCTCACTTAAGAAGCATCTGTTGTTCTTCCTCATGACGCGGCAATCTTCTGAACCTGTTCGATGGTTGAATCGAAGAGAGACTGAGCGAGAGTTTGGTCATTAACCGCGCGTGCGAGTGTCATTGCACCAACCATGATGGAGAGAATGGCCATGGCCTTACCCTCTGACTTTTCATCGCCCTTTTCGGAAATCATACGTTTGAGCATTTCAAGATATGCCCTTATTCCCGCTTCGAACGACGCCTTTACAGTCGTGCCTTGCCTGGCGGCATCTGCCCCAAGCGCGACCACGGGACAGCCGTCCATCTTTTCGTACTGATGATCCGTGCTCAGATAAAACGCGACAACTGCGCCCAGAGAATCCATGGGCTTTGCCGCCGCAGCAGCAGACCATTGCTGTGTTGCGCTCTCCAAGGCCCGGGCTGATGCCAGCGCAATGAGATCCTCTTTGGAGGCGAACTGTTTGTAGAACGCACCTTGCGTCAATCCAGCGGCCTCCATCAAACCCTTCAGCCCGATTCCATCGAAGCCATGCTCCCTGAAAAGGCGGCTTGCGACATCAATGACGGCCTGGCGGTTTTCCGAGGCTTGAACCCGACTTACACGCATCGCGGTATTCTTCCTTTTAGATTTCGTTCGAACTCTATAATCCATAGGCAATGACTATGCAAGTTTTTCTCAGTCCATCATTGCCGTGACACATGCCGCGTGACGCAAGGTGCCCGCTGTCGCCCTGCCGGCACTGCGACAACTCGCCTTGCCCGTGATTGCTCCCAATTTAGATTGCGCTCGAACTTTAAATGGAATATAGAGTTCGATCACAATCTAAAGCGCGTCGTAACGCGCAATCTTGCGAGGATCACAAGCATGAGGCACAAACGGCTTCTTCTCATTGGCGCACTTGTGTTGCCGGCGGTCGCCATCACAGCGGCTGTTCTTTTTTCACAGTGGCCGAATCGGGACGCATCAGCTGCAACCGATCCCCGCGTCGCGCCGCAACTTGTCAAAATTGTCGAAACTGCGCGCGTGGCCGGCGCTGTGAGGTCTTTCACAGGCACGATTGCAGCGCGGGTGCAGAGCAATCTTGGTTTTCGCGTTCCCGGCAAGATTGTCGAACGTCTTGTGGATGTTGGCCAGCAGGTCAAGGTTGGTCAACCCTTGATGCGCATCGATGACACGGATTTGCGTCTCGCCTTGACCGCGAAACGCAATGCGGTTGTCGCCGCGCGGGCGGTCTTTGTTCAGGCGAGCGCGGACGAGAAGCGCTACGCGTCCCTTGTCAGGGACAGGGTCGCGGCGACCCCGCAGCGTTACGAGCAGGCCAAGGCCGTGCTGGATACGGCCGAAGCACAGCTTGCCGCGGCCGAGGCGGAAGCGAATGTTGCCGAGAACGAAGCGACTTATTCCACTCTGGTGGCTGGCGCAGACGGAACGGTGGTTGCGGCTCTCGGAGAACCCGGACAGGTCGTCGCTGCCGGACAGACTGTGGTTCAACTGGCGCATGCCGGGCCGCGTGAGGCGGTGGTCGCTCTTCCCGAAACGATACGTCCCGTGATCGGGTCAGAAGCCGAAGCCGGCATATATGGTGGCACCGAGCGGGGCGGGACTGCGCGCCTCCGGCAAATTTCCGATGCCGCCGATGCCCAGACCCGTACCTATGAGGCGCGCTACGTGCTCGAAGGAAATGCCGCTTCGGCACCACTCGGCTCGACGGTAACGATCAGAATCTCCAACACCGAAAGGCAATCAGAAGTCTTGGTGCCGATCGGTGCCGTGCTGGATGACGGCAATCGCGCAGGGGTCTGGGTTTTTGATCGGGGCTCTTCGACCGTGCGCTTTGCTCCCGTCCAGATCAAACAGCTCGGCGGGGAAACCGCGATTGTCACAGGTATCGAACTTGGACAGGAGGTCGTGGCGCTCGGCGCGCATCTCCTCAAGGAAGGCGTCGCCGTCAAGACCGCGGTTCAGGCAGAGGCAGTAAACTGATGAGCTTCAATCTTTCCGCGCTCGCGGTTCGCGAGCGAGCCGTTACCCTGTTCTTCATCGTGCTTTTGGCCGCGGCAGGTGTCTACGCTTTTGCCAAGCTCGGGCGCGCAGAGGACCCATCCTTTACCATTAAGACCCTGACGGTCACCGCTGCATGGCCGGGCGCGACGGCGCGCGAGATGCAAGATCTGGTCGCCGAACCACTCGAGAAGCGGATTCAGGAATTGACCTGGTATGACCGGGTCGAGACAACAACGCGCCCGGGCTTTGCCTTCTTGACAGTCACACTGAAGGACAGCACACCACCCGGTGCGGTCGAGGGAGAGTTTTATCAGGCTCGCAAGAAGCTTGGAGACGAAGCTCGAAGCTTGCCGCAAGGTGTGTTCGGGCCTTTTGTCAATGACGAGTACTCTGACGTGAGCTTCGCTCTTTATGCCTTGAAGGCAAAGGGAATGCCCATGCGGGAGCTCGCACGACAGGCGGAATTGGTCCGACAGGACCTGCTGCATGTGCCAGGCGTCAAGAAGATCAATATTCTCGGAGAGCGGCCTGAACAGATCTTTGTCGAGTTCTCCTATGATAAACTCGCTACTCTCGGAATCTCCGTGCAAGACATCGCTGCCGCTTTGCAGCGGCAAAACACCGTCACACCGGCAGGATCGATCGATACGCGGGGCCCGCAGGTCTTCATCAGGTTTGACGGTGCATATAACAGTGGCCAGGCAATCGCCGACACACCGATTGTTGCTGCCGGACGCACGTTGAAGCTCTCCGACATCGCCGATGTTCGGCGTGGATATGAAGATCCGGCGACCTATGTCATCCGCCACGACGGTGAGCCCACCATCATGCTTGGAGCGGTGATGCAGCAGGGCTGGAATGGATTGGATCTCGGCAAGGCTCTGGAAGAAAGATCGACGGCGATCGCACAGACACTACCCCTCGGAATGACGCTCGCCAAGGTGAGCGATCAGGCGGTGAACATTGATGAGGCGGTCGGCGAGTTCATGCTGAAATTCGCGATGGCGCTTGGCGTGGTGTTGTTCGTGAGCCTGGTCAGTCTCGGCTGGCGTGTCGGCATAGTAGTGGCGCTCGCTGTTCCGCTGACGCTTGCCGTCGTGTTCCTCATCATGCTGGAAACCGGCAGGTTTTTCGACCGTATCACGCTCGGTGCGCTCATCCTGGCGCTCGGACTTCTGGTTGATGATGCCATAATCGCCATCGAGGTGATGGTGGTGAAAATGGAAGAGGGCATGGATCGCATCAAGGCAGCCGCCTATGCCTGGAGCCATACCGCAGCACCTATGTTGTCCGGAACACTCGTGACAATCATCGGATTGATGCCGGTTGGCTTTGCCAGATCAGCAGCCGGCGAATATGCCGGCAATATCTTCTGGGTCGTGGGCTTCGCGCTGATTGTTTCCTGGATCGTCGCCGTGATCTTCACCCCTTACCTCGGCGTCAAGATGCTGCCAGCGATCAAGCCGGTGAAGGGAGGGCACCACGCGATCTACAATACTCCAAATTACCGGCGACTACGGAAACTTATCACATATGCCGTGCGCCATAAGTTCCTGACATGCACCGTCGTCGGCATCATCATGGCTCTCTCCGTCGTCGGAATGGGGGTAGTGAAACAGCAATTCTTCCCAACGTCGGATCGACCCGAAGTCCTCATCGAGGTCCGCCTGCCGGAGGGCACAAGCATCGAAACGACGACCGCCTCCGTCGAAAAGCTCGAACAATGGCTGAAGGACCAGCCCGAGGCGAAGATCGTCACGAGTTACATCGGGCAGGGAGCTCCGCGCTTCTTCTTCGCAATGGCACCCGAGCTGCCCGATCCCGCATTTGCCAAGATGGTCGTGCTTACCCCTGACGCGGAGGCGCGTGAGACGTTGAAGCACCGGCTCAGGGAAGCAGTAGCGGCAGGGCTCGCCCCGGAGGCCTTTGTGCGCGTCACGCAGCTCGTATTCGGTCCATACACACCATTTCCCGTCGAGTTCCGTATTATGGGGCCTGATCCGAAGCAACTGTACCAGATTTCGGAGAAAGCACTCGACATCATGAAGGGCGTTCCGGATGTCAGGCAGGCAAACCGTGATTGGGGTAATCGCACGCCTGTTCTTCGCTATATCCCCGACCAGGAGCGGCTTAATCTGATTGGCCTTTCGCCCGCAGAGGCAGCCCAGCAGACGCAGCTGCTGCTGACGGGTATTCCCGTTACGCAGGTCCGCGAGAACATCCGCAACGTGCCTGTCATCGCCCGCAGTGCCGGCGAAAACCGTTTGGATCCGGCACGGTTGGCCGATTTTTCGCTGATGAGCCGGGACGGCCGCCAGGTTCCCCTCGACCAGATCGGACATTCCGAAATTCAATTTGAAGAGCCGATCCTCAAACGTCGCGATCGAACGTCAATCATCACGATCCGCTCGGACATCAATGAGGCGACGCAGCCCCCGGAGGTCTCGCAGCAGGTCATGACGGCGCTGCAGCCGCTGATCTCCTCGCTTCCGATCGGATATCGCATCGAAATGGGTGGAAATATCGAGGAATCTCTCAAGGCCAACGTTGCGCTCGTGAAAATCTTTCCGGTCATGATCGCCGCCATGCTAATCGTCATCATCCTGCAGGTTCGGAGCCTTTCGACAATGAGCATGGTCATGTTGACGGCACCACTCGGCCTTGCTGGCGTGGTTCCGATGCTGATCGCTTTCAACCAGCCCTTTGGTTTCAACGCGATCATCGGATTGATTGGACTGGCTGGCATCCTGATGCGCAACACCTTGATCCTGACCGAGCAGATCAAGGAAAACCAGGCTGCGGGCCTTGATGATTATCATGCTGTCATCGAGGCTACGGTTCAGCGGACGCGCCCGGTGATCCTGACTGCGCTCGCCGCTGTTCTGGCTTTCATTCCGCTCACCCATTCGGTGTTCTGGGGCTCGATGGCCTACACGCTGATTGGCGGTACAGCAGCCGGTACGGTGCTGATCCTCCTCTTTCTGCCCGCTCTCTACGCCGCATGGTTCCGCATCAAGCCGACCCCGGATGAGGTGCCCAGGCCTGCTGTGTCGGCAGGCGCACTGGAAGTGAACACGCCAAGGGCTGCAGAATAGATAGAATGCTTCTCTATGAAAGATGGATTGCAGGCGCAGCAAAGCTGGCGTCCGAATTGTCATGCCGCTCAGTCGATGAGGAAATCGGAAAGTAGTTCGTTGTGAAAGCCGTAATTCGGCATGCTCCTCTATCTGCAGAAGTCGGGTCAGCGCGCTGTGGCAATGAGGGTCAATTTGATGCAGAAATCAACAGGCCGTATGCGCTATGTTGAGAGCTGATAAACCGTCCCGCGGTCACTGCCAATAAAGTCGATCAGGAATGCAAACATTCGCGCTTTAAAGTCTCATTCAGGCTCAGCGATGCGAATGGGACGGGTGCCGATCTCCGCGCCGGTCGCCCGGTCGATGGTTACGGGGTCGATTTCGGTCCCGGATTCAGCGTCAAAAAACCGAGTCACTTCAGCTCCGTCGGCCCGATGCTTGCGCCCCCATGCGCCGATTGTAAATAACACCGGCAGAAAGTCGTGGCCCGCCACCGTCAGCACGTACTCGTCCCGTGGCGGCCGCTCCGAGTAGCGGCGTTTCTCCAGCAAGCCGTCTTCTGTCAGGGCTGCCAGACGTCGGGTCAGGATCGTTGGCGCAATGCCCAGACTCTTGCGAAAATCATCAAAGCGGGTCAGCCCCGCATGGGCATCGCGCATGATGAGCATGCTCCACGCATCGCCTACAAGTGCGAGGCTGCGGGCAATGAGACACGGCTGGTCTGAAAGATTCTTCATGTCGGTATCTTTTTGATAGTGACTTAGTATCGAAACGATAGTATATGATCCTCAGGCAATAATCCAGACCAAAAGAGAGACAATGAAATGAGCAAGACACAACATGGCGTTGCCCTGATCACAGGCGCGTCTTCTGGTATAGGGCTGGCAACCGCACGAGCACTGCAACGTGATGGTTACCGGGTGTTCGGAACGAGCCGCAAGCAGGTTGCTGACGTTCAGGGCATTACAATGCTGGTCTGCGATGTCACGGATGAAGAATCCGTAGCGAAAGCGGTCGACGAGGTCGTACGTCTTACTGGACGGATCGACCTTCTCGTCAACAATGCCGGGATTGGGCTGCTTGGCGGCGCTGAAGAATCCTCAGCAGTGCAAGCCAGGGCTCTGTTTGACGTAAACGTGTTCGGCGTCCTGCGGGTAACGAATACGGTCCTGCCGATCATGCGACGTCAGCGAAAAGGCAGAATTATCAACATGAGCTCCATTCTCGGGTTGATCCCTGCACCCTACAACGCGCTCTATGCATCCACAAAGCATGCAATCGAGGGCTATTCCGAATCCTTGGATCACGAGATCCGCACGCAAGGCATTCGCGTCGTTCTCGTTGAGCCCGGCGCTACTCGTACCTCTTTTGAGGAAAACCTCACCAGAGCAGATCAGCCGATGCCTTTGTATGATACCGTTCGTGCCGACGCAGAAAGACTGATGCGTGAAATTGTGGAAGCAGGGGACACGCCAGAGATGGTCGCCGATGTGGTCGTGACGGCGGCAAACGCATTTTCACCCAAGAGGCGCTACACCGTAGGAAAAGTGGCAGGACAAGTTCACTTTCTGCGCCGCTTCCTGCCCGAGTCATTCGTCGATAAAAACCTTCGCAAATACAATAAGCTTCCTGCCTAAACACTTACCGCTGGGTTGTGTTTTCCGGCGGATCGCTAACTCACAGACAATGGCAATTCTCATGAAAGCTTTTCTGGTCGATCGATATGCAAAAGGCGCTGCTTTGCGGTTCGGCGAAACTTCTGAGCCGGAGCTGCGGGAGACTGACGTCATGGTCCAGATTCACGCTGCCAGCGTCAACGTTCTCGATGCCAAGATCAGGGATGGCGAATTCAAGCTTATCCTGCCGTACCGGCTGCCCCTGATCCTTGGCAACGATGTGGCAGGCATTGTGGTTCGGGTAGGGTCAAAGGTCAGCCGTTTCAAACCGGGCGATGAGGTCTATGCACGTCCGGACAAAGACCGCATCGGTGCGTTCGCGCAGTTCATCGCAATGAATGAGGCCGACGTGGCCATGAAGCCGAAAAACCTGACAATGGAGGAGGCCGCCTCGATCCCACTTGTCGCTCTGACAGCATGGCAGGTGCTTGTCGAGCGGGCCAACTTGCAAAAGGGACAGAAAGTTCTGATCCATGCAGGTTCCGGCGGCGTCGGCACAATTGCAATCCAGCTTGCCAAATATCTCGGGGCGGTGGTCGCAACGACCACGAGCACTTCTAATGTCGATCTCGTCAAAAGTCTCGGAGCAGACGTTGTGATCGACTACAAGACACAGAATTTCGAGGAAGTCCTGAAGGATTATGATGTCGTACTCAACAGTCTTGGCACGGACACGCTGGAAAAATCACTCCGCGCGCTAAAGCCCGGCGGAAAGCTTATATCAATCTCCGGTCCGCCTGATCCGGCCTTCGCCAAGCAGAACGGTTCAGGCTGGTTGCTCCAGCAGGTCATGCGCCTGCTGAGCTTTGGGATTCGAAGGAAATCGAAACGCCATCAAGTCAGCTATTCCTTTCTGTTCATGACGGCAAATGGCGGACAGCTCGGCAAGATTACTGCCTTGATAGAAGCAGGGGTTATAAAGCCGGTAGTGGATAGGGTGTTCCGGTTCGAGAAGGCGAACGAGGCACTGGCTTATGTCGAGACGGGCCGAGCCAAGGGTAAAGTTGTCATTGCCCTGAAATAGCCATTGGTGCCATCTTTGGGCAATGGAGAAACGGCCAAATTAAGATCAATCGTAAGGACTCAGCCCTTGGGATGCTGTGGTATTTATCTCACTCCAGCATAGAGGCTACTTAAGCCTTAACGAAGAATGGGCAAGGTATTCTCGGCCCGGTTTAGCGCGCGTCGCAACAGGACACTCAATTATGTTCGTCATCACGCCAGCTAACTTCATAAAACTCAAAATAGTTTCCAGCATTGCATTTTCTATCGTGCTTTGTGGATCATTATCCGCTTTTGCTGATAGTGGTAATGAAAAAGCTCTTTTCTGAAAGATGCACAATGTGTCACGGAACCGATGCCAAAGGTTCAGGACCATTGGCGAATAAAAGTGATCCCCCAACACCTGACCTGACGAGAACAGCATTCAAGAAACGTCTGCTCGATTATCCAGGAGTCATTGTGTCATCAGTAACACTTCGTCCAAACGGAGATCTAATTCCCAAAACCCTGCGAGAAAATGGTGTAAAGCTGCCTTCGCATGCGTGGACAGTTAACGATTTTCGGGATCTGAATGAATGCCTGACCGGTGTGATTTTAGAAAAGTAAATGCTCCACCGGCCAAAGCCGATGGCTTCTCGTCACGGCTGGACGCCGGATTGGTCCGCCATTCGGCGGACTTGACGCACCAGGGCCGGCACAACTCCAAATACCGGCCGCCCCAGCTTGTTGCTCAACCGCGCGATGTCATCCACACACCCACCAGTGTCACCACTAGCCCCGCGAACATCGCGACTGTCAGAGGTTCTGAGAATAGAATCCATGCCCATAGCATCGTCACGGGCGGGCTGAGATAGATTGCTGCGCTCACCTTGGCCACGGGGAATAGCCGCAGACTGGTATAGTAGACGGCGTATGCGAGGAACGTCGCGATCAGGACCAGCCAGATCATCCCGACCGCAAAATCACGGGTCATTGGTGGAGTAAGGCTGCCCTGCGTCAACGCGCACAGGCCGAAGAGAACCGAACCCATCAGTGTTTGGATGCAAAGGCTCTGATGGACAGGCATATGCTGCGTCTTGCGTTTCCTGTGCAGGACCGAGGCGACAGCGAATATCAGCATGGAACCCACCGTCAGTCCGTATGCCCACACCGGGGCCGTACCGAAGCTGAGACTGTCGACGGACACGACCAAAACACCGATGACGGCAGTTAAAGTGCCCAGCCATTGGCGTGCGGTCAGCCGTTCGCCAAGGACGGGTTGGGAAAGGACGGCGATCGCCAGCGGAAGAAGGTCGGCGATGAGCGCGACCAGCCCCGTGGGCACTTTTTGCTCGATAGCCAGCGCGAAGCCTCCCAGATACAGGAACACGGCCATGATGCCGAACAGGGCCTGATCTCTGACCGCACGCATGGATATGCTCGGCCCGATCGCCAACGCGAAGGGCAGAAGGATCAGTCCCGAAAGCAATGTCCGCCAGAACAGCAGAAGCATGACGCTCGCCTCCTCGTTGGCATACCGAATGCCCACGAAGCCTGAACTCCATCCGATGATCAGGAGAGAGGCGAGCAGTGGCCATAGCAGAGGATGGCGGCTCGCAGTGACGGAAGGAAGAGAAATGTCGGTCATTAAGCGCTCTGATGCGAGGAATACGATCCACTGATATGCGGATCGCACAATACGCGCACATGACAAATTTCGATGATGACATGACAATTCACGAATCAGTGTCATGACCGGCATTGTTCGTGATAAGTTTCTCTCTGAAAAGAACGAAACGGAAATGGCCATGAATGAACTCAACAGTCGCCGCCTCGAGATCGACGCTTTGCGGGCGCTTTCGGCAATTCGCCAATATGGCGGCATTACCAGAGCGGCCGTCGCTTTAGGCCTCTCACAGTCGGCTGTGAGCCATAAGATAAAGAGGCTTGAAGTCAGCCTAGACTGTGAGCTGCTCGGTCGGAAAGCGGGCGGTCCGATGTTTACCGCTACGGGAGAAGACTTGCTCGACTACGCCGGACGTATCCTCGGTCTGCATGACGAGGCTCTGCTCAGCCTTTCGAAGACCACGCTCGCGGGTAGGCTTGCCCTCGGACTCACCGAAGACACGGCGTGTACCGACCTCGCCCGAATTCTGGGGCGATTTCGGCGTGTGCATCCGAACGTTTCGGTCCGTACCAAGGTCCGTATGAGTCTGGTTCTGCGCGCCATGCTCGAACGTGGCGAGCTGGATGCCGCAATCGTTCAGGTCTTCAGCCACGAGGTGCGACCGACCGACATTGTCCTCTTTCGTGAAGACCTTCACTGGGTGAAGCATCCGGATTTGGCGCTACCGCGGGACAGCCCGATTCCGTTTCTGTCGTTTGACGACGAGTGTTTCTACCGTCAGTGGGCCCTGGACATCGGCCAGGATGATGCTGTTCTCGAGACCATCTTCGAGTGCTCGAGCGCCGCCGGCATCGTTTCGGCCGTCAACGCGGCCATGGGCGTGGCGCTCCTGAGCGACCGCCATATCCGTGGCGAGATGCACGTTGTCGTTGAACGACTGCCTCGGCCGCCAGCCTTGGCGTATGTCGTCCGCCGAGCAAGGAAATCGAGGAACCCGGCGCTAGACAACTTGGTCTGCGAGATTGAGAGGGACATTGGCCGTCACGGAAGTTTGGCTCTCGCCGGCTGATGGCCATGACGCAATTACCAGTGGCATTTGCCTATTGAAGCATCCCGATCGCTTCGGTTGCCGGCAGATATGGCCGCTGTTGGTCCATGGTCACCACGGCTATCGAGCTCACTGGTCCTTGCGCAGAATCCAGGTTTTTGGTCAACGTGAGAGGGAAACACGGCTTACTAATATATGCCAGCCAAAAGGGCTTATGTTCTGCCTCGCGTACAACTGATCAATTTCTCACAACTTTCAAATTTGTCCAAAGAGTTTTCTAAGGTCTCGCTTTTTGGCCCAGCTAACGGGGATGTCTCAAAACGGACGGCTCGCGGCCATAGCCGAAGCTCGGCCTAAACCCCGGTGCCCATATCGTGGTTTGTGGAAACCCATCACCTACCGATTTGCACGTTGTCCCATGTCTTGACCATGACTGGTAGCGGTCAATCCGGGACTGCGTTTCAGTTTTCCGGCAAGGGGCGCAATTTCGCCTGAGCTTCGAGCCCTGGTTGCAAATCAAGCCAAAGGCATATTGAAGCTCAAATTTCAGTTGATGTCAGGCCGTTAAAACTCCGGGTTGTTTTGTTTCGAAACACACTCAACCGGGGAAATGCATTTTTCCCTGGAGCTCAAAAATGGAACGGCGTGTTTATACAGAAAAACCGTAGCGGGTATTGTGACCACATACGGCTAAATGGTGCGACTGGTCGGAATTTTGGCAGTTCCCATCCTGTGATGCGGAGAAGCTTGGAGGATATCAACATGACATATGCGACGGCTGATTGGAGTCCCACCGGCCTGTTTTGATATCGGTCTTGCCGCCTGCGGTCAGCCCGTGAATCCCGGAAGTTTTAGGAAGAATTTGTAATCACCGCCGGCCGAAAACGGCAATTGTCCAGATTCTACTTGAATGTAGAAACCGGAGTTGTGGAGGCTTGGCCAAAAAAGGATCACCGTCCCATGGCATATTTTGTAGCCTCCTCCAGATCATGCAGAATTGGGATGCCCGCAAGCATCGGCTTGTCTGTTCTTCTTGCCACTGGGTTACCAGCCTATGCGGAGACACCCGCGGACACACTGGTGGAAGCGTGGGCGCTTGACGAATTGGTCACCCTCGATCCTGCGGAAGCGTTTGAATTGACGAGCGGCGAGATCAGTGGAAATGCCTATGACCGGCTCGTCAGACCGTCACCGGAAAATGCCTCGAAGATCATTCCTGACGTTGCCGAGAGCTGGACGGTTTCCGACGATGGCCTGACCTATACGTTCAAGCTGAAGCCGGGCCTGAAGTTTGCTTCCGGCAATCCGCTGACGGCTGAAGACGTCGCCTATTCCTTCGAGCGCGCCATCAAGATCGACAAGAGCCCCGCCTTCATCCTCACCCAGTTCGGCCTGAAGCCGGACAATGTCACCGCAAAGGCCAAGGCAACGGATCCGAGCACCTTCGTTTTCACCGTTGACCAGCCCTATGCCCCGAGCTTCGTGCTCAACTGCCTGACATCGACGGTTGCATCCGTCGTCGACAAGAAGCTGATCTCGCAGCATGTGGTCGACAATGACTACGGCAATGCCTGGATGAAGACCAATTATGCCGGTTCCGGCCCGATGAAGATCCGCGACTGGCGCGCCAACGAAATCCTCGTTCTGGAGCGCAACGACAATTATCACGGCACCAAGGCGCCGCTCAACCGCGTGATCTACCGCCATGTCAAGGAAAGCGCCACGCAGCGCCTGCTCCTGGAAAAGGGCGATATCGACGTTGCCCGCAATCTGGAGCCCAACGATCTGGAACAGGTGGTCAAGAACAGCGACATCAAGACGACCAGCGCAGCCAAGGGCACGATCTATTATTTCAGCCTCAACCAGAAGAATGCGAACCTGGCCAAGCCGGAAGTGCGTGAAGCGCTGAAATACCTCGTCGATTATGACGCCATCGGCGAAAAGCTGATCAAGGGCATCGGCGAAATCCACCAGACCTTCCTGCCGAAGGGCATTCTGGGCGAGCTGGACGAAAAGCCCTATTCCCTCAACGTGGCGAAGGCCAAGGAACTTCTGGCCAAGGCCGGCCTGAAGGATGGTTTCTCGGTGACGATGGATGTGCGCAACGGCCAGCCGGTGACGGGCATTGCCGAATCCGTGCAGCAGACCTTTGCCCAGGGCGGCGTGAAGCTGGAGATCATTCCCGGCGACGGTAAGCAGACGCTGACAAAATACAGGGCGAGGGGGCATGATATTTTCATTGGCCCATGGGGAACGGATTACTGGGATCCGAACTCCAATGCGGAAACCTTCACCAGCAATCCGGACAATGCCGATACGGGCACCAACAAGACGCTCGCATGGCGCAATGCCTGGGATGTGCCGGATCTGACCAAGGAAACCAAGTCGGCCCTGCTGGAACGCGACACTGCCAAGCGCGCCAAGACCTATGAGGATCTGCAGAAGAAGGTTCTGGCAACCAGCCCGTTCGTTCTCCTGTTCCAGCAGACGGAAGTTGCCGGCGTTCGCGCCAATATATTGAACTACAAACTTGAATCCTTTGGGCCGAACATCGTTTCCACGGTTTCCAAATGATGTTTTGAAACTCGATCAGCCTGGCCGCCGGCAGGAGCTCGGCCACGCTGATTTCACTTGTAGGCATCGCAGCGCTGCCGACCCGGCTATAGCCGCATCGAGAACGAGCTTATGGGAAGGATTCTGGACGAGGGGCAGCACGGACGGGCCACGGAAAAGCAATGGATCAAAGCACATCCTGATCGGCTAAACCTCTGGCTCAAGGACGTAGCGGCGTTCGATGGAGCTCCCGGCATTGATGCTGTTCGTGCGTCGCTCAAACTCTGATCCCACATAAGGGAAGTATCGACGTACTTGCGAAGGAGGACGGGGATAGGTCATCGATTGGTGAATGCTTCGATACGCCCCGAAGCCATTCTTGCGGTGCGGTCGCACATATGGCCGATGACATCAGGATCATGGCTGACCAACAAGTAGGTCATTCCAAGTGTGCGCTTCAATTCAGACAAAAGATTGAGAATTTCCGCTTGCACCGAGACATCGAGTGCCGAGGTTGGTTCGTCCAACAGAAGCACTTTTGGCTCAAGCAGAAGGGCCCGTGCAATCGCGATGCGCTGCCGCTGTCCCCCTGAAAGCTGATGCGGATAGCGTTCGGCGATTTGGGCATGGAGTCCAACCTGCGCCAGCACCTCGCGCACCCTCACATCACTGTTGGCAACGCCTCTGATAGACAGCGGTTCGCCGAGTATCCGGTTGATACGGTGCTTTGGATGCAGGGAAGAATAGGGGTCCTGAAACACCATCTGAACGTTCCGGCGCAAATCGCCTTCGAGTTTCCGTCCAGCTGCTAGCGCTGTGCCCAGTATGTTTACGTTGCCAGTCCAGTGCGTGTTGAGGCCCGCAATTGCTCGCAAAACGGATGTTTTTCCGCAACCGGATGGTCCGATCAGACCAAAGGTTTCGCCCGGTTCGACCGAGAACGTCACGTCATGCACGGCGTTAAATTTTTCGGTCGCTCGCGAAAATGCGATGGACAGATTCTCGACAACAACGGTGCTCATGCGCTTAAATCAGTCTCGTTGAATACGGGCAGCATCGTTCCATAGGTTTGTGCCGATGGACGCGCATTCCACAGCGCTCGGGTGTAGGGATGGGGCGATTGCTCAAGGTCGCTGCCAGCAAGTCTATCGACGATCGTGCCGTGGCGCATAACCAGCACGCGATTGCTATAGCGAGCGACTTGTTTCAGGTCGTGGCTGATGAGCAGAAGTCCCATCCCCAATTTCTCTGTCAGATTGCGCAGCAGTGACAGCACCTGAATCTGAAGGTCATGATCGAGCGCGGACGTTGGTTCATCCGCGATGAGAAGTTTCGGCCTGTTGACCAGCATTGCTGCAATCATCACACGCTGGCCCATCCCCCCGGACAGTTCGCCAGGGTAATTCTTATAGAGGCGCACGGGATCGGGCAGGCCGACTTGGTTCATCATATCAAGTGCCCGTTCCCGCCGCTCGGCAGAAGTCAGTTTTGTGTGCAGCAGAAGGGCCTCCTCCACCTGCCGTCCAATTTGCAACGCGGGATTGAGCGAAAACTTGGGGTCCTGCAGGATAAGGCCGATATCATTGCCGCGCAGCTTTCGCCACCCTGATGGAGAAAGGGCATTTAGATCGCGTCCCTCAAGCGAAAGGATCGAGGCCGCCGATACAGCGCGCCGCGGTAACAATCCCATGAGGGCGCGGCCGGTGAGGGATTTGCCGGAACCGGATTCTCCGACGAGGGCAACGATTTCGCGGTTGATTTCAAATGAGACGGACTTGACCACCTCCACACGTCCTGCCGGTGAGGAAAAGGAAATGGAGAGATCTTCAACGTGCAGAAGAGGTCTAGTCATTGCGCGGATCCATGACGTCGCGCAATCCATCTGCAAGCAGGTTGAAGGCAAGGCTGGCAATGAGGATTGCAAATCCCGGAGCGGCAGCAACCCACCACTGATCAAAAATGACCTCGGTACCACCGGCAACCATGGTTCCCCATTCTGCAGTTGGTGGCCGCACGCCAAGGCCAAGGAAGCCAAGGCCTGCCGCCGCAAGTATCATCCCACTCATATCGAGGGCGAGCCGGATGATCGCCGAGGGAAGCACCAGCGGTAATACGTGACCCCACAAAAGGCGAATGCCGCGAATTCCCACCATCTCGGCAGCTGCGAGATAATCGCTGCGGCGCAGAGCAGTCGTCTCCACGCGCGCTTGCCGGGCATAGGCCGGCCAGCTGGTGAGGGCGAGCGCCAGTGCGCCGTTGATCAAGCCCGGCCCGATAATAGCCACGAAGGCAAATGCGAGAAGCAGCCGGGGAAACGACATGACGATATCGGTAAGGCGCATCAGAATGGATTCGATGTAGCCGCCGAAATAGCCGGCAAACACACCAATCGTGATGCCGAGGGGCGCCATGATGAGAATGACGAAGAGCAAGAGCGCCATCGTCGGGCGCGCGCCATAGATAAGGCGCGAAAGAATGTCCCGCCCGAAAGCGTCGGTCCCCAACAAATGCAGCGCTCCGGGTGGTGCCAGACGGTTGGCGGTCTCTTGTAGAATAGGATCGTAGGGGGCGATCAGCGGGGCCAGCAAGGCAATTGCAAAGATCAGCAGAACGCCGCTTGCCCCGATCAGGCCTGACGGTGATCTCAGCAATCGGCGGATAAAGCCTGTTTCGTTGGACGTCGCTGCAATGCTCGATGTCATAGACGATCTCCCGGTTTCGATTTGGACACCAGAAGATCGGTCAGTGTATTGAGAATGACGAAAGATGCACCCACAACGAGTGTCCCTCCCAGTATTGCCGGCATGTCACCGGCAAACATGGCAACGGTCAGGTAGCGTCCGATACCGGGCCAGGCGAATACTGTCTCTGTTAATACTGCTCCTTCGAGCAGGCTCGCATAGGAGAGCGCGATAACAGTGATGAGAGCGCCGGCAATATTGGGCAGAATATGAACGAATATAACACGATGGATTGCCGCACCCTTGGCAGAGGCCGTCAGCGCATATTCCTGTCCCATTTCTGCCAGGATAAGGGACCGGGTCAGTCGCGATATGCCTGCAAGCGAATAAAAGGCGAGAACTGTTGCAGGTAATGCAAGATGGGCAATCGCATCGCGAAAAGCTCCAGCCTTGCCGGAAAGCCATGTATCGATGAGAGCAAAGCCCGTTCTCGATGGGATCGTGTACTGGAAAACCACATCGAGGCGGCCAGGGCCGGGAGCCCATCGCAGTTTTGCGTAGAACAGCAAAAGCATCAGCAAACCCAGCCAGAAAATGGGAACGGAATAGCCAATGAGGGCGACAAGACGGATCAGCCCGTCAACCCAGCTACCCGGCTTCACGGCGGCGAGAATCCCGAGGGACACCCCCAAAAATGCACCGAGGATGATTGCCACGGTTGCAAGTTCGATGGTTGCCGGGAAGGTGCGGGCAATGTCCTTGACGATCGGCTGTCCGGTAGCAATCGATTGGCCAAGATTGCCCGATAATGCGGCCTGGAGATAACGCACGAACTGGACCGGCAGAGGCTGGTCAAGACCAAGCTCCACCCGGGCTGCGGCATAGGTGGACGCGCTGGCATGATCTCCAACCAGCTGCAGGGCCGGATCGAGGGGCGCGAGTCTTGTCATGGCGAAGGTCACGACAGCAAGGCCAAGCAGGGTGATCGCCATCGATGTCAACCAGCTGGCGAGCCGCCATACAAGTCGCAACTCCCGCCGGCCTCGCAGCTGACGGGAGTCCACATTCTCACCAAGGGACAAACCCTGTTTTTGTGGCAATTACTTCTCGACCCTATCGTAGTAAACCTGATCCGCGTTGAGTCCCTGCTTATAGCCCTTTACGACATCGCGCAAAACCACCTGATCGCTGCCCTGCAACAGAAAGACATAGGGTGAGCTTGCCTGGATTTTCTTCTGCAGTTCGCCGTAAAGGACGGCGCGTTTGGCCGGGTCCTGTTCTTTAACGGCAGCGAGCGTTTCGGCTGTTAACTCGGGAATTATCCAACCCGCCTGCTTGGCCACAGTATTGGATGAACTATCCTTGTTGATTGCAAATGCGCTGGCATTCGAGTGAGGGTCGAAGTAGTCGGGAATCCAGTAGCGCAGGGTGAACTGGTAATTTCCTGAACGGCCCTTGGCGTAGATTTCGCTGGCGACGCCGGGCTGGATGTCAAGTTCGATACCTGCTTTGGCGAAGCTCGACTGCAGGGATTGCGCGATGGAAAGAAATGGCTGGTCGTTGAACACCGGGAAGTCAACCTTGATCGGTGTTGCGATCTTCGCATCGGCAAGAATTTTCTTGGCCTTGTCGATGTCGAGTTTGAATGGCGTGTCGGTCAAAGCGCCCGGAAATCCAACCGGAAGAAACGCCTGGTGAACTTGGCTCTGCCCCCGCAGGAGATCCTTGGAGATGCCGTTGTAATCGACCAGGTAACGGGCCGCTTCCCAAAAGGCCGGATTGCCGAGTGTGGCATTGGCTTTTGAGTTGATCAGCAAATAATCCGTCCGCGCCGAGGGAACAGCGAGGACCTCAATGCCTTGCTTTTGCTTGAGCGCATCAATCTGATCCGCGCCGAGGCCCCGGGCAATATCGGCGTCACCCTGTTCGACAAGCAAGCGGCGCGCACCTGCATCAGGGACATTGCGGATAATAAGGCTCGCCAGTTTGGGTGCCCCATTGGGCGAGGTGGGATTGGCCTCAAGCACGAGTGCCTCGTGGGGCGTGTAATTGGCAATCTTAAAGGGTCCGCTGCCAGCCGAGTTAGTTTTCAGCCAGCTGTTGCCAAAATCGTTGTCTTTGGCCTGTGCCGTGACCACTTGCGTATCAACAATACTTGCGATGGGTGCTGTCAAAATCGCCAGAGCAAATGCCGGTCCGACATCTGCACTCCAGCTGATCTTGACGTGGGTGTCATCCACCTTCGTGACAGCAGCATCCACGCTGTCAGCCGACCAGCCAAGCTCATTGAGAATAAACGCCGGGGTTTTGTTGAGTTTAACGGCGCGGGTGAGGGAGAAGATGACATCTTCAGGGCGAACCGCATTGCCAGAGGCGAAGGCGCTCTTGGCCGCCAACGCGAAAGTCAAACTCTTCCCGTCAGAGCCAATCTCCCAGGATGCAGCAAGGGCTGGCTCAATTTTCGTCGCATCATCCCGGTTCGCCTGCACCAGGCGCTGATAAATATTGTTGAATGACTGAACCGTTGTAAGTTCAAATCCCTCGGCAGGATCAAAGCTGACAGCATCGTCAATGGACTGCGCGACAACCAGAACATTGGGAGGCGTTTCCGATTGAGCCGCCGTGGCGGCAAATGCCAGGCCAAGACTGAATACCGCGCCGAGCAATTTCGTTCGGCTGATGGGAAGGCACATTGCGAGAGCTCCTGTTTTTCTTATGGTTGTTGTATTTTGGTTTGAGATTGCGGGCACAGACTGGCTGCTCCATTGACCGGCTGTGGAACATCGCCGCTCAAAATTTCGCAAATATGTCCCACATCCTGAGTACAGGAGGTAGTCCGGAATTCAGAACCGTGTTTCAATTGTTTCATCATAACGGTAATTTTGTTTTGAGATTAAAGCCAGACACAGAAAATCTGGCCGGACGTGTGTTACGCAAGATTTCCCGGCAACGGCCGTGTGGTCCCGATGATTATCACCTCGGAGCAACAACTCAGGATTTTTGCGGTTCGACAGCGGCTCTTCCCCGGCACCTGATAACCCGCCGGGGGAGGCTCAAAACGGTACCTGTACCGTGAGCAGTCCAAGATGCGACGAGGGCATTGCCATAATGTGCAAGCTGACCATTGAGGGGGCACCTTCGGCGGTCATTGTCGTGCCCTTGGCCAGAGACTGGAATCTGGCGATCTGCTCGCCGGCCTGTCATGAAGTCAGGCAATGATGAATTGGGTTTCGGAACTTCATAGGCAAACCCTTTGAGAAATAAAGCCGAAAATTGCCGCTCCTTGAGCATGTTACTGCAAAGATAGTCATTCATGCGCAAAACGATATCTCCTCCCGATACTGTTCTTCTCTACCCTTTCGACAGCGGGAATGCAGGGGGTGATCGCAGGATCAAATCTCACCTGACCCAAGAACGCTCTGCCAAAGGAGAGATTGAATGCAGAAGAATAACAAACGGTACGGCATCTGGAGAACGAGGCTTGTCGCCGGATTTGTCGCAGCATCCACATTGTTCAGTGGTGTCGCGCTGGCAGGTCCTACTCTGGACAAAATCAAGGATCGCGGTACGATCAAGGTTGGTGTCGGCACTTCACCGGGTTTCTTCGCCCCTGACGGCAACGGCAAATGGCAGGGCTTTTTCGTCGAGTTCGGACGGGCGCTGGCAATCAGCGTTTTCAACGATCCGGACAAGGTCGAATTCACGTCTTCGTCGCCTCAGCAACGGTTGCCTGCCTTGCAGTCGGGCGAGTTCGACATCCTGCTTTCGGGTGTTACCCAGACGATCACGCGCGCGTTCAAGCTTGGTTTCCACTTCGGACCGACCATCTTCTATGACGGACAAGGTCTTCTCGTGAGCAAGTCTCTTGGTATAACCAAGGGGAGCGATCTGGATGGCGCCACGATCGGTGTGCAGAGCGGAACGACGGGCGAGTTGAACATTGCCGATTTCTTCCGCAAATCAGGACACAAATTCACGCCTGTAACCATCGAAGACAGCAATGAATTCCTCAAGGCGCTTGAGACAGGGCGCGTGGATGCCTTGACGCAGGATGCGTCCGATCTTGCCTTGCGCCGTACATTACTTTCGAAGCCTGATGACTTCGTATTGCTGCCGGAGCGCCTTTCGAAAGAACCGTTGGCACCGGCTATTGCTTCGGGCGACGACCGCTGGCTCGAAATCGTCAACTGGACGGTCTACGCAACCATTCAGGCTGAAGAGTTCGGTATCACCAAAAACAACATCGACACGTTCCTGACCAGTGAAGATCCAGCGATCAAACGGTTCCTTGGGACAGATCCGGCATTGGGCCAAGCCATCGGACTTGATCCGAAGTTTGCGTACAACATTGTCAAAACACTCGGCAATTACGGCGAGATTTTCGAACGCACCATTGGCAAGGGATCGCCGGTTGGTTTCGAGCGCGGTTACAATCAACCGTGGACGAAGGGGGGACTGTTGTACTCTCCGCCGTTCCGTTGAGTGCAGTCCCGATCATGTCTGCAGATACGCCGATTTTGAACTACCGGATTCCGGGCCCGCAAGGGTCCGGTTTTCGCCTTTCCCTGCTGCGCTGGTGGGGGAGTTATCCCGTCACGCAGCTTGGCGTCTTTCTCGCCCTTGCCGCCATCTTCTGGCTGCTTGGATCGAACATGCTTCAATCCATGCACCGGCTCGGGATCACGCCAGGTTTCGGATTCCTCGGACAAAGCGCAAATTTCGCTATTGGCGAAAGCCTGATAGCCTATTCGCCCAGCGACAGCTTCGGCCGCGCGGCCCTCGTCGGGTTGCTGAACACGGTAGCGATCGCCATATCCGGCTGCATTCTTGCGACAATCCTCGGGGTGTTTCTGGGGATAGCCCGGCTCTCCGGCAACGTGCTTCTGGCCGGCTTGGTGCGGATTTATGTCGAGACATTGCGCAGCACGCCCTTGCTTCTGCAATTGTTCTTCTGGAGTGCCGTCACCCACGCCTTGCCGGCGCCGCGACAGGCATTCAGCATTTTCACAGCGATCTTTTTGAGCAACAGGGGAATTTTTGTTCCGAGCATCGGGGCTGGGCACTTATCGCTCAAAACGCTGCTTGTTTCGGTGGGACTATGTATCGTTTCCGGCGCCTATTTCTCATTGCGGCGGCGTAGCGGAAATGCTGTGACCATGACAGAACGTGCGGGAATACTGCTTTTGACGCTCATCGGTATCGGGTTGGTTTTTCGTCTTTCCAGCGTCAGTATCCGGATCGACGTACCGGCGCTGAAAGGGTTCAACATCGTCGGCGGGCTCAATCTGACCCCGGAATTTGCCGCATTGCTGATTGGCCTGGTCGTGAATTCATCCGCCACAATCGCCGAAATCGTTCGCAGCGGTATTCAGTCGGTGCCGTCGGGGCAATGGGAGGCAGCCCGCTCTCTTGGCCTGCAACCCGCCCGTATCATGCGGCTCGTCGTGCTGCCTCAGGCCTTGCGTGTGATCATCCCGCTGATGACGTCTAGCTATCTTGATTTGACGAAGAATTCCAGCCTGGCCGTTGCCATCGGCTTTCCCGATCTTGTCAGCGTTCTCAACACGACAGCCAACCAGAGCGGTCAGGCATTGGAGGCGCTTGCCATTATCGTGATCTGCTATCTAACTTTCAATCTCTCGGTCTCGACACTGATGAATTGGTACAACAAGCGCATCGAGCGTCAGGGATACTTGCCACGATGAGCCCTATCGTCAACCGCACGGATATCAGGATGAAACGGCAGCAGCATTGCGCCGCGTTGCGACATGGACTGTTCGGCACGCCGGTGAATGCCATTGTTACCCTCGCGACCGTTGCACTGCTGTTGTGGACAATTCCGCCGCTGGTCCGCTGGGCCTTGCTTGATGCGATATGGACAGGCACAGCCAAGGACTGTGCCGCCAGTTCAGGTGCCTGCTGGGCGTTCATAGGTACGAAGCTGCGCTTTATTCTATTTGCGCTGTATCCTCCGGAACTTGACTGGCGACCTGCAGTCACTGTCGTTACAATTGTTGCACTGCTTGCAATCACGGGAATGCCTCGTTTCTGGACGCTCCATCTCGTCTATCTCTGGATAGCGGTTGTTGTTTTTGTGTGGATGCTGATGGCAGGGTTGGTCGTCGGGCCGAAAGTGCCGACCGGCCGCTGGGGTGGTCTGGCGTTAACGCTCCTCATATCCGTGGTCGGCTTTGCCTGTGCATTCCCCATTGCAGTATTGCTCGCCCTGGCGCGTCGCTCGAAAATGGCGGGGGTGCGGATACTGGCAATCCTTTATATTGAAGCCGTTCGCGGTGTTCCGATGATCGCCATTCTCTATGTGGCCATGCTGCTGGTGCCGATGATGCTGCCGGCAGGGTTTTCGCCGGAGGCTCTGGTGCGCGCGCAAATCGGATTGACCCTTTTTATATCTGCCTATCTGGCGGAGGTGGTGCGCGCAGGGTTTCACGCGGTTCCCTATGAACAGGCGGAAGCAGCTTCCGCGCTGGGTCTTGGCTATTGGCCCATTGTATGGCTGATCGTTCTTCCGCAGGCCTTGCGGGCAGTAATTCCTGCACTCGTTAATCTGGCCATCGGTATCCTCCTTAATTCCACATTGGTTGCTGTTATCGGTATTTTCGATCTGTTGAATGCAGCCAAGAACGCCGCAAATGATCCGGTCTGGCTCGGCTTCTATGATGAGAGCTACCTGTTTGCCGGTCTCATATATTTTATTATTTGTTATGCGGCGTCTCGTTACAGCCTGTGGCTCGAGAGACATCTGCGCAAGGCAACGTGACCTCAGGCGGCTGGATTGAGTGTAGAGAGATACACATTGACTATGCCGGTCGGCGAGGATCGGTGGTTGAACGGCTGCCGTTATAAGGATTGATAGCGACGTCCCAATATGGCCGCGCTTGCGGGAAAGCAAGCATGAGGCGCCCCCTGCTACGCATACCTTTGTCTGCCATTGCCGCGTCCAGCAATCCTTGGATGAGTTTCGAATTTACTCCGTCTGGATTGTGTAAGCCGTAATCATCGTACCAATCCTGGGTCGCTTCGGGATGAGGCCCGATCAAAGCAGCGCGGCCTTTGCCAAATGCGTACCGTGCGGCGGCAACTCCTCCATTTTGATAATGGGCCAGTTTCTGGCGCACCGCTTCTTTCTCAAATTCCTTGGTAAAATTCTTCTGCTTCGGCATTCCGGTTTCCTTCCAACACTTCTCTGAAGCAAGTCCAGACCGCACCGGATTCGTCAAGGTAGCGGAATTTCTCCGGTGAAATGGGGCACGCGATAGCCGCGCTGGACGGCTTCCCGCTCCGCGATATGAAGATACCACCGTTTCACGTGGGGATAATCATTCAGATCGATTTTGTGACGCGTGAAACGTGAAACCCACGGCCACGCTGCCATATCGGCTATCGAATAGTTGCCGGCCAGATAAGGCCGGTCAGCCAGTCGCGCGTCCAATGTTCCGTAGAGACGGCGGGTATCGTTGCGGAAAAGATCCTCTGCGAACGGGGCTTCCCCCTCGTGGTAGGTCAGGAAGTGATGCGCATGCCCCAGCGTCGGCCCCAGTCCGCCGGTCTGCCACATCAGCCACTCCAGGGTTTGTACGCGCAGAACACCCTTGTGCGGCAGGTACGTTCCGGTCTTTTCCGCCAGATAGAGCAGAATTGCGCTCGATTCCGTGAGTTTGATACCGGTTTCATTGTCAATGATCGCGGGTATTTTCCCGCCGGGATTGATATCGAGATAGCTGGCGGCAAACTGTTCTCCCCTGGTGATGTCGATGGTATGGATGCGGTAGGGCACCCCGAACTCCTCCAGCGCGATGGCAACCTTCAATCCGTTGGGGGTGATCCAAGTGTAGAGGTCAATCACGGCAGCTTCAGTCGAACATCATTTCATCGACGGGGAGGCCGCCGGAATTTTTCATGGAATGCTTGCCGGTAACATCATCCAGCCCGGAAAAAAGGTCGCGCAGTGTCTGCACCAGTCTTTCAATCCTGCGGTCGGCGACACGGTAGTAAATGGTCTTGCCGTCACGCCGCCCTTCAATAATGCCGGCATCACGCAATTCGCTCAACTGCTGGGAAAGTGTGGGCTGGCGAATGCCGAGTTCCTCCTCAAGATGTGACACGGAGCTTTCCTCTTCCATCAGATAGCACACGATCGAAAGGCGGTTGGGATTGGCAATGTGCTTGAGCAGCTCGCTTGCATCTCCCACGCTGCGGCAGAGTTTGGTCGAAATCGCTTTTGCCATGACTGGTGTCCCTCATCATTTATAAAAAGATAGATTGAGGTGTCTTCGCTTTCAATGCGCAAAACCGACCTCCGGCAAGAATGCAAAATTGTTCTCTCTTTTCCCCAGTCATTGGAAATCTTGTCTCGCCGTTCTGCGTGAATTGGGATGGCTGCCTTTCCTGAACAATATATAAAAATATAAATTGTTTTCTGCAGTCATTTCAACCCTATTGGAACATCAGCATGAAAATCGGCGTTCATCCGAGCAATTTGCACTTGCGTCTCGCGCAGGCCTGGCCCGATGCTTTTTCGGGGCTTGAGCCGGAGTTCGTCAATTACAACGAAGGCCGTGATACCATCAGACTGATCGGCAATGGTCAGATTGATTTTGGCGGCACCGGATCGACGCCGCCGATTGCTGCCGAAGCGTCTGGCTGGAATGTCACTTACATCGCGGCATCCGCGCCGCGGCCAGCCAATGGCGGTATTTTCGTTGCCAGGAACAGCCCGATCCGTTCCATTGCCGATCTAAGGGGAAAACGCATTTCCCTGATCGATGGCTCGTTTCACACCTATCTTCTGGCGCGAGCCCTTGAAGGCGAAGGGCTGCGGCTGCCGGATGTCAGCCGCCTTGAGACGGGGGCCGCAGATTCGTTGCCAGCCCTGCTTGAAGGACGTGTGGATGCCTGGATTGCCATGGCGCCACGTCTGGAAAAGGCGATGGAACGCAGCGACATTCGTCTGATTGCGCGCTGCGGCTCGACAATTCCCAACCGCTCCCTGTTCTGGACGACGGACGATCGCCGGCTGTCCCGGGAAACGCGTCAGCGGATTGTCGCGGAATTGTCCCGTATCGGCCGCGAGGTGGCAGCGGATACGCGCATTGCTGCCGAACGGCTTGTCGCGAACGGCGCCGGCGATGCCGACCTTGATGCGTGGGAGCGCGTGGTTCGATCCCGGGATTTCAGCGTTGTGGCGGCCGATGCGGACATCATCGCAGAGCAGCAGGAAGAGGCCGATACCCTGTATCGCCATGGATATTTCAAGAACCCCGTCCGCCTTGGACAATTGGCCCGCAGCGTCTGAGCGGAGGAGAATGTCATGAACGTACTTTGGTACATGTGCGCACCGGATGGTGCCTATCCCTGGCAGCCGGAAGGTTCGCGTCAGGTCGACTACGGATATTACCGGCAATTGGCGCAGGCCTATGATCATCTCGGCTATACCGGAGCACTTTTTGCAACCGGAGCTCACGATGTCTGGGTGCTGGCGGGTGCGCTTCTTCCCTATACCGAGCGCATGAAATTTCTGGTGGCGGTGCATCCCGGTCTGATTGCGCCAACGCTGCTGGCCAAAATGGCGGCAACGTTCCAGGAGTTTTCGCGCGGCCGCCTGCTTGTCAATGTTGTCTCGGGCGATGCCAAAATGCTGGGTGCCTATGGCATGACATTGCCGCACGACCAGCGTTATGACATGGCGGACGAATATCTCACCCTGTGGCATCGGCTCTTTGCCGGCGAAAGCGTGACCCATCAGGGCAAGTATTTTTCAACGGAGGGTGCCAAACTCGCCCTTCCCGTTGGAACCGGCATCGCCCCGCCGCCACTCTGGTTCGGCGGTTCGTCCGACAAGGCGCTCGACGTTGCAGCCAAGCATGTCGACGTATACCTCTCCTGGGGCGAAACACCCGACCAGATCAGGCAGAAGATCGACGCGGTCAAGGAGCGGGCGGCCCGGCTCGGCCGGACGCTCGAATATGGGATCAGGCTCTACGTCATCGTACGGGAGACCGACGCCAAGGCGTGGGATGCGGCCAATGATCTCTATGCGCGTATGGATGCCGCTGCAATCGCTGCCAACCAGCGATTTGTTTCCAAGAGCGATTCCGTCGGTCAGCAACGCATGAGCGCGCTGCATGGCGGCCACAAACCGGACGATCTGCGCGATCTCGAAATAGCGCCCAATCTGTGGGCCGGAATCGGCCTCGTCCGCCCAGGGCCCGGGACCGCCATTGTTGGTTCTCCTGATACCGTTCTGCGGACGATAGACGCTTACAGGCAGGCAGGCGTCGACACGTTCATTCTCTCCGGGATGCCGCTTCTGGAAGAGGCATATCGCTTCGGCGAACTCGTATTGCCGCGTCTCGACGTGACGCGAGAGGTTTCGCAGGCGAAACATTTCACCTGGTCGACATTGTTCGACAAAGACCTGGGCAGTGCCAAATCCGCATAAGTTTTTGCCACTTGAGCGAAAGAGACAGATACGTGACCCTTATCGAGACCACGGAACCTCTGCCCGGTGAAGGGCTAGCCCGGATTTCAAGCCAACTGCTCAAGCGATTGGAGGCCGTGCTTGGCTGGCTCTGTGCCGCTTTGCTCGCCATCTTGCTCGCGGTTGTCCTGGCAACGGTCGTGCTGCGGTACGTCTTCAGCGCCGGCTTCATGGGATCGGAGGATCTGTCGGTGTGGCTGCACGTTGCGCTCATCGCCTTCGGTGCGCCTCTCAGCCTGAACAGCGCCCTGGCCATGCGGCTTGACGTCTTTGCCAATCTGTTGCCTCCATCCGGCAGGATTGTTGCCAATGCCATTGCCGATATTTTTACCGTCTTGACCGGACTTATCCTGAGCTTCGGCGGCAGCGAGATCATGACAATGCTCGGCGGCGTTTCACCGACATTGGGGCTGCCGGAGTGGATACGGTTCGGCTTCCTCGGCGCGGGCGGCTCATTGTTGCTTGCCGCTGTGCTGCTGCAACGCTTGGCAGACGGCAAAGCGGTGCAGATCGTCACGGCCGGCATTATCGGGGCCGCCCTTTACTTCGCTGTTCCGCACCTTGATCTGGGTTTCAACTGGCCTCCAAGCATCGTTCTGGGATTGATCGCCGCCATAGGTCTGGTCGTGGCAGCGCCGCTGCCGCACGCGTTTCTTGCGGCAGCCTATGTCGTGATTGCCTTTGGCAGTACATTGCCCGAGCCTGCCGTTGTCGCCTCTACCGTCACCGGGATGTCAAAGTTTCTGCTCCTGGCCATTCCGTTCTTCCTGCTGGCCGGCGGATTGCTGACCGCATCGGGTGTTGCCAATCAGTTGGTGCGGTTTGCATCGGCGCTTGTCGGCCATCGCCGCGCCGGATTGGCGCAGACGACACTTTTGACCAGCGTGCTGTTTTCCGGTGCGTCCGGTTCATCGGTTGCCAATGCGGCCTTTGGTGCATCGACATTCCAGCCCGAACTGGTCAAGCGCGGCTACCCGCCGGCGCAGGCTGCCGCCATTATCGCCTCCACCTCTGTTCTCGACAACATCATACCGCCGTCCGTCGCATTCCTGATCCTGGCCGCGGCGACCAATCTCTCGGTGGGATCGCTGCTTGTCGGCGGTTTTTTTGCCGGTGGTGTGATGGCCGTCTGTCTTGCAGTTGCCATCCATCTCACGGTTCGCGAGCAACAGCCGCAACCGCGTGCGGGCAGGGCAGAACGCTGGAATGCCGCCATCGGCGCAATTCCGGCATTCGGCCTCGGCATCATCGTCGTTGTCGGTATCCGCATGGGCGTCGTCACGACGACGGAAGCCGCGGCGCTTGCGGCGATCTATACCCTGCTTCTCGGGATCGGGGCGCGTCTGCGGTTCGGTTCGCTCTTCAGCGCGTTCCGTCAGGCGGCGACGGAAGCTTCGGCCATCGGACTGCTGATTGGAACCGCGGGGCCGTTTGCATTCCTGCTGGCGGTGGACGATGTTTCCGGGCTTATCTCGAACCTGACCTCCGCGCTCGGCGGAAGTGCAATTGCTGTGCTTCTGCTTTCAAATCTCATTTTGCTCGTAGTCGGTCTGGTGCTCGATATCGGGGCTGCAATACTTCTGTTTGGCCCGATCCTGCTCCCTGCCGCGGTGGCGGCCGGTATCGATCCCGTTCATTTCGGCGTGATCATCGTCGTCAATCTGATGATCCATGGGCTGACACCGCCGCTCGGCATGCTGATCTTTGTCGTCAGCGGTGTCACGCGTCTGCCGGCATCGGCGCTGTTTCGCGCTGTTATTCCCTATCTCTTCGCACTGCTTGTAGCTCTGGCGGTCATCTGCGCCTGGGCCATCATTTTCTAGAAATCAGGAAGTCATCCAATGATCATGCATCGCCGTACCTTCATCAAATCCGTCGCCGTCGCTGGAACGGCATTGCTTGCGGCCCCAGCGCTTGTCGGCCGTGCCGCCGCTCAAACCCGAACGATTACTGTTGCCTCTCTGTTTGGCGATGACAAACCGGAAACCAGGATATGGTTCAAAATTCGCGACCTCGTCGAAGCGAAACTGCCCGGCCAGTTCAAGTTCAACATCGTCAGGAATGGCGCGCTCGGGGGCGAGAAGGAAGTTGCGGAAGGCGTGCGGCTCGGCTCGATCCAGGCCAGCCAGTCAACGGTCTCATGGCTTTCCGGCTGGGTGCCCGAGTTGCAGATTCTCGATCTGCCGTTCCTCTTCCGCGATGCCGGGCATGTGCGCAAAGTCGTGCAGGGAGATGTGGGAACGGGACTCAAGGAGAAGCTTCTTGCGCAGAATTTTGTCGTCGGCGGCTATATCAACTACGGCGCGCGCCACCTCCTGACCAAGGAACCTGTCACGCGACCGGAGCAGCTCAAGGGCAAGCGGATCCGCGTTATCCAGAGCCCTCTGCATACCAAGCTCTGGGCGGCATTCGGCACCACGCCCATCGGTATCCCCATCACTGAAACCTACAATGCCCTGTCAACGGGCGTTGCCGATGCAATGGATCTGACGAAATCGGCCTATGCGGGTTTCAAGCTGTACGAAGTCGTGCCCTATCTGACTGAGACAGGCCATGTCTGGGCGTCCGGCGTCGTCTATTATTCAGCGGCGTTCTGGAGCGGCCTTAACGCCGAGCAGAAGCAGGTCTTCCTTGAAGCGTCAGCCGCCGGCGCCGATTATTTCAGCCAATTGATCGTCGAGGACGAAACCGGATCGATGAAAGCCGCCGGGGATCATGGGGGTAAAATTCTCCAGCCGGAAAATCGTGCGGCGTGGGAAAGCGGCGCGCAAGGGGTATGGGAGCAGTTTGCTCCCATTGTCGGAGGGCTTGAGAAGATCAAGACCATCCAAGCTGTTTCATAAGCGCGCCCGTTAAAGGAACACCAGACTGGCCTGCGGCTTCGCATAGTCGTTTCAGCTCTTGAAACGACCTGTGGTGCTGCGGGCCATTGAAATAAGCAATATCATTGCCGCGATGTCCGCCATCGCTCAGACGTTCAGGAATATGAACACCGGCCAATACCGTAGGTAATAGCCAGGGTGCCGACCAATACAGCCCCTTTAACAAAGTCTTGTGTGTAAAAGGGAATGTTGGGATCTGTTGCAAAAATTCGGTTTTGAGGGAGCGCGGCTTACCACTGGACGCAATTATGCAGTGAGTTCCGCGAATTGCTGTCTGAGCGATAAGGTTTTCGCTGTTGCAGAGACACCCTGCTGTTTGCGCATCATGTGAATGAGTTCGATACCGGCAAGGCTGATCCCAGCGGCATGCTCGGATTTGAAACCGAGCATGGACTTTATCCGGCGTTTGACCCGGCGGTGATCCTGCTCGATGGCATTGTTCATGTATTTGCTGGAGCGAATGGCGATGGGATGACCACCTCGCCAAAGCCGGTTCTCTGCATCGCACTGCATGATTGCCGTGCGATTGGTCTGACTTCCGTCAATGGTGATCCGCTTTGGCCTGCCATGACGGGCCAAAGCCTTGCGCAAAAAGCGCTTTGCGGCCTGGAGATCGCGATTTCTTCTGAAATAGAACTCAACCGTATCTGCGTTGCTGTCAATGGCACGATACAGATACATCCACTCACCTTTGACCTTCACGTAGGTCTCGTCGAGGTTCCATTTCCGCCCAACGTGGCGCTTCCTGCGATGGAAGCGCTCAAGCAATTTGGGGCTGAAATGTAAAACCCAGCGATGCACGGTCGAATCGTCGATAGCAATGCCGCGCTCAGCCATCATCTCCTTCAAATCACGCAGGCTCAGATTCTAAGTCAGATACCATCGCACGCACAGAAGGATGACGGATTTGTCGAAATGGCGGCCTTTGAACATCGATTATACTCTGCAGATAAAGCCCAAACGCTACATCCATCTCATTGACGAAACATTTGCAACAGAACCAGTCAACCGGCATGTGAGCCGAAGCTGGAGTTACTTTGCGTTGTCTAAGTCTGTCGGCGCATCGCTTGATGGTTGCCGAATGCCTTGCCGTTGGACAGAAGGGGAATACCTCAGGTTAAGTTTACGAAGCCCTTGGCTCGAACGACCGCCAAGGTAGAAAATGGGCCAAAGTGTAATGATAGCAATTCACACAGGAGCGGTGATGGAAGTTTTCATTCGAGCGGCAGATGACCAAGATAGGGATATCCTTGGAGCACTTAAACCGCGCTCTTCTTTGGCCTGGGGAGATCATATGGTTCTGATGGGGTGGACGCCCCCCTTAAATGGTGATCAACGTCTCCATCCTGGCACATCGATGCCGTCGAGGGGCGGTCACCCCATTCAGAACCCTTCCTGGCGCGAGCAAGCGGCGACGGCTCATCCGACAATGTCTGCTCGACCAAGCAAGTGGCGCGCGGTGAAGAGATCAAGATGACCGCCACCGACATTTTTGAACATTGTGATTTCGTCATTGTCGCTGCGCCCTGGATGTCGACCCTGACACAGATCGAACAGGTCGGCGGCGATCTGCTCGCGCGTTATCAGCCCACGGGCAAGCGGTTCGGCCACGTCACCGGATCCTTCGCAGGCGGTCCGGGTATCAACGAAGATGCGGCCGGCTCGCCGTACAACTTGATCGTCCGCTTCGCGCATCTCGGGCAAGTAGGCGCCGATCAGGTCGACATGGCAGCCGGACTTGAGCAAGGCACCCTTCACGAGCGGGGCCGTCGCCATGGTTACACAGGACACGATGTCGGCATGCGCCAGGGCGTTGTCCAGATTATCGACGGCAGATATGTCAACAGGCAGATGTCTGAGGTTTTCCGAAAGGTTGGTCGCCTTCTGCGGATGCCGGTTCCAGATCATTACCCGGGTGATCGATGGGCGCACGGTCATATGCGCCTCGATCACGTGCGGCGCGAGACCGCCGGCACCGAGAACGAGCAGCACTTCGGCATCCTTGCGGGCCAAAAGATCGACGGCCAGTGCCGAGTCGGCCGCCGTCTTGCGGAAGGTGAGGGCCGCACCGTCGCAGGTCATCAGCGGCGCGCCCGTCTTGCCGTTGATCAGCGTGACCAGACCCTGTACCGACGGCTCTGGAACCGGGAGCGAAGGATTGTCGGGAAACACGCCGACAAGCTTGATCGCAATCACGTCCCCTGACGCCCAGGCGATCAGAGAAACGAATTTGTTGGCCTCGTTGCCAGTGTCGCTCAGAACCTGTAGGCGGGATTGGGGCATCGTGCCATCGCGGTGGGCACGACGCAGGGCCTCGACCAGGCGGGGATAGTCGAGCAGGGCATGGACGGTATCGGCATTCAGATGCTGCATGGGGCGCTTTCGGATTTGGATATCTGGCTCAGAGCACGCGAGCGAGGAAAGACTTTGTACGAGCGTGCTGCGGATTGGACAGCACCTCCTTCGGCGGACCTGCTTCGACGATGACGCCACCATCCATGAAGATCAGGTGATCGGCAACGTCACGGGCAAAGCTCATTTCATGCGTGACGACGACCATCGTCATGCCGTCCTCTGCGAGCTGACGCATCACGGCCAGGACCTCACCTACCAGTTCCGGATCGAGAGCTGAGGTCGGCTCGTCGAAGAGCATCACCGCTGGCCGCATCGCGAGCGAGCGGGCGATCGCCACGCGCTGCTGCTGCCCGCCGGAAAGCTGTTTCGGATAGTAGTGCGCGCGATCGCTAAGGCCAACCTTGTCGAGCAGCGCTACCGCCTCCTCGATGGCTTCAGCCTTCTTGCGACGCTGGACGATGATCGGCGCTTCGATGATGTTCTCAAGGGCGGTTTTGTGCGGAAAGAGGTTGAAACTCTGAAAAACCATACCCATGCGCTGGCGCTGGATTGCCAGTTCGTTGAACGACATCTGACGCAGCGTGTCGCCGTGCCAGCGCATGCCAACAGGGTTCCCGTCGAGAAAAACGACGCCCGAATCCGGCACTTCGAGATAATTCAGGCAGCGCAGCAGCGTACTCTTACCGGAGCCCGACGGCCCGACGATGCAGGTGACGTCGCCCAGCTTGACGCTCATATCGATGCTGTGGAGCACCCGATGCGTTCCGAAACTCTTGGAGAGGCGCTCGACATTGAGCAGAGGCATGGTGGCAATCATGCGGAAACCTTCGTGCGGCGTGGCGCCCAGAACTTGCTGTAAAACAGGGACGACAGGACAAGGCTGAGTTCCAGCGACTTGCCGTCGTTCAGACGGTGTTCGATGTAATGCTCAATAAGGGTCAGGATAGTTGAAAGCACCAGATACCAGATCGTCGCAACGATCAGCAGCGGGATGGTCTGATAGGTGCGCGAATAGATCATCTGCGCGGAATAAAGCAGGTCCGGAAGCGCGAGCACGCTGACCAGCGAGGTGAATTTCAGCATGGAGATGGTGTCGTTGCCGATCGGCGGAATGACGATTTTCAGCGCCTGCGGCAGCACGATGCGCCGCAGCGTTTGGGAGCGGGTCATGCCGAGCGTTGCGGCCGCCTCCGTTTGTCCAGCATTGACTGCCTGAATGCCGGCACGGATCATTTCGGCGGCATAGGCACTTTCAGTCAAGGCCAGTCCGAGAACGGCTGCGCTGAAGGGCGTGATCAGCGAATTCATGCTGGCGGACCAGAGTTCAGGTCCGAAGGGAACACCAATCGACACAGTCGGGATCAGCAGCGCCAGATTGTACCAGAAGATCAGTTGAACGAGGGGCGGTACACCACGGAAAAACCAGATCCAGACCCAGCTTGCGGTCTGGAACACTGGATTGCGCGACAGACGCATGATGGCAAGCACCACTCCGATTACAAGGCCAATGATCATGGCGATGAAGGTCAGCAGCAGAGTGCGTCCGAGCCCAGCCAGGATTTCCGCACTGAACATATATTGCGCGACGACCTCCCAATGCAGGTTCTCATTCGTGACCAGGAGGCGAATGAACATGACCACGAAGATCAAAAGAGCAGCCCCGCCAATCCACCAGGATGGATGGCGCAGTGGCACCGGTTTGGTCTCGTGAATATTGGGACGCGCCGATGCTGGGGGTTTCTTGTCGTGAGCCATTTGCACCTCTGGCAGAAAAGGATCGGAGCCGCTGCATACGGCTCCGCGATTTTGAATCGAGCGGATCATCCACCCTTACTTCGTGACAGGGTTTGCCTTGTTGACCAGTAATGCCTTGTCGAGCATGCCAGAACCGTCGACACCCCATTTCGCCATCAGCGCCGTGTAGGTGCCGTCGTCGATCATTGCTTGAAGCGCGTCCCTGAGAACTGGCCCAAGCGGATCGTCACGGCGCACGCCGATGCCGTTGAAGACGGCATTGCTGGTCAGCTTCGATACACCAAAGCGGCCGGTCTGTTTGGCAAGATACTGCAATTTGGCCGAACCTGCCGCGACCATTTCGACACGACCAGACGAAACCGCTAGCTCCGCCGCATTTTGTGTCGTGAACTGTTGCAGGTCGATCGACGCAGCACCTTCCTTGGCGCAAGTTTCAACGCTGACCTTGGTCAAGTATTGGAAATCCCAGGCACCGGTCAGAACAGCAACGGAATGACCGCAAAGATCTTTCTCCGATTGGATGTCCAGGCTCTTTTCCTTAAGGAACGCATAGGCCGTTCCTTCCTTGCGTTGTGGTACAAAATCAAGGACCTCAAGCCGCTCCTCGGTGACGCCAAAGGAGGAGAAACCAGCATCGAAACGCTTGCTAGCCAGCCCTGGAATGATGGCATCGAAACTCGTCGGCGTGAACTTGAATTCGACACCGAGCTTTTCCGACATGGCCTTCGCCATATCGATGCTCCATCCCTTCAACTCGCCGGTTTCGACGAATTCATCGGGTGGCCAGTCGTTAAACGCAGCCACATTGACACCATTCTTCTGGTATTCCGACGGAACTGCGCCGTGCAATTTCTGATCGACGCCCGCGGCATTGGCTGATACCGCTATGGCGATGACCAGAACCGTTCCGGCAAGAAGCTTGCTGGCAAGAGCTTTGATCGTCATGTCATTCCCCTTTCTTGTCTTTATTTGCTCCTCCGGTTCGCACCGGAAACAGGCCACTCAAAATTGGAGATTGAACCTGCGATCTAATTGTGCGAACGTTCTCACAATACAAGCATCTGTTTTTCACATCCGTCAAGGGATAAAGTTCACGAATGCCATTTCGTCTGGAAAATCGAACAAAAGGGCCTGTCAAAATTAGGTCTGGCGTTGTATCCGAAACCGACCGACCGCATTCGTCGCTTTCATTCCCGCCGAGGTCCGGTCGATTTTCAGCGGTGAAGATGTTGATGCAGTCAGTGACGGGAAAGTGGAATGGCAGACAAACGCGCTGACAAAGTGACGATTACCGAAGTTGCGAAGCGGGCTGGAGTGAGCACAGCAACGGCGGGCCGCGTTCTGGGCGGTTACGGTTATACCAGTGAGGAAAACAAGGAAAGGGTGCGCCGCAGCGCCGAGGCTTTGGGTTACCGTCCCAACTTGCTCGCCCGCAGCCTGATCACTGGCAAAACCAAGACAATCGGCGTCGTCGCAGGCGATATCCAAAGCCCGTTTTATGCCAGCATCCTGCGAGGGATCGCCGACGTTGCACGTGCCCAGGGCTTCGGTGTACTGCTGACCAACAGCGACGAACTACTGGAGCGCGAGCTCGAAGCTGTGCAACTGCTGCTCGAAAAACAGATCGATGGATTGATCGTCGCACCTTGCGACACATCCGCTTCGCACCATCTGCATGCTGCCGCTGCCTCAGGCTGCCCGATCGTCCAGATAGACCGGCGCGTCAATGGGCTTCCTGCCGATTCGGTAACATTAGACAACCGCGGGGCGGCGAGCGATAGTGTCGCGCAGTTGCTTGCCGCGGGCCACCGCCGGATCGGCATGGTGGCCGAGTTGGAACGCTGGGAGTTCGGGGATATGGCAACTTTCATCGACCGGGTCATCGAGGGATCGATCGATCCCGCAAGCCTGTTTCCCAGCTGGCAACGCTTGTTTGGCTATATAGAGGCGCACCGTGCGGCTGGGCTTTCGATTGACCGCAGCCTCATCGGCCGGGTGGGAACCTATTCGGTAACGGCGGCAAGAGCGGCGACGATGGACCTTCTTTCGCGTCCCGATAGGCCAACGGCGCTGTTTACCGCAGACGGATTGATGTCGGCCGTTGCGATGGATGCGATCACCTCGCTCGACCTGCAAATCCCGACAGACCTATCACTGATCTGCTTTGATGATCTTGACTGGATGAGCTTCCTGAAGCCAGGCATCACGGCGATCGCGCAGCCCTTGACAGAGATGGGGGAGGCTTCCGCGCGACTCATTCTCGCGCGGATCGGCGGAGAGTGCGGCGAAGAACAGCACCAGGTGTTGAAGCACACGCTGGCGCTGCGCGGTTCGGTCACGGCGCCTCAGGCCGAAAGAGTCTGAAGCTCCGGCACGTCCCCCGAAAGTGCGATCGGCGCGCCATGGCCGATGGCCCCGAAATAGCGGCATGTTTCGGCGGCTGCGATTGCGGCTGCCGAGAGCAGAATCTGAGGCGTCTCAGCGGCAACCAGTCCGTAAAGCGTGCGTGCAATAAAGGTGTCGCCGGCACCGAGTGTATCGACCAGTTCGGCGGGGGAGGCGGGAACCTCGAACTGGCCTTCAGCTCCCAGAAGTATCGCGCCCTTGCTACCACGTGTGATCAGAGCCCATTTTGCGCCCCCCTCACGGAGCTCGGTTGCCACGGCCACCGCCTCGTCGCTCGTCAGGTCGCCGCCGGAGACCGATGCCAGGAAACAATGGGGCGCAATCGCACGGCGATGACCGGGATCGCGGCGGGTCGAGAAATCATAGGACAGCAATGTCTGTGCCGCCGCCGCCGCAACATGGTTGTCCAGCCCGCTCGATTGTCCGATATGCACGGCTGTGAAATCCTTGAGGAACGCGATATCGTCATCGACCGGTGAAAACATCGACACGCCGAGGTCCGCGCGCACAAAGACCCGGTCGGCATCGCGATGGCCGATGATGCAATATGCAGTCGGTCCGTCAAAGATGCGCAGCCTTGTCAGATCCACGCCCTCATCTAGGAGAGCGGCCTCTATCAGTTTGCCGGCTGCGTCCTGGCCGATGACCCCGATATAGGCTGAGTACCCGCCAAAACGCCGGATAAACACGGAAACGTTGAGGCAGTTTCCGCCGGGAAACATCGTGCCTTTGGAAATGTAGCAATCAACGACATTGTCGCCCATCGCAGCAATTTTGATCATCTGGAGTCTTTCCGATTGACAAGTTGTGAGAACGTTCGCACATTGCGTAAAAGCTGTCAATGCGAACGATGATCGGGACGGTTGGTAGCAATGTCGGAATGAAAATGCCCTCCGGCAGCGCTTCCAACCGCGCCAGGACAGGAAGAATGTTCGACAGCCGGATTTCAAAAGCAGCGCCGCGACGGCGCCAATACCCAAGAGGATTCTATGAAAGCTACCCTTAGTCCGGATATCGCCAAAGCGCTTGAGGCGCTCGCGAAAAAGCCTGTTTCCCAAGTCTTTCTTGTCGCCTGCGGCGGCTCGCTGTCCATCATGCATCCGGGCAAGTATTTTCTCGACCGCCATTCAAAGACCATCACGTCAGATGTTTACAATGGCGATGAATTCGTCTGCCGCGATCCGATGAAACTCGATGCCGACGCCATCGTCATCCTATGCTCGCAGACGGGAACAACCCGCGAGACCGTGCGCGCCGCCAGACATGCCAAGGAAAAGGGTGCAACCGTGATCGGCATGACGCTCGATCCGTCATCGCCGCTCGCCGATGCGGCCGATTTCGTGCTGCGTTACCAAGCGTCCTACACGACAGGCATTGCCATCGACGCTGCAGATAGCAACTACGCCATCCTCTACATGCTGCTCGCCGGCCTGGTAAAGATTGCCGACGGAGCCGACTATCTGCCTTCTCTGCTAAGGAGCCTCAGCAACCTGCAGCCGGCCATCGAGGCGGCGCATGTGCGGTACGCCGATCTGTTCACGACCTTTGCCGAGCGTTTCAAGGATCGCGATGTGATCTATACGACGGCGAGCGGCGCGAACTATGGTGCCGCCTATTCCTTTGCAATCTGTGTTTTGATGGAAATGCAGTGGATCAATTCGCAGGCTATCCATGCCAACGAATTCTTCCATGGACCGTTCGAAGTCGTCGACAAGGATACATGCTTCATCACGATGATCGGCCTCGACGAGACCCGTCGCTTGGAGGAGCGGGCACGCGACTTCCTCTATCGTTTCGGGGACAAGGACAACATACTGGTGCTCGATGCCAAGGATCTGGATCTTGCTGGAATCGACGAACAGTTCCAAGGCTATCTGGTGCCTCTCATCTTTTTCGATGCTCTCTGGAAATTCGCCTATAAGCTCGCCGCACACCGCAACCAGACCATGCTGGAAGCCCGCCGCTACATGAAGAAGATTAGCGACTACTGATCGCCGGATCCGGCAGGCCGCCCGTCTGCCGGATGTCTCCGATACTTCGAACCAGCTACGGTGAACACCAGCACTATGGTTTTTCCCCATACAGGAGCAATTGCAATCATGTCCTACAGCTTCCACGCAGGCGCGGGCGCAGTTCTCTTGCTCTCTGTAAGGCTGAATCACATCCCGGCTCGTTGAAAGCCAGCATCATAGCGCAGTCGTCTTGATGAAGAGTTTGCAACAAAGCCGGATGCTGGCCGTCCCCACCAGAATATCGAACTGTAACAGCCATCGTACCATTGGCTGCAAGAAATTTGGCACGCTGGACAGCGAACAGACGCCTGACCAGCCGAGAACGACAATGCCAATTTCCGTTGGATCGTGCGGAATCCGAAGGCTTCCTTGAAGTTCGCCAGTAAGCAGGACTTCGTTGAAGCGTCTCATCGCTCATCCATGCTTTAGACACACTTAACAGTATTGCAGGCGCCATTCGCGGTCAAAGGGCTCTTTGGCCGAGCTGCGAAATATGTCTTGACCTCCAATGTTTCCAGTCCACCATAAGGAAACTGATGAATATATCAGTGGCGCAGGATCTTGCTGAGAAAGGCACGGCTGCGATCGGTCGTTGGATGAGAGAAAAACTCTTCCGGTGTACCACTTTCCACAATGGCCCCGGCATCCATGAACACGACGCGCTGTGCGACCTTGCGCGCGAAACCCATTTCGTGGGTGACAACCATCATGGTCATTCCTTCTTCGGCTACGCTGACCATGACGTCGAGCACTTCGCTGATCATCTCGGGGTCGAGGGCTGATGTCGGTTCATCAAACAGCATGATCTTGGGTCGCATGCAAAGGCAACGGGCAATAGCGACCCGCTGTTGTTGTCCGCCGGAGAGCTCAGATGGGTAAGCGTTGAACTTGTCGGCGAGCCCAACTCTTGCGAGTAACTCACGCCCAGCCGCTTCGGCGGTCGAACGAGCGATTTTCCGCACGTGAATCGGCGCGAGTGTAACATTCTCCAATGCAGTTTTGTGCGGATAGAGATTGAAGGATTGGAACACAAAGCCAATTTCGGCACGCAGATCGGTCATGTTCGTTGTCGGATCGCCGACGCGTTGACCGTCGACGATGAGATCACCGTCCTTTGTGGTCTCAAGACCGTTGACGCAGCGGATCAAGGTGCTTTTGCCAGAACCGCTTGGTCCGCATACCACCACAACCTCGCGCGGTTCAATGCTGAGGGTGATATCTTTGAGCACATGCAGTGCTCCAAACCATTTGTTGACACCGCGAAACTCAATCATGCCTGGTACTTTCTTTGATGGTGTATCTGCCAGAATTCACAATTGTACCTCGCCATGAGCCGTTCCCATGCGACGTTCAAGTTTGCGGGCAAGCAAGATGAGCGGATAGCAAACGATGAAATAGCCAACGCCGACAATGGCGAACACGAGCAGCCCATTGGGTACCCGTTGTACCACCAGCCAGCCAACTCGGGTGAGGTCGGTCAAGCCGATTGCGGAGACGACAGAGGAATCCTTGATAAGAAGAACATATTGCCCCACCAGTGGTGGCAAAGACATTCGCATTGCTTGCGGTAACACGACTTGCCGCATGCGTTGCCAGCGCGACAGGCCCGAGGCAAGGGATGCCTCGACCTGGCCGGTTGGAACGGCGCGGATACCGGCGGCAACGATTTCGCAAATGAAGCAGGCCGCAAGGTTGGACAGTGCAATGATACCAGCTGTGAAAGCATCAAGCTCAATGCCCAGTTCCGGTAGGATGAAGAAAATCAGAAAAATCTGCACGAGGAATGGAGTTCCACGTATCAGATCGACCCAAGCGCCAATCATCCGACTGATCAACTGATTGCCCCCTGTCCGCACTATACCGAGGGCAAAGCCGATGAACGTGCCCAGAACAAGACTGATCAATGACAGCGCCACAGTCATGCCAAGGCCCCGCAAAGCCAGCGGATAGCTCCCGATGAGACTTTGGAATTGTTGCCAGATCATGTTCGGCTCCTCATCGGCTGCGAACCAAGCCAACGCCCTGACAGGGCCGCCAGACCCTTCAATCCATAATAGAGGATGAGATAACACGCTGCGGTTGTTATAAAGCCCTCCGCCGGCATGAAGCGGTCAGAAGCAAGAAGCTGCCCGGCACGGGTCAGTTCGGAAACGGAAATCAGGGACAGCAGCGCGGAATCCTTCACCAGCACAATGGCTTGGCCAAGGAGAGGAGGGATGGTCACGCGAAAAGCCTGGGGCAGGACCACGAGGCGCATGCGCTGCGTGTAAGTCATACCGGATGCAATACCTGCTTCTACCTGCCCGCGAGAGATCGAAAGGATGCCCGCCCGGATGATCTCGGCGATGTAAGCTCCGCTGTTCAACGACAGAGCAAGAATGCCGACAACGAGTTCCGGCAGTACGATACCCAGTCGCGGCAAACCAAAATAAAGGAAATAAAGCTGCGCCAGCAGCGGGGTTGCACGGATAGCATCGATATAGATCTTTGCCGGAACTTTCGACAAGCGCGAGCGTTGCAAATTCATTGCGCAAAGCACAATCCCAACCGCAAGTGCGCCGGCAAAGGAAACGACGGACAACCAAAGCGTGGCAAGGAAGCCGTGTGCGAACAGCGGCAGGTACTCGGCAATGGTACGGAAGCTGAAATTTTCAAGCATGTCCGGGATGATCCCTCAGGCGACTGTGCAAATGATGATCCGGCAGACGGGTGGCCCCGAACAGGTTAAAGAACCGGCTCACGGCCACCCAAATCTATCCCTGCCTAGTGATCCTTCTTCCAGGCGTCCGAGTTAACCCAGTAATCCAGATTTTTCTGGAGGCGACCGTCAATGGCGACCTGATCAAGAAACAGATTCATCCAGATGAGGAGGTCCTGCTCGTCGTAACGCGTGGCAAAGGCCAAAGGCTCTTTCGACAGCATTTCCGGCATGACTGTGAAGGTCCCGGCCGGATATGCGGCCGATTGGCCCTTTACAGCGGAGACATCGTTGACGCCGCAATCGGCCTGACCGTTGTTGACGGCATCGAGGAGGAGAGGGCCGCCACCCTTGTAACTCTTGATGTCAGCATCGGGGAATGTAGCCTTGGCGACCTTTTCTCCGGTAGCACCCAGCAATACCGCGATTTTGGTGCCTGCTGCCTTGCAGGAGTCGATCGTGGTGAACTTACTGCCTGCTTTCGCAAAAACGGTACTGCCCGTAAACATGAAAGGTTTGGTGAAGGCGACTTTCATGGCGCGCGGCAGGGTCGGGGTCATGTCCGCCACCAGCAGATCGGCCTTGCCGGAAAGGAGCGCCGGAATAAGCCCATCCCAGTCAAAGTCGAGAAAACTGATTTTCACGCCCATTTCCTTTGCCATCAGCTCAGCAAGCTCCACGGAACTTCCTGTGCGTTTGCCGGCTTGGTCAACCATGGAAAAGGGTGGACCTTGTGTCTGTACTGCGACACGCAATTCTCCACGCTTGACGATATCGTCGAGCGTTCCGGCACTCGCGGCGCCGGCAGCGGTGAGCATCGCAAGACCTGCGACAAACAACTTGGCAATCTTCATTCCTGGTTCCTCCTTGTTATATGTCCGTCCATTTTTAGACGTTCTTGGTATGGGTCCTATCTTCTCGGACAGGATCTTTCAGATCCTCTATTCGCTTACCGGTACCTCTGTGCTTTCGGACCAGCATCCTTCCGGCAGATTGACCCATTTGTTGCACGACGCCATCACCACGAAGGTTTCCGTACGGACGATCTCTCCCAGATCACCAACAGCAGGGATCAATTCGCTGGTGACCCGATAAAGGTCAGCGACATCCCCGGCAACGACAACGTCGACAATAATATCGAACCGTCCTGTCACGACGGATGCAGAATTGACAAAGGGTAGTTCTGCAATGCGCCGCGCGATCTCCCGCGCCCGGCCACGCCCTTGTGCATTGACGCCGACAATGGCTGAAATCAGTTCCGGACGCTCGGTCAGGTTCAGCAGTCCTGTGATCTTGAGAAGGTTCCGGTCAAGCAGATTGCGCAGCCGCGTCCGTACTGTCGGCACCGATATCTCCATCATCTCAGCGAGCCGCGTAATGCCGAGCTGCGCATCCTGTGAAAGCAGTTTGACGAGACGACGATCGGTTTGGTCGAGATGATCCCGCAAGGAGTTTAACTTTCATAAACGGAAAAAAATGGAGAGAAATTTTTACAATACACCACATCCTACGTGTGATGTATGGATATTACAAGGGTCTGTTCTCGAGCTCATTTACCCGCCCTGCGACTGTTGATGGAAGATGCGCCGTACTTGAAACGACACGCCAAATTGATCGTGTCCTAACAACTGCCGAGGTTGTACAGGTCGTCAATCGCCCCCGAACAGTAATATTGTCGGCAAAAACTGGTGAACCGGAATGATTGCGCCGCACTCTTCACCGGAATTTTTCGAAGCTAGCGGCTGTTACCCCGGGGTTGATCGATGGCAACCCAAGACCTATTCGAAGACGATCCACCCGGTTCGAAATCAAGGCTCGGATTCCGGCAAGGATGGCGACGGCGCACTGCGGTCACCAGGCGTCGCGATTGGTGTCTTCTAAAGTAGAATTGAGCCTACCACGCTCGGGTGGGTCTCAGCGATTCTATAGTGGAACGTAGCTGAATGTCGAGCCGTTCTCGCTCACTTTGCCAACACCCGGAGAGTCAAGATGTGCTCCAGCCACATATACGTTCGGACGTGTGGCAAGGCGTAGCATCGATAAACGGCTGGAACGGGCCATATCCTGGTCGGCATCATACTCCCATGTCAGTTCCGGCCTGTCGAACTGGATCGACTGTACGTGGACAATGTCTCCCCAGATGATCAGCGTTTCGCCGGCGCTCGATATCTCGTATGTGGTGTGGCCGACCTCGTGGCCGGGGGCGCCTACGGCCGTGACGCTCGGGCTTAGCTTGAAACCATCGTCGATCGGTGCGCGAAGCTCGCGGAACCGGGCAACCCTCCCGATCTTGTCGAATAGCGGGATTTCGGCTCTTGGAACGAAAAGCCGCTGGAGATTTGGGAACGCATCCGAACCATCCGCAGCCACCAAACCATGGGCGTGATCTTCGTGAGTGTGCGTCAATGCGATCGTGCCGATTTTTTCACGTTTGACACCGGCGTCCCCGAGTGCGCGAAGAAGTTCGCCCATCGTCGGGCCCAAAGAGTTCGACGCTCCCGTATCGATCAGAATATGCTCGTCGCCGTCAACAATCAGAAATGCGTTAA
The DNA here is from genome assembly GCF_058792715.1 of Phyllobacterium sp. MT110. Classification (NCBI taxonomy): domain Bacteria; kingdom Pseudomonadati; phylum Pseudomonadota; class Alphaproteobacteria; order Hyphomicrobiales; family Phyllobacteriaceae; genus Phyllobacterium; species Phyllobacterium sp. MT110. The sequence goes on from NZ_JBXAFE010000007.1 coordinate 120,142, forward strand.
CGGACAGTCGAAGCTTTCCACCGACCAATTCCACTTGGTCGGGAAGGTCTTTGAACGGTTGGTTTCCCGTTTGGCGCAAGCGTCTGGTGGGCATATCGATATAGCCATCCCGCAGCGCGATCACTGCGATCTTGCCGAGACCGTATCGAACATAATTGGCACCGGAAGCTAGTCTCTTCATTTTATCCTCTTTCACATTTTAGCCATGACTAGCGCCTGCGGTAAGCTGACTTTGTCAGGTGGGACGCTCTAAGAAAGCCTGCTGCCAAGAGGGAGCCGTTGCTCAGGAGCGCCCGGCGGCCAATGCATGGCGCAGTTTCTCTCTGGTCAGGCTCGACGAAGGATCCTGGCTCTGAACATTAAATGGGCACAGATATTGCAGCCTCTCCAAGCTTGAAAAAACGTATGTAGCCCATATATTTTTAGGATGAGCTTGACGTCGAAACGGTGAAGGATTTCACGTGCTTGGATTAGTAGCAATGGAAATTCTACAATATTTAAAATCGCTTCTCTTATCCGTATATCTGTGCCCGTTTAATGTTCATTGGCCTTGTAGCGGTGCGACGTGATATCGGTGGCCGGGTTCGGGCTCATGACTGTAAATACCGCTTCAAATGGCAAGGCGACGCTAGCCGTTCAAGGAAAAATAGATTGATGCTTAAGCTCTTTCAGTCCGCGAGACGTTCAATCAGCGCACCGAGTGATGCCGCTCAATCCGGCTAGGATTGCAGTATACTTTGAAGTGCAGGCGAGGAGCTAACGATTCTTTTCCCGCGGCAACAAGGAACAAAGATGCAGGTAGCTCATTATCGTATTGATAGGAGATATCATGAAAAAACTTGTTTCGCTAATTACCGGCGGTTTCATCGTCGCACTGGTTGGTCTTACTTCGGTGGTCTCATCGTTTGCTGGTCCCGTTTTACAACAAGCGACGCCAGCGGTAAGCAACATCGAGCAGGTCCAATACCAGGAAAAGCGCCGACTACATTATAACGATCGTCGCTCGCATAATCGTCATGGATGGGATCGCAGTGATCGTCGCCGTCCACACTATGACAACCGTCGCGATCGTCACGGCAATTGGAATGGTCATCGCGGTAATCGTGATTATCGACATGGTCATCGTCATTATAACCAAGGATATTGATATCCATTGGCAATCTTCCGTCTCAAAAACGGTCCTAGCCTAATACATGCGTAAAGGCGGTTCGTCAGAGCCGCCTTTACGCATGGAGAGCGGTATGCCAAACTACTCAGGCACCAGACCATCGAACACCGCCCCATATGTCGGACCAATCCGTCACGTTCGGGCAGTGAGGCTAAGCGCGATCTCAAGAAGATCGTCTTGAGGTTCCGTCATTATGAATGGAATTTTTTATCTCCGATCAAAACCACCCCAATCTGCCGATTATCGGCATTTACAAAGGAACTGTTCTTTGTTTGCATTTCCTATTCAACTTCGTATCCCGCTAAATTCATCACCCGCATGAGTTCTTGGTGTCCTATTTGAGCCATCTTCAACGGCGGGTTTTGGATCGGGTCCTGTTCGGCTTCGACTACAAACCAACCTTCATAGCCATAGGCCGCCAACTTTTTGACAATCGCAACAAAGTCGAGTGTGCCATCTCCGGGTACTGTGAATGCACCTTTTACGACCGCGTCGAGGAAACTCTCTTTTGTGCGGTCCAGCGCGTTGATTACATCCATCCGCACATCTTTCGTATGGACATGAGAAATGCGGTTATGATGTTTGTCGATCACCCGAAGTACTTCACCACCGGCAAATGCCATATGCCCTGCATCGAACAGAAGCGGCAGGCCTTCGCCCGAGTGCTTCATGAGCAGGTCCAGTTCTTCTTCCGTTTCAATCGGCGCAGCCATATGATGATGGTATGAGATCGGCATTCCCTGATCCGCACACCATTCACCAAATTCCGTCATTTTGCGGCCGTAAACCTTGATCTGGTCTTCAGACAGTTTCCGCTTCGTCGAAAGCGGGGCATTGCGATCACCCTGAATGGTGCCCGCTGTTTCGCCATAAACGATGCAGGGTGCATTCATTGCCTTGAACAATGCCATCTGCTCGGCGATGCGTTCTTTTTCAGCTGCGATATCTCCATCAAGCAGTTGCCCGGAAAACCAACCACCGCAGACACTTATTCCATGTTGCTGGAGAATTGGTCCAAGGATCGACGCATCCATCGGGAACCGCCTGCCGGTTTCCATTCCGGTAAAGCCCGCTTGACGCGCTTCCGCCAAACAGCCCTCCAGGGAAATATCCCCGCTCAACTCGGCTAAGTCGTCGTTCCACCATGCAATGGGGGCTATCCCAAGTTTGGCCTTCATTTCTTACTCCGACACAATTTCCATACTTGATTGGTGTAAATCTTTAGAGGGTTAAGCCCTTACGAGCCAGCTATCAGATTGCCGCAATCGTGCATCGCCATTCTCCCGCATGCTGGATTGTTACAAAATAAATATTGACAAATCAAGAAACTTGCAAAAAATATTGCATTAAGGATAGGGAGTAGTGGAACTCTTTCGGGTCGAGGTCCAATCAGTCGTTACAACGACAACGTAGCTACGGTTTTTTGCGATCCTTGAACAGGTGAATGAAGCCCATGAAAGCGACCGTGAAGGCGCTCTTGTAAGGGAACTTAAAAAGTGTGGGCTGAGGAGGAGCCGATAATGAAGACAAATCTTTCCGATTTTCGGTCAGAGGTGGAAACTGATACTTTGGCAGCCGACTATCCGCTGGCGCGTGAGATTATCTCCAAAATTCCAATTTACGAGGGGAAGGACGTGGACGATGTCCATGGCCCGGAATGGGTGCGTGCCATTGGACAAGGTCCCGGGGTGATCGTCATTCGGGGAGCCTTTGCTGATACTAAGGTTCTCGATATGGCGACGAGTGTTTTCCAGATGATCATTGCCGAGGAACGTGCGCAGGGTGCAGCGATAGGCGATCATTTTGCGGCAACTGGCGCGAACGATCGCATCTGGAACAGTCTGCAAAAGCTGTGCCTGCGTGCACCCGAAGTATATGCGCATTACATGGCAAATCCGATCATCCATTTGGCGTGCCGGTCCTGGTTGGGACCAGGCTACCAGATAGCAACACAGGTCAATCAGGTTCGCCCCGGCGGCAAAGCGCAGGCGGTTCACCGAGACTTCCATCTTGGCTTCATGACCACGCAGCAGATGAGCCAGTTTCCAGCCCACGTCCATGCTTTCGGTCAAGGCCTCGTTCTTCAGGGCGGGGTTGCGCACTGCGATATGCCAGTGGAAAGCGGGACGACGAAACTGCTGCCGCATTCCCAGCGCTATTTGTCCGGCTATCTCGCTACGTCGCAACAAGAGTTTCGAGATTATTTTGAGGCTAACTGCGTTCAACTTCCGCTTGAAAAAGGCGATGTCATCTTTTTCAGTCCTGCATTGTTTCACGCAGCGGGTGCAAACCAGACATCGAATGTGATCAGGCTTGTGAACCTTCTGCAGGTGGTTTCACCCTTCGCAAAACACATGGAAACACTGGATAGGGCTGCAATGTGCCTGGCCGTATTTCCTTATCTCGCCAGCTTGGGAACTCGCGCGCGCGAGGCCGTCATTGCCGCAACAGCGGACGGTTATCCATTTCCAACAAACCTGGACAGCGATCCCCCTCTAGGTGGACTTGCTCCTCCAGCCCAACAGGACCTGCTTACCCAAGCCGTTCAGGAAGGGTGGACCAAACAGAAACTGACAGAGGCGTTGCTCAGTCAGGCCGGAAAACGAGCTGCGTAAAGCAACTCCACTGAACATGGTTTGGAGCCGCCAGTTGCTTCTCACTTTGGCGATATCGGCGATAGGCCACCGCGTGGCACGGTGACCTGGCCGGGCATCGTTACAATCATCTCAAGGAAAAAAAGCATGAAGAATAAACTTCGGCTGGGTCTCATTGGATCAGGCTTCATGGGCAAGACCCATGTCTTCGGTTTTGCAGCGGCGCAGCGCGTGTTCGATCTGCCATATGAAATCGAACTGGCATGTATCGCCGATATCACAATGGCTCAGGCTGAGGCAGCACGTGACTCACTTGGATTTGCGGAAGCAACCGACGATTGGCGCAGAATGGTGCACGATCCCTCGATCGACGTGATTGATATCACCGCGCCTAATGCCTTCCACAAAGAAATGGCTCTGGCAGCCATTGCTGCAGGAAAGCATGTCTATTGTGAAAAGCCGTTGGCACCACTCGCCGCCGACGCCCGGGAGATGGCCGAGGCGGCCGAACGCGCGTCGATAAAAACGCAGGTTGGCTTCAATTACCTTTGCAATCCGATGCTTGGTCTCGCGCGTGAGATGATTGCCAGTGGGGAACTTGGGGAAATTCGTGGCTATCGCGGTCTTCACGCGGAAGATTATATGGCTGATGCCAGCGGACCGTTTACTTTCCGGCATAACCCGGCAGGTGGTGGTGCGCTGGCGGATATTGGCAGCCACGCCTTGGCTACAGCAGAATTCCTGCTCGGCCCGATTACGCGTGTCATGGGTGATTGCGTTACGATGATCGATAGCCGCCCAGACGGAAAAGGCGAAATGCAATCAGTTGAAACGGATGATGTTGGACGCGCCTTCCTGCGGTTCGAAAACGGGGCCAGCGGTTCCGTTGAAGGAAACTGGATCGCGACAGGCCGAAAGATGCAGCATGACTTTGAAGTCTACGGCACTAAAGGGGCGCTGGCCTTTTCTCAAGAACGTTTCAATGAACTGCATTACTATTCAACGGGCGATACGAAGGGCAGACAGGGCTTCCGGCGCATTGAGGCGGGGCCGGATCACGTGCCTTACGGTCGCTTTTGCGTCGCGCCCGGTCATCAGCTGGGGTTTAACGACCTCAAGGCGATTGAGGTCGCCGGCTACCTGGAAGCCATCGCCGGCATTCGCCCCGAACCTTTTAATTTCCGCGCCGGACTACGCATCCAAACGCTGGTTGAAACCATCCAGAACTCATCGCGGAATGGGACTTGGCTTGCCGTGGAGGTTGTGTGATGGAAGAAGAAAATCGCGGGAGAAAGTCGAGTACTGCGCTTCCCATAACCATCCGGCCGATCCGTCTGCCTTCGTCCACGAGATCGATATCTGTCGGTGGTTGCTATCAGCTGAGTTCATTTCGGCCACTGTCATCCCTTGTGCCGGTATTGGGAATAGCGGTATTGCCGACCCGCTTTTGTTCATATTGGAAATGAACAATGGCACAGTTGTATCCGCAGAAGTCTTCGTGAATGCCAGTTATGGCTATCACGTCCAAGCGGAGGCAGTCTGCTCCAATGGCACCGTTTCCTTGGCGCAACCGGCGTTAACGCATAGCAAACGCGGCGATGCTGAAATGGCAGGCTTTCCGCCGAACTGGATCCCTCGATTTGCGGACGCATATCGTGTTCAAGGTCAGGCCTGGGTGGATGCGCTTCGGCTAGGAAAAGTTTCAGAAGATGCATCAACGTCGTGGGATGGACTTGTAGCGACTTGTCTTGCAGAACAGATCGTCAGCGCATTGCGAACATGGCAACGAACGGAGCTTCGGCTGCCATCGCGCCCGGTATGAACGCTTTTTAATCTTGAAGTTGGCGCGGGCTTCCCGGCGAGACTGGATGAACTGAATGATTGAGCATACTCCAACAATATTGGCGATTGCGGTGGTTGCATCGTTTCTCGTCGGTTTGTCGAAAGGTGGCCTGCCATCGGTCGGGACACTGGCTGTGCCGCTTATGGCCTTGGTCATATCGCCTGTGACAGCCGCAGCTTTGTTGCTACCACTCTATGTGATCAGCGATATGGTCGGGCTATATCTCTATCGGAAAAATTATTCCGCCAGGAATCTCGTGATCCTTACGCCAGCAGCGCTCGCTGGTGTGGGGTTAGGGTGGATGTTTAGCGCAAACCTCTCAAGTCTGTTCATCGGAATGCTTGTTGGGCTTGTCGGTATTCTGTTCTGTTTCAACGCGTGGTTTGGCGCGAAATACAGGAAGACTGTAAAGCCCGCAGACATCCCCGGGGGCGTCTTCTGGGGTACACTCACGGGCTTGACCAGCTTCGTCTCTCATTCCGGCGCGCCCCCGTTTCAGATGTACGTGCTACCGCAGCACCTTGAAAAGATGAAATTCGCAGGAACTTCAACCATTCTTTTCGCGATCGTGAATGCTGCCAAGATAATACCCTATTGGGAACTCCAGCAGTTCTCGAAGTTTGATACGACGCTAGCATTATGGTTGCTGCCGGCAGCAATTACGGGAACGTTCGTTGGTGCCAAACTGACGCGTCTTTTGCCCGAGGGTATTTTCTATCTGCTGATTCAGATCACCTTGCTCTTTTTGTCGCTGAAGCTGATCGCGGATTACGTCATGTCTATTGTGCCTGCGGGTTGAAGGTTGCGGCTTGCGTCACGGTGCGGTTTGCAATTTAACTTGCGGTATATGAAATATTGCAATAATAGTTTAATAACGAATCCTGTTTGCCCATGCCTCAAGGGCAGCCATTGTGACGCCTCGGCAGAACGGCTGGGCTACCCCTGTGAAACTTTATACTTACAAGTTGTAGCAACCCAGATGCGCAAATCCCCAGCATTTGCGATTCAAATATAACTTGACTAGCAATAAAAATTGCTTAATTTGCTAATTTGAAATAATAATTGCATACGGCGCTAGGCCGAAACGGCCTTCACCGCGAGGAGGAGACATGTATACATCTTACGGGCTTTTCATCGACGGCGCGTGGTCCGGTCCGGTGAAAGGGGCAAGCACGGAAGTCACGGATCCGGGTAACGGAGAAGTGCTCGGCATTGTTCCTGCCGCAAGCGCGGAAGACACGCAATCAGCAATTGCTGCCGCCGAACAGGCTCTGGTCAAATGGCGCGAGACAGCCGCCTGGGCACGTGCCGATCTACTTCATAAAGTTGCTGACACGATGATCCGCCGCGAAGTCGAGGCGGCTCGGCGCATGACGCTTGAGACCGGTAAACCCTTTGCGCAGGCCGGCCGTGAATGGAATCTCGCTGTGGATCAATTTCGCTGGTATGCGGAAGAAGCCCGCCGCATCTACGGTCGGATCATTGAAAGCAGATTGCCCGGTGGACGGCTTGAAGTTACCCATGAACCAGTTGGCGTTGTCGCAGCCTTTACCGCGTGGAACTTTCCCGCAGCTTTGATAGCACGCAAGGTTGCGCCGGCTCTTGCGGCCGGGTGTACCGTGATTGTACGGCCCTCCGTTGAGGTGCCAGGCGTCGCGATGACTATGTTTGACTGCCTTCGGGAAGCTGGAATCCCGGCGGGTGTGGCAAACCTGTTGATCGGTCCTACTGCCAATACCTACAGACCGATAATGGCATCGGCCGTTGTCAGAAAAGTGTCTTTGACCGGATCAACGCAAGTTGGACAGCAAATGATCAGGGACAGTGCGCAAACTGTGAAGCGTGTGAGCATGGAACTTGGCGGGAATGCTCCAATGATCGTCTTCGAAGATGCTGATCTGGAGCGCGCGCTCGATCTTGCAGTGCCCACAAAATATGCCAATAGCGGTCAGGTGTGTGTCACGCCCGATCGGTTTTACGTTCACGAATCCCTGCATGACTCTTTCGCAGAAGGCTTCGCCGCCCGCGCACGTGCGCTCAAGCTTGGCCATGGCCTCAACGAGACAACGCAGATGGGGCCTTTGATCAATCAGCGGCGCATCAATGCTATTGAGGAAGTCGTTGCAGATGCGCGTGACAGGGGCGGAAAGATACTTGCTGGCGGACGCCGTCCCGCTGAACTGAATACCGGATACTTCTTCGAACCTACTGTGATCACGGGCTTGCCTGACGATGCCAAGGCACTTGCTGAGGAAAATTTCGGGCCAATTGCGGCAATCACGTCCTTCTCAAATACGGATGAAGTGATTGAGCGCGCCAACGCATCGGAGATGGGGCTTTCTGCCTATGTCTTCAGCCGGGATGCGGCGCGGGCCCGTGATGCGGTTGCCCGGCTGCAGGCGGGCATGGTCGGTGTGAATAGCTTCGCCCTGGCAGCAGCAGAAGCTCCCTTCGGCGGAATCAAGGCAAGCGGGATGGGCCGTGAGGGCGGCATCGAGGGAATTCTCGACTACTCCAACGTCAAGCTCTCACAGATGATGGTTTAAGGAATCCGCAAATGATCAAGAATGGTGTGAAAAGCCGCTGGGCCGATGGAAAGCCGGTGCTCAATGGCTGGCTGTCGATTGCGAGTTCATTCAGTGCGGAAATTATGGCCGCTCAAGGGTACGATTCAATCACTATTGACATGCAGCATGGGATCGTTGGCTATGATGGCGCCGTCCCGATGTTGCAGGCCATGCGCGCAAGCGGTGTAGCACCTCTTATTCGCGTTCCCTGGCTCGACCCAGCTGACATCATGAAGGCGCTCGACGCGGGCGCCTATGGTGTCATCTGCCCCATGATAAACACGAGGGAGGAAGCCGAGCGCCTGGTTTCTTACGTCCGCTATCCGCCGCATGGTGTTCGCAGCTTCGGGCCCAGCCGGGCTCTGTTCTCTACCGGAACGGGATATGCAAACGAGGCCGACGACGAGATGATCTGCCTCGCGATGATCGAAACCGCGCAGGCATATGAAAATCTTGACGACATTTTATCTACGCCCGGACTTGACGGTGTTTACATAGGTCCAGCCGACCTCACGCTCGGACTTCAAGGCAGGAAGTATGCCCCCGGCTTCGATCGGAGTGAGCCCGAAATGATTGCGGCGATCCAGCATATTCTCCACACCGCACACAAGGCGGGTAAACGCGCAGCTCTTCACAACGGAACAGCGGAGTATGCCGCAAAAGCCGTTGGATGGGGCTTTGATCTGGTCACCGTTTCGAACGACGTTCGCCTTATGGCGGGGGCAGCCGATGCAAGTGTGAGAAAATTCAGGGAACTCGTGGTGGACGCGCTTCCTGAAAACAAGCTCGACCGGGGAGGGTATTGAGCATGCCAAGAGTTGTTGTCGCTGGAAAGATCCACGCGGACGGGCTGTCTCTCCTGCAAAATGCGCCGGGAATCGAAGTCGATTACGTTGAAGATGTCACTGCCGCCAGTTACGAGCCCTATCTACCAACCGCAGATGCATTGCTCATCCGAACGCAGCCGCTGTCGTCCGCGTTTGTCACCGCAGCACCCAACCTGAAAATTGTATCCCGGCACGGCGTTGGGTACGACTCTGTCGATGTCGCGGCCCTCAACGCGCGACAAATCCCGCTGGCAGTGGTCGGTGACGTGAATTCCCGTGCGGTTGCAGAACACGCGGCTATGCTCATGCTCTCGGCGGCACGTCGGACCGTTCTGTTTGATCAGAAAATGCGGCAAGGCGATTGGAACTATCGCAATTCGCTCGATGCAGTCGAATTGGATGGCGGAACATTGCTGATTGTTGGTTTTGGACGTATCGGTCGCCGTCTCGCCCAAATTGCCGCTGCATTGGGGATGAATGTCCTGGCACATGATCGTTTTCAGGATCCTTCGAGCATTCTTGCACGTGGTGTTCATCCCGTTGATACATTGGAAGATGGTCTTCGCGTCGCGGATGTGGTTTCCCTCCATGTACCAAAGGTTGGCTCTCTGGCACTTATCGGAGAGCGCGAACTGGCTTTGATGAAATCGTCTGCGATCCTCATCAATACGGCACGGGGTGGCCTGGTCGATGAAAAGGCATTGCTCGCTGCTTTGAATGAAAATCGGATAGGTGCTGCCGGGCTGGATGTTTTCACCGAGGAACCGCCAGTTTCCGGAAATCCTCTCTTTGCTTGCGAGCGGGTAGTCCTGTCACCCCACAACGCTGGGCTAACGGAAGCGTGCGGGCGGAGGATGGCCGTTTCTGCCGCTGCCAATATTATCGATTATTTCAATGGTAATTTGAGCGCGGCTCTGGTCGTCAACCACGCTGAGATCGGCCATCAGACGCTAGTAGCGGCGCGCGTTTGACGATGCCGATGCTTGCGCTCACCCAGCTCTTCAAATCGTACGGCGATGTTCCCGTCCTGAAGGGGATAGACCTGTCTGTCGAGCAGGGCGAGGTTCTTGCTCTGGTCGGCGAGAACGGTGCTGGCAAGTCAACCCTGATGCGTATCATTGCCGGGCTTGCACCCCAATCGAGCGGCACGATGGATTTTGAAGGAAAACGTGCCCCGCAGACTCTCCGGGAAGCCGAGCGGGCTGGTGTGGTTATGGTGCATCAGGAATTCTGTTTGGCTCCGCATCTGACCGTTTCCGAGAACGTCTTTCTCGGACGCGAACTGACCAAAGGGATTTTTACAGATCGCCAAGCCATGGAGAAGGCTTCCGCTGATATTTTGGCAAAACTCGGATCATACGTTTCACCGCGTGCTCGGTTGCAAGATCTGCCTGTGTCTGATTGGCAGATGGTCGAGCTTGCCAAAGCCTTTGCGCGAGAACCTAAGCTAATCCTTATGGACGAACCAACGGCGGTTTTGTCGGGGACAGAAGCAAACCAGCTTTTCGATCGCATCCGACTGTTCCGCGACGAGGGGGGCTCGGTCGTTTTCACCTCGCACCGTCTCGATGAGGTGAAGGCTATCGCCAATAGGATCGCCGTGCTGCGGGATGGCCAGATTGTGCGGGTGGCAAGGGCAAGCGAAATATCTGAAAATGAAATGGCCGAAGCCATGGTCGGTCGGCCATTGTCGGAAATCTATCCGGTTCGTCAAAAGACAAAAACGAGGGGTGAAATCCTTGTCGACGTGATCGGATTGAACTCTGCGAATGCGGTTATTGATGCCAGCCTGACGATCCACAAGGGGGAAGTTCTCGGAATTTCCGGACTTGTGGGGTCAGGGCGGACAGAATTGTTCGAGGCACTTCTCGGCTTGCGTTCCGCGTCGTGTCACTCATTCGAACTCAACGGGCAACGCCGTGCGCTGCCGCATGCGCGGGAGGCCTGGCAATTGAAGCTTGCCTACCTGACCGAGGACCGGAAAGGGAAGGGCCTCCTGCTGGGCAAGTCACTATCTGAAAATATTGCGCTGACAAAGGGAGCGCTGAGTGGCCGCAATTGGATCAGTCATCGCGTGGAGAATCTGGACCTGGTCACCGTGGTGAAGGAATACGATATCCGGGCGGGGAACTATAACGCAACTGCTGGTTCGCTCAGCGGTGGCAATCAGCAAAAAATCCTGATTGCGAAGACACTCGCAACAGATCCTGATCTGGTCGTTTTCGATGAGCCGACGCGAGGCGTGGACATCGGAGCCAAACAACAAATCTACGAAATCATCGCCAGGCTCGCCGATGCAGGCAAAGCCATCGTCGTCATTTCCTCGGAAATGCAAGAGATCGTTGGACTATCGGACCGTGTTGTTGTCATGCGACGGGGGCAGATTTCCGGCGAGCTGACGGGAGAGAAAATACAGGAAAGCGAGATTATCCGCTTCGCAATGGGCTTGCAGGAGGAGCTAACCCATGTCTGACGTCACACTTAATACCACAGGTGCCCCGACAGGCTCTGGTCTGACCATAACTCGGACATTGGAGGCTATGGGCCCGCTCATCGCCTTGATCCTGCTCATGATAATCGGCGCTTTGACAAGCGGTACCTTTCTCGGTGCCGAGAACTTGTCAAATGTCTTCACGCGAAGTGCCATTATCGGCATCATAGCGATTGGTGCCACATTCGTGATTACAGCGGGCGGGCTGGATTTGTCGGTCGGCTCGCTATCCGCATTGGTCGCAGGTGTGACCATTCTTTTCCTCAATCACTCGGTAGGGGCTCTTGGATCCGGTTGGCTGCTGATTTCAGCAGGAATACTGTTCTCCATTCTTGTGGGCGCAGCTGCGGGGTTCCTGAATGGCTACATGATTGTGAAGGGCAGAGTCGAAGCATTCATTGTCACACTTGGCGCAATGGGCATCTTCCGCTCAATTATTACCTGGCTTTCCGATGGTGGTTCCATTTCGCTGGACTTCTCCCTGCGTGATGCCGCGAGACCAATCTACTATGGGCAGGTGGGAGGGATCGCAGTTCCGATCATCGTTCTCATTGTCATGGCTGTTATCGGCGAAGTGGTTTTGAGACGTGTGCGGTTTGGGCGGCACGTTGCCGCGATTGGTTCCAATCGTCATGTCGCCCTTTATTCAGCAATTCCCGTTAACCGCGTCCGAATCCTGACCTACGTCATTCAAGGTTTCTGTGTGGCAGTCGCCACGGTCATTTATGTTCCACGCCTCGGCGCGGCAACACCCTCGACGGGATTGATGTGGGAACTGGAAGCCATCGCGGCCGTCATCATTGGCGGAACTGCTCTGAGTGGCGGTTTTGGCCGCATATGGGGAACGGTTGTCGGGGTGCTTATCCTCGGGTTCATCAGCAATATCCTGAACCTCACTGGCTTTGTCAGCCCCTATCTTAACGGGGCATTCCAGGGGGCGATCATAATTATCGCAGTTCTCCTGCAGCGGGATCGCTCACAAGGCTGAACGACGAACACTGTCACTAATGAAGAGCTTGCCGGACTTTTGCATGAGTCTGGAAGGGTTGGGTTGTCTAAATAAGGGAGGAACTATCATGCTAAGAAGTTTGAAAACGGCTCTTGTCGCGGCAGCAATGATGATCGCGGGATGGGGAATAGAGGCAAATGCTGCAGATGCCGTTATTGGTGTCTCCATACCAGCTGCAACGCACGGCTGGACTGGTGGTCTGAATTACCACACGAAGCGAACGATCGACACCATGAAGAAGGCCTTCCCGAATGTCGATTTTGTTCTGACGACATCATCCAGTGCGACCCAGCAGGTCAATGATATAGAGGATATGGTCGCCCGCAACATCAATGCACTTATTGTGTTGCCATTTGAATCTGATCCCTTGACCCAACCGGTGAAGGCCGCAAAAGCCAAGGGTATCTTTATTGCAACCGTCGACCGGGGACTGGGCGAAGAGGGCATTGAAGATCTGTACGTGGGAGGCGACAATCCGCAGTACGGGCGTGCAGCTGCGGAATACTTCAAAAAGAAATTCCCGGACGGTGGCAAGATTGTCGTTATGCGGGGAATACCGACCGCGATCGATAACATTCGCATCGAAGCCTTCAATGCCGCATTGAAGGGCACGAAGATCGACGTCCTCGACATGCAATACGCCAATTGGAATCCCGACAAGGGTTTTGAAGTTATGCAGGATTATTTGCAGCGCTTCCCAAAGATCGACGGTGTGTGGGCTGGGGATGACGATGCTGCGCTTGGTGCCATCGAGGCTATCAAGCAGGCCGGCCGCAAGAATGTCACCGTTCTTGGCGGATCTGGCATGAACAAGGTCGTTAAACTCGTCAAGGATGGGCACGACATGGTTGACGCCGATATTTTTTATCCACCGACGCTTATTATTCCCGCGATTGAATTGGTGACCATGAAATTTGCCACGCAAGCCCCGATCAATGGTCGGTATGTTCTTGGCAGCCCGTTGATCACAAAGGATAATGCGGTAGAGTACTATTTTCCTGACGCTCCGTATTGATTGTCCCCGGTGCACTTTCGGGTGCACCGGTTCTTCCAACTGTTCAGAGATCGGACAACACACGGCTCGATCAACCTGCTGTGAACATGGAATGTTGCGAAATAGGAAAAATTGCAATAATCAAACTGGCACGGTGCTTCCTTGTTAAGTGACAGCGACTTAAACGGCTGGCTTGGCTCGCGTGAGCGGCTAACAATGAAGAGGTTCTGTTTCATGCCAAGGGTAAAGAATTCTGAGCAATCCGAACCGCGATTGGCGAACTACGAGAGTTTCGTCAACGCTGTCACGGAAGCATATCCTTCTTTGAGCGACAGGTTCCAGCAAGTCGCGAGGTTTCTCACGCAGAATTCAAATGTAGTCGCCATGCAGTCGATTAACACGATTGCCGAACAAGTTGGCGCACACCCCTCGATTCTTGTGCGCTTCGCGCAGCACTTCGGGTTTTCCGGTTTCAAGCAGCTGCAGGGTGTATTCCAGACAAGACTGTCGACTGCTGCGCCGGGATACCGGGAACGCATCAGCGCTCTCGATGCGGATTTGGAAAAGAACAAACGCAAAGGCAATCTAGGCTTTCTGCACGATCTGGTGGTGCGGGATATAGCAACGCTGCAGGAATTGCTGAACGCAGTTACGGAAAAGTCTCTGGCAGATGCCGCAAAATTGCTGAAAAATGCCGATACGATTTTTATTGCCGGACAACTTCGCTCTGAACCGATTGCCGGTTTTTTGCGGTATGTTCTCTCAATGCTGAGACGCAGGGTTGTCCTGCTTGATCCGGCCGGTGGTCTTGCTCCTGAAATGGCTCAGGTCATGGGCAAGAAAGACGTACTCGTAGCGATCTCTTTCCGGCACTATGCCAAGGAAGTGGTCTCGATCGCCGACGTTGCCGCGAGCAACGGTACGCCCATGGTCGCCATCACTGACAGCCAGCTGTCTCCTTTGGCGAAGAGTGCGAAGGTCTTGTTCACGGTACCGGAAGACGAGTATTCATTTTCGCGCTCTTTGGCGGCACCCATGTGCATCACCCAATGTATCGCGATAGCCCTTGCGGCGTCCCTCCAGGAAGATGGCGAAAGTACGCCGCACATTCCAACTGTCACGGAAAATCAACGCCGGAAGGTGTGATCTGACAAGCGCCGTTCCTGCGAACGGCGCTTGGCGCATTCGTCAGGAAACTTCAGACACCTTCACGAAGCGCTTTTTTTTCAAAGACAGGACTGCCGCTTCGGCGAGCGCAAGCGCCCGCTCTCCATCATCAAACGTTGCTTCCGGTTTTCCGCCGCTGACAGCCTTTTCAATGAAGCTTTCGAGCCCCGCGGAAAACGCTTCAACATAACGTTCAATGAAGAAATTAAGATAAGGCTCGCCTGCGGCTGTAGTTACTGCCCCAAAGCGCTTCAGTTCGTGGGCGCGACGATTGTCAGAAATCACCATGCCTTTGGAGCCAAACAACTCAATGCGCTGGTCATAACCGTAAGTGGCCAGGCGCGAGTTGTTGATGTGGCATAGCTTGCCGCTCCCTGTCCGCATAACCACCATTACGGAATCGACATCATTAAGTTCCGTGGCAAGTCTTGGCTCGATAAGTGCGCTTCCAGTTGCAAATACTTCATCCACCTCCTCGTCGAGCATAAAGCGCGCGAGATCGAAATCATGGATGGTCATATCTCTGAAAATTCCGCCTGATGCCTGCAAGTAACCCCATGGGGCCAGTCCAGGATCGCGCGATGTGATGATGATCTGTTGCAGGTCTCCGATATCACCATTGCGTACGGCCTCACGCGCTGCGCGATGTCCCGGATCGAAACGGCGGTTGAACCCGATTTGAACGACACTCGAATGGGCAGCAATCGCATTCCGGCATTTCATAACCCGCTCCAGGGACAGATCAATGGGCTTTTCGCAGAATACAGCTTTTCCAGCTCGTACTGATGCTTCGATAAGGTCTGCGTGCGTCGGTGTGGACGTGGCGATAAGCACAGCATCGGCTGAAGCGATTGCCACTTCGGCGCTCGGCGCAACAGCGCAGCCAAATTGCGTTCCAACCTGCTCTGACGCTTCAAAGACAGGATCGTAAACAGAAACAAGCTGCGCGGTAGGCGAGCGGGCAATCGTGGCTGCGTGCATTTTACCGATGCGACCGCAGCCGAGAAGGGCGATATTTAACACGGATTTCCTCCCGGGGTTTTGATCAAGCGGTTCTGCAGTAACTCAATGCAAAAAATATTGCAATAAATCAAATATGACAATATTGGTTCTCTGTGTGGTTCAGCCCGTGCTGTTTGTACCCGCGCGCATTTGGAGGCGCATGGCCGCTCGAATTGATCGAAACTATGATTGATTCACATTGTCTGAACGGTCCCAGGACGGGCCACACACAGCTGAAATGCAAAAAGACTTGCAATATTTAAATTAATGCAATAAATATTCCATGCACAAGGCTGGTCGAGGAGCGCCAGTTTGGGAGGATTAATATGTCTACTGTCCGCTTAACCATGGCACAAGCCCTGGTCCGCTATCTTTGCAATCAGTTCACGCAGATTGAGGGGCGGCGTGAACCCCTGTTTCCTGGTGTTTTTGCGATCTTCGGGCATGGGAATGTGACCTGCCTTTCAGAAGCACTCGAAGCGGTTAAAGATATATTGCCGACATGGCGCGGACAGAATGAACAGTCGATGGCACTTGCTGCAATTGGTTTTGCGAAAGCGACGCAGCGGCGTCAGATCATGGTTGCAGCGTCTTCGATCGGTCCTGGCGCATTGAACATGATCACCGCAGCCGGTGTTGCTCACAGCAACCGGCTTCCAGTCTTGCTGCTCGCCGGTGACAGCTTTGTCAATCGTCGTCCCGATCCGGTGATGCAGCAGGTCGAGCATTTTGGCAATCCGACGATCACGGTAAACGATGCATTCAAGGCGGTCACACGATATTGGGATCGGATCACCCATCCAGAACAGATCATTGCCTCCCTGCCGCAAGCGGTTGCCGTGATGCTTGACCCGGCAGATTGTGGTCCGGCATTTCTGGCCCTGCCGCAGGATGTGCAGGAAATCGCATGGGACTATCCGGAGAGCTTCTTCGAGCCAACAGTGCATAGAGCTCCGCGCCCACGCCCGGATTTGGATAGTCTGGCGCAGGCTGTCAAAGTCTTGAAGTCTGCCAAACGTCCGCTGATCATTTCAGGTGGCGGTGTGCGCTACTCCGGAGCAGAAACAGCCCTTGCTGACTTCGCAGAAAAGCACGGCATACCGATGTGCGAAACCATCGCCGGCAAGGGTACCGTAACGCATGATCATCCCGCTCATGTCGGCCCTATTGGTATCGTTGGCTCCACCTCGGCAAATACATTGGCTGCGCAAGCAGATGTAATCCTTGCCGTTGGCACGCGGCTGATGGACTTTACAACCGGATCCTGGACCGCATTCTCGCCGGACGCCACGTTCGTATCGATCAATGCGGCGCGCTGGGATGCCAACAAGCATCGCGCGGTTGCGGTCGTTGGCGATGCGCGTGAGAGTATAAACGAGCTTCAGGCAGCACTCAGCGGCTATATGGCCGCACCAGAATGGACCCAAAAGGGTCGGACCGAGTTTGCGAAATGGAATACCGCGCTCGACGGTTATCAAAAGCCTACCAATGCTGCCGTACCTACCTACGCACAAGTTGTCGCCGTCGTGAACGCCCATGCCGGCGAGCGCGATCTCCTGATTACGGCCGCCGGCGGTTTGCCTGGTGAAGTCATGAAGAACTGGCGGGTCAAAGCTCCCAATACCTTCGACTGCGAGTTTGGCTTTTCGTGCATGGGATATGAAATTGCAGCCGGGTGGGGCGCAGCGATGGCTGATCCCACCCGTACCCCGATCGTCATGATCGGTGACGGCACCTACATGATGATGAACTCGGACATCTATTCCACAGTGCTTTCGGGGCACAAGATGATTCTGATTGTTTGTGACAATGGCGGCTATGCTGTCATCAATCGCCTTCAGAACGCCAAGGGCGGAGCGTCCTTCAACAATCTGTTGAAGGATTGCCGGGTCAAAGAGGCGTTTCCAGTGGACTTCGGCAAGCATGCTGAATCCATGGGAGCACTGACGCGCCATGTTGAAAGCCTGGCAGATCTTGGAGCCGCCATGGAGTGGGCTCAGTCAACAGACCGGACAACTGTACTCACAATTGTGTCGGATGCTTTCACCTGGACGCCTGGAGACGCTTGGTGGGATGTAGGCGTACCCCAAGTGAGTGCCCGCCCGGAAGTGAATGTCGCGTCGGCCGACCAGCAAGCCGGTCGTAAAAAGCAGCGTGTCGGCATTTAGGGGCTCTCCAAATCTGTTATCGGCGCAATTCGGTTATGCGGAAACCAACGACATGAACGGTCAATTCAAAGGTAAAGTTGCTCTTATAACGGGAGGCACGCAGGGATTGGGTGCCGCCACCGCGAAGCTTTTCGCGGAACGGGGAGCGGAAGGTTTGGTAATTTGTGGCCGCTCGACGGAAAAGGGCGCCGCGCAGGTAGCCGCACTTGAAGAACTAGGCTGTAAGGCCGTGTTTGTGAAAGCCGATCTTGGGAACATCGATGATTGCCGCAAGGTCGTTGCGGAAGCAGACAGAGTATTCGGGCGGCTGGATTGTCTCATTAACGTTGCGGGTGCGACCAACAGAGGCACCATCCTGGAAACCTCACCTGAGCTGTTCGATATGTTGTTTGCGGTGAATACACGCGCGCCGTTTTTCCTGATCCAGGAGGCAATCAAGCTTTTCAAGCGCGAGCAGATCGAAGGAACGATTGTCAATATTTCCTCAATGTCATCGATGGGCGGCCAGCCAAATTTGACAGCCTATTGTGCCTCCAAAGGTGCGCTTGACACGCTGACACGTAATGTTGCTTACGCAGTTCTTCGCAACCGTATCCGCATCAACAGCCTGAATATCGGTTGGATGGCATCGGAAGGTGAAGACAGGACCCAGCGCGTCCTGGACGGCAGACCAGAAAACTGGCTTGAGCAGGCAGCTGCCGACCAGCCAAACGGCAGGTTAATCGACCCGGTTGAGGTTGCCCGGGCAATCGCGTTTCTGGCGTCCTCTGAATCCGGCCTGATGACAGGCGCAATCATAAATTTCGATCAAGGGATATGGGGAGCCTATGATGGCATCCCACACCCCGCATCGCCACTTTGATGCCGAACGAGGTATTATAATGAAGACAATCAAGGGACCTGCGGTATTTCTCGCACAGTTTGCTGGCGATGAAGCACCATTTAATTCGCTGAAAGGCTTGTCCGGGTGGGCCGCTGATAAGGGCTTCAAGGGCGTTCAGATCCCAACATGGGACAGGCGGATTATTGACCTCGAGAAGGCGGCCGAAAGCCAGGATTATGTCGATGAGTTCAAGGGCATTTTAAAAGAAGACGGCCTCGTGGTCACCGAGCTCGCAAGCCATCTTCAGGGACAACTTGTTGCCCTCCATCCATCCTTCAATCTTCCCGCGGACTCTTTTGCCCCCGCAAAGGTGCACAAGAACCCGAAAGCGCGGCAGGAGTGGGCTGTGAACCAACTCCTTTGTGCGGCAAAGGCCTCGCGGCGCTTTGGCGTAGATCGCCATGTAACATTCAGCGGAACATTACTTTGGCCCTATTTTTATCCATATCCGCAATGGCCGGACGGTTTGATTTCGGACGGCTTTGATGAACTGGCCACACGTTGGCGTCCGCTGCTTGATGCGTTCGACAGCGAGGGCGTGGATCTATGCTACGAAATCCACCCAACTGAGGATTTGCATGACGGGCTCACATTCGAAATGTTCCTGGAACGTGTCGAAAATCACCCAAGATGCAACATTATGTACGATCCGAGCCATCTGGTGCTGCAGTCGATCGATTATTTGACCTACATTGATCATTACCATGAACGGATCAAGACATTCCACGTCAAGGATGCCGAGTTCCGCCCGACGGGTAAGACTGGAGCATATGGCGGCTACCAGCCGTGGATCAGCCGAGCCGGCCGTTTCCGGTCTCCAGGCGATGGTCAGGTCGATTTCGGCGCGATTTTCTCCAAATTGTCCGGCTACGACTTTGATGGCTGGGCCGTCCTTGAGTGGGAATGTGCCTTGAAAAACTCTGAGGATGGTGCCGCTGAGGGCGCACGATTCATTGCAGATCATATCATTCGGGTTTCAGAGCGGGCCTTTGACGACTTTGTGAAATCCGGAGCTGACCGCTCGCTCAATCATGAGATCCTTGGAATTTCGGAGGTATTGCGATGACCGGGATACCCCTTGCAAATCGCAGACTAAGACTGGGCATGGTGGGCGGCGGTGATGGTGCCTATATCGGCGGCATCCATCGTTTCGCGGCAAGACTGGACAACAATTTCGAACTCGTCGCAGGCGCGTTCGACGTCAATGCCGAGCGCGGTCACGCATTTGCGGCGAAAAACTACATCGAACGAAATCGATCCTACGATGACTACAAGGCAATGGTGGAGGGAGAAATATCCCGGGCCGATCGTATCGATGTCGTGGCAATTTGCACACCCAATCATACACATTTCCCGATCGCCAAGGCCTTCCTCGAAGCTGGTATTCACGTGATCTGCGAAAAGCCGATGACAACAACCGCGGAAGATGCCATCGCCTTGCATGAGTTGGCACAATCGACTGGTCTTTTCCTCGGCGTAACCTACACCTATTGCGGTTATCCGATGATCCATGAGGCACGTGCAATGGTTCAGCGCGGCGATCTTGGAGGCATTCGGGTCGTTCAGGTTGAATATCCATTGGAGTGGATGGCGACTGGCATTGAACTGCAGGGAAACCAGCAGGCAGCCTGGCGGACAGACCCGAAAAAAAACGGTCGCGGCGGATCGATCGGAGATATAGGCACCCATGCATATCATCTGGCGGGATTTGTAACGGGTCTCAAAGCCGAAGCGCTGGCTTCCGATCTTGCTACCTTTGTCGAAGGACGAGCCCTTGATGACAATGCTCACGTCATGATCCGCTACGAAGGTGGTGCCCGCGGGTTATTGTGGTCGTCGCAGGTGGCAATCGGCCAATCAAACGGGCTACGCTTACGGGTGTTCGGCGAAAAAGGCAGCTTGGCCTGGCATCAGGAACACCCCAACGAGCTGCATTTCACCCCGCTGTTTGGTGCGCCCATCGTCGTCAAGCGCGGCAGGGACGATCTCTCTGCGAACACCCAGGTTCGGACGCGCACGCCGCCTGGTCATCCGGAAGGCTACATTGAAGCATTTGCCAATCTTTACTCTGCTTTCGCATCGGTTATCCGATCGAAAGCATGCGGTAAAGCTGTGGATGAGGAGGTCATTCCGACATCCTATGACGGATTGAAGGGGGTCGCCTTCGTGGACGCTGTCGTGGATAGCCACGAAATATACGATGGAGGCTGGCAAAAACCACGCTTCGTGTGATCGACACAGCTGGGAGGAGCTAGTCTGAAAACGGTATCTGTTCGCAAATCGTGCGGATGCCAAGAATACCGAAAGATCGAACGAAGCCGGAAGAAACCGGCAGAACCGGAGGCGCATCGTCTCCCGGAACGAAGATGCTTTGGCATTAATCGCGGACGCTTGAAATCGTCCGCACAACTGAGGAGGAATGGAATGAAGAAGTATTTTGCATGTGCGGCTCTCGCGGCAGCACTGTTGACGAGCACGGCGCATGCCGAAACCATTGGTGTCAGTATGTCATTGTTCGACGATAACTGGCTGACCGGTCTTCGTCACAGCATGGAGGACTACGGCAAGTCACTCGACGGCGTGACCATACTGACCGAGGATGGTCAGGGTGATATCGCAAAGCAGCAGAGCCAGGTGGACAACTTCATCGCGTCCCGCGTTGATGCGATCATTATCATGCTGGTCGACGCCGACTCTGGCGCAGCGATCTCAAAAACTGCGGCGGCAGCAGGTATTCCGCTGATCTTTGTGAACAATGCACCGTCGAACGTCGACAGCCTGCCGGACAAGCAAGCTTTTGTCGGGTCTAATGAAGAGCAGGCTGGAACGCTGGAAACCCAGACTGTCTGCAAGATGCTCGCAGGCAAAGGCAAAGCGGTTATCATGCAGGGACAGCTCGGCACCACAGGTCAACGCGGCCGCACGAAAGCCACGCACGATGTGCTGTCCACGCCGGAATGCAGCGGCATCAAAGTCGTTGAAGAACAGTCGGCCAACTGGATGCGCACACCGGCTCTCGACTTGATGACAAACTGGTTGTCTGCCGGTGTCGAATTCGATGCGGTCATTGCCAACAATGACGAAATGGCCCTGGGTGCCATACAGGCATTGAAGGCTTCGGGGCGGAAGATGGATAGCGTTGTGGTTGGCGGTGTTGATGCCACGGCAGATGCTCTGGCTGCTGTGGCGGCAGGGGATCTACATGTCACGGTGTTCCAGAATGCAGCCGGCCAGGGACGCGGTGCGGTCGACACGGCACGCAAGATCATCAAAGGCGAGGCTGTCGAAAAAAAGACATACATCCCCTTCGAGCTCGTGACCAAAGAAAACCTCTCACAGTATCAGACCAAGAAGTGATTGGGCCGTTGGGAGCGGGGTCAATCCCGCTCCCAATACGCATTGCAACAGGGTCGTGATTGGGAGGACAGAAATGACCATAAGCCCGACAGCAATGGCCGCCGTGCGCGCCAGCAGGACAATTCCAAATGCCGAATACCTTCTCTCTGCAGAGGGTGTACACAAGGAATTTCCGGGTGTCGTTGCGTTGGACGACGTTTCTTTCAAATTAAGGCGAGGGTCGGTTCACGCCTTGATGGGCGAGAACGGTGCCGGCAAATCCACCCTGATGAAGGTGCTCGCAGGTATCTACCATCCGGACAAAGGCACAATCAAACTCAAAGGCGTTGAAATCCGGTTGTTGTCACCACTCGACGCGCTGGAGAACGGCATCGCCATGATCCATCAGGAACTCAACCTGATGCCCTATATGACCGTTGCGGAAAACATCTGGATCCGCAGAGAACCAAAGAACCGGTTTGGATTCGTCGATCATAGAGAAATGCACCGGATGACGATCGAACTCTTCGAACGCTTGAAGATCAACATCGATCCGGAAATGGAAGTCCGACTCCTGTCCGTCGCCAATCGGCAGATGGTCGAGATTGCAAAAGCTGTTTCGTACGAGTCCGATGTTCTCATTATGGACGAACCGACGTCGACTTTGACCGAGCGTGAAGTCGGTCATCTGTTCGAGATCATCCGCGATCTGCGCGCGCAAGGCATCGGGATCGTCTACATTACCCACAAAATGAATGAGCTGTTCGAGATCGCCGATGAATTCTCGGTCTTTCGCGACGGCAAGTACATCGGCACGCATAGGTCCACGGATGTAACACGGGATGACATTATCCGGATGATGGTTGGCCGTGAGATCACACAGATGTTCCCTAAGGAAAAGGTGCCGATCGGGGATACGGTCCTTTCTGTCAAGAACCTGACACTCAATGGCGTGTTTCACGACGTCTCGTTTGATGTTCGCGCAGGCGAGATACTCGGTATAGCCGGACTTGTAGGATCTGGCAGATCGAATGTGGCAGAAGCAGTGTTCGGAGTGACGCCCGCGTCGTCCGGTTCGATTGAAATCAATGGCAATCCTGTCAACATCGATAGTCCCAAAACCGCCATCCGCAATCGCATGGCGTTTCTTACCGAAGACCGGAAAGACACAGGATGTCTGCTGGTTCTTAATATTCTTGAAAACATGCAAATAGCCGTTTTGCAGGATCGCTTTGCAAGTGGCGGGTTCGTCCGGGAAAAGCAGGCTTATGCTGCCTGTGAGGAAATGAGCCGAAAGCTTCGTGTAAAGACCCCGAATTTGCATGAGAAAATCGAAAACCTCTCGGGCGGTAACCAGCAAAAGGTTCTCATCGGTCGATGGCTTCTCACCAATCCGCGCATCCTTATTCTTGATGAGCCTACGCGCGGTATCGACGTTGGTGCAAAGGCGGAGATCCATCGCTTCGTGACGGAACTGGCGAGGGATGGCGTGGCTGTCATCATGATTTCGTCGGAGTTGCCGGAAGTGCTTGGCATGAGCGATCGCGTGATGGTGATGCATGAGGGGAGGGTCACCGGATTCCTCGATAGATCAGAAGCCACCCAAATAACAATAATGGAACTGGCTGCGCGCTAAGCGTCTGCGGACGGCTGGAAGGAACAACTATGACCACCAATCAACTTGTCACTGAAAAGACCGAAAGAACCACATCCGCTCGACGTTTGCCTCCGGAATTGAACATCTTTATGGTTTTGATCGCTATCGCGCTCGTACTTGAAGTGTTGGGTTGGCTCTTCGTTGGACAGAGCTTTTTGCTTAATCCTCAACGTTTGACGATCATGATCTTGCAGGTTTCCGTCATCGGGATCATTGCAATTGGTGTGACGCAGGTGATCATTACCGGTGGCATCGATCTCTCGTCGGGATCGGTTGTTGGCATGACTGCCATGATCGCCGCTGGCTTTGCACAATCCTCGACCTGGGCCCGTGCCATTTATCCCAGTATGACCGACTTGCCTGCATTTATCCCGATCGGTATCGGGCTGATCATCGGCGTATTGGCCGGACTGCTGAATGGTTGGTTGATTGCCTTCACCCGCATCCCGCCCTTTATTGCAACACTCGGCATGATGGTGTCGGCGCGTGGTGTTGCCAAATGGTACACGAAGGGCCAGCCAATATCCGGGCTCACGGATCAGTTCAATTTTATCGGCAGTGGCGTAGTACCGGTCATCGTCTTCCTAGTTATGGCAGTGGTCTTCCACATTGCGCTTCGTTACACGCGTTACGGCAAATTCACCTATGCGATTGGCGCGAATGCTCAGGCGGCAAGGGTTTCCGGGATCAATGTCGAAGCCCATCTCGTAAAAGTCTACGCAATTGCAGGGCTTCTTGCAGGCTTGGCTGGAATTGTGACCGCAGCGCGAGCACAGACGGCTCAATCCGGCATGGGTGTAATGTATGAACTTGATGCCATTGCAGCCGCTGTTATCGGAGGAACGTCGCTCTCAGGCGGCGTGGGCCGCATTACTGGCACTGTGATTGGCACAATCATTCTCGGTGTGATGACTTCCGGTTTCACATTTCTGCGTGTCGACGCGTATTATCAGGAGATCATCAAGGGCGGTATTATCGTTGCTGCTGTTGTGGCTGATGTCTATCGGCGCAAGAAGAGAGCTTAAGGCAATGGCGAGGTGCCATTGATGACGGCTGCAGAATGGCACCCAATCTACCACGTCAAAACAAGCGGTAGACAACCATCTCGCGCCAAACTATTTGGGTTTGGCGTCGCTTGCTTGACATTCTCGTTATCCCTTATTGGCTCAAAAACCATACTTCATAAAGAGCCTCTCTTAGGGGTGGACCAATTGAATTGACACCGATTTTGGGACCGCAGGGCAAAGCTTTCCCGCTATCATCCATTGCAACTTTTATTGCATTTTTTCATTGACGCATAATTAATTGCATAATACGATTATTGAAGGTCCTTGCGATGTTTTCAGTTCGGATCCACGGCATTGAGGAGTGGCCGCAAGCAATTAAAAATAAAGGGTAATCGAGAGCGTCCTTATTAAAGGCAGTTCTGTCGGCCCCGAGATTTTTGTTCAAAACGACGTTCGCCTGAGAATTCGAAAGATGACTTCGAAAGTGGGGACGGCAGGACCGCTGGCGTCTTCGCTGTCTCACTTGACCGCATCGTCTAGAGATTGGTCTGCATCGTTATGGTGTGAAGAGCAGGCGTTCGGTTTGCACTGAGGTATCAAGGGAGGAATAAATGGCTAATGTTCCCGCAAATGGGTCGCAGCTTCTCGAGGCAAGGGGCATATCAAAATATTTTGGAGCTATAACAGCGCTTCACAATGTTAATTTTCACATAGGGGAAGGAGAGGTGCTCGGTGTCGTCGGCGACAATGGAGCTGGCAAGTCAACTTTGATGAAAATACTCTCGGGGCTTTATGTGCCGAGCGAAGGCGAACTCATTTACCAAGGTTATCCGGTTAAATTCACGAGTCCACGTGACGCTCGGAACCTGGGCATAGAGATGGTGTATCAAGATTTCGCTCTCGCCGGGAACCTTCCCATCTACGAAAACATTTATCTTGGCCGCGAGCCCGGCCACAAGTTTGGGTCGCTCACCATCGTGGACCACGCCAAAGCGCGGGAGATGGCAGCCGCGCATCTCGATAAGCTGAAAATCCATGTAAAATCGATTGACCAGAACACCGAAAACTTAAGCGGCGGCCAGCGACAGGCGGTCGCCATAGCTCGCGCAACGGCATTCGATGCGAAACTTGTGATCATGGACGAGCCCACTGCGGCGTTGGCGATAAAAGAGGTCGGAAAGGTACTTGATCTCATACGGTCGCTCAAAGAGCACGGCGTAGCGGTCATCATCATTTCCCATCGCATGGACGACATTTTCTACTGCTGCGATCGCGTCATTGCACTCTTTCAAGGCACGAATTTTGCCGAAGCCCCCCTCGGTGAAACCACCCGCAACGAAGTAATCGGTTGGATCATGGGCACCAAAGGTCACCATGATCAGCTAGCCCACGACAGAGTGCAGTGAAATGATCTACAGCCCGAAACTCGCTTCTTTCATGGAAACCTACGGGATCGTGTTCGTCGTCATCGCCATGATGATCGGACTTGCGACGATAAAACCGGACGTGTTTCTTACTTCCCAGAACTTAACGAATATCCTTAAGCAGAACGCATCGCTGGCGCTGCTCGCTCTCGGGATGCTCGTCGTCATCGTCACGGCCGGCATTGACCTTTCCGTGGGCTCCACGATGGGCCTGTCAATGGTGTGCATTGCTATCGCCAGTAAGGCAGGAATCGCTTGGCCGCTATGCCTTCTTATCGGACCGGCAATAGGCTTGACGGTCGGATGGATAAACGGGGTAGGATTGACCTGGCTCAAACTGCCGCATCCGTTTATCATGACCCTCGGCACGCTCAACATTGCGCGGGGGCTAACCTATCTCGTCACCGCTGGGGCACCGGTTTCCGGACTTCAACCCGAAGTGCGCTATCTCGGCGTCAAGTATTTCGATTTTGGCATTTTCGCGCCGCCTGCTGGCTTGCCAGCCAGCCTTATTATTGTCGCTGTATGCGCTATTGGCCTCTGGTATTTTCTGGCACGTACAAATGTCGGGAGGCACATCTACGCTATCGGAGGAAATCAACATGCTGCCCGTGTGTCCGGCATCAATGTCGATCGAATTCTGGTGCTTGTCTACATGATCTGCGGCTTTTTTGCCGGCCTTGCGGGCCTCTTGCTTGCCGGCCGAACCGACAGCGGGTTCCCCAATGCGGGCATTGGTATTGAGCTGGATGCGATAGCGGCCGTCATTATCGGAGGCGCATCATTTTTTGGCGGACGAGG
Organism: Phyllobacterium sp. MT110; assembly: GCF_058792715.1. Taxonomy (NCBI): domain Bacteria; kingdom Pseudomonadati; phylum Pseudomonadota; class Alphaproteobacteria; order Hyphomicrobiales; family Phyllobacteriaceae; genus Phyllobacterium; species Phyllobacterium sp. MT110. The sequence goes on from NZ_JBXAFE010000007.1 coordinate 147,080, forward strand.
GACAGTCCTCGGCGTATTGGCCGGCGTCCTGATCATGGGCCTTCTGCGCAATGGACTTAACATCAACAATGTCAGCGCGTTTTGGCAGATGATCCTAATCGGGTTCGTCATCATTTTTGCCGTTTACATCGATGTCCTAAGACGTCGTGCCGGAGTCCGCAGCTGATCAGGACGTTTTTGAACACGAAACAGCCCGTTCCGTCTCCTGACGGGCGCTTGGATTCAGGGGACGCTATGGTCGGGAGGACCTATCAATGAAGAAAATGTTGCTCGCGGGAATTTGTGTATTCGCGTTGGCCGGAACCGCACATGCAGACAAGTTCGTCCTCAGCATGAAAGGCCCCGGTGCGGGAAACCCCTATTGGGCTGCGGTTGAGGAGGGTGCCAAGGCCAAGGGCAAGGAGTTGGGCGTCGATGTTATTGTCGTTGCGCCGCCTGCTGAAACCGACGTGCAGTCGCAAATCAACCAGCTGGAAGACTTGATCGCTCAAAAAGTCGACGGTATCGCCCTTGCGCCGACCGATCCGAATTCCCTCGCGGAAGTCATAGAGTCGGCAAAGACTGCCGGCATCAAGACGGTGTTTGTCGACGGTGCCGGTACCAACGAAGGGGTCCCGTTCATCGGGACCAATAACTTGGAAGGCGGCAAACTTGCAGGCGAATATATGTGCAAGAACCTTCCAAAGGGTTCGGAGGTAGCGATTCTTCAAGGAATTATGAGCACGACCAATGGAGTGGACCGTGCGGGTGGATCCAAAGCCGCGTTCGAAGCTTGCGGGTTAAAGATTGTAGCCGAGCAGACGGCGGAATGGGATAGGGCAAAGGGTCTTTCGGTGACCGAAAGTATCTTGGCTGGTAACCCCAACATCAAAGGCATTTTTGGATCCAACGACAACATGGCGCTCGGCGCTATCGAAGCCTTGAAGGCCGCGGCAAAACTAAAGGACGTCATGGTTGTCGGCTACGACGCCAATCCTGATGCGGCAACGTCTATTCTTGCGGGCGAGATGACGGCATCCATCGCGCAAGCGCCCAAGAAAATCGGTGGTCTGGGGATTCAAACGCTTGTTGATCTCAAGGCCGGCAAGCAAGTGCCTTTGGTAATTGATACCGGCACGGTGCTCGTCACCAAGGACAATGCCGACCAATATAAATGAGGTTGATCCGGGGCACGCCGGAGGGTGTGCCCCAATCTGCTACAGCAACCTGATTGAGAGTGAGCAAAGATATGAGCGATGCGGTTCAAGGTCAGGCCTTCCCCCTACCTTCCAGACGCTTGCGTTTGGGGTTTGTCGGCGGCGGCCAAGGGGCTCTAATCGGGCAGGTTCATGCGAACGGGGCGCGGTTGTCGAACCGCTGGGAAATTGTTGCCGGAGCGCTTTCATCTGAGCCGGAGCGAGCCTTGCGGTCCGGTAGGGAGTGGATGTTATCCAAGGACCGCATCTACACCGACTACAGAGACATGGCGGTAAAGGAGGCGCGACGGGAAGACGGCATAGATGCCGTCGTCATAGCCACTCCCAACCATCTGCACCATGATGTCGCGCTTGCTTTCATGGATGGCGGAATCGACATTATTTGCGACAAGCCCCTCACCACCAATCTCGCAGAAGCCCTCAATCTTGTTCGGCGACAACGGCAAACCGGATTGGTCTTCGGAGTGACATATGCCTATGCCTCACACGTGATGGTTCGGCAATTCCGGGAGATGGTCCGCGCAGGCGAGATTGGGGAGATCAAACAAGTCCACGTCGAGTATTTTCAGGAATGGGCTGTTTCACTGACGGACGAGGGTAGTGACGGTGTGCCATGGCGATTGAATCCAGACAAGGTCGGTCCTACCTTCACCGTGGGCGATATCGGCACGCACGCCGCGCACTTGGCCGCATTTGTGACGGACAAAGACTTGGAAAGCGTACGCGCTGACTTCCATGTGTCTGGTAAGCCGAAGAAGCTCGAGGACACCGCGTTCATGCACGTACGATTTGAAGGTGGCATCCCCGGAACGTTGATGGTTTCTCAGGCAGCTGCCGGCACGCACTGTGGACTGCGCCTGCGGGTGTTCGGTACATTGGGTGGTATGGAATGGCAGCAGGAAAACCCCGAGTATCTTAATTTCACCCGCATCGACGAGCCAACTCAAGTGATCGGCCGGGGTTATGGCGGCGGCATGAAACCTGCGGCGGTGCGGTTCGTGCGCATGCCGAGAGGACACCCTGAGGCGCTCACCGATGCCTGGGCCAATCTTTATACCGAAATTGCCGTAGCGGTGGAGGCCCGCAGATTGGGCGTCCAGCTAAATCCGGATCTTTTGGCCTATCCCACGGCACTCGATGGCGCGAAGGGAGTGAGGTTCATTGAAGCAGCGTTCGAATCGAGCCAGTGCGATCAATGGCGCAGTTGCAAGCTCGTTGTTTGACCCGGGCCACCAATCGGAAAGCAAAGGAAAGAATGTCGGAACATCGTCCATTGATACTCATTGCCGATCCGGAGCCGCGAACCGTGGCGATGATCTTCGAACCTGCAGTAATGGAGAAGCTGCGTAGTTTGGGGCGTGTCAGGATCCATGCCGACGGCCAGCGGCTTGGCGACACTGAGCTTGCCGCTGATCTGGCGGAGGCCACAATTGTCATAGGCCAGATCGACTTGCCATCTGACCGCCTGTCAAAAATGCCTAAATTGAAGGCGGTCTTCAATGTGGAAGGCAATTTTTTTCCTAATGTAGATTACGGCTATTGTCTGGAGCGCGGCATCCACGTGTTAAACGTTAGCCCGGTGTATGCGACGGCTGTTGCAGAAACGGCCTTTGGAATGGCTATGGACTTGGCAAGGCAGATTACGTCGACGCACGAAATGTTCCGCACGGCTTCGGAATCCTGGGGCCTGGCAAGTAACAAAGACAGCTTTCTGCTCACTGGGTGCAACGTAGGCATCGTCGGACTCGGCGATCTCGGCACTGCCTTGCGGCGTATGCTTGCGCCGTTCCGATGCAAAGTACGAGCGTACGATCCTTGGCTTTCGGAGCGGGTAATTATGGAGAGGGACTGTGTGCCGTCCACGCTTGACGAGGTTCTCTCGCGGTCTCGGATTGTCTTTCTTTTTGCTGGATCGACGGTCGAAAACCAAGGCTTCATCGGGGCCAAAGAACTGGAAAGAATGCAGCGTGGGTCCATCCTCCTGTTGATGAGCAGGGCGGGGATCGTCGATTTTTCGGCATTGGAGGAGGCTATCGGCGAAGGACGCATCCGTGCAGGCATTGACGTTTTCCCCGTTGAACCGCTGCCGTCGGATGCACCGATCAGGAAAATGAACGACGTCATTCTTTCGAGCCACCGAAGCGGAGGTATGGCCGAGAGCTTCTTCGAAATTGGTCGCTTGGTCGTTGCAGACACTGAGTTGGTGCTGCGCGGTCTTCCGCCTCAGGTCTGCAGGCGTGCAGAACGGGAGACTGTATTGAAGCTTCGCAGCCGTCCTGTTTCCGAATCTTAGCCGGGTTCTGCCGCCCAAAAGCAGGCCCGAACGTTCAGTCTGGCATTTGATGGATCGGATTGAGTCTGAATCACTTCGGCTCGTTGGCCCTCTTTTCAGATCAACCTAAAGAGTATGAGACCGCGATGTTGATTTCAATAAGAAATTGACCCATTTTGCCATTCAACGTTGCCCCAACAACTCTATTGGAAACTTATTATTAATCTTTGTTTTATCTCGATCAACTCTGGTCAACCCGAGATGTAAAAATGGGTCAATTGGTGGCGCAACTCATCGGCAGAACATTGGCTGGGACAGCGCAGCTACGGACTCAATAATCGATTACCCCATCCAGGGCATAGTGCTTAACTGTCTTGCGGTTGGCGATCAGTTCTTCAACGGTGGGTTTACCAGTCATAGCACGAGATATGGCGAGCTTCGTTGCTTCATAGTTGGTCCGATACAGATCCTTACGGTCGAGATTGTCATCTTCCGCGCAACGTGGATCGAGCCAAACGGTGATTATCATACAAAGATCGTCTGCTTGATCTCTTGGAAGGACATCTTCGATAAGACAATCAACAATTGCATCGCCCATGGCTGCCTGGACAACACCACCGAGCAGTTCGGCATAGGCCATGTTTTGGATGGTGACCTTTGTGGTCATCAGCGTGGCGGGGCGCACGGCCTGATTAAGGTCGCGAACGACGAACATGCGTGTATGGCCTTTTACCTGTCCCATCATCGATGCAAACGCCTGGCCGACAGGCCCCCTTACCGACCCCAGCACAACCTCCGGCATGGCATCAGTCACTTGCCCCTCCGCAGCTAGTACAGTTGCTTCCCCAGTCCTAAACCAAATATCAGTCATGTTAACTCCTTCAAGTCGAAGTTGTGAAACTATGGGTAACGAGGCCGGTGGTCGAGTTGACGAAGAGTCGCTAGGCTCAGGATCTATTGATTTAAGCAGGGCGTTTGATTCAGTCTCTTCAAGGAGACTGAATGATAAGTGTTTATACTGGCTAACGTCGGAGCAGATGGCGCGTCTTGGGCCAAGCGCGGCGGCTGGTGCTACGAGATGAATGGTCTGTTCGCCGCGCTCGGATTCCGAGTGACCCGCCTGTGCGGCGGCGTCAATCGTGAAACACTGGGCGACAACGCCATCGGCAACCACCTGACACTGCGTGTCGATCTCGACCGCCCGTACCTTGCCGAGGTCGGCTTGGCGGACGCCATCGTCGAGCCTGTACCGCTTGCCGTCGGGCCGATCAGCCAGCGCGGCTTCGATTTTTCGATCATGCCGACGGACGACGGCTGGCTGCGTTTCAGGAACCATGCGCGCGGCATGGCGCACAGCTTCGATTTCCGGCCCGATCACAGCGACGAGGCCGCCATCACCGCCACGCTTGGCTGGCTGACGCAGGATCCCGGTTCGCCCTTCACGAACGCGCTGGCGATCCTGCGGCATACCGCGGATGGCTATCTCGCCCTGAAGAACGATTGCCTGTGCCGCGTGACGGCTGAGGGCGTCAGCGAACAGCGCATCACAAGCGCGGATCATCTTGCCGACACGTTCGAAACGATTTTCAGCGTGGACGTTCCCAAGCCTGCAAAGATCTGGGACAAGATCCAGACGATCGGCGGCGATAAGAGCGACTGACCAACCATGTCATCGTCAAGCGCATGATCGGCGTTTGGCGATGCATGGATCAAAACAAGGACCAATAGCGTCCGTTGACGATTTCAGCTGCATTCATGCACCGGCGCCCCATCAAAGCGCAGGGTCAAACACCTGTGGTAGGCGACGATTGGTGTGCGTCTGCGTTCTTATGCGCATTTCCGTATAATAGGGTTTTAAACGCTTCCGCGTATATTTCTATTATAATCGCATTCGCGTATATTGACAGATTATACGTTGCCGCGTATATTGGCGATTGGAGGCCACCATGAACGAACAGATCGCCCGCACAGAAAAACAACTTGGCGCCATCCTGCGCCGTGCCCGCAAGCAGGCGCACTTGAGTCAGGGTGCGCTCGGCGAACAAATCCATATGCGGCAGGGCACGGTTTCGCGCCTAGAAGCCGGGGAGCCGGCCGTCCAGTTGCGCACCCTGATGGAAGCCCTTTCAGCCCTCAATCTGGAACTGGTCGTTCGACCACGCAGTCAGGGCAGCGCCGCCGACATCGAGGACTTGTTCTGATGGCGAGAAGGCGGGCGCACGTACCCCTCAACGTTTTTCTGAACAGCCGTCATGTCGGCGTGCTGCGGCGTGAGGCCACAGGCGCCATCGACTTCCAGTACGGACACAGCTGGCTGGATTGGCGCAGCACATTCCCGGTGTCACTATCACTGCCCCTGCGCGAGGACCGTTATATCGGCACCCCGGTCATCAATGTGTTCGACAACCTGCTGCCTGACAACGACGCAATCCGCAACCGGGTCGCCGAGCGCGTCGGCGCGGAAGGAACTGACGCCTTCAGCCTGCTAACCGCTCTGGGCCAGGACTGCGTGGGCGCCCTGCAGTTTCTGCCCGACGGCACTGATCCCGGCACTGTCGGCGATACCGACGGCAAGCCGGTCAGCGACGACGAGGTCGCAGACATCATCAAGAATCTCGCCGCCGCGCCGCTCGGTATGGGCGAAGACGAAGATTTTCGAATCTCGATTGCCGGGGCACAGGAAAAAACCGCCCTGCTGCGCAAGGACGGCCAGTGGTTTAAACCCACAGGCACCACCGCCACCACCCATATTCTCAAACCGCAGATCGGCCAGCTTCCCAATGGCATCGACCTCTCCAACAGTGTCGAGAATGAGTATCTCTGCCTGAAGCTGCTGGAAGCAATGGGCGTCCCCACCGCCAACGTCGAGATCGCGAAATTCGGGGAACGCCGTACACTAATCGTGGAACGTTTCGACCGCCTTTGGGCGAAGGACGGAAGATTGCTCCGTCTGCCGCAAGAGGACACTTGCCAGGCGCTGTCGATCCCGCCCACCAGAAAATATCAGTCCGACGGCGGCCCTGGAATGCGGGAAATCATCAACCTTTTGAAAGGCAGTGACACACCCGACGCCGATATCGCCATATTCATGCGCGCCAGTATCCTGTTCTGGCTGCTCGGCGCGACCGACGGTCACGCTAAAAACTTCAGTATTTTTCTTGGCCCCGGCGGACGCTTCCGAATGACACCTCTCTACGACGTGCTGACCGCACAGCCGAGCCTCGACGAAGGCCAGATCTCCCGCAAGAAATTCAAACTTGCGATGTCGGTTGGCAGAAACCGCCACTATGCAATCCATGACATCGTACCCCGCCATTTCATGCAGTCGGCGGACCTTTCCGGTGTCGGCACCGCGGCGATGAAAGCGATCTTTGAAGACATCACCGCGAACGCCGAACAGCAGGCAAAGGCCGCTATAGCAAAGCTGCCCAACGGTTTTCCCGACCAGCTCGTGACGTCCACCATGGCGGCCATCAACCGCCGCGTCCAGCTCGTCGCCGCTTCACTTTCGCGAGCGTCCCATGTCTGAAGCAGGAAATTACCCGCATTGCCATTCTTGGCCAGGTCTCACTGCCAGGATCCTCGACCTAATCTGCGCTATCGGAACAATTATCATCATCGATCCCGTCACGTTCGGCAGTTCAGGACGCCGCCGCTTCGGGGCCGGAAGCGGACGGTCCACTATGCGTTTCGATTTCACGGAGAGCGGCCACTCCGCGGCCTGTCCCACTTGGCAATGCCAATTTCCAACAGCAATTTCCCCAGCCCATTTTTGGCGTTTGGCACGCGACGTCAGCCGCGCGATATGAACCGCCCGGCGAGGAGCGGAGCGTACGCGGCGAGCCGGTGGGATATGAACTCTGTGAAAAGCCGCACGCGCTTCGTCTTGCGTGTCTCCCCTTGCGTGAGAAGCCAGATCGTCGCAGGTGATTTCAGATCGATGCCCGGAACTCTCGCCAGCAGGCGATCGGCATCTCCGACGAAACAGGGCAGTTTGGTCATGCCGATCCCTTGCCTTGCCGCAGCGATCTGCGCGTCGGCGTCCGGCGTCCTGAACGGAACCCCTGTGGCGCGAAACTCCCCTTTGTCGATCCAGTCCGGAACAGCCTGACCGCCGATGACGATGGGCCGGATAGGAGCCGGCGCACCCGCACGCCACGCGGCCAGTCTATCGCGGGACATATAAACACCCGCGAGCAGATCCGGACCTTTCAGGCCATGAAGATTGAGCGGCAGGGTCTTGCGATCGGAGACCATCCGGATCGCCACATCCGCCTCCCGGTTGGTCAGATTCACGACCGCGCCGGTCGATACAATCTCCATCTCGATGTCCGGATGCAGACGCGTAAAATCTGCGATATCCGGCATGAGCAGGTGTGTCGCAAGGAACGGGGGCAGCGTCACCCGCAGAAGCCCGCGTACGCTCTGATCGCGCCCGAAGACGCGCGTCTCCAATTGGTGCGACGAGGCTTCCATCTGGTTCGCGAACTCGAGTACCTCCTCGCCAGCGGTCGTCAGGCGATAGCCCGAAGGCAGCTTTTCGAACATCTGCGCCCCGAGGTGCTCCTCGAGCTGAGCAATGCGTCGCAGCACGGTCGAGTGATTGACTCCCAGGCTCTTGGCGGCAGCCCGCACCGAGCCGCCACGCGCGGCGGCAAGAAAGTAGCGAACGTCATCCCAGTCAATCATGGTGTAATTCGGCACCGCGCGGTGCGCCTTGCAAGCCCCGTGTCGCCTATACGATACAGCAGTACGGGCAGCGAGTACAGCTATGTCAACGAGCGTAGCTCAATTCCGAACGGCGAGCACCGATCGTCGCGGCCGATGTCAGGCTGGATCGTTTTTACACCACCGATGTGCGCGCTTGCGCACTGATACGCGCCCAACTTTGCACCTACTTCAACGATGCACAGGGTTTCCGTGCAACTTCAACAAAGGATGCACAACATGAATAGATTGAATGGAAAGACCGCCGTGATCACGGGCGGCGCTACTGGTATCGGCCTCGCCGCTGCAAGGCGCTTCATCGAGGAGGGTGCCTTTGTCTTCATCTATGGCCGTCGGCAGCAAGCACTCGATGCGGCTGTGGCCGAGCTTGGACCCAACGCCCGCGCGGTGAAGGGCTCGGTCTCGGATGAGGCCGATCTGGATCGGCTCTACGCGGCGGTGAAAGCCGAGCGCGGAAGCCTCGACATCGTCTTCGCCAATGCCGGGGCCGGAAGTCCGCTTGCTCTCGGCCAGATCACCGCCAAGCACATCGATGACACTTTCGACACCAACGTGAAGGGCACGATCTTCACGGTCCAGAAGGCGCTACCACTGATGGGCCCGGGCGGTTCGATCATCCTGACGGGATCGAGCGCCGGGACCACCGGCGCCCCGGCATTCACTGCCTACAGCGCCAGCAAGGCAGCCGTGCGCAATCTCGCACGGACGTGGGCGGAGGATCTGAAGGGTACCGGTATCCGGGTCAACGTGCTGTCGCCCGGCGCGACGGCGACCGAACTCGCGAAGGAAGCGCTCGGAGAGGAGGGCCAAAAGGCCTACGGCGCGATGACCCCGCTCCAGCGCATGGCCGCTCCGGCGGAGATCGCGGCTGCGGCCGCCTTCCTCGCGTCGGACGACAGCAGCTTCATGACCGCCAGCGAAGTTGCCGTCGACGGCGGCCTTGCTCAACTCTGACCCCGGCGCGGTTCCGTGTCTAACTCACTCACAACGTAGGACAAAAGATTATGAAAGCACTTGAAGGTAAAATCGCAGTCATCACGGGTGGAAGTAGCGGGATCGGCTTGGCCACAGCCAAGCGTTTCGTGGAAGAAGGTGCGAAGGTCGTGATCATTGGGCGACGTGAGAAAGCCTTACAAGAGGCCGCGGCGCTTATCGGGAAAAACGTGACAACAGTCGTGGGTGACGTCTCGCGCTTGGAAGATCTGGATCGGCTCTATGCCACCGTGAAGGAGAAACATGGTCACATCGACATTCTCTTCGCAAACGCGGGCGCAGGTACAGTCGCGCCGCTCACGGCAGCGACTGAGGCCCATTTTGACCAGACCTTCGACGTGAACGTGAAGGGCCTGTTCTTTACCGTGCAGAAGGCCCTTCCCATCTTCAAAGACGGCGGATCGATCATTCTGAACTCTTCGGTCTCGAATGTGATGGGGCTGCCAGCGTTCAGCGCGTACGCAGCAAGCAAGGCGGCTGTTCGCAGCTTCTCGCGGTCTTGGACCCAAGAGCTGAAGGGCCGCAATATCCGTGTCAATACGATGAGCCCCGGCGCAATCGAGACTCCCGCCTTGGCAACAACGACCGGCCTCACCGTTGAGCAGGCCGAGGAGGCGGTCGCCCAGTTTGCTGCGCGGATCCCAATGGGTCGCAGGGGAAAGCCAGAGGAAATCGCGGCTGCGCTCACGTTCCTTGCCTCCGATGAAAGCTCCTACATCACCGGCATAGATCTCGCCGTCGATGGTGGTTGGGCGCAGGTCTGACCCAGCCTTAACAACAGGATCGGAGAAGCATTATGAGCTACTCAATCATCGGCTTCGGCAATATCGGCCGAGCTCTGGCCAAGGCCTTTTCCCGCAAGGGCATTGAAGTATCTGTTGCAACCACGCGGGACCCGGAAAGCTTTGCAGCAGATGCGGCCGCGATCGGGCCCAAGGTCATTGCTAAAACACTGGCGGAAGCCGTCAAGGCGGACATCATCTTCTTGGCATTCCGTTTCGAGTCGCATCCAGATGTCGCGAAGGCGCTCCCCACCTGGCAGGGGAAGACCATCGTCGATGTGACCAATGCCTACGGCGTGCCTCCTGAGCAACTGGGAGGGCAGCCGTCTTCCCAGGCCGTCGCGCAGGCTTTCTCTGACGCAAGGCTGGTCAAGGGCTTCAACCATTTGCTCGCTGCCACCCTTGGCCAAGATCCGGCGGTGCGGGGCGGCAGGAGAGCCGTGTTCCTGGCGAGTGACGATGACGACGCTGCGGCGGAGATTGCTACGCTCGCGGAAAATCTGGGCTTCGCGCCGATCAAGCTTGGCGGGCTGTCGGAAGGCGGGCTGCTGGTCCAGGCGCGCGGAAAGAGCTGGGGTCATCTGATCTTCACGGATCTGGTCAAGTTCGACGGATAAAACGAGGCCTCCACCGACAGGACTACGATGTACGGATCAGATCGAGCGCGATCCGATCACAGCGAAATGGAGATATTCCCATGAGTATTGAAAGAAACATCCAGACCGTGAAGGACTTCTTCGCCGCGATAGGCCGCGGCGACAGACAGGCTCTGTTGGCGCTGGTTGCCGAGGACATCAAGTGGATCATTCCGGGCGAGGACTGGCCGCTGGCCGGCACCTACCGGGGGCACGCGGGACTGGCAGATTTGCTGGATACGGCATCCAGGTCGATGGAAACCTCCACGGAACCCCGGGAATTTGTCGCACAAGGAGACCGGGTTCTCGTCATCGGCTTCGCCAGCGGGAAGGTCAAAGCCACGAACAAGCCGTTCGAGGACGACTGGATCTTCGCCATCACGGTCCGGGACGGCAGACTGACCAGCATCCAGGAATACATCGACACGCAAGCGTTGGCACGCGCCGCGCAGATGGACGCGTCCGGGCCCGTATAGCGCAGGCCTTCTGCAACCATCGGCCTTCGCCGAAGGTGAACGAGCGGATCGCCGTCTCGCGTGCCGCGCGCTCGTCGAATACCCAACCGTAGAGGAGATTCCGATGTACGACCAATCCAAACTATCCGAATTGATCCGGTTCGCACGCATTGATGCGGGTGCCACCGTCATCGACGTTTATCCAGGCGCCGGCGACTGGACGCGCCTGTTCTCCGACGTCGTTGGATCCGAAGGTCGAGTCATTAGCTTCGTGCCGGCCGAAGTCGCGCACTTCAAGAACGATCCGGTCGGCCTCATGCGAACTATCGCGCAAGAGCCAGGCCGGGAAAACGTCGAAGCCGTCTCAGCGGACCTCGTGGCAATGCCGGAGATCACGCAGCCAGCGGATGTCCTGTGGCTGCATCTGTTCTACCACGATCTCCACACCGCACTGATGCAGGCCAGAGGCGCGACGGCGGCTAACTTCAATCGAGCTGTCTACGAGCGGCTGAAGCCCGGTGGGTTCTACGTCATTGTCGATCACGCCGCCGCCGCCGGAGCCGGCACAGGTGATGCCCAGTCATTGCATCGCATCGACCCTGCCTCCGTGCGCGAGGAGGTGGAGGCCGCCGGCTTCGTGCTGGATGCGGAAAGTACTCTGCTCGCGAACAGGAACGATCCACACGCGATCAAGGTCTTCGATCCCTTGATCAAGGGCGAGACCGATCGCTTCGCATATCGGTTCGTGAAGCCCTGACAGAGGTCGGCGCCAACCTCAAGTCGAACCTCCCAAGGATGCCAGTATACTGCTCAACTGTGCCAGTCTGCAGCAACTTCAGCTTTCGGAACTCGCTGGAGAGCTGCAAAGGTCAAGCTTGGGGCGCGCGAAGCAACCGTTGTTGTTTGGCTCCGTTCACTCTCGTTTTGCCAGAGAGACAGGATGGTGGCATTACAACCATGAGAAGTGAATGGCCCTGCCAAATGGGCCTTGACATGGATTGTAGACAGTTAAGCTACAATCGAAAGTGTTCGAAAATCGCGTGTTATCGGCATTTCCAAAGGAAGACTTACGAGCCTTTCGCCGTGCTATCAATCGGTCATTTTCTCATGACTCTCCAACTGGTACAAACGGCTCCGTTTGTACGCCATTGCTCGTCGGGCCATTTTGGTCTTCTCGTTTCATTGTGAAGAGTGTACTTGGTTGGAAAGTGGGTGTCTGACGAGCAGCTGTTTGCGCCATCCGCCGGATGTGCCAGAAGCTTGCCTCCGAACGGCAAATTGGAATCTGTCCACAGTAAATGGACGAAGGGCACGATCAATTGTGGGGGATATTGGTGGTTAGTTATTCGCAGCTTGCTGAGCGCTGCCAGATCGTGCTCCCAGACGCACTCCGTTATTTGTTGAATGATGGGAAAACACGTTATGGCACTGATACCGCTGATTGGCGCAAGCATTGGCGGAGTTACATGTTGGCGGGGACGCCAGCTTTCTCCTGCGTTTACGATTTTGAATGGCTCGATCCGGAACGCGCTGCTGATACTGTAGAGGAATGGTTGAATCCCATCTATCAGGGCGGACGGAAATTTCTGCCGTTTGCTCGATCAGGGGCAGGGGATGCATACTGTCTGACACCCTTGGCCAACGGTGATATCGGGGTCGCGCTCATCTGGCATGATAAGGAGCGCAGTTCCATCGGCGACGCATCATTTGAGGCTTTCGCCTACAGGATTTTGGTAGAGAGCGCCTGGGATTGCGAGCACCTGCTCGGCGATGACTTTACGATCGGCGAGGCAAGAGAATGCGTGATCGCCGGCATGCTGTCAGTTGCAGCCTATTTACCGGACAGGATGCGGATCGCTCTGCTGCAACTGACAGTGGAAGCATCGCGTTCTGACGCGCACCAGGACCAAATAATCACAGAGCAACAGGCGGAGGCGGCGCTCAACATCTTGCCTCGCATCGATGGCCAGATGTTTCCAATTGTACCCAGATGGGAATGTAAGTAACCGTAAGGGTGCCATCTTGAAGACCGCTGTCCTCTACGAAGGCCTGCCATATGATTTTGGGTCATGACGCAATCACTCCAAGGAATATAGCATGTTAACAAAACTGGCCAAGGCGCTGGGACTAAGGCATTCGAACGGTTCGGGTGCAGAGCAAGATCTTGCAGACTTAGCTTTGAAGGGCAAATGCGCCGGCGATACCTATTACTATGAGATGGACCAGTCGACATTCGACAGTGCCATGAACGGCGATGAGGGTGAGGCTTTTTATCGTTTCCATGTTCGACAGAGAACGATCGGCATTCAACCGTTCAAAAACGAGGTTGTAGATGATCTTTCCATACTCTCGGGTGTCGAACTGCACACCACCGCCCAGCATCACAATTATGATAGCGGTACATGGTTCCTCACACAGATCGTCGCTCAAGCAAGATGTGAATTCGCTACTGCCCTGAGCATCTATTGGGCCAATCAACCAACATATTTCTATGAGCGATACGAGACGCTTGATCTTGCGTGCCAGAACACCGGTGACCTCTTCCATGCCCGTGCCGAGTTGCTCAACCAGATCGAACGCAAGACACGGCTCGACGCATTTGCGCAGAACCTTCCTGTTCCTGACGTCGGATGTTTCGTGGATGACCAACCGGACTATTTGGTGAAACCATTCACAAATATTCCAGTCGAACTCCGTATTTATTTGTGAGGAGTGGAGTGCAAGTCGCGGTAGTCTTGTTCCGACCCCAGATTGAGTTGCTGGAACGCGACACCGATGTTGCACCTCAACGCGCGGCTACGCCCGCTTGCCGCCATCCTGGAATAGAATTGCCCAGAACCTCCACCCTGGCCTCTAAACATATGTGGACATGCGTTGCACCGGCCACGAGCTTGTTCACATCAACTCCAATCTCTTATGAGTTGAAGCCTCCCGAATACCCGGTGCGGTTCATACACCTCCACGAAAGCAGAAAATGCATTCGCCGGACGCTCATAATTCACCAGCTACTTAATCATACGCAATCGTCGTTTGAATCGCAGCAGTGATGCGCTTGGATTGGTATTTCGAGCAACGGCATCGCATCGTTGCGCCCGAATGATAATAGCCTTCTTCAGCTCTCCAGCAGGGATAAATGACATTCTAATTAGCCGACACATCCTCCCTATTGAATATCTCATGACAATTTATTCGGACTTAGTTTTAAATAGTTGAACGGTATTAGAAGAGACTCAGCGGCGACTGATCATCGAGGGTAAATGTTCACGGAGCCTCGTTATCGGAAGAAGGTTTCAACACAAATGTAGCGTCTAAGTTATTTTCCACAATCAAGCTGTTCTGTCCCTCATAGAAAACGTCTTTTTCAATTATATGTTCATGCGCAGTGATTCGTACTAAGAATAAAATCAACAGAATGACGAAGGCAAATAGAACTAAAAATGGCCATATCGACGTTAAGTATGGCCTATAATCATCTTTTGTATTTGTATTATTAATATCTCTCCTCATTGCACCTCCTATCTGCAATGCAATATGGAATATATACATTACAAAAACGAGGAAAAATTATTTCATACATAATTGCAAGTCACAAATTGTAAGAAGCCGCCATTCCATAACCTGGTTGGACACTGACAAATACGATGCTTCCCCGCTGAATCCAGCAGTCTGGTTCGGGTGAGTACGGAAAATCTTCCAACAGGATATAAGCTCTGAAATTTCGGGAGTTGGACTTTGTGACATCCCCCAAGCGTCAGGCCAAAAGCGGCTTCACACAACTGCGAAATCAGCTTGGACTGCTTTGGTTTGGAGCAATAGTGAAAGGCCGGACAAATAGGCTGAACACATAAAAAGGCCCAGCGCGGGAGGAGGTGCGCTGGGCCCTGATTGTAAATGCAACAGGGAGGAGGTTGTTGCATCCGTCGTTAGGATTTCTGGGAGGAAAGAACCTAACACCCGTAAAATAGCATCGTACAAATTTGGTGCAATGCACAAATCCGCATACGAGCTATGCGAATTATCGCAATGCAGATCGAGGGACCATTGACGTGTCCAATGCATTCGCAGCGCCGTCCATGATGGTCTGGCAGATATCCCGTCTGCTTTGATACACGAAATTTGAAGGTAGACCGGACTTTGGCTGCGTATAGACTGCGGGCAAGCTGAAACATGTCAACCTGATCAGGTGGGTGCCAGTCTGTGGCGAAGCAATCTTTTGGGAGAAAACAAGCGTGTCTGATCCGGCAATAACCTTCTCTCCACTGGGCATATCACTTCGAAGCGCAACCACCTTCTGTTACGCGACTATGGTTTTCGCGCATGCTCTTCATATTCGCCGCCGATTATCCGTTCAAACAGTACGCCTTCGTGACGTTCCAAGGCGTTGGCCAATTGAGCGAACAAGAAGAGTTTGATCGTCGCAAGCTTAAGCGGTTTTCGGCGGCCGATCACATCGACAATCACATCAATCTCATACGAATCCCCATCGGATTCTGCTGATTGGCCATCGCCAACCCGTGATCCGGAAGATGTGTGACGAGCTTGGTCTGAATTGCTATCTCGATGACGCGCTTGAGGAGTTCAAGCACACCTCCAAAGACATCCGGCTGAAATCAGGAATAGTCAACGGGATCGAATCAAACCACGCATTCCTATTTTGTGTTGAACTTATAGACTGAACACGATGGTTTATTCACGCGGCAGGATACCGAATCTCGCAACCCGGTTTGCACGAAGGTGGTAGTCGATGTTGGTTAACCCGTTGCGGTATCGGCGAAACACGAAGCAATCTTTGGATTGGCGCCCAGTTTTCTTGCCCACTTTATCAGGTCCGGCATTTCGCTTTTGTCTGCCATTCCACCCCAAACATCTTTAAAGTTGGGTTTGCCCGTCGATGCATCGAAGAAGAAGTAACCGGGGTCAGCAATTGGAACATCTGCGTATATGACCGTCCAGGTGCCGGACTGCATGAAATTCTCAACGCGCACTTTCGACGGCTTGACCTTGCTCCCAAGACTTGCGGCGATAAGCTTGGCATAATCGGATTTGCGTTGCTTGGTGAGTTGTGTGTCAACGCCGTCGCAAAGCGAAACGGCATATGAGGGTTGTTGAGCAAGCAGAACACTCAACACTAACGTTCCTCCGAGAATGATAGTTCGCAACTCGTCGTCCCCCCCTTTGATCGCAGGTCGCCAATCAATCACAGCAGGTATAAGAATGCCAGTCCGTAAAGCGCGTCATAACTTAAGGTGACAGGTCTGTTTTCGCGGGCGTGAAGCTGGAAGTATATGGCGCCTTCGTTAAACGCGTTTAACAACCATAGCCAATATTAACGGCATTTGAGTGCGGCGCTGTTGATATAAGCAGGGCAGATACGTCATTGAGATCTGTCAAAGATTAGAAAATCACTGGGACTACCCGAGTTCATCATGAATGATCATCTTCTGTCTGTAGCACCGTCGCCCGAAGCTTTCTCACACATCCGGACGATCATGGGCATCGTCTTGGGGTTGTGCGTCTCGCGACTGTTGACGGGTACCGCCCGGTTTATACAGCACCCTAAAAAGCTCACCATTTACCCCGCACATCTCATCTGGGTCGGCTTCATGCTTTTTTCGGTTGCGAGGTTCTGGTGGTTTGAGTTTGATCTCAGGGAGCTTTCAGTCTGGACGTTCAAGGAGTATCTGTTCGTCATCTTCTATTCGAGCTTGTACTTCTTGCTATGCACGCTGCTCTATCCGGACAGCATGGAGGAATATACCGGCTATCGCGACTATTTCCTTTCGCGCCGGCATTGGTTCTTCGGTCTACTGATCGTCCTTTATCTCACCGATCTCATCGACACCCTCTTAAAGGGAGGAGATCACTTGGTCAGGCTCGGGGTCGAATACAAACTTCAGACGGCGTTGATTGTCTCAATCTGTATCGTGGCGTTCATCACACGCAATCAACGTTGGCATGGCGTTTTGGCTATTTTAGCTTTGGTTTCGGTGGTTGTTTTCACGCTTAGGCACTATGCGGTGCTCTTCTGAATGCCGCTGGAATTCGATCAAGCCTGAAATCAACTGGAGCGACCGATTACCGCCGCCCAGTAGCTCGTCATCCCATAAGCTGGCGTCGTAAGTATGGCTCCTGTCTCCGCAACCAAACTGGTCCAAGCTCAATTCGCGGCGGTAACCGGACAGTCCAGGTCACCCTCGGTGCACTTCAACTAGCTTTGAAAATCTTTGATACGACTCTGGGTCATTCGGTCGAGGCAATTGCTGGAGATGAGGGGATTGATGCAGCTATTGCAGGGCCGAGATAGCACAAGCATTCGTATCGTTTGAGCATGTGGGACATGCCAGCTAACAGCAGGTTAGGTTCGACGCCTTGAACTGCTATGCAATGCGCTAGCGACCAATTTGGGATCAAGTGAAACGTTTATCACCGTGCAGTGTGGGCACACAAACATCCCGCCGCGCAAATGCTTCTCACCGTCCACCAAATCAACCTGTTGGACATTGATGGATGTCAGCTCGCTTGTGCACTTTGGGCATTTCCCATTCGTCATCCGCTCTTCCAACCTTTGACTGGATTTTGAAACAGCCATTGCAAAAACAAAGCTATCCGTTCGAGCATGGTCAGATTGAACCTGGATCGAATTTATGCTGGCTGCGGCCAATGGTGACCAAACAATCCACACCGGGTCAAAAGCTTAGGCTGCTATTGGTCGTCCACTCCTCGTCGGACACATTATCGGTAAAGCCGCGCTGCGCAACCACGAAAGTGATATCGGATTCCAGAACAAAGGGCGTCGTTTCATAATACGCGGTTGCGATGCAATCCTTCTCGGCGCGTGTCAGTACACGGCTCGTAATGACGTCGACATTGTGTTCGTTCTCATCTTTGGGCGCCAGTCTTACTTTATAGTGGCAGTCGCGTGGAATATGTATCCTGATCACCTCGACTCCAAAAGGCCATCTAACCTTCGTCCGTTCGCTGTTGTCGGAGTAATTATCGCCAGTTTCGGCGTTGATCGACTGTGTGAATGTCGATGGATGCATAATCATGCTGTCTCCTTCGTTGCTTCACGAAGTATTCAATAATTTCTTTATAGAAAATCAAGGTGACAATGATGTCCCTATTGAAACATAGCCCAATGCAAGCCGAAAGCATCACAGCCATAGGTGCTGTCACATTGTTTGATGTAAGTGTGTGTTGAAGCTGCACGGAGAATTTCAAGCAAGTTTAAGCGCCGCCGCGGACCATTCCGCGATGGCATTTTGGCGATGCACCCGGGCCTGGTCGGCGGAGAGTTTGGCACTTGCGGGAATGAAATGGTTTCGGGTGGCCGAAAAGATCGATACGAAATGTTGCAGTGATCCGATCGACCGAAACCCTTGCCTGGTTCGCTCTCGCTTCCGCAACGGCAGACGCGAATTCTCGGCTCGATTGTTCAGTCCCTTGTGTGGACGACGATCGACCTGACGCCCGGCAGCACCATGGGATCGCAGATTGTCAGTGACGGTACGCTTTGGCGCACATCCCTGTTTCTTCAATTCTCGGACCAGCAAGCGCCTCGCAGCCTTAGTGTTGCGATGGGTTTGTACAATTTCTTCCAGCACATGACCATCCTGATCAACCACGCGCCACAACCAGCATTTCTTGTCACCGATGCGAGCAACGACTTCATCGAGATGCCAGATATCGCTGGCCGAGGGCATCTTGCGGCACAGTCGCGCCGTGAGCAGCGAACCATGCGACCGACACCATCAGCGGATCGTTTCGTAAGAAACTGGTATACCGCACTCAAGCATCATTTCTTCAACTTCACACAGACTGAGATTGAAGCGGAAATACAGCCAGATTACACGAACCGCGATTGAAATTGAAAAGGGATGATTTTTTGTACGTCGGGGCTTGCTTATTCATGCACCTCAACTACCGCAATCTGTTTGACGAATAATCAATATGACAATCCCGTTGCATAAGGTGTGATCGAAGACTCCCGTCAATTTCGCGAGTTACCTTAAAATTGCGACGGAACCGATTGCATCCGATCGGAATACGTCATTTCAGCTACTCACGGGTCTTCAATTTGCGGACGTCACAGCCGCTTTACGCAGCGCGGTCAAGAAATCCTGTACCGGGGCTCGCAAGGGCTCATTTCGACGATGGAATGCAACGATGGAGACATCTGGCATGTCGCTGATCGGCAATGATACAAGCCCCTGCATGGCATAGTCTTGCGCTGTCATTGCATCCACGACGCCAACACCACCACAAGCGCGCACCAGGCTGCAGACAGTGCCGCAAAACGGCACAACACACACTGGATCATAGTTTAGCCCCTGAGCGGCAAAGGCTGCACGAATAGTGCCACCCATGGGCGACCAATCGGCATTGTAACAAACGAGCGGCTGTTTGGCGATGATTGCGCAGGTGAGTGACTTCGATTTTGCCAACGGGTGGTCTGATTGTATAACCGCCACCAGAGGTGTCTGTCCGACAATGTAGGAATGAAATTCGGCCTTTGGCGGTAAAGCCATCTGCAAACCGATATCAGCCTCCTCCTTGCGCAAGTCTTCCTCGGGAGTGTGAACTTTCAGAAGGAGGCGCTTTTTCCAGTTGCGGTAACCAGCGCTAAGAAGCACCGGTCCGATAAAGCTTTCAACGAGTGCTGGCGTCGCAGAAACTGCCACAGGGCGGGATGCGTGATGACGCAAGGTTGATAGTTCAGACCGCACGACTGTGTGCGTAGTGAAGATTGGCATGGAGAGCGCAAAAAGCTCGTTCGCCTCACGAGTTGGCTCAAGACGGTTGCCTGTGCGATGGAATAGCGAAAAGCCAAGCCTGCTTTCGATACGCTTCAATTGCCCACTTACGCTAGGCTGCGATATTCCAAGTAGTCTTGCTGTTTCAATGGTCGTACCCACTCGCATCAGGGTACCGAAAAGTTCGAGTTCGCGTAGATCCACTATCAGCCTATTAATAAGAGACAACATATTTATTATTATTCATACAGGTAGTCGTTGTCTAACATCAATCCCGAACTAGCGGCGGCTAAACAAAAACAAGGGGACGCCGCTCTCGATGTATCAAATGGTGTAGGAGCACTTTTCATGCTTTTTCAGACCGGCTTCAAAGGCCTTTTATTAGCTTCCGTCTTTTCTCTTTCTGCCTTAACGGCGCAAGCCGAGGCACTACGCGTTGCAATCGGGTTTGATCCGGTCAGTCTTGATCCGATTGCAACCAGCGACAATGGTTCGATTTGGACTCAGCTCTTGATTTTTGACACTTTGGTTCGTCCCGACAAGTCCGGTGAAAAGCTTGAACCAGGTCTTGCCGAAAGCTGGACAGTTTCCGATGATGGTCTGACGCTTAAATTCAAGCTGCGCGATGCAAAATTCTCCGACGGTACACCAGTCACCGCAGAGGACGTCAAATTCTCTATCGAACGTGCTGCTTCCAAAGAATCCGGTTGGGGGCGCTTCTACCGTCCGATCACCAACTTCGAAATCGTCAACGCCCATGAGATCACCATGAAGTTGACGGAGCCTTTCACACCGGCATTCAACAATTTGGGTCTTTTTGCAGCAGCAATCTTGCCGAAGGCACAGGTTGAAGCCAAAGGCGATGCCTTCTTCCAGGCACCTATTGGTTCGGGACCTTTCAAGTTAAAATCTTGGGAACGCGGTTCAAAGGTCGAGCTGGCCAAAAACCCATATTACTGGCAGCAGGGTAAGCCTTTTGTTGATGAAGCCCGCCTCGAAGTCGTCACCGAACCATCAGCACGCGCCATAAAGCTTGAAGCCGGAGAAATTGACGTAGCTCTTGATCCGCCGCTAAATCAGTTGAAGGAACTGAAAGCCAAGGATGGCATCACCGTTGGCCAGACCATTCCTTACCGTGCCGATTTTGTTCAGCTGAATACGACCCGCAAACCATTTGACGACGGGCGGGTTCGCCAGGCACTGAACTACGCAATAGACAAGAATGCGCTGGTACAGGGCGTTCTCTATGGCGCAGGCAAACCAGCCGCTTCGGCCATGCCCGTTATGGCTTATGCCGATTCCAATTTAGCCCCATACCCTTATGACCCGGCCAAGGCCAAAGCGCTGCTGGCAGAAGCCGGTTATGCTGGCGGCTTTGAAGCCCAGTTGATCGTTGATTCTGGCGCAGCAACAAGCCGCAATGCTGCTATTGCGCTTCAGGCCATGCTGCAACAGGTGGGCGTCAAACTGAAAGTGCAGATGCTGGAAGGCGGTACCCAGTGGGAAACCACGAAGGCAGGCAATTATGACATGTCGGTCTCGCTCACCACTTCCGATACTATCGATCCCGATCAAATCATTGGATTCGTTGCGGTCAATCCAGAACGGGCCAACGCCTATCATACTCAATGGAAAAGCGATCGTCTGAATGAACTCTATGCAGAAGAACGCAAAACGGTTGATGGCGATAAACGCGGTGCCATGTTCAAGGAAATGATCCAGGTTCTCCACGATGGTGCACCCTTTATTTTCCTTTATCACCCTGCAACAGCGTGGGCCAAGCGCAATAATGTCAAGGGTTTTGAAGTTCTGCCGACCTCTAATTTTCGCCTGGAGGATGTGAGGCTCGAAAAATAACCTAATTCACCACGCCAAGCAGCGCATTCCTGCTGCGGACCAGCCGGTTAACCACAGGAATGCAACTTGCTTCACGGTGAGAACGATCAGTCTACACAGCCAGAGCCGACCGAGCTTGGTAGTGGCGGCCCCTCCTTTTTTTACGGCGATTGTTAGCGAATACCATGATATTTGCCATCCTGAAACGTCTCTTGATGCTGATCCCGGTTCTAATCGGGATCACCTTGATCAGCTTCGTGCTACTGCAGATCGTTCCTGGTGATCCTGCATCGAAAGCGATGGGAACCCGGGCCAGTCCGGAAGAATTGCAAGCAATGCGGGAATTGTGGGGGCTCGATAAGCCTCTTCTGATCCAGTATGTCTATTTCCTTCGCGATTGCGTGACCGGCAGTTTCGGAACGTCGATATTCCACAAGCAGTCAATCATCACTCTGGTGATGGATCGTCTGCCGTTCACTTTGGCAATTGTTGCCTATTCCACTATCATCGCACTGGCCATCGCGTTGCCATTTTCCATATTGGCAGCCGTCTATCGCGGACGCCTGATCGACAATGTCATCCGCCAGATCTTTGTTGTCCTGATTGCCATGCCGCCTTTTTGGCTCTGCTATATGCTCATAATATGGCTGGCACTCAATATGGGCTGGTTCGCTACAGGCGGTGTAGGGATCGGATTCTGGACCAATGTCAATCGTCTTTTTCTGCCGTCACTCGTGGTTGGGCTGTCGACCGCTGCGCTCATTCAGCAAAGTCTACGCGCCGCATTGATCGATACGATGAAAGCCGATTACATCGACACTGCCCGTGCCAAGGGGCTGCGCCGTCACGAAACCTTTCTGCGCCACGTACTCCCGAACAGTCTGATTTCGACCATCTCGATCATCGGAGTACGAGTGAGCTGGATCGTTGGCGGCACCGTGATTGTCGAAAAAATCTTTTCCGTGCCTGGACTTGGCAGCCTGCTGATCGATGCAGTCGTTTCCCGTGATCTTCCTGTCATCCGTGGATTGACCGTCTTTTTCGCAATCATGGTTGTGATTGTAAATCTCATCACCGATATCTGTTACGCGTTGGCCGATCCACGCGTCAGGATGGAGTAGACTATGTCCATTCTTGGCAAACTTTTACGCACCTATTCCGGTGCCATCGGCCTGCTCATGCTGATCATTACTCTGGCAGCAACGATGCTTACCCCGATGCTGTCACCCTACGATCCATTCGCACTCGATTTTGCTGGTGCTATGCAGCCACCTTCGGCAGCACACTGGTTCGGTACAGACAATTTTGGACGTGATATTTTCACCCGTATCCTTGCCGGCGCGGTGTTTGACCTGCGTCTGGCACTGATTTGCGTGTTCGGTCCGATGATCATGGGCGTGATGATCGGTCTAGTCGCCGGTTACTCTGGCGGTATTGTCGACGCGGTCCTGATGCGTCTCACTGATGTTGTATGGGCATTTCCGTTCTACGTGCTCATCCTCGCCATTGTTGGTGTTCTTGGTCCGAGCGAAACCAACCTTTACATTGCGTTTTTCATCGTCAACTGGATCGGCTATGCTCGCATTGTTCGCGGTGAAACGTTGCTGGTGTCGCGGCTTGAATATGTCGATGCCACCCGGGTGCTGCGGTTTGGCAAGTTGCGCGTGATGTTGCGCCATATCTTGCCCAATGTAGTCACGCCGGCGATCGTCTATTCGATGTCCGACGTGGTGCTGACCGTCCAGGCCGTCGCCGCGATGTCCTTTTTCGGGCTTGGCGTACAGCCTCCTGCACCCGAATGGGGTCTGCTGATTGTCGAAAGCATTGATTACATGCGTGAGGCCCCGTGGATGACGATTTTCCCGGGCCTCGCCATCGTCTGGATCGGCATTGCATTCTCGTTGCTCGGTGAAGGTCTCTCCACCACGCTGAAACCGAAGGGATAAGCCGTGAGCCATCTGTCTATCCGTGATCTCGTGACCGAATTCCAGAGCCCTTCCGGGATTGTACGCGCCGTGGATGGTGTCAGTTTCGATGTGAATCCGGGAGAAATATTTGGCATTGTCGGTGAATCCGGCTGCGGCAAGTCAGCCACCTGCCGCTCGATCCTGCAACTGTTTGGCGGGGCTGCTGCGCGGGTGGCCGGCGGACAGATCATGCTCGAGGGTGCGGGCGATCTGGCCTCGATGAAGGAAGGGGCGCTGTCGCAGATCCGCGGGCGCGATGTCGCATTCATTTTCCAGGATCCGCTCACAGCGCTCAATCCGACCATGCGCGTCGGCAAGCAGATCAGTGAAGTGATCCGTCGCCATCGCAAGGTCAGCAAGAAGGAAGCCCGCGAAGCGGCGCTGCAATTGCTGCGCGACGTGCATGTGACCTCGCCAGAGCGTCGGCTTGACGCCTATCCGCACGAACTGTCGGGCGGGTTGCGTCAACGTGTCGTAATCGCAATAGCGCTTGCGCTACGTCCACGTCTCATCATCGCCGATGAACCGACGACTGCGCTCGATGTTACTGTACAGGACCAAATATTGCGTCTCCTCAAGGAGCGCCGCGACAGTTTTGGCACTTCAATCATTCTGGTCACCCATGATTTGGGCGTTGTTTCTCAGATATGTGACCGCATGGCGGTCATGTATGCTGGGCGTGTAGTGGAAACCGGCTTGGTGCGGGATGTTCTCGACGCGCCATCGCATCCCTATACCAAAGCCCTGCTCGCCGCACTGCCAGGACAGACCGGACGCGACCAGGATCTCATTCCCATCAACGGATCTCCACCAAGCCTAATCAGCCCTCCTGACGGTTGCCGGTTCGCACAACGCTGTTCTTTCGCGCAACAGCAATGCACAACCGGCCGGCCACCCGCCCTACAGCAACGCCGCGGCGGACAATCCGGACATCTTGATGCTTGCATTCTGAATGAGGTTGTCCATGTCGCTGCTTGATTTCCGGAAGGTCGAAAGACGCTTTGCCGTCAAGCGCAGCCTCGGTGACGTTATCGCCAACCGGCCACCGGTCTATCTGCATGCCGTGCGCGGCGTTGATCTCAACGTCAGACAGGGCGAGATACTCGGCATTGTCGGCGAATCCGGCTGCGGTAAGAGCACGCTTGCCCGCATCGGCGTCGGACTGCAGCCAAGTAGCGCCGGTGAGGTTTTGTTCAATGGTCAGCGGATTGACGGACCGGATTATGACGGGCGTCTTCAGATGGTGTTCCAGGACCCTTATTCCTCGCTCAATCCACGCATGACCATCGGCGCCCAGCTTGAAGAGGTGATTGCCCATTATCGCCGTGACATTCCTGCAAAGGAGCGTAAGCAACAGGTGCTGCGCGTGCTTGATGAAGTCAATCTCGTTGCTGAAACGGCGCTGAAATTCCCGCATGCCTTGTCTGGTGGACAAAGACAGCGCGTCTCCATTGCCCGGGCGCTGTGCGCCAATCCGCAGGTCCTGTTTGCCGATGAACCGGTTTCCGCTCTCGATGCTTCGGTTCAGGCGCAGATCATCAATCTCATGAAGAGCCTCAACCGGGACAAGGGACTGACCATTGTGTTCATTTCCCATGACATGAATGTGGTCCGCTACCTCTGTGACCGCGTCGCGGTGATGTATCTGGGCGAAATCGTGGAATTGCAGGATAGTGCTGACCTGTTTGCCTCGCCTCGTCATCCCTATACGCAGGCGCTGATTGCGGCGGTACCAGATGTGCGTCGCACCCAATCCCTGCGCGAGCCGATCACCGGGGAGATACCGGATCCGTTTGCGATCCTGCCTGGTTGCCGCTTCGCAACACGGTGCCGGTTTGCCGAGGCTGATTGCCAGAAAGCCCAACCCATGCAGCCTGTTGCCAAAGGCGGTGTCGTCCGCTGCTGGAAGGCTGACCGTAATCATTCCTGAACGCTTTTATACAGAAAGATTTTCCAGTGTTCTTTGAAGAAAATTCCGACTGGTCCAGCCGCTGTGAAGACATTACCCGCCGTCTGACCGACGAGTTTGCCAACCAGGGGCTGCGCGCTGACAATTTTGGTTTTGTCGCCTTGCGCGAGAATTCTGCCAATGCAAAGCCGGACGGTTTTGCCTATCGCGGCGACTGGCGCTGCTATCCCTGCAGTCTCGTCAAGGCGTTTCATCTGGTGCATATTCTCAACGCCATTGACTGTGGCGACGTTGCCGATCACGAAGAACTGTCTCGTGCCATGCGCGACATGATCCTGTGGTCATCCAATACCGGTACCAATTACGTGATCGACATCATTACCGGAACCACCGGTGATACGATGCTGGAAGGGGCCGAGTTCAAAAAATGGCGAGAAAAGCGTGAACGACTGAACGGCTTCTTCTCCACTCTCGGCTGGCCGGAATTTGGCAACTGCAATATTACCCAAAAGCTGATGGATGATGTCCGCTACGGTCGCGAGGCGCAATATGCCGGACGCACTGGCGAAAATCTCAACGCGCTGACGCCGCTCGTCTCGGCACGCCTGTTCAACAATATTTTCTCCGGTCAGGTGCCGCTCTCTGAAGGATCGACAAAACGAGCCAGACAGATATTGCTGCGCGATCGCAACAGTGCGGAAGCCAGGCAGCCGCATTTTCAGATCGAAGATTTTCTGGGCGGCGGTATTCCTGCAGAAGCGCAAATCTGGAGTAAGGCTGGCCAAAACTCGTGGACGGGTGATCCCAAGGCATCCTATTACAAGCATGATCTGATCCGTATTGCGATTGATGGCAAGGCGCCGATCATCATCTGCCTGATGACGCAGGGCAAAGAAATCTGCGAGGATTTTCCAAAGGCTTTTCCTGCTATCGGAAGGGTTTTCTATGACATGTTAGTCGCAAAATGACGCTGCGCGAGACAGTTTTCGACGCCAGACTGCGGATAGGATGAAAAATGCAACAAACTCGGATTGTGTATCTAAACGGAAATTATGTTCCAGAAGACGAAGCCAAAGTATCGGTCTTTGACCGAGGCTTCCTGTTTGCCGATGCGGTCTATGAAGTGACTTCGGTGATCGACGGCAAGATATTGGACTTTGACGGGCACAGCGCCCGTCTGGCGCGTTCTCTCAACAAACTGGGCATCCGCCAGCCTGTCGATCGTGATCAGTTGTTGGAAATTCATCGCCAGCTGGTGGCACGCAATGCTATCCAGCAAGGGCTGATCTACCTGCAAATCTCGCGCGGCAATCCGGGCGACCGCGATTTTGTTTATCCTGCCGAAGATGTGAACCCGACGATCGTGTTGTTCGCGCAAACGGTTGCCAATCTGGTCGATGCTCCCAAGGCAAAGATCGGTATCAAGGTGATTTCCATCCCTGATCTGCGTTGGGCGCGCCGCGATATCAAGACGGTGCAGCTTCTCTATCCATCCATGGCAAAAATGATGGCTAAGCAATCCGGTGCCGATGATGGGTGGTTCGTGCAGGACGGTTTCGTCACCGAAGGCACCGCTAACAATGCCTATATCGTCAAGGACGGCAAGATTATCACTCGCGCCCTGTCTAATGACATTCTCCATGGCATTACCCGTGCCGCTCTGCTGCGCTATGTGGCAGGCACCGATCTGGAAATTGTCGAGCGTAATTTTACCATTGAGGAAGCCCAGAGTGCCGACGAAGCCTTCATCACCGGCGCTTCGACCTTTGTCACGCCGGTCATTTCCATCGATGGCAAGCCGGTCGGCTCCGGCCAGCCTGGAGTCGTGGCTGCCAGCCTACGTGCGCTTTATATCGATGAGGCCCGCAAGACCGCGATTTGAACTTAGACCGTAAACTCATAAATCTGTTTGGCGTTTTTGTTGTGTCGTAATTCAAGGCTTCCGGATAAGGCGCTCTGATGACCCGCCGCCGCTATGAACTTACGGACCATGAATGGGGCTCTGTTGCAAGTATTTGCTTTGGATAGAGAAAGGCTTGCTTAGAGCTACAGCTATGTTGAGAGTGCCCCGAGCAGAGCTGTTTGAGGGAATGGGCCTTGGCAGATGCAGACAGACCTTGCGGCTTGCGCATCATGTGGATCATCTCGATGCCAGCCAGGATGATGGCCGCTGTTGCTTCAGACTTGAATCCGAGCATTGATCGTACGCGGCGCTTGATACGCTGATGATCCTGCTCAATCCGATTATTCAAATAGCGGCTCTGCCGGATACGTATGGGCTCTAACTTCCGCCGGGACCGGTCTTGAAGGCGACACATCGTGTCACAGGAAACAATAGCTTCCCGATTGGTTTGACTGCCGTCGATGACAATGCGTTCCGGGCGATCATGCCGACGGAACGCCTTTCGCAAGAACCGTTTGGTTGCTGTTAAATCCCGACGTTGGCTGAACCAGAACTCAACTGTGTCTCCGACGCTGTCAAAAGCTCGATAGAAATACATCCACTGAC
This sequence comes from Phyllobacterium sp. MT110, assembly GCF_058792715.1. Taxonomy (NCBI): domain Bacteria; kingdom Pseudomonadati; phylum Pseudomonadota; class Alphaproteobacteria; order Hyphomicrobiales; family Phyllobacteriaceae; genus Phyllobacterium; species Phyllobacterium sp. MT110. The sequence goes on from NZ_JBXAFE010000007.1 coordinate 175,115, forward strand.
CGCGGATCCTGATATAGGTCTCATCAACGTGCCATTTACCCGTGACAATGCGTTTGCGCCGGTTGAAGCAGTCAAGCAGCTTTGGCGAGTAGTGGATGATCCAGCGATGTACGGTGGAGTGATCGACGCTCAAGCCGCGTTCAGCCATCATTTCCTCCAGATCCCGCAGGCTCAAACTATAGCCTAGATACCAACGTACGCACCGCAAGATCACTGATTGGTCGAAATGGCGGCCCTTGAACATGATAAGCTCCCATAATTGTCGGTAGCTTTATGCCGGACGAACGGTAAGTAATCAGTTTGCGACAGAACCAGCGGCTGGAGAACCGGCGGCAAGCGCGATTGCCAGTGCCAAGAAGAAGGCCGAAGCGGTTGTCATTGCCGAACGACTGGTAAGGGACACCAACTGGTTGCCAAAATATGTACGTATCGAACCGCTGAACGGAACCATTGTTGCCGATCTGGAAAGCATCAATGACATCGAAGATGATGGCGATACCGATCCGTCTGAGACAGATAGCTTCGACGCGGACGATTTCGAACAGGCGGCGGAATAACCGGCGAGGGGCGGCGAAAGCCGCCCATTCGTTGCCGATTATTATTGAACGAATTGCGAAATTCTGTATTATACAGAAAATACAGAATAAGAGGACGACATGGCCACGAAAGTATCGACTGCTGAATTTATCCGCCATTTTGGCCGGTTTCATGATCAGGCCCAAAAGGAACCTATTGTGCTCACGAAACACGGCCGGGACACCGTTGTTGTTCTCTCCAAGGAGGCATTTGAACGCATGATGGTCAGTGCTGATCCGCGCCGCGTTTTCGCCTTGGGAGAGACGCCTGCAGACTTGGCGGATGTGCTGCTGAACGGCCTGAACAGCCAAATCGCCGATCTAGAGGCAAAAACCGATGAGTGACCAAGCTCGCTTCAGCAGCGGATCAATTGTCCGCTATCCGTATCTGTGGCGCTGGCAATCAGAGAAAGGCCGTGAACACAGTGAAAAAAACCGACCCGTTTGTCTCGCCATGGCGTTCCCTGACCCTCGCCAGAATCTGACCCATCTGGTTATCTTGGCAATCTCCGGGACATCGCCACTGGACCAACAAGCCGCAATAGAAATTCCTGCGCTTGAGATAAGACGGGCAGGGCTGCGGGATCATAAACGGGCGTGGCTGACCATTAGTGAATACAATTACGACGTTGCCGAGCGATCCTATCATTTTGATACGAGCCAAGAGCCGCAAGGTCGCTTCAGCAATAAGTTCCTGCTCGAAATACAGCGCGCCTTGCGGCCACTGTTGCAATCGGCAAGAGGCAGGATCGACAGAACCAGTTGAGCAGGGGCGATGCCTCCAGGCAAAGCGCCCGTCCTCGTGCAGGTGGCGGCCATCGAGCCCGCTTCTGCCCGTTTTCACCCAAGTCCGCGTCTCTCCCGCAGCTTCAGTCAAAAGGCCCCGGTGCGTTTGGCTGCCGGGCCCTTTGGTTTTGATCCCTGGCGCTATCTGCTTGCACAATCCATTCGAGTAATGACAAAACTTTGCGGTTTGTTGTCGATCAGATATTTTGCTTCAATCTCACCGTGCCTGCCTTTGGCAAACATGCCCTGGATCAGATTGCAGAACTGATCGAATACCTCGGTCCTGCGTTCTGTCGCATCGAAGCCATTGGCGGCCGCCTGGTTTAGTGTGTAGTGAAACGTCAGACGATCTTTATTGACCGGTGATACGAGCAAACGCTGTATGTTCGACCAACTGCTTAGGCAGGTCCAACACATCGCTGTGGATCGAGCCACGCTCTTCATCCGAAAGCGGTCCGAGGGGAGGCGGCGGAGTTGTGGCAACAAACGTCTGCTTGGTCAGGCTTGGAAATGCCATTAATCCAAAAACGGTTCCTGTAACGACCAGAAACCATTTCGTGTTGACCCAAGCCTTTGAGGGGGCAATATTCCACGCCGAAACACAATCATCGGCAATCGGTTGAGTTTATGCTGCCTTCAGCTTTTATTGGCAACAAATTCTGCAACACGGTGCGCGAAAGCCTGCGGATCGACGCGTGGATAGAAATGCCCTCCGGTGATTTCGCTGACGGTCGCATGCGGGATAAGGCACGCCAGTTCTTCGGTTCTGTCAAATGGGATCATGGTGTCGTCCCGCGCACCGATGAGCAACACTGGTTGCGTTATTGTTTCCAGCTCTGCAGACCTGTCGAAATCGAGCAGCATGCGAATACGTGACGCCGTGACTGCGAATGGAGCAAGGCTTGCCGCGGCGCTGGCCACTGCCGCAGCAAGTGCGTTCTCGTTTGCCGCGATCCATTGCGGCGGATAGCCAAGCACATGGGTAAGGTTTTGGTAGGCTTCCACTTCGCCTTTTTTCATGAGTTCGAATCGTGCGGAGAAGAGCGCCCTAAACCGGGCGTCAGGCCTGGCCCAACTACCGCTGATCGTGAGGCTTTTGGCCCTTTTGGGGGCGTCCAGCGCAAGCGCTTGCACCACCGTGCCGCCCGTGGAGTGTCCCACCATATGGGCAGCATCGACCCCTTCAGCGTCGAGAATGCAGACAACGTCTTTTGCGATGCGGTCAATGGAGTAAGCGCCTTCCGGGCGATCGCTGCGTCCGGCCCCACGATGATCAACCGTAATCAGGCGAAAAAGCTCCTTGAGATGTTGTTCGACCCCGGCCCAGAAGCGACCATCTCCGCCAAGGCCGGGAATCAGCACCAACGGCGTGCCTCTGCCCTTTGCATCGTAGAAAAGACGGCAGCCATCATCGGCTTCGACTATGCTCATGGTCGTCTCCTCAGTTGCCCGGCCACGTATCGCCCAGACGGAAGCCGGTCGGGAACGGATCGGTTGGATCAAGAACATATTGATGGAATGCCGTGATCCATGCCTGACCGGTGATTGCCGGACGGATTGCGGACTTGCTGCCACAGGTCGTGGTTTCAAGCACGCGGCCGATGAATTCCGTGCCTATAATTGATTCATGTATGAACGTTTCGCCGGTGGCGATCTGTCCACGCGCGTGCATGACGGCCAAACGCGCGCTGGTGCCGGTGCCGCACGGAGACCGGTCAATGCGTCCGGGCGACACGATCACGGCATTGCGTGAACGCTTTACCCCGCCGCGTATCTCCAGAGGTCCCGCAAAGAGCGTCTGGTTGATCGTATGGATCTCTGAATTTTCCGGGTGCACTGCAGGGATCTGTTCGGCAGCTGCCTTCTTGATCCGCTCGCCGACTTCCACCAGCTTGGCCGCTTCGGTCTTGTCGACATTGAAGCCTATGGCCGTTGCATCGACCAGCACATAGATCATGCCTCCATAGGCGACATCGACGGTAATCTCGCCAAGGCCCGGCACATCCACTTTCGCGTCAAATGCAAAAACGAAGGACGGCACATTTTCAAAAGTCACACTGATGCATTTCCCGTTCTTGCAATGCGCGGTTACAGGGACCAGACCAGCCGGTGCTTCGAGCACCAGCTTTGTTTCCGGTTCCTGCATGGGGATCATGCCGGTTTCAAGAAGAGCCGTCGTGGTACAGATCGTATTGGTGCCGGACATCGGCACATAGAAATCCGATTCCATGATGACGAACCCAGCGTCAGCCTCCGGTCTAGTGGCTGGCAGCACCAGATTGACGCATTGTGTTACCCGTCCGCGCGGTTCATTGAGCAGAAAATTGCGAAGGTCATCACCCTTCCGTTCAAGATATTGCATTTTCTCGAACATCGACGCACCTTGAACATCGAGAACGCCACCGGTAATGACCTCGTTCAACTCGCCCGCCGCGTGCACGCCGACGACGTTGATCATTCTTGAAAAGCGCATTGTTTAGTCCTTCATGGCTGCGAGGGCGGCAATGGTGTCGTTGACGACGCTTTCGACGTGATTGCGTTCATCGCCGATGAGCGGCAGGCGCGGCTCCCGAACCCATTCGGGCGCGCCATAGACGAGCTGTTCAGCAAGCTTGATGTATTGCACCAGCTTTACATGGGTATCGAGATGGAAGGACGGCGTCAGAATCCGGTAGAGTTTGCGGGCAGCCGAGAAGTCGCCTGAGGACGCGAGACTGAACAGTTTCACGCATTCTGCGGGCCATGCATTGGTCATGCCGGAAACCCAGCCCGTTACGCCAAGCGCCAGACTTTCGACGATCAGATCGTCTACGCCACAGAAGACGGAGAAGCGGTCACCGCAAGCGTTATAAAGGTCGGTGACACGCCGGACGTCGCCGCATTCTTCCTTGATGCATACGATGGACGGCGTGTCTTCCAGCTCTTTCAGAATCGATGGTGTGACGTCGACACCATAGGCAATCGGGTTATTGTAGATCATGATCGGCAGGCTGCTGCTGGCGGCAAGCGACTTGTACCAGGTAACCGTTTCGCGCGGATCAGATTTGTAGGCAAGCGACGGAAAAGCCATCAGGCCTTGAGCCCCGAGCTTTTCATAATGGCGCGCTGCCATACCTGCATCGGCGGTCGAAATCTGGGCCAGACCGGACAGGAGCGGCACGCGACCTGCCACTGCTTCCTTGGCGGCAAGGATAACCTGATCGCGTTCCTCGGCCTTCAACGAAGCGTTTTCGCCCAGCATGGGCAAAACGATAATGCCGGAAACACCATTTGTTATCAGCCGTTCGATCGATGCGCCAGTGGCGTCAAGGTCAAGACCGCCATCCTGCTTCAGCTTGGTTGTAACGGCCGGAAAAACGCCTGTCCAACGTGTCATGATGCTATTTCCTCTCTGGATTTCTCTATGAATTTTTCAATGAAACCGGTCATCGCTTCAGGCGTTTCGCAGGGCAATGCGCCCAACGCCTCGATGTCCGCTTTGACATCGACTGGCAGGCCCGAATTGGAATCTTCCGGAATCTGGTTCAGCCTGCCGCCGATCAGCACCGGCATTCTCACGCCTGCCGTCTCAAGAGCGGTCAAAACATCACGCGCATAGCGCAGCGCGATGCCGTTATAGGTGCTGACGGCGATGAAATCGGCCTTCTGCGCCAGGGCCACGGCAACCACGGTTTCAGGGTCTACGGATGTGCCCCCGTCTATCACACCGACAGCACTCATGGCCAGAATGCGCTCGATCAGGTTCTTGCCATGCTCATGCACGTCGGACGACGCCACACAGGCTTTAAGCCCGCTTGCTGCAATTTCTTTGCGTGCGGCAGGCGAAATGCGCTCCACCCATTCTTGCGCACTTTCCTCGAGCTCTTCGACCCATTCGGCCAGCATGACGGAGCGGCGTCCACCCCATGCATTGGTGTCTTCGCTGCCGGCACCGTAAAGATTTTCAAGCCGCTTTGGACCGATGCGGCGTAGCGCGAGCATCAAAGCGGCCGCGTCATTGATATTGACGCCCGTATTGCTGAGACCGGTCAGAACATTGTCGCTGAAGCGCTTTCCGGCCTCGACAAGCGAGTTCGCGGCGGTATCCACTTTTTCCAGGTCGATCAGATCTGCCGTTGCCATGGCGTGTTCCGCCATGCGGGCGGCGAATGTCTGCGCGTCAATGATTTCGTCAATATCGGGAATGCGCTGGTTTTCCGTGACGGGAACCGGATTGATTGCATGGCCGGTATGGCGGCGTGTCAAAGCCCAGATGTCGGCCTGCAGATAGCTCGCCAGACTGGCGAAATTACCCGCAGGCGTGGATTTGTAGCTCACCGTGTTGCCAAAGAGCATCGTACCGGGTGCGACGCTGAGTTCGGACAAAGCCTTGTGAAAGGCCATGCGGATGAGCGGCGCTGTATAGTGGTGGCCAAAGCAATGCGACATGCGTCCGCCAATCAGGTTCTCAACAATATGGCGCTCGATCAACACCATGCCGAGCGCCGAACTCATATCGGCGAACAGGCCTGCAAAGCCATCATCGAGATTGGAGTGAACAAGAACTTCCTCATCCTGTGCGGCGATGAGGCCAAGCGCGGTTACCGCAGCTTCTGTCGTTGCGACATCGTCGTCCCAGTAAGGCAGGCGGAACGTGAAATATTGCCCGAGATTGCCAATGGAAGTGGCCCCGGCTGCCAGGGCGCCCTTGGTGTTCTCTATTGCGCCGGGCAAACCCAGCATGAAATCGCCGAAATGGGCAGCGGCCGGTGCAGCATTGGTGATGCGCGCGAAATCTTCAGGCCCGTTCAGAACAATGCCCGTCCCCTTGGGGCGTTCGTTGCGCAGAGCTGGAGGATAGCCCATTGACCAGTCGAGCGTGATCCCGAAACGATCCACGGTAACGCCGCGCCGCGCGCAAGTGCCATGCACCTCGGCAATCGCTTCTACAGTACGCTCGACGCTGCGAAAGCCGATATGCGCATGCTGCATCATGCGACCTTCGGCGGCTTCGCGGCGCTTGTATTCAGCTTCGCTCGAAACGCCGTTCGCATCAAGAAAGGCGTTTCGTCCGACCCGCCAATCTCGCGCAAGTAGCCGGCCTTGCGCGAGCAGATCGGCTCCCGGCCGCATGCGTTCGGGGACAAGATCGGCAAGGGCAGGCAGAACGGTTTTCATAACTATACCATCGGTGACAGTGCAGTGGGTTTCAGGATGCGTATATTCTGCTGCGTGATCATCCCTTTGATGGCGTCGAGATAAGACTGCCATCCGGGATGAACCAGCATACGGGCACGCTTTGCCTCCCGCTCGGCGATATCCTCGTAGCGCCAGAGCGAGACGACATGATTGAGTTCGCCAATGTCGGTAACAAAATGCCCGACGAACCCGCCCAGCATTTCTTTCTGGATGGCAAGCCCCAGCCTTTCGTAGGTGGCGATAAACTCGCCCATGCGGCCTGACACGATGTGATAGTCGCGTTCTTCAAGAATCATCGCGCCACCTCACTTGACCTGAAAGCCGAGTGCGAGCGGATCGCGTTCATCGACAAGGATGGTATTGTAGCCGGTCACGCGTGCCCAGCCGCCGATGCTCGGGCGGATGGCAGGGCGGCCTGCAATGTCCGCAGTGCTTTCCACACGGCCATGGAACAGAGTGCCGATGATCGATTCGTGAACAAAGGTATCGCCAACCTTGAGAAGACCCTTGGCGACACGTTGCGCCATGCGCGCGGAGGTGCCGGTGCCGCAAGGTGAACGGTCGATACCGCGCTCGCCATAGAAGACCGCATTGCGCGCATCGGCTTCGGGATGCTTTGCCTTGTCGGCCCACATGACGTGGCTGACGCCTGCAATGCGGTCATCTTCGGGATGAACCGGCGCAACAGCCTCCTGAACCAGCTTGCGAACCAGCGGGCTGATTTTCAAAATATCGTCAGCCGTCATGGCATCGAGACCAGGCCAGTTTTTCTGCGGCTCGATGATGGCATAGAAATTACCGCCATAGGACACGTCGACCACCAGTTCCCCCGTGCCGGGAACATTGATTCTTGCATTGGTGGCATGGAGATAGGCAGGCACATTGTAGATGCGAACCTCATCCACGAAGCGTCCGTTGCGCTTGTACTCGACCTCAACGCGACCCGCCGGCACTTCGAGCGCCAGTTTGCCTTCGCTCTTTGGAACGACAAAGCCCTGCTCGAGCGCCACGGTAACCGTGCCGATGGTGCCGTGGCCGCACATGGGCAAACAGCCCGAAACCTCGATGAAGAGAACACCTAGATCGCAATCATCCCGTGATGAAGGGTAGAGGATAGAGCCGGACATGACATCATGCCCGCGCGGCTCGAACATCAGCGCCTGGCGCACCCAGTCGTGATCTTTGAGGAAAATCTGACGCTTGTCGGCCATGCTGACATTGGGCAGCATCGGTGCGCCGCCGGAAACAACACGCACGGGATTGCCGCAGGTGTGGGCGTCGACGCAAAGAAAAGTATGTGGGTTCATGACAGGGCTCCGTTCAGGAAAATCGGCTGACTGCGAAGGGTGAAAGATCAATGGGCGGGGTGCGCCCGGCAACAAGGTCGGCCACAAGCCTGCCGGTTGTCGGACCAAGCGTCAGACCGCCATGACCGTGTCCATAAGCGTGGATTATATCGGCACGGCGGGTGGAGCGTCCGATGACTGGAAGGCTGTCCGGTGTTGTCGGGCGATGCCCCATCCACCTGGTGCCATTGTCCAGCTTCAGATCCGGCAGATAGATGCGGGCAAGTTTTGCCAGCGTGTCGCTGCGCTTGAAATTGGCGGACGCATCCAGTCCGGCGAATTCAGCCGCGCCGCCAATCCTCACGCCCATGTCCATTGGCGTAGCAACGAACTTGCGCTCGGCGAAAATCACTTCACGCGTGAGTTTGATGTCCGAATGCGGCAGTGTAATATTATACCCACGCTCGCTTTCCATAAGAACATGGTCGCCGAATGTCCGCGCCAGACACGCCGACCAGGCACCGGTCGCAATGACCAGTTGGTCAAACGGCAACGCTTGGCCAGCATGCAGGCGCAAGGCCTTGCCCTCGACCGCGACAGCCTCGCCGGTCACGATCTTGGCGCCTTTGTCGATAACCAGTTCCCGCAGACGGTCGACGACGCGCTTGGGATCGGAAAAATGCGACCATTGCGGCGTCATGGCCGCGCGCACGACCGCCTTGCTCAATGCCGGTTCGAGCTTACGGGCTTCGCTGCCATCCATTTCGTTGAAGATCACGCCATGGCTGCGGCGCAGGTCACGATCCGCTGCGTCCGCCTTGAAGGCTGCTTCCGTTTCGTAAACCCATAGCGCTCCAACCTGATGAAGCTCGCGCGTCAGTTTCAACTCCTCAAGCAGCGGCAGATAGTCGTCATAGACAGGAGCGGTTAGAGCGGCGAGCGCTTTGGTGATACGCAGCATCTCGGATTGCGAACCGCTACGCAGGAAGCGGATGAGCCAGGGTACAAGTTTTGGAAAATGAGCGGGGCGCAATGACAACGGGCCGAGCGGATCAAAAAGCCAGCCTGGCACTTTCCAGATAAGACCGGGGACGCTGGCAGGAACGATTTCAGTAACACCGAGCCCTCCGGCGTTGCCGAAGGATGCCTTGTCGCCTGTCGGATCGCGGTCCACGACAGTCACACCATGACCATCCGCCAAAAGCGCCCGCGCGGTACTCAGTCCCACGATTCCGGCACCGGCAATGAGTACATTGCTCATTCAGCACTCCATCCATTCAATGCGCCGGATGCAATTGCCCGGCAAGATAACGCTTCACTTCGACCATAAGGCTTGCGGCTGTAATGGCCGATGTCTTGGGATTGTCTGGCGAAGGCTTGTTGGCGAAGCGCATGGATGCGGTTCCAAACGCGCTGCGCACCAGAATCTCATGACTATTAAGGCTGACCTCTGGGTCCGCGATAACCCGAACAGTCGTGCGCTTCATGCCAGCCGCCAGCGCAACGGTCAGACCAGCATTGAGGTTACGCGGATAAAGACGCGCGGCGGTGATTGCATCACCTTCGAAAAGCGCGACTTCTTTCTTGAGCGCGGTGGGATCATGCCCCAGTGCTTCGAGTTCGGCTTTCCACGCGCCTACAGGCTTGCGCGAGATATATATCACCGAAAGATCATCCGCTGTCGCCACGACATTGAGATAGTCGATGCCACCGACTGCTCCCGTCGGAAGGATAAGCCGCCCACCACCACGCTGCGTGATCGCGTCGACCTTTTGCATGAAGCCATCGACGCCGACCGCGCCAACGGATGCGGCAATGACATCAAGCCCGCCGTTGAGAAAATCCGGACAAAGCGCCAGCAGGGCACCTTGTCCAGCAACTTCGACGACAACGGAAGGCTTTGCTGTCAGTAACGCTTCGATTGTATCGACAAACCGGACCCTATGGGGTGGCTGATCCGTTATTGCCGCACCTTCGCGCAAAAGCACACTGACCTGGCAACCATGGGCCAGAAGCTTGCGGCACAAATCTCTTCCAATTGCGCCGAAACCCAAAATCGCGATGTGAGGTGTGATGTCGGTTGTCGCCGTCATGATCTGGTCACCAGGCCGACATGCCGCCATCGACGGTGAACATCGCACCTGTGGCGAAGGACGCCTCATCCGAAGCGAGCCAAAGGATGCAATTGGCGATTTCGTGCGGCTCAGCCCAACGGTTGATTGGCGAACGGGCCTTGAGGGCGGATTTGAAAGCGTCCGGGTCAGGCGTTGTCTCCACCATTTTTTCGAAATAGCTTGACCACGTGACGCCCGGCGCCACGCAATTGACACGGATTTTCTCCTTGGCGTGATCAAGCGCCATGGCCTTTGTCAAAGCGGCAACGCCGCCTTTCGACGCCACGTAAGCCGCGCGGTCGAAAATGCCGACAGTCGCAACATTGGAAGCGGTGTTAACGATAGTGCCGCCGCCCTGCGCGGCCATGACCGGGATGGCGTGCTTGCAGCACAGATAGACACCCTTGAGATTGACTGCCATCAAGGCATCCCAATCATCTTCATTGGTGCTGACGACCGTGCCCGGAATACCGTAGCCTGCATTATTGGCCAGAATATCCAGACGACCGAAACGTTCAACCGCGGTGTCAATCATTGCTTTGACTTCATCGGCTCGGGAAACGTCGACCATGAAAGAAAGCGCCGCATCGCCCAAGGCGGCCGCGACCTCAGCGGCTTTTACACCGTCGCGATCCGCCACCAGAACCTTGGCCCCCTCGCGAACGAATATCTCGGCGGCGGCCTTGCCGATACCGGCACCTGCACCTGTGATGATCGCAACCTTGTTTTTAAGACGCATTTTTTCCTCTGAAAATCAGGCATGCTCAACGGCCCGCATTTCCATGGCCCGTCGGATGCATTGGTAAAACGCCAGCAGAGCCGTGCGCAGTTAAAGACCGCTGCTAGCCGGTTTGTTTGGATCAGACCTTGTAAGGATCGGACGGCGGTGCTGCGAAAACAGTGTCGCGCTCGATCTGCAGAACGTTTTCCGGTCGTGGGAATGGCTCAGGCGCGGGTTCACCGTCACTCCGGTTGCGACCAATCAGCCGAAAGAAATCCTCCAAACCATTCGGTACGATCAACCATGTCCAGAAAATGTCGGTGTCACCGTCATTGATGAACATGTGACGACGGTTCTTGCCAATAAAGAAGGCTGATCCCGGCTTCATCTCATGGCTTTCGCCATCAATCACTGCCCGGCCTTTGCCCGAAACGACAAAGATCACTTCCTCGTTCTGGTCATGGGCATGCTCGCGGACATAACCACCGGGGGGAACCGTTTGCGTGCCAAAGCCAATCGGGTGATCCATGGGAACCGTGTGCGGCGCGAAAATAACATCAATAGAACCGTTGGCAGGCACCGGCTGCCAATAGCTTTCGGCGTTGCCTGGCTGAACGATAAGCACCTCTCCGCAAAGACCCTCACCAGCAACGGCCCGCGTTTCCTTTTTGGTCATTTCATTCCCCTGATGTGAACTTAAGTTCATCAATATTGGATACGATATACAATCGTAGCTTAAAAATTACCCACGTCAATGCCGTATTACGGCCAATTATTGATGAAAATCCGCTGTTCGGACCATTTTTTCGTTATTGACTTAGAGTTTTGTATATCATATCCAATCTATAAATGGAGAGTTCGATGACAAGCAAGATTGGACGACAGTCGCTGACGGATCAGATCGTCGTGGAGCTTCGCCGCCGCATCATCGCCGGTGAACTTCCTGAGGGCAGCCCACTACGGCAGGAGGCTCTGGCAACCGAACTGGGCGTATCGCGCATTCCAATTCGCGAAGCCATTCGCCAGCTGGAGGCGGAAGGTTTCGTCCAATCCGAATTGCACAAGGGAACCATCGTTCGCGCTCTTTCGCTTGCCGAAATTCAAGAGCTTTTCGACATCCGCATCCATCTTGAAACCTGGCTCTTCGAAATGGCGATACCGCGCCTGACGGATGACGATCTGCGCCAGGCTGAGCGGCTGACGGATGATACGATGACCGCTGGCAATGTGGAAAACTGGGGTGAACTGAATTGGCAGTTTCACGAAACGCTCTATGCGCCGAGCGGTCGGACCGTCGCTCTGAAGCTGCTCAAAAGCGTGCACGACAATGCCAACCGCTACATCAACCTGCAGATCGCAGTCGCCCAGAACGTTGAACTGGAGCTTGCCGATCACCGTACGCTCGTCGCCTATGCGCGCCTGGGGGACACAAAACGCGCCGTGGAGATGCTGCGCATGCACATCCAGCGCGTGGCCAACAGTCTGATGAAATCCCTGATCGAGAACCGATCGGAAGGCCGGAATACGAAAACAGCCTGAATGCAAAGGAGTGTCGGTGGGAAAACGGCCCACCCGCAGCATTATAAAAAGCAATGGCCCATGAAGGCCAGAAAAAATCAAAAGAGGGTAACAACATGAAAGCATACAAGAAGTTTCTTGCCGCAACCATCGCGGCAGTCGGCCTGTCGAGTGCCGCATATGCGGATATCGTCATCGGAGCGGCAGGTCCGCTCACCAACGCTGAATCCATTTTCGGTGTGACGTGGATGAACGGAATGGAACTCGCAATCCGCCAGGTCAACAAAACCGGTGGCATCAACGGCGAAAAAATCGTCTTGCAACGCGATGACGACAATGCCGACCCCAAGCAGGGTACATTGATTGCCCAGAAACATTGCGACAATTCCGCTATGCTCGGCGTGGTTGCCAATTTTAACAGCGGCGTGACCATTCCCTCATCCGACGTCTATCATCGTTGCGATATGCCTCAGGTGACAAATGCTTCGAACCCGAAAGTAACCAAATCCGGCTACAAGAATCTGTTCCGTCCGATTGCAAACGATCTCTCGCAAGGGTCGGCCCCGGCCAATTACGCGGTGAATACACTCAAAGCCAAGGCCGCTGCCGTTGTCCATGACAAGCAGGCGTTCGGACAGGGCGTGGCAGAGGTCTTCCGCGATACCTTTATCAAGGATGGTGGCAAGGTAACGTCTTTCTCCGGCATCACGCAGACGGATGTGGATTTTTCCGCGCTTCTGACGAGTATCAAGTCGGAGAATCCTGACGTCATCTATTTTGGCGGCGTCATGCCTGCCGTCGGCCTATTCGTGAAGCAAGCTCGTGAATTCGGGATCAAGGCCACGGTCTTTGCCGCTGACTCTGCCTTTGCGCCCGACTTTGTTAACGTCGCTGGCGCCGAAAGCGCGGAAGACACCGTCGTTTCATTCCAGGCCCCTCCCTACGATTCCTCGCCAGATCTGCAAACTTTCGCGAAATCATATAAGGAAGCCTTTGGTGAAGAGCCAGGGCCTTACTCTGCATATGGCTTTGTGGAAACCTCCATCATCCTCGAAGCAATGAAGAAGCTGCCGGCACCGCTTACACGCAAAGCCATCTCGAACGAGATTGCTAAAACCGACCTGAAAACCATGGTCGGCACCGTGACCTTCAAACCGGATGGCGAACTCACCAACCCCTTCATCTTCCTTTACAAGGTTGAAGCCGGCAAGTTCGCGCTCGTGAAGTAACGCGACCCTTGTAAGTCGGGGCCACTCCTTGGGAGGGCTCGTTCTTTCAAGGCTGAAATCGGAGCGCCAGGGAATACGCCAGCATGGCTCAATCATGTGTTTCTCCGGTGCTCCTTAAAAATCGAGGGTTCGCAGATGTCTTCCTTTCTAGTTCAGCAAACCGTCAACGCGCTGACGGTTGGCTCAATCTATGCCCTTATCGCGCTGGGCTATACGATGGTCTACGGCGTCTTGCGCCTCATCAACTTCGCGCACAGCGAAATGTTCATGTCGGGCGCGTTCGTTGCGGTTTTTCTGACGGGATCGCTCGGCATTGCGGGCTTTCCCGGCGCAGCCGTTGTCGTGGGCATTCTGGCCTTCGTGATCATCGGCGTTCTCGGCATGACGATCGAGGTCGCGGCCTATCGGCCCCTACGCAATAAATCGCGTCTCGCACCGATGTTGTCAGCACTTGGCATGGCTGTCATCATCCAGAACGTGGTCATGCTGCTTGCTGGCCGCCGCCCGATCATTTATCCATCGATGCTGCCACGCGGCGTGATCGAGATTGGCGGCATTGTGATCACCTGGAAGCAGATCACGATCCTTGCCATTGCTCTCGTTCTGATGTTGGCGTTGGAATTGTTCGTCAACCGCAGCCGGATGGGCATACGCATTCGCGCCGTTGCGGAAAACGCCAATACGGCGTCGCTGATTGGCATCAATCCCAATATCCCGATCTCCGCCATCTTCTTCATCGGACCCGGTCTCGGCGCCGTGGCAGGCTTGCTCTATGCTTCTTATTATGGCGTTGCGACATTCACCATGGGCTTCGTCATAGGCATGAAGGCCTTCACTGCCGCAATTCTCGGTGGTATCGGCTCCATACCCGGCGCCATGCTCGGCGGCATCCTGCTCGGCTTCATCGAGACATTCGCTACAGCCCTCCTGCCTGGTCTGACCAACGGCGTCATCGGCACGGAGTATCGCGACATTTTCGCATTCTCCGTCCTTGTTCTCATCCTGCTGTTCCGTCCGTCCGGTCTTCTGGGCGCCAAGGTCAGCGAAGAAACGATGGTGTACAAAAGTGACTTCTGAAGCTCCTTCCTTAAACGCGGGCACCGCGCCAACATCCGCCACTTCCATGGGACGCACAGCACTGGTGCTTGCAATATTTCCGCTGCTGCTCATCATTTTAGGGCAGTTTCTGCCCACCTATCCGCTACGCATCCTCGATACGATCCTGCTCTACGCCGTGTTGGCCATGGGACTGAACATCGTCGTTGGCTATGCCGGCCTTCTCGATCTCGGCTATGTCGCCTTTTATGCGATCGGGGCCTATACCTACGCATTGCTGGCGTCTGACCAGTTGGGACTGCACCTTCCATTTCCCGTCATTCTGGTGATCGGGGCTGTGCTGGCAGGCATGGCGGGACTCCTTCTGGGGCTGCCGGTGCTCCGGTTGCGTGGCGATTATCTGGCAATTGTCACGCTTGGCTTCGGCGAGATCATTCGCGTTCTCATGAACAACCTGAACTGGCTCACCAATGGTCCGCAGGGTATTGCGCGTATCGATGAACCAAATCTTCTAGGCTGGACGATCTCGACTCCGCTCGACTTTCTCTACTTCCTGATCGGGCTGTTGATCATTACTTTTCTCTTCGTCTGGAAGTTGCAACAAAGCGCACTCGGAATCGCTCTTTCGGCTGTCCGTGAAGATCAGGATGCAGCGCGTGGGTGCGGCATCAACACCACCAAAGTGAAGCTAGTGGCCTTCGCCACAAGTGCCGTGATCGGCGGCATCTGCGGTGTCGTATTCGCGTCTATGCAGCGCTTCGTCAGTCCTGAAAGCTTTTCTTTCTGGGAGTCGCTCACCATCGTTCTGGTTCTGGTGGTTGGTGGACTGGGCAATCCATTTGGAGCCATGCTGGGCGCCACCATTCTGGTTCTTATCCCTGAACTCATGCGCGAATACGCCGACTACCGTCAGTTGGTCTTCGGTCTGGCACTCGTCACAGTGATCCTGCTGCGACCAATGGGTATTATCAGCCGTCAATATGGCCCATCGTGGCTTGCCGCCAAACTGGGGAGGCGCTGATGCTTGTCTTCGAACATGTCACCAAAGCATTCGGTGCACACAAGGCTGTCGATGATGCGTCGCTGGTCATGCAATCGGGCAAGATCACAGCCATCATCGGACCGAATGGCGCGGGTAAATCTACGCTCGTTAACATGGCTGCGGGCTCCTATCAGGTGACGTCGGGCAGGATTGTCCTTGACGGCATCGAGCTTCAGCGATTGCCCAAGCATGAGGTCGCGCATGCCGGGCTTGGCCGCACCTATCAGAACATACGATTGTTCGACGGCATGACGGTGATGCAAAATCTCGAAGTAGCCCTTGTTCCCCGCACGCTTGGGGCCTTGATCGTGGACGCACTGCCGGGGCGCAGTGCGGAGCGACACCGCCGTGAGTTATGTCATGAGCTGCTCGAAAAACTGGGCATTGCCCACCATGCCAACCGTTTGGCCGGTTCACTGGCTTACGGTCAACAGAAACTGGTCGAGCTTGCCCGCGCGATGGTCAACAAGCCGCATGCCATCCTACTTGATGAGCCTGCCGCAGGCCTCAATCATGGCGAAACAGAACAGCTCAAGCATCATATTCTTGATTTGAAGACGGGGGAGATCGCCGTCGTCCTAATCGAACACGACATGAAATTGATCATGTCAATCTCTGACGAAATCTACGTGATGAACCGTGGTAGCGTGCTGGCACATGGAACGCCGGCCGAGATCCGCAACAATCAGCAAGTACAGGAGGCTTATCTTGGCCAGCCAGGTGCAATCAGCGAGATCGAAGCCGCTGCTCGCGGTCGAGCAAATCGAGTCCGGATACGGGCGGGTGAAAGTCTTGCGTGGCATCAGCCTTGAGCTGCATGCTGGCGAGATCGTCTCGCTCATAGGCCCCAATGGAGCTGGCAAGAGCACGCTTATGCGTTCCATCAGCGGTGTCTGCCCCATCACGACGGGTCAAATAAGCTTCAAGGGTGAACGTATTGACAGGCTGAAGCCCTACCAGATCGCCATGCGCGGTCTTGGTCATTGCCCGGAAGGGCGCGCAGTCTTCCAACATCTCACCATTGAGGAAAACCTGATGGCAGGCTATTTGGAAGGACGTGGCAAATCGGAAGCCGAGCTTCTCGACGAGGTATATGGTCTGTTTCCAGTACTCGCCGAACGCAGGAAAAGCCAGGCAGGGCGTCTTTCGGGCGGTCAACAGCAGATGGTGGCCATTGCACGCGCATTGATGGGCAGCCCCGAATTGCTGTTGCTTGATGAACCGTCGCTAGGCCTTGCACCGATCATCATTCACCAGATATTCGAGATCATCATCAAGCTTGCGGAAGCCGGTGTATCGATCCTTCTGGTGGAACAGAATGTCGACCTCTCGCTTGAAATCGCGGACTACGTGTATGCGTTCGAACATGGGCAGATCCATGTGTCCGGTCCGGCCGGAAAACTTTCAAGGGACACGCGCGTGCGTGAGATCTATTTGCCTACATAGTATCCAGACGACCGAACGACTACTTCAGGATCATTTGAGAGGCAACATCGCCTTAACTTGAGTTTGCCCGCCGACATAACCAACGGACTTGCAGTGGCTCATCGTATCGATCGTGCTGTGCGCCGAGAGCTTCAATACCGCGGACCTCATAGGCGTGTCTTTCCAATACAGGGATCATTGCACTTCGCGCTTCAGAAGGCTCTCCAGCCAGTCGGCGAAAACATGGACCCGCCGGGAAAGATGCTGACGATGCGGGTAGAGCAGTGTCATCGGCATAGGCTCCGCGCGGTACGACGGCAGCACCTCAACGAGCTCGCCGATTTCGAGATGGCGCCTGACATCATAGGCAGGAATCTGAATCAGGCCGATGCCCGCCAGACAACAGGCAATATAGGCTTCAGCGCTGTTGACCGCGACGCGGCCGAGCATTGGCATCGATCGCAACACTCCGTTCTCGACCCACTCCCAGGCCTCAACGCGCCCGCTCGACGGTGAGGTGTAGTTGACCGCTAGGTGGTTTTGCAGGTCGTCAGGCGATTGGGGCAGGCCACAACGCTCCAGATAGGCCGGGCTTGCCACGTTGATCAGCCGAAGCTCACCGATCGAACGCGCGATCATGCCGGAATCAGCCAGTGGCCCGATGCGCAGGACGCAGTCGACGCTTTCCTCAACGAGATTCACGGTGCGGTCGGTGACGCCGAGATCGATGTCGATGTCCGGGTAGGCGTCGAGAAAGGCCTGCAATGCCGGTGCAATAATCAGGCGTCCGATGCGGCCCGGAACGTCTATCCGTAACCTGCCTGAGGGCGTTGCAGATTGACGGAAAATGTTTTCGGCCTCCTCAACATCCGCGATCAGCCGCAGGCAGCGTTCATAGAAGGCCGAGCCGTCATGTGTCGGCGAGACCACTCGCGTGGTCCGGTGTAGGAGCCTTGCTCCGACACGGCCCTCCAATTCCTGCACGGCCGCCGATACCGACGAGCGCGGCATGCCGAGCGTATCCGCCGCGCGGGTAAAGTTTGAGCATTCAACGACGCGGACAAAGATGCGGAAGAGGTCGATGCGATCCAAGTGGGGGAAGTCTCCATTGTTCGAAATTGGCGACAAGTGATGTCAGAATGATCGCCTTTATAGCATTGATATAGACGATATCCTTCATTCTCGAAAGCGGCTGCATAGCGTGGTCGTGCAAGAACGAGGAAGCTGACGCCATGACCGATCACAGCATCAAGGGAAAGACCGTCATCATCGCCGGTGGCGCGAAGAACCTCGGCGGATTGATCGCGCGCGATCTCGCTGAGCACGGCGCCAAGGCGATCGCGATCCACTACAACAGCGCCGCCACGAAGGCGGAAGCGGAGTCAACCGCCGCCGCTGTCAGGGCCAGCGGGGCGGAAGCCGCCATCTTCCAGGCCAACCTCACCACGGCCAGCGCAATGGAAAGGTTCTTCGCGGATTCGATCGCGGCGATCGGCAAGCCCGACATCGCCATCAATACCGTCGGGAAGGTGCTGAAGAAGCCGATCGTCGAGATCAGCGAAGCGGAATATGATGAGATGACGGATGTGAACGCGAAATCCGCATTCTTCTTCATCAAGGAAGCCGGCAAGCATCTCAGCGACGACGGCAAGATCTGCACGCTCGTCACTTCGCTGCTCGGTGCCTATACACCTTTCTATGCAGCCTATGCTGGCACCAAGGCACCGGTGGAGCATTTCACGCGGGCAGCGTCGAAGGAGTTCGGCGAGCGAGGAATCTCGGTGACGGCGATCGGTCCCGGACCGATGGATACGTCCTTCTTCTATCCGGCGGAAGGCAAGGACGCGGTCGCCTATCACAAGACGGCGGCAGCGCTGTCGAAGTTCTCCAAGACCGGCCTGACCGATATCGAGGATATCGTCCCCTATATCCGCTTCCTTGTCTCGGAGGGCTGGTGGATGACCGGCCAGACGATCCTCGTCAATGGCGGGTACACCACCAAGTAGTTGCGGTACGGAAGATGGTGGCCGGCCTGCGGTCGAAAATCGGCGGTCGCTCCAATTAAAATGCAACCGGGAAACAGAAAGGCGCACCATGCACATGCTCCTCACTATCACAGCAGGGCTGCGGTTGCTCACGGTGTTCGCCGTTCGTGTTGCCGTTGCGGTTATCGGCGTTTGGCAACCGGCGAGGACTTGATCGCCAAGCGGCATGAGCCGTTCGAAATCTGAAGGAATAAGCCAATGGCGACCTCTTTACCTCCCGCGCTTCGAACCGTTGCCGTGGCCACCAACACAGGCCGCGCCGACGGCCTGGTTGGCGCATTCAGTCCGGTTATTGATGCGGAGCGCATCAATGCCGTTATCTGCTTCTGGAAGGACGCGGGAACGAGAGGCAGATGGTTCGCCAGGGATAAGGGGTTCGATAAGCGCTTTCGCGACCGGTTTCTTGACCTGCATATGGAAGTTGCTGCACGGCGGCACGACAGCTGGACTGAAACGCCCGATGGCGCAATGGCGCTCTTGATCCTGACTGATCAGTTTCCGCGCAACGCCTTTCGCGGCACCAGTCATATGTACGCGACAGATCTGCTTGCCCGGCACTATGCCCGGCAGGCACTAGCGGCTGGATATATGGAGCGCATCGAACCTGACCTGCGGCTATTCTTCTGCCTACCCTACGCTCATTCGGAAGAAATTGCCGATCAGGATGTCTCGGTGATGTTGAATGCGAAGCTTGGCGAACCGTGGATCTCCCATGCCGAAGGCCATCGCTGCATCATCCGTCGTTTCGGGCGCTTTCCGCACCGCAACCCGATGCTTGGGCGCGAGACAACGCGGGAGGAAGCCGCGTTCCTGCGCAATGGGGGCTTTCGCGGATAGAGGCGTGGTCGCCTAAGCGACACGGCCAGAACAGCAGCGGAAGGAAACTGAGCACGGATTGAGGTTGGGGGTTGATTGACGATATGACAGGTTTTCTAGTCCTTCTGACTCAGGCAGCTATTTACTTTGCCGCCATGGCGATCATCTTTTATTTCAGGACAGCGATTGGGATCGGGGTCTTTTACTGCGTTCTCGGTGCGATGCATTTCCTTGAGACCTACCTCGCAGCAGTTTTCTTCATCGAGCTGCCTTTTGGGCTGATCTCGCCGGGCTCCACAGTGATGTTCGCGGGCAAGCTCGCCTTTTTTCTACTGCTCTACATTAAGGAAGATGCCGAGAGCATGCGCCAGCCCGTTTACGGGCTGCTGATCGGCAACATTCTTATGGTGGTGCTGGCGATGGTTCTGCGTGTCTACAGCGATCCGGTACGCCTGCCGGACTACAATCCGGACCTTCGCTTCCTAGACCAGATCGGCTTGCTCATGATCTGGGGCACGGTCCTGCTCTTTGTCGACCTGTTCGCGTTGGTCGTGATCTACGAACGGCTCGGGACGCTGGTGACCAACACGATTCCGGGCCGGATCTTCATGAGCCTGGCAATCGTGCTGAGCTTCGATCAGGTGTTCTTCTATGCGGGTCTTCGTCTCCTGTCCGGCGTCCCGCTCTCGGCGTTCTACGGTGGCTGGATCGCCAAGATCGGCGCCGCCGGCTTCTTTAGCCTCATGCTGACGCTCTATTTGCGCTTCGTCGAGACAACCGCAGTTCGTACTCGCCCGCACGGTGCCGCCGATGTGTTCGATCGCCTGACCTATCGTCATCGTTACGAAAAGCTAGTCGAGCGGATCGGCAGGGACGCCCTGACCGGAGCACAGGATCGGGGGCGGTTCGAGACGAAAGCGCCGGCCATGGTGCAGGCAGCCTTACGATCGGAACTGTCGGTTAGCCTGATGATGATCGACATCGACCACTTCAAGGCGATCAACGACCGGCATGGGCATCCCCAGGGAGACAGTGTTATCCGGGCGGTGGCCGATATGATCATGGGCAACAAGCGCGAAGCGGACGAACTGTTTCGCTACGGCGGCGAGGAGTTCGCACTGCTTTGCCCGGAGGCGCCGCCGGGGGCAATAGCGACGGCCGAACGTATCCTCGCAGCCGTGTCAGCCGTTTCGCATCCCGGTCTCGACCGGCCGGTCACCGTCAGTATAGGCATCGCGACCTTTCCGGCGGATGCGAAGGATTTTCGCGAGCTGCTGATGCGTGCCGACGCCGCACTCTATGAAGCGAAGGCACTCGGCCGGAACAGGGTGTTCAACGCGGCCGCAGCAGGACAGCGCTCCAAGCTGTGACCGTTTCTCGGGGAATTCCTCAAGCGACGCATTAGCCCGATCTTTGATCAGGGCGTGTTACCGGCTTGTTGGGCGCTATGGGTCAAACAGATCGTGATGAGCGGTGGTGTCTTTTCCAACGAGTTGGTATTGGTCAACACGCTGAAGGATCTTGAGGCGCGTGGCTTCAAACCATATTGCAATCAACTGGTACCAACAAACGACGGCGGCATCTCGCTCGGTCAGATAGTGGTCGCAGCTGCCCGCGGAATCGTGTGAAGCTCAATTGATAAATGAGGCTAAGATGAGTGAAGATAAAGTCAGCGTATCTGCGGTTCTGTTCGACATGGACGGCGTTCTCGTTGATTCCAAAGCCGTCATTGAACGTGCGTGGAATGAGGCAGCGCAACTCTGTGGTCGCCGGATCACCGAGGAGGACATACACAATCACATCCACGGACAGCCGGGTCCGCATACCATTCGCGCTCTGTTTGGCGATCTCCCGCGCGCCGATCAGGAGAAGATACAGGCGCACGTCATTCATGTCGAAAACACGGCTGACTACGAGCCCATCCCAGGTGTCAAACAGCTTATCACTCGCCTCCATGCTGCCGGGATCACGATCGGCCTTGTCACCAGTGGATGGCAGTACAAAATAGATCGCGTGCTTGAATTACTCCAGGCGCAGTCGTCTTTCTCAGTGATCGTCCAACGCGATGATGTGGCTCGTGGGAAACCCCATCCGGATCCTTATCTACTCGCAGCTGAGCGCCTAGGCATTCCCGCCTCAAGGACGGTGGTCTTTGAAGACGCTATCAGCGGTGTCACCTCAGCGGTCACCGCCGGTGCTTACTGCGTTGGCATCGGCGGAGAAGACCTGATAAAGAGCGGCGCAAAGTTCGCCATTTCCGATTTCGAGGACGTGGAAGTACAGATCGGCAGCTCCGGCGTCGCCGTTCTTTCGTGCCGGCCTGGCGATCAGCTATTCATCGAGCGGTTGTCTGTCCGTGTCTGAACACCACCGGACCACATTACACGCCGAATTGGTTTCTGCTATTGGCAGACATCGAGCATTTCAAATCAGAGAGATTCTTACGGCACTGGCCCAGACGCGCCAGAGCGGTCTCACTGCTCCTATCTCAACGCGTATTCAAACAAAATCGTGGTCATCGATTGCGTAAGAATACGCTTTCGGAACATGGAAAGCAGCGTCACGACCTGTTTCCAAGCAACTTTATCTCGTTTCCATGAGTAGGGTAGATGAATTTCAGCCACGTGAGGTTCGCCGGATTCTGATTGGCCGCTATGAGATGCGCTATGAAATCCAGAATGTGACAATCTACGTTTTGCGGATATGGCATACGCGCGAAGACCGTTGAATGATGAGAGTTTATACGGCTGATCCGAAGGCGCGGATGAGTGAACATGGAATTTTGTCCGCGATCAAAACCACCAAAAATCGCCTGTTATCGGCATAAACAAAGGAACCTATCCAATCCGCTGGAGTGCCCAGATATAACCGTGAGCTTTTTCACATACATGCTATGTGTTCCCATAACGATATCCGAGAGATTACCGTCGCCTAGCTTTTCTGGTGTTGAGTGGTCAGTGTCCACGTAGAGTTAAAATCCTATCCAAGTGCAGGTGACGCCCAAAATCAGCGTTGTGTTTTCAACGTTATGATGCATCGGGCGATCAAGCGGTCGTCAGCTTCTGCTGCACCTTATTGACAAGCATTTGCAGCGTCGATCGTGTAGGCGCGAAGAACGTCGTGCCTGTATGTGGCGTCGAGAAATCAAGCAACCTGTCGTAAGCTCCCGGCGGGTCACCGATAAACATTCGCTCCAGCATCTTCTCGATTACCCAAAGGCGCCCGGAATAGCCAATAAAGTAGGTTCCGAATTCTTTTTGCCCTGGTCGGCCGAAGGGCATGTTGTCGCGCAGGATGTCGTGTTCGACACCCTTGGCATCGACGATGGTTGCCAAAGACTTGTGCGATTTGCGCAGCGCGTCGTCGTCATCGATTTCGATATTGTCAATCTTCGTGCGCCCGATGATCGCCTCCTGGACTGGCGTAGGCGTTCGCGTCCAGGCGTTGAGATCGTGGAGATATTTCTGGACAACGACATAGCTACCTCCGGCGAACTCGAAATCTTCATTGCCGACAAGCGCTGCGGCAGGCAGATCGAGACCGGTCGGGTTGGCCGTCCCGTCGACAAAGCCAAGCAGGTCACGCGCATCGAAATAGCGAAAGCCTGAGACTTCATCGATGACGCTCACCGCATCGCCAAGACTGTCGAGTAGAATACGCTCAAACTCAAAGCATAAATCGGGGCGTTCGGATCTGATATGAAAGAGAAGGTCACCCGGTGTCGATGGCGCCGTATGAACCGCCCCCGCAGTCGACGCAAACAGTTTTAGTTCCTTTGGCCGCTGTTCTGAATCAACACGATCCCACAGATTGCGACCGAGCCCGGCAATGCACGACAGTCGACCAGATAGATCACGGAATCCAACTGTCTTGACGAGATCGTCGAGCCCACCGAGTACCGAGAACGCTTTTGCAAGAGCGGTTGGATCACCTGCAACGGTGACAACAAGAAAGACTGCCGCTTGTGACAGCGGTGCGTCGATACTTTGCGCGTCAATCGGCACTCTGTCCCAGCTCTTGTCCGACATCCAACGCTCTCCGCTTTGCTATTTATTGGGAATTTTCTTCAAGTCATCACATGCCGGTTGGTCACGGTGCCCAGTTAGCAACTCGACCAACACAGTGTCTGAGCTTGTCTCCGCAGCATCAGGTCTGATTATCAAGAAATTCCGATAATAGCACCCTTATAAGCTGAACTTGGAGTGATTCCGAGAAATTCTATCCCCTGAATATTTCCGAACTGGTCAGGCTGTGTTGTTATCCGAATATTAAATAGCGGCGAACCGTTCGGCAAAGACAAATCACTCCCCAGCCACCATTCGCCCCGCAACTATCAAAGTTGGTATCACGATTTTTGCATATTTCCGGTATCATGATGGACTGCCCGGCATGATGTAGGCGGTTTTGGCACTGACAGCAGCAATCCAATCCCTCAAGACCTCTGCGACGTATTCAGGGCCGTTCTCGGATCGGACATGGCATGGAATTCATCGCAGAATAAACAGATCGGACAGAACGTCGATGACATCCGTCGCCTTCAGCTTTCTGTCGACCCAGATGGCAATACATTCCCGTGTGAACTCATTGATCACGTCGGTGTAAACGCAGAGCGTTTGTCGCGAAGCATGCGGATTTTCCTTCCATTGTGCGTGCTCGCTTCAGCAAAGTCATAGGACCAGACATGGTTGGAATATTCCAGACGCAGCCGGATGCAAGAGCTTTCATTCAGCCGCAAGCGCCCGCGTTTGGGTTGTCTGTGTGGAACTTTGAGCCCCTCACGCTGCCATATCCGTTCAATCCGTTTTGGTTCACCACCCAATCCGCACGGTGCAGCATCGCTGTGATGCGACGATAACCGCATCTGACAAACGATTGATGAATGCGATGTACCCTATCAGACAGATGAACCTCCACATCGCAAGACCCGGTTGCTTTACTTCCCGTTCGGGAGGAGCATTCGGGTCAGGGTAATGTCTATGCCTCGAAATCTCCGAAGCAATCCTGCAACCTTGTCACTTTGGCCACGCGTTCATTGACCTGCTCGCCTAAGAGAACAATGACATTGCTGACCATCAGGTCCAGAACGGCGGTAATGGTTGCGGCGCCATCCCACAGCGGTCCGTGAGTACCGGGCAGGATGAGGGCGACGTCAGCTACATCTTCTGCCCACGGACAAAATTCATCGGTTAGTAGAATGACCTTGACGCCGGATTTGCGAGCCTCGATTGCCAAGGGACGTGCCTTTGCCGCAAACCGGCGCACGTCGTAGAGAAACAGGCACCGGTTCTCCACGGAGCCGTCGAGCAATTCTGCATAGGTGCCGTTGAGGCCGTCGATGAATTCCACCCGCGGCCGCGCATAGGAAAGCTGGGCGGCGAAATACTGGGCGATGCCGCGTACATTCTGAAAAGCTGCCACATAAACTTCCTGAGCCTCTATCAGTGTCGTCACGGCGTGGCGCCATTCGGCCTTCGTCGTCAGTTCGTAGATGTGGCCGAGATTGTCGATCTGCTGTTTGATGAGGCCGGCCAGCAATTCGCCATCACGAATGTCTGCCTGCAGGCCTTCGAGAGGCCCTTTGACCTGCCATGCGGGATTGCTGCTCCCGCGCCTGAGTTCATCCTTCAATTGGTCGAGGCCTTCAAAACCCAGGCGCCGCAGATAGCGGCCCACTGTCATGGGGCTAACACCTACCCTGCCGGCAATTGACCGTGCCGTTTCAAACGGTAATTCATTGATGTTGCGTTCGAGGTAGCTCGAAATCAGCTTGTCCGAATTGGATTGCCGCATCTCTTGGTGCCTGACGCGTTCCAGTATGAGCTTGCTCACGTGCGGCTCCTCCATTTTGATCGAGTTCCGGCCAGGTTCGAGGTGCTGGCCGGATGGCGTATATTTACTGCGCAGTTTTGACCCGGGTCCAGACCCGATCAACCTGACGCAGGTTCGCGCCGAGATCTTCGAATATTTGCAGATGCTTCATTGTTTCCGTCGAAGGGTTGATCTCTGTGCTGTTTTTGATCCTGTCCGGTGTGAGTGCACGTGCCGGGACATTGGGCGTACCATTGGTTTGTTGGGAAACATTCAATGCTGCAACCTCCGGCCGCGTATAGAACTGCAGGAACTTGATCGCATTGTCCTTGTTTGGCGCGCTTTTGAGCACACACATATCTTCCTGATACATCGTGGCTCCCTCTTCCGGAATGACATAGCCGAGATCTTTTTGATTGCCAAATACATCAACCATTGCGCCGACGAAAAAATGTGCCGCCGCGACATCACCCGATTGCACCAATGGCCGTGAGTCGTAGGTGAATGCCGCGACATGGGGTTTCATCGCTATGATCGTATCGGCCGACTGCTGCAACTGCTTGGGATCGGTGGAATTGATGCTGTTGCCATTGAGAATGAGGCCAACCGCAAGCACTTCGCGCATGTCGTCGAGCAGCGTGAATTTCAGTTTCTTCTCTTTCACAATTGCCAGGAGGTCGTGCCATCCGGTGACGTCCTTGCCGAGTACCTTGCGATTGTACATGATGCCGACCGAACCCCAGGCATAGGGCAGGCAGTACTCACCCTTCGTGTCGCTCTTGGTGCGCAGGAACGATGGATCGATATTCTTGAAGCCCTCGTACTGATTGATGTCGGTCTTTTGCAGAAGATCGAGCTTGGCCATGATGTCCTGCATGTGCACGGAGGGAAATACGATGTCGTAACCCGTCGCGCCGCCCTGGATCTTGGCAAGCATTTCCTCGTTCGAGGAGTATGTGGCGAGATTGACCTTTATCTTGGTCTCGTCCTCGAACTTCTTGAGGACCTCAGGATTGATGTATTCACCCCAGTTATAGATGTTCAATTGATCAGCTGCTTGAACGCCCGCGCTCCAGCCGGCCAGCATCGTGCCGGTCATCACGGCAACGAGTGCATGCCGGCGGAGCGCGCCGAGCGCGGATGAATAATTTTTTCGGGCCATCTTTCAGTTCTCCTCATTCAGCACCTTGTGCCTGTTCTTGGTTCCCTTGAGTGTCTCATGCCGACTTCTGACGAGCCGTTGACTTCACCTGATAAATGATATCTCTATATCAGAAAGGCGCAAGAGTTATTTAAGTAACATGCCAAAGGGGAATAAAGATGCAGGATTCCATTGTTCGAATGGAGGGCGCGCGAAAGTCATTTTCGCTTCCGGGAGGCCGGACGATCAATGCCCTGAACGGGATTGATCTTAACGTTCGGCGCAACGAATTTCTGACGCTGTTGGGACCATCGGGTTGCGGCAAGACGACGTTGCTGCAGGCCATCAATGGATTCGTCGCGCTGGATGCGGGGCGTCTCATGATCGACGGGGAGAACGTGATCGATACGCCGCCCCATCGGCGGCCCGTCAATACGGTTTTTCAGAATTATGCCCTGTTTCCGCACATGACCGTGGGTGAGAATACCGGCTATGCGCTGGAGGTTGCCCGTGTTCCCAAGGGCGAACGCAAGCAGCGCGTCGATGCGGCCCTGCGCATGGTCGGCCTTGAAGATCTGGGAAGCCAGCGCCCGCGCCAGCTTTCGGGCGGCCAGCAGCAGCGGGTCGCCCTGGCGCGCGCCATCGTTGCCCGGCCAAAATTGCTGTTGCTTGACGAACCCCTGTCGGCGCTTGACCGCAATCTGCGCCAGGCCATGCAGATCGAATTGAAGACGCTCCAGCATGAACTGGGTATTTCATTCATTTTCGTCACGCATGACCAGGAGGAGGCCTTGACCATGTCGGATCGCATTGCGGTCCTGCAGGGAGGCACAATCCAGCAGCTCGATACACCGCGCAAGATCTACGACAAGCCAGCCAACCCGTTCGTTGCCAGCTTCATCGGTGCAAGCAACCTCTTCGAAGGAGCCGTCAGCGGACAATCCGTGATGACGGGAGACGGCGATGTCATTCGTTGCCTGCATGGTCTCGAGGCGTTCCGGGACGGCAACGCAGTGACTGCCCTGATACGTCCCGAACAGCTCTCGCTTTCCGCAACTGCCACGGAAGGTCCTTCCATCGAAATCGAGGTCGAGCAGATCGTGTTCGTCGGATCATCATTCGAGTTGTTGGGGCACACCGCGCGGGGACGCAAATTGTCGGCGACCATCCCCGCTGCCTATACGGCAAGAATTGCGGCGGCGGAACAGGAGCGCAGGGCGGTGCTGACCTATGATCCCGCTGCCGTCCATCTCATGCCCGGCAATGCCAAAGGGGAGGTTTCCGCATGAATCTCCAGACGCGCGACCGCCTTCAACTCGGAACATTGCTGGGCCCATTGAGCCTGTTCCTCGCCATTTTCTTCCTTGGGCCGCTCTTCATCATGATGGTGACGAGTTTCTTGGCGCCGGGTCTTTATGGCGGCGTCGAATGGCACTTCTACCCCGACAATTTCGGGCGCATTCTCGGGTTCGCTGATCCGGCCTTTGAGGAATACGATCCGATCTACATCGCGATCTTTCTCCGGTCGATCCGGATTGCAGCCCTGACGGTCGTCGTTACGCTTCTGGTGTGTTATCCCGCCGCATTCCAGATAAGTCGGTTGTCCGAGCGCTGGAAGAACATCAGCCTGTTCCTCATCACGCTGCCGTTCTTCACAAGTCTGATCGTTCGGCTTTTTGTGTGGGTTCTGCTCCTGCGGCAGACCGGTCTCATCAACGAGCTTCTCCTGAAAACAGGTCTCATTAATCGACCGCTCGAGATGATCTATACCGACGGCGCGATCATTGTCGGGATGGTCTACATCTTCATTCCGTTCATGTTCATGCCCGTCTATGCAAGTGTCGAAAAGCTCGACTGGTCGCTCGTCCGGGCATCGCAGGATCTGGGGGCCGGTCCGGTCCGCACCTTCCTGCGGATCATCCTGCCACTCACTCTACCAGGTATCATCGGCGGCTCGATCATCGTGTTCATTCCGGCGCTTGGAAACTTTGTCGTCCCGGCAGTTCTGGGCGGTGCGAAGGTTCAGATGCTCGGCAACCTCATCGAACAGCAGTTTCTGTCCGCCCGAAACTGGCCGTTCGGTTCCGCGCTGGCGATGCTTGTGATGAGTGTCATGCTTGTTCTCCTGTTTTTCTATGTCCGGCAGGAAAGCCGTGGCAGCCAAGTCCCTGCATCCGGCCGGTAGGAGATAACCATGAAACTGATGAGATCCATCGGACGCAGCACCCTCGCATTCTACACGGTGTTGTTCTTTGTCTTTGTCTACCTGCCGCTGCTCCTGATCATTGTTTATTCCTTCAACGCCAATCCTGTGAACATGATGACGTGGTCCGGCTTTACTACGGAGTGGTATGCTCAGGTTCTCGGCTTCAAGACGACGATTTCGGAGAATGCGCTCTATTTGGAATCGACAGATCAACTGCTTCAGGCGGTGCGCAACAGTTTGCTGATCGCGCTTTCAACGACAGCGGTCGCGACGCTCTTCGGCACGGCCGCTGCGCTTGCCGTGCACCGCTTCCATTTCTTCGGCAAGAGGCTCTATCGCGTTCTCCTGTTCTTGCCCATGTTGATGCCGGATATCGTGCTCGGAATTGCACTGCTCATCTTCTTCGTTTCGGCCGGAATTCACCTTGGCATCGGAACCATCATCATCGGCCAGTGCACGTTTCTCATTTCATATGTGTTCATCGTGGTTTCGGCGCGTCTGGCCGGAATGGACCGCACGCTAGAACACGCCTCGGCCGATCTTGGCGCCAATGAGTGGATGACGTTCAGGCGCGTGGTCATGCCCCAGCTGATGCCGGGGATCATCGGCGGGGCACTCTTGGCATTCATCATTTCGATGGATGACCTGGTCATTACCTATTTCATCGCGGGCGTCGACGTCACGACACTGCCGATGTTCATCTTTTCCATGATGCGTCGTGGAATAAAGCCGGAAATCAATGCCATTGCGGTGATGATGCTGATGTTCTCCGTCATCATCGCCTCTTTGGGCCTCTATTTCCGTTCCCGCCAAAAATCCTGAACGACGAGACACAATCATGACAAACGACAACAAAACCCTGCGCGCTCGCCAGCTGGGATTGCCTTTCAAGGGAAGAACCGGACCGTTCAATGCGATCACCGATGTCAAGGGGATAAAGGTAGGGTTCGAGACGCTCATCGAGAATGCTCCGCGGGCAGGCCGCCAGCTGCCGGTGCGCACGGGCGTGACGGCAATCATACCGCATGCCGAGGATGCCGAGCCCCCGATCGTGTATGCCGGAATCCACCGGTACAACGGAAATGGCGAGATGACCGGGTCGCATTGGATCGAGGATGGCGGCTATTTTCTCGGACCGGTCCTGCTGACGAATACGCATAGTGTCGGGATTGCCCATCATGCCGCCATCAAATGGATGCTTGAACGCTATCCCGATACCTATAATGCTAGGGACCTGCTCTGGCTGATGCCGGTCGTTGCGGAAACCTATGATGGCCTGCTTAATGACATCAATGGCCAGCATGTGACCGCAGAGAATGTATTTTCCGCGTTGAATTCAGCCGCCACGGGTCGCGTTGCCGAGGGTAACAGCGGCGGCGGCGCCGGAATGATCACCTACGGCTTCAAGGGTGGAACGGGGACTTCCTCCCGCGTCGTAGAGGTCGGCGACACGGAATACACATTGGGTGTGCTGGTGCAGGCCAATCACGGCCAGCGTGATTGGCTGACGATCTGCGGCGTTCCGGTTGGAGAACATCTGCGTGACGGCACGCCGGCCAGCCAGCTCAGGGAGCGCGGATCGATCATTGTCGTCGTGGCGACCGATCTGCCGCTGGCGCCGCACCAGCTCAAACGTATCGCACGCCGCTGCACCATCGGAATTGGCCGCAACGGCACGCCGGGCGGCAATAATTCAGGCGATATTTTCCTCGCCTTCTCGACGGCCAACAAGCAGCCGATGCGCCACAAATCCGGGACGCACCTGCCGCTCGAGATCATCAATGACGAACGGTTTGACCCACTTTACTCCGCCGTTGTCGACTGTGTTGAAGAGGCTGTCGTCAACGCGATGCTGGCTGCGGAAAGCCTGGGGGGGACCTCATATGACCGGGTCCGGGTCGATGCGATCAATGCCAAGACGCTGGTGGATCTGCTTGCGCGGTATCAGCGTCTCTGAACGCTGCCTGCTATTTCGGGCAAAGGGCGCGCAAGACATCCTGTGTGGCGCGAATGTCAGCAACTACTTCGTCCCTGGCGCGGGCGAAGTCCTTCTGCCGTAGGGCCTCGACAATGGTGGCGTGACGTCCGGACGGTTCTGACTCGCCCGCACGGATCAAGGGTGCCACATGGGTCGAGAGCATGCGCATGTAAGGTCCGAAACGCAGCCACAATGTTTCAATAAGCTGATTGAGGACGTCGGACCCGGAAGCCCGGTATATGGTGAAATGAAACTGCTGGTTCTTGCCGATGAGCGTGTAGATATTTTCCTGTCGGCCGATTGCCCGCTGCTCCGCAACGATCCTTTCCAGAACCTCGAGATCCGCTTCCGTTAAAAGCGGTGCTCCAAGTTCCGTTGCCAAAGCCTCCACGGCAATGCGCGCGCGGCAAAGATCGTCGAGCCGTGCCACGGTAACGATGGGAACCCGCGCTGAACCGTTCGAGGCAATCTCCAGCGCATTTTCTGCGGCAAGGCGGCGAAGTGCCTCCCGCACCGGCATGTTGCTGGTGCCGAAGGTCTCGGCCAGGCCGGCTATGGTCAGGCTTTGAGCAGGATCGAACTGTCCATTCATCAAAGCCTGGCGCAATTGCTGATAAACGCCATCCTGAATGGTGGTGCGTGAAGAAACCGGCCCAAAACTCATTTCCACCTGGACATTTCCTTCTTCGCTGCGCGAGCGTGTGTTCCCTTGCGTTCAGGAACAGATCCGCCGGGCTGTTCAATTCATGGCTGATAGCCTGAAACGGGTGACGATTACAATCAAGCAAAGCTGTCACGAGGCACTGCAAGTCCGAGAGGACTGAATCTCTTTGAGGAACCCAAGGCTGCAGCATATCCGCCTGACATCTTGCCCGTAAAGCTGAATGCGCAGAACCGTTTTTGCAAGATGCAGGTGAGGGGGCAATTGACGCTTTTTTAGATTTGTGATCAAATGATCACAAATTGGCAAGAGGCGGTGCATGTCAGGTTATTTTCTATACCATTCGATCGGCACGTTTCCCGGCAAGGCAGCCGCCGTAAGCATGGCGCTGACGGAATTTTCGCAAGTATGGTGTGCGGAAAATGACGGGCAGTGGCCTGCGGCACTCGCCGCTCGGCAGCGGTTCATCGATGCATGGGCCGGACTGATCGGCGCACCGGCAGGCTCGCTCACAACAGCTGAGAATGTGACGACCGCCCTGTACAGCCTGATTGGTGGACTTCCCAGAGCGGCACTTTCCGGGCGCCGCTTCCTGATTGCCGAGGACTGCTTTCCGAGCCTGCATTTCATGCTGGCGAGGATTGCCGGCCGTTTTGGTTTTGCCCTCGATACCGTGCCGCTGCGGCCGGGGGAAAAATGGGTTCGCGATGACGATATCCTTGCGCGCTGGCAGGACGACGTCGGTGTCGCGCTGCTGACATTCGTGACCTCCACTGCCTCACACCGTTCCGATATCGGGCGGCTGGCACAGCATGGACGTCGCATGGGCACGATTGTCGGTGCCGATATCACGCAAGGCGTCGGCGTTGCGCCCTTCTCGCTCACCGCAAACAATGTGGATTTTGTTGTCTCCACCTCGCTCAAATGGCTGTGCGGAACCTCGGGTGCCGGTATTCTGCAGGTAAAGCCGGAGCTGCTTGCCAATTGCGAGCCGGAACTTCGCGGCTGGTTCAGCCAGGAAAACCCCTTCTCCTGGGACCTGAACCGCTTTTCCTACGCATCGGATGCCCGCCGCTTTGATCATGGGACGCCAGCCATACTGGCGTCTGCAGCATCCCTGCCGGGCCTTGAATGGGCAATCGATACGGGCGTCGATGCCATCGCCGCCCAGAATGCCGCCCTGACCGGCCTTATTGTAGAGCACTCATTGGAAAACGGCTGGTCCCTGGGTTCGCCGCTGGACGAGAGCAAGCGTGGCGGAAGCGTCATGCTTTCATTGCCGGAGACTATTGATGCAGCCCGTCTTGTTTCGGCTTTGCGCGAGCAAAGCCTTTATTGTGACGCACGCGGATCAACCCTGCGGCTTTCCCCCGGATTTGTGACGAGCCGCAGCGACGTTGAAGAGCTGTGTCATTCGCTCAAGCAAATGATCCAATGAAATAAACGCCCGATGGGAGCAAATGAAGCCCGAATGAAGATGAGGGCACAAGCCTGAGAGAAGACAACAGAAACGGTAAAACAGAGGGAAACAAAAATGCTGAACCGCTCACGTCTAATGGGAATTCTTGTTGCAACGAGTTTCTTCGCAGCCGCCTCGGCCAGCGCTGAATCTATCGTCGTCGGAGCCTATCCGGCAAATCCGCCATGGGAATACAAAACGGCATCCGGCGATTTTGAAGGATATGAAATCGACGTTGTTCGCGAGGTCGCCAAACGCCTCAACCTGACCGCCGATTTTCAGGACATGGGATTTCAGGCGCTGTTTGCGGCGACAAATTCGGGTCGCGTCGATTTTGCGATTTCCTCGATCTCGATCACGAATGAGCGGCTGAAGAATCAGTCTTTCACCCAGCCCTATTATGACAGCGATGGCACCGTGGTCGGGAAATCCGGCTCGGCGCTCAAGTCGCTCGATGAGTTGAAGGGGAAAACCATTGGCGTGGTTGCCGGGTCTACCGGGGACGCCTGGGCAAAGGCCAACTCCCAGAAGCTCGGCATCACCGAGGTCAAGAGTTACAACACGCAGCAAGACCTTCTCATGGAAGTGCAAAATGGGCGGATTGACGGGGGCGCAGGCGAACTTGCCGGCTTTCAATATGCCATGACAAAAATGCCGGGGCTCAAGATATTGGTGCGCATTCCCACCGGCGAGCGTTTTGCCATGATGGCGAAGAAAACGAGCCCGCTGGTCGAGAAAGTCAACGCGACGATCTCCGCGATGAAAACCGATGGCACAATGGCCGGGATCCATAAGAAATGGTTCGGCACCGCGCCGGAGCCGGGTACCAGCACGCTTAGCGTATTGCCGGTCCCCAAAGCGGAATAGCGACTGGCACACTATTTGGCCGGCTTCCATGCCGGCCAGTTTAACCGCGTGCTGACCAGGGGCCTCTTCAAGGCGCAGGTAATTCGATGGAACTGATCAATACATTCTTCAACTGGGAAATTCTGGTTGAGTCATTCCCAATCCTGTTGCGCGGGCTTGGCAACACCATATTTCTGGGGTGTGCCGCCATCGTCTTTGGCTGCGCAGGCGGCCTTGTCCTGTGTCTGATGCGGCTTTATGGGCCGGGTTGGCTGAAATATGCGGCGATTTTTTACATCGATATTTTCCGCGCTCTGCCCATATTGGTCATCCTCATCCTGATCTACTACGCGCTGCCTCTGGCGGGCATCCGCTTTACATCGTTCACCTCCGCCACGATCGCCTTGTCCATGGTGCTGGCGGCGTTTACCGCCGAAGTATGCCGTGCCGGCATCGAGAACATCCCGCGCGGGCAGTTCGAAGCAGCCTCCGCTCTCGGCCTGCCGTTCTGGATCACCATGCGCAAGGTCATACTTCCGCAGGCGATCAAGATCGTCATTCCGCCGCTCACCAGCAATTGCGTATCGATCTACAAGGACACGTCGCTCGCTTCCGTCGTTGCCATGCCGGATCTTTTGAAGCAGGCGACCGATGCCCAGGCACTCATGGCCAATCCAACGCCTCTGATCGGTGCGGCCGTCATCTATCTCGCATTTCTTTGGCCGCTGGTGCGGCTGGTCAGCCACCTTGAGGAGCGAAGCAAACAGCAGCGTTCGAGATAAGCAACCGACATCAACAATTCGACACATCGGCTCAAACGCCGAACATCCAGGGAACCCGTCATGCCCCATGCCAATACCAACGAAATTGAGTTTCCGATCGGCACCGTCCGATCGATGTTTCCCGCCTTGCAGAAGGCTGGCGAGTTCATCTTCTTCGACAACGCTGCCGGGGCGCAGATCCCGCAAAGCGTACTCGATGCCGTTCAATCGCATCTGGTCGATTTCAACGTTCAACGCGGCGGCCGTTATGGGCGCAGCGTACAGGTCGACAAGGCTGTTGCCGACGCGCGGGAAAGTGTGGCACTCCTGATCAATGCGCGCGACCCGCAGGAAGTCTGTTTCGGGATGAATGCGACGTCCTTCATCCGCCTGGTCAGCCTCGGCATCGGCCAGATGCTGGGTGATCGCGATGAAATCATCGTCACCGACATGGATCATGATGCCAACATCGCCACCTGGCTGGCGCTGGAATCGGCCGGGGCAAAATTCGTCTGGTGGCGCATGCGCGAAGACGGCAACCTGCATGTTGACGACCTTGTGCCGCTGGTGACCAGCCGCACCCGGCTCGTGGCCTGCACCGTTACCGCCCATTCCATCGGGTCGATCGTCGATGTCGCGTCGGTTGCCAGGGTTGCGCATGCGGCCGGCGCGGAAGTGTTCCTCGATTGTGTGCATTACGGGCCGCATGGGCTGATCGACGTCCAGGCTTGGGATTGTGATTACCTCGTCTGTTCCGGCTACAAGAATTTTTCGCCGCATATGGGCTTTCTCTGGGGACGCTTCGAAACGCTGAAACGCCTGCCGACCTTTCGCGAGGATTTCATT
The DNA here is from genome assembly GCF_058792715.1 of Phyllobacterium sp. MT110. Lineage (NCBI taxonomy): Bacteria > Pseudomonadati > Pseudomonadota > Alphaproteobacteria > Hyphomicrobiales > Phyllobacteriaceae > Phyllobacterium > Phyllobacterium sp. MT110. Next base: position 210,612 of record NZ_JBXAFE010000007.1, read on the forward strand.
CCCGATGTACCGCCCCATAAGATCGAGGCTGGAACATTCATCTACGAGAATGTTTCCGGGATGGATGCCGCGGTCCGGTATCTCGAGTCCATCGGCCGTAATTTTGCTCCATCCAACAACAGGAAGCGCCGCGACAACATCGTTGCAGGCATGAACAAAATCCGCGCCTATGAACTTCAGCTCGCGGCCGAGATGTTGCGCGTTCTGAAAGATTGCGGCGCAACGATTTATGGCATTGACGACATGGCCCGTATCGATCAGCGGGTTCCGACCTTCTGCTTCAATATTGGCGATCTGTCGCCCAAGCTCGTCACCGAGGCAATGTCCGACATGATGATCGGCATCCGCGACGGGCACATGTATGCACCGCGCCTGATGAAGCGGCTGAATTTGAGCATGGACAGCGGAGCAGTGCGGCTCTCCCTCGTGCACTATAATACGATGGAGGAAATCCACCGGTTCGAGAAGGCGCTCCACATCCTGATCAACCGGCATGGAACGCAATCACAAGGTGCAAAGGCTGCGATTGCGCGGTAGCATCGACCGGCGGGAACAGCGACTGAAAGAGCGCGGAAAACGAGAGGAAACACTTCAATGAAGACCAATGAATTGCTTGGCCAATTGGCTGAACTGCTGCTGTCCGGCGGCGTGGAGGTCGTCGACCTTGCCGCGGAACTCAGTCCGGAAACGCCCCTCATCAAATTGCCGCCGGAACTCGCGATGGACACGCCAAAGATCGAGATTCACGAAATATCGGCCTATGACAAGAATGGTCCGTGGTGGGCATGGAACTGGCTGAAACTCGGCGAGCATTCCGGCACGCATTTTGATGCGCCACGCCATTGGATCACTGGCAAGGATCACGCCGACGGGTCGACCGATACCATAGCGGTCAAAAACTTCGTCGCGCCCGTCAATGTCATCGATTGTTCAAGGGAAGCCGCTGAAAACCATGATTTCCTCCTGACTGCCGATCATGTGAAGGCATGGGAGGCGAAGCACGGTGCCATCCGTGCCGGCGAGTGGGTCGCAATGCGCACGGACTGGTACAAGCGCAATGGCTCCGAGGCTGATTTCCTCAATGCCAACGAGACGGGTCCGCATACGCCCGGACCAACGGCCGAAGCCATTCAGTACATCATTGCGACGGGCGCAATCGGCTGGGGCAGCGAGACCATCGGCACCGACGCGGGACAGGCCGGCGGTATGACCCCGCCATTTCCGGCGCACAGCCTGATGCATCAGGCCAACCGCTACGGCCTTGCCAGCCTGTGCAATCTGGATCGGTTGCCAGCAAAGGGTGCAATCCTTATCGCGGCGCCGCTGAAGATCAGGAATGGCACCGGCAGCCCGACCCGCGTGCTGGCGCTCGTCCCGAAAGCGTTGGGTTAGCGGCACCCGGACTGGCAATCCGATACAGGAGACTTTCCGATGGCTGAACGATCCTTTGCAAAAGAAGTGGAGAAACTTCGGCTCGGCGCGGGCGAAGAGTTCTCCGGTGAGGGCATTCTTGCGATCACCAAGGCTTTGCTCCAGTGCGGTGTCGGTTATGTCGGTGGCTATCAGGGGGCTCCCATCAGCCACCTGATGGACGTTCTTGCCGATGCGCAGGATATTCTTGGCGAGTTGGGAGTGCATTTCGAGGCGAGCGCGTCCGAAGCCACGGCCACGGCAATGCTTGCGGCCTCGGTGCATTATCCCATTCGAGGGGCGGCAACCTTCAAGTCCACCGTCGGTACCAATGTGGCCTCCGATGCCCTTGCCAACCTGGCGTCGGGTGGTGTGACGGGCGGTGCGCTGATCATCGTCGGCGAAGACTACGGTGAGGGTTCCTCGATCATGCAGGAACGCAGCCATGCTTTCGCGATGAAAAGCCAGGTCTGGCTGCTCGACCCGCGCCCCAATCTTCCATCGATCGTAAAGTCGGTGGAAGATGGTTTTGAGCTTTCCGAAGCCTCCAATACGCCGGTCATGTTGCAGGTGCGTATTCGCTGTTGCCATGTCCATGGGCAATTCATTGCCAAGGACAATCAGCGGCCTCGGATGACCGTGGCGGATGCGCTGGATGCGCCAAGGCGGGACACCAAGCGCATTGTTCTTCCGCCGGCCTCTTTCTTGCATGAGAAAGAGAAGGTGGAGAAGCGCTGGCCGGCCGCCGTGGAGTTTATCCGCTCGCGCAAGATCAATGAAGTTTTTGGTCCGGATATCGCGCGGGTCGGCATAGTGCTTCAGGGCGGCATGTACAACGGTGTTGTTCGTGCCCTGCAGCGCCTTGGCCTTGCCGATCTCTACGGCGAGACCAGCGTGCCGCTTTACGTGCTGAATGCCGTTTATCCCCTGGTTGAAGACGAGTTCCTGAATTTCTGCGATGGCAAGGATGCGGTTCTTGTCATTGAGGAGGGGCAGCCGAACTATATTGAGCAGGCCTTCGCGTCCATGCTGCACAAGGCCGGTCACATCACGCGGGCCATCGGCAAGGAAGTCATGCCGATGGCTGGAGAATACACGGGTCAGGTCATGTTCGATGGCATTGGCGCGTTCCTGCGCGCGCGCGCATCGCAGTTGCTGCCCGCTCACATCCGGGCACCCAACACGACAGAGACTTCCCAGGACATTTCCGATCTGGCCGCCATTGTGCCGGGACGGCCACCCGGCTTTTGCACCGGCTGTCCGGAGCGACCCATCTTTGCTGCAACCAAATTGATCGAGCAGGAACTTGGACCGCACCACATCGCATCGGATATCGGCTGTCACCTGTTTTCGATCATGCCGCCATTCGAGCTCGGGGCAACGACAATGGGCTACGGATTGGGCCCGGCTTCGGCCTCTGCCTTCAATTCTCCGGACGCCAGGCGCCGCTCGATCTCGTTTGTCGGTGATGGCGGATTCTGGCACAATGGTCTGACATCGTCCATTGGCAACGCCGTCTTCAACCGCAATGACGGCGTCATTGTTATCGTCGACAATTATTATTCCGCAGCGACCGGCGGTCAGGACATTCTCTCGTCGCGTGCCAATAACCGGTCAAAATCAACGAAGCATCCGATTACCGAAGCCGTAAAGGGCATGGGGGTTAAATGGGTTCGCCACATTGAAAACACCTATGATGTCACCCGGATGCGCAACACCTTGCGTGAAGCCCTGTCCACGCCTGAAACCGGCCCGAAAGTCATCATTGCTTCGTCCGAGTGCATGCTGAACCGGCAACGCCGGGAAAAACCCCTGATAGACACGGCGATCAAGGCAGGACAGACCGTCGTCAAACCGAAATTCGGCATAGATGAAGATATCTGTACCGGTGACCATGCCTGCATGCGGCTGTCCGGCTGCCCGTCGCTGTCGGTAAAAACACTGGATGATCCGCTCAGGGATGATCCTGTGGCCCACATTGACCAGAGCTGTGTTGGTTGCGGCAATTGCGGGGAGGTGGCGGATGCCGCCGTGCTGTGCCCATCGTTCTACAGGGCCGATGTGGTTCACAATCCTGGCCCGTGGCGGCGGTTTGCTGACAGACTGCGCCGGAAGATAATCAGAACGATGCAAAACAGGCGCGAGAAACGGCGGCTGGAGTTTATGGATGCGTGACATGACTGGCCCATCAGCCACTGGCAACATCAAGCACGAAACCGGTGAGATCATCAAGCTCGCCATATTGGCGGTTGGCGGCCAAGGCGGCGGTGTGCTGGCCGACTGGATCACCGCCGTTGCCGAACACAATGGCTACCGGGCGCAATCCACATCGGTGGCAGGTGTCGCCCAGCGCACCGGCGCGACCATTTATTATGTCGAGATGTGCCGGGATACCGGCCGCATGCCGGTTTTTGCCTTGGCACCGGCTCAAGGGGATGTGGACATCCTGATTGCGGCTGAGCTGATGGAGGCGGGACGCGCCGTCATGCGGGGGTTCGTCACGCCAAACCGCACGACATTGATTGCCTCTTCCCACCGCATCGCTGCGGTTTCGGAGAAGATCGAGCCCGGCGACGGGCGGGCAGCGCCGGACCAGGTGATGGCAACGATGAAGAATGCTGCGCGGCATCTGGTTTGTCTTGATCTGGAAAAAGTCGCGCTTGAAGCGGGATCAATGATCTCGGCAAGTCTGTTCGGCGCACTGGCCGCGTCGGGTGCATTGCCATTTAACCGCGAGAGCTATGAGAGCGTCCTAAATAGTTCGGGCCGAGGGGCAGCCGCCAGCATGCGGGCGTTTGGAGCGGCCTATGACCAAACCAGCAAGGCAGGCCAAGCCGAACCGGCAGCGGCGACAGAGGCGCGACCAATAGGGAAACAGGCAAAGGGCCCTCCTCGGCTTCTCGCAAAGTGGCAACAGCTCAATGCGCGCGTCGCGGCCTATCCGATGCCCGTTCAGGACATGGCGCTGCGCGGATTGCGCAAAGTCACGGATTATCAGGATCTTGCCTATGGGTCGGAATATCTCGATCGTCTGGATCTGGCCGTCAAGGCGGACCTTGCGGCGGAAGCCTACGCACTGTCGATTGCCGCTGCAAAGCATCTCGCCAACGCCATGTGCTATGACGACATGATCCGGGTGGCTGATCTGAAAACACGGTCCAAACGGGATCGCCGCGTTCGCTCCGAGGTCGGCATCGATGACGCGGCGGTATTGCAGCTGACCGAGTACTTTCATCCGCGGGCGGAAGAATTCTGTGGCACACTTCCGCTTGCTATCGGCCGTTATATCGAAAAGCGGCCGCAACTTTTTGCCTGGGTGGACCGGCGCATCAATCGTGGCCGGCATATCCGAACGGACAGCATGTCGGGCTTTGCCATGCTCTGGTTCGTCGGCGGACTGCGCCGCTGGCGCCGTTCGCTCCTGCGTCATCAGGTAGAGATGGATCATCTCCAGCGCTGGTACAAACTCGCGCTGGATCATGCGGCGGATGACTATGCGCTTGGTGTCGAAATCATTAATTGCCGTCGGTTGATCAAGGGATACAGCGATACGCACGTGCGCGGGCAGTCGAAATTTGATCGCGTGCTCTCAAGCCTTGATGATTTGAGGGGGCGTGCTGATGCTGCTGATTGGATCAGGCGGTTGCGCGAAGCGGCGCTCAAGGACGAGAAGGGAACTGCACTCGACGGCGCACTGAAAACCGTTGCGTCTTTCAGCCGCTAAACGGCAATCGTGAAGTCTGGTCCGTCGGTAGCGCCTACCCTTTGCCGGTCAGCTGGAAATCGGTGACGACGATAGAGCAGATCACTGGCTATTGGGGTCATAAACCCAGATCCCATGTCTAAGTGGCCGGCACCTTAAATTTACGATACCTGCCAGGCCATGGATGGCGACCATTTCGCCCTCGGACAGGGCGAAGTTATCGCGGTTTCCAACGCTGCTCGTCGCGCCAACGATGAATTTCGTCAGCGCATGCCTTGCCGCCACGCGGGCCATGGATCGTTACGGCCCTGGAGGCCGCTGCAACTGCAAAGTCCAGTGCATCGTCGAATCGTTGGCCCATTGCCAAGCACCAGGTCAGCGTGCCGCCAAATGTGTCGCCGGCGCCGGTGACGTCGATGGCATTGACCGGAAACCCGGCGGTGCGCAGGACTGTCTTGCCGTTGCTTGCCTCGGCACCGTCGGCGGCGAGCGTGCGCACCACCCAGCTGATCTGGTGATTCCGCACCCAATCGCCGATACGGGTGATATCGTCATGGCCGAAGGCGGCGCGGAAGCCGACCTGATTGAAGATGACAACTGCAGCACCAGCGAGATAGGGCATGTCTTCGGGCATGCAGCCGCCGACATCGAGATCGAAGATCGCGCGGCGGCCATGCCGGCGCAAATCGGCCAGAAGCGCGGCCTGTTTCAAAACGCCGTCTTCGGTTTGGGCATGCAACCGACGAACACGGTAAAGTGTCGTATAAAGGAAGCCCGGTTGGCGCAGCGCCTCAAGGCACTTTGATGTCAGCCACATCGGCTGCTCACCCATTTCGACGGTCAGCACGATATGCTCGCCCTCGACGAGGAAGATCAGATTGCGCGATTCTGCAATCGACGGATCGGTCAGCATGTGATCGACGCCGACGCCATTCTCCCGCAGATCGGCAATCAGCCGCTGCGATAGCGGGCTGTTGTTCAGCAGAGAGATGAACTGCGTCTTGCCGCCAAGGCCTGCATGGACGACGGCGGCATTGGCAATAGAACCGCCGATTTCATCGGGCAATTCGATAACCATGCCCTTGTCGGCGCGGCCGGGCCAGCGATCGGCGGTGTAATATTCGTCGATTGCCACATCGCCGATGAAGAAGGCGGTCACGTGTCTTGCTCCTCGTTCAATTTCGCTAGCACCAGCCTTGATCCGCCGGCTACCGGAACCCAGGGGTTTTCGCCGAGACCACAAACGGCCATCCAGTAATAGGCCGCCGGACCGGAAACACCCCGACAGGCATCGTGCCACACGCCGCGTCGCATCACGACAGCTTGACCGGGCACAATCACGAAGGCTTCGATGTCGTCGCGATTTGCCGCGTGGGCATCCGATGCAGGGGCAACCGCTAGGATGACCGGCTGTGCCCCGCAAAAGATCGCCTCTTCTGTACCGGGGTGCCGTTCCATTGACGCACAGAGCCAGGGGCTGCCGCCGCCGCGCGTCACACCAAGATGGCCGGCCCCCTCAATCAGCGGCGTCCTGGTAAAGCCGTCGCGCCAGCCATCACCTGTGGTCCAGATCGCCTTGGCGTCGATATCGTTGGTGAGATCGTAGACTGTGCCGAAGCGGGCAAAATTCTCAGGTGTCACCAGATGGGCGACAACAACATCGGGGGTGCTCATGCGCTATGCCTTGCTGCGCGCACGGCCCGCATCAGGCGACCGACATGGGCGGCCTCGACGCGGCCGGTATCCTTGTGGTCGTGCTTGAACCAGCTGCCGACGACGGCTCCGTCGGCTTGCGCCAGTTGTTCGGCCGCGTTGGTTTCGGTCAGGCCCGCACCGATCAGGAGCGGGACTGTTCCGCCGGTGGCCGTGCGGAAACGTGCCACCTTATCCATGTCAGTCGGCTGGCCGGTGGCGTCCGAGGTCACGATAAGGCAGTCGCAGCGTGTTGCGCCGATGCGCACGTCCTCTTCCTCCGGCCGTCCGGACAGGATCGGCTGGTATTTGAACCGCACGCCACCGAGCAACAGTGCCGAAACGCTTTCACGGCGAGCGGCGAGATCAGCAGCAAAGGGCGCGTCCCCTTCGGGCGGCAGATGGCCGGCGACAGAATCGACCTGGATAAAAGAGACCGGAAACTGTCTGGCAAGCACAAAAGCGCGCTCATTGTCTCGCAGTACGTTGACACCGATGCGTGTGCCGAGATCAAGGCCGCACAGCCGCTCCAGCACTCGTTCGACATCTTCGGCATCGCCGAAATAGTTCTCGACCACAAGACCGTCGATCCCTTCGCCGGCCATGATGCGGGCTTCCTCCTCGGCCTGGACGAGTTTCGCCGCGGGGCCTTCTCCGGCCAGATGCAGCATGCCGAGGATGGGTTTTGGGTTGGTAAAAGTCTCGTCGAAACGGCTCATATATTCTTCTCCTGCGTTGCGCCGCTTTCAAGCCGGCGCGGTATCACGCCCCCAACGGGTTGCGAATTTCATCTGGACCGCCGGCGAGTAGACAATCGACGTTCGTTCTACCAACTGGTCGTCGGCGTCGAGCACGTCCCCGCTGGCGCAAAGATAGCCCGGCACATCCAGCGCCGGGGCAAAGACCTCCCGCAGACGATCGGACGCCGGTACAACCGTCAGCAGCAGTTCCGAGCGCAGGGGATGGCGGTCATAATCGCGGCGCAATATCTCATAGAGCGATTGCGCCGCGAAGTCGTTGCGGTCGATGCCGGGGTAAAGAGCAAGATCAAGCCGCGATGTATCGACGTTCAACCAGTTCACCGTTTCACCATTGGCAAGGCCGCGGGCTCGCACCAGCAGCAGCTCGCCGTTATCCACCCGGTGTTCGAGTACGCGCGTCACCGGGCGCTGGCCTTGCCGACGCGCCAGTTCGGTAAAGCTGCCGAAATTCCAGATGTTGTGACTGATCGGCCGATGCGAAACGATCGTGCCGCGGCCGCGAACCTGCTGGACCAACCCTTCCGACACCAGAAGCGCCATCGCGTTACGCACTGTCGTTCGGGCGATGCCGAACTGATCGCGCAATTGGTTCTCCGAGGGGATGGCTTCCCCCTCGGAGAAATCGCCACTGAGGATGGCGGCGCGCAACGCCCGGTAAAGTTGCCGGTAGAGCTGCTCGCTCGAATAGAGATCGAGCCGCAGCCGGGACAGCCTGTCGTCGGGGCGTTCGCCCGTAGAGATGGAGGCTTCTGGCGTGGAAGGATGGGTCAACGTTGGCTCCCCGATGGGTCGGTTACTTCGTGGTTCCGTTTACCTTGAACTCTTTCACACCAGCTTGATTCAAGCCGTAGCGGTCAAGGATCTTTGTATACGTGCCATCGGCCTTCAGAGCGTCAAGGGCGCCAAGCACGGCATCGCGCAATTGACCGTTCGATTTGGCGAAGGCGATACCGTAGTGGTTGACGTCGCCGACCTCGCCGATCTGATAGAATTTGCCGGGCTCTTGCTTCATCAAGTCGAGAAGACCTTCCAGTCCAATCACCGAGGCCTGGGCGCGGCCCTGCCGGATCTGCATGATATGCTCGGCTTGGGTAGGGATTTGGATGACGGTGATCAGCTTGTCTTTCGCACACTTGGCCTTGCCGAGTTCTTCCGTCCAGGTGACCCAGCTTGTGCCAGTGGCCACAGCCACGGTCTTGCCGCAAAGATCGGCCTCGGTCTTGATCTCGCTCTGGTGGTCGACGGTCGAGTACAAGACGTTGCCGGTCTGGAAATAGTCGATGAAATCGAGCTGCTTCTGACGCTCGACCTTGTCGGAGAAGGCCGTCATGATCACATCCGATCGGCCGGTGACGACCTGCGGGATCAGCTGAGGAAATTCGACATTTTGGAATTCTGCCGAAAGGCCGAGGTGTTCGGCAATGGCCTTGGCGAGATCGATATCGAAGCCCTTCAGCTCCGTCGAGCCGGCCTCGTTATATTCCATCGGCGGATAGGCAAGGCTGATCGTAACGTTCAGCTTGCCGGCGGCCCGCACGGCCTCAGGCAGGGCTGCGGCCAGCTTTGTATCGGCGGCATGGGCCGCACCGCATACGGCGAGGCTGATGAACGTTGTGGAGGCCAGTCCAAGTAGCATTGGCAGCAGTTGTTTCATTCTCTTCGTTCTCCCATTTTAAAGTTATGAATGTCAGGCCAGCACGCGGCTGAGGAATGTGCGCACGCGCGGATCGCCGGGGTTGCTTAGGACTTGACCCGGCGCGCCGGTTTCGCGAATTTCTCCGTCGATCATCACAACGACACGGTCAGCAACCTCACGGGCAAAGCCAATCTCATGAGTGACCACGATCATGGTGGTTCCGCCCCGCGCCAAGTTGCGCATGACCTCCAGCACCTCGCCAACCAGTTCCGGGTCGAGCGCACTGGTCGGTTCGTCGAACAGCATCACGCGCGGTTCCATCGCCAGCGATCGGGCGATCGCCACGCGCTGCTTCTGGCCTCCTGAAAGCTGCGACGGATAGCTTAACGCTTTCCCGGCCATGCCGACCTGCTCCAGCAGGTCCATGGCGCGGACTTCGGCTTCAGCGCGGCGCAGACCGCGCACCACCATCGGCCCCTCGATCACATTGCCGAGTACGGTGCGATGCGCGAACAGATTGAAATGCTGGAACACCATGCCAAGCTGGCTCTGCTGGGCGCGCAGCCGCTTGATCGGCAACTCCTGCAGTGCGCCGCGGTTCAACTCGTATCCCATGATGGCGCCGTCGACCCAGACATAACCGCTGTTCGGCGTTTCCAAATGGTTGATGCAGCGCAGGAACGTGCTCTTGCCGCTGCCCGACGGACCGAGGATGCATAGCACCTCGCCATAGGCAACTTCCAGATCAAGGCCTTTCAGCACCTCGTGGCTACCAAAACTCTTGCGGATACCAACCGCCTTGACCGCGAGATTCATGCTTCCCCCTCGACGGCCGGGCGCCGCCCCCAAACCTTGAACCAGTGCCGGTTGCTGGTAGCTGCTGCGGCGTCGCGGCCGAAGTAGCGCTCCAGATAGTACTGGCCGATGGACAGCACCGTCGTTCCGGCCAGATACCAAATGGCGCAGACGAACAGCAGTTCGATGACCGCGCCGTTGATGAAGTAGATGCGCTGCGCCGCGTTCAGCATTTCGCCCATGGCGATGGTTGCTGCGAGCGAGGAAAATTTCAGCATGCCGATGGCGCTGTTGCCGAGAACTGGCAGGATTAGCCGAAGGGTCTGCGGCAGGATGATACGGCGCATCGTCTGGCCGGGCGTCATTCCGAGCGTGTGAGCCGCTTCCTTTTGACCGCGATCGACCGAGCCGATGCCACCGCGCACGACTTCGGTCAGATAAGATCCCTCATTGACGCCGAGACCGAGAACTGCGGCGACAAAGGGCGTCACCACATCAACCATGCGCTCATCGACAAGGCCCGGAACATAGAGCCGCGGAAAGACGAGCGCGATGTTGAACCAGATGAGAAGTTGCAGCAGCACCGGCGTGCCGCGGAATATCCAGACGTAAAGCCAGGCGGCAAAACGCAGGATCGGGTTTTCCGAAAGACGCATGATGCCGAAGGCAAAGCCAAACACAACACCAAGCACCAGAGCGCAGGCCGAGATCAACAGGGTCCAGCCGAAACCCGTGATGATGACACCGGCCGTCAGGAACTGTCCGACCACGGGCCACTGGATTTGCCCGACGGCAAAGGCGTGACCGATCACTGCAAGCAGCAGGATGACGGCGATGCCGCTGAGCCAGCGGCCAGGATGGTGCAGCCGGCGAATGGGCGTGTCCAGTCCCGGCAAATCTGCCAGGGGCAACGCGAACGTTGATTTGTGTGGTGATTGGGTCATGGCATCCAATTGTAGGGTTAGGCCTACAACTTACTAGGCGGGTTTCGAAATGAAGTCAAGCGGGATGCCGAAATTCAATGCCGACGACTTATTTTGTCTCAGCCTGCGCCACAATTCCTCGTGGTCCCCCACCCAGCAAGTGCCCTAGGACCGCTGATCGCTTACAATCGCTTCCATTGTGAAAGCATAACAATTTAGTAATTTCAGTAGGTTGGAGGATCCGAGCATTCTTCAATTTGAAATGCTCCCAAAATGGGACCAGTTCCGAATTACTTCTAAGCATTTTTATTGGAAACAGCTCGCCGAGCGGCCTTCCAAACGCAAGTGAGTGGCGCCCGATGACAGTGTTGACTACATCGTAACGGGAGCTGGCGGTGTCATGATGAAACAGAGATCCAATGGAAATGCGTCCAGTTGTGATCACCCGGAGCAAAGGGTTCGTTGCGCGGTGCTAAAGGCGGATTACAGCGAGGAAGGTCATCCGGAGCACTTGAGGACATCGTGTTCGGAAGTAAGGGCAGAGCAGGAAATCAAAGGCCCTCCTCATATTTTGCTGCCGATCTGGGTTGGCGTGATCGCGGTTTGTCTGTTGTTCTTGGTATTCATCGCGACACTCTTGCTGGAGTTCTGAGACCGCGGGTGCGCAGCGACGCTCCGTAAAATGGCATTCAGAGTCCTTCGACCGGCCGCGCTCCTTGGCCAAATGGGGACACGGAAATTCGAACGCACGTGCGGACGTCTCGGTTCGACATGCTTAAAAGGAAATTCAAATGCTCAAATCAGTCCTACTTTCTCTCGCAGGCGCTGGCATTGCCGCGCTTGCAATCTGTAACCCGGTGCTACACGCCAAAGTTGCATAATATACATTATGGAACTATTAGCCAGTCTGACCCATGCCGTACAGTTCGGAGTTTCCGCCTAATTCCGAGATCGCCTGAGCCAAGCTCGCCACGAGCTTCTCTCTCAGGGATTTCTGCATCGTACTCAGACTTGTGGTGATGGCCTCGCGCCAAGCCTCACCACGATCCCAGGCTTCCATGAATGTGTCGGCCAAGGCCGCCGCCTGGTGGGAGTCGATCAGGGCCTGCATCAGAATCTGGGCCTGCAAACGATCCTTGCGGCTCTTGGCTGTTCCTTCTGTATCGGCGCGCCGCCTTGACCCTACAATGAGTTTGTGAACGGCATAGCGTTCGGGCGCGGGCACGAGAATTGGAATGCCCGATGCGTGCAGCAGCGTGGCGCGTACAGGCTGATGGATGAGAAAGTCCAGAAAGCGTAATGGTTCGGCAGCAGCGCCACCGAGAGCCGGCATGGCCGAAGGCTTTCCGCTGTGTTGATCTGAGCCGGTATTGGGTGTCAGGAACTCCACCTTGTAGCCCGAACGGCTGGTGAATTTAGTTGATTGACGGCTGTCCGTCTGGTGCGGAATTTCCCGGAATGTCGGATCCACTTTGCGCAGCACGTCAAGGATGGGTGGCAGCGCATCACCGACTGCGGCGGAGATGGAATGAAACTGGGCAAAATCGGCATCGGCCGTCTGCAGCGCCGTGTTGGGTAGACGCATGCCAAGGACGGCCGAGTAGCATTGAAATGCAACCGTGCCGATGAGAACACCGCGCAACCGGAAGAAGCCCGCCTCGGCCAGGGTTTCGACGACATCGCCAACGAACCGTTCAGGGCGCGGCAGGTAAGCCTCCCGCACTAGTGTTGATACGATCTTGCGGCGTGCCCGCGCATCAGCTTTCAAATCACGAAAATTCTCGACGCGACGCGTAATCTCCGCATCATCAACCGGGCCGACATAGCGGCGGTGCTTCCCTCCCCCCTCTTTGGCCGTATCGAAATACCAGTATCGCCGTTCCCTGCTCTGCATCGAGACAAAGCGGCCATGGATCGGAAAATCGCTGGTGAATGATGCATCCAGTGCACGTTGGGTCAATTCGGAATAGAGTACTTGGTATGTGTGATCGAGTGGCTGCATCGTTGTTATTACCATTGTTGCGGGTTTGGTAATAACACGTTTCGTCACCGTTGTCATTACCAAGTTTGCGGAAGTGGTAATAGCGGAGGATGCATTCCCGCAATGACTTTGCGCGTTGCTGGAGGCAAAGTCATTGCGGGCGATGCTGAAGATCGTATGCCGGATCGATCATCATGGGTCCTGAAACCGATGTGTATTCGCCAGAGCCAGCATCTTAACAATCGGCTCAAGCAGGATCATCGCGTACCAAGCGACGTGTTTGGCCAATGATGGACTTCAAGGCATGGATGGCATAATTTCAGAGCCCACCTGATAAACGCCAACATTGCTATTCCCGTCTGCACGGTCGTTGCGTTCTGCAACGTGGTCTGGTGAGAGAAGATCAGGAAAAATCACAAAACAACACGAAATGCGATAGTTCTCAAGTCTCTGCTTCATCATTGGAACGGTGGTGCCAGTTTCTGAATCATGCCAATCCTTCGAAATTATACCGCTGAATAGTTCAATAGGTGTTTGACGAAAAGTATCTTCAGGGATACCAGGCGTATGTTTGGATTCTCGCCATCCCTGCAAATCAAAAAAATGGCTGAACATCTTATCTGATGAGAGAGCCAAGGCTCGCATATTGGATCGCACCGACTTTGCTGAAGGAAGAAACTTTAGCAACGGCGCGCCGGTAGGCGAAGGTGTTTCAGAAATGCGTATCCATTACGAATTCGGATTCCGTCTCTATTACACGCGCAAAGGGAAGGTAGGTTATTTGCTATTACTCGGCGGCGATAAATCCACACAATCACGAGATATCAAGCGAGCCATCGCCATGGCTAAGGAAATAGGAAAGGAAAAATCATGATCGAATTTTCCAGATATGATGCTTCAGAATTTCTGGATAGCGAGGAAGTGATAACTGAATACCTGTCAGCTGCCATCGAGCGCAATGATCCGGAGGCATTTATTACAGCACTGGGCAAGGTTGCCAAGGCAAGGGGCATGGCCAAGATTGCTGAGGATAGGGGCCCCGGACGCTAAAGCCTCTACAAGTCGCTTAGACTGGGCGCGAAGCGGCGATACGAAACAGTGCAAAAAATGGCTCTGGGGCAGATTTTTCGGTCAGATAGACGCGTCCTTATCCCTGGACGCAATTATGCTGCGAGTTCCGCAAAGACCTGAAATGGCGAGCGGCTGTCGTTTGCAAACTGGTTCTTGCGGATGATGTGGGTCACTTCGATGCCTACGATGGTAGCTGAGCTCCATCCGTTCGCAAAAAGCGGATGATCAGACCATTCCCGAAGTGGATCAAAATTCGGTGCGCATCAGGCCACAAACTGGGTCACTATTCCATGCTCAAACACATTCAGCCTTCAAACAAGCGAGATCCAGATTGTCCTTGCTTCCGCACTATGGACACTGCACCGTGCAGTTCCAAGTCATTCTTAACGCCTTCACCGAAAGTTTTCATCTAGTCACCCGGCCGTGATCGGCGTTGTCGTATCCGTACCGCGATAATCATTCCTGTTGACATTCTTCGAGACGCAAGCAGCCGGAGAATAGGCGGCAAGCGTCGTTGCCAGCGTCAAGAAGAACGCGGAAGCGGTTATCATTGCCGAACGATTGGTCAAGGACACCAGCTGGTTGCCGAAATATGTGCGCATCGAGCAACCGAACGGCACTATCGGGACCAGTCTGGAAAGCATGGACGATGGGGAAATCGATCCGTCAGAGACAGGTGATTTCGACGCGGGCGATTTCGAGGAAGCAGCAGAATGACAGTAGAGGGCGACGCAAGCCGCCCTTCCACCAATGTACGGAAATCCCGTATTAACCCTTGACAGAAGTGCGGAAATTCCGTATAAGAAATTATGCAAACAGTGATCGAGACTCCCGCATTTCTGGCTTCGGCATATGATGAAGGTATAAGCGATCTGGAACGCGCCGACATAGTTGCATTCATCGCGGATAATCCAACTGCCGGTGACCTGATGCCCGGTAGTGGGGGCGCACGTAAGGTCCGATATGCAGCACGAGGCAAGGGCAAGAGCGGCGGCTATCGCATCATTACCTATTTCGCAGACGAGGATATTCCTGTGTTCCTGTTGGATATCTACAGCAAATCCTCTCAGGCGAATTTATCCAAGTCTGAATTGAATGAGTTGAAGAAGGTTCTAACTGCATTGCCTCGCATCTGGCGCGAAAACGCAAAGGCCAGATCAGCAAATGAGAGGAAGAAGAAATGAGCAAAGCCGGAAGCAGAATATTACAAGGTGCACATGAAGCGCTTGCCATTGCCAAAGGTGAGGCCAATCCGGATGATTACCGCATCCACATTCCCGCCAAGATCGATGTGAGCGCCATCCGGGCAAAGACCGGACTTTCGCAAGCAGCCTTTGCCGCACGGTATGGTTTTTCGATTGGAAGGATACGGGATTGGGAGCAAGGCAGAAGCGCGGTTGATGCGCCTTCACGCCTTCTCCTCACCATTATCGAGAAAGAACCGGAAGCTATTGAGCGGGCATTGAGCGCGGCATAGCGATTTCAAATCAGGGGTGCTCTTCCAGGCACCAGCGCCCCCCCCCTCGTGCAGATCGCGGGCATCGAGCCCGCTCCTGCCCGTTTTCACCGAAGCATGCGTCTCTCCCGCGGCTTCGGTCAACAGGCCCCTGTTGCATTGGCTGCCGGGGCCTTTGCTATTGACCCACTCCCGGTCTACCAAAAATCATATAACCCTTGTTATGGAACGAACTTATTGATATTAATGAAGAATATTGCGGAGTCGCCTTCAATCCGTGAATATTCAATCTGTTGCCGATATGCTCAGTCTATCGGGTGGGAGCACGCCTCTATGCCGCTATTCGCTTCCAGGAAGTCGGCGCTGTCAGTGAATGCTGATAGATTGACCCCTGTCAGCCAGTCCCATGCCGCCGCATCGTTCGACAGATCCTCGCCCCATGCCTCAGCCTCTGCGGGCGCGGCAACGAATAGAACAGGCCCGAGATCCATTGTTCGGCTTTTCAAGATTATGTGCTGCACGCTCAATGCGTGCACGATGCCGATCCCGGCATCTGGCGAACTTAAAAACGGTCGCAGATCCGATGGCGAGCGGATCAATACAGGCTCACCAAGCATCGGATTGTCCTGCTTCATCTGAAGCGCAAGCACGTATTTGCCGCTGCCGGTGCCGCCATAGATGACGATCTTCGTCATCACTGCCATCTTACGGCTTCTTCCGTTTCGTCGGCGGTGTTTCCGGTGGCAAAAACAGCGGCGGGTTCGACAGGCGATACATCGCCTTGCTGGTCATCGCCAACAGGTTCGCCATGGTGGTAGCCGCAGCCTGAAGAGCATAGTCGTTGCCGTGCTGCTTCGCCAGGGCCTGCAGGCCATCCAGATAGAGCTGGCGGGTGCTTTGTGCCGGTTCATCGACCATCAGCCTAACTCCGCCAGATACAAGCCGACCGTATTTTCTTCCTCTTCGTGCTTTTCGATGCCCTTGCGCCGGATGGCGATCACGCGCCGCAAGGCTTTGACGTCGTAGCCCTTGGACTTTGCTTCCTTGTACTTCCCAGACTTTTCGTCATTTAGGTCCTTGATTGTTCCCTCAACGCTCTCAATGTCGTTCACGATCTGCTTCAATATGCTGTTGCTGGACATAGGGTCGTCGCTCCAAAAAAGGTTGTTTTCGGCCAGTCCCTCGCGTGTGCACGCACGCGCACGCGAGGGACTACGGTTTCAGGTAGGCACGCAGGGCAGATTCAACGATCGAGGCGGCCGTAGTTTTCGCCTCGAGAGCCCGTACTTTCGTCAGAAGAATTAGTTCTTCATCGATGATCACCTTGAACATAGCGCGCGAAACAGGCTTGGAGACCGCGCATGATTTCTTCGGCTCTGAAGACTTTGAGCGTAGAGGCGTGTCCGGTGTAGGAGGGGTGTTTTCGATTGATGTCGGTGTGACTGCCGGTGTGTCAGACACGTACTGCTCCAGCTTGCTTACGAGCCTCCAGAAGGTGCTGTTTTCAGACATTGCATATTCTCCAAAGCGCATGTTTTCATGGTTTACGAGCGTGAAAGCTCACAGTTTCAGGTAGGCACGCAGGGCGGTTTCCACGATGGCCGACGCGGTGGTGCGGTCCTGCACGGCCCTGATCTTGGTTTGCGCGATGACAGATGAATCCAATTGCAATTGCAGGCGCTCAATTGTCGACGAGTGAAGCGCTGCCCGACCGCTGCTCGCATTTTTCTCGAGCGGTTGTTCGTCGCTATCGTCCTTCGGCGGTGGCTCCGATGCCAGTGCCGTGACAAGCTGCTCGGTTGCCGTCTGCTTTTGGTCTCGGGAAACAGCTTCACCAATCAGCGAGCTCATCAGAGTAGAGCTGAGACGAACCTGCGGAAACTCAATCTTCTTCGACGGATCGCTGCTCATGCACTTCGCGCCAGGTCGCTGTTTTCCTCCGAGACTGCCTGAACGATATCCCCAATCACGGCACGGATATTCCGTCGGGCTTTTTCAACCTGATCCAGTTTCACCGGATCGTCGGAAATCAGCGCTAGCGTCCCGGCGTCTTTCGAAAACTGTTGATACAGTTTTCTAGACCGAACAAAATTCGCAAGGCACGGGATGCCACTTTGATGGATCAGGGCAATGGCGTCCTGGAAAGCAACAGTCTTCAGATCGATGCCTTCGACGCCATTGAGCAACAGGCGCAATGGCGCTCGTCTCAGGTTCTTGGACCATTGGAACAATTGGATAGCTTCGACCATTTCCATGACCGTGGCCTTGCTGGGCACCACCGTAAGCGAGCTTGCGACGATTGCCGCAATCAAAAGATCGTTCATCGATCCCTGCACATCGACAAGGACGATCTCTGCATCGCCGGGATTCCCCAGCTTTGCTGTCAACTGGTCTATCGTGGCAGCGGGCTCGACTTGCAAGCTTGGCGGAAGACTGCCGGCGAGCCTGCACCGCTCCGCCCATTTGAGACAGGATTTCTGTGTGTCGGCATCAAGGATGAGTACCTTGGTTCCATGTGTGGCCAATTCTGAGCCAATGAGCAGGCACAGTGTCGATTTGCCGACGCCGCCTTTTGAATTTGCGAAAGTGATAACGGTCATAGAGCGCTCCTAATTGGGGTGATAAAAATCTATATATATACAGTAAAACCAGTCAAGCCAATTGCGCTGTCGCCACTGATTTGCGGATCGCACTCAGTTGAGTGCCGATAGCGTCAGCCCTTTCAAAAGCAATAACATTGTCGGCGCGATAACCACTGGTGTCAGTGATACCGCTGATCCAACGGAGCGCACTGCAGGCACTTTGGCCAGTGATATCCGCATGCCAGTGGTATAAGTTTCTATAGAGGGTATAGCAAGAATATAGTGAGATAAACATATATATAGATGGCAGGATAGGAAATTTCGTGATACGAAATTTCCATGTGCCCTTGCCGGGCGGGCTTCAAGACACGTTCCGGCAGTCATCCCCCATCTGCATTGGGGTACGCCCGGAACGTGGAAACAGAAAAGGAGCTCTCGGTGTCCAAAGCCCGGATCAAGGATCAGGTCCTTCACACGCGTTTGAGCCGTGACGAGCGCGCGGCGTTTCGCGTGTTCTGCGACGAGAATGGCCTGACATCGAGCGAGGTATTGCGCCGCCTCGCCCGCCAGGCTGCGGGGTTCGGGCCGACCTATGACGGCGAAACGCGCGATGCCATCCTGGAATATGCCCGGCAACTGAAAGCCATCGGTGTCAACATCAACCAGATCGCCCGTATTCTGAACTCCGGCCGGACACCCGACTACCCTACCCTCCACGCCGGCATCGGCCGCCTGACGCGGGAACTGTCGGCTCATTCGCAAGACTATGTTTCGCTGTGCGCGCGAGCACAAAAGCGGGCGCAGAAGCAGATTGAAGCCGATCATGGATGACCTGTTCGAAGGGCTTGATGGTCTGACATTCCGGCGCCGAGCCCTGCGACAGGCGTACATCGACGCGGGCCATCTGCAGCAAGGCGTCTTCGACACCCCACCGAAGGCCAAGGCAAAGCGCCCGGCGAAAGCTGCCTCTTCGAGCGGCAAACCGCGTTCCGGCGTCACCGTAAAAATCGGCGCGCGTCCAATCGACACCGCGCTCGATGACGAGTGGAGAAAGCGAAAGCGCACATCGGCAGGCGGCGGGGGTGCTGCGTCGGCCCCGAAAAAGAATATCGGTTCGGCCAAGCCAGGTGCGGTGCCCTCACCCGCTCCGGCAAGAACATCCGCCGAAATCACCGCTGTTCGCCTGAAGGTTGCGACAGGATCACAGGCGGCCGTCGTCAAGATCGCAAGCTATGCCGCTGGCGGAAGCCGGGTGAATGCCCTCGTCCAGTATCAGAGCCGCAATGGTGCGCTGGCGCTCGAGCGCGAGGATGGCAGCAAGATCGAAGGAACCGGCGCGCTGGCGAGGCTTGCCCACGAATGGACCGCGCAAGAGCCGGAACGCGAGCCCAGCAAGGATGTCCTGCGCCTGGTGCTCGACCTTGAGGGCGAGCAATTTTCCGGCCGGGGCGGACAGGTGCAGATCGAGCGTGCCCTGCGAAGCGCCCTGCCCGGTCATCGCTTTGCCTGGGGATCGGAAGAAAAGACCGATGGCACCATACGGGTCGAGGTGGTCATGAGCGCCGCTGCGCGCCGGCATGGTGAGGAGCTGAAGGCCGCCCGCATCTTTGACAACCGCAAATCACTGCGTGCGCTTGAAGACAGGTTCGACCGTGCCTTCGGAACTGAAACTGGTATGGATGTGCGCGGCTTTGCCCACGGTGTTGAAGGGACCGTGCGCTATCTCACACAGGTATTCCGCGGCGGAACGCGTGCGGTCCAGTCTGTGCGGCTTGGCAAGGATGGCGGGTTCACCGATGCCACCACGCTCATCGGCCACAACGCCAATCGACAAGAGGCGCGCGACTGGAAGCGGGATCTGCGCTCGCGCGAACAGCGTGACGTCGCCCATATCATCCTCAGTGCAAAACCCGGCACGGACAAGGACGCCTTTATCGATGCGGCACGCGCCATGCTGGCCACGGAATTTGCCGGGCACAACTATGCCTTTGCCCTGCATGAGGACCGTGAACACATCCACATTCATGCCGTCGTCAAGATGCGGTCGCACACCGGTGAGCGGCTTGATCCGAAAATACAGGACCTGCAGCGCTACCGTGAAACCCTCGCCCACGAGGCGCGCGAGCGGCACATCCCGATGGAAGCCGTCAGCCGGTTCGAACGCTCCAACCCGCCCAGCTACAAGCTGAAAGATATCCGGCGCGTCGAGCGCGGTGTTGCTTCTGAAAACGTCCGGCGCCGCGTCGATGCCGTTCGGTTGGGCAAGCCGCATATTCCGATCCGCGAGGAAGGCCGCAAGCGAGCGAATGAAGCCCTGCAGGGCTGGCGCGCCGTCGAAGCCATTGCCGCGAGCCGGACCTTTGAGCCCAGCCTGGCAGATGGGGCAACACGGCTTTATCGCGCCGACCGGCCGGGCGCATCGCTCACCAGTCAGCCGCTCTTTACCCGCGATCGCCAAGCGGCAACGCGCATGGCGGAACGAACAGGCGGAAGCCTGTCCTATATCGATGTGTCGCCGGCCGAACTCGCCGCGCTCAAGCCGTCACGTACCGATGTGCTCAATCAGTTTGTCGTGACACCCGAACTTGCAGCAAACCGCAAGCTGCTCGATCGGCCATCAATCGCAACCATTCTCGCTTTCAAAAACCGTGCCGAACAGGCCATTACGGCAGCGGCACAGCTTGATGCAGGAGTGACCAAAGGCATGCCCAATTTGGAAACAATGCAATCTGCATTCGATGACATGAACAATCAAATGAAGGTCGTCGAAGAGACGTTGCCCGTCGAGCTTCTGCCACAGGTGGAGACCGCTCGAAAGAAGCTGCAGGAAATGCAGCGCTCAATGCTGAATGCGCAGGCGAACATTGAGCGCAAGAATCGAGAGGCGATCCGTGCAGCTATGGAAGCAGCGTCGAAGAAGTGGAACGAGATCATCGTTACCGGTACGGCGCGTGATAAGAATCTTGCTGTTAGTGTCGCGGCTGAACACGGCTTCAAGCTTGCCAATCCGGAGCTTCAGGATCAGCTTCAACGGGAAAAGTCGCGCACACGCGATAATCGTTCCAAAATAACCCGCGAGGAGGCATTCAATCGCGTGATGGATCGTCAAAATCCTGCCCAGCAAATGCGGGAAACAGAGAAACAAAGTGACATTTATATAAGCGGGGGGCGGAAGATGACGCCATACGATAGTAAATCGTCTGAGATCCCGGCCGAGGGCGAACATCGAGATACTGGAAAACAAAAGTTTGATAAGGAAAATTCAACGGCGCAGAAGCAGACACGTCGGCAAAAACAATGACCAAGCCATGAGCCTTTCGAAGCAGAATGTTGACGTGCGGCGAGAATGTTTGACATATCCTCGGCACGGAGAAACTGCCCTGCCCCAAGCTAAAGCGTGTGACCATAAGCTTTCGAAACATGCCAACAAAAGCAGCGAAAATTGAACAAATGAGCCCCACATCCAAATATGCGGAATATAGAAAAAAGTGGCGTGCAGAGTCGCTTACGACCGATCAAGTTGAAACCAAGATCATTCTCTCAAAGAAAGATCATGAAAAGGTAGTGGCGATGTCGCAGGCGCTTGGCGCTCGCATACCGATTGTTATGGGCCAATTGGTAAATTCGGGTCTCGCTGCAATGTCGGGTCGACAAGTTCAACCTTTGGAATCGATGGTACCTTCAACCACCCTCCCCCAAACCAATCTTTTGGCCCTTTGTCTGTTGATAGACAAGTCTCGGTTCAAAGATGACACAGGTTCGGCGCGGTACAGGCAGATAGCTTTTGTCAATCGATTGGCGGCAGAAGCGACACTTGGCAACCGACCAACCATTCTGGGCTTGGCCCGAAGCGTGGATTCCCACTACTCGCAAATTGAGCTGCTCTCAAAGGTCCTGGAAGTGCGGGGCGTAATCTCGCGTCCTCATGTTCCGGGATTGGCCCGATCGCGCTCGGGCAGAATTCTTCTCCTTCGCGATGATGCAATAGAAGCGTTCAATCAAGCCCATATTGAAATGGTGGGAACATCGCTTCTGCCTCTGATCAATGGGCCAGCAACGGATTAGTTTGATTTTATATTCGGGTTGGTTGGGGTACACACGGCCCCTCCCCGTCCGCTCAAGTTGGTAAATTGACGACGGATAGGACTGTAGTTCTCTTCTCCCGCTCGGTGAATATTGATACCCTGACACCATGCTCATTTTGTCCGGTCGGCTTGGAACTTATCAGCCAGGCCACGATTTGCCGCGTTTTCTACGGTAATGGTTGCCGCCTGATTGTTCGTCTTTCGGGACGTGGCTAAAGTGATATCAAACCAGTTGTCGAATGCAGCATTCTTTCGGGCTCTTTGATCTCGTGTGGAGATCGCAATCGCAAGCCGATGACTTTTGGAAATCTTTGTAAAAGGTACGCCATCGGTATGGGCGCAATTTGGTGATTCAACGCAGAATACTGCCTCGCCCTCGCTGGCGACACGAATCGTGAGTGGCTTGGCGTGAATTCCAGACAGTTCGTCCGCCAAATTGGCGTTTCGGCACGATTTCGAGTTGTCGTCCGATTCCATCAACTGCTGTGCTCCAAATATGATTTTTCCGAGCCAACATTCGATGTTTGGCCACCTCAATGGTCTTGATCTGGCACACAGGGTTGCTTACGCGCCTGCATAGCAATTGTGTATGTATAATATGACTTATAGTATATAATCAATATCTGATGATGCGTGGAATGACGCGCTTGATCGTGATTCATCACGGTCATGGATAAGGTCGATAAATATGGTCTGTCAATGCCGGTTGAATTTTCCCCAGAAGTGCCGAAGTAAAATTCCCCAATTATGCCGATGTGGACGCCAAGGAG
>NZ_JBXAFE010000008.1:0-172028 GCF_058792715.1 Phyllobacterium sp. MT110
CGCCCCGGCGCTACGTCGAGACGTACTGGCGCGAGTCTGCCCTGCGGTCCGCACTCACAGACGCCGGCTGGATCGTCAGCGAGGTACATCGGTGCGTTGGAAAGCCCCATGATCGGTGGCTGAGCGTTCGGGCGAGCCGGGCGTGATCCACACAGAACTTGCGGGAATGGCCGGTTGTGATGCGACTATGAGCTCCAGGCGGTCACCGCAATGTGGGCTTCCAGGCGAAGGCACAATTACCCATCGACAGGGATGCGGGCGCGCGAAGCGGCCGTTGTTCGTTTGACTGCCTTTGTTCATGTTTTTGCCAAAAGGCACGATACATCGGGTTTTTTGATCTGGATTGTAGACTTTCGGGCTAAAATGAAAATGTCCCAAACTCGCCTGTTTTCGCCTTTTTCAAAGGAAGATTTTCAAGGCGTCTGCGGCGCGTACAACCGATCCTTTGCAAGCGTATTGCGAGCTGAAGAAGCTCCCGTCCAGATGCGAGCGGCACACCGGTGACGTCTAGTTAATAATAGCCCGCAAACTTCTCGAGCTCTACCCTGCAGTTCCGATCCTGCCGTCCTCGGACATCTTCCAGCACGGTGCAGTGTTTAAAAGTATCCCGGAAATTCCCAATTGAACTCCTGACTTGGCGGGCCTTTCCCATGCAGGTGATCGCCCGGCAAAACAAATTTTCCCAGACCTGTCGGAAACTCCCTATCTTGGCCGTCCTTGCAGCATCAACCGCTTCAACCGGGAGGTTCATCATGGAAAACGCTCAAACGGCCTGGCAGACTGCCGCCATTCTCATTGCCCGCATTATCTTCGCCGCTGTCTTTTTGATGGCTGTCACCTTCAAATTCATGGATATGGGCGCGACGGCAAGTTACATCGCCGCCGCCGGCTTCCCGTTCCCGCTGTTTCTCGCCTGGTGCGCAGCGATCCTCGAAATGCTGCTGGTCATTGCTTTCCTGACCGGCGCCGTTTTCACTCCGGCGGCGATGGTCGCGGCCGTTTATGTCATCTTTCTCGGATTTTCATTCCACGGCCCGTCGCACTGGGCCAGCAACCAGGCCGAATTCGGCTTCTTTGTCGACCATTTCACTTTCGTAGCCGGGTTGTTCTTCGCTGCCGTGCACGGACCGGGGAGCGTGCTTGCGCTCGGAGCGGGCTGGCAAGGCAGGGCCTGAGCGCCGAGCTTGTCATAGCGTGTGGCGACGCGTCGGAAATGCTTCAGCTTGGAGAAAAACCGCTCGATCAGATTGCGCTCAGGGTAAGCCTCCTGCTGAAGCGAGAAAAGAGAACCGCGCTGAAATCGGCTGTTTAACGCGTCATCTAGCGAACCCTAATTCTTGTTTGTGGTGAAGTTTTCTCGCATCTTTTCCAGCCAAGCGAACACAGTGCCGAGCGCCTGGTTGCCTTTGCCGAGAAGTCCCGTCAGTTCGCTTTCGGCGGTCCCGCGCTTGGCGGCGTCGGCTTCGGGCAGCGGCGGCAGGATGTGGGCATAGTAAGTCTTGTCCAGCAGACGATGCAGCAGGCGTTCGCCTGGAAACGGCTCGCCATTGTTCAGCGCCCGTGCCCCTTTGAGCAGCGAGCGGATATCATACTGGGTCGGGCTGATGTCCGGCACCTGCTTTGGCAGGTTCAGAAGCGTGTACACGGCGACCCGTGCGGTGCGGATTGAGCTGTCCATGGTGAAGATGATGTCGTTCGACGTCTCGACGAACTGGCCCATCAGGCCAAGGTTGGTGCAGCCCGCGGGCACAACGTGCGGACGATCGCCCGCCGCACGCGGCATGAACTGCGCTGTGATATACGGCATCAGCGCAATGCGCGCCTTGGTGTTTGCCACCACATCGTCGAGTTGATCTTCAATGCCGAGATGATAGCAAAGCTCGGCCAGGATCTCACGCCCGGTGCAGGCCGGCATCGCTTTTTTGACAAAGTTGCCCTCCTTGTCCATCAGCAGCGCATAGACCCAGACCACCAGAACATCCTTCGGCTGGGTCGGGAAGTGCGGCTGGCGGTTGCAGGTAAAGCTGAGCACCCAATTGGAATCGGTAAAGGTGATGATCCCTCCGGTCACCGTCTTGCCCGAATAGGGATCGTTGACCGAAAGCTCTTTCAGCTTTTCGACAAAGGGCGACGGTTTGCAGGTGAGTGTCACGGATTCCCACATCGAGCCGTCGACATTGCCGTAGAATTTCTCGGGCTTGCCGAAGATGGGCGACTTCCTGGCGAGATTCTTCCACAGTGCCCAATCGCTCGCGTCGCCCGGATCATGCCTGCCGCGGTCGAGCACCGGGGCATTGTCCATATCGCCATAGGCAGTGCCCTCGGTCATCGACCCGGTCAGCGCAAAGACCAGATCCTTCGAGCCGACGGCAATGGCGGTATCGGCACCGCCCACCTTGGCACGGATGGCTGTTACCGTGCGGGCCTCGCCTTCGACGGTCATTTCGAGATCATAGGCGCGCGTGTCGAACTGCACCTTCACACCGCGTTCCCGCAGATGCGCTACCAGCGGACGGACAAAACTGTCGAACTGATTGTACTTCGGGAAGATCAGCGCCGACATGTCGGTCAGTCCATCGATCGCGTCAAGGAACCGGTGCATGTAGAGCTTCATTTCAAGAAGGCTCTGCCAGTTTTCGAACGCGAACATGGAGCGCCAGAGATACCAGAAATTGGTTTCGAGGAAGCCCGCGCTGAAATACTGCTCAATGGTGATGTCGTCGAGATCCTCCTTACGCTTCAACATCAGGCGGATCAGTTCCCACTGCTGCGATTTGGAGAGGCCCAGCGTCGAAAAATCACGTATCTGGCCCTGCTTGTGCATGAGCCGGGCCTTGGAGAAGTTCGGGTCATTGTCGTTGACCAACCGATATTCGTCGAGGACGCTATAGCCCTCGGGCAGTTCGAGCGCCTGCACGTCCTGGAACATGTCCCACAGATTATCGTAGTTCCAGTTCATCTCGCGGCCGCCGCGGACGATATAGCCGTCCTCCGGATTGCCCGCGCCGTCAAGCGAGCCTCCTTCGATGTGCATCGTATCCAATATGGTGATGTCCTCGCCCGCCATGCCGCCATCGCGGATCATGTAAAAGGCTGCGGCAAGGCCCGCGATGCCGCTGCCGATGATCCAGGCCTTGCGGCGTTCAGCCGGCCCGGTCAGGACCGGGCGGTTGCGCATATACGCTCCCATCATGTCGGGAGGCGGCAGGCTGTTGCCGGCGCTGTTGTGCCAATAGGCGGCGGTGGCATCGGCCTCGACCGTGAACGTTTTGCCGGATTTGCTGGCGGTGGTGTTCGAGTTGGTCATGGCATCTCTCTCCGGATCGAGTTGAAATTCCAGCTTGAATGCTTTGCGGGATTTATCAGTTTGATGGCGGGTGACGTCAAATCGTGATCCATCGGATGAACTCAACACACCACTTCTTCCACTTGTTCAAGATCTTCGAAGTTCGAAATTGCCTGAGCTGCTATCGATAAAGTTTGGTGCAATCTCCAGAATCGAAGGCGGTTCCCCCAGTAAACAATTGATTATGCATTGAAGCAATGGAAGCATGTAACAGTAACAGAATGCTCGAATGCAGCTCGCTCAGGACCTGATCGCTAAGGTCAAGCGCCCTGGATTTCCAGCACGCCTGCCACACTTTGCGCTATGACGATCTCTTCATTGGCAGCGACAACATGGACGTCAACCTTGCTTTCGGGCTTGCTGATGATGGCCGCTCCGGCACGATTTTCCCGATGGTCCAGAAGAACGCCGAGCCAAGCCAATCTGGCGCAGATCCGTTCACGAATCTGCCAGGAATTTTCGCCGATGCCTCCGGTAAAAACCAGCACCTCCAGACCTTCGAGCGCGGCTGTCATTCTGGCGGCTTCGGCGACGGCACGGTAGACGAACAGATTGATTGCCACCAAGGCGTGCGGGTCGCTCGAGTCCAGCAGGGTGTGCATGTCGGCGGATATTCCGGAGACTCCCAGGAGGCCCGACTGGTTGTAGAGCAGATGTTCCACTGCATCGGGACTCATTTTGAGCTCGCGTATCAGGTGGAGAAGAAGTCCGGGATCCAAGCCCCCCGATCGTGTTCCCATCATCAGCCCGTCCAATGGGGTGTACCCCATCGTCGTGTCCACGCTGGTGCCATCCCGCATGGCGCAAAGGCTGCACCCGTTGCCCAAATGCGCGACGACGGTTCGTTTTCCCTTCAGTTGCGGGGAGACGGCAGCAAGCTCGGATGCAACGTGCTGGTAGGATAAACCGTGAAAACCGAATTTTCGGATGCCTTGCGTTTGATACCTGATCGGAAGTGCGTAGCTGCGGGCTTCGATACCGAGATGATGGTGGAAGGCCGTGTCAAAGCATCCGATCTGCAGAAGGCCGGTCAGCACGTCCCGTAACACGCGGACCGGTTCAAGGCTGGCGGGCTGATGGAGAGGAGCCAGCGGGGTCAGCGCGTCCAGTTCGTCAAGGACATCGTTCGTCAGCCGGACCGGCGCATGGTATTTGGTGCCGCCGTGAACGATACGATGTCCGGCCGAAACGATCGATGACATATGTCCTTCGCTTGCGAGCCATCCGGTCAAGTGCTCCAAAACATGGCGCAATGAACTGCCCGTTTCCAACGAGAGCCCGGAGGCTTTGCGTGTGCCGGTGCTTGTGGAGAAATGCGGTGTGCCGTGGAGGTCGGAATATTTCCCCCTGGCGACCTCCGTCACGGCCGTTTCAGAGCACGCAAACACCCCGAACTTGAGGCTTGACGATCC
The DNA here is from genome assembly GCF_058792715.1 of Phyllobacterium sp. MT110. Lineage (NCBI taxonomy): Bacteria > Pseudomonadati > Pseudomonadota > Alphaproteobacteria > Hyphomicrobiales > Phyllobacteriaceae > Phyllobacterium > Phyllobacterium sp. MT110. The sequence goes on from NZ_JBXAFE010000008.1 coordinate 4,759, forward strand.
GGCATTGAGAACAAGGATCAAGTCCGGCACGGCCTTAATCCCCGGTTGCGGCAGCCGACGGGTAGGGCCAGCTCCACTCCCGGATTTCAGGCATGTCTTCGCCATGCATCCGGATATAGCGGGCATGTTCGTCAAGCTTGCTGCGAAAATGCTCGACGGCCTGTTCAGCGCCGCGGGGTGGTTGTCCGCGCAGGCGTTTCAAGGCTTCGATGGCAAGGTGATACCTGTCGAGTTCGTTCAAAACCACCATGTCGAACGGCGTCGTCGTCGTTCCTTCTTCGTTGAAACCCCTGACATGGATGTTGGCATGATTGCTGCGGCTATAGGTCAGGCGGTGGATGAGATAGGGATAGCCGTGATAGGCAAAGATCACCGGCTGTGTCGTTGTGAACAGCGCATCAAATGCCGCATCCGTCAGACCATGCGGATGGCGGTCCTGCGGCTGAAGCGTCATCAAGTCGACGACGTTGACGACCCGGACACGCAATTGCGGCAGGCATTGCCGCAGGAGATCGACCGCGGCGAGCGTCTCGAGTGTCGGTACGTCGCCGGCACATGCCATGACGACGTCAGGCTCGCCATAGTCGGCATTGCTGCCGGCCCAGTCCCATATGCCTGCTCCGGCTTCGCAATGTTTGATGGCGTCTTCGATAGCCAGCCACTGGGGTGAGGGCTGCTTACCCGCGACGATGACGTTGACGCGGTTGTGCGTCTTCAGGCAGTGATCAGCCACCCACAACAGGGTATTGGCATCAGGCGGAAAATACACCCGGACGATCTCTGCCTTCTTGTTGGCTACGAGGTCAACGAAACCGGGGTCCTGATGGCTGAACCCGTTATGGTCCTGCCGCCACACATGGGAGGTCAGCAGATAATTCAGGGACGGCACGTCCTGGCGCCACGCAAGTTCATTGATGACCTTGAGCCACTTGGCGTGCTGATTGAACATCGAGTCGACAATGTGGATGAATGCTTCATAGCAGGAGAACAATCCGTGGCGTCCGGTGAGGGTGTAGCCTTCCAGCCATCCCTGGCACAGATGTTCACTCAGCACCTCCATCACCCTGCCGTCCGTTGCAAGGTTCTCGTCGAAGGCTTCGATGGTCTCCATCCAGACGCGACCCGTCACATCAAAGACCGCGTCCAGCCTGTTGGAAGCTGTTTCATCCGGTCCGAAGAGGCGAAAATTCCGGCTTCCAGCGCTTCGCTCCATTACGTCGCGCAGGTACCCGCCGAGAACCCGTGTCGCCTCTCCCGTAGCGGTGCCATGTTCCGGTACCGGGACGGCGTGTTCGCGAAAGTCAGGTAGATCCAGCTTACGATGTGCCCCACCTCCATTGGCGTGCGGGTTGGCTCCCATCCGCCTGTCTCCGGAAGGCGCGAGCGCCTGCAGATCCTCGACCAGCCTGCCGCTCGCGTCGAACAGGTTTTCGGGGGCGTAACTTCGCATCCAGGTCTCAAGAAGTTGTCTGTGGTTGCTGTCGTTGCGCGCATTCGCAATGGGCACCTGGTGACTGCGCCAAAATCCCTCGACCTTCTTGCCATCGACTTCCTTGGGACCCGTCCAGCCTTTCGGGCTGCGCAAGATGATCATTGGCCATTTGGGCCGCTTTGACGCCTTGCCGGCTGTTCTGGCTTCCAATTGTATCGCAGAAATGCGGTCGAAGGCCTTGTTTAAAGCCGACGCCATCAACTGGTGCATCCGTTGGGGATCACTGCCTTCGACAAACAGGGGTTCGTGTCCGTATCCCTCGAACAGGCTTTTCAGCTCGCTGTCCGGCATGCGCCCCATCACTGTGGGATTGGCTATCTTGTAACCATTCAGATGCAGGATCGGAAGGACGGCCCCATCATGCACGGGATTGAGGAACTTGTTCGAATGCCAGGAGGCGGCGAGGGGGCCGGTCTCGGCTTCACCGTCGCCGACAACGCATGCGACCGTGAGTTCCGGATTGTCAAAGGCCGCGCCATAGGCATGAACGAGCGCATAGCCAAGTTCGCCTCCTTCATGGATCGAGCCGGGCGTCTCCGGTGCGGCGTGACTTGGAATGCCTCCGGGAAACGAGAACTGCCTGAACAGTTTCCTCATGCCAGTCTCATCGCGGGAGATAGCCGGATATATGTCGCTGTAGCTTCCCTCGAGATACGTGTTGGCAACCATGCCGGGGCCACCATGGCCAGGTCCGCAAACATAGATCATATCGAGATCGCGCGCCTTGATGCACCTGTTGAGATGGGCATAGATGAAGTTCAGCCCCGGTGTCGTTCCCCAGTGTCCCAGGAGGCGTGGCTTTACATGTTCGGGCTTCAGGGGTTGCCGCAATAGGGGGTTATCCATCAGGTAAATCTGACCGACAGAAAGATAGTTTGCAGCGCGCCAGTAGCGGTCGATCAGACTGAGTTCGCGCGGATCGAGAACATCGGGAAGTTCCTGTTGCATTGCCGCTCCTTTTCGTGTGCTGCAGTCAAGTATGCTTCCGGGGTACGTTCTGCGACAGCCTGCGGTCAGAAGTCCGCAGCCCTGTCATATGTTCCCAAAGCTCGAACACGCCGGGTTTTGGTCGGACATCTCCCGTCGAAACGCCAGCATCGCCGAAGTGCTTCAATCCCGGAAGGTACGTAACCGTAACATCGGATCAACGAGACAACTGAACAGCACTGCTGCATTGGAAACTTATCGGGGGCGCGAGTTGGAGCCGCCCGCCGCACCAGAAATCTTCAACCGTCGACCGCAATAGCCATGTCGCCCTGACCCGCCGAATCCGCACGAAACTCATGTTTGTGTTCATTTTGTCTTGATCGACTCTGGTCAACCGCAGATGGAAAATCAGGTCAACCGGTGACGGAACTCAACACCCTTTCGCTTGAATGGGCCAAAGGCCGTCGCTGGACAGGCATTGGCACATAATGGCAAGACCGATGATCCACCAATGCTAAAAACGAGCTAACTGGAATTTGCCGGTCGATCGCGCTGTGATCGGCTGGATGGCGTTTTCTTGCTCCGTGTCGATCCCCTGTGGAATGGCATGGGGCTCGTTGGTCAGGAGGAGCACCGTGACCTGGGTCATGGAAGAAAAGGGCTGTGCTTTCGGCATTCGCTCGCGACATACGCGGCACCTTTTCTCCAATTGTATCATTTGACAAGAGTCATTGCCCAAACGCCGCGTATCAATTTCTCATTGGCGATCCGATCTTGCCGAGATGTGGACTGCCAAAAAACAATGACAATAAAAGCAAATTTTCCCATCGGAAACTGTGCGGATCGGCACAGTTTCCGATGGGAAAACGTGAAATGTTGCAAATAACATAGTCTTGCTAATGCAAGACTAGTTCTCGGGATGTTTAGGGGATGGGTGGAAAATGCAGTACATAAATGATCTGTTCGGTGGGCTTAAGCGGCCCTGCGCCACGATTATTTCGGTTATTGGTTTTATTACATTTAACTCTGGCGCGGCTTGGTCGCAACCTTCTGCTGACGATCTGTCGCAACAATTAGCCAATCCGCTGGCCAGTCTGATCAGCGTTCCCCTTCAAAGCAATTTTGATTTTAAAGCCGGTGCCAACAAAGGCGGCTTTGCTTACGGGCTCAACATTCAGCCTGTTATTCCATTCAGCATAAACGATGAGTGGAACGTTATATCACGCACGATTATACCGATCGCCTATCGGGATTACACGCCAGGTGGAAGCGTTTCCGGTTTAGGCGATATAAATGCCAGCCTTTTTCTATCTCCCAAAAACGCAGGGCCTGGCGGTTTGATATGGGGCGCCGGTCCCGTGTTTCTTCTGCCCACGGCCACTGATGATTATCTTGGTAGCGGTAAATTCGGACTTGGGCCGACAGCGGTGGCGCTTGTCCAGCGAAAGGAGTGGACGGTCGGCGCATTGGGCAATCATATTTGGTCGGTCGCTGGGTCTTCGAGCAGGCAGGATGTCAGTGCCAGTCTGTTGCAGCCATTTGTTTCCTATAATTTTGGCCAGGGAAGATCGATGTCGCTCAGCGTGGATTCAACCTATGACTGGGAGGCTAATCAATGGACAGTGCCAATCAATTTGGGCGCTAGCCAGGTTTTCAAGATCAATAACCAGGCTATGAGCTTGCAACTGGGCGGGCGTTACTACGCCGATGGACCCGCGGGCAGTCCAGAATGGGGGCTGCGCACGACCCTGACTTTTATGTTTGCCAAATAAGTGAGCCGAATGTGTTGGCAATATAACGGTGAAATTCACTACCCCCAAAAGTTGTAAATCCCACGCGATTTTGGCAAGTGATAGTGTCAACCACGTGAGTGCGACGAGGTGCAATGGCTACCATTCCCATAACGCGCAGCCAGTTTCTTCTTCCTTTTATCGGGATTCTCGATGAAATTGGTGCGCCGACGCATTCGCTTCTGGAAAAATTTCGGCTGCCATCGTCTCTGGAGCCGAAAAGCGATCTCTACGTCCCGCTCTTGCCGGCAATCCACTTTATTGAGACCGCCCAGAGCACCCAGGGCATCAAAGATTTTGGCTTCCTGGCCAGCCAGCGCCTGCATTATTCGCATCTGAGAGAAAAGACCAGAGCGCTGATCGCTTACTCCCCGACACTGCTTGTTGCGTTGCGGCACGCCTGCAACTGGGCCTCACGGGAGGATACGGTCCTGAGCATGTGGATCGAACACGATAGTGACCACGTGCGGGTTTGCAGCAGGCTGGGCAGAACAAGCGCGCTCCTGCATCTGGAGCATGCGCAATGGCTCCAGAATATTTTCTCTGTCTACATCGTCCGGCAATTCACAGGGCCCAACTGGATGCCGGCGACGATGGCTTTTGAAGCTCGTTACACGCCGAGTGCGGCGACGCAATCCTCCTGGCCAAACGTGCGCTTCCTGTCTGAACAGCGTGCCGCTTGGATCAGCATACCGATTGCGTGCCTTAGTCTCTCCAATCATTCGACCGAATTGTTTGCCTCGTCGCATGAGCATGAGGATGGGCCTTCCGGCTACGATATCGTCGAGGTGCTCAAACTGATGTTGCCATCCTATCTCGACGGAGCCGTTCCAACGCTTCCCGAGGTCGCGGAGATGGCGGGCGTCAGCACGCGCACCTTTCAACGCAAACTCTCTCATGTTGATTTTGCATATTCCGATATACTCGATACCGTCAGATTTGAGCGCTCGAGCGCCCTTTTACAGGATACCGATTCCAAGATCATTGATATCGCATTTGCTTCCGGATATTCCGATCCGGCACATTTCAGCCGCGCGTTCCGCCGAATAGCCGGTGTTACGCCGCAGCAGTTTCGCGCGCAATCGCAGTTGCGATAGGTGTGTTTCTCTCGGAATATTTGTCGCCATTCCGCGCCTTTTCTCTTGGATGGGAGAAATGCCGCCGCCGGACAGACATTGGCACAAAATGGCAAGACCGGTGATCCGTCTATGCCTAAAATGGACTGATTAGAATTTGCCGGTTGGTCACATGATGATCGATCAGATGGTGTTCGCATGCTCCGTGTCGCCCCCCTGTGGAATGGCGCGGGGTCGTTAGTCAGTTTGAACGAAGAGGTATATCCATGTTCCGCTCGGTTAAGATCAGTCTAGCAGTTGCTTCGGTTGTATGGGCCAGCGGAGCATTTGCCGAAACATCAGGCAGCAAAATGCCGGTCACAGTTGACAATTTCGCCCGCGCGGAGACCGACCATTACCTCGCGGCTAATACAAAGGACATAGGCGGACTGGGCAAGTTCAAGCACTCCCGCGAGCCTGTGCCGGTTGACAAGCAAACGGTCATCCGTATGAACCGGGATACGCTGTATTCATTTGCTGTGTTTGATCTTGCTGGCGGGCCGGTAACGCTCTCGCTGCCTGATGCGGGCAAACGCTATATGTCGATGATGGTCGTTGATCAGGATCACTATCTGCCAATCGTCGCCTACGGGACGAACCCGGTTACGCTGACGCAGAAATCGGTTGGCACCAGATATGCCTTCGTCGCTGTCCGGACGCTGGTTGACCCTAATGATCCAAAGGATCTCGACGAGGTTCACAAGCTTCAGGATGCCATCAAGGTCAGCCAGAAGGACGCAGGCAAGCTCGACCTTCCAAACTGGGATGAAGAGGGCCTCACGGATGTTCGCAATGCGCTGCTTGCGCTGGCAAAACATCAGACGTCCTATCACGATTCCTTTGGAGCCCGCGGCGAGGTCGATCCGATCCAGCACTTGATTGGCACTGCCTCCGGTTGGGGTGGCATTCCGGAAAAGGACGCCATGTACCCGAGTTTCACTCCTGAGAAAAACGATGGCAAGACGGTCTACACCCTTAACGTGCCAAAGAGCGTGCCGGTAAAGGCTTTCTGGTCGATCAGCGTCTACAACGCAAAAGGCTTCTTCGAGAAAAACGACTACAATGCCTATTCGATCAATGACATCACTGCGACGAAAAATGCCGACGGATCGGTGACTGCCCAGTTCGGAGGCTGCGACGGCAAAATCCCGAACTGCCTGCCAATCGTTGAGGGCTGGAACTACACTGTACGGCTTTATCGTCCGGAGCCAACCCTTGTGAGTGGTGAGTGGAAGCTTCCCGAGGCCAAGCACTAAACCCAGTCCCGGGTGGAACCACGCGCAGATGGTATCCGGAGCTATATCTTGAGGAGCAGTTGGATGTTGTCAAAGATCTGTCAAATGGCCTTGTTCACCGCGGTGGCTTTATCTGGCCAGAATATAAGTTCTGCTATCGCGGAAACGGCCGTTGGGCCGACGGTGACTGATCCACATTTTCATCTGGCGCCGGGCTATCTGCAACCGAGCGAGCTTCCCAACAGTCTCGTTTTACTTGGGCCCCCTCCAGCGGACGGAAGTGCGGCGCTGGCGCGCGATGAGGCTGCCAGAGAAGCTACGATGGCGCTGCGCGGAAAAGCGCGCTGGGATTTTGCGCGCAAAGACGCTGATCTGCAGTTTCCCCAGCCTGCGAAGAACTTTTCTTGTGCTATGGGCGCGGATATCAGCGAAGAGAAGACACCGCATCTCTATCGCCTGATGCAGCGCGTGCTGACGGATGCAGGGTTGTCGACCTATGGCATCAAGAACCGGTACAACAGGACCCGTCCTTTCGTCGTGCACAATGAGGGCACGTGTCAGCCAGACGAAGAAGCTGTGTTGCGCCAGGATGGTTCCTATCCATCGGGGCACACTGCTGCGGGCTGGGCCTGGGCGCTCACTTTGGCCGAAGTCAATCCAAAGCGAGCTGATAATCTGCTCGAGCGCGGATTGTCGTTCGGGCAAAGCCGGGTGATCTGCAACGCCCACTGGCAAAGCGATGTCGACGGGGGACGCATTATGGGCGCCGCGACGGTTGCTAAACTCCATAGCAATCCCGAATTCCTTGCCGATATTCAAACCGCGCGCAAGGAATTGGAAACAGCCAGTTCCCCGGCAGTCGACTGTGCCGTCGAGAACGAAGTGCTCTCAGAGCAAAAGCGCTGACAAATCATTCTCCAAACAAATCACCGCAGCGCAATTTCGGGGGGACCAATGCATCACCATAGACTACTCGCGCTTTCACTGGCTGCGTTGATTGGCAGCCAGTCTGTGGCTGTCGCCGCGGATATTCCGTTGACGCCCGCCGTGCCTGAATTTGACAGGCGGGAGATCAAACCGGATGGATGGCGTTTTAGCGCAAGTCCTTATTTCTGGGCCGCCGGTATCAGTGGCACTGCGGGTCAATTTGGGCTGCCTCCTGCAAAAATGCATTCCGACTTCGGCAGCCTTTTCGATGACCTTGACTTCTCGTTCATGGGTATCATCGAAGGGCATTATGACCGCTACAGTCTGTTCAGCGATATCATTTATACAAAGATATCGACAGCTGGTCAGACCCCTCTCGGCGTCTTCAGCAAAAGTGTCGATGTTACATCTCAGACATTTTCCGGCTTTTTCGGCGGAGGTTACAGTCTGCTTGAAGATGGAAAAAACCGTCTTGACGCAGTGGCGGGAGGACGCGTCTGGTATGCGAGCACGGAAATCTCCTTTAATGGCGGATTGTTCGACGGACACAGCGGGCGCGACAGCGCCGCATGGGTTGATGCTGTCGCAGGCATAAGGGGGAAATATTTCCTCACAGACACTGTGTATTTCAGCGGCTGGGGCGTCGTGGGTGCCGGACAGGCAAAGCTCGATTGGGACCTGGCCGGAACACTCGGATACCAGTTCAGAGACAACCTGTCGGCGGTCGCAGGCTATCGCGCGCTTGGTGTCGACTACAGTCGGGATGGCTTCGTCTACGACGTGGTTCAAAAGGGACCAATATTGGGAATGGTGTTCCATTTCTAGCCCTGGGCGAACGGATGTGAAATCGGCGTTCTCCTACGCAGGTGGTGTGAATTTCACCGCTCAACGATTGATGCTGGGCTCAAAGGACGGGTGCTCCTGCGCTTTCACCTCCTGATTGAGGCCCTCGCGTTGGAGCCCATGCCGGTTGCCGTGTTCACCGTTACTGTTGATCGGCCCTGTGCATCAAAGAAGGAGCAATTTCTTCACGAGCGATAGCACCTCCTTGAAGGGTAGTTTCGTCGCGCCCACTACTGCGAACGGAATGAGGGCCGCGGCCGCAACGGGCACGACGGCGCTTCTGTCAACGAGGATCGTTGAAAGCTTGCGTGTCGCGTCATAGAGCTTGCTTGGGTCCGAAAGCTCCGTATCAGGCTCGGACGCGGCATCGGAAAACACGTTCCGGCCAAGGGTCTTGCGCTCCGCAGATCGACAAAATTGCGTTGCCTGAGCGCCCAGCAACGAAAGGCTTTCCTCCTTCAATCGAAGAAGAGGAGGGGTGAAGGCAGATAGCGGGTAGGCGAAGAAGCCGATGACGATCGCCAGCCAACCGCTCATGACCATGCTGAGTGTTGTTATGGAGGGATCCTCGTGGGCGAGGCTCTTGGCGACGACTGACGCAATGCCGCAGCTCAATCCAAAGACAAAAATGGCGTAGGCATTCGGATACCGTCCCAGAAACGCCAATCCGCCCTTGCCGTCAGGATGGGTTGCAACCAGTCGAAGATCAAGCTTTGCAAGTTTGCGCAGCATGCGTGCCCACAAGAAGTGCCTCCATCCGCCCCGCGCAAGAAGAAAGACGAACAGTGGAAGGCTGACACAGATCGACCACCAGCCGGCAAGCGTAACGCGATTGCCGGCAGCGAGATGTTCAACCGCCCATGATGATTCTTGTGTCGCGTGGAGGTTGAGATAGGAGAGGATCGAGGCGAAAAGCGCCAGGACCAGGCAGGCAAATTCAGCCATGCGGGAATCGCGCTCGCGAAGCGTGGAGGCTACGATGCCGGCGGCGGTCGGGATGAATGTCGGGGCTATGATGGGTGCGCGCGCAAGATGGGACAGCCTGGCCTTCAGGCCAGCTTCTACCTGTCGCTCGGCCAGAACAAAGGCACCGATCCCGATAAAGAACTTTGCCCATACTCCGAGATCGGCAAGATAGGCTCCCTGGCTGTGCTCCAAAGAGAAATTGCGCGGTAAGCCAAGCAGAAACGGAACGCCCCAGGCCAGGGCCACAAACAGGGCGGCTCGGGGCCCGACGCAAAGCGCATTGTGGCGAAGCAATTTCAGTTGCCGTTGAAGTTCGAAGAAGGGCCCGCCGTGGGAGACAAGAAATTCATCGAGACCAGGCTCGCCACTCAGGACCGGATTTTCTGTATTCGCTGAACTCTGGTTGGATGTATCGTTCATTTCGCAATCCATCTGTTGACATAGCGACCCTCGACAACGCCATGCTGCGATCACGGATGGTTGTCGTTCCCATGGCAGTCCTGCGCATGCGACCTCAAGGCGGTTACGCAGGCGCGGCCGAACAATTCAATGGGGATGGGCAGGCATCAGGACGCGAGCAGCCATAAGCCGTCGCCGCCCGCAAAACGCGCTTCGGTTTCGATGCCAGCCGCCTTGCCCCCCCGATCGTCGCGGCCTCTTTTCTCTTGTCACAAAGTTGATACAAGGCTTTTGAACGGGACATTGTGTCAAACCGCACAATCGGGGGGAAGAAAATGGCGCGTATGTCACGGGCGAATGCGGAACGCATCATGTGCGAGGCCGGCTGGCTGGCTCAAATGCCCGAAACCTTCCGGGTGCGCCTGCTGCAAAATGCGCTGCTTCAGAAATTTGACGCAGGCCAGGTCATATTCCGCCCGGGCGACCCGGCCGGCGGCATCTATGGTCTCGTCTCAGGGACTGTGACGGTGGATACCGCGCCTCTCGACTCAACGCCGCGCCTGATCCATATCGCCGTACCCGGCGGATGGACCGGCGAAGACAGCTTCATGACCGGCAAGCCGAGACGGATAGAGCTATTCGCGCGGAGTGAGACATGGGTGATGCATGTGCCGCTTGAGACGATGGAGCAGATGGCCGCCTCGGATCCTGGCAACATTCGCGCTTTCGGCGTCATTTCCATCTTGGCAGCCGATAAGCTTCTCAGGATCGTGCATGATCTGCAGAAAAAAAGTGTCAGCTCCAGGATCGCGTCAGTCCTGCATCGCATGTCATGGGCGACGGATGTTCCGATTTCCGTTTCCCAGGAAAATCTTGGTATCTTGACAAACACCTCTCGCAAACAGGTCAATAGCGCCATCCAACGTTTCATCGAGGCGGGTTGGATTGAGACGGGTTATCGGTCCATAACCGTCACCAACCCCGTGGCTTTGCGGCGGCATGCAGAACAGGATGTTGCGGACTGACCTGTTCCAGCGGCCGGAGTGCCGTGGCGAAGCATCGAGTTTGGCTGCAGCCGCTCGCATGCAATACGCGACCGGTCTTGTCATTAATCCGACGCCGCGCTCGTGAAAACGCGGCAAGAACATCTGCGCCCCGACTGGCGGTAAGCCTCGCAGACAACCTATCTGCGCGACCTCACCGGCAATCGCCGGTTCTGGCCGGTGCGGGTGAAGACTGTCGACATTGAACGCTCCAGCCGTGATGTCCATCAGCTTTGGGCGGAGGCGGTTGCCACTCCCCGCGTATTTCTTTTGAGGCCAAGGTTACAGTTACAGGTTACAAGCCAAGGGCTTGCCTGCTTGGCCGCCAATACCCGGCATTACCTGGCTTGCGCGTTCTGACGGCGCCTATGCGGGCGGGGCGAGGCGGCTCGTTTCCTGCGATCCCGCTTCGCCGCTGGCAGGCGGGTCAAGCAGGAGCAATGCCGGATTGCCGTCCGTAATGGGGATATGGCTGACGACACGCAACTGGCCCGCATCGCGATGGATTGAATAAATCAGCTCACCCCCAGCGCTTTGCTCCATCTGTTTGGCGGCGATCCTGAAGCGCAGCGTCAGCGCCACAAGGCCAAGCAGAAAGCCGGGCGGGATCAGCAGCCACAAAGCCTTGATCCAGTCCGGCGAGGATTGAAACGTATCGAGCAGGTCTGACCAGAAATTGTAATCGTTCATGTGCACTCCCTTTTCTCGCGTGAGGAAAGCGGCCACCCGAGGTTTATCCTCTGGTGACCGGGGAGTTCGTAGTCGTACTAGGACGACCGCTACGGCCTTTAAGCCGAAGCTCTGGACATACGCCGAAGCCTCCCCGGCCATAGGGCTGAGGAGGTGTCATTGCGGTCGACACCGACCGCCTAGTAAGAGGATACGAAGCCCCAAGACCGATCCATTTCGACCGGTCTCACCGGGAATCATAGTGGGAAATGGGAGGAGGTGAAAGGGGTGGGGAGGAAATCAGAGTTTCGATACGAGAAGTGCCATAGATATGATGTCTGGATTGTTTGCACCCTGATTGTGTTTCGGCGCAAAGCCGGTATTAGTAAGAGCGTTGCTTATCAATTTTTTTAGAGCATTTTAAATTTGGATTTCATCTTCAACCAGAATTCCTCTGTGTACAGACGTGGATCGGTACGGTCTCATCTTGAGCGGGGGGATAAAATTTGACATTTTGACAGAATCATTCCCGAATCGAGATTGCCATGCACAATGAATTTGCGCTGTTGAAACTTCAGACAGGACTAGACGACAGTCAGCTTTCGGAGCAACTGGGTTACAGCATGCGTCACCTTCATCGATTGGAAAAAGGTGACGTGGTGCCGAGAGCCTCGGTTATTTCGGCTCTCAAAAATCTTGTTCCCCCCACCCAATCTGCTGAAGAACCCACGCCGTTTACATTCATCGATCTCTTTGCCGGGATCGGAGGCCTGCGACGGGCATTTGAAAGCATCGGAGGCCGATGCGTTTTTACGTCAGAATGGGATAAATATGCCCAGCAGACCTACCTGGCCAATTTTCGTGATAATCGCCCGGTCGAAGGCGACATTACAAAAATTGACGAGGGAGAAATACCAGCTCACGATGTGCTTGTAGCCGGATTTCCGTGCCAGCCCTTTTCCATTGCCGGTGTCTCGAAGAAAAATGCACTCGGCCGCAAACATGGTTTCGCTGACGAAACACAGGGAACTCTGTTCTTCGATGTTGCGCGCATAATCAAGCATCACAGGCCTGCGGCCTTTCTACTTGAAAATGTCAAGAATCTTAAAAGCCACGATAAAGGCCGGACATTCAAAATCATTTGTGACGTTCTCAGGGATGAACTGGGTTATCACGTGCATGAGAGAGTCATTGATGCGCGGCACTTTCTGCCGCAGCACAGGCAGCGCATTGTTATTGTGGGTTTCAGGGAAAACGTACCGTTCTCGTGGGATGACCTTGAATTACCGCCGATCGGCGAGAGGGTGATGTCCGATATTCTGCATCCCGAAGATGGAACAGAGAACCCGGAAGGACAATTCACACTGGGAGAAAAAGCCTCCGTCAATGACAAATATACACTAACCAGCAAGCTTTGGCTGTACCTGCAGAATTATGCGAAGAAGCATAAAGCTCAGGGCAATGGTTTCGGTTACGGACTCGTTGGCCCTGATGATACGTGCAGAACTCTCTCTGCACGCTACTACAAGGACGGCTCGGAAATATTGATCAGTCGCGGCGTGGGGAAAAACCCTCGGCGCCTGACGCCGAGGGAATGCGCGCGGCTTATGGGGTATGATGACAGTTTCCGGATACCCGTTTCTGATACTCAGGCCTACAAGCAGTTCGGCAACTCGGTGGCGGTTCCTGTTTTCCGGGCGGTCGCACGTACAATGCTGCCTCATATCCTTTCATTGCTGCCTGTGAGGCAGGACTAGCTACAGTTCCGATTCTTTCCTACGCTTCCCTCGATTCGAAGCTGCGGGGGAGTGAATGGACAGTCTGAAGAAGCTGCTGGCAGCCATGCAGGCCAATGGGGCCGCCAAATTCTATGCCAAGAAACTTTCACCCAACGACAACTCCAAAAATCAGGTCTATCTGGGTGAAGGTTTCAACGCGATCAATCTTCTCCCGTTCGGATCTGTAGAGATCGACGCCAAGCATCGAGCAGGCTCAAAGCGTGATCGCGCAAAGGCTGGTCTGTCCTTCTACTGGGTTGATGAGGCTGGTCTTCATCACGCTCCGGAAGCCAAGCTGATCTTCTACCCTGAGTATCCTGAAGTGCGGATGTCAGGATTTCTGCTGAGAGCACGTCAGGCACCGTCCGCAATCATGACCTGCCGGGATGAAGGGCGCACATTGTTTCTGGGTGTGACGCCGGACGGCAGGATATTCGGTCATGCGGTTTGGCCTGATAGCCCGCTTCGGCGGGAGCTTGACGCGATGGGTAATCCATCCCAAATCGGTGTCTTCATTGAACTAAGTGCGGATGCGACCGCCTCGGGAGATAATCGTGGTCAGCTGCTTGCGGAATTGCTGCGTATTCATCGCAGGTCATGGATTCCGTCTCAACGCCTAAGTGCCAAAGGGCTCATGCCCTATGCCGCCCGCAATGGAGGTGGATATACTCTTGAAGCGGAACTCGGGATTTCTCCGAACGGGTATTCCGAGCCTGATTATCTCGGATGGGAAGTGAAACAGTATGCGGTGAATAATTTCACGGCCTACCTGCCTCAAAATCCGGTAACTCTGATGACACCCGAACCAACTGGGGGTTGCTACAAATCCGATGGTTTTGAATTCTTCATGCGCCGCTTCGGTTATGCGGATAAAAGCGGCAAGGCAGACCGCTTCAATTTCGGCGGTGTGTACAAAGTGGGGTCGCCACCTCATCTTGATACAAAAGTGGAACTGCAGCTGCTTGGCTTCGATAAGGATCGGGGGCTTATAACGGATATTACACAAGGCATTGCTCTCGTAGCGACGGACGGCACCGTTGCGGCTATCTGGCACTATGCAGGATTGCTTGCGCACTGGAATCGTAAGCATGCCAAGACGGTGTATGTGCCGTCATTGAAACGAGAGCCACCCATCGAATATTCCTATGGAAGGTTCGTGGAGTTGTGCGTCGGTACTGATTTTGATCTGTTTATCAAGGCGATTGCTGCAGGAACCGTTTATTTCGATCCTGGTATGAAGCTGGAAAATATGCGTCTTGCGAGACCATTACCCAAAAAACGCAGTCAGTTCCGCGTGCGGCATAATCAGCTCAAGGATCTCTATTCATCGATCGAGAGGATTGAGCTAGGTTAGTTCTGAAGCCGGACAGGAGCCTCCTCCAGCACATGGACAAGATCACACCCGAGCGCCGAAGTGCAAACATGAGCCGCATTCGGGCAAAAAATACCAAGCCCGAAATGACTGTCAGGCGCATCGCATACGGGATGGGTTATCGCTACCGCCTGCACCGCAAGGATCTTCCCGGAAAGCCCGACCTGGTGTTCTCATCGCGCAAGGCGGTCGTCTTTGTACATGGATGCTTCTGGCACAGTCATCCCGACCCGTCATGCAGGAATTCGGTGATTCCAAAAACACGTATGGATTTCTGGGTGCCGAAGCTCGAAAAGAACAAAGAGCGTGATGCGGCAAATGAAGCAGCGCTTGTATCGGACGGATGGCGTGTGCTGACAATCTGGGAATGTGAGCTTAAAGACGAGAACGTGGTTGCTGCACGACTTCGCGATTTTCTTGAAAGCTGAGGCAAGACGCCTCTAAGTCATTGAAGTTGTGGTGCCGCTTCCCGGAATCGAACCGAGGACCCCATCATTACGAATGATGTGCTCTACCAACTGAGCTAAAGCGGCAGGGAAGGGACTTCCCGATCCCTGGACCGGCCATCGGAATGTGCCGGAGGGATGACGCGCCTGATAGCGTTATTGCATGCGGAATGCAAGCCTCGTCATGCCGGCTTTTGGCTGAAACCGCGAAAATCCCTCTACGCACCACCTCTGTCCCGCACAGTACAGCCAGATTGGAATATTTCCATTTTGCCGATAGACAAGCGTGCAGGACAGGTTAAACTTTCGGTTGTGGTCATGCGGCCCAGGGAGGGGCGGTGACCAAGGCGTTCTGGGAGGAACCGATGGCCAAAGTCGAACTGGTGGTCAATGGGCGCGCCGTCAAGGGCGAAGCCGAAGACCGCACGCTGCTTGTGCATTTCCTGCGTGAAAATCTGGGACTGACGGGAACCCATGTGGGGTGCGACACCTCGCAATGCGGCGCCTGCGTCGTGCATGTGGACGGGCGGGCCGTCAAATCCTGCACCATGCTGGCGGTGCAGGCGTCCGGCGCCGAGGTGACAACCATCGAGGGCATTGCCCTCAATGGTGAGTTGCATCCGGTGCAGGCGGCTTTCCGCGAACATCACGGTCTGCAATGCGGTTTCTGCACGCCGGGGATGATCATGTCGTCGGTGGATATGATCCGCCGCCACCCGGAAGGGCTCGACGAGGCGACGGTGCGCGCGGAGCTGGAAGGCAATATCTGCCGCTGTACCGGCTACCACAACATTGTTCAGGCCGTGCTCGACGCATCGGAAAAAATGGGCAAGGGCGCCGTCAAGGCCGCCTGAGAAATCAATTCACGTCGTGCAGTCCGCTTCCGGCCAAACAGACAATTGAGACATTTTGGCGAGGCGCCTGCGACAGGGAGGTAATGTCATGGGTGTCGAAGGCATTGGATCACGCGTTCTGCGCAAGGAGGACAAGCGGTTCCTCACCGGCAAGGGCCGCTATACCGACGATATGGTCGTGCCGGGGATGAAGCACGCGGTCTTCGTGCGCAGCCCGCATGCCCACGCGAAAATCACCGGGATCAGCACGGGCGCGGCACTCAAGATGCCCGGCGTCATCGGGGTGCTCACCGGCAAGGAACTGAAGGCCGACGGCATCGGCAATCTCATCTGCGGCTGGATGATCCAGTCGAAGGACGGCACGCCGATGAAGATGGGCGCCTGGTCGCCGCTCGCCACCGATACGGTGCGCTATGTCGGCGATGCGGTGGCGATCGTCGTCGCCGATACCAAGGGCGAGGCGCGCGATGCCGCCGAGGCGGTGGAAATCGCCTATGAGGAGCTGCCCGTCGTCGTCAGTGCCGTCGAGGCGCTGAAGCCGGGCGCGCCGCAAGTGCACCGGGAAGCGCCGGGCAACCTGATTTTCGACTGGGATATCGGCGATGAAAAGGCGACGGCTGACGCCTTTGCCCGCGCGGCGCATGTGACGACGCTGGATATCGACAACAACCGCCTCGTGCCCAATGCCATGGAGCCGCGCGCGGCGCTCGGCCAGTACGATGCGGCAGAAGATCATTACACCTGCTGGACCACCTCGCAGAATCCGCATGTGGCGCGGCTGGTGATGAGCGCGTTCTACAATGTTGCCCCGGAGAACAAGCTGCGGGTGATCGCGCCGGATGTCGGCGGCGGTTTCGGCTCGAAGATTTTCATCTATCCGGAAGAGATCGTCTGCCTGTGGGCGTCGAAGAAGACGGGCGTTCCGGTCAAGTGGGTGGCGGACCGCACGGAAAGCTTCCTGTGCGATGCGCACGGGCGCGACCACGCCACCCATGCGCAGATCGCCTTTGACAAGGACCACAAAATTCTCGGCCTGAAGGTGGAAACCATCGCCAATCTCGGCGCCTACATGTCGCTGTTTTCGAGTTCCGTGCCGACCTATCTCTACGCGACGCTTCTGTCCGGCCAGTATGACATTCCGGCGATCCACGCCAATGTGAAGACGGTCTACACCAACACGGCGCCGGTCGATGCCTATCGCGGCGCCGGGCGGCCGGAGGCTTCCTATGTGCTGGAACGCATCATGGAGACAGCGGCGCGCGAGCTGAAGATATCGCCGGCGGAATTGCGGCGGCGCAATTTCATCCGCGCCTTCCCGCACCAGACGCCAGTCATCATGGCCTATGATGCCGGGGATTTCGACGCGACGCTCGACGCCAGCATGAAGGCGGCGGACTATGCCGGTTTCGAAAAGCGCCGCACCGAGGCAGCCAGCCGCGGCAAGCTGCGCGGCATCGGCATGAGTTGCTACATCGAGGCCTGCGGCATCGCGCCGTCGGCGGCGGTCGGGGCGCTGGGCGCCGGTGTCGGCCTGTGGGAAAGCGCCGAGGTGCGGGTCAATGCCGTCGGCACCATCGAAATCCTCACCGGATCGCACTCGCACGGGCAGGGGCACGAAACCACGTTCGCCCAGCTGGCGGCGGAGCGTTTCGGCGTACCGCTCGACAGCATTTCCATCGTCCATGGCGACACGGACAAGGTGCAGATGGGCATGGGCACCTATGGCTCGCGCTCCGGTGCGGTCGGCATGTCCGCGGTGGTCAAGGCCATGGACAAGGTCGAGGCCAAGGCCAAGAAGATCGCCGCGCACCTGCTCGAGGCCGACGAGGCGGATATCGAGATCAAGGACGGCAATGTCCGGGTGGCGGGGACGGACAAGTCGCTGCCGTGGTTCCAGGTGGCGCTCGCCTCCTACACCGCGCACAACCTGCCCTCCGGCATGGAGCCGGGGCTGAAGGAAACGGCGTTCTACGACCCGAGTAATTTTACCTTTCCGGCAGGCTGCTACATCTGCGAGGTGGAGATCGATCCGGAAACCGGCACCACCAGGATCGTGCAGTTCGTTGCTGCCGACGATTTCGGCAAGATCATCAATCCGATGATCGTCGAAGGGCAGGTGCATGGCGGCTTGGCGCAGGGCATCGGCCAGGCGCTGCTGGAAGGCACGCATTACGATGAAAGCGGCCAGCTGCTGACGGCGAGCTACATGGACTACACCATGCCCCGCGCGCAGGACCTGCCGTCGTTCAACATCATGACGACGGAAACCCCGTGCCCGTCCAACCCGCTGGGGATCAAGGGCTGCGGCGAGGCTGGCGCCATCGGTTCGCCGCCTGCCGTGATGAATGCCATCACCGATGCCATCCGCAACAACAGCCTGAGCATGCCCGCGACCCCGCAAAAGGTCTGGGCTGCCATTCAGGCGGCGAAATAGGGAGATGTGCCATGTATGAAACCCAGTATCATCGGGCCACTTCGGTCGAGGACGCCGCAAGGCAGATGGGCGCAGCAGAGGACGGCAAATTCCTGTCCGGCGGCATGACCCTCATCCCGACCATGAAGCAGCGGCTGGCGTCACCGAGCCATCTGATCGACCTGCGCCATATTCCCGGTTTGAAAGGCATCACCATCACGGGCAAAACCGTGCGTATCGGCGCGGCGACCACGCATTATGACGTCGCGACCCATGCCGAGCTGGCAAGGCTCTGCCCGGCGATCACGCATCTCGCGGCACATATCGGCGATCCGCAGGTGCGCAACATGGGCACCATTGGCGGCTCGGTCGCCAACAACGATCCGGCGGCCGACTATCCCGCGGCGCTGCTCGCCCTCAATGCAACCGTCATCACCAGCGCGCGCTCGCTTGCCGCCGCGGATTTCTTTGCAGGTCTGTTCGAAACGGCGCTGGAGCCGGACGAGATTGTCACGGCCGTCGAATTCACCGCGCCCGACAGGGCGGCCTACAAAAAGTTCCCGAATCCCGCCTCGCTCTATGCCATGGCCGGCGTGTTCGTTGCCAAGGCTGGCAGCGAGGTGCGGGTTGCGGTGACCGGGGCTGGCGAGAATGGCGTGTTCCGGGCGCAGGCGCTGGAGGCGGCTCTGGCAAAGAGTTTCAGTGCTGCGGCGCTGGACGGCGTTGTGGTTTCCGCCGATGGCCTGATGTCCGATATGCATGCCTCGGCCGATTACCGCGCCAATCTGGTGAAGGTCATGGCCAAGCGCGCCGTGGCGGAGATTGCGGGCTAGGCCTGTCGCAGTACGATCACCGCATAGCGGCAGGGCTCAGCGCTCTCATTGGCGAAGACGCAGTCATGGGGGGCGCCGAGTTCGAGACAATCGCCCTTTTCGAGCCGGTGAAACGTTTCACCCTCGGTAAAGCTCAGCACGCCGCCTAAAATCCAGATCAATTGCCGCTGGAAGGTGTAGGCGGACGCGGGGAGTGCCACCCGCGCCTTTGCCGGCAGGTCGACATGCACCACATCCATGGGCAGGTCGGAGGCAGGCGAGACATGGCGGCGGATATAGCCGGTTTCGGGATCGGTCCACAGCGGCTGGTCCTTGTGGCGCAGCAGCCGTCCTTCCTGCATTTCCGCCCGTGCCATCAGCGTCGACATGCTCAGGCCGAAAGCGCCTGAGAATCGCGCCATCAGCATGGCCGTCGGGCTGCTTTGGCCGCGCTCCACCTTGTTGATCATGGCGCGTGATACGCCGGATTTTTCCGCGAGTTCTGTCAGCGACCAGCCGTGTGCCTCCCGCTCGATCCGGATGCGGGCACCGATTTTTGCATCGACATCGTCTATTTTATGAGACATAGTGAAACTATAGTAGACGATTGAAAAGGATGCAAGTTGTGATCGTGCGTGCGGCCAGTGAGGCGGATCTTCCAGCCATTCTCGAGATTTACAACGATGCGGTGCTGAACACCACGGCGATCTGGAACGAAACGCAGGTCGATCTGGCCAACCGCAAGGCGTGGCTCAGCGAGCGGCAGTCAAAGGGATTTCCGGTGCTGGTCAGCGTCGATGATGACGGTGGTGTCACCGGCTATGCCTCCTTCGGCGACTGGCGTGCTTTCGATGGCTATCGTCACACGGTCGAGCATTCCGTCTATGTGCACAAGGCGGCGCGCGGCGGCGGGATCGGCAAGGCATTGATGCTGGCGCTGATCGGCAAAGCCCGCGAGCTTGGCAAGCACGCCATGGTTGCCGGTATCGAGTCCGGCAACGCGGTGTCCATCCGCCTGCACGAAAAACTGGGCTTTCAGGCGGTGGGCCATCTGCCGGAAGTTGGAACCAAATTCGGCAAATGGCTTGACCTGACATTCATGCAGATCACTTTGGACAAGGCTCCACCGCGTTAGGCGGCGCAGAGTTTTGCCTTCGCCTCGTGGTATTCGCGTTCCAGCCGCGCAACATATTCTGCGGCGCCGGTTACTTCCTTGATCGCGCCGATACCCTGGCCGCAACCCCAGATGTCTTTCCAGGCCTTGGCGCCGGTGGTTGCCGCTTCGAAATCCATCTTTGAGGGGTCGGCTTCCGGCAGGTGATCGGGATCCATGCCAGACTTGGTGATGGACGGCTTGAGATAGTTGCCGTGAATGCCGGTGAAATAGTTGGAATAGACAATGTCGGACGAGACGGAATCAACGATCATCTGCTTGTAGGCGTCGACTGCCCGCGCTTCCTTGGTCGCAATGAAAGGCGAGCCGATATAGGCAAGGTCCGCACCCATGGCCTGTGCTGCCAGGACGGCCTTGCCCGTGGCGATGGCGCCGGACAGAAGCAGCGGCCCGTCAAACCATTCGCGGATTTCCTGGATGAGCGCGAAGGGCGACAATGGTCCGGCGTGCCCGCCTGCACCGGCGGCAACCGCGATCAGCCCGTCCGCACCCTTGCGGATGGCTGAGTTGGCATGGCGGTTGTTGATGATGTCGTGCAGCACGATCCCGCCATAGGAGTGGATGGCAGCGTTGACTTCCGGTACGGCGCCGAGAGAGGAGATAACGATCGGCACCTTGTATTTCACGCACATGGAAAGGTCATGTTCGAGCCGCTTGTTGGAGCGGTGCACGATCTGGTTGACCGCAAACGGTGCTGCCGGGCGGTCTGGGTTTTTGGCGTCGTGGTCGCGCAGGCCTTCGGTGATTTCGGCCAGCCATTCGTCGAGCTGGGCCTCGGGCCGTGCGTTCAGGGCAGGGAAGGAGCCGACAACGCCGGCCTTGCATTGCGCCAGCACGAGGGCCGGATGCGAAATGATGAACAGCGGCGCGCCGACAACGGGAATGCGCAGCTTTTTCGTCAGGATTTCGGGCAATGCCATGTGTTTCCTCCCATGGAATAAATTTTGACGTTTCCGTAAACGTAACTCTTTTTATCAGACCGCGTGCCGTGATCAAGCGAAAGGTTGGCGCGGTTGCCTGCGCCTGATCAAAGGCGTGTGAGCGTGGGCGATGCGTTGATCTCAGTAAAGATGATCCGGGTGCCTCACCGCAAGGGCGATCGCATCGGCCACCTCGTCTTCCCTGTCCCGCAAGATGCTGGTGGCCACGCGGATATGCGGCGACGGGTTCACGACATACTTGCGGCCGATGCCCACCGCGATTCCGCGTGCCGCGAGGGTCACGAGGGCAAATTGTTCCGAAGCCACGGGAACCCAGAGGCTGAACCCTTCGCCGCCGGAAAGATGAACGCCGCGCTCGCGCAGTGCCTGCATCAACCCCTCGCGCCTCTCCCGATAGATACCTCTTGCCCTCTGTAAGCTCAGCTGTGTTGCCGCGTCCTTGATCAGGAAAGCCACGGCTGATTGCAGCACCCGGCTGGTCCAGCCTGCACTGAAGCTGCGGTAGGACTGGATCTGTTCGACGATGCGCGTCGAACTCGACAGGACTGCCAGCCGCAGATCGGGGCCGAGGGATTTCGAATAGGAAACGATATGAATGACCCGGTCCGGAAACCGGTCCCCGAGGCTGATCGGTGGCAGGGACGAGATATCGCCGACACCGTCATCCTCGATGATGAGCGCGTCGCTGTCGGCAAGGGCATCGCCCAGCGCGGCAAGCCGTTCCCGGCTGACACCCCGTCCGGTCACCGCGTGGGTGCGTGGCTGAAAAAGGAAAGCAGCCGGCTTGCGTTTGAGGGCCTCCATCAAAGCATCGGGCAGCGGGCCGTTGTCATCGCACGCCACCGGCAGGATGTGCGCGCCGAGATCCTCGAGGATGTCGAGAAGCCTGAGGGCTGTCGGCTCCTCGATCGCCACGAACGATCCCGGCATGACGAGCGCATGCAGAAGGGCGTAGACGGCGTTATAGCCGCCATTGGTCGCAAGAAACGCCTCCGGCCTGCAGGGCCAGTTCGGCTCCACCGCCGCCTGCAACTCGGGCAGTATCGGGACGCGCTGGTAACTGTTCAGCGCTTCCGCTGTCGCGCCATGTTTCAAGGCTTCTTCAAGAGGCGGAAGCACATCCACGTCAGGCGATGCGATGGCAAGGTTGAGCACGCCATCGCCGTAATCGCCTGAACTCGCCAGCCGCAGGGGTTTCGGCGCAATGCGGTCGCCGCTGACCCATGTGCCGTTGCGCCCGCGCCCGGTGATGATCTTCTGCCGCCGCAACTCGCTCCAGGCCTCGGAAACTGTCGCCGGACTGATGCCGAGGGTGTAGGCAAGATCGCGGATGGCGGGCAGTTTGGTGCCGACGGGAATGGCGCCGGCGCGGATCAGTGCGCTGGTCTCGATGGCGATGCCGCGCATCGTCCGGTCACGTAACTTCTCTGCAAACCACTGAACTGAGGCCAATTCGCTCATATCTGTCCCTCTTTTAAATGTTCAGTAACGTAATAGTATTTGATCAGTCAATAATGAACATTTAGCTTCCCGCACGAAAACCGAAATTGCAACGAGGAAATGTCTTGCGTATCACTGTTCGATTGGCTGTTCGCGATTGGGATTATTATACGCCGCTGGCGTTGGGTGACGTCACCTCCGAGAGGCTTGATGTCAAAGTTGATCGCGTCGGCACGCTGATCGGCAATGTCGCCGCCGATCCGCATCACGATGCCGCTGAAATGTCCTTCAGCCGTTATGCGTCAGCGCGCGCCAATGGCGAAACCGATGTCCTTGGCGTTCCCAACTTTGTCATGCGCGGCTTTCGCCATCGCTGCATCATCACGGCCAGGAACAGCCCGGTGACCCGGCTGGAACATCTGGCGGGCAAGAAGATCGGCGTGACCGGCTGGCGCGATTCCGGCAATACCTGGACCCGTGCGGCGCTTTCCCATGCCGGCGTCGGTATCGAGGACGCATTCTGGTATGCCGGCCGCCTGACCGAGGCCCATCCCATCACCGACAGGCTCGACGGTTTTGGCCGCCCCGGCCGCATCGAAGCGGTGCCGGGCGAGCGGCCGATGATGCAGCTGCTGGAAACCGGCGAGCTTGACGCCGTGTTCACCCCATTCATGCCGGAAGGCTTTTTTAGCCCAGCTTCCAAATTCCGCCATGTGCTGACGGATTTCCGGGCAGAGGAACTCGCCTATTTCCACGAGGTTGGCTACGTTCCCGGCATGCATCTTCTGGGCCTGAAAACATCCTTTGTCGCCGAGCATCCCTGGCTGCCGGATGAGCTCAGCAACCTGCTGGATGAATCCCAGCGGGTCTGGCTGGAGAAGCGGCGCAAATATGCCGATACCACGCCATGGATCATTGATGAGCTTGGCCACGTCGCCCGGGATTTGCCGGCCCACTGGAACGACAGCGGGTTTGCCGTCAACGAACGGATGATCGCCGATTTTGCCGAACAACTGCACCTGCAAGGATTGACACCGATGCTGCTCTCGCCCGCTGACCTTTTCCCGCATCACAGCGGCCAGACTTCCGGCTCCACCAGCCGCACGGGAGTGCCGGCATGAGGGTGGCGCTGGGTCAATTTGTCGTCAGCAAGGTTTGGCAGGAAAATGCCGACATCTGCACGAAGCTGATGCGCGATGCGCATGCGGGCGGTGCCGATCTCCTGGTTCTGCCGGAAGGCATCCTTGCCCGTGACATCACCGATCCGGATATCGTGCTGAAGACAGCGCAGCCGCTGGATGGCCCGTTCATGACGCAATTACTGGCCGAAAGCCGCAACAGCGACATGACCGTGATGATGTGCGTGCACGTTCCGACCGGCGGTCAGCGCGTCTTCAACAATCTGGTGACCATCCGCGGCGGCGAAATCGTCGCGCAATATCTGAAGCTTCATCTTTATGACGCTTTTGCCGCCAAGGAATCCACCAATGTACAGCCGGGCGGCGAGATTCCCGGTCTTATCGAAATTGCAGGGCTCAAGCTTGGCCTCATGACCTGTTACGACCTGCGCTTTCCGGAACTGGCGCGCCGCCATGCGGTGGATGGCGCGGATGTGCTCATCCTTCCCGCCGCATGGGTCAAGGGCCCCGGCAAGGAGGCGCATTGGGAGGTGCTGGTGACGGCGCGGGCGCTGGAAAACACCTGCTACATCGTTGCCGTGGGCGAGTGCGGCGAGCGCAATATCGGTGCCAGCATGGTGGTGGACCCGCTCGGAGTGGCCGTCGTGCGGGCAGGGGAAGGCCCAGCGCTGATCTTCGCCGACATCGATCCCAAGCGCATCAGTCATGCGCGTGCGGTCCTGCCGGTTCTCGCCAACCGCCGTTTTGCCCGGCCCGAACTGGCCGATACGACTGCCTGAACGCAATAGGTTTTCAAAAGATATAAAAAGGGGAATAATAATGAAATTCAAACACCTGACCTTTGCCGCGCTGTTTGCGGCAACGCTCGTCGCTGCACCCGCAATGGCCGCGGAGGTGGCCATCGCCAAGCAGACGGTCAACGAGGCACTACGGGCCAAGCTGCCCGAGGAAATCCGCAAGGCCGGAAGCATCACCTCGGTCAACAACGGCTCCTTCCCGCCCTATGAAATCGTCACCGGCAACACTGAAATGCAGGGCGCCAGCGCCGATCTGACCAAGGCTGTCGGCGAGTTGTGGGGTGTCGAGATCAAGCACGCAACGGTCAGCGGCCTTCCGGCGCTCTTGAGCGGCATCAATTCCGGCCGCTATCAGTTCGCCATGGGCCCCGTGGGCGATTATCCCTCGCGCCAGGGTGCCAATGATTTTGTCGATTATGTGCAGGAGTTCGTGGTGTTTGCCGTGCAGAAGGGCAATCCCAAGGGCATCACCTCACTCGACAACACTTGCGGCAGCCGCATTGCCGTCATGGCTGGCGGTTCGGCGGAAAAAGTCATCAAGGAGCAGGCGGAGAAATGCACCAAAGATGGCAAGGCGGCCATCGAGGTCCAGTCCTTCACCGACCAGCCCACTTCCATCCTGGCGGTTCGCTCAAAGCGGTCCGACGCATTCTTCTCCTCGCAGGCGCCGCTGATCTATTTCGTCGAGCAGGCCAATGGCCAGCTTGAACTGACGGGCACCGGCCTGAAAAACGGATTCGACGATATTTTCCAGGGCGCCGTGGTCGCCAAAGGTTCGCCGCTTGGCGGCGTCCTTCTGGAAAGCATCAAGACCCTCATGGACAATGGCACCTACGCCGCCATTCTGAAGAAGTGGGGCCTTGAGAAGAACATGTTGAAGGAGCCCGGGATCAATCTCGCGGGCAAAGCCGCAAAATGACCGGAAACACGCAAACATTGGCATCGCCCGCAAAGGGCGATGCGGAGGCTGCGCTTCGCGATGTGGCGAATGCGCATAAGCCCTTTCGCACGGATCGCTGGCTCCTGTGGGGTATCACGCTTCTCATTGCCGCGAACTTCCTCTGGATCGTCGCCAACAACCAGAATTTCGGCTGGCCGATCGTGTTTCAATGGTTCACCGAAGCCACCGTGCTGCGCGGCCTCTATGTCACGCTTGGCCTAACCGTTGTTGCCATGGCCATCGGCGTGGTCATCGGGCTGGTTCTTGCCATTGCCCGCCTGTCGAACGACCGGCTGGCAAGTTCCTTGGCGGGTCTTTACATCTGGTTTTTCCGCGGGACGCCGCTGCTGGTTCAGCTGATCTTCTGGTACAACCTCTCGACGCTTTTTCCGGAAATTTCCATTGCCATTCCCTTCGGCCCGACGCTGGCGAGCTGGAATACCAATGATCTGATCACGCCGATGACGGCGGCCATTGCCGGCCTTGCGCTGAACGAGGCTGCCTATATGGCCGAAATCATTCGCGGCGGTCTTCTGTCCGTCGACAAGGGGCAGATCGAAACCACCGAAGCTTTCGGCATGACGCGCACCCGCGCGCTCAGGCGCATCATCATTCCCCAGGCCATGCGGTCCATCGTACCGCCGACCGGCAATCAGTTGATCAGCATGATCAAGGCGACGTCACTCGTCAGCGTCATCGCCATGGCCGATCTGCTCTATTCGGTGCAGGCGGTCTATAACCGGACCTTCGAGGTCATCCCGATGCTGATGGTCGCCGTCATCTGGTATCTGTTCATCACCTCGATCCTCAACGTCGGACAGGGCTTCATCGAGCGCTACTACGGTCGCGGCGAGCGGGGTTCTTCAACGGCCAGGAAGCAGGACAAGGTTGCCGCTGCCGCGTTGAGCGCCGCAGTGCCAGCCCTGGCGCAGGAGGCAAGCAAATGACCGCGCAGTTTTCCATGAATGGCACCGAACCGGGCGAAGCGCTGGTGCGGGCCCGCAATGTCCACAAGTCGTTCGGCGAAGTGGAAGTGTTGAAGGGCATCGACCTCGATGTTGCCCCTGGCGAAGTCGTGGTTGTGCTTGGTCCTTCGGGCTCGGGCAAATCCACGTTCCTGCGCTGCATCAACCATCTGGAGGCGATCGATCGCGGTTCGATTGTCGTGGCGGGGGAACAGATCGGCTATTCCCTGCGCAATGGCCGGCTCAACAAGCTGCCGGCGCGGGCCATCGCCGTGCAGCGGCGCCAGATCGGCATGGTGTTCCAGCAGTTCAACCTCTACCCGCACATGACCGCCCTGCAGAACATCATCGAAGCGCCCATCGGCGTGCACAAGCAAAGCCGCAGGGAAGCCACGGAACTTGCCATGGAACTGCTGGCCCGCGTCGGGCTGACCCACAAGGCCGATGCCTACCCCCGGCAATTGTCCGGGGGCCAGCAGCAGCGCATCGCCATCGCACGCGCCCTCGCGATCCGGCCCAAACTGATGCTGTTCGACGAGCCGACCTCGGCGCTCGATCCGGAACTGGTCGGTGAAGTGCTGGCGACCATGCGCGATCTGGCTGACCAGGGGCTGACCATGATTGTGGTCACGCATGAAATCGGTTTTGCCCGGGAAGCCGCTGACCGGGTGGTCTTCATGGATGGCGGCTACATCGTCGAACAGGGCAAACCCGAAGACGTTCTCGGCAACCCGCAGCATCCCCGCACGCGGGCGTTTCTCAGCCGTTTCATCTGAATATCGATCCCCCGGCCGTCCGCTCGCGTTCGATGCCGGGGATATTCGCTTTGTATAGAGCGCCAATTCGGGCGAAAACCGCCATCATTGCGCCGCGGTAGTCTTGAATAAGCAGTCAAATCGTCTATGCCTAGCCGGGTCATACGAGCTGCTTTGAAGGGGAAATCGTCGAGTTGGAAGCGATTGAACAAGCCATCCGAAATGCTTTCGCCAAAGCGGATGTGAGCAACCCTGCCGTTCGTCAGAAAATTTACGAATCAGCCTGGACCGCGCATGAGCGTTCGCTGATCGCGAATGGCGCGCTGGATGAGGCCGAGCGTGAAGAGCGCCGGGAGCATCTGAAGGCCACGATCACACGCATAGAGGGTGAATCGCGCGACTCTTCGCGTGTTGCGCCGGAACCCGTCGCGGAACGGCGCGAGCCTTCCATGTCGGTGGGCCCTGCGCAATCCAGGCAGACAACATCCGGCCGCGTCGAACCCTCCATGGGCGGATCGCTGGATTCCGACCTCGGCCCGACGGACAACAGCCGCGCCGACAATTACCGGCCCGCCTACAACCAGCCGCGTGTCAAGAAGACCCGCGAACGCCAGAAGGCGCGTGGCCTGAAGAAATTCGTCATCATGGTGGCGATCCTGCTGGTAGCCATCGGCCTTCTCTGGCTTGTTGCATCGGGCCTGATCAATTCGAAGCCATCGGGCAGCACACCGCCTTCATCGAGTGCTGGTCCTGCCGTTGGCAGCCACGAGCCGATGAAGGGCGGACAGCTTGCCGCGGATGGCAACTGGATCTCGATTTTCGACCCGTCCGACATGACCCGCGTTTCGATGGCGGGCCGGGCGACCGCCAGCGTTGCCGGCGACAATCTGCAGAAATTCGTGCGCATCAAGTCGCCGGGCGAGAACGACGATATCAGCTTCCAGGTCGGGCAGGGCGTTCTGCAGCAACTGGCGGGCAAGCATGCCATCTTCGATATCATTGCCAAGGCCGAGGACGGTTCCGCGACGCAGATGGCGGTCAGCTGTGATTTCGGTGCCCTCGGCGATTGCGGACGCAAGCGTTACGACGTGACCGATGCGAGCAACGAGTATCTGTTCGAACTGCAATTCCCGGAAGGCAAGAAGCCGGGTGCGGGCGGTATCATCAAGATCAACTCGGACATTGCCCGCACGGGGAAAGCGATCGATATCTTTTCCATCCGCGTGCTGGTTGCGAACTGAACCAGCATGGCGCGGGCGTTCCTGTCCTCGGGTGATCTGATTGCGGACCGCCGCGCTTCCTATGCCGACATGCTGTTCGAGTCCGGTGATCACGTAGCCGCCGCCGATCTGATGCGGCAGGCGCTGGACATCACGCCGGAATGGACCGCCGGACTCTATCGCCTGGGCGAAATGGAGGAAGCCGCGGGTGACGAGGACGCCGCAGCCGAAACCTGGCGGCGCCTGCTGGAACTTGATCCCGACGACCGCTTTGGTGCGACGCTGAAACTGGCGGCCTCCGGCTATGCGGTGGTGCCGGACAATCCGCCGACGGCCTATGTCGAGACGCTGTTCGATGCCTATGCCCCGACCTTCGAGGCGGCGCTTCTGGACAAGCTGCACTATCGCGTGCCGGAACTGCTGGCCAAGGCCATCAAGGCGGCGGCGCCGGCAAGACACTATCAGTCCATGCTCGATGTTGGCTGCGGCACCGGGCTGATGGGCGACTATTTCCGGGCGGATGTGGAACATATGGCAGGCATGGACCTCTCCGAAGCCATGCTGCAGAAGGCCGAGGAAAAGCACGTCTATGACCGCCTCTTCAAAGGCGATGTCAACGAACTCGATTATCCCGAAGGTTCGGCCGATCTCATTATCGCGGCGGATGTGTTTGTCTATGTCGGCGATCTCGACAGAGCCTTCGCCCGTCTTGTCCATGCGCTCGGCCCCAACGGGCTGTTTGCCTTCTCGGTGGAAACCCATGCCGACGATGGCGAACTGATCCTGCAATCCTCGCTGCGCTACACCCATTCGGAAGACTATGTCCGCCGCCTTCTGGCCGAACATGGCCTTGCTCCGGCAACGATCGGGCGCGAGGCGATCCGCTTTGACCGCGGTGAGCCCCTGCAGGGCCTGATCGTCGTTGCCGGGCGCGCCTGATCAGTCTTTCCGGAACATCAGGCGGCCCATCCAGCCGGTAATCACGGCCAGGAACACGGCAAACAGACCATAGAGCAGGCTGTTCTCGTGCGCGGCCTTATAGATGCGGTATTCCAGCCCCGCTTTCACGATATTGAGGCTGGTCGAGCTTTCACGCAGGAATTCGCCATTGCGGAACAGAAAGGCCCGCGCCTGATGCTTGCCGACCGGCACATTGGCAGGCAGGGACAGTGTTGCGCGGAACAGGGTCGATGACAGGAACTGCACGTCACCGGGACGCTGGCTGTACAGGTTCTGCTTGAGCTTCAGCCTTGGCAGCTCCTTGGTGAATTCCCGCAGCGATGCGCTGGAGCCGAAACCGTCGGGCATGGGCTCGTAAAAGATATTGTTCACGCCGAGTGACAATTGGGCAAATGTCTTGGGAACGGCGATGTCCTGAAGGTTCCGCGTCGAGGCCAGGGAATAGGATGCCGGAATATGCTGGAACGACACCGATTCCGCATTGATCCAGACACCGAAAAACCGGTCCTTGCGGCGCACGACGAAATCGCGTTCGGGTCCCTGCAGGATCACGACGATATCATAACGGCCCTGCCGCTGGATCAGCGGATCGGCATTGTCGAGCGCGCCGAAGACGGTTAGGTCCGTGCCGCGAAAGCCCGAGGTGATGGCAATGGTATCGGTCGACAGGCCAATCTCGATCGTTTCCTTGTTCCCCGGCAACTGCTGTGCCATGGCCGCGGACAGCGACGCCAGGATGAGGAGAAGGGCAGTTGCCAGAATTCTCATGACGCCCCCGGCGCGGCAAGCGCGATGGCGATCGAATAGAGATCGTCGGGGGTGACAAAAAGTTCGATGGCAAGGCGCAGGCCCACGGCCAGAACCAGCGTGGCCAGCAATGCACGCAATTGTTCGCCGCGCAGTTTTTGCCCGATGCGGGTGCCGTACTGCGCGCCGATGACGCCGCCGCTCATCAGCAGAAAGGCCAGCACGATATCGACCGACTGGTTGGTCGTTGCCTGCATGACGGTGGTGAAAGCCGTCACGAAAACGATCTGGTAGAGCGAAGTGCCGATAACCACATTGGTCGGCACTTTGAGAAGGTAGATCATGGCGGGGACCATGATGAAGCCGCCGCCGACGCCCATGATCGACGAGAGGAAGCCGATGGCCGCGCCCAGCGCCAGGATCGGGATGATGCTCACATAGATCTTCGAGGCGCGAAACCGCATCTTGAAGGGCAACCGGTGCACCCAATTGTGCTGTCCCGGTTTCTTGAGACTGGCAAGCTGGCCGGCCCTTGTCCGGCGCATGGACCTGACGCTTTCCAGCAGCATCAGCCCGCCGATCGTGCTCAGGAAGATCACGTAGAGCAGCGACACGATCAGGTCGAGCTGGCCGAGTTCGCGCAGCAGGACAAAGACGTAAATGCCGACGCCTGCGCCCACCACGCCGCCGATGACAAGCAGCGTTCCCAGCTTGACGTCGAGCGTGCCGCGCTTGAAATGCGACAGCGCACCGGTGAAGGACGAGGCAATAACCTGGTTTGCGCCGGTGGCAACGGCAACGGCGGGCGGGATGTTGTAGAAGATCAGCAGCGGCGTGATGAGAAATCCGCCGCCGACGCCGAACATGCCCGACAGGAATCCAACCGCTGCCCCCATGCCGAACAGCACGAAGATATTGACCGAAATCTCGGCTATTGGCAGGTAGATTCCCAATTCAGACCCCGAACCCATCACGGCGTTATGGCGATTGTTCGCACACCATAATGACAGAAATTCTTTAATGCATTCTGCGCGCAGGCTGACACAGAATGCGTTAAAGTTTCTTGCCCTCAGCCGCGCGCCAAGTCAAACAATGACTGCTGGGGCGTCAACGTGTTGCCCCAAACACGAACCCGTGTGTCGCAACAGTCGCCTTGGCCGGTTCAGGTGTTCTTTTCGAGCAGCCGCTTGACCAGGTCCTTGTCGATATTGCCCGTTGGCTTCAAGCCGTTGCTCTTCTGGAACGCCATGATGGCATCGCGGGTTTTCGTGCCCATCTTGCCGTCCGAGCCGCCGGCGTCATAGCCATTCTTGTTGAGGATTAGCTGAATATTGCGGACGGCTTTTTCCATGTTGATCGAACCGGTGGTGGCCGGGCTCTCGCGCCATTCCTCCGGCACGCTCAAGGCATTGCTTTCCGGGTTCATCTGTTTTGGCTTCCACAGCGCGGTGGCTTCGCGGGCCCGGGTCAGCTGATCGGAGGTCATGGCCTTTGCCACTTCGTCGCGCTTCTGGCCTGCGTCCTTGTCACCGGCATTGGCGGCAAGCGCAAACCATTTGTAGCTTTCTTCCAGATCCTGCCGCATCCCCATGCCCTTGGCCGACAGGATGGCGAGGTTGAACTGGCTGTCCTTCACGCCGAGTTCGGCTGCCTTGGTAAACCACATGACCGCGGATTCATTGTCCGGCGCGCCATTCGCTCCGGCTGCGAACAGCACGGCCAGATTGTGCATCGCGCTGGCATTGCCCTGTTCGGCGGCCAGTTGGTAATAGGTCTTTGCCTTGGCAAGGTCGCGCGGAACGCCGAGACCCTTTTCGGCAAAATTCCCCAGGCGGTATTGAGCCGGCGCAAAGCCCTTGTCGGCGGCAAGCGTGTACCATTCGGCGGCCTTGGTGTAATCGCTCTGGACGCCCCGGCCTTCCATGTAGCGGTCGCCGATTTCAAACAGAGCCTTGGTATTGCCGCTGGCCGCCGCTTCGCGCAGCGGTTCCGGGCCTGCTTCGACCGGGATGGCAGGAATCTGGCTCACGCTCGTATCGACCTTCGCCGATGCCGGGACATCCGTACCGGAAGACTGGGCGGCAATCAGGCTGCCCACGGTTTCCTGCGTTGGTGCCGGTGCAGCGGTCTGTTCCTCGTTCGGGGTGCTTCCGGCGGCAGTTTGCGGTGCGGGGGCAGGAGCGGACGGTGCCGGTGCTGCAGGAGCTGCCGATGCGGCAAGCTGCGCCTTGGGTTCGACTGTCGGTACCATCGGCGCAGCGACGGAACCGGTATCGCCGTTCACTGCTGCGGGGCCGCTGAAGAAGGCGTTTTTGAGTTGCAGGCCCGCGATCGCAATCATGATGGCGCCGATGGCAAGGAGAATGGGCTTGCGCTGGCGGGCCAGCAGGCTGCCCTTCTTGCCCTCCGCGCTGTCCCTGCGGCTGGAACCGCGTGTCTGGCTTTCGACTTCCGCTGCCGCTGCCTGCGCGGCGCGGCGGGCTGCGGCAATGAAATCCGCCTTGCCAATGCCCGTATCGCCGCCAAGGTTCATCTCGCGGCGTTCGTCACGCACGCGCTTGAGGATGGAGTTGAGATCCGGCATGCCCGAGCCGGGTTCAAGCGGCCGGTTGAGAATTTCGGCGTCAAGATCGGCCTTGTCGTCGATCTTTTCATCGCTGCCGATTGTCTCGATGGTTGGTTCCCGATGCGCCTGTTCCTGTTTGCTGCGGGATTTCATGCCGCGGGTCAGGCTGCCCAGCAGGGATTTGCGCGCCGGAGTCGTCTGTTCCAGCTGGTCAGCGTCGTCTGCGGCCATTGTCACTTGCGCCGGAACATCATCCAGCTTGGAAAAGACCGGGGCTTCAAAAGCGGCCTCGGCGTCGCGGTATGGTGCCTCATAGGCATCAACCACGGTCTTGGTTTTGGCGGCCGCCGTGACATGCGATCCGGCGACAGCGCCATTCTCCAGGGAGCCAAGGCGGTCAACGATCTTCAAAAGCGTGTCATGAATGGCCTCGAAAGTCTTGGAATTGCGGTCTTCCGACTTGCGGGCAAGGCTTTCCAGTGTTTTCAGATCGTCGGCGAGCTCGCGGGCGATGACACCGTCATGGGCATTGCCGAAATTGGCCGAATTGCGGATGGCTTCCGATGCCGCCTGGCGCGCGGCTTCCACGACGAAGTCGCGGTTCATGGCCATCGATTCCTCGATGGCGTCGAGGCGCGGCGGAATGGCCGAAAATTCCGAATAGCGATCGTTGGAATGCGAGAGATGCTCGGCAAGACCGGCAATCTGCAACTCGAGATTGCGGATGGCATCGTTCGAACCATCGGCCTGCGGCACGTTCTGGGCGATATAGCGTGCCATATCGTCAAAGCGGGCTTCGAGATTGTCGGTCAGGCGGATGTCGCTGTGCTCGGCCATCATGTGATGGTCATCGAGGCGGCGGGTCAGCTCTTCGAAGCGCTGGTCGATCTGGTGCATGAATGCCGGATCGGCGGCCGGTGCCTGCTGGGGCGCTGTTTCCAGACGATGGATGATGTGCAGGACCCGGTCTTCCAGATCGCGGAAATCGGAAATGCTGATGGAGGCCGGTGTATTCTCCAGATGACGGGTGACGGACGACAGCTGTTCGGACAGCGCGTCAAGATTGATGGCCGGTGTTGCGCGCATCGCTGCCAGATGATCAACGCGCTCGGCCAGTTCGCCCATGCGCTGCAGGATCGTGTCCGAGGTGCGGTCGTAGGCAACCGCTTCGACCTTGCTGCTCAGGGTTGCGATGCGTGCTTCAAGGCGCTCGAACGCGTCGGTGTCGATGTGATTTGCCTGGGCAGGGCGGGCTGTTGCCACGATGGCGCGGCTGATTTCATCGAGCCGCTCGTCCATCTGGCGCATGAAGTCGCCATTCACGCCTGATGTTCCCGTGCGCGACATCTGCTCCACGGCGCTTGCCAGTGTCTTGAGCTTGTCTTCGACCTTCTTCAGCGGAATTGATTGCGGCAATACATCCACCGCCTGGCGGATCTGGTCGAGCCGGCCGCCCAGCGGATGATCCTGACGGAAGGCGTCGAAGCGTTCGTCCATCGCATCCCAGCGATTGTTCAGGCTTTTGACCGATTCTTCGCGGGCGAGTGTCGTAACGGTGCGTTTCAATTCATCAAGATCGCCGCGCAGCATCGACAGATGACCATTGTCCGCGCGCCCGGACCTGTCGTCCAGATTGCGGCTTGCAGTTGACTGGTGCAGGCGCTGCAAGGTTTCCGTGTGCGGTTCGGCATGATGCCGGGCCGGTGCACGGGCATCGTCGCGCATTTCTTCGCGCAACTGCTTGATGCGGGCAGCAATGGCCGAAAGATCGTGCTTGCCGTTATGGGGCTTGCTGGCAAAGGACGGCAGGTCGTCGGATGGCTTGTGTCTCGGCGCTGATGCCGCGCCCGCGCGGGAAGCCAGTGCGGCGAAGCGGTCGGCAATATCCGTCTGGTCCTGGTCGAAATCCGGATAATCCGGCTCCATCGTCTCGCGCAGCTGGCTTTCCAGCGCTTCGAGCGTACGGTTGATACTGTCGAGCGATGTGGTCTCGCGGCGTGACCGGTTCACATTGACCTGTTCCAGTAGTGACCTTTGGTTCGTCATGGACGCCTGCTTTGCCGTGTTTACGCCAGTGATCCGGCGGGTTAATTCTGTTCCGCGGGGCAGGGCCGGAAGCGCTGGCGATGTTCGCCTGCCATTCTGGCTTTGTCTGGTCTCGGTCTTCCGAACTTCAAGAATGCGTTCTGCACATTGCCAATCCGGAAAGCCGGGACCGTTTGCCCCATGCGGTCCGACAAGCCGTGAAAAACAAATCACTCATAGACACGGTTTACCGACACCGTGACATTGGCGAAACGTGGTAAACAACTGGTTAAGAGATGGGCCAGAAGCGTTAAAAATGTGATACGCTGGCATTGTAATTCATAGACGCGGCACCAGCCGAAATCGCTAGAATCCATCTCTCATCGCCATCGTCTCGTTGAACAGGGCATCCCATTCAGAAAGATTGATCCACAGGAGCAAAATTTCACAAAATTTTGACGTTTACGGAAACGTCAAAATTTGTTAAAGAGATGGAAAATCCGACGGCACCGAAGTCTCCGGGCCGTTTTGCTCGTTTATGTTTTGGAGGAAACTGATGCCGAGTTATCGCGCGCCCGTTGAAGACACGCTTTTCATTCTCAATGATGTCCTGGGCTATGAACGCTACAACAACCTGCCAGGTTTCGCCGATGCATCGCCCGATATCGTTGCGGCAATCCTGAGCGAAGGCGCCAAGCTGGCCGAAAATACGCTGTTTCCGATCAACCAGTCTGGAGATCACGAAGGCTGCGTGCGTCATGCGGACGGCACGGTCACCACACCCAAAGGCTTCAAGGCTGCCTTTGACCAGTACCGCGAAGGCGGCTGGATGAGCCTGGCCATACCGGCGGAATTCGGCGGTCAGGGTCTTCCCTATGCGCTGCATGTTGCGGTGGGCGAATACATGTCCTCGGCCAATATGGCGCTGGTGATGTATCCTGGCCTGACGCAGGGCGCGATTGCCGCGATCCTGACGCATGGCACCGACGATCAGAAGCAGACCTATCTGCCGAAAATGGTCGATGGCACCTGGACTGGCACCATGAACCTCACCGAACCGCATTGCGGCACCGATCTCGGCCTGCTGCGCACCAAGGCCGTGCCCAATGGCGATGGCTCCTACAAGATTTCCGGCCAGAAGATTTTCATCTCCGCCGGTGAGCATGACATGTCGGAAAACATCATCCATCTGGTGCTTGCCCGTATCGAGGGTGCGCCGGAAGGCGTGAAAGGTATTTCCCTGTTCATCGTGCCGAAGTTCAATCTCGACGACAGCGGCAATGCCGGTACCCGCAATGGCGTGTCCTGCGGCTCGATTGAAGAGAAGATGGGCATCCACGCCAATTCGACCTGCGTGATGAACTATGACGAAGCCACGGGCTATCTGATTGGCGGCGAGAACAAGGGTCTGCGCGCCATGTTCACGATGATGAACGAGGCGCGTCTCGGCGTTGCCCTGCAGGGCCTGTCCATCGGGGAAATCGCCTACCAGAACGCGGTGGACTATGCGCGCGAGCGTCTCCAGGGCCGTTCGTTGACCGGGCCGAAGGCGCCGGACAAGAAAGCCGATCCGCTGATCGTGCATCCGGATATCCGCCGCATTCTGATGACGATCAAGTCGTTCAATGAAGCGGGCCGCGCCTTCATCCTGTGGTCCGCGCTCAAGTCCGATGTCGCGCACCGTTCCGACGACGAGGGTGACAAGCAGATTGCCGATGATATTCTCGGCCTGATGACCCCGGTTCTGAAGGGCGTCCTGACGGACAAGGGCTTTGAACATGCGGTCATGGCGCAGCAGGTCTATGGCGGTCACGGCTACATCGAAGAACACGGCATGAGCCAGTATGTGCGCGATGCGCGCATTGCCATGATCTATGAAGGTGCCAATGGCGTTCAGGCGCTCGATCTCGTCGGCCGCAAGCTCGGCGCCAATGGCGGCCGCGCCGTCATGGCGTTCTTCAAGGAGGTCGGTGATTTCTGCGAGGAGAACCGCGGCGATGAAAACCTCGCCTTCTTCACCAAGCATCTGAAGAAAGGCCTCAATGACCTGCAGGCCGCCTCGATGTGGCTGATGCAGAATGGTATGGCGAACCCAGACAATGCCGGGGCAGCATCGACCGATTACATGCATCTCTTCGGTCTGGTATCGCTTGGCTACATGTGGGCGCAGATTGCCAAGGCATCCCATGCGAAGCTGGCGGAAGGTGCCGAGAAGAAGGATTTCTACGAGACCAAGCTCGTCACCGGGAAGTTCTTCATGGAACGCGTCATGCCGGAAACATCGGCGCATCTCGCCCGCATCCAGACCGGTGCGGACACGATGATGGCGCTGACGGCGGAGGCATTCTGATTGATGCAAAAGGGAGCGGAGGCTCCCATATGCAGCGAAAGGTGATTTCTAGGGAGGTTAGAGATGTCTATTCGGCCGGAAGATGTGTTGGGCGTACCAAAACCCGACTGGAAGACTGACGATGTGGTGATGCTGCAGGATATGGCTTCGAAGTTTCTCGAAGCCGAGGTTCTGCCGCATTACGACCGTTTCGAGAAGCAGGAAATTTTCGACCGTTCCATCTGGGAGCTTGCCGGCGAGAACGGGCTTCTGTGCGCCTCCATGCCGGAAGAATATGGCGGCGCCGGCGGTACCTATGCCCATGAAAGCGCCATCCTGGAAGCCATCAGCCATGTTGGTGTCGATGGCTTCGGCATAGCCCTGCACAATTCAATCGTTGCTCCCTATATTCTGCATTATGGTTCGGAAGAGCAGAAGAAGAAGTGGCTGCCGAAGATGGCGACCGGCGAACTGATCGGCGCCATCGCCATGACGGAGCCGGGTGCCGGTTCCGACCTTCAGGGCGTGAAGACAAGCGCCAAGAAGGACGGCAATCAATACGTCATCAACGGATCGAAGACCTTCATCACCAATGGCCAGCTCGCCAATCTGGTTGTCGTCGTGACCAAGACCGACCCGTCGCAGGGCGCCAAGGGCACATCGCTCATTGTGGTCGAGACGGACGGACAGGAAGGGTTCGAGCGCGGCCGCAACCTCGACAAGGTCGGGCTGAAATCGAACGATACCTCGGAACTGTTCTTCAACAATGTCCGCGTGCCCACAGCGAACCTGCTTGGAACCGAAGAGGGTCAGGGCTTTGTCCAGCTGATGCAGCAACTGCCGCAGGAACGTCTGCAGATCGGCGGCACGGCGATTGCCATGGCCGAGCGCGCCATCGCGATTACCTCGGACTATGTCAAGGAACGCAAGGCCTTCGGCAAGGCGGTCATCGACTTCCAGAACACCCAGTTCAAACTGGCTGAAATGAAGACGGAAGCCACCATCGGCCGCGTCTTCTACAATCACTGCGTGGAACGCCACGTCAATGGCGGGCTCGATCCGGTCACTGCCTCGATGGCGAAATACTGGTTGAGCGACCTGCAGAACAAGATCGTTGACGAATGCCTGCAGCTGCATGGCGGCTACGGTTATATGAACGAATACCCGATCGCACGTATGTTCCGCGATGCCCGCGTCCAGCGGATCTATGGCGGAACCAATGAAATCATGAAGCTTTTGATCGCCCGCAGCCTCTGAGGTGCGGTTCGAAAAGGGAGAATGAAATGGCCGAAGCATATATTTATGACCACGTCCGCACGCCGCGCGGCAAGGGCAAGAAGGATGGCAGCCTGCATGAAGTGCCCGCCGTCCGTCTTGGCGCCAAGGTGCTGGAAGCGTTGCGCGACCGCAATGGTCTCGACACGGGACTGGTCGACGACATCATCTATGGCTGCGTTGATCCTGTCGGCGAAGCGGGCGCGGTCATTCCGCGCTCATCGGCTTTCGAAGCCGGATACGATTTCAAGGCGCCCGGCATGCAGATTTCGCGTTTCTGCGCTTCCGGTCTCGATGCGGTAAATTTTGCTGCCGCCAAGATCGTGCAGGGTGCCGATGACATCGTCATCGCCGGCGGCGTGGAATCCATGTCGCGCGTCGGCATGGGCATGTCCGGCGGTGCCTGGTACATGGACCCGTCGGTGGGTTTGCCCGGCTATTTCATGCCGCAGGGCGTATCGGCCGATCTGATCGCCACCAAGTATGGTTTTACCCGCGATGATGTCGACGCCTATGCCGTCGAAAGCCAGAAGCGTGCCGGGGAAGCCTGGAAGAAGGGCTACTTCAAGAATTCGGTTCTCAGCATCAAGGACCAGAACGGCCTGACCATCCTTGACCATGACGAACACATGCGTCCGGCAACGGACATGCAGGCGCTGGCGTCGCTCAATCCCTCTTTTGTGATGCCGGGCGAAATGGGCGGCTTCAACGCCGTTGGTATTCAGGCGCATCCAGAAGTTGAGACCATCAACCACGTACACCACGCCGGCAATTCCTCCGGCATCGTCGATGGTGCCGCCGGTGTCCTGCTCGGCTCGAAAAGTGCCGGCAAGGCATTGAGTGCCAAGCCGCGTGCCCGCATCCGCGCCTTTGCCAATATCGGTTCCGATCCGGCATTGATGCTGACCGGCCCGGTCGATGTGACGGAAAAACTGCTCAAGCGCGCCAGGATGAAGATTTCGGATATCGACCTGTTCGAACTGAATGAGGCCTTTGCGGCTGTTGTGCTGCGCTACATGCAGGCCTTCAACATTCCGCGCGACAAGATCAACGTGAATGGCGGTGCCATCGCCATGGGCCATCCGCTCGGGGCAACCGGTGCGATGATCCTCGGCACGGTGCTTGACGAGCTGGAACGCCGCGACCTGAATGTGGCCTTGGTCACACTGTGCATTGGTGCCGGCATGGGCACCGCAACGATTATCGAACGCGTCTGAGGGAGAGCAGAAGATGAGCTATACAAACTTCAAATTCGACGTCGACGCGGACGGCATTGCGCTGGTCACCTGGGATATGCCCGACAAGTCGATGAATGTCTTCACCGAAGAGGTGATGAAGGAACTCGACGCCATCGTCGACCGCGTTGCCAAGGACGAGGCGATCAAGGGTGCGGTCATCACATCCGGCAAGGATACATTCTCCGGCGGCGCGGACCTGACCATGCTCAAGCGCATGTTCCAGCTGTTCCAGGAGGAAAAGGCCAAAGACCCAAAGAAAGCGGTCGAACTCCTGTTCGAAAACACCGGCAAGATGGGCGGCCTGTTCCGCAAGCTCGAAACATCGGGCAAGCCATGGGTTTCGGCCATCAACGGCACCTGCATGGGCGGCGCATTCGAAATGTCGCTGGCCTGCCATGGCCGCGTTGTTTCCGATGATCCGTCGGTGAAGATGGCCCTGCCTGAGGTGAAGGTCGGCATTTTCCCGGGTGCCGGCGGCACGCAGCGCGTTCCGCGCCTGACCAACCAGCAGGATGCCCTGCAGATGATGACGACGGGCTCCAGCCTGACTGCCGCGCGTGCAAAGGCCATGGGCCTCGTGCATGAAATCGCGCCGGC
Organism: Phyllobacterium sp. MT110; assembly: GCF_058792715.1. Taxonomy (NCBI): domain Bacteria; kingdom Pseudomonadati; phylum Pseudomonadota; class Alphaproteobacteria; order Hyphomicrobiales; family Phyllobacteriaceae; genus Phyllobacterium; species Phyllobacterium sp. MT110. The sequence goes on from NZ_JBXAFE010000008.1 coordinate 44,948, forward strand.
GAAGAAGCTCGTCGAAACCGCCAAGAAGATGATCAAGGCCGGTTTGAAGCCGGTCCAGCCATGGGATGAAAAGGGTTTCAAGCTTCCCGGCGGCGCGATCTATTCGGCAGCCGGCGCCAATCTCTGGCCGGCCGCCACGGCCATCCTGCGCCGCGAAACCTATGGCAATTATCCCGGTGCCGCAGCGATCCTGAAATCCGTCTATGAAGGCCTCCTCGTGCCCTTCGATACCGGTCTGAAGATCGAGCAGCGCTACTTCACCAATATCCTGCAGAGCACGGAAGCGGGCATGATGATCCGCTCGCTGTTCGTTTCCCTGCAGGAACTGAACAAGGGTGCGCGCCGCCCGGCCGACGTCAAGCCGACCAAATTCAAGAAGGTCGGTGTCATCGGTGCCGGTTTCATGGGAGCGGGCATTGCCTTTGTCACAGCCAAGGCCGGGATTCCCGTTGTCCTGATCGATCAGACGCAGGAAGCCGCCGATAAGGGCAAGGCGCATACGGCTGAGCTGATTACCAAGGATATCCAGCGTGGCAAGGCAACCGCGGAAGACAAGGAAAAGCTCCTTGGCCTGATCACCGCCACCACGCAATATGCCGAGCTTGACGGTGCCGACCTTGTGATCGAAGCCGTGTTCGAGGACCGCGATGTCAAGCGCAAGGCAACGGAGCAGGCGGAAGCCGTGCTGAAGCCTGCGGCCGTGTTTGCTTCCAATACCTCGACCTTGCCGATCACCGGCCTTGCCAAGGTATCGGTGCGTCCGAAGAATTTCATCGGCATCCATTTCTTCTCGCCCGTCGACAAGATGATGCTGGTCGAGGTTATCCTCGGCAAGAAGACCTCGGAAAAGGCATTGGCCGTCGCGCTGGACTACGTGCGTGCGATCAAGAAAACCCCGATTGTCGTCAACGACACCCGCGGCTTCTATGTCAATCGCTGCGTCCTGCGCTACATGTCGGAAGCCTACAACATGCTCGTTGAAGGCGTTCCGCCTGCAATGATCGAGAATGTCGCCCGCATGGCAGGCATGCCGGTCGGGCCTCTCGCGCTCAATGATGAGACGGCCATCGATCTGTCGCAGAAAATCCTCAAGGCGACGCTTGCCGATCTTGGACCGAAGGCTGTCGATCCGCGGCATGTGGAACTGGTCAACACGCTTGTCGACAAGTACGACCGCCGTGGCCGCAAGAACGGCAAGGGCTTCTATGATTATCCGGCCAAGCCGGCCAAGAAGCATCTCTGGCCGGAATTGAAGACGCTCTATCCGCAGCAGGACGCCGACAAGATCGATGTGGAAGTGCTCAAGCAGCGCTTCCTCTTCACCATCGCGCTGGAAGCGGCGCGGGTCATGGAAGAGGGGATTGTCACCGATCCGCGCGAAGCGGATGTCGGCTCGATCCTGGCGTTCGGCTTTGCGCCTTATACGGGCGGAACGCTGTCCTATATCGATGGCATCGGTGCGGCGAAGTTCGTGGAAATCGCCAAGGGCCTGCAGCGCAAATACGGTGCCCAGTTCAAGGCGCCGAAGCTGTTGCTCGACATGGCCGAGAAGGGCGACACCTTCTATGAACGCTTCAATCCCTATCCGGTTGAAGCCAAGAAGAAAAAGGCGGCCTGACTGAGATATGAGGGGATCACTTGCTGATCCCCTCATTGCTGTTGTGCGTGGTTCGACAAGCTCACCATGAGGGGAGTGATTTGGCTGCAAGGCCAATCCCGAACGTTGCAGAATATAGCTCCCTGCAATCCTTGCCCTCCCTCATGGTGAGCTTGTCGAACCACGCACGAGTCCTCTCGCAATATAAGAAAGTTTTCCGCGTTTTATCTCGACTTTTCCCCAATTCCCTCCTAAAACTTTAGTGAAGGTATTTTTTCCTTTATCTGGAAGAGTCCCATGTTCTCACATGACCGTATCTGGGCGGCCATCGATGCGCTGGCGGAACGTCATTCGCTTTCCGTTTCGGGACTGGCGAAACGCGCCGGGCTTGATCCGACCACGTTCAACAAATCCAAACGTTATGCGGTCGACGGTCGTGCCCGCTGGCCGTCGACGGAGTCGCTGGCCAAGATCATGGAAGCGACAGGCGCTTCGATCGATGAATTCATGACGCTGGTTGTCGGCGGCAAGGGTACAAGGGCCGGCATGGGTGCAATGCGGTCCGTGCCGCTTCTGGGGTTTGCCCAGGCGGGCGCCGGAGGCTTCTTCGACGATGGGGGATTTCCGGTCGGCCAGGGCTGGGATGTGGTTGAGTTTCCCGTCGGTTCCGGAGATGCGGTCTATGCGCTGGAGGTTTCCGGGGATTCCATGCTGCCGCTTTATCGCGACGGCGATACGATCATTGTCGCTCCTGGCGCTCCGGTGCGCCGCGGCGACCGCGTCGTGGTCCGTACGAAGGAAGGCGAGGTCATGGCGAAGATTCTGACGCGCCAGACCCCGCGCACCATTGAACTGCAATCAATGAATCCGGAGCATGCCAACCGGACGTTTGATGCGGTTCATATCGACTGGATTGCCCGAATCCTGTGGGCCAGCCAATAACAGGGAGCCGTTTCCCATGCGCCGGATACCGCTTTACGTTCTGACCGTTCTGGTCGGACTTTGTCTGGCTTATGTCTTTGTTTCCCCGTTCTATATCGGGCTGCCAGCGGCAGGGGTAAGCGGGCAGGACGTGACGATTGTCCCCGAAAATTTTCAGGTGCCGGCTGATACAGTTGGGGCCGCGCCGGACACACCGCCGCAACAGCCGGAATCTGCATCACCCCCAACACAAACCGCCACTGCCGCACGGCAGGTCGATCCGGATGGATTTTCGATGACCGGCAAGCAATCCGGGCCCTTGCAGCGTATCGAACCACGCCAACCCTTGAGTGACATGGGTCACGCGACCCCGCCTGCACCCCCTCCGCCTCCCGTGCCTGTCGATACGACGGCACGGCCCAAACTGCTTTACCGCCCGGTAGCGACGGCCGCAGGAACCGTGGATGTCTCAGGCTACAGGATCGCCATCGAGGGGATCAATGTCGTGCCGCCGGAAGAAACATGCGCTGTCGATGGCGGGACGTCGTGGCCATGCGGCACGGCGGCGCGCACTGCCTTTCGCAACTGGCTGCGTTCGCGCGCCATAGAATGCAATGTTCCCGACCTTCCTCCGGAAGCGCTCGTTTCCACCCAGTGCAAGCTTGGTACGACCGATCTGGCCGCATGGCTAGTTGACAATGGCTGGGCGAGAGCCAGTGACGGCTCGCCCCTGGCCGATAATATGAAAAAGGCGCAGGAGGCAAAACGCGGCATTTTCGGCAGCCCGCCGCCATCGCTTCCCGCCGCCAGCGACTTGCCATCTCCCGTTGCGGCCGGCGACCTGCCGCTGCCATCGGCAGAACCACAGCCGGCACCGCTGGCTGTACCCGCTCCGGATGCGCCGTTCCCGCCAAAGCCGCAGTAGAAAGGTTGGAGGTGTCAGCCTTCGTGGCAGACGGCCTCGATATTGTGGTTGTCCGGATCACGCACGAAGGCGCCATAATAGTCCGGATGGTAATGGGGGCGCAGTCCTGGCTGGCCATTGTCGTTGCCGCCAGCTTCCAGGGCTGCCTTGTGAAAGGCATCGACGAGTGCGCGCGTGTTGACACGAAATGCAACATGCGCCGGCGGATTGTTCGCGATGCCGCTGGCGATCCAGAAATCGGGCTTGCCGCCTTCGCCAAAGCCGGCAACGTCGGCGCTCCCGGTCACGGATGCCGGGAACTCGAGGATCAATTCATAGCCAATGGCCGCGAGGGCTTTCTCGTAGAATTTCTTGCTCTCGTCGAAATTGCTGACATTCACTCCGATATGGTCAATCATTCCGTCCTCCCTCGATTTCGCTCCAGATATGGAGCGACTATGCCAGTTGGCCCATCAACGCCTTTTTAATGAGGGCCCGCGTTTCGGCGATGCCGTAAAGCGCGACGAAGGAACCGAACCGCGGCCCGCGTTCCTGTCCGATCAGCACTTCATAGAGCATCTGGAAGAACGACACCGATACGCCGGGCCCGCCTTCGGGGCTCTTCTTGGTGTGATCCTGATAGCGTTCGATGCCACGGGCAACATCCAGCATGGCGTTCTGGATGGCATTGCCATCCGCATCCGCCGGCAAGGTGGCAAGCTGCGCATCAATACCCTTCAACGCCGCAAGCTCAACGTCGTCCGCGGGGCGGAACTTCTTGGTCGGCTTGACGAAATCGTTGAAGTAACGGATCGCATAGGTGACGAGCTCGTTCAGCTTCGGATTGTTGTCCTGCGTCACGCCGGGCGCATAGCGGGAGATGAACCCCCAGAGGACATCGGCATTTTCGGCATTCGACGCGCTGACGAGGTTGAGCAGCATGGCAAAGGGCACCGGCATGTCGAGCACGGGCGGATTGCCGTAATGCTGATGCCAGACCGGATTGCCGAGGCGCTCCTTCCATTCCTGCCGCTGATAGGCGGACAGGAAGGTGAAATACTCGTCCACGGCCTTCGGGATCACGTCGAAGTACAGCTTCTTCGCCGTCTTCGGCTTCTGGAACATGTAAAGTGCCAGGCTCTCGGTCGGCGCGTAGGTCAACCAGTCATCGATGGTCAGGCCATTGCCCTTCGACTTGGAAATCTTCTGTCCCTTGTCATCGAGGAAGAGCTCGTAATTGAAGCCTTCGGGCGCCCGGCCGCCAATGGCGCGGCAGATCTTGGATGACAGGGTCACGGAGTCGATGAGATCCTTGCCGGCCATCTCGTAGTCAACGCCAAGGGCGGTCCAGCGCATGGCCCAGTCAGCCTTCCACTGGCACTTGACCTTGCCGCCGGTCACTTCCGTTTCGACATGTTCACCGGTATCGGGGTCCTCATAGGTGATGGTGCCCTTCTGCACATTGCGCGCGATCATCGGGACCTGCAGGACAACGCCGGTGCGCGGGCTGATCGGCAGGAACGGCGAATAGGTCGCCCGGCGTTCCTCGCCCAGGGTGGGCAGGATGATGTTCATGACATCATCATAGGCCGCCAGCATCTTGAGCAATGTCTCGTCGAACCGGCCCGAGGCGTAATAGTCCGTTGCCGAGGCAAATTCGTAGTCGAAACCGAAACGGTCGAGAAACGCCCGTAGCCGCGCGTTGTTGGCCGCACCAAACGATGGATACTCGTTGGAGAACGGGTCGGGAATGCGGCTGAGCGGCTTGCCCAGATGCGAAGCCATCATCTCCCGGTTCGGCACATTGTCCGGAACCTTGCGCAATCCGTCCATGTCATCCGAGAAGCAAAGGATCTTTGTTTTGACGCTGTCCTTCGTCAGGACACGAAAGGCGTGGCGGACCATCGACGTGCGCGCGACTTCGCCGAACGTGCCGATATGCGGCAGGCCGGACGGGCCGTATCCTGTCTCGAACAGGATCGAGTCGGGATAGCCGGACTTTTCATAACGTTTGATGATCTTCTGCGCCTCTTCGAAGGGCCATGCTTTGGCCTCGGCTGCCGCCGCGATCAACTCGGGGGTCAGTTCGATTTGGGTGTTTGGGCGCGAAGTCATTCTTGGTTTCCTGTTTTCCTGCCATGTGGTGAAGCGCGCGGACACTATGGCGGCAGCTTCGCCGCGTCAATTGCCACGGCGTCTCACAAGGCTTTTGCATGCGGTTTCAGTAAAAATCGACGGGGAAGTACCGTAGATAGAGTTCAGAGGTCGTGCCCTTTTCCTCCATGGATTTCAATGCAAAATTGAAGGCGTCGACGAGATCGGTGTTCTTCGCTGTTGTGGCAATCATCATGCCGTCGCCCAGAAACTGTGGTGCGATATACGGGCCGCCGGAAAATGTGCAGCAATTCTGCGCTTCCGGGCTGCCGATCCAGAACGACAGGTCGGATCCGTCTCCAAAAACCGCATCGATTTTCTTGTCACGCAAATCCTTCAGCATCAACGCGCGTGTGGGATAGCCGACCCATCTGTCCCTGGGGAAGTAATCGGCGAAAATCGCCTGATGCACCGACCCGTCCACGACGCCAACCACTTTCTTGTCGATCTTGTCCGCCAGGGGTTCCTCCAGTGTCGTTTCCTTCAGGGTGACGAAACGGGCGGGCAGCCGCATGTAGGGGGCGGTGAATGCAAACTTTTCACGCAATTGTGTCGTGGGCTTCAATCCGGCGATAATGGCCTCGGCTTCGCCGTTTTCCACGGTCTGCTGAAGTTCATTCCATGGACGCGCTTCGATCTGGCAAATCGCGGTCACATTCAGTTCGCTACAGATGGCCCGCACGAGATCGATGTTGAAACCTGATATCCGTCCGCTCGCGTCGATGAAATTGAACGGAGGATAGTCCACCGTGGTCACAAACCGGATGCGCTCGACCGTCGAAAGATTTGGCTTGGCAACATGTTCCCGGCCATCCCAATAGTGCGGGAAATCCGATGCTGCACTGATTTGAGACAATCCTGCCCCAAGGAAAACTGCCGTGCAAAAAGCGATTGTGCGGATATGCATTCGATTTGAGAAGCCCATGTGATTTGCCCGAAGAGTAGCACGGGTGATCCTGACATGACAGGTTTGATGGCCGTCCTGTGCCGCTGCACGGAGTGATGGGCTGCAATAGGTTCCGTTCTTCGACTTATGAAGAATTGCCACTGGTATAAAGAGACGTAACAATATTATTCTTCGCTTATAACGCTATAAATTGTTCCGAATTTTATTTTCAATTTTGAATTGTGAGTTGAGTTCATGCTGTTGGCGTTCCCTCTACAGAAAACACGCGCCTTGACGATCAATAATATTCAAAGATCAGGCTCCCGGTAGAGGGAAGATGCTGCATCGAGACATCGAAGTGGCTCTGGCCGCGCGGCTCTACCGCGCCGGATTGGCGAAAATCCTGATCGTACGGGCCTTCAGGGATTCCATTGCCGGCAACACGTCCTTTATCGACGAACTCTATGCCAGCGTTCGCGGCAAAGATGCGCTGATCGGCCAATGTATCGCCGACATAACGGGACTGGCTTTTGAAGCGGCACCGCAAACAACCGGCATTTTTCTGCGATCGGGCCCGGACATCACCATTCTGCCGCACGCACGCATTGCGACGACGCTCAACCACGACAGCAATGCATTGACCTATATTGCGCCGACAATCGCCGACATTGCTGTTGTCAAACGCTATCTGTCGAGCCGCAAAGATCTGGCTGGCCGCTTGAGCGTGACCACGCCCTCAGGGGTGCGCGCGCTTCTCAGGGCCGGGCATCAGCATCTGCTCGCCGATAGAGCCGCAAGAATGATCGAAGACTCCCGCTGCGAATACTCGGCCAAAACTGTCCTGACAGGTCAGCAGGGCATCCTGATCGGCATATTGGCAAGCTGTCTGCTGCTGGGCGCCTTTGAAAAGCAGCAGCTGAGCTGGAAGGGTGCGCATGTCATCCTCTCGTTGTTCTTTCTTGCCTGTGTCCTGCTGCGGTTGGTGGCATGCAAAAATGCGCGTGGCGACAATCCGTTACCCCTGCTGGCAATAAATCCAGCAGAGCTTCCGATCTACACGGTTATGATTGCACTGTATCAGGAAGCAGACATTGTTCCGCAGCTCGTCAGAGCCATGCTGGCGTTGAACTGGCCGCGTTCAAAGCTTCAGGTTCTCTTCCTCTGCGAAGGGGATGACGCGGCGACGCTCGCCGCATTGAGGCGCCAGGGGCTGCCTCAGCCCTTCGACATCATTTCCGTATCCGGATATGGCCCGCGGACGAAGCCAAAGGCGCTCAATTACGGGCTCCTGCTGTCGAAGGGAGCGTTTGTCGTGGTTTACGATGCAGAGGATCGCCCCCACCCAGACCAGTTGCTGGAAGCCTTTCAACGCTTCCAGCGCGCCGATGAAAAGCTCGGCTGCCTTCAGGCTCCGTTGAAGGTCGCCAATGCGCATGAAAGTCTTGTGGCGCGTCTGTTCGCCTTCGAATATGCGGCGCACTTCCAGAGCTTCCTGCCGTGGCTTGCGCATCGCGGGCTGGTCTTGCCCCTTGGCGGCAGCTCCAATCATTTTCGTTCCGATTGCCTGACCGCCATCGGAGGCTGGGATCCGCACAACGTTACGGAGGACGCGGAGCTCGGAACCCGTTTGGCGCGCCTGGGGTATCGGACGGATATGATCGAACGCGCGACGATCGAAGATGCGCCAACTGAAATCGGCATCTGGTTTCGCCAGCGGACGCGCTGGTTCAAGGGCTGGATGCAGACGTGGCTTGTGCAGATGCGCCAGCCGTTTACCCTGCTCGTCCAGTTGGGCATTCTGCGCTTCGTCGTCTATCACCTTCTGGCGGTGGGGATGATCGTTTCATCCCTGCTCTATCCCGTCACGCTGCTGTTTATGCTCTCGGTCACCTTGTACTGGCTTTCCGGAAGCGATGTCTTTGCCCGGCATCGGGATATTCTCTGCATCGATCTTATCAATATCGTGATGGGGTATCTCTCATTCCACCGGCTGGGGCAGCGTGCGCTGGCGGGCAAGGGGATGCCCGGCAGAATCCTGCCATGGATACCGCTCTACTGGTTGCTCATGTCCCTTGCGGCATGGCGCGCTTTGGGGCAGTTGAACACGCGGCCTTTCCTATGGGAGAAAACGCCGCATCGGCCCGCGCAATCTACGCAAGAAACCCCGGACCGGAACCAATGATCAGAGCGTCTTCATTGCCGATCACCCCGACATCCCGGCCCTTGTAGGGCAAGCTCAGCAAAACCCGGCGGATAACGGCGATGCGGGCACGGCGCTTGTCATTGGAGCGCACCACGGTCCACGGCGCATGCGCCGTATGGGTCCGGGCCATCATTTCGTTCCGGGCGTTGGTGTAGTCATCCCACTTTTCGGCACCGGCAATATCCATCGGCGAGAACTTCCAGTTCTTCAGCGGGCTGTGGCGTCGATCGTGAAAACGTTTCAACTGCATGATCTGGCCGATATTGAGCCAGAACTTGAAGAAGAAGATACCGTCGGCAACGATCATGCGTTCGAAGCCGGGTGTTTCCTCGAGGAACGATTCATGCTGTTCCGGCGTACAGAAACCCATGACGGGTTCGACACCACCGCGATTGTACCAGGAGCGGTCAAACGTGACGAATTCGCCCTTTGTCGGAAAATGCGAGACGTAGCGCTGATAGTACCATTGTCCGCTTTCAGTTTCCGTGGGCTTGGGCAGGGCAACGTTGCGCGCATTGCGGGGATTCATGTATTGGCGCAAGGTAAAGATCGTTCCGCCCTTGCCGGCGGCATCGCGCCCTTCGAAGACGGTTATCACGCGGCCGCCGGTTTCCTGCAGCCAGCTCTGCATTTTGACCAGCTCAATCTGCAGCTGTTCGAGAGTTTTTTCGTATTCCGCCCTGTTCATTTTATCCGTGTAGGGAAAGTCACCGGACGCAAGGGCGCCGTCGTCAATCCAGTCCGGCAGTTTGGCATCGTCGATATCGAAACTCCGCTTCTTCCCATCGATCCTGAGTTTAAGCGTTGTCTTACCGACATGCGGCTGGTCGGATTTCTCTTTCGAATTTTTGGCCAAGACAGTCTCCCTCAATTGACATGAAGCCATGTTATTGGGACAGCGTTGTGGCGTCCAGTGTCGATGACAAGCATGGCAGGGCAGGGAGTTGAACGCATGAGCATATTCGGTTCAGGGCAGGAAAGCCGCGGTTTGCGGCAAAGGGCGATGCAGCGGATCATCCGCGCACGCTATATTCTTGGTGCCGCTGCCTTTCTCACCGCGCTCGTTCTGAATTCCGGCGTGTCCTGGTGGCTGAGCTTTGCAATTCTGATGGTGCTGCTCCTGGGCGTGGTCGCCTTGTCGGCAAGCATTCCGCGCAGTGACGACACCAACCGTGCGCAGCCGGTCAGCGATCCGGCGATCTTCCGCCTGTCCGGTCAGCAGCTTGCGGCGCAATTGCCCGATCCCCTGATCATCTTTGATCACGAAGGGACAATTCTTTACGTCAATCCGGCGGCCAACGGCGCCTTCGGGCCTCTGGCGCGCGGCGGTACGCTGCTCCTGCATTTCCGCGCACCGGAGATGCAGACGCTGGTCCAGTCGGTCATGTCGGATGCGCAGGCCGGATCGATTGATTATTCCGAGCGTGTCCCGGTTGAACGCTGGTATCGCGCCACAGTGCTGCGTCTGGATCAGGGCGGTTCCGATCGCCAGTATCTCCTGTCATTCCGCGATCTGACCGAGGCGCATCGTCTGGAGCGCATGCGCTCGGACTTCATCGCCAATGCCAGCCATGAATTGCGCACACCACTGGCGTCACTCAGCGGTTTCATTGAAACGCTGCGCGGTCCCGCGCGCAACGACGCCGTTGCCCGCGACAATTTTCTGGAGATCATGCAGAAGCAGGCTGAGCGCATGGCGCGGCTCATCGATGATCTTCTGTCGCTGTCGCGCATCGAAATGAAGGCCCATATCGCGGTGAAGGACCAGGTGGACCTGACCATCGTTCTCAATCATGTGGTGGATACGCTCCGCCCGCTCGCCACGAACCTCGACATTGAAATCGAGCGTCACATCGATCCCGGGCCGGTCATGGTCCTCGGTGACCGGGATGAACTGACGCAGGTTTTCCAGAATCTTCTGGAGAACGCCTGCAAATACGGCCAGTCCGGCAAGAAGGTGGTTGTCGAGCTCAAAAACAATGGCGAGGGGATCAAAGCCACTATTCAGGATTTTGGCCCGGGTATACCGGAGGAGCACATCCCGCGGCTGACCGAGCGCTTTTATCGCGTCAATATCGAAACCAGCCGGGCCCAGAAAGGCACAGGCCTCGGTCTGGCAATCGTCAAGCACATCCTTACGCGGCACCGGGCCCGGCTTGTCGTTCGCTCCCGCGTCGGCGAAGGCTCATCGTTCACGGTTGCCTTCGGCCCGCAGAAAGCCAAGGCTTGACGCCAACAAAAAAGGCGCCTGACGGCGCCTTTCCCTATCTACGTGCCTTGCCGATTACCGGGCGCGGCGGCGATCGGACGCCGGCTGATAGGCCAGGCGGGCATGATAGGTGCAGTATGGGCCGCCTTCGCCGACATCATTTCCGCAGAAGTGAAAATCAGGCTGCAACGGATCGCCCATCGGCCACTTGCAGGTGCGCTCGCTGAGCTGCACCAGTTCGAGACGCCGCGAGATCGGCACCACGACATCCGTCGAGGGCTTCATCACGGTCTGTGTAACCGTGTCGACAAAATATTCCTGCTGCAGCGCTGTTGCGCCAACGCTCTTGGTCACAACGCGGCTCGTCATCTGCGCCGACGTGCTGACGCTGCTGCGATGTCCGGCCGAAACGGTCGTGTTGACTTTCTTGCTGCGTGTCTGGGTCGATGTGGTCTTGCCGCGGCCTGACAATTTCAGGCGGTGCACCTTGCCGATGACCGCATTGCGGCTGACGCCACCCAGCTGTGCAGCGATCTGGCTTGCGCTCAGACCTTCGGCCCAAAGCTTCTTCAGCTGTTCTACGCGCTCATCTGTCCAGTTCATCTTCCTTGGCTCCGTATTGTGCGGACTCTAGGCTGAATCCTTCCCTCACATCTGGATTGCTCCAGATTGCAGATACTATATCTATCCAGGTGACGAGGTCCGCCGCACGAAATCTAGCTATTCCGTTTCTCAAGCTACAATATGCGATGACTCTGTGACAAGAGTCGGGCGTGGGAAGCGGCTTGCTTTTTTGGGTTTTCCCCAACTTGCGCGTGAAAACGCGGCATAAATGACATTTCTCGCAAATCCCGTCGCTTTCCGTATGGTCGCTTGGCTACAGATTTGAAAACCTTATGGAAAGACCGCCTCGCGCGGACGCACTGTCGCGGTTATGTTTTTGAAGTGTTCATTTGACAATTGCGGATTGAATGATGATATTACCAGCGTCAGGCCGCCCTTGTGGGCGGCTTTTTGATTTCATCGCTGCCGGTTTCTTCTTAGCAAACAGCAGATCAAAACAGGGTATTGGAGGCCCGAAACGACATGACGGACGCAAACGCGCAACCGCTATACGACACTTTTGCTCGTGCGGATCTGCGCTTTGAGCGAGGAGACGGTGTTTGGCTGACGACCGAGAGCGGCGAACGCTATCTGGATTTCGCTGCCGGCATTGCCGTCAATTCGCTGGGTTATTCGCATCCGCATCTCGTCGAAACCCTGAAGGCCCAGGCTGACAAGCTCTGGCATCTGTCCAATATTTATGAAATTCCGGGGCAAAGGCGTCTTGGTCAGCGTCTCGTGGACAACACGTTTGCCGACAAGGTGTTTTTCACCAATTCCGGGGCGGAAGCGCTGGAATGCGCGATCAAGACCGCCCGGCGCTATCACTATGTCAACGGTCACCCGGAACGGTTTCATATCATCACGTTCGAAGGCGCGTTCCATGGCCGGACGCTGGCGACGATCGCTGCCGGCGGCCAGGAAAAGTATCTCGAAGGCTTCGGCCCCAAAGTCTCGGGCTTCGATCAGGTGCCCTTCGGCGACGAGAAGGCGTTGAAGGCGGCCATTGGTCCCCAGACCGCTGCCATCCTGATTGAACCGATCCAGGGCGAGGGCGGTGTGCGTCCCGTGCCGGATGAGGATTTGCGCCGTCTGCGCAAGATTTGCGACGAGAACGGCCTGCTGCTGATCCTCGATGAAGTTCAGTCGGGTGTCGGACGTACGGGCAAGTTCTTTGCATATGAGTGGTCGGGTATCACGCCCGATATCATGGCTGTCGCCAAGGGCATCGGCGGCGGTTTCCCGCTCGGCGCCTGTCTCGCAACGGCCGAGGCAGCCAAGGGCATGACAGCCGGCGTGCATGGCACGACCTATGGCGGCAATCCGCTCGCCATGGCCGTCGGCAACGCTGTGCTCGATGTCATTCTCGCCGACGGCTTTTTCGAGCATGTGCAGCAGGTCGCCCTCTTCATGAAGCAGGGCCTCGCCTCGATCTCCGATCGCTATCCCGAGGTTATTGCGGAAGTACGCGGCCGCGGCCTGTTGATGGGCATCAAGAGTGTTGTTCCCAACACAGCGCTTGTTCAGGCCCTACGTGACGAACACCTGCTCACCGTTGGTGCCGGCGACAACGTCATCCGGTTGCTGCCGCCTTTGGTCGTGACCGAAGAAGAGGCCCGCGAGGCCCTTTCCCGGATTGAAGCCGCTGCCGAACGCCTGTCGGTCACGGCCCGGCAGAAGAGTGCGTAGGGAACTGTCATGACAATCAAGCAGGACCTCCGTCACTTCACGGACATCTCGGCGCTTTCTTCCGGTGTGTTGCGTTCCATTCTTGATGATGCGCGCGCGCGCAAGAACCGCCTCAAGGCAGGCAATATTGAGAAGCCCTTTGCAGGCAAGGTGCTTGCAATGATTTTCGACAAGCCTTCGACGCGGACCCGTGTGTCCTTCGATGTCGGCATGCGCCAGCTGGGCGGCGAAACCATTATGCTCACCGGTTCCGAAATGCAGCTTGGACGCAGCGAGACCATTGCGGATACAGCAAAGGTGCTTTCGCGCTACGTCGATATCATCATGATGCGCACGACGACCCATGACCGGCTGATCGAAATGGCTGAGAATGCCACGGTTCCCGTCATCAATGCCCTGACGGACGACACGCATCCATGCCAGATCATGGCCGATATCATGACGTTCGAAGAGCATCGCGGTCCGGTCAAGGGTAAGACGTTTGCCTGGACAGGCGATGGCAACAATGTGCTGCATTCGCTCGTCGAAGCGGCTGTGCGCTTTGATTTCAACCTGAACATTGCCACGCCGGAAGGCAGCGAGCCCGAGAGCAAATATCTCGCCTGGGCCAATAGCGCCGGCGGCAATGTCAAGCTGACGTCCGATCCTATCGCGGCTGTCGAGGGCGTTGACTGCATCGTCACCGATACATGGGTTTCGATGGGACAGGAAGGCCGTGCGCGCGGTCACAATGTGTTCATGCCCTATCAGGTCAATGATGCCCTGATAAAGCACGCGCATCCCGATGCCCTGTTCATGCACTGCCTGCCTGCCCATCGCGGCGAAGAAGTAACGGATTCCGTTATTGACGGGCCGCACTCGGTCGTTTTCGATGAAGCCGAAAACCGGTTGCATGCGCAAAAAGCCATTCTAGCCTGGTGTCTCGAAGGAGGTCGCCCGCGTGTCTGATATGCCTGACATCACCAAGCGCTCCGACGAATACGTCTTCGCCGGGGATGATGCGGTTGTGCCGTTCCAAGTCGAGACACTCGATGCACGCGGCCGCGCCGTGCAATTGGGTGCAACACTGGACGATATTCTCAGCCGGCACGACTACCCGGAGCCGGTTGCAAAGCTCCTGGCTGAAGCGATTGTCCTGACCGTGCTCTTGGGAACGTCACTGAAGTTCGACGGCAAGTTCATTTTCCAGTCGCAGTCCGATGGGCCTGTCGACATGCTGGTGGTTGATTTCCGCACGCCGAATTCGGTGCGCGCCTATGCCCGCTATGACGAAGACCGGCTGGCCGAGGCGATCGCCGCACACCGGCTTTCGCCGGAGCAGTTGATGGGGACGGGAACGCTGGCGCTGACGGTTGATCAGGGTGAGTACACCCAGCGCTATCAGGGCATCGTTGCACTCGACGGTTCCAATCTGGAGGAAATAGCCAAGACCTATTTCCGCCAGTCGGAGCAGATTCCGACCGATATCCGCCTGTCCGTCGCCAAGCTCATAGAGCGCGGCGAGGATGGCAAACCCGTCGAGCAATGGCGCGCCGGAGGGCTGATCGTGCAGTTCCTGCCGGAATCCGAGCTGCGTATCCGCCAGCGGGATCTGCCTGCGGGCGATGCGCCGGATACCGATGAGGATGAGGACGATATTGAAGAGGACGATGATTGGGCTGAAGTGAAGGCTCTGGTTGCGACCATCGAGAGTTCGGAACTGACCGATCCGCAGGTGGGTGCGGAGCGGCTGTTGTACCGCCTGTTCCATGAACGCGGCGTCCGCGTGTTCGACGCAGTGCCGGTGAATGACGATTGTTCCTGCTCGCGTGACAAGATTGCAGGCGTCCTCTCCGGATTTACCGCCGAAGAAATCACGGACAGCATCGAAGATGGCAAGATCAGCGTGACCTGCGAGTTCTGCTCGACCCATTACGAGTTTGACCCGGCGGAATTCCTGCCAAAGAACTGATTATCCAAACGAGGATTGCCCCTGTGGACGTACGCGACAGCAACGGAAATGAGCTTCAGGACGGCGATTCCGTCACCCTGATCAAGGATTTGAAAGTCAAGGGAACATCTGAGACGATCAAGCGGGGTACGCTCGTCAAGAATATCCGCCTGAACGGCCGCGAGGGTGAAGTCGAGTGCAACACCAAACAGGTCAAAGGCCTGGTTCTGAAAACGGAATTCGTCAAGAAGGCGTAATGCGGCGTCACAAGCGCCGCAGGTGAATTGCTATTTCAGCAGCCCGTTGGCGATCCGCCAGGATACCAGCGCCTCGTGGGCACCGGTGACTGCAACCAGGACAATCAGGAACGCACCGATGATCAGCCACAACGGCCACGGCTTCGCCGAACGTTTGGCGAAGAGGCCGACGACAAGACCTGGCACAAGCGCCAGCGCCAGAAGTTCCGGCATGCCGGCCTTGCCGGCCTGAATGCTTGGCAGGGCATAGCCCATAAAAAGTGCGCCGACACCAATGGCAAAGGTGACAACGGAGCAGGCAAGCGCCTTCAGGTACGGCATTTCAGTTTGGCTGGTCATCAGGGCGTGTACTCATGCATGTGATCAAAACGGCGCTTGCAACGATTGCGCTCCGCAAAGGCAACAGTCCGGTCGAGAATTAATTCAATGTCCGCAATTGATCCGGCAAATCAAGCGAAAAAGCCGGTATCTCGATGTCGAACAAGTTTCCGGTTTCGCTTTCCATGGAATAACGGCCAACCATTACACCGGATGTCGTTGTCAGCGGGCAGCCTGAGGAATACTGGAACGAGTCTCCGGGATTGAGCACCGGCTGTTCACCGATGACACCAGGGCCGCGAATCTCTTCGATCTGGCCGTTCCCATCGGTGATTTTCCAATAGCGCGCCCGAAGCCGGACGGTGCCGTCGGATTCATTGGCGATCGTAATCCGGTATCCCCAGACATATCTGTTTTCTTCCGGATTGGACTGCTCCTCCAGATAGAATGGTTCTACGATTACTTCAATATTCTGAGTGACTGCGCGATACATGATAAACCTTGTCTTATCAATGATATTGCGGGTCGTGGCCGTCTCGTCAACCATTACAATACATAAAGATGATTAAATTTAATGTGAATAGCCAACATTCTGCAACGTTTATACTTAAATATACCGCTCCCGCACTGAAATTGGTTTCAGTGCGGGATTGGTCCTGTCTTACTTGGCTGCCTTGAGGGCAGCATCGAAATCCTCGATCAGATCATCGGCATCTTCCAGGCCAACCGACAGGCGCAGCAGCCCGTCCGAAATGCCAAGTTCTGCACGTGCTTCATCTGTAAGGTTTTTGTGCGTGGTTGTCGCGGGGTGTGTGATGAGACTCTTCGAATCTCCAAGATTGTTGGAAATCCGCACCACTTCCAGTCCGTTCTCGCAATCAAAGGCCGCCTTCTTGCCGTCCTTGAGTTCGAAGGCCACAAGCGTGGAACCACCGGTCATCTGTTTGGCGATGATGTCCGCCTGCGGGTGATCCGCACGGCCGGGGTAAATAACCCTGGAAACTGCCGGATGGTCCGCGAGGAAGTCGGCAATTTTCGCCGCACTTTCGGTCTGCTGGCGGACGCGGACGGGCAGGGTTTCAAGCCCCTTCAACATGATCCAGGAATTGAACGGGCTGAGGCCCGGGCCGGTGTGGCGGAAATATTCGTGGAGGTTTTCGTCAATCCATTTCTTGTCGGAAAGGATGACGCCGCCAAGACAGCGTCCCTGGCCTTCAATGTGCTTGGTGGCCGAATAGACGACGATGTGGGCGCCAAGTTCCAGCGGCTTCTGGAACAGCGGGGTCGCAAACACATTGTCGACGATCAGTTTGGCGCCGACGGAATTGGCGACCTTTGCCACGGCGGCAATATCGACGATCTCGAGTGTTGGATTGGTCGGGCTTTCCAGGAACAGCGCCTTGGTGTTCGGGCGGATGGCCTTTTCCCAGTTCTCGGCCCTCGAGCCGTCGATCAGGGTGAAGTCCACGCCATATTTCGGCAGGAGCGTCTCGATGATGTAGCGGCACGAGCCGAACAGGGCGCGCGCTGCCAGAACGTGGTCTCCGGCCTTGACCTGACACAGGATTGCTGCCGCAACCGCAGCCATTCCCGAAGCCGTTGCGCGCGCATCTTCCGCGCCCTCGAGCGCGCAAATGCGCTTTTCGAACATATCGGTTGTCGGATTGGCGTAGCGCGAATAGATGAAGCCGGGTTCTTCGCCCTTGAAGCGGGATTCGGCAGCTTCCGCCGTGTCATAGACAAAGCCCTGAGTGAGGAAGAGGGCTTCCGATGTTTCACCGAAACCGGAGCGCAAGGTTCCGGCATGAACGAGTTGTGTCGCGGGGCGCAGCTTACGGGTTGTGGTCATCGTCTTCTCAATCTGCCAGAATCTGGCCAATAAAAAACCGGCCTTGCGGGAATCGCAAAAAGGCCGGACGAGACCGGGCCTCTTTTAGCAAATTGTTTAACGTGGCTGCAAGCCGGCCGGCCAAATCACCACGGGATAAAATTGCTTTAATCCTCTTGGCGGCTTGCGTCAATCGGGTGAGACGCTAAAGCTTTTGGGAAATTGTGTGAGGTTTCGGCGGTCGATATGAGTATACGTGAAGCGGGCATTCTGGCGGATAGTGGCATCAGGGCATTGCATCAGGCCGGTGCGCTGAAAACCGAGCGTGATTTCGACGCCGATCAGATCCAGCCGGCCAGTCTGGACCTGCGCCTGGGCACGAAAGCCTATCGTGTGCGCGCCAGTTTCATGCCGGGTCCGGGAACGCCGGTCATCGACAAGCTGGAAAAACTCAAGCTGCACGAGATCGACCTCAGTCACGGTGCCGTGCTGGAAACCGGCTGTGTCTATATCGTCCCGCTGCTGGAAAGCCTGGCGCTGCCCGCCGGGGTTTCGGCATCGGCCAATCCCAAGAGTTCGACCGGGCGTCTTGATATTTTCACCCGCGTCATCGTTGATGGGGCACAGGAATTCGACAAGGTGCCGGCGGGATATAATGGCCCCATCTATCTCGAAGTCAGCCCGCGTACCTTCCCGATTGTCGCGCGGGCAGGATCGCGTCTCTCGCAGATACGCTTCCGCACCGGACGGGCACAGCTCGACGAGACGGAACTGACCGCACTGCATGCAAGCGAGACGCTCGTGGCGTCGGATACGCCGAACATATCGGGCGGCGGCATTGCCCTGTCCATCGACCTGACCGGCGATGCGAACGGCCTCGTCGGTTATCGCGGCAAGCACCACACGGGTGTGGTGGATGTCGACAAGCGCGGGGCGCATGACCTCTTCGATTTCTGGGAGCCGATCCATGATCGCGGCGCGCGCGAACTGGTGCTTGATCCCGATGAATTCTACATTCTCGTGTCGCGTGAAGCCGTGCATGTTCCTCCGCTTTATGCGGCGGAGATGACGCCGTTCGATCCGCTGGTCGGCGAATTCCGCGTGCACTATGCCGGGTTCTTCGATCCGGGTTTCGGGCACACCGCAGCAGGCGGAACCGGCAGCCGCGCGGTGCTTGAAGTGCGCAGCCACGAGGTGCCATTCATTCTCGAGCATGGCCAGATTGTCGGCCGCCTGATCTATGAGCATATGCTGGAGCGGCCCAAGGCCCTTTATGGCACCGACCTCGGCTCGAACTATCAGGCGCAGGGCCTGAAACTCTCCAAACATTTCCGGTCGTGAACCGCGGTTGATTGACAAGACGCCGATTTGACGGCCTGGATGTATTCCTGGGATTTGTCATGCAGGATTGGAGGTTTGCGATGCCTCGGAAAACCGGCTCGAAACGGCGTGCAGCAGCTGTCGTGCTCGCCATTCTGACGTTCATTGCGCTGCTGCCGCTGTTGTCGGTCCTGGTGACCTATGCGATCGCCAATACGCTTGGCTGCACGGTGGATGAGAACAGCGTTCACCCGTGTCTGCTGGGCGGCATCGACATTGGCGATACGCTTCACACCATGGGTGTGCTGGGCTGGCTGATGATCCCGGCCGCGCCGCTTCTGCTGATTGCGGTGCTGGGCTGGATCGGCCTTGGCATTGTCGCCATCGCCGGCCGCATGCGCCGCAGCTGATATACATGCTGTTTGCAGGGTGATGTGCGAATCCGGTTGACTATCGATCCCGGCTGCTTTTCATTCCCGTTATCTGCCCGAGGCAAGTCTGCGGGCATAGGCGGGTGTAGTTCAATGGTAGAACGGCAGCTTCCCAAGCTGCATACGAGGGTTCGATTCCCTTCACCCGCTCCATCCCTTGTTTGCATGGAACGCAAGACGGCAGCAAGGATGCCGCCTCGCGTTGAATCGGTTGTCAAATATTGATCTGCTCCAGCCACTTGCCAAGTGATTGCGCGATTTCCTCGGGTTGATCTTCCGGTGCATTGTGTTTGGCGGCACCACAATTGACAACGCTTAGGTTGGCATAGTTGGCCCTGCACCAGGCTACCATGTCCGCCCCGATCGCCAGGTTTTTCCCCGATCCTTCGAACGCAATCAACAGTTTCGGAACATCGACACTGTCGGCAAGCCAGGTGTTGAAATGCCGCACTCTTTCAATCACCGCCGCCGGTTCCTCATCGACAGGCATTGAGCGCGTCCATTCGAGAATGGCCCGGCGGCTTTCAGGGGTGGTGTATGACTGCGTATAGGCATGGATATCTTCGCTTGAAAGGCCGGAAAGCACCGTTGCCTGCAAGGTTTGTTCGATGAAGCTATTGCTCTGGAGCACGATGGTCTCGCCAAGCCCCTCCGTCTTCAATGCACGAAACCGTTCTGCAACCTCCGGCGGAAAATCGGCCCACCGCATCGGCCGCAGAATTGTTTCCATGAAGGCGACGCCCCGCACCCGCTCCGGATGACGCGCCGCCCAATCCAGGGCAAGCGTACCGCCCCAGTCATGGCCGACAAGGATGGCATCGGTCAATCCCAGCGCATCGAACCAGGCGTCGAGATATCGGGCTTGATCGGCAAAACTGTAGTCGAGGGAGGGGCGGCCCGAGCGCCCCATGCCGATCAGATCGGGAGCGAGACGGCGATAACCCGACAGAGCGGGGGTAATGTTTCTCCACAAATGCGATGTGGTGGGATTCCCATGGAGAAATACAATGGGCGTACCCACGCCCATCTCTTCATAGTATAGGGTTGAATCAAGGATGGAGATGGATGGCATGAGATTATCCTCTTCAGATATTGACAGGTGACTGTCTAATATCGTGTAGACAGTCACCTGTCAATATCTGAAGGATTCTGGCTCCGCACACGAACAGGAAACAGCACGCTGATGAGTTCACCAACGCCCAATCTCGGAATTCTTCTGCGGCTCCTGCATCAGCAATGGACGCAGGCCATCGACACCGCGCTTGATGAGGCGGGGTTCGTCGATATCCGTCCATCCCATTCGAATGTATTGGCCTTTACGCCTTCGTCCGGAATTCAGGTCAGCGAATTGTCGAAACTGTCAAAAACCCGCAAACAATCGATCACTCAGGCGGTAGAAGAGCTTGAAAAGCTTGGCTATGTGGAGCGTCGCCCCGATCCTCGGGACAAGCGGGGGCGATTGGTCTTTCTCACAGCCCGGGGGCAGGCGGTGCAGCCCACGGCGATGGCGGCGGGCAAACGTATTCAACAGAACTGGGAAAGCGTCGCTGGCAAAGAGAATATCGACGTTTTGACCTCCACTCTGCAGCTTGTGCTCGAAAAATTGCCTCGCGGCGAATAGACCCGCCTGCTTTTCGCTTGCCGCGGCGTACTTGTTTGAATGTTCATCGACAACGGCGTAATGTGGAGCGGGATCATCTGGAGGGAGCTGTCATGAAGAATATTCTTTCCCTAGTGGCTGCTGGCCTCATCGCGCTTGTGATGGGCCTGACATCAATCGTATCCGCGCAGGCCTCGCCTATCTCCGTCCAACGCGCGCCGATCGCTTCGAATGTGGAGCTGGTCAAATACAAGCACAATCGCGGCAGGCATTGGGGCCACCGCCATCATTATCGGCACGGCTGGAGAGGTCATCACCATCGCCGCCACCACTGGAATAATCGGCACCATCGTCCCGGCTATTGGAAGCACCATCGTCATCACAGGCACTATTATCGCTATTAGCGCCTCATAATGGCCCTAAACGGATTCTTAACGTTCCGGCAGGGGAACGATCACCGGGACATATTGAGGAGATGGGTATGACTCTTGTGAAGCGCGGTTTTGTTGCCGTTGCATGTTTTGGTTTGCTGGTTGCCGGCACTGCACTCTCGACGACGGACAATTACAGCCTTGTCGGTTCTGCACTGGCCAAAAATGGCAATGGCAATGGTGGCGGAGAGGGCGGCGGAAAAGGCAATGGCGGCGAAGGCCATGGCAATGCCAAGGGCGACCATGCAAATGACAAATCCAAGACCAAGGAAGCAGATCTGAGTGACAGGGATCTGGACAAGAATACCTTGGGTCCGCTCAACGCAGCACATGCATCCGCGCGGGCACGGGAGCGGGCAGCCCCCAATTCCTCCGTCGGCAAGATCGCCGCTTACGAACGCAGCCGCGAAGCAGCCCTCGCCATTACTGATCCCACGTTGCGGGAGCAGGCCCTCGAAGCTGCTGAAGCCAAATTGAGCACGGATTTCCATCGGACACTCACGACGGCGCAAATTGACAAAGTGAACGACCTGTTGGACGCCCGCCGCTGAGACCGAAATGGCCAATCGACAGGATTGGTGCGATATTCCAAAGCTCCCGTATCTCCGGACGCGGGGGCTTTTGCATTTGAGGTGGTTCTCGCGCCGGATATTTTCGGCTACGGCGATTTGTTGTGCCGCTTTGAGCGCGCCCGCAACACCGCGCCAACGCGCCTGAGTGGAGATGGTATGAGCGCTTGATACATGGCCTTCAAACTCACCAGGATATTCGTTGACGTTGAAATTTCACGATCGAGTTTATCGATTTTCGTGGTCAATGTTTGAGCGAGCGTTTCCATGGAGTGGGAATTGGGCAGATGACGCTCTGTCACCGAATGCAGTTCAGCAAGGATCTCTGATTTTGATTGATCCAGGATTTGCCTGAGAGTGTCTGTTTCCGGCATCCAATGCATTTCAGAGGCGATACGAAACCAGGTTCTTTTTTCAGCGGTTGCAACGAGTTCCTGCGCCCATTGGCCATTGGCAAGACCAAGCACGGGCAGGCCGGGTGATCCTGCCTTGATGGCCGAACGGTAGAGCTTTTCGTATTGGGATACATATTTGTCCGCCGGCGAATGCTCACGCAGATAATCGGCTACATCTGCCGCGTCCTTGGCGTCGAAATGCTGGATCGCTTCCTGCAATAGCCCGACAGTTGTCGGCCGGGCGAGCAACCGCACACCAAAATTGTTCTTCCGCCAGGCCGCGACATTGCGGGTCGTGAGAAGCCCGGCAAAGCCGCGACCATCACATACAACAACCGCACATCCGACAAAGGCCGCTTCCAGCGCCATGCGTGCCGTTGCAAAGACCAAATCATATTTGAGCAATTCCTTCTCAAGCGCATCGGAAAACTTGCCTGTTCCAGGGCCCAGCTCGTCAAGGGTCATGGTCTCTGCGGCACACGCGCGCCGCACCAATTCAGCATGACCGCTGGCCTTGGTAAGCAGGAGCGCCTTCCGGGGCCGGTCCGGAAGAGGGGGCCTTGCGATAAAACGCGCTGAATCAACGGCGTTTTCTATCGTGGTCAGGCGATTGGCCGGGATGCCTCTGGACAAACATTTGTCTCTGCACGCTGCATCTACGGCGACATAGTGCTTGATCTGCGGGTGCAGCAAAGGCGCTTCGATCTCGAACACGGAACTGTGGCAGGTGTAGACGACCGGCACGTCGGGAAAACGTGCCATGGCAATAAAGCATGGGGACACATGGTGGGCATGAATGACATCAGGCCGATAGGGTATCTGATCTATCGCATGATAGATCTGATGTCCCTTCTGTATCATCCAGTTGGTGTCGCCGACCAATGTCGGGGCAAAAATCATAACTTGGTGGCCTGCGCCTCGAAGTGCGTCAGCCAGCAGTTCGACGACACTTTCAGATCCGGACCGCATTCCAAAAACAAAATTTGTAATAAGAACACGCACTTTATATTTCCCCGATGCTTTTGTTGCGCAGCTATGGTCTATTTCACCAATGCAGAATAAACAAACACTAAGTATTCTTCTTTTGGCGCATCCTGGGCATGAGCTGCGCATTCACCATTGGGTGGAATTGAACAAGCCCCTTGTTTTCTTTCTGACAGACGGGTCTGGGAGCAAGGAACAGTCCCGAACGCATTATTCCCGGGAAATCATCGAAAAAACCGGATCCGCTGCAGGCGCGATATTTGGCGATATTTCGGACAGGCTTTGGTACGAAGCGCTGGCACGTCATGATCACGGGTTTTTCGCGGCAGTGATCGCGTCAATTGAGGCTGATATTGGAGAGCATCATTCTTACAGAATAGTTGCGGATGCACGTGATGGATACAATCCAATCCACGACCTGGCATCGGCCATGGGCGCGATCCTGCAAAAGCGACTGTCCGCGCGCGGCAAACCGGCCGAACTCCTCTTTTCCGCGGCGACGGCTGGAGCAAAAGGCGATCGTGTCTGTGAACTGGTTTTGGATGGCGAAGCCCGCACGCGAAAACTGGCGGCGGTGGGGCGTTATCTTCCACTGGTTGATGAGGCGCGCTCTATTCTGAAACAGTATCCCGCAGCAATGGACAGGGAAGTGCTGATTTCTCAAGTCACGGATTGGCACACACCGAAAAATCCCGAGTGGGAGGAAATCGGACGTGAAAGGGTTGCGGCGGGTATTTATCAATCCTGCTTGACCTATGAAGATCACTTTTTGCCTGTTGTTTCCAGGTTGTTCGAAGAATGCGGCAAGTAACGCGATCATCTTCAGACGCACTGTGATCGAGGGCACTCGTCGCACGGCAATGGCCTTCAGGCATATCCTGCCTGGTGGTATGCCCGGCCGGAAGAGTTGTACTCACTATCGAATGCCAATATAATGAAAGCTTGAGGGGACATGGCTGTTTCTTGGGCGTCTCACATCATGCGTAAACTGACATTTGAATCTGTGACCGTAGAAACCAGGCAGATAGGCAAATACCGAAGTATAGCCTCGGTAAAAGAAGCCGCTGAATTTCTGTCGGAGGATTGGCCGGCCCGGCACGGACCGAGCTATCTCGCCGCACAACAAATATGCCATGATGCCCTGAATGGCGAAAGAACGGTCGGCGAAGCCCGAAAAGCCTTCATTGCGGCGGCAAAAACCGTCGATATTTTCGTGCAGGATCGGCATTGAAACCAATTTGACCGTCCTGCCGGCCTTATCCGGGATATATTTCGACTGGAACGCTTGGCGAATCCGCTATCGCCGTGCAATTGCTTGAACCGGGCCGCATATGGCCATATGTGAACACCATCGCTGCAATTGCCGCCGCCGCTATCGGAGTATCAATGTCGGACAAGATGAACCGTTTTCTGGGAGACACGCCGGGCCGTGTTCTGCTCAAGCTCATTCTCGTATCGCTTTTCGTCGGCGTGATCATGAACGCGTTCAACTGGTCGCCGCTCGATATTCTGTATGGCTTCGAGAATTTTGCCCGCCGCATCTGGAACCTCGGTTTTGGCGCCATCGAGCGTTTCGCCGGTTACTTCCTCTTGGGCGCGGTCGTGGTTGTGCCGTGCTTCATCATTTTGCGGCTGCTGAGCTACCGGCGTTAAACGCAAAAACATCGCCTTGGCCTGAATGAGCCACAATTGCTGGATATCGGCAGTGCGCCTCATTCAGGAATTGCTTATGCCCAACCATAGATTTCATTTGTCACGCCGCAGCGTGCTTGGGTTCGCCGCCGTGTCGGCGCTGTTGCCGCTGGCCGCCTGCCAGACAGTGACACGCACGCCGGGGAAAAGTGCCGGTGTATCGGCGTCAGCGACATCGCTTGTGCAGAATATACGCTCTTCCAATGGATTGGCTGGCCTGACCGCCGATTCTTCTCTGGAAAGCGCCGCACTGCAGCAGGCGGGTTACATGGCCAGCGCCGGTCGGATGTCCCATACGACCGGCTGGGGGCGTGATTTTGCCACCCGTGTGCGGAACAACGAGATCCACGGCATTGCTGCGGAGAATATCGCCGTCGGCCGCATGGAACTCGACCGGCTCTTTGCCATGTGGATGGCCTCGCCGCCGCATCGCCGCAATATGCTGGATCAGAAGTTCACCCGGTTCGGTCTTGCCTATTCGGAAGCTGCCAGCGGCAGCAGTCAGCGGTATTGGGCGCTGGTCCTTGCCAGCTGAACTATCGGCCGGGATTGGCCGATAGTTCTGGAAAAGCGCCGCGCGCAATGGCATAGGATATCGATAGCCCCTCTGGCGTCTTTCCCGGTGTCCCATGTCAACGCAAGTGTCCCATCCTGATGGATCAAAAATCGTTCGCCCGTTCGAGGTGACGAACCGTCTGATGCTGTCGATCACGATTCCCGTGATGCTGGCATCGTTGACGACGCCCTTGCTCGGTCTCGTCGATACGGCTGTCATTGGCCAGCTCGGCGATCCGCATCTGCTCGGCGGGCTGGCGATCGGGGCTCTGGTTTTCGATTTTCTCTTCTCGACCATGAATTTCCTGCGCGCCGGAACAACCGGGCTGGTGGCGCAGGCGATGGGCCGTCATGACAATGTGGAACAGCAAGCGGTGTTCTGGCGGGCAATTGGCATAGCCGTGCTTGTCGGCTTTGTTTTCATTGCCGTAACGCCGCTGGTGCTGACTGCAACGGTTCGTTTCATGAACCCGGATCAGGCGGTCGCTGACGCCATGTCCACCTATGTGTCGATCCGGCTGTTTTCCTCGCCGATGGCGCTTGGAAATTTTGTCGTTCTCGGCCTGCTGCTCGGGCAGGGCAAGGCGATGCAGGGCCTCTACCTGCAATTCCTGCTCAACGGCGTCAATGTGGTCATGACCTGCTGGCTCGGTCTGGTCATGGGCTGGGGCGTGGCGGGCATTGCCTGGGGAACCGTGCTTGGCGAAAGCGTCGCGCTGGTTGTCGGCTTGACCATGGTCTACTGGCAGTTTCGGGCCGTTCCCAATCCATCGCTTGCGCGTATCCTTGATATGCCGGCCATCCGGCGGATGTTTGCGGTCAACCGCGATATCATGCTGCGCTCGTTCTTCCTGCTGATCGCCTATGCCTATTTCACCCGCGCTGGTACCGAGGCCGGTGCCGTGACCTTGGCAACCAACGCCGTGCTGATGAATTTTCTGCTGATCTCGGGCTATCTCATTGATGGCGTGACGACGGCAGCCGAGCAGATTTCCGGCCGTGCCGTCGGCGCCCATTATCGCCCGGCCTTTGATCGCGGCATCAAGCTTTCATTCCTGTGGGGGCTGGTCCTTGCTTCGCTGATGGCGCTGTTCTTCCTCATCTACGGCAATGCCATCGTGGCGGTTCTGATCAAATCTGCGGATGTGCAGGCCATGGCCGCACTCTACATGCCGTGGGCGGCCCTCGCGCCCGTTACCGGGCTGCTGGCCTTCCATATGGACGGCGTATTCATCGGCGCCACCTGGTCACGCGACATGCGCAACATGATGATGCTGTCACTTGCCGGGTACTTCGCCGCCTATTTCATTCTGCCGCAGTTCTTGGGCAATCACGGGCTCTGGCTGGCGCTTCACCTGTTCCTCGGGCTGCGCGGTCTGTCGCTGCTGGCGATCCTGCCGCGGCGGGCGCGGCTGCAGTTCGCCAGCTAGATCGTTCAGGAGCGCTGGCGATCGGCGCGATCCAGCGCGTGCTGGATCAGCCGGTCCACCAGTTCGGGATAGGGAATGCCGCTCGCGCCCAGTGTCTTCGGGTACATGCTGATATTGGTGAAACCCGGTATGGTGTTGACCTCGTTCACGACGGCGCTCATGTCCGGCCGCAGGAAGAAATCGACCCGTGCCATGCCTTCACAGCCGAGGGCCCGAAAGGCCCGGCCTGCCATCTCCTGCAGCTGTTCCCGGACAGATGCCGGAAGGTTGGCCGGAATGGACAAGGCCGCGCCATCGGCATCGATATACTTGGCTTCATAGGTATAAAAGCCATGGCTGGCGGCTGGAGCGATCTCGCCGGGAACCGAAACGGTCAATGAACCGTCGCTGCCTTCGAGAACGCCAAATTCGATCTCGCGGGCCTGGACAAATTCCTCGACGATGACCTTGCGGTCGTGCCGGAATGCCTCCCTGACGGCGGCCTCGAAAGCCTCGGCTGTGGCAGCCTTGCCAACGCCGACGGACGAGCCCTGCCGGGCGGGCTTGACGAAGACCGGTGTGCCAAGGTCGCGCGTGATGTCGTCAAACCCGGCGGTTTCGCCAAACTGGAGTGTCAGGCCCTTGGCGACGGGCAGGCCGGCCTGCTTGAGCAGGCGCTTGGCAATGTCCTTGTCCATCGCCGTTGCGGAGCCGAGAATGCCGCAGCCGACATAGGCCACATCGGCAACTTCCGCCAAGCCTTGCACCGAACCGTCTTCGCCGAAGAGGCCGTGCAGCACGGGGAAGACCACATCGACCGGTGGTATTTCATGCGGGGCGCCGCTTGCCGGCATAACGAGAAGCCGGCCTTTGCCGCCGGGCAGCAGGCTGATTTCAGCTCCGGTTGCCGGAACAGCCTTTGGCAGGCCGCCATCTTCAAGCGCGACAAGCAGCCATAGACCGGTGCGGGTGATGGCGATAGGCACCACCTCATATCTTGACGTATCGATTGCCTTGACGACATTGCCGGCGGAAAGCAGGGAAACCTCATGTTCGGCCGAACGGCCGCCGAATAGAACTGCCACCCGTCTCTTGCGCGTCATCACTCTGTTTCCATTTCGCTGGAGTTTATCGCCGCCATCCGTTGGATTGCGGAACAGTGGCAAAATTACGCTCTGCCGTCAGGCGGGAATGTCTTTCGCCGCCCAATCCGCAAGGTCACGATCCCGCAATGCGCTGATATTGCTGATGCCTTCGCGCTTGAGCGTGGCGGACATCTCCTTGAGGATTTCAGCAGCGAGCCCGGGGCCATGGTAGATCATGCTGGTATAGAGCTGGACGAGATCGGCACCCGCGCGAATCTTGGCGATTGCCGTCCTGGCGCTGTCGATGCCGCCGACACCGATGATCGGCAGCGCGAGGCCAACGCGCTGGCGCATCTTTGCCAGAACAATCGTGGAGCGATTGAAGATCGGCGCACCTGACAGACCGCCGGTCTCGGCCGTGTGCTGCGGGCTGCGCAAACCCGTGCGTGACAGGGTGGTGTTGGAGATGATCAGGCCGTCCAGCGGATGCAGCGCGATTTCGGCAGCAATATCGTCAAGGCTGGCTTCAGGCAGATCCGGCGCGATCTTCAGAAGGACCGGGCGCCGGACACCGGATTGTGCTGCAACCGCATCGCGGGCTTCCAGTACCTTGCCGAGCAATTCCTTGAGGCTGTCACGGGCCTGCAAATCCCGCAGGCCCGGCGTGTTGGGCGATGAGATGTTGGCGGTGAAGTAGGCTGCGAGCGTATGGAACTTCCGGATGCCGGCGACGTAGTCAGCCACGCGATCGGTTGAATCCTTGTTGGCTCCGATATTGACCCCGACAATTCCCGGACGATTCTTGCGCGATGACAGCCGCTGGAACGCGGCTTCGTGGCCTTCATTGTTGAAGCCTAGGCGATTGATCACGGCATTGTCGTCGACAAGGCGGAAAATGCGTGGCTTTGGATTGCCGGATTGCGCCAGCGGCGTGAGGGTCCCGATCTCGGCAAAGCCGAAACCGAGCTTCAACAGGGCGTCCGGCACTTCCGCGTTCTTGTCGTAACCGGCGGCCATGCCGAGAGGATTGGGAAATTTCAGCCCGGCAACGGTAACCTGCAGGGCGGGGCTGTCCGGCAATGTACATCCCGGCACCAGCCCGGTCTTCAATGCCTTGATCGACATGCCATGGGCGTCTTCCGGGTCGAAGGAAAACAGGACCTTGCGGCCCAGCGACTGAAACAGTCCGCTCATGCATTCATCTCCGGAAACTGGTGCTTGCCATCGGTGTCAAGCGGCAGCGGTTTGACCCACAGGACGGCCGCCATCGGCAAAGACGCGTAGAGGTGCGGGAAGAGGTCGCCGCCGCGGGAAACCTCGTATTTCAGGGCATCACCCAACCGGTCGGTCTCGACGGCGACCAGCAGCAGGTCATCCTGTCCGGCAAAGTGTTTGCTCGCCGTTTCCACCGCCTGTGCAGCGGTGGAGAAGTGGATATAGCCGTCGGCATGGTCGATCGGTGCGCCATCAAACACGCCTGCGGCTTCCGCCGCCTGCCACAGTGCCCGTGGGGCAATCTTGTAAATCAGTTTGCTCATGCGGATTTACTAGACGCAAAACCGCAATACGCAAAGGGTAGACTGCTGCCGGTAACAGAAATCTCGGCGCTCATTCCTATTTTCGGCGTATTATCCTCTCAAGCTTGAGGTTCAGCATTTCGGAGGTCTGTCATGTCACGCACACGAACACTGCTGGCCGCTGCTGCGGCTGTTCCGTTCCTCGCAATCGCAGCCTTGAGCGGCGCGACGGCCGAGGAAACCACGAATTATTCCCTGGAAAAAACCGATACCGGTTACATCAGGATGAACAACAGGACCGGAGAGATGTCCATCTGTCAGGAAAAGTCCGGGCAGCTGATCTGCAAACTCGCTGCGGATGAACGCAGGGCCTACGAGGAGGATGTGGCGGATCTGAAGACCCGTGTTGCCAAGCTGGAAGACACGGTCGCCAGCATGGGCAAGATTCCGCCGGTTGTCCGCGATGCGCTTCCTTCCGATGAAGAGTTCGAGAAGGGCATGAATTACATGGAGAAATTCATGCGCCGTTTCATGGGGATAGCCAAGGAATTCCAGAACGATAACAGCGGCGCCAAGCCGCAGCAGGGCCAGCCGCAGAAAACCTGAAACGGGTCAAATCTGGGGCGATCTGTCAAGGCATGTTTTCCACGGAAAACGCCAAAACCTTTGCTCCAAAGATCATTTTGTTCTTGATTTGTTCGCGTTTTTATACGACTTTAGTCCCTCGCTAATGGACGCTGGAGGGACAGGATGAACGAGGGGCCAAGACTGATCGGTGAAATTTCCATCCGGCTTTTTGTGCGCCACGGCGACCAGCAAATGGCCATGGATTTTTATGAAAATGTATTCGGCGCGCGGGTGGTTGGGCGCCCGTATCTGCACAATGGCGCGTTGATCGCCGCGGAAATGCGGATGGGCGCGTCGGTGATCATGATTGTCGGCGCCAACCCCAAACGCGATGCGGATGCATCGCTGGGCGGGCCGCGTTCTGTCCACGCGATTGGCGCGACGCCAGTCATGCTCGATATCCATGTTGACGACGTCGACCGTGTCATGCACCACGCCACGGCGGAAGGCGGCCATGTGCGCAATGCCGTCGAGGAACTGGACAATGGTGACCGCGTCGGTGTGCTGACCGATCCCTTTGGCCATTTGTGGGTGGTCAAGTCACGCCGCAAGCATCTGGCGGCATAACCAAGCAACCGGCCGCCGAAACAACCGGTTGCCTGCGTTGCTGTCAGGCTGCAAATCTTTTGGTTGCAGCAATCAGCTCATGCACAATGCCCGGTTCCGTGACGGAATGCCCGGCATCTTCGACAATGCGAAGGTCGGCTTCCGGCCAGACCTTTTTCAGATGCCAGGCGTTCAGGAGCGGCGTGCACATGTCATAGCGGCCGTGTACGAGAACGCCGGGAATTTCACGGATCAGATGGGCATTGCGCAGGAGGTGGTCATCCGTTTCGAAGAAGCCCCTGTTCTGGAAATAATGGCATTCGATGCGTGCAAACGCGATGGCGAAATGATCGCCGGCAAAAGCCTCTTCCCGCGCCGGATCCGGCAGAAGGGAAAGCGCGGAACCTTCCCAGCGAGCCCACAATTTGGCGGCGGCCAGGCGCACGGCCGGGTCCTCGTCGGTAAGGCGCTTGTAATAGGCCGCGATCATGTCACCGCGTTCTGCCTCCGGAATGTGCTCCTGATAGGCTTCGAAGCGGTCGGGATAGATGATGCTCGCACCGTTGGAATAGAACCATTCGATTTCGAAACGGCGGATCATGAAGATGCCGCGCAGGATCAGCTCGCTGACATGGGCGGGGTGGGTCTGCGCATAGGCAAGAGCCAGTGTCGACCCCCACGAACCGCCGAAAACCTGCCATTTATCGATGCCGAAATGGTTACGGATACGCTCCATGTCCGCCACGAGATCCCAGGTGGTATTCTCGCGCAGTTCAGCGTAAGGCGTTGATTTTCCACAGCCGCGCTGGTCGAAAAGAATGATGCGGTAGAGTTCCGGATCGTGCAGCCGGCGCATGGCGGGGTTGATCCCGCCGCCAGGGCCGCCATGGATCATGATGACCGGTTTGCCCTGGGGATTGCCGCATTCCTCCACGTGAATACTGTGCAGATCAGACACGGCGAGCATCTGCTCGGCATAGGGCTGGGTCTCGGGGTAAAGTGTATTCGTTATCATACATCTTTCTTTCGAAAAGTGGCGAAATAGGTCTATGATTGCGCGGGATTGAGGTTTTGCCAAGTCAATTCATGTGTTTAGCAGACATCTACGAACAGTCCGCATTGGTTTTGAACTTACCCGCGCAATAGATTTGTCTTGATATATCAGGAAAATGCGCTTTAGTCGCTATTATTAAAACGATTAGATTTTCAGATGTTGCAATTTTAAAACGGAGACTTTTCAGGCATGAGATTTAAGTTTGTCATTGTGGACGATCATCCGCTTTTCCGGGGTGCGTTGAAAGCTGCACTTATGCTGCAGACAGGCGACGCGGATATTATCGAGATCAGCGATCTGGAGAGTGCCAAAAGGCACATCCTCGATGCAGCCGACGTTGATCTTGTGCTGCTCGATCTTGCCTTGGGCGGCGTCAGCGGTCTGACTGGCTTGATTGCTTTGCGTACACTGCACCCGAGCGTGCCGATAGCGATTGTTTCGGCAACCGATGATGCCGTTACCATCCGGACGGCGCTTGCGCTCGGCGCCTTGGGCTTTATTTCCAAATCCTCAACCCTTGACGAGATTGCCGATGCCATCGGCAGAATACTCGATGGCGAGATATGGTCGCCGCTGACCGGTCAGGGCGGGGGACAACTGGATCAGGAACTGTTCGAGCTGGTCGGCCGCTTGCGCCGTCTTACCCCGCAGCAAGGACGGGTTCTCGGCATGATGGCCGACGGTATGCTCAACAAGCAGATTGCGCATGAACTCAACGTGTCGGAAGCCACGATCAAGGCGCACGTCTCTGCGGTTCTCTACAAGCTTGGTGTTGAAAGCCGGACACAAGCGGTCATTTGCTTGTCCCGTTTCAACAGCACCCCCGCGCCCCTGAACGCCAGAACGGTGGAGTTTCATTAGCGCGGGCAATCATTCAGGCGTCCGCAGGGGTGTTTTGAAGATGGGATAGCAGCGATCGCAGGACAGCGGGCCGCACAGGCTTGTTGATCAGCGGGATAGCTGCGGCGGCAGCCCGGTCGCGCAATTGGCTCGACCGGTCTGCGGTAACCAGGGCGGCTTGTATGGAACACCCATACTGGCCGCGCAAATACCCGATGAGGTCAATTCCGTTCTCATCTTCGAGATTGTAATCGGCAAGGATCATATCCGGTGGTTCGCCAAGGTTCTGGCATAGCGCCTCCAAGCCCTTGCCGTTGGTCAAGACCTCCACTACGCAGCCCCATGTCTGCAGCAGCTCCTTCATTCCGGCAAGAGAACGTTCGTCGTCATCGATGCAGAGAATCCTGAGGCCATCCAGCGCGCGATTGGGCTCTGAAGCCGCCGGATTCT
This sequence comes from Phyllobacterium sp. MT110, assembly GCF_058792715.1. Classification (NCBI taxonomy): domain Bacteria; kingdom Pseudomonadati; phylum Pseudomonadota; class Alphaproteobacteria; order Hyphomicrobiales; family Phyllobacteriaceae; genus Phyllobacterium; species Phyllobacterium sp. MT110. Next base: position 77,952 of record NZ_JBXAFE010000008.1, read on the forward strand.
TGATGACCGGCACCACAGAATCGGAGCATACCGGCATTCTGACGGAGAACACCGAGCCTTTGCCAACGCGGGAAGATACGCCGATGGACATCCCCAGCAGTGCGGCGATGCGCTCGACAATCGATAGGCCAAGCCCAAGTCCATCCGATTCCCTCATGCCGCGGGAGAGCCGGGAGAATTCGCGGAAAATGATGTTCAGTTCGGTTTTGGCTATGCCTATACCCGTATCGAAGATTTGAACCTCGATCATATCGCCGCGACGGCGAACGCCCATGAGTATCTTGCCCGATTTGCAATATTTGATGGCGTTCGAAACAAGGTTCTGGAGAAGCCGCCGCAGAAGATGAGGGTCGGTTGCAACGACAACCGAGCTTTCAACCAGTTTGAACTCCAGCGCCCTTTCCTGCGCCACCGGCAGAAAATCGCGAAAGACCTGCAAGAGGATGATATTCAATGGAATGGTCGATATCTCAGGCCTGAGGGCACCGGCATCAAGCCGTGAAATATCCAGCAACGCGTTGAAGATCGACTCGACCGCCTCAAGGGATGAATTGAGGTTGGTCGCAAGATCCTTCAGCTGCGGCTTGGCAAGCTGTTCCGTCAGTGCCGAGGCATAGAGACGGGCTGCGTTGAGGGGCTGCAGAATATCATGCCCCGCATCGGCCAGAAAACGTGTCTTGCTGATATTGGCGTCCTCGGCGCGGCGCCGTGCCTTGGCCAGTTCCTGATTGGCAAGGGTGAGCGCTTTCGTGCGTTCTCGCACCCGTGCATCGAGGCGCTCATTGCTTTGCCGCAATATTCTGTCTGTTTCGACAGTCTGGGTGACGTCGGTAAAGGTTGCCACCATGCCACCGTCCGGTATGGCATTGGCAAGAATGTCGATGATCCGGCCCGAATTGCCAAGGGCGATGCGCCAGCGCGCGGGCAGCGCTTCCAGCTCCTGCAACGCGCCGTCGCCGCCGTTTGCAGCAGCGTTTCTCTGCGCAAGGAGAAAGGAAACAATAGCGTGGAACGGTGTGCCCATGCGCTGCAGGCGATCGGGTAGATCGAGCATGAGCGGCAACGGCCGGTTCCAGCACATGAGCCGGAACTGCCGGTCGAAAACGCCGATCCCCTGATCCACCCGGTCTAGCGCCGTTTGCAGCAGGTCGCGGTTTTGCACCAGGGCTTCCGTCGCGTGATCAAGCAGTATCTGCGTCTGCTTCTGCGCCGCTCCGGAGGGACCCATGGCAAGGGACAGGATCAACCTGGCGGACGGCGAGCCGACGACACTGGAAAGCAGCTGTTCGGAGAAATGCACCGTTTTGAAATCGGCCGCGCCTTCCAGGGTAATTCCTTTCTGGTCATGAAAGGCATTGAACGCAAGCCGGGTTTGTTCAGCGCCGATGTAACGGGATATGGTGTCCTTCAAGTGATCGACAGTCACGTTGGCATGATGGTTCCTGCTGGAAAGAGCGGTTTCTCCCGTTTCGGGGATGAAAATATTGGCTTGAATGCGCTCCAGCGGCGACGCGCTTTTTGACAGGGAGCCAAGGATGAACAAAGCCAGGTTGGCAGTCAGGCTCCACAGCAGCCCGTTCACCACGGGACTTGCGTCCAATCCCCCGAGATGATGCGGGCGCAAGAGACCGATGCCATAGGGTCCGCTGGTGACAAGGGAGCAGGATTCATCAAGCCAAGTGGGGAGAAGCATGGTGTAAAGCCACACGGCAGTGCCTGCAGCCATACCCCACCGTGCGCCGCGTGCTGTTGCCCTGCGCCAGCCAAAACCGCCGAGAAAAGGCGGCAGCATCTGCATCAGGCTCACCGCGGAAATGAGCGAGAGCTCCGCGAAGTCAACGTAATCCTTTATTGTGAACTGGTAGGCATAGGCGGCAAGCAGAATGGCAATGATGGAGCAACGCCGGATTTTTGGAATGATGGCCGTGTAATCATCCTTGCCGGCCGATGTCGCCCGCCTTGGCCAGTTCAACAGGGTCGGCAAAATCAGGTCGTTGGAAATCATGATGGACAACACAATGGTAGGCAGTACCAGCATGGTGGCTGCAGCCGAGAGACCGCCAGCGAAAGCCAGAACGCCCAGCCAGCTTTGATGGGCCCGCAGAGGGAGTGAAAGAAAATAGAAATCGGGAGAGACACCGGACGGCAGGATCCAGTTGCCAATTGCCGCAAGCGGCAAAACAAGAAGACCGGCAATCAACAGGCATGCCGGAACCAGCCATCGCGCGGCCGACAATTCCCGTCTGCTCCTGTTTTCCACGACCGTGAGATAGAATTGACTGGGCAGAAGCAGCGTTGTCGATGCGCCGATCAGCGCGAGCGCGACAACATTCGCCAACGAGACATGTGCCTGCAGTGCGGGGATGGCAGTATTGCTGCCAGCGAGGTGGCTGAGCAATTCGCCCGGTGTGCCGAAAAGAAACGTCGTCGCGGCTATGCCCACCGCTATGAAGGCAATCATCTTCAAAGCGGAATCGCTGGCCAGCGTGCGCACGATGCTTTCATCGCGATCCATGGTTTGAGGCGATTTTTCGCTGTTGTGGATGACGAACAGGGCGATGACGCACAGGAGGCCCCAGAGCAGCCAATGGGGTTCGTGGGCCCTGTCCGCACTATGCGGGGTAAACGTGCCGGCGAATACCTCGAAGAGATAATGGACTGCGGTGAGCTGCAGGGCGAGATAGGGAACGCCGCCAACCGTGACGATGATCGTGACAAACGCCGTCACCGAGAAACTCTTGCCATAGCGGGCGCCAATCAGGTCGGCGATGGAGGCAATGCCCTGTGATTGCGCAAGTTTGATCACACGATGGAAGAACGGAAAGCCCAGGGTAAAAGCCAGAGCGATCCCGATGAACAGCCCGGCAAATTCAATGCCGTTTTCGGCGGCATATCCAAGGCCACCATAAAACAGCCAGCTGCTGCCGCCCGATGCAAGACTGAGCGCATAGATGAACGGCCGGTCGACCTTCTGGTCAAGCCGATTGCGCCGGCCGATGGTTTTGACCCGCACATACTGTGCAATGAGATATAAAATCGCGACAAGCGCTACAGTCCAGCCCGTCATGGGCTTCAACCTTCCATCAATTTGCGATGAACGTGTTCATCAAAATGAATTAATTTAAAAACCTGCCCGTCGAAAACACTTGAATAACCAGGGTTGCTGGCTCGGAAAATAAAACTTTATGTTAATAAATTAGGAACATCTGTTACTGTCAATCTGTGGTGCAACTTGCATCACTGGGGACTGACAGCTTCCAATTAACACGGAATACTGGAGAGTGGTATATCATGCTAAAGGAATTCAAAGAATTTGCCTTGAAGGGAAACATGGTCGATCTCGCCATTGGTGTGATCATCGGCGGTGCTTTCGGCAAACTTGTTGATTCGATCGTGAACGACATCTTGATGCCAATCATCGGGCTTCTCACCGGTGGTGTCGACTTCTCCAATATGTTTATCCAATTGGCAGGTGCGCCCGCTGCAACGTTGGCCGCCGCACGCACAGCCGGTGCAACACTTGCTTACGGCAACTTCATCACCCTGCTGATCAACTTCCTGATCATTGCCTGGGTTCTTTTCATGGTGGTGAAAGCCATGAACCGGCTCAAGAAAAAGGAAGCCGCGGCCCCTGAAGCCCCGGCTGCACCGACCAAGGAAGAAGCCCTGCTGACCGATATTCGCGATCTCCTGGCCAAGCGCTAGGACTTTCCGCATTGGTTCAGACACCCCGGCCTGGTGCCGGGGTTTTTGTTTGCCTGATTGTCAGGATGACGTCAGCAGATCATCAGCATCGGTGATGGGAACATCACAAATATCCGCGTGATTGTTGCGCTTCGTTGCGTTAGGTCTGCCTTTGAACGGGATGTGCGTTTGGCACTGGAGATATGTATGGGTCTGATTGAACATTTGCGCCATGAAGCTGCGGTCGCGCCGGAGAGCGGCATTGTTGCGGTGATGAACCATGGCAGGCGCCAGGACGGCGTCATTCCCCTCTGGGCGGGTGAGGGCGATCTGCCTACGCCGGATTTCATCAGGGATGCGGCGAATGCGGGTCTGGCCAATGGCGAGACCTTTTATACCTGGCAGGCAGGCATTCCGGAATTGCGGCAAGCATTGGCCGATTATCACAAGCGCCATTTCAATGTGGATCTGCCCGTCGATCATTTTTATGTCACGGGTTCCGGGATGCATTCGATACAATTGGCCATCCAGGCCACGGCCGGGGCTGGAGACGAGGTCGTCTACGTGTCGCCGGCGTGGCCGAATTTTGCCGCTGCCGCCGGCATAGCGGGTGCAACGCCGGTTCCGGTAACGCAGGATTTCACCGGCAATGGCTGGACGCTTGATCCGCAAAAAATCCGCGACGCGATCACTCCCAGGACGAAGGCACTGTTCATCAACTCTCCATCCAACCCATCCGGGTGGACCGCTGATATCGAGACGTTGCGCGAGATATTGCAGATCGCCCGCCAGCACGGTCTGTGGATCGTTGCCGACGAGATCTACACGCATTTCTATTACGGTGCGCGCCGGTCCCCCTCATTTTTCGATGTCATGGATCCCGATGACCGGATTATTTTCGTCAACAGTTTTTCCAAGAACTGGGCAATGACCGGCTGGCGTGTCGGCTGGATGACCGTGCATCCCGCCCTTGGCAAAACCGTGGAGAACCTGATCCAGTATTCCAATTCGGGTGTTGCGCAGTTCATGCAGCGCGGTGCTGTCGCGGCCCTTGATCATGGGGACGAATTTATCCGGATGCAGGTGGAGCGTGCGCGCAAGGCGCGCGATATTCTTTGCGCCAAACTCGCAGCAACGGGCAGGGTGCGCATGTCGCCGCCGGCCGGCGCCTTCTACCTGCTGTTTGGCATCGAGGGCGTTTCCGACTCCTATCGCGCAGCTTTTGATATCGTCGATGAGGCAAAGGTTGGCCTTGCGCCCGGAACGGCTTTTGGCGATGGTGGCGCAGCCTTCCTGCGACTGTGTTTTGCCCGGCGTATAGATCAGGTCGAGGAGGCTGCCGATCGCCTCGCAGACTGGATCAGGAAACGTTGAATCGCTTACATCTGAATAATACCCAGGCCACCATTCTTTCGCTCCTCATCGCTTCAGCCGGCGCCTTCAGCGCCGGTTTTGCCGGTTTGCCTATCCCGTTCCTGCTCGGGTCGACACTTGCGGTCACGGCTGCATCCCTTTCCGGCGTCCGTATCCATCTGCCCGACTGGCTGCGTGCCTTCGTCTTCTTCATGCTGGGTATCCAGGCCGGGTCCGGCGTTTCCGCCGATACCGTCAATCAGATGGTGCTGTGGCCCGTCAGCTTTTTCATGCTCTTCGTGGCGCTCATCGCGGTGACCGGACTGACCTATCTCATGCTGCGCAAGGGCTTCGGCTGGGATGGGCCCACCGCGCTGTTTTCATCGTTGCCGGGAGCGCTTTCCTTCGTGCTGGTGGCCGCCATGGGAACGCAGGCCAACATGGTCAAGATCACCGTCGTTCAGTGTATCCGCCTGTTGCTTCTCATCGGTTTTCTTGCCCCGCTGCTTGCCGTCATCGCCAGGAATGCGCCGCATGTCGTGGTGGAGATGAACGATCACTGGACAGTCCAGGAAGCGCTCATTCTGTTTGTCTGCGGCCTTGCCGGCGCGCTTCTGGGCCAGTACACGCGCGTTCCCGGCGGCATGATGCTCGGTGCTTTGCTGGCAAGCGCGGCATTGCACGCCGCATCGGTCGTGACAGCGGTGGTCCCGCGTTCGATCGCGGATATCGGGTTGATCATTCTGGGCGTGCTGATCGGGTCGAGGGTGGGTGCGGAGCATCGTACCCAGCTCGTTCGCTATCTGCCGGCTGCCCTTTGCGCCTTTGTTCTCGGAACGGCCGCCTCTTTTCTGGCAGCCCTGGCGGTTTGGTATATCCTGGATATCCATCCCGCACAGATCGCCCTGGCCTTTGCGCCGGGGGCGCTGGAAGCGCTGACGGTGATTGCCTTTTCGCTGGGCGTCGATCCGTCCTATGTGGCGTCCCACCACGTGGCGCGATTTCTGATGATCGCCTTTGCCGTGCCGTTTCTGGCGCGCTGGCTGAACGATACCGATGCCAATAAATAAGCCCGCCATTTCATTGAAATAGCGGGCTTATGCGATTTCAGGAAAGCCTGGCTTCAGCCGCCGGCCTTGGAAACAGCAAGCGTCACGACGCGTTCGCCCGTGTTGACCGACGGAGCGCTGTCCTTGGCGAAGGGAATGCCAAGCGCCGTCCAGACCTCGACCAGCGCGTCCTTCAGTTCGAGCACCAGTTCATCGGAGTGGAAGGGCGTCGGCGTGACACGCAGGCGCTCGGTGCCGCGCGGGACGGTGGGGTAATTGATCGGCTGGATATAGATGCCGTGCACCTGAAGCAGCCGGTCGCTCGCCATCTTGCACAGTTCCGGGTCGCCGACATGGATCGGGACAATATGGGTCTGCGACTGCATGACCGGCAGGTTGGCGGCGGCCAGGACATCCTTGGTCAGCTGCGATTGCTGCTGATGCAATCTGCGTTCTTCCTGCGAAACTTTCAGGTGGCGGATCGATTGGGTAGCCGCTGCCGCGATCACGGGGGGCAGGGCGGTGGTGAAGATGAAGCCGGGCGCATAGGAGCGAACGGCATCGATCACGGTCTTGGGGCCGGTTATGTAGCCGCCCAGGGTACCGAAAGCCTTGGCCAGGGTTCCTTCGATGATATCGATGCGGTCCGAGAGGCCTTCTTGATCGGTGATGCCGCCACCGCGATTGCCATACATGCCAACCGCATGAACCTCGTCGATATAGGTCATGGCATTGTACTTCTCGGCCAGATCGGCAATGGCCGCGATGGGGGCGATATCGCCGTCCATGGAGTACACCGATTCAAACACGATCAGCTTGGCGCGTTCCTTGCCGGCGGCCTTCAGCAGATCTTCGAGATGTGCCACATCGTTGTGGCGGAAAATCTTCTTTTCGGCGCCGGAGCGGCGTACGCCTTCGATCATCGAGGCATGGTTCAACTCGTCGGAAAGGATCAGGCAATTGGGCAGAAGCCGCGCAATCGTCGATATCGATGCCTCGTTCGACACGAAGCCCGATGTAAAGACCAGACCGGCTTCCTTGTTGTGAAGATCGGCCAGTTCGTTTTCCAGCTCGACGAGCGGATGATTGTTGCCGGAGATATTACGCGTGCCGCCGGCACCGGAGCCCATGCGGCTCGATGCATCGTGCATGGCCGCGATAACCGAGGGATGCTGGCCCATTCCCAGATAATCGTTCGAGCACCATACGGTGATTTCACGTGTGGAATCGGCAGTACGCCAAAGCGCGCGCGGAAATCTCCCCACGATCCGTTCCAGATTGGCAAAGACCCGATAGCGCTTTTCAGCGTGCAATTGGTCGATCGCGTCTTCGAAAAACCGACGATAGTCCATGAACTGCTCCTGTATCCTGGACTTAGTAGCTTTTTTGCGGGCTAAAATCCATGATGGGAAGGTGGGCAATTTGCCACGCTTGGCAAATTGCGAGTCTGCCAGCGGGCTCCGACACTATAACGTCGAAAGAGCGCCGGCGATATGGGCAACGCCGGAAACCCGTTCTGCCCGCTCCGAAGGCAGGATGGTCTGCGATTCTTTCGCCACGTTATTTTTATGATGTATCTTCAACGCTTTGCAGACCCGCCAAAATGCGGCAAGATACCGCAATAGAGCTGTTGGCGTGGTTCAGGGGGGATGGCAGATGACAGTACTCATAACCGGGGGTGCGGGCTATATCGGCAGTCACATGGTCTGGGAATTGCTCGATTCCGGTGAATCCGTCGTGGTCATCGATCGCCTCTCCACCGGGTTTGAATGGGCGGTCCCTGCGGAGGCCAAGCTCATCATTGGCGACATTGCCGACCAGCATCTCGTGCGCGATACGATCGAGCGCAATTATGTCGACGCGGTCATCCATTTCGCCGGTTCCGTGGTGGTGCCCGATTCCGTTCGGGATCCGCTGGCCTACTACGAAAACAACACCTCGAAATCCCGCACCTTGATTGAAGCGGTCGTCAAGTCCAACGTGAAGAACTTCATCTTTTCGTCAACGGCCGCTGTGTACGGCGATGGGGGGCTGGAGCCCGTTACCGAAGAGACACCGCTGCTGCCGCAATCGCCCTATGGAGTTTCCAAGCTGATGACGGAATGGATGCTGCGCGACACGGCGGCGGCGCATGATTTCCGGTATACGGCGCTGCGCTATTTCAATGTGGCCGGGGCCGATCCGAAGGGCCGTTCCGGCCAGTCGACACGCGGAGCGACTCATCTGATCAAGGTTGCCTGTGAAACGGCGTTGGGAAAACGGCCTTATATGGAAATTTACGGTCACGACTTTCCGACGCCGGATGGCACCTGCGTGCGTGACTATATTCACGTCAGCGACCTCGTTGCCGCCCATCGGCTGGCATTGGACCGGCTTCGCACTGGGGCCAGCAGCATTGTCGCCAATTGCGGCTATGGCCGGGGATATTCGGTGCGCGACGTGATTGAAAGCGTCGAGCGCGTTCACGGGAGACCGATTGACGCGCGCCTGACGGATCGGCGGGCGGGCGATGCCGCATCGGTTGTGGCCAATAGTGCGCGGGCGCGAAAAGACCTGGGCTGGGAACCCGGTTTTGACAATCTTGATGTGATCGTCGAAACGGCGCTGGCGTGGGAAAAGGGTCTTGCCAGCCGCAATTCAGGGCGCTGACTGTCCTGTTTGCGCAGCGCCGCTGCGCGGGATGCCGTACTTTCGGTCGTTGAATCGGCCATGCGGCGGAGCGACACATTGTTTTAACATGCGTCATCCTAGAAAAGGGGAACCTTCTTCGCTGGGAAGGTGTTTAGTTCAGGACCTTGAAGACCACGAAGTAGAGTTGGAGTAATGCGATGGGCGGCGCCAACCGGACCAACGAAAAACAGCTATCCAGGATTATGCGACGACAAATTTCCCAGTCGTCCTACCGGACCGCTATACGCGCCGCCGGTATCTACAAGGTTGATGATACCGTGCCGGAGAGCCTGCTCGACCAGCTCCGCCGCCTGGACGAAGCCGAATACAAGCAGGCAAAATAGACAGCCCCCAACGGGTATATATGGGCGTCCCTCGATTAAAATCAGCATCACTGCCAAAATGGATCAAAGAGGTGGACGCGAATCCACCTCCCGGGAGCCCGCTGCGTCAGGCAGCCAGAGCCAGATGACTGGTCTGTTCCTGAGCCGTGGCGATTGCCTTGGCTTCGGCTTCCGGTCCCATGCCAACGCCTTCGATGCGAATGACTTCGACATCGGTCATGCCGAGGAAGCCAAGCACGGATTTGAGGTAAGGTGTCGCGTGATCCAATGCGGATGCCGGGCCAGCGGAGTAAATTCCGCCGGATGCGATCACCAGATAGACCTTCTTGCCCGTGACAAGACCTTTGGGACCATCTTCACCGTAGCTGAAGGTTTTGCCGGCGCGGGCGATATGGTCGATCCATGATTTCAGCGTTGAAGAAATGCTGAAATTGATGAATCCCGTCGAGATGACGATGCTGTCGGCGGCAAAGAGTTCGTCGACGGCCTGATCCGAAACCGAGACAACCCGCTGCTGTTCGGCGGTGCGTGCCTCCACGGGGGTGTAAATGCCGGCCGTGTAGTCGGCATTGATGTGCGGCAGCGGGCGGCTGGCAAGGTCGCGTGTGACAATGATGCTGCCCGGTGTTGCCCGCTGTAGCTTACGCGCAAACTCCGTGGCGACCTGTGTCGAGTGGGAAGCCGCGCCGCGCGGGCTTGAGGTAATGAGAAGTATGGACGACATGGTTTTGGTACCTTCCAAAAAGGACAATGAATTGATGCCCGTAATTTGGTGCTCGACATCCATTTAGAAAACTGGGAAAATATCTATCAAACCCATCTATGGATTAGATATATCATGCAGCCAAATCCGACTCTCGATCAGCTCCAGGTCTTCCTTGCCGTTGCCGATACCGGCAGTTTTTCCGCGGCTGCGCGCCATCTCAACCGGTCTCAGTCGGTTATCAGCTATACGATCGCCAATCTGGAATCACAGCTGGAGCTGCAGCTGTTTTCCCGCGGCGGAACCCGGGAACCGCGTCTGACGGAGGCGGGTGTCGCCATGCTGGAGGACGCCCGGCGAATGGCATCGGCGCTGCAGGGACTGCGGGCGCGTGCCGAGGGTCTCAAGGCGGGGCTGGAGGCGGAGATAGCGATTGTCGTCGACGTGTCCGTGCCGTCGCCGGTGCTCATATCCGTGCTGAAGGCCTTCCAGGAACAGTTCCCGACCGTGAGCCTGCGGCTGCATGTCGGCGCGCTCGGCATGGTATGGGATCTCGTGCAAAAACGGCAGGCGGATATCGGTATTGGCGGGCCGCCAGTTCAGACCAGCGATGACCTGACCACGATCCGGGTTGGCGAGATGACCATGACACCCGCTGCCGCGCCGGATCATCCCCTGGCCCTGTACAAGGGGCCGGTGCCGCTCTCCTTCATCCGCGATCACGTCCAGCTTGTGGTGACTGACCTTTCCGAACAGACCAAGGGCCGGAACTTTGGCGTTTTCGCCTACCGGACGTGGCGGCTGACCGATGTGGGTATCAAGCATGAGCTGATGGTCGCTGGATTGGGTTGGGGCGGCCTGCCCAAGTGGATGATAAAGGACGACGTTGCCGAAGGCCGGTTGGTGAAACTCGACCTTGAACCCTATCCGGAGAGCCACTATTCGCTCTTTGCCCTCCACATGGCCGACCATCCGCTTGGACCCGCTGCAAAATGGTGGGTCGAGCGATTCGCGCGGGAAATGGCCGCATGCGCCTACTGAGTGGTCCATAGGCCGAATCTTGCCCGCGGCAACCCAGGCGTCATGTTGAAAACGTAACATACAGATCGCGCGACAAGTATGATCGCCGGAGCTAGAATTGGCGCTGCAGCTGTTTCTCCTATATTCGATGGATACCGTCATATGTCATGTCTGAAATTTCAACCCGGTCCACTTTCATTTGAGTTCGCATAAAATGCCCATACCCATCCTGATGTACCATCAGATTGACAAACCGGCAGGGCGCGGCAGTCCGTTCCGCTATCTGACCGTCGATCCGGCCAACTTCCATCGCCAGATGAAATGGCTCAAGCGCATGGGGTATGCCGGATTGTCGATGCGGGATTTGCAGCCCTACCTGGCGGGCCAAAAGACCGGCAAAGTGGTGGGCATCACCTTTGACGACGGATTTCGCAACGTCATGACGCATGCGCTGCCGGTGCTGGATGCGCTTGGCTTTACCGCCACGAATTATTTTGTCAGCCGGCAGATCGGTGGCTCCAACATATGGGATGCCGATGTCGGCGTTCCCCATTCCCCCTGCATGTCCCGCGCGGAAATGCTGGAATGGGCGGCATCGGGGCATGAAGTCGGTGCGCATACGCTCGATCATGTGCACTTGACCGAGGTCAGCCCGGACGAGGCGCGGCGTCAGATTGCCGATGTGCGCCACGAACTCGAAGACATGCTGGGCAGCACGGTGGATGCCTTTTGCTATCCCTATGGTGATTTTTCCGGGGAGGTCAGGCAAATGGTTGAGGAGGCGGGATATACCACCGCAACCACCACCCAGCGCGGCCGGGCGACACCGCAGCATGACATGCTGCTCCTGCCCCGCAAGATCGTTCGCCGGACCGATGGCTGGCTGAATGTCCTGCGCAAATCCGTTACCGGTTGATGATGGGAAATCCTGTGTCCGCAGAAACGGTGAGGGAACGCAGCATCTGCGTCGGGACCATCACCCGCAATCGGCCGATGATGCTGAAAAACCTCTTCGAATCCTATGCGCGGATGCAGGTTCCGACGGGTACCAGCATCCGTTTTGTCGTGGTCGAGAACAATGATCAGCCAACCCTTTCCGACGTGGTGGAAACGTTCCGGGCACTGCTGCCGCAGTCCACCGTTCAGTACGAAGTTGAGCCGCGTCTCGGCATTGCCTTTGCCCGCAATCGGGTTCTGGACTGTGCGCTCGATGCCGGCGATGACCTTTTGACCTTTGCCGACGACGACGAAACGGTCGAACCGGACTGGCTCGTTCAGCTGCTTGCCGAGCGCGATGCCTTTGATTTTGATATTGTCGGGTCTCCGGTTCGGCTCGCGCCGCATGGTCCGGATGTGACGGTGTGGCAGAAAATGATCTGGTCCGGCATGGACCGCGCCAACCGGAACAGCGAAGCAAAGTATCTGCGCAGGCGCAATGCCGGACAGGGCGACCGGATACGGATCGCCACCGGCAGCTGGATGGGAGATCTGGCATTCTTCCGCAGAACCGGCGTGCGTTTCGACAATGCGCTTGCCCTGGCTGGCGGCGAGGATTGGCGCTTGTGGGCGGACGCGCGCAGGCTCGGTGCCAAGACAGGCTGGACCCCGGCGGCCGTCGCCTATGAAACCGTACCGCAGGACCGGCTGACCTTCGCCTATCAATACCGGCGCAGCCGGGACATCAGCATCATTGAAATGGGCAGCAAGCTGAACAAGCACAGGGCCGCAACGCTCCTGCGTTTGCCCGGCTCGCTCATTGGCCGCCTGCTGTCGCTTTGTCTTTATCTGATCGCCGTGCCGTTCACGCGCGGAAGAACACTGGTCAAGGCGGCATCGCGCTTGGGCAGTATCGTCGGCGTCCTGCGGGCATGCATGGGCAGCGAATCAGCCCACTACAAGCGCGTCAGCGGAACATGACCCCTGGTCAGCGATCAGGCTGTGCCGTCAAAATGATCTGTGGATAACGTTCGCACACGGAATGATCGTCCGATCATCGAAAAGACTGGTGCTGCGAGAGAGGATTGAACTCTCGACCTCTCCATTACCAATGGAGTTTGATGGTTGATTCAAGACACAAAAGACACGGATTTTACGAATAAAAACAACAAATGTGAGTTTTCAAAGCTTCATTTTGTCTTATGTTGGCCAACAAAAGTGATGCCGATTTTCTGCACTTTCGGCCCTGTGTGCTGCGGATCACTGCTGCTTTTCCCGTGGGGTGGATGGTGCCAGCTCCCTACTGTTGAGCGCGCCGGTTGAACGCGGAAACCGCCTGATTGTACTCAGAGACGGCCTCCTTTGATTCACTGTCGAGGCAAGCGAGATAGCTGTTTAATTTCGACCGGTAATCTTCGATCTGGTCCTTGCAGTTTTGAAAATCGTAACTGTGCGAAAAAGGATATGACGCCGAAACACAGTCCGGCAAACGTGGGCGTTCTAGCGTGTTATCTTGGAGTAGCGGACTGAAACTGCTGCACTGTAAATTGACGCCAAAAGCACTTGTAGAAATACATAAGAATATGGTGAAGAAAGGATAATATAAAAAGCGCGCCATGCTGGTGTCCCCTTATACAGGGATTCAATAACAGAACATCCGCGAAAGTCTATGGCAGGTATCCGCGTAAATTGTATTGTCTGCGATGTCAGGCACCGCAGACAAACACTATCTCAAGTATTAGTTTTTTCTGGAAACAACTCTGCAAATTTTTCAAGCAGAGACAAACAAAGGGCGCGGGGGTCGTTATGCCCGGCGGCGATTGAGTTAATCGCAATCGCAGACGCCTCTTGAAATTCCTGCCGCAGCCCTTGCAGGCGGTACACTTCCTGTCTATCCGCACGAGCTTTTCTCCAAGCGGCCTCCCTGTCCGCCCGCTTTTTCTTCACCATCTCCGGGTTGTGTGTGCCGCAGTACCCAAGCCCTTCTGCATAGAACGTTTTGGCTTTATTCCCGCATTGGTACGAAGACCAATCCCCGAACAAGCTGGCGCAACACTTGTCTGGGTTGTGTTTTTGGCCAAGACGGCCAGTGTAGGGACGAACAATCTTCCGGGCTTCGGCTTCGGTCATTTTCGGTTCTGTCTGTGTCATCCGTTCGCTCCACGTGCCCGAAGGATCGCAATGCATAGGGCAATAGCTGGCCTGCCTGATGGACGGAGGTCAACGTCAGTGAGATCGACCCAATCAATCCGGCCTTCGGGGAATTCCATTTTCAAACGCTCACCATGTATAGGGCAATTGTAGTCTGGCTCGACCCATGCATCATCTGACACGCAGCAGGAAGCCACGCGCCAAGACCACCCCGGCAACACCCTCTCAGCCAATGACAGGGCAGCGTCTACAGAGAAAGTTACCTTGGGGTAGCGCGCGAAGTCATCACGTTCAAACCAACTCCCATCACTCTGAATTTTCTTGGGAGGGAATAGATTACCAATTAGGATATCCAACTCCCTGTCACCACCGCTGGCTTGCTCTAGGCGTGAAATGAGTTCAGCGATTATCGTGGTTTCTGTCTGTGACATCTCAACAGTCCTCCGGTTCTGCCAAGCCAAGCAAAACGAGGCCGAGGATTTTCGCTGTATTCCGGCTCAGTATTACGTGTTCTTCGTTGTCTGGGTCGCAGCTTGTCGTGACGAGAAGATGCACATCTGTGTCAGTTGCGTGGGCATCCAGCGTTGCACCATCCGCCAACATTCTGAAAGTTGCTGTACTCACAATTTTGCCTCTTGTTCTCTTTTTGTTCATGCTTTATCGTGCAGGCATGGACACATCAGATTTGGAATTTAGAGTTGAGGAATGGGACGAACGGCAAGCGCACGTTCGCTATATCCTCGCCATGTGCACTAATGTTCTCATCGGCCAAGCGGCATTCGATGAAGCGGTGAAACAGCGCCCGAACCGGCCTATTACGTTGCGGATCGGGGCGCGCGTCATCAAAAGCACTCAGTCCAGATAGTCGCCGTCAAAGTTCCAGACGACGTATTCCCAGATAGCCCTCCAAGTTTTCAACTCGTCGGGTCCGTCTGGATCATAGTCGTAGGGTCGCCACCGGCTCCTGCCGTTTAAGGCACGGATTAGGGCGTGAATTGATGTCTCGCCCGGCTCCCATTGTTCCTCAAGACCATGGCAAGAGCAGTGACCCCCGGCCACTTCGTAGAGTTTGCCGTCTTTTTCAAACAGGACAAACGCATCACCGCTGTAGTTCTCATAGGTGTATGACGCGATCAGGATAGACACGCCTGCAAGGTCTGCGTCCGTGATCCTGAAATCCGCTTTAAGACCTTCCAGACCTGTGTTTTCCCAATCGTGCAGATACATATCAACTACCCAATTTGCTCGTTGATCTGGTCGATGATTTCGTTGATGGCGTACAGCTCAGCGTCAAGATCAGAGAGTGGACGCGCCACGCCGACCAAGACACTCGGCATGACGTTGGCACCGTTTGTTTTTTCGCCAGATTGATGCGCTTTTATTGCAATCGGGTCGCCTGTAATCCCTGACAACATATCCACAAGGCGCAGGCGCACTTTCCGAGTGGTTTCCAAGACATCACTTGCGTGAGCGCCTGCAGCCCGGAAGCTGTTCGCCGTGCGGGTGTCGCGGGCATTGACATTGAAAGCCGTAAGTCCTTCGGCCACGGCATTCTCATAAACGGATGGCATTTCGGGTTCTCCTTATCTGAATTTGGGGTGAGAAAGCGCAGACAGGATCATGTCCAGCGCTATGAGTTTGTTGATGTGCTGCGACCGGTGCGAGACACAGACGGCTACGGTTCCGGTCGGAATGTGGGTAACTTTCACCCCAGACGAACCGCCGCCGACATGCTGACCGCCCTTTTGACGAGGGGGCCACGCCTCAACGTGCAGTTCGTCCGGGGTGAAATATTCGGTCATGTCAGCGCGTACCCTGCGCACGTGAGTAGAGAGTGCGGACCTGTATGTCGGTCGTGTTGTCGACGTCGGAGCCTGCCAAGTCGATTTCTTTTGCGAGCGCCGTCAATTCCTCTATTCGCTGTTCGACCATGATCCGCGCGTGGGCGAGATTTGAGAGGTTTGAGGTGTTGCGCGCAGTTTTCACGCTGGCGAGGGCTTCGGCGTAGTTGGTGATCTTGTCTGTAGACATGTGACATTCCTCTGTTTGTGTGGGTGATCAGGCTGCGGCCAATCCGAGCAAGGAATTGACCTCATCCACTCGGACCATGGGCAAAGCTGCTTTTGGCTCGTCGTGGAATTTCTTGAAGAACTGTTCGCCCTCCGGCCAAGCCTCTGACAGCTTTGCGGTGGTCGTGACGCGAGACAGCATGACCGCGCAGGCTTTCGCCGCCGCCGTGCGTTCTTCCTTGTACTTTTCACATGCCGTCGCGTGGGCCTGAATGCGGTCGCACAGATCGCCGTGGGGGATGACCCCCAATTGGTTGCAGTGAAAACCGCCCTGTTTCTCGCCCTTTGCACGGTATGGGACAGGCAAGCCACCCCCGATGACGTTCAGTCGGATTGTTAAACCGCCGACGTTGAAGCGCAGACACGCATCCGGGCGAAACCAATTGCCGGGAAGCGCATTGACCTTTTTCAGTTCGGCTTCCGGGTAAATCGAGGCATATGCCTCCCGCGCAAGGGCATCTTCTGCTTTGTCCAGTGCCGCTTTTCGTGGGTCAAAAGTGTGCGCAACAGCCAAGTTGGCTATTGTTTCCCGCATGTAATTTGTCAGTTTTGCCATTTTCTTTGCTTTCAAATTTGCTTGTTTTGTCGCGCGCATAACGCGACAAAACACGCTGGTTTCAGAACCGGTCGAAAATCACCATGCGGATCGTGCCAACGGCTAGCACCAGCAAGAACAGGGTCAATGCAGCGACAATTGCAGCCACAAAGCATGCGCCGAACCAATCGGCGTTCCCCCAAGGCACATCAACGAACGTGCCTTTGCAGATGTTGTGGACACGTTCATAACCGACATAGGTCGCTGTCTTGAGGCACTTTTCGGTGGCAAGATTAACGTCCATTTTTAACGCCCTCCGCCCCGCCAAGCGCCGAAAAAAGGCCCTTTACCTTGTCGGCTGTCTCCATGGTGGCAATCGTTTCAGCGTAGGCCGTCCCGGTACTCACGACGACACGGGCAAACGCCAAGGATACCCCATGGAGCTTGTCTGCAAGCGCGCCTTCGCCTTTCTGCCGGAGCGTTTCGATTGCTTCATCAAGCACAGCATCGCCCGTGGTTTTGCTGGTTTCGTCAACCTGCGCAGCCTCGTAGGTGAGGTTCATAAAAGCACCGATGACGGCTTTCCCCTCCGGTGACAGGGAAGGGCTGTTCAAAATCTCATTCAGTCGGCTCATTGCTGTTCCTTTCTTTGTCGCAATAACTCGTTGATCATCTTGTCTCGCTCGGTGACGGGTATTCCTTCCCGGCGCAGCTTCCTTTTCAGGTGCCGGATGTCGTCGGGGATTTCCGCCGCCCTTTCACGCTGTCGCGCATGCGTGTCTTGCAGACGCCGTTTGAAATCTTCATCCTCGGCATGCATCCGGCGGAAACGCTCACTCGCAACCCGCCGCACCCGCTCTTTGTCTGCCAGCCCGTACCGCCGTGCCGCTTCCCGAACCGCGCCGTGAGATTTGCCAAGGGCTGCAGCGATTTGTTTGCATGGCGTGTCTGTGACATAAGCAGACACGAGGTAATCAATCATTTCATCAGTCCAGCGGGTTTCTTTGCTGTTCACAGGGTCTTCTCCAACTTGTCTTGGAGGTTCCGCAGGGCATCCGCTCGCACGTCATCCTGATAGCCGTCGCGGGCTTCCAAGGTGCGAATTTCATCGGCCAAGACGTGCTGCAACCCCGACCACACGGCCTCTTTGACCTCGCGGGTGATCTTCTCGTCGTCAATCAGCGGTGTCTCACCCATACCCGAAACAAAATCGCTCAGAGACACGTCCATGGTGGCCGTTATGCCGCCCTGTTTATGGTCCTGTTTTTCTTTGTACCTGCCGCGAGAGTGAACATTGCTCAGAATGTGGCTTTCGATGTCCCGCATTAGATAATCTCGGCGTTCATCGGGTGACAGCCGTGCATCGCGGTCACGGAAAATCCGTGTCATGCGATACGACCTTGGCTGTGTACGGTACGTGTCTTTAGCGGCCACATCATCGGCGTATATCGTACCCGGTCGAAAACCAGATAATATCCCCGACGGCGAAGGTGCTTGCGTCATTGCCGCTATAAACTGCCTTTCCGCGTCCTCCAAGGTTCCCGGATACAAGGCTTTAGGGTATAGGGATTTCCAGCCCCAAGGGGCAATCATTCGACCTGTAGAAGTCACAACATTCCCATCTTGGGAGATTTCCGCATCAACTCCAACGCCGTCGATAGCGGCATCCGGCTTGCCTGATTTTATGTCGACCATTTTGAACCTCAATGCATGTTTTGGCTATCGCGGGCGTTGAGAAACGACCGCAATACGATGTCGGGGTAATGCCCGCTGTCTACCAATCGCAGGACATGAAGCGCCTGTTCGCGCTCCATGATCGCCCATCCCAATTCCCGGCCCATGATGTTGATAGTCGCATGGCTTTCCGACAGGGCGTTCGTCTGCATGTCCAGCACTTCAACAGCTTCTTTGTTCCGGGCGCAGGACTGCAGCAAAAGCTGCCGCATGTGTCTGTATTCCTGCGAAAACGGCATCAATACCTTTATGAGACGGTCTGCGATGTTCATTTGTTTGTCGTGTCCTGAGTGTTGGTTTTAATAACCTACAAAACACACATATTACAGTTTGTAACGGTGCGCAAGAGGGTATGGTTAAAAATTTCTTCTGTTGACCGCACCGCGTAGATGCTCCGGGCAATGATGCAGATAGTGCTTGCGCACGGTGGCTTCGTTGTCGCCCAGAACACCGGCGATGTCCCATAGCGCGACCCCGGCACGTGCCGCGAGCGTTGCCCATGTATGGCGCATAACATGGGGCGTGACCCACGGATGGGGTGTACGTTCGCGGAAGGTGTCATAGCTCTTGCGGATAGCACCCTCGTCTATGACGTATTCGGAAATGCGCTCTTTGTAGGCGCGTTCCAGTACCGGCATGAGCCGGTCAGCGATGGGAACCTTGACGCGGCGCTTGTTGGTGATCTTCGCGCCGGTCACGTGGAAATCTATCAACCCGTGCTTCAAGTCCACGCGATCCCATGTCAGTGTTTCAATCGCTCCCTTGCGAGACGAGGTATCGAGAGCGATAGCCACAAACCGGGTTACACGGGTCAGGCGTTTTTCACCTATGCTGTCGCCCATGGCAAAAGCGTGAAATTCGGTTTCTTGGTTCTCATCCAAGAATAACTCTTTTCTGGGGGACTGTGACGGTAGTTCAATTTGCGGAATGTCATCACGCTTGATGTGCTTGTGCTTGGCTGAATAGTTCATCGCCGCAACCAAAGACGCCAGTTGTCGTCTTACGGTGCCGTCCTTCAAGTGCTTTTTCTCGGCGCGGTACTCTGCGATTACTTCGTCGTCAATGTTCTGCGGCAGGTAATCCTTGAAGAACTCCTTTACCGGCTTCAAGGCCCACTTTTCCGCGTCGTTCGTGCGAGCGCGTAGATACCGATCAATGATCGCGCCTACGTCCTGCCCGGTCGCTTTCTTGACCGCCGTCTGTTCGGCTTCTAGCCATTCTTTCAGGAACGTCTGCGCAGCAGGCTTGCTTGCCGTGCGCGTCGATACAGTTCGGCTCCGCCAATCTCCGTTTTCGAGCTTTTCGCTGAATCTGATCTCATATTTGCCAGCCCGATTTTTGACGAGTGGCGGGCTGCCGAGGGCGATTGTAGACATGTGTCTGTGTCTCCTGTCTTGGGTGTTGGTTCTAAATGCTTATTGTCTTGTATGTAGTCCAGAAAAACAGACAAACGCACAAGGCAAGGTCGGCCCCCTACGAAAGGGAGATTGCCTTCACGTCGCCAGCGAGCAACCGTCGATGGTTTACGGCGGATTATTGCTGCAGCTTCGGCGTCAGTGAGAAATTCGTCGGTCATATCCGAACCTCAGACAGGTGAGGGGTGTATATACCCCCTATAGGGGTATTATACCCCCTCCCGGTCTTCGCGGGTTTCGCCGGGCTTATCATTCCGATCTATCCGATTTGATCAAACCTTTTGCAAAGCGGTCGGCTTCCTCAACCACGTTCACAATTTTGACCGCATACTGCAGCGGCAAAAGCTTGTTGATGCGCAGATACACCTTATCCGAATGCCCTGCGACCACAGTCATAGACAGCTCTGGGTTTTCGCGCTCAATCGTTGCGCCGATTACGTCGGGCGCAAGGTCAGCCGGATCGACGCCTAGGGCTTCCGCGAGCTTTTGAAGGTTCACCGGATCGGGCACCGTTTTGCCTTTGAGGTAGACACTGATTCTGTCCCGGTTGCGGGCGCTGATTTTGCCGTCCGCGTTGGTAATCTCGCCCCAGATGGCTCTGGCAACGTCGGACTGTGACAACCCCCGCTCAACCATTATCTGCTGCAATCGCCTAGCAAAATTCTCGTTCTGTATCTGTGTTACAGGGCTCGCACCTTCCGTTTCCGTAAGGTCTGCGGGCGGCATAAGTCTGCGGCCACGTCTGGTCATGATCTTGCCTTTCAGGTGCATATTACGTGTCTGTTTGTGTCGTGTTTGTAGCACGTGACATCTACACCACGCAACATAAAACCATTGCAATTTGTAACGGGCGCTTCTAAGTCTCGTTTGATGGTTAATGAAAAGACAAAACAGACATGAACAACAAACCCACCAACGTAGGCGAACTACTGGACCTTCTGGGCGATCCCCGGTCCATCAATGACGCCATTAATCGCTGCGGATATCGGCCGCCGAGCGCAGGTAACATCCGCGTCTGGCGTCACCGGCAAATTGTTCCGGCCCGTTGGCATATTGCCCTGATCCGGGTGGCGGCAATGGTCGCCCCTCAAATCCCTTCTGATCGTATCCGGGATCTACTTTCCCCCTTGGAGGTCAGCGAATGACCCGCATTCTTGGTGTAGATCCCGGCGCGTCCGGCGCTATTGCCTTGCTCGACACAACGTTCATGTCGGTCAAGGTCTTTGATACCCCGACAGGCAAGGCAGGGCCGAATGGCCGGTCTGTCATTATGGACAGCATTCTTGCCCGCAACCTCAAATCGTTTGGCGAAATAGATGTTGCGATCATTGAAGACGTTCACTCCATGCCTCGCGACGGATCGTCGTCGGCCTTCAAGTTTGGGACGGCTTTCGGGATTATCCGCGGCATTGTCGCAGCGAACGAAATCCGCACTGTCTATGTGACGCCCGCCAAGTGGAAAGGCATGCTTGGCCTTGTCGGCAAAGACAAGGACGCATCCCGCGTCAAGGTGCTTGAGCTGTTCCCGAAATACTCAAACCTGTTTCAGCGCAAGATGGACCATGGGCGCGCGGAAGCTCTTTTGTTGGCTTATCTAGCCTACACAGGAGACATAAAGGTATGAACGCCGCCTTCCTCCTGTTCGACGTAGCGCTGAAACACGGCGTGGCCGCAGAAGACATAAAGAGCAAATCCCGCCGGGCTGACATTGCCAAGGCGCGGCATGAGTTCTGCTATCGCTGCAGACATGAGCTTGGCATGACCACCCACGTCATCGGCCAGATCATCAATCGCGATTTCTCGACCGTCTCCGCCAGCATTCAGAAGTATGCGGAGGGGGTCCAATGAGCGGGCTTTCTCTCAAGAACTACCAAGAGACAGGCACCAACTTTCTGACGGCTGGCCCGGCGCGCATTCTTGGCGACGAGCCGGGTCTAGGGAAGACAGCACAGCTTGTAGTGGCTGCAGCAAGAATTGGCGCAAAGCGCATCCTTGTGATTTGCCCGTCTGTCTTGCTCGTCAATTGGGAACGTGAGTTCCGCATGTGGTGGAGCCTCTATACAACCGCGCCCCTGCCGAACATCGTCCGCACGGATGCCAAATATAAGACGCTATCCCGCACAGAACCGACGATCCTCATTGTGAACTACGACAAGTTCTCTCGCCGGGATAAAAAGGCACGGCGATGCACGAACCCGTGGGCGTTGTTTGCGATCTCGACAAAATGGGACGCGATCATTCCAGATGAAGCCCACGCTTTGGGGAACATCGGGTCAAATCGCACACGATCAATTTATGGTGATCTGCTGCGGCAAAATCCGGTTGGCGACACCCATTGGTGGCCAACGTCCGGCACCATCATGCCGAACCATGCAGGGGAACTTTACCCGCACATTCGGGCGCTGTTCCCCGATGCAATCGCGAAAGCAGACGGCAAGCCCCTGCGACAGAGTGAGTTTGAAGACCGGTTCTGCGACGTGCGGGATACCCCGTTCGGGCGTGTCGTGCAGGGGTCCAAGAATATCAAGGCCCTCAAGCAAATTGTAGCGCCGTACTACCTCGGACGCCGTTCTGCGGACGTTTTGAAGGAGCTGCCGCCGCTGCGCTTCGCGGAACATCCTGTTCAGGTCAAGCCGACCAACGATCAGGTCAGCTCGCTCTTGAAGCAATCGTTCAAGACGATCAAGGCCATTTTGGCCGGCTGCCAGAGTGAAGCTGAAATTTTGGCGACACTGCAAAGTCAGGAAGTGGCGCTCTCCACCCAACGCCGGATCATCGGCGTTCTCAAGGCAGAAGTTATCGCGGAGTTAGTTGATAGCGAACTTATTGGGGGTGTGGATAAGCGGATTATTTTCCTTAACCACAGTGAGGCGATTGACAAAACCGCGTCTCTATTGAAGCATTATAGGACTGTAGTCCTAAATGGTCGGACTCCCATGGCTGAGCGTCAGGGGTTGGCGGACCAATTCCAGAACGACCCGGATACAAGGGTTTTCATCGGGCAAACGATGGTTTGTCGCGAGGGGCTGACGCTGACTGCGTCAAATCAAGTGATCTTGGGCGAACCATCGTGGACGCCCAAGGACAACTACCAAGCCGCAAAACGAGCTTCGCGGATTGGTCAGACGAGGCCGGTGCTGGCACGTCTCATTGTCGCTACCGGCACCGTGGACGAACTCGTTTTGCGGGTGATCACCCGCAAAACACAAGAATTGGCGGAATTTTTTGGCTGAAAGAAAGGAAACAGTCATGGGGCTTAAAATCTCGGTCGTCGCAGACGATCTCGCGGAATTGGGTGCAGAACTGCAGAAACTTGCGATTGGTATTCTAGGGGAAGATGCTTTCCCGGCGCAGGCCAAGGGGCTTGCCGGATACACGGACAAGGAACTGGCAGGCGAGCTTGTCCATCGCGGATATAGCATTGATTTAATCACCGCGCAGACGAACAACGCCACGGAAGATGTCGCCAAGGCAGGAACGCCCGCGCCCAAGGCGGAGAAGAAATCCAAGGCGAAAGCCGAGCCGACCGAAGACGCCGCAAAAGACGAACCTGCGCCCGCAGCGGACGAACCTGCGTCGGCATTGTCCGGCAAGGACGCCTACGACAAGGGCGTTGCGATCATGATGGAAATCTACGCGAACAAGCCGGATGCCAAGTCCGATGTCATGGCCGTTCTCAAGGAATATGGCGTCAAGAGCTTCATGGATATTGATGCCGACGAACACGGCGTTGACTTGCTTGAAAAAGCTTCCAGCCTCAAGACCAAATGGGACGCCAAATAATGGCGGAGAAAGCTCATGCCGTCTTGTCGGCCAGCGGTTCATCCATCTGGTTGAACTGCACGAAATCGGGGGAGCTTTCGGCATTGCCGGATGCTCCACCGCGCAAAGATAGTGTCTTTGCCGCCGAAGGCACCGCAGCGCATGAGTTGGCCGAGACATGCTTGCGGGATCAGAAAGACGCTGACCTGTTCCTCAATCTTGATTTCAACGGGTTCAAGGTATCCCGTGAAATGGCGGATGGTGTGCAGATTTTCGTGGATCATTGCCGCACGTTGATGTCCGGCAGTGCCTATCACGCGGTCGAAACGGTCGTGTCGTTGAAATCGCTATGGGAGGTTGAGGGCAAGACATGCCCGACCGATCTATACGGAACCGCCGATTTCATCGCGTATGCCGGTGACACCCTGCATGTCGTGGACCTCAAATATGGTGCGGGGGTCATTGTCGAGGCTGTGAACAACACACAGCTCCGGTATTACGGTCTGGGCGCGTTGCTTCATCTGAGTGAGCAAGGATACCGGCTCCCGAACAATGTTTGTCTGACGATTGTGCAGCCCCGCGCTCACGGCGCTGGTGGACCTGTACGGCAGTGGACAATCCCGACAATCGACCTGCTTTTGTGGGCTGATACGGTCATCATTCCTACTGTTGAAGCGATTTTGTCTGGTAATACGGCCTACAAAACAGGCAAACATTGTCGCTGGTGTCCCATTGCAGGGCGTTGCCCGGAACTGCGCAAGGACGCCATGCAGATCGCCAAGACACAGTTTGACGACGTGACAGCAACGCCTCCTGATCCGGGTCTTATTTCGCTGGATGATTTGGGGGCGATCCTCGCACAGGCCGAACTGATTTCCGGTTGGGTGGCGCAAGTCCGCGCTGCTGTGTCTCACGCCATTGACACCGGCAAGACAGTCAATGGCTGGAAGCTGGTCCTCAAGCGGGCAACCCGTAAATGGACCGACGAACAGCAAGTGCTTGAAATTCTCAGGAAAGAGATGGGTTCGACCGGTATCGGTGAACTCTGCACCGAACCTAAGCCGCTGTCTCCCGCACAGATGGAAAAGGCCCTCAAGAGGGGTTTTGCTCTTGATCTCAAGGATATGGGCCTTGACGCGGCAATCACAGCAGAAAGTTCCGGCACGACACTTGTGCCTGATGAAGACACTCGCTCTGCGGCACCTACAGGCCCGCAGAACGCGTTTGAAGACGCTGACCTGTAGACAACACCCCGGCAGCCACCGGTTCAATCGTAATAAGGAGACTATCACATGGCTGCACTTCGTACCCCGTTCGGACTTCTCTCATTCCCGAACATCTTTACTGCCCGCGCACCTGTTGAGGGTGCGGACCCACGCTACTCGGTCAATCTTGTCTTCGACAAGGAGGCCCAACAGTCCCCAGAGTTCAAGGCCCTGAAAGACGCAATCGCTCAGTGCGCCAAGGAAAAGTGGGGCAACAAGATGCCTGCCAACCTGCGCAATCCCATCCGGGACGCCTCGGAAAAGGATTATGCCGGTTATGATGACGGCTGTGTCTTCATCAATGCTTGGACAAAAAATCCTCCCGGCATTGTTGGCCCGAACCGTGAAGACATCCTTGATCCCAACGACGTTTGGGCTGGCCAGCTCGCCCGCATCACCGTGAAGCCTTTTGCCTATGACACGTCCGGCAACAAGGGCGTAGCTCTGGGTCTTGAGAATATCCAGATTGGCAAGTTCGACATGCCACGCCTCGACGGACGCACTGCAGCAAACAAGGCATTCGATGACGCTGGCGATGTGTCTGGAAATGCAGGAGACACAGACGACAGTGATCCTTTCCGCTGATCGTCTGCAGCGCCCGGCGGAAATCCTCCCCCGCCGGGCGCACCCCCCAAACCCTTCGATTGTTTTCTGCATAGGAGCTGCCGTCATGGCTTCCAGACTTCAACTATTTGACAAGTTCGTGATCACGGAAGGGAAGGGCCAGCGAGTGGCCATAGACCCCAAGCGGGTCACGTTCGCCCGGCAGACTGCGCATGGCTCTGTCTTCCTCGGATACAATAAAGATTTTGGCTTTGACGTGATCGGTGAGATTTCCGCCGTCGTGGAAAAACTCAATCAGGGCCGGGGAGAATGACCATGGCAAAGCCAATGATCATCGCCCTTGCTGGTCCTATCGAGTCCGGTAAATCCGAAGTTGCGCAATATCTGCAGGATGTTCACGGCTTCGAGCGCGAGGCTTTCAGCCAACCGCTGAAAGACATGTTGCGGTCCTTTGGGCTGACGAATGAACATCTTGAAGGTCGTCTGAAAAACATGCCGTTGGCGTGTCTGGGCGGAAAGACACCTCGTCACGCCATGCAAACCCTTGGCACCGAGTGGGGCCGGGGCATGATCTTCCCCAAGGTCTGGACCGATCATTGGACCGTCCGCGCCAAGCGTGTACTTGCCGACGGCCTGTCTGTTGTCGAGGAAGGGACGCGATTTCCCAACGAAATCGAGACTGTAAAGGCCCTTGGCGGGTACGTCCTTTATGTGGATCGCCCCGCAGCTGACCGGGGCGTCTCAAGCGAGCATGTCTCTGAACTTGGCAACCTCAAGAGCTTGTGCCACGCGACCATCATCAACCACGGCAACATCCACGATCTGTACGAGAACATTGAAACCGTCGTGCAAGCCTTGGTCAATCAGCATGGCTGATAAGCTATATATCGACTTTGAGACACGTTCACGAGTGGACCTCAAAAAGTCGGGCGCGTGGCGCTATGCAGAAGACAGCTCTACGGACGTTTTCTGCATGGCCTATGCCTTCGGCAACGGACCTGTAGATATCTGGATCGAGGGGCAACCGCTGCCGCAGGCAATCTCGGACTATGTCATGGGTGGCCGCAAGGTCCACGCATGGAACGCGGCGTTCGAATATGCCATTTGGAACCGGATATGTGTTCCTCGTCTAGGCTGGCCAGCGTTGCGTGTCTACCAGCTCCGGGACACCATGGCTGCGGCCGCATATTGGGGCCTGCCCCTGTCTTTGGACATGGCAGCGTTTGCCTGTGGCGCAAGCATACTCAAAGACAAGATCGGCGCTGCGCTCATGCGCAAGTTGAGCAAGCCCCGCAAAGACGGGACTTGGTGGCATGACGCCGACCCGTCATTGCTCCCCGGCCTCTATGATTATTGCAAACAGGACGTTGCAGCCGAACGCGCCGTCTCGGACAAAATCCCCGAACTGCCGGACACGGAACAGCAAGTCT
The DNA here is from genome assembly GCF_058792715.1 of Phyllobacterium sp. MT110. Taxonomy (NCBI): domain Bacteria; kingdom Pseudomonadati; phylum Pseudomonadota; class Alphaproteobacteria; order Hyphomicrobiales; family Phyllobacteriaceae; genus Phyllobacterium; species Phyllobacterium sp. MT110. The sequence continues at coordinate 104,636 of NZ_JBXAFE010000008.1, forward strand.
GGATGGCCGACCTCCAAATTAATGAGCGCGGCGTCCAGTTGGACATGCAGCTTGTCTCAGAACTGAAAAAGTTCACAGACTACGAGAAGCAAGACCTTGACCGGCGCATGCAGCAATTGACCGGCGGGGAGGTGACAACCTGCAATCAGGTTGCCCGCATTCTGGCATTCGTCCAAAAGAACAACCCGCATGTGCTTTCTCTGGACAAGGAAGCGATCATAGGCGCGCTCGCAAGCAGACTGACCCCTGTGGCGCGCGAAGTGCTTGAGCTGCGCCAGAACGCCGCCAAAAGCTCCACGTCCAAACTTGAGGCCATGCTGAACACTGTCTGCCGGGACGGGCGAGTGCGAGGGCTGATACAATACTACGGTGCGAACCGCACCGGGCGTTGGGCCGGTCGGCTGGTCCAAATTCAAAACCTACCCAGACCCACCACAAAGCGCGTGGCCGAGATTATCGCCATGGTGTTGAAGGGGGCAGGGCCGGACGAAGTAGGTCTGTTCCTCAATCCTTTGGATGCCGTGTCTTCGGTGATACGCGGCTGTTTCGCTGCATCCGCAAAATGCATCTTCGCACAAAACGACTTGTCCCAGATCGAGGCTCGCGTTGTCGCGTGGCTAGCCGGGCAAGACGATATCTTGAGTGTCTTTGAGAGCGGCGACGACGTGTATGTCTATACCGCGAACAAGATGGGCTCTAGTGATCGCCAACTTGGCAAAGTTCTGGTTCTTGCCTGCGGTTTCGGCATGGGCTGGTCCAAATTCCAAGACACCGCCAAAACCTACGGCTTGTCGCTGTCCGATGACTTTTCCGAACGGGCTGTTCAAGGTTGGCGAGCAAACAATCCGTCAATTGTCTCTTACTGGCGTCTGATACAGGAGGCTTGTGTCCGTGCAATCGCTTCCCCCGGCACAAGACACTTTGTCGGCCCCGCCGGAAGACGTGTCCAGATTGGTGTTTCCACTTCCGGCAGGACAGCGGGCCATTTGCTCATAAAGTTGCCCTCCACGCGATACCTTGTGTATCGGGACGCCACGCTTGAGCAGGGCAGATACGGTCTCGAAGTTACCTACATGGGCATGAACCAGTACACCCGGAAATGGGAACGCTTGCGGACCTATGGCGGAAAGTTGGTCGAGAACATCACTCAGGCGGTCGCCCGCGACGTGCTGGCAGAGGCAACAGTCAAGATTGAAACCCGCATTCCCGGTATCGTCATGTCTGTGCACGACGAGCTGATCCACGAATGTTTGTTGGTAAATGAGAAAAACACAGCAGACACAATTGCGCAAATCATGAATACTCCCCCGGTCTGGGCTGGCGGTCTGCCCGTAAGCTCGGACGGCTGGACCGGCCCGAGGTATCGCAAATGAACCTGCGCCGGGGGCTTATACGCGAAATGCGAGAAGAGATTGCCGCTGTAGGCGGCACAGTGCAGCAAACCATCAAGGGCCGCAAACACTGGAAAGTGTTCTGGGTCAGCGTGACCGGCGAAAGACACATTACTGTCTGCGCTGCCACCGCAAGCGATTTCCGCGCGGCGCTCAACGTGCGCGCGAACATAAGGCGTCAAGCCAGATTTCAGGGACAATGACATGGCTGGAAACTTCAAAACACAGGCTGACTTTGGTTTTAAGGATGAACTTGTGGCCGTTGCGCGCGGTAGCAAAGTCCCGATGTTCCCGGATTGGGAAACATACGTCGTCGGTGACAAGGACATTGACCGCTGGGACATGCAGCGAAACAATGTCGGCCTGCGGACCACATACTACCCAACGTTCGATATCGATATTTCCATTCCTGCGGTGGCATCCGCAGTTGAAACGATCCTGCGCGACACGATTGGAGCGCGATACGTATTTCGAGGTCGGAAAGATGCGAACGGAAGGCCCTATGTTAAACGGGCTTTTGTCTACAGGCTTGACCCGTTCGCTGGAAAATTCCGCAAGATGCGCGTGTCTGCCAAGACAGTATCGGGCGACGAAATTGCGGTGGAGCTACTTGCTGACGGGCAACAGGTAGTTCTTGCAGGAACACACCCCGACGGGTCCGAATACGGGATTTTGTCTACGCTGCGCAACGCGGATGAGCTGGACATGGTGAACGTGATGTCTGCCGAAACCGCCATTGAAAGGATTGCCGAACACTTTGAAAGGATGGGATGCACCAAAATCAAGGTAAACGGCACAAGCACCCATCAAGCACAGGTGCAAGCGGCTCCACAGATCGAAGTCACAGACGAACAATGGGAACAGCTTCCGTCTATCGTCGCAGCCATTCCGAACGATGATGACCGGCATTGGGACGATTGGCTCAAGGTGGGTTTCGCACTCAGGACATGCGCCGGAGACAATGAGGATCGACAGGCGGAAGCTTTCGCCATCTGGGAAGAGTTTTCAGCTCGCAGCCCCAAGGATGACCCGGATTTCACGAGACACAAATGGGAGAACGATATTGCTGTCTCCAACCGCGGCAATGTCGGTCTTGGCTCTCTGATCTGGGAAGCCCGACAGAACGGCTGGACAGACGGCACTGCAACCGCCGCGCGGGACGCTTTCGATGACGTTGATCTGGGTTCAAAGCCCCCGGTGTCACAGCAGGCCAAAAGCAATTTGCTGAACTCGGTCGCATCTGTGCTTGTGTACCCGAAGGATTGGAAGGGCAAGACAGCACCCGCCCGTGTCTGGTTGGTCGATGGATGGATACCGGCTGCAGAGGTCACGTCGTTCTATGCGCCCGGCGGTTCCGGCAAATCCCTTTTGGCGCAGCAGCTTTCCACGTGCCGGGCAATCGGCGCGGATTGGTTGGGGCTGCCGACGAAGGCGGGCAGGACTCTTGTCTTGGCCTGCGAAGACAAGCTCGATGAGATCTGGCGTAGACAGGAGGACGTGAACTCCCATCTGATGACAGACATGCAGACAGTGGACGTTGGTGTCGGCTATTGGAGCCGCGTCGGAAACATCGACAACGCCTTGATGACCATCGATCCCCAGACCAACAAAGGCACTCTCACCGATTTCTGGAAGGGGGTCAAAGTTCTGACCGAGAAAGAGGGCTTTGACCTGATTATTGTAGACACGGTGGCCGACACATTCCCGGACAACGAAAATGACCGATACAAGGTCAACCTTTTCATCAAGGGGGCGTTGGCCAAGTTGGCGCAAGAAACCGGGGCTGCAATCCTTGTTCTCGCACACCCAAGCAAATCGTCAATGCAGGGCAAAGACCTGTCATCGGGCAGCACGGCGTGGGACGGCGCAGTTCGGCAAAAGCTAGGCATGCGCAAGAATGAAGACGGCGTGACCTATGCGCTCGCCAAGAACAAATCCAACTATTCATCCACTGGCGATGAAATCACGCTCAAGTGGGAGAAGGGCGTCTTTGTTGTCGTGGCATCGTCACAGGGCGGCGCGGGCAACCACGATCAGGATGTTGACGACTACCTGATCCAAGGCATTCACACTGCGGCGGGGCGCGGCCTTGAGCTTGGTGCATCGCATATGTCCAAGTCCCGTTACGCGCCATCATGGGTTTACGACAATGTGCAGCCGCCGGTTGAAATCGAAGATTTTGTAGACACGAAGATGCTGAAATCTTCTCTGCAACGCTTACTCCGGTCGGGGAAATTGATCACTTCGGCGGGGTCGCAAATAAGCCAGAAACTTGAGGTGACAGCTTGACTTTGAAACGTTATTTCGTTACGTTTCTGTTGTCACTTTTTGACGTTTCCCCTAAATTAGAACCCGCCTTATTCGGCGGGTTTTCTTTTGCGCGAAGTTTGAAATTTCAAAATGAAAATTCACCAGAAAATCAAAACATATTAGTAAAATCTGGATTTTTAACAGCTATTTAGGTGGCTGTAGCCGGTTGTATTTTTTCGCTAGGCATCGGTCCATGTACCGCTCGCGCAAGCCCCTGTTCATGTCTACCGGGACGATACGTCCAGACGGCGCGCCCGTGACCAGATTCGGGTCATTCATCTGGAAAGAGCCGACGGCCTGCGGTATTTCTTTGAATGACGCAATTTGGCATCTGTCTATTTCGGCTTGCGAGTGTCCGGGATAGATTTTCGGCTGCATGTATGTCGGTACGTCTGACTGACAACCGGCAACGCTCAAGACCCCGCACACCACGGCAATAGATAACCCCCGCATAAAAAATCCCCCTGCGATCTAAGACAACAGGGGGAGATTTCAACGGCGGGGTTTACTCTGTCAAGTCTGCCCCGTCCCAAACCCACGCGCCTATCGCAACAATTGCGGCCAGAATGGTTATGAACACGGCGAACGTTCCCGCCAGTATTGTAAAGCTCCCTGCAAACGGTCCGGTTCGGACCGCCCAATGCATACCATCTGTGAACATCCAGAGAGCGACACCCCCCGAAGAACCAAGACACCAACGCGGACGAACTAGAAGCAATCGCGCGTTTGACCCAGAGATTACCTGTCATTTGCGGTTCCTGCCTTTCTTGCGCGCCAGCACATGCGTATGGTTCATGCCCTCCGCGTATTTCTGCGGGTTGTCGTTATACTCGCTCAAAAGCCGCTTGTTCCTACGTTCCTCCCAATAGGCGAACCAGCAAAACCCGGCGACAAGACAGGCGAAGACGAACAGCGCGAACACAAGGCCGGTCATGTTGCGGCCTCCGTTTCCAGTGTTTTGAGCGCTTGCACGTACCATACGTTGTTGATGTCGCTATCCGTGATCGTGCGCAAATCGTCGGGCGATTTGATAGCACCCCACCAGCTTTCCACGCCGTAGATAATCTGCGCCAGATCAGGAACGAATATCGCGGGGTTCGCATATCCGCGTTTGATGGAAAGAATGCCGGATTCGACCTTCCAGCCCATCATGATTCCCATTTCTCCCAGATAAACGCCTAGGAACGTTTTGCCGCCGTATGTTTCTGCGCATGGCCGGACGGCGACAAAGCCACCCTGTTTAACGCGACTAAAAAGCGGCTTTTCCAGCCGGACAAGCGCCACGTTTTTATCAAGCTGCAATGCTGTCGCTGGTTCTTCCAGTTCATGTGTCATGATTTTGTTTCCTGATGATTTGAGAGGAAAAGGGGCGCGGCAACCCGCGCCCGCAATGGGGATGCTCATGCAGCCTTTTTCGCCAACTGCCGCGCCAGCACTCCAAGGCCGGTGCGGGCGATATCGTCCATGTCGTCCGAAACCTTGATCGCGTTTCGAAATGAGCGAGAAACATCAATCCCCACGCCAAAGCCGATGACTTCCGCGCCCATGCTTTCGGCAACAAGCGCCGCGTCTTTGCAAACCAGTGGACGATAATCGCAATTACCATCCGTCAAAACGAAAAGAATGTGCCGGGTGGCAGACACTTTCATCAACTTCTTTGCGGCATGAATGATCGCCGGTGACATGTTGGTCCCGCTGCTCTGATAGAAGGCCAGATTTGCCATGCTCGCCGCACATGCGCGCGTCTTTTTATTGAACGGCTTGGCAATCCGCAAAACGCTGGAATTGCTACTATTCTCGTCGTCAAATCCAGCAACTTCGATCTTTGCGCCCGCCTGTTCAACGGCTTCCGCCATATGAATAGCGAGTGTCGCGGCGGACATGTTGCGAGCGTTGGACCGCATCGACGGCGAGATATCGACAAGGAAATAGACCGCTGCAAGCGTTCCGTCTTCCTCTTGGCGGCGCTTGAACACGCGAGTTGAACCCGCCCGCATTTTGGCTGCAAGGCGCGTGTCCAGCCGTCCAGCTTCAAGGTAACGCTCAAAGGACACACGATCTGGGGCGGACACGATATTCTTGATGTCTGTGCGGAGCTTTGCGTTGCCTTTCAGCATATTTTTCAACTTCGCATAGACTGTGTCATCCACATGCTGGTTTGTCGGCATTGGATATTCTGCTTGGCCGCACCAGCTAGATATTTGACCGGCGCTGAATTGTTGCCGCTGCTTTTCATCGGCATGGGCTTCATTGGCGTCATATCTTTTGGTCATCCCGAAACGTTCGGATATATCCGTCGGCTTAGTGGCAAGGGCATCATCAAATCCGGCGCTGCGGGCTTTACCCGCGCCGCTTCCGCCTTCGCCCTTCTGCGGGGTATCTTGCCCGCGCGAACCTTGTCCGCTGCTGCCACTCCCTGTCTGCGCCTTTTGTGTCTGCCCGGCGTCGCCTTGCTGTTCCTTGCCCTGCTGACCCTGTTGTCCAGATGCTTGCCCCTGTCCTTGGCCCTGCTGCTGCTGTTGTCTGGCGCTGTTGACAGCGTTTTTCAGTGTCTTGGCAATTTCCAGACATTCATACGTTCCGCTTTTGCCGGATGATGTCTTGGCGATCGCGTCAAGCACCCGACGCAAGGCGGTTTGGATGTGGGGTTTCAGCGCTGAAAAAGCGGGCAGGGAGGGGACGTTGTATCCAAGCAATTCCACGCGCCCGATATACGCAATAGAAGACAGGAAGGCGCGGTCATCGGTCCAGTCAAAGTTTTCCTTCGCGGCCTTGTAAGCGATGCTTTCGCAAAGGGCTTCAAGGTAGCGCTTGGCGTTTGGGTATTTGCCAGCGTTGACAATACCGCGTTCTATGCGCACGTCTTCAATGGCGTTCAATTCCTGCGACAGGCCAAGCTTGACAGCTTCGTCCCAGACCTTGAAATCAGTCTGCACTGCATGGCCTAGCACCTCATGCAGCCAATAGCCGGTCAAGCGCTCGACCTCCTTTTTGGTCAGCTTGCCGTCAATCGGCATGGCGGGCATGTGCAATTCGAAATCAGTGTAGGGCTTAGGGCAAACGATTGCCGCCGTCTCACCAACATAACCGGTTTTGATAGTCCAATGACTGCGGTGGTCATCGGTGGCGTCAACGTAGGATTTGACAGCGGCGATTTTGACGCCTTCCAGATAGTCATAAACGAGTGTCATTTGAGTGTTTCCCTTTGTCTTGAATGTTGTGTTTGTATGCCGCTTAAAGCGACACACTATCAAAATCGGTTGCGGCTTTTCCGGCGCTTACGGCGGGCTTGCCGGTCAGCTTATTGAAATCAAGATGGGCCTTCGCAAGCTCATTGATTGCGACAGCGTCGTCGGCGGGCGCGTGGTTGATAATGCAGTTCTGGAAAGCCCGACGCGCGGCGATATCGTCAAGCAGGTCGTGGGCGAATGCCACCATGCGCCGGAAAGACAAGCCTTCCGTGATATCGCCCTGCTCGCCCGCCTTGCGTGTCTTGGCTGCAAAATCGACAATGGTTTCAGCCATGGCTTGAGGGCAACCGGCTTTCGCGGTGAGCGCTTGGATTTCAAGGTTGCGAGGGAGGTAATCGACACTCAAAATCTTGGCCGCACGATCAAGGAACGCGGCATTCATGTTATTGGTGTCGGAATACCTGCCAGTTGCATCACCATTGCCCGCCGTGTTGTCTGCGATAACAAACGTCACGCCTTGCGCACATGGCACAACCTCGCCGCTGTGTTCGGCAAGCGTCAAGAAACGGTGGTCAAGCAATGTCTGATAGAGCGCCAAGACACCAGCCCGGCAAAACGTCGGTTCGTCCAGAATGATGATCGTACCGGCCCGGCGAATGGCCGCAGTCAACACGCCGTCTTTCCATTCGACCCCGCCGTTGCTTGATGGATACATGGAACCGATAAGTTCAACCGGTTCGGTTGTCCTATGGTGCGCAATGCGGACGCATGGGCGCTTTGTCCGGGCTGCAATCTCGCGTGGCAAGGATGTCTTGCCCGTGCCTTTTGGTCCTGCAAGCCAAATCGTGTCGCTGCGCTCAAGAGCAACAAGCACGTCTTCAAGCAAATCGTCTTGAAAGACGAAAGCGCGGTCAATGCGCGGCGCGTCTGACGCATTCCACATACGAACGTGGCGACTGCGCAGGGAAGGGGATTTTACAGGAAAGAGTGATCCAACGCTTTCCAGCGCAACCGGCTTTGCTTGCGGCAGGCTTCCGGCCGGAACTGACGCCAATGGCACGACATTGGAGATATCGTCTTTTGCAGCGAGGGCAACATGCGCAATCGCGTTTTCCAGAGGGCCGATTACCTTGTCGCTCATGAACGGGCGAAGGTTGTCCAGCGCGTCACGTGCAACGGTCATGGCAGCGTCAAGGGACGGCGTGTCGCTGACATCGGTCGCAGCCTCGACCGGGTTTTGTGCCGGTGCCGTTTCGTCAGGCGTTGCCGTGTCTGCATTGTCTGCCGCGTCAACAGACAGACCGTCAACGCGAATTTCCAGAATGTAAGCCACCGTCAACAGTTCGTCTTTTGTGAGTTGGCCGGTGTTGCGGCCCTGCAGCATCATCGTGCGCAAATCGCTCCATAGTCCGTGTTCGGCAATGGCGGATTTCAATGCGCTGCGCGTGGCGCTGGTCAATTTCTGGGACTTGTCAGCGGCTTGAAAAGCGTCATTCCAGCGGGCTTTCAGGGTGTCAGTCATCTTTGAGTTTCCTTCGTTTTGATGTTATGTTGTTACACGGTACGCGACCCAAATCAGCGGGCTTGTTGTTTGTGTAGCTCGTTACGTTTTGTAACGCAAGACATAAAAGACACAGAAAGACAAAAAAGACATGGCACGGATCAAAAAGCAAAAAGGGCCTACGTTTTCAGGCCGCACAAAAGAACAGGGTGTGCCGCTTGCGCTGGCAGCGGTACGGCATAAGACGTTTATTCAAAACCTCCCCAAATGTAAGCACTGCGGACAACCGGCAATGCGCGGGCAAATGGTGTGCCGCAAGCACGGTGGCGCTAGTGTTGCAGCCCGTCGTGGGGAATATGTCGGGTACGCGCGACATGTGAAGTTTTCAAAAGCGGCTATCGAAGGTTAGCCAGTTTGGCCCTGATTTGGGGTGAATGAGGGAGTTTTCCAAATGACAGACGTAGTCAATCCCGGTTTAAAGCAATTGGTGATCAATACTTTGAGGGGCGTGTGCGAAGACAAGGCCGCTCCGGCGGCTGCGAAAGCCACTGCGGCCCGCACTTTGGCGGAGATTGAAGGGCTGCTCGGCAAGTTCCAAACCGTTCCAATTCGTAACGATACCGAAGGCGAAAACATGAGCGAAACGGATATCGACCAAGAAATCCAAGAGCTTCGCAAGCGTACTGCCGCGAATAGTGCTGCGCTGAACCAATAACCCCAATGAAATCAATGACAGGCACAACATTAATAGTGTTGTGTCCTGCCTTGCGCTGGTCGTGACACCTAGACACGTGACCAAAAGTTTGCCGCAGACATGAGACACAATGTCACGTTATAACGTGACCCGACCCCCGGCCACCCCCTGACTGGCCGCGCTGCGGAAGTGTTCCCCCACACGCACAAAATTTTTCGTTCTGACCTCTTTGGAAAACTCGAAAAACCCAGCAATACCAAGCTGCTTTGAAAACTTTATGGATACAAAGCGAACTACACAAACCCCAATAACCTTGCCCGTTGGGGGTGGGTGAGGGGGGTATATACCCCCGTAGGGGGTTAATATACCCCCACTCCCCACCCCCAAAACTTCGGCTGTCTCACTCCGCCTCGCCTTGTTCGATGTGTCTGCCGCTATTGCCAACAAAACCAACATGAGCTAGACATCCGAGACAGACAGCCGTGCGGATACCGGGCCTAGAGCGCGAAACTGACCCCGACACGCTACCAAAACTCAAGCAGGTTTCGGGCCATGGCGTCTCCCACGAAGATCACATACACGTTCTCATTCACGGACTTTCAGACACACAACGCCGACACGCCGTTGCCCGGCGACGAGGTGGACATTGCGCTGCGCGAAGTGAAACGCGCCTCGGATCAGACGATTGATCGTTTGAACATGATCCAGCGCGACGACGGCCAGTTGGCAAACAAGTCCGTTGGTGCCGAACAGATGAAGGACGATGTCTACGGCGTCTTTCAAGGTTATGTCGGTCAAGCCAAGACACACGCCGACAACGCAGCCGTCAGTGCTGGCAATGCACATAACTCCGAACTCAATTCGAAGGCGTCCGAAACAAACGCCAAGACCAGCGAAACCAACACAAAAACGTCCGAGACAAACGCAAAGGGGTCGGAAACAAACGCTGCACAGAGTGCTGCGGCCGCACTGGCGTCCGAGAACAAGGCGAAGACCTCGGAAACGAACGCCAAAACGTCCGAGACAAACGCAAAGACCAGCGAAACCAACTCCAAGACGTCTGAAACCAACTCTAAGGTGTCCGAAACCAATGCGAAGGCCAGCGAAGATGCTGCCGCCCAGAGCGCCGCGCACGTTGATATTGCTGTCTCGCACCTTGCCGGTGGCCTGACAGGTCAGGCCATGCTCAAGCGGAGCAATACGGACTTCGACTACGGTTGGTTCACGATCCCCGGCGGCGGTGACATGCTGGTTGCGATCTATGACACGAACCGAGATGGGAAGGTTGATGCTGCGGATCGCGCCGACCGCGCAACGCTCGCCGACTCTGTCTTCTGGGAAGATGTGAAGCTGAAACCGGCTTTCGGGACTGCCGCTCTTGCCAACACAGCTGACTTTGCGACCGCCGCACAAGGCACCAAGGCGGATAACGCCCTTGCCGCGCCAGATTTGCTTGCGGCTCCTTTAAAGGCCGTTCCCGTTGACAATGACACGCTGGTTGCGTTGGACAGCGAAGACAGCGGCAAGATCAAGCGCTTTACGTGGTTGGCGATCAAAAGCAGGCTCAAAGCCTATTTCGATCCGATCTATCAGGCTGCATTGGGTTTCACGCCTCTTAACAAGGCTGGTGATGCACTCGCGGGCAACCTGTCATTTGGTATTGGCCACCTTGAAACGACCGGCGACATCTACGCCGCCCGCACTGCCGCGCCCAACACAGGTGTTTTATATCTAGGCAGTTCGGGCACCAAGTATCTATTTTTTGACGGCACAAGATACCAACTTCCGGGTGCACCGTTGAGCGTGGATAAACTCGATGCTGGCGGTCGGATTACTACCACAGCTGACATTGTGGCAGCCGGTTCACTCTACGCTGCGAACGGCAATGCCGCCCTCAACACAGATGGCAACATTTCGGGTTCTCGTTGGGGTTCTTGGACTGGCGCGGCTAGTGCTTGGGCTTTCGATGCAATTGACGCGCGGATTGAGCGCCGCGCCGAGGATTGGGCACGCGCCGTGGGCGCAAACTACATCTCACGGGATCGCGTTACGTCTGGCGGCTTCGTTGGTGGTGACGTTAATCAGCCATACTTCATGTTCGACGGCTGGTCGATTGAAACCCTCATTTCAAACCGCAACTTGCCGTACAGGATTAGCGCCTTGGGGGCCGGTGGAATTGGCACCTATGCGCTCGCCAGCTCCATCAACACGCGCAGTCCCGGTGATCAAGAAAACGGGGCAAATCTGCGCTATTCAACCGGTGGTGGCGGCACGCCAAACAGTTCAGTCGGTGGTGGGTCGTGGCGTTGCATGAGCTATTCAACCACCACCTTTCCCGGTCTTTGGTTGAGGTACGCATAATGGATGAGATATCAAACACAGAGCTGGTCAACCCATGGGAAGTTCAGTCGATCACTGATCTGCAGTGGGCTGACGCGGGCAATACGGTGTTCACCTGCAAAGTGGTGTTCAAACACATGTCCGGGGTTCAACCGTTCGCGGCCACCGCTGCAGACACAGAAGCGCATTGCCGCGATATCTTTCAACGTGGTGTTGCCGGAGAGTGGGGCGCAATCCATCCCTTTGTGCCGCCGACGCCGGAACAGGTCCGTGCCAACATGCCGACACTGCAAAAATGGCGTGTCGAAGCGATTATTGACCTGCACAACCTGCGCGCCCCGATTGATGCCGCCATTGATGCGTTGCCGGAACCGCAGCGGACTACTGCCCGGAGCAAGCGCCAGTATGTCACCGAATTTTCTCGCGTCGATCCGCTGTTCAGCATCATTGGGCAGGCAGTGAACAAGACGCCCGAAGAAATCGACGCCCTTTGGCTGGAGGCCGCAACGCTGTGACAAAATCCAATTTCAAGAAATGTCTCGCCGTCACTCTGAAACATGAGGGTGCGTGGTCCGACAATCCGAAAGACCCCGGCGGGGCCACCATGAAGGGCGTGACGCTCGCGACATACCGTCGTCGCAAGCCCAACGCCACCAAACAGGATTTGCGAAACATCACGCAAGCCGAACTGGAAGAGATTTACCTGTCTGATTATTGGCTGCCGGTCAAAGGAGACACGCTTGAGACAGGCGTTGACCTGGCTGCCTTTGATTATGGCGTTAATTCCGGCCCGCAGACATCGCGCAACCAGCTCTTGAAGGTGGTCGGCGGCACTCCCGTCCAGACCATCAAGAAACTCTGCGCGAAACGTCTGGGAATTTACCAGACATTCAAGACGTGGAAGACGTTCGGCAAGGGTTGGGCGCGGCGTATCGCGGAAGTTGAAGCAACCGCAGTGTCTTGGGCGCTCGGTGCCACCGCCAACGCAAAGCCCGTCTTGGAACAGGAAGCAAAATCCGCATCTGCCACGGCCAAGAAACAGGCAACCGGCGCGGTCGGTACTGCGACCGGATCGTCTGTTGGGTCCGGTGCTGTTGTAGACAATGCTGATCAGTGGGCCGGTATCGCCGTGGGCGGTGTCCTGATCGTCGGCGTCTTGGTGGTCATCTATCTCGTCTGGCGCGCGCATGTGAACAGCGAACGCGCGAAAGCATATCAAGGGGTCATGTAATGGACGCCGCAATCCTCAAAACCATCAAGGACGCCGCGATCCGCACCGGCTCGGATGTGGTGAAAGAACTTTTGGACCGTCAGTTGGGGCCGACGCTCGGCGGCGTGGCGGGTTCGATCATTGATACCGTCTCGACTTCGCTTGGTGTCACCCCGGAGGAAATCCCGGCCCAAGACCCGGCATCGGTTGACAAGGCAGTCGCGAATACGAACGAAAACCCGGAAATTCTCAAGCTCTACATCGAGCAACAGAAACAGACCAATGAGCTTTTGACGCAGGAAATGTCCAAGTCCGAAAGTCTCTGGACGTGGGCTTGGCGTCCGGCGTGGATGTGGTTCCTCATGGTGGTCTGGGGCTGTGTCTTCATTGTTTTTCCGCTGGCCAATGCCTCATTCAAGGCTGCAATTCCACTCCCGGATATCGACGCCGCAACAAGCCTGACGATTGCGTATCTCGGCCTGTATCTCGGCGGACATACCGCGAAAACTATCTGGGGGCGGGGATGAACCTGTTTAATCTGGACCTTAGCTGGTGGTTTGCGGTGATCGGGGCCGCTCTATTGCGTGTCTTCACGTCGGAAAAGCAAAGCTTTCTCCGCTCGATCATCGTTGTGTGTGCGGCTGTCTTTGTCGCCTACCATTTTACGGCGCCGGTCTTGGATTGGCTGCAGCTCCCGCCGGAGATCTACAACAACCCTGTTGCCGCCCTGCTCGCTTTGACGGGCGAGGGCATCATGCGCTGGATCATCGGCGCAGCAAACGACCCCTCCAAAATCTTTGACTTGCTTCGGTCATGGAGGGGTGGCGGAGGGAGCGACAAACAATGACCCATAAGCGTACATGGCCCGCTTTCATCGTTGTTGGGTGGTTCGTCATTCTGGCGGTTTCCGTCTGGCACTCAAACATGCCGGCTAGCAGCTGGTTTGACGTGTCTAAGGTCTACGTCTTTGACAGTGTCGAGGGCGAGACACCCGGCATGATTGCAGACAGGACGATCCGCAAATCCTTTCATGCGCAATGGGTGGTGACGGTCTACCGGAAGGGCGCGCGGGGGTTTTACCCGTTCTGTCTTTCGACGGGGACGAACAGCTATGACGTGGACGATGTTCTCCCGGATCGTTTGGACCTCGATTTCTGGACGTGGCCGGTGCGTTGCCAGCTTCCGCAGGGCCAATATCAGGTCCGCACCCGCTGGATCATCAACCCGGTTGGGTACGCCATGCGCGAGGTCCGCGCCAACTCCAATGTCTTCACCGTTCGACCGAAAACCCAACTAGGAGCGCGCTGATATGCCTTTGCCCGGACGATTTGAACGGGACGTGAAAAACGTTGTGGAGAACAGCCTTGACCTCGATCCGGGGAGCATCGCTGCGCGTCTTGATGACATGCAGTCGCAGGTCAACGGGAAAGCTGCCATCAACCACACGCACAGCATTGCGCAGGTCACGGGGCTTCCGAATGCGCTCAACGATAAGGCCGACGCGGCAGCCACACAGACGGCGCTGAATAGCAAGGCGGATGCCACCGATACCCAAAATGCGTTGGCACAAAAGGCAAATACCAGCGATGTGACAACACTGTTGGTTAATAAAGCAGACATTAAAGGCAATGCACTGCAGCTCCCGTCCTGCCTGTCTACGTCTAAGCCCGCGGCAGCTCCGGCCGGACGCCTTGTCTATGTCTCAGACACAGCAATCGTCGCGTTTTCCGACGGCACCGACTGGCGTGATGTCGGTACGAAAGCGGTGATCTGACGATGGACGATACAGAACGTCTCCTGTCTTTGCTGGAACGCAAAAGGTGCATCACTCAGGCGCGTTCCAGCTTGATCGACTTCACCAAATACATGTTGCCGTCACCTGATTTCCCCGACGACGTGACAAGATCGCTGTATCAAGATCAGCGCCACCACCACGCCATTGCGAAGTCTCTTGAGGCTGTGGAAATGGGGCTTATCCACCGCCTGATTATTTCCGTTCCTCCCCGGCACGGGAAGTCCGAGCTTGCGTCACGCAATTTTCCGGCGTGGTTCTTGGGGCGCAATCCAAACAAGCACATCATTTTTGGCACGTATAACGAAAAGCTGTCTTGGGATTTCGGTCGCAATGTGCGCGACATCCTCAACAAGCCTCAGTACCGGCAGGTTTTCCCTGACGCGCAGTTGAAATCCGGCGCTGCCGCCGTTGATCGCCTTGAACTGACAGAGGGCGGCGTGATGTTCTTCACTGGCCGGGGCGGTTCCGCCACCGGTCGCGGTGGTCACATCCTCCTGATTGACGATCCGATCAAGGATCGCAAAGAGGCAGACAGCAAGACAATCCGCGAAAGCCTGTGGTCTTGGTACAACCAAGTCATCAAGTCGCGCATGATGACCAAGACAGGCGCGATCATCATCATTCAGACACGCTGGCATGAAGACGACCTTATCGGGCGCTTGACGGACCCGACAAACCCTTGCTTCAACGCGGCAGAGGCGAAGAAATGGCACATCATCGACTTGCCAGCTCTCGCCTATGAAAATGACGTTCTTGGCCGCAAGCCCGGCGAGGCATTGTGGCCGGAACGCTTTGATGAGCCGTACTTGCGGTCATTCCAGCAGTCCGACAGTCGCGGTTTTCAAGCCCTGTATCAGGGTCGGCCCGCGCCGGAGGAAGGCGCGTTCTTCAATGTCGATTACATCCGCACCTACAGCGGCATGAAGGAACTCCCCCCACGCGATGAACTCAAATTCTATGTCGCGTCTGACCATGCTGTCTCCACACAGCAAAATCGTGACAAGACATGTCTGTTGGTTGTTGCAGTAGACAAAGAAGACAATATATGGGTAATGCCAGACATCTACTGGAAACGCGCGCCGACAGATGAGGTTGTAGAAGCGATGCTCCACACCATGAAGCACTACAAACCTGTGTTTTGGTGGGCGGAGCGCGGCCACATCTCAAAGTCTATTGGGCCGTTCCTGCGCAAGCGCATGTTGGAGACACGCACCTACGCGGCTGTCATTGAAGTCACGCCGACGCAAGACAAGGTTGCTCGCGCACAGCCCATTCATGCCCGCATGGCCATGGGGAAAATCTATTTCCCGGCCTTCGCCAAGTGGTGGGGAGACGCCCGCAATGAGCTTTTGAAGTTCCCGCAGGGCCTTCACGACGATTTCGTAGACGCGCTCGCATACATCGGCATGGGCCTGATGCAGCAGCGGCACGTCACGGCAACGGCTCCAAAAATCGAAGCATCCCGCATGACTTATGGTTGGCTCAAGGAAAGTTCCAAGCGCCAGCAAGCCGCCGACCGCGCAAAAATGGATACGAAAGGCTGGTAAAATGGACAACACCGAAGAACTCGTAAGCCTCAACACTCTTGAGCAGTCCATTTTGGGCGGTCAGACGGACGCTGCCGACACATCGTCCGGCATGAAGCGCGAGCCGGACAAGGAAGCGACCGAGGCCGAAAAGCGGCTTGTGAAGACATGGCAAGACAAGGTTCTTGCTGGCAAAAAGCACTGGAAGCCTGACTTTACCCGCATGCGTGAAGACCAGACATTTGCGTATGGCCTGCAGTGGGACGGTCAGAAAGAGCTGAACGGCTCAAAAGCCGAAAGCGACAACGCCGATAAGTATGTTGCGAACATCACGCTCCGCCACGTGCAGCAGCGTGTCGCGGCTCTTTATGCCAAAAATCCGAAGGCTGTTGCGCGGCGGCGCGAACAGATTTTGCACACTGTCTGGGATGGTACGAACCAATCGCTGCAGACAGCCCAGACCCAAATTCAGATGATGCAGCAGATGATGCCTACGCTCATGCAGCAGATGCAGTCTGGCGACATGGTGGGGGCCATGGGGTCTATCATGTCTGGAATGCAGGCCATGCCGCAGATGCAGCAGGCTCAAAGCGTATTACAGGACGCGGAAAATGTCCGGCAGCAGTCGAGCATGTTGGACACCATCGCCCGGACGCTCGAACTTGTGCAGGGTTATACGATCCAAGAGCAGGCGCACGATTTCAAGATCATGATGAAGCTCCTTGTTCGGCGGGCGGTCACATCCGGCGTCGGGTATGTCAAAATCGGCTACCAGCGTGTCATGAAGCGCGACCCGGACAAAGAAGCGGCGATTGCAGACATGACGCAGCAGCTTTCGAGCATGCAGCGCCGGTCGGCAGACCTTGCTGACGGCAAGATTGACGAAAACAGCCCGGAAGTTGCCGCCCTGCAGGCTCAAATTGAGGCTGCGCAGAAACAGCAGGACGTGCTTGTGCGTGAGGGCGTTGTCTACGACTATCCGAACAGCACTGCGATTATCCCTGACCCCAAGACACTCAATCTTCGCGAATTTCTTGGCGCGGATTGGGTCGCGCAGGAATATGCGCTGTCTGTTGACGAGATTAAGGAAATCTACGACGTGGACGTGTCCGGCAGCTATACCGGATATCGCAAGGAAGGCGACG
Source organism: Phyllobacterium sp. MT110 (assembly GCF_058792715.1). Taxonomy (NCBI): domain Bacteria; kingdom Pseudomonadati; phylum Pseudomonadota; class Alphaproteobacteria; order Hyphomicrobiales; family Phyllobacteriaceae; genus Phyllobacterium; species Phyllobacterium sp. MT110. Next base: position 121,739 of record NZ_JBXAFE010000008.1, read on the forward strand.
ACACGACCTCGGAAGTAGAGCGCCGCATGGCTCGCACGGATGGCTCCATGCCGGACGATAGCGATTGCAGCACGGCTCTTGTCTGGGAGGTATATTCCCGCAAGGAAGGCTTGGTGTTCCACATCTGCGACGGTTACCCGGATTTCCTCCGCAAACCGGCAGCGCCCGAAGTCTACATTGAACGGTTCTGGCCTTGGTTCCCCTTCGTTCCCAATGAATGTGACGCGGAGGGTCGGATTTTCCCGCCTTCTGACGTTCGGTTGATCCGCGATATGCAGGGTGAAATCAATCGTTCGCGCCAAGGCATCCGCGAACATCGGATTGCAGCGCGTCCAAAGACACTCACGGCCACCGGGTTCTTGTCTACCGGAGACAAGGAAAAGCTCGTGAACCACCCAAACAACGCGATCATCGAGCTTGAGGGGCTTGCGCCGGGTCAGAAGGTTGAAGACTTGCTGCAGCCCTTCAAGGGTCCACCCATTGACCCGAACCTCTATGAGACAAATTCTGTCTATGAAGACAGTCTCCGGGTGACGGGCATGCAGGAAGCCAATCTCGGCGGGACCGCCGGAGCGACAGCCACCGAGTCCCAAATTGCGGAAAGTTCCCGCATGACAAGCCTTGGTTCCAACATTGATGATCTTGACGACCTTCTGACACAGCTTTTCCGTGCGTCCGGCCAAATTCTCTTGCTGGAAATGTCCGAGGAAACTGCGAAGAAAATCGCGGGGCAGGGTGCAATCTGGCCCACCATGTCAAAGGCAGATGTGGCGCAGGAAATCTATCTTGAGGTCGAGGCCGGTTCGACGGGACGCCCGAACAAGGCGCAGGAAATCCAGAATGCAGAACGCCTTGTGCCTCTGCTTATGCAAATCCCCGGCATTGACCCGGAATTTATGGCCCGCGAACTGATCAAGCGTCTGGATGACCGGATTGATCTGTCTCAAGCCTTTGCTGCGCAGATGCCTTCGATCACAGCGATGAACTCCATGCGCACCATCGCCGCCGGGATGACATCAAACCCGGCGCAAGCTCCTGATGCGCAGGGCGCGCAGGGGGCTTCAAACGGGACACAGCCGCAGAGGCCGGGCGGAGCCAATGGCCCAGACATGGTTTCAGCACCGCAGACACCGATGCAAAATTCTTAGTGTCTGCAATGTTGGTTTTTGCAGAAGACAATGTTATACAATAACGACGAAGACAGGAGACACTAATGTCACTTGAGATTGATACGCAGGAAACATCCGTTCGGGACGATACGCTCACGGTAGACACCGGGACTACTGTCTCAGACACCCCTGCGGCTTCAACCGACACTTCGACATCCTCGGACGCAAACGGCGGGGAGCCGTCTAGCCTCTTGGAGTTCGTCACGAAAGCCGTGCCGGACTTGGAAATCACAGAGGAAGGCGACGACCTTCTCAATGTGTCCAAGGATCAGAATGCCGCGAAAGCGGGAACCGACAAACAGGAAGCCGACCCGACAGCAACCGCTGCCAAAAAGGAGGGATCACCTGCAGGGACGGTCGAAAACCCGGAAGACGACGAAGATAACGAGGCTGAAACCGTCGATGATGGTCAGTCGCTTGATATTTCCTCCAAGGAATTTCAGCGGATGAACTCAAAGACGCGCCGTAAGGTCCGCGCTCTCCAAGAGCAGGCCGTGCGGGTGCAGACTCTTGAGGCACCGGCCCGCGCGGCTGAAAGCCTCAATGCGTATCTTCAAGAAAGCAACATCGACAACGAAAGCTTCACGACCCTTTTGGGTCTTGGTGCCGCGTTGCAGAAGGGCGATTTCAAGACATTCTTGGAAGGTGTCGCCCCCTATGTTCAGCTCGCACAGGAGTATATGGGGCATACCCTGCCGCAAGACCTCCGCGAGCAAGTCTTGAACGGGCATATGACCGAAGACGGCGCGCGCCATGTTGCGCGGCAGCGTCTTGAGCTTGTCCAGCATAACGAGCGTTTGTCTCGTGAAGCCCGGACAGCATCAGTCCAGCAGGAAGCGTCACAGCGCACCCTCATTGAGCAGAATGCGAACACCATCGCAGACACGGTTACTTCGTGGGAGAACTCAGTCAAAGCCTCGGACCCCGACTACAAGCACAAAGAAGCAGCCATTCGGGATTTCACACGCGCCATTTTGGCAGAACGCGGTGCGCCGCGCGATGTCAATCAGGCATTGGACATGGCCAAAGAGGCATACCGCCGGGCCAATGATTACGCGAAGCAGTTTGCGCCGCGTCCACGTCCAACGGCGACAACCCCAAGTGGCACACGGTCCAACGGCAGCTCAGTCCCCGAACCACGCTCGCTCGCAGAAGCGGCGTTTATGGGACTTCGCGCTGCACAGTAATGTGGAGACAGAGCCATGGCTTTTACGGCTGGTGAACTCAATTCAATCGCCGCTTCGGCGCTCGATTTCTATTTCAACAAGGGTGATGCTTTCAAGCTCTCCCTGCAGAAGAAACCCCTTCTGAACTGGCTGGAAGGTTCGAAAAAGACTTTCCCCGGCGGCAAGGGCAATATCTCGCTCGGCGTGATCGGCACTTACGGCGCTGGCGGCGTGAATGATGGCGTTAAGGGTTACACCCACAACGACAAGGTTGTCTTCTACACCCCTGCGAATAACCAGCGCCTTAACTTCCCGTGGCGTGAACACCACATCGGTATCACCCTCACGCACACCGAACTGAAAATTGACGGTATTTCCGTCATGGATACGTCCGGCGAACAGCTGCGCAAGCACTCCAGCCGTGAAATGACGGTACTGATCGAATTGCTCGAAACCAAGCTTTTCGACATGGGCGAACGCTACGCTATCACCATGAACAACCTGTTCTGGGGTGATGGCTCGGCAGATGCCAAGGCGCTTGCGGGCGTCCAGTTCCTCATTTCGGACGATCCGTCGGTTGGCGTTGTCGGCGGTCTTGATCGTGCCAACTACGCATTCATGCGCAACCGCGCACGTACCGCGGCTTTCGGCGCGAAGGTTGCGACCACCCCGGCACTCGCTGCGCATGGCGGTGATGCAATCACCTCCAATACGGCGGACGGCGGTGCGCTCCTGACCGTTCTGGACAGCGAGTTCCGTCAGCTCATCCGCTTCGGCGGCAAGCCGACCAAGTTCCTCGCCGGTTCCGACTTCATCGGTGCGATGGAAAAGGAAATGCGGGCCAACGGTCTGTACTCCCAGACCGGCTTTTCGCAGGGCGGTGACGTGTCCATGGGCGCTCTCAACTACAAGGGAACGACCATCGAATACGATCCGACCCTTGACGTTCTTGGGAAGTCCAAGCGCGCATATTGGCTGGATGGGCGCGCAATCTCCCTGCAGGCGATGCAGAACGAATGGCGGCGCAGCCATTCGCCGGAACGCGCACCGGACGAATTTGTCATGTACCGCTCGTTGACTGCGACCGGCCAGCTCGTCGCGCAGCAGTTTGACAGCTCGCTTGTCATCGACATCAAGTAATGTTGGTTAATTAAGACGACATTACAGACATAACCCTGCCGCCGAAAGGCGACAGGGCATCTCCCGAAACCAAACAGGAACCACCCCCATGACTAAGATGCACATGGCTACAGCACTGATCGCATTGGCCGGAGACATTACGAACGTGGTCAACCGGTCGATCAGTAATCCGGTGAGCTGGCCAGAAATCGCAGTTTTGCAGGAAGTTCACGGCGAACAGTGCATCATGTCGTTTGCTGTCTGTGACGAAGTTGAAACCACAGCTGCGGCTGAAAAATCCCGCCTTCTGCAGAAGTATGGCGCGATTGTCGAGGATGTGTATCCGGGCCGCAATCCGCAGATGGAATTCGTGGACCCGACGTTCAAGACTGCCAAGGTTTCAGAACCAAAGAAGACCAAGGCGAAGACCGAAACTGTCTCAGAAGACACGACGGACACCGAAGGCGCAGGCATTGACCCGTTCGCCGGTCAGAGCGGCGGCACAGGGGTCTAATCCATGGCTCGCGGTGTTCAGCTCAGTCAGCTTGTAAAGGATGTCCGTGCAGAGTGCGGGCATTCTATGAGCGTGTCTCAGGGTGTGAACACCCGCGAGAAAATCCAATACCTATTGCGCCGGACACAGACAGAGCTTTTTGAGGCGAGTGATTGGCCGCAGCTCTATGTCTACAGGGACGTGTTACTCCATGCCGGAGACAAGACGTATGATTTCCCGATTGATTTCAGCTTTGAACATACGCTGCATCTTCACTATCTCAACGGCACAACTTGGAGTGCTGTGCCTTACGGTATTGGCGATGCTGAATACTCGGTCTATTCCACAGACACGGACAACCCTACGCGCGCTTCGCCTGTCCAACGTTGGAATTTCGATCCAGACAACGCGCAGTTCGAGGTCTGGCCTGTTCCGCCGACGGACGGGAAAGTCCGGCTTTGGGGAACGAAAGCGCTTGCGCCCTTCGTTGCAGAAAGCGACCGCTGCACTCTAGACGGCACAATGCTCGTGCTGTTCGTCGCTTCCGAAATCCTTGCGAAGTCCAAATCAGAAGACGCGCAGATCAAGCTGCAGAAGGCGCAGGATTTGCTGCGGCGGCTCAAGACACGCTCGGTTTCCAACAAGACCGGGACCGTCGTTTTGGGTGGTGTGGACCCGTACAACGGGCGCCCCACGAAACGTCCATATCTGGACTATATCCCGCGTGGGGGCTGACCGATGCCCTATTTCCTTGTCCACGATTTTTCCGCCGGTCTTGATCTTCGCAAATCGCCCGTGACGGCCCCGGCGGGTACGCTGCGGCGTATCATCAATGCGCATGTCACCCCCGGCGGCGAAATCCAGAAGCGCAAGGCATTTGTTGCGCACGGCAAAGTCCCCGCCGGTTGTTTCGGTCTGGCTGCGCTCGGTCCGAACCTCTACACGTTCAGCAACACCGCGCAGCCTGCATCGCCGGAATATAAGGTGATGCAGCTCCAAACTGGCACCGCGTATCAGCTGGTCAAGCTTCTCGATTGGGATATCTTCGACGGCGACTTGTACGTTGTCTGTGAAGACACCAACAAGAATGTCCAGCATTTCTATGCTGGCAATCGGGTGCCGGACGGCAAGGGCAGGAGCATCAGGACATACCGCCAGAAAATCCATGGTGTCTTGGGCCGGGAATTGTACTTTTCAGCGTTGGGAAATCCGGCCGACTGGAAGGGGACAGGCTCCGGCTTCATCAATTTGTCTACGCAAGATGCAGAAGCAGAAGACCTGATCGGCCTCGAAATCTATTATGACACGCTGGCCGTCATGTCTCGGCGCTCAACTCAGATCTGGAACGTTGACCCAGACCCGCTGAAATATCAGCAAATGCAGGTATTGCGCGCCGCTGGCACCCGCTCGCCTCTGTCTGTGAAGCAGTTCGGCAACGGTGATATCCTGTATCTTTCAGACAGCGGCATCCGTTCGCTCCGGGCGCGCGATAGTTCACAGGCTGCCGCTGTCTCGGACATCGGTTCACCCATTGATTTGCTTTATGATGAACTCCGGCGGACCAAGACAGAGGACTACCTGTCGAGCGCGATCAGCCTTGTTGAACCACTTACGGGCCGGTTCTGGTTGATTTTTGGCGACCGCGTTCTTGTCCTTTCGTTGTTTCCAAGCCCCAAGGTGACAGCGTGGTCAACATACACCCCGAATTTTACGACCGTGGCCGCGACCGTTGTGGACAACGATATTGCTTTGCTGGCCGACGACGGGACGATCTATCGATACGGCGCAGACACCTATGACGCCACCAAGGCCGAAATTCTCACGCCTTTCATGAATGCCGACCGTCCAGCCTCTTTCAAGACGTTCAAAGGTATCGACGCGGCATGCGAGGGGACGTGGAAATTCTACGTCAACACCAACTATCGCGACTTGAGCGCGGAGGAATTTATCGGGTCCGCTGTTGGTTCGACCTTCATGGACGGCGATTTCACCTTTGACGCCTTCGGCTCCCATATTGCGATCCGGGCGGAAACGACCAGCAAATCGGCTGCAACCCTCGCTCACTTGGCGATCCATTATGAGGATGCTGAAAGTGGCTAGTCTTGTCCCGGTAGACGAAATCAACCTTTGGCACGTGCTGCACAATCTGCGCGACGCCGATCAGCACGAGTTCAAGGCCATCTTGCCAGTCTACAACCTCGCAATCGTTGCGTCGGGTGTTCTGTATCACAGCGTTATGTCTTGGGCGGTGCTGGCAGACGACGGCGAACCGGTTGCGATTTTCGGTGCGGGCTGCGGCGGTCAGTATCCCGGCGTTTGCACTGTTTTTGCGTTTGGGACAGTGCGTTGGAACGAAGCATTGCTATTGATCACAAAGCATATTTTGAGGTATATGATACCTCACTTGAAAGCACTGCGCTTTCACAGGGCGGAGTGCATGGCACTCTCAAACCGGGTGGACATCCAGCGTTGGATGAAACTACTCGGAGGCCGTCCAGAAGCGGTGTTGAGCGAACGCTCAACTACCCGTGAAGACATCATTGTCTACGTCTGGAAGGCCAACGAAATTGAAACACCCGGAGCATAGTTCCTTCCTGAAAGACGGCTTCAAGCTCAAGGTTCTTGGGCCGAATGAGCTTGACCAGATTTTTCCCGCTGTCGAGCAGTTCTTCTCTGAAACGCGGGATTGGGACTACCTCACGTTTGACCCAGAGAAAGCCAAGCGCCGTCTTTTGGACAGTGTGGAATACGGCTATGCCCGTGTGGTAGCCGGGTTCGATCAGGACGGAAATCTCTCCGGCTTCGTCGTTGTGTCGTATGACGACAATTTCACCGTCGAGAAGGTCGGGCTTGTCTACGCGATCTATGTCCTGCCGGAATATCGTCGTACTGCGCTACCCCGGCAGCTTATCAATGGTGCGGAAGCCGTAGCCAAATTCGACGGTGCCGTGAACCTTCACGCTCACGCACTCAATCACCTTCCCCGTGGTGGGAAATCCTTTCTCAACTTGCTGTCCAAGCGTGGTTTCGTGCCTTACGCGGGCGGCGCTTGCAAGAGGCTCTAAGACATGGGCGGCGGTAGCAGCAATAAATCAGCCATCAATGAACAGAAGGCTTCGGCTGCAGAGGCGAGGTATAAAGAGGACTTGCGTCGGTGGCGTCTTGAAAAAGGCACCAACGAAATCAACGCGCTCTTTGACGGCACCGCTTTGCCAACCCTCGGCGCTATGCCGACATATACGCCGGGCAGCACTGAATATGCGCCGCGCGGCCCAATGCAGCTTTCAGATTTCTATGCGTCCTCGGCTCCTGCTACGTCTGTCGGTGGGATGTTGGGAGGTTCATATGGGGCGTCTCACGGCTGGGGCGCGTCCGAAAACGTGTCCATGAACGACGGTGGGGGCAGCAGTGGCGGCGGTGGCGGGCGCAGTTCGCCGTCATCATATGCACCTGTCAAACAGCCGACCCAACAGCAGCCGCAGACACAGGCTTATGACCTGAATAAGCTCTTGCAGAATGGCGTCATCAATCAGGCCGAATTCAATCAGTACAATTCCGGCAAGAATGGTCGTTTCAATGTTGGCGATCAGGGCTTTGACTCTCTGATCAACGGTCGTCTCCAAGCGGGGCAGGCTGGCGGGCAGTACAATGTGCAGCCGTCCGGCGCGTGGCAGGATGACTTCTTTGGAAATTATAAGAAGGCATATAACGACTTCTATCAGCCGCAGTTGCAGGACAAGTTCAAGACTGCGACCGACAATCTTACGTTTGATCTGGCGCGTTCCGGTATCCTGCGGTCACAGGCTGCCGTAGACAGTCAGTCCGATTTGGTGCGCCAGAAAGCCGAAAACGAGGCCAGCTTGAAGTCTCAGGCTGACCAAGGCGTTGCCGCGCTCCAACAGCGGATCAATTCGGCCAAGCAAAACGCAATCAACCAGCTCTATTCCACAGAAAACCCGGACATTGGCGCAAATTCTGCCCTGTCTCAAATCCGCACAATCCAGAACGAACAGCCGTCATATTCGCCCCTTGGAGACATTTTCAAGACCGCCGCCGTCGGTATGGGAAATTACCAGCAGGGTAGGAATGACCGGAATTATTACAACATCATCACCGGCGGCAATCGCAACGCCGCGACAACGATCCGGTAGGAGGTAGACCATGTGTTTGCCAATGGCAGCTTTGGGCGCGGTGGCCGGACTTGCAGGGACAGCCCTGCAGGTAGGCATGCAAATGAACGCATCCAAAAAGCAGGAACAGGCCAACAATGATTGGGCCAACTATCAGCGCCAGCAGCGTTTGCAGGAGTCCAGTAGGCAGGACGCCGCGCGTATGCAGGCCGATGCAGCTCGCGTTGAAGGTCTGAAAGAGATTGCCCCGGAAGCGATGGTCCAGACACAGGCCAACGAGGCCAACCGTTTGAACCAAGAGCTGCAGCAGCCCGTGGATAACATCAACGTGTCTGATGCTTTGCTTTCCGGCCAGCAGCGCGGATCGCAGGTATTCAACGATGCCCTCGGCGCGAAACTTGCCGATGCGACCAGCAAGGCGCGGGATCGTATCAAGGCGCTTGCCAGCTTGCAGGCGTTCGGCGGATCGTCCGGCGGTCTGGAAATGGCCACGCAAAATGCCTTGCAGAAGACCGGGAACAAGATTGACCTCGCGAACAATATCCGCAGCGGTTCGCTGTCTGCATATGGTTCAGCGAAGGCTGTTAACCCGGTCCAGTATTTCGGCGGTGGCGGTGGCCAGATTGCGGGAATGCTCGGAAGCCTTCCAACCAACCTTATCGGACAGGGTGCCTACAAGGCCGGTGCTGGATCGTTCTTCGGCGCATAAGGAGACACAGGGATGCCACAGATTTTTGTACAGGACGGCGGGCTTGGCTCCCTCTTTGCGAAGGCGATGGGAGGTGGTGGCGAGGGCGGTAGCCTGCGCGATCAGGCCGACGCCTACCGTATTCGCCAGCAGATGGACTTGGCGAAGCAAGCCGCCGATATCAAACGGCAGGAATACGAACAGTCGGTTCTGTCTGACAATCGGGATTACGCGCTCAAGCAGGCGCTTAACTCTGCGACCGTGTCCAAGACAGGCGTAGAAACCACCGGCATTAAGCAGAAAAACGCGCTGCTTGAGAGCCAGATGGGCGCGGCAAACGATCTTGGTTCGGCCTACGGCAACTTTTTCAAGGACGCGTATATTCAGTCTCACACGCCGGAAACCACCACTTTCGGCCCGCAGCAGCCCATGGAGACACGCCGGGAAACCATCCCAGACAGCACCGGTGCGTTGTTTGATGCGCAGGGCCGCACGGCTGCCCTTGCCATGCCAGGCGCAGACCCGAACAAGATTGCGGAAGCGCAGCGCATGATGCTCGGCAACAATGAAATGCTGTTCGGCACCGATCCGACGCGCATTCGCATTGGCGCGAGCGCCGCGCTGGACAAACTCCCGGACAACAAGACTGTCTTGAGCGAGGCCGACCGGGCAGCGGTCGCCAAAAACGACCCAACCGGTGGCGCTGGCGAGTATTTCGGTAATCCGGTTGCGTACAAGCAGCCGGACGGCACTGTCGCTTATGGCCAGATCAGCAAGGGGGGCGTTTTCAAGCCTATCAATCTTGGTGAGGGCAATCAGTTTTTGACCAAGACCCGCGAAATCGACACAGGCACAGACATTGTGACCGTCGATCAGTACGACAACGAGATCAGCCGTCGCAAGAAAGAAAACTACCAAGAGAACTTTGACAAGGCTCGCGGTGGGGTTGAGGGCAAGGCAATCGCGGAAGCTCCGGGCAATCTGACAAAAGCCGCGTCTTCGGCGCAGCAATCCGCTGTTGCCGCAAACCTTGTTGACGAGGATATCAACCGTGCGATCAGCATGATTGACAATTCGCTGATCCCCTTGACCGGCGTTGGCGATTACCTGTCCGACGTGAAGGGATCGCCCCAGAGTAACCTCAAAAGCATTTTGCACACCATCAAGTCTAATGTCGGCTTTGACAGGCTGCAGCAGATGCGTGAAGCGTCCCCAACGGGCGGCGCGTTGGGCGCTGTCTCTGACAACGAAAACGTCCTCTTGCAGTCTGCCATGGGTGCGCTTGAGCAGTCTCAGACCGACGATCAGCTCAAGTTCAACCTGCAACGGCTTCAAAAGGTCCGGCAGGAGGGTCAGCAGCGCATTCGTCGGGCATTCGAGCTGGACTACAACGCTCTGCTCAAGCGGGGTGTTGATCCTAGCCGTCTCCGGTCTGCCGCAGCGATGTTCTTGGGTGCTGACCCTGCCGGACAAGGTGGGGGCGATGTCACACAGCCTGCGCAGACACAAGACAGTGTGACACCCACGCCCGGCGGCATGAGCGATGAAGACCTTTTGAACAAGTATGGTGGTTGAGACATGGCTGACTATGAGCGGATCATGAAAGCCCTTCGCAACGCCGACGCGGCGGGCGACACAGAGGGCGCGCGTCGTCTCGCGGCTATGGCCCGTGCCGCCCAGACAGAACAGGCTGCCCCTGTGTCTGTAGACACGGCCCCGACAGCTCCGGCGCAGGCACAAGCGCCTGATGTTATGCCTTGGGACGTTCCCGATGCGCGCGGGGTGCCGGGCGGAACACATTCGCCCCAAGACCAAGCCGTCATCAACAGCGATGCTCAATTCGGCAAAGACGGTATCGTGCGGTCTACAAACTCTGTTCTGTCCGGGGCAAATCGGGGTCTGGCCGGTGTCGTTGACGCGCCGGTCCATCTGACAAACTGGATTGCCGATAAGGTGGGCCTGCCGGAAGAATGGCGCGGAAGCGGCCCTGCCGCTGCCGGTCTTGAAGCTATCGGCGCAATTCGCGATCCTGATCCAAAACACCCAACGCTTGAGAAAGTTGGTGAAGTGACCGGCGCTGGCGTCGGTTCGGTGGCTGGCGGTGCGTTGCTCAACACCGCGATGCAGGGTGCGAGTTTGACCAATGCGCTCGGCAATTCCCGTGCCGTGCAGGTCGCAGACAATGCGCTGTCTACGGTCGGTAATGCGTCGTCTCGGGCTTTTGCGCCTGCCGGTGGAGCTGGTGGGATCGCTGGTGATGCTGCCAACTATGCGAAACTTCTCGCTGCCGAAGGCGCTGCCGGTGTCGGTTCAACCGTGGGTGGCGCGGGTGGCCGCGCGGTGGGCGAACGGGTGGGAGGGGATACCGGCGGTGCTGTCGGTGAAACCCTTGGTTCGATCCTCGGCGGTATCACGCCTGCCGCTGTTGCCACGGGTGTCTCCAAGCTGCCAAGCGCCGTCGGCGCGCGCACGGCAGAGGACACGGGTGTCTCAAGTGCTGAAATTCTCGGTGCATTGCAGCGTCAGGGGATTGAGCCGTCCGGCGGATTGGTCGGCAATCGCGGTATTGCGAAAGCTGAAAATGTCGCCAGCTCGGTTCCATTCCTTGGCAGTGTGGTGGCCAACAAGCAGGCTAGGCAGGTCGGTCAGTTTGGCGAAGCAGTCCAGAACACAGCCGCGCGCATGCGCGGATACCGGAGTGATGAAATCCCGGATAGTCACACTATCGGGACGAAAATCCAAAATGCAGCGTCGGAAGGTCTGGACACGATCAAGTCCAATATCAACTCCCTTGAAGGTAATCTCGGCTCGCGCGCCGCAAAGGCAAACTCCGCGGTCGATGTCTCCGGCGTAAAGCAGGAGATTGCGGCCCTGTCGGCGAAGTCCACGCCAAACCAACAGGCTACGCTGAATGCGGCCGTCCGTGATCTGGACGCTATGCGTGACGTGCCTATTGACGCGGCCAAGCATCAGACGATGCTGCAGCAGCAAAAGGTGCTGACCAAGAACATTCGGGATGTGAACAAGAAACTTGCCGACGCGCCCCAAGACACGGCGCTCAAGACGCAGGCGAAGACCATGCACGGCAACCTCGAAAAGCTCAACGCGGAAATTGATGCCAACCTTGGCGTCGATTATACGCGTCTACGCGCTTGGCGTACTGAAATCGGGCAGGCGACCCAACAGGGCGGCATCCCCGGCGGCAATATGGCGCAGACATACAAGGCGACAACGGGCGCAACTCAAGATTTTGCGGATCGTGCGGGCATGCGGCAGAATTTCGATGACCTCATGTCAGCGGAAGCCGAACTGTATCAGCGCCGTGGAAATCTCGATACCGGTGGCGATATTCCGCTGACCCAGAAAATCACCAACATGCCGTCCGGCGACGATGTCTACAGGGCCGTTATTCAGGGTGGCCAGCAGGCACCGGAAAAACTGGACGCGATCAGGCGCAATATGCACCCGGATCAGTGGGCGGAAATTTCGGCAGATGTCATCGAACAAATGGGCCGGGCCAAGCCGGGCCAAGGTTCCTCCGCCTCGGATTTCTCGCCGGAAACGTTCCTCACCAACTGGAACAAGCTGTCTGCACGGTCCAAGCAAATCATCGCCGGTGACGAAATGTCGGCGCTGGACGATCTTGCCATGTCTGCGACCGCTTTCCGGGAACGTGGGCGCACCGGTAATCCCTCTGGCACCGCTGGTCACTTGATGACCGGCACTGCGGCTGCCGGGTTGCTGTCTTCGCCCAAAACGACGCTTACAGCCCTCACAGCCGGACATTTGGCCGGTCGGGCAGTGGCCAGTGAGAAGTTTGCTGAAATGTTGGCCAGCAAGGCCCCGAAACTCGCGGATCGTCTGTTGCCGCGCCTCGTTGGGCAGGCGGGCCGGTCGGCAGTAATTAATCAGGAGCGTCAATAATGGCCACTCTAGCCGAAGTTCTGGCGAACGAATACACCCGGTCGAAACTGCCTGCAGGGATGCGGAACAACAATCCCGGCAACATTAAGTATGTGGGGCAGAAGGTCGCGGGCATTGTCGGCCCATCCGTCAATACTGATCAGGGCGACCCGCAAGCGGTCTTTTCCAGCCCAGAGGCGGGTATGGGCGCGATGTATCGGCTCTTGTTGAAAAAGTATCAGGGCGGCAAGACAACGCCAAACGCCATGATCGCCGGGAATATGGGCTGGACGCCCGGAAACTATGATGCTGCGGCCAACGTTGCCCGGAGTGCCGGAATTGGCCCGAATGACGATATTGGATTGACTGATCCGACACGTGCGGCGCGCTTCATGCGCGGCTTGATCGTTCAGGAACACGGCAATTCGGGAAATCTTTATACTGACGACATGATCCGGGCATCGCTGTCCGGTGACGCCTTGGCTCCGCAATCAAACGCGCCCGTGGTCAATATTCCGGTCAATCCGTCGCCCGCAACGAATGTGTCTGCGGCTGCAGTGAACGCGGCCCCCGTGCAGGATCAGCCCCATACGTTCACACCTCCACCCGCCGCGCAAGACATGTCTCAGAGTGCGTTTTCAGCGATGTTCAACCCGCAGCAGACGCCCGGCGCAATACCGTTTGCGCCTTCGTCCGGCGGTTCGGGTGAAAGCACTGTTGCGGGGCTGTTGTCTGGTCTTGTCGGTGAAGTCGGCGGGGCCGTCAAAAACGCCCTGTATCAGCCGCCGGATCAAAAACCTGTGGATGGCCTCTTGCCGACGCCGGAGCTTACAAGCGTTCAGCCAACGATTGCGGCGACTGATCCAACACAGACTTTGGAGGATGTCGGGCAACTCCCAGACATGTTCCAACGTCTTCGGACGCCCCTGCGGCCACAGGTCGGAAGCATGTTCCGGCCTTCGCGGTTAGCGTAGCAAAATCGGCAGCAGCAAAAGAAGGGCGAAAAACGCGCAGATGGCGTCCAGCTCAAGACCGCCGCGTTTCAGTTCTTCGGCGCTCGGCGGGGCTGATTTGGCCACCCATCTGCGCGCCCGCGCTTTTTGATCCAGACGGTCAAAATGATTCGTTGCAAGGTTTCGCTGTTCTGTATCGGTGAGTGCGCGCATTCCCAAAGCCCTCTTTGCTCGGAAAAACTTTACGCACATTTGGCGGCTTGCGTAAAGAGAGTGCCGGAATAGTGCAGGATCGCAGCACCAAGACACGTAGACAGACACAGACAGCCCTTTGAAATCTCTTGTAAGTGTCTGATTATAAAGGGGAAAAACTGGTGCTGCGAGAGAGGATTGAACTCTCGACCTCTCCATTACCAATGGAGTGCTCTACCACTGAGCTACCGCAGCTGATTTGCGAACGCGGCGGACTTCTGCCATATCATTGCTCAAATCGCAAGCAAGCAATTGTAATCTCTTGGGCAAAATATCAGTATTTGCCAAAAGCCCTGTATTTACGTGGATAAAAGCCGCGTTGGGGCGCACGGATTTTGAAAGATAACTTATGACATCGCCGTCTTCGAAAAACCCGAATTCCGAGCAAACAAGCCGTGAGAAGCGGCGTTCAGAACAATTGCGGGCGAATCTGGCACGCCGAAAACAGCAAATACGTTCCCGGCGCTCCGGGGCTGCAGATGATCGGGACGAGGGAATCACCGCCGCAGAACAGACATCCTCCGATACCCCGTCTTCGGAATCTTGACCGGTCGCGCTGCGATCGAAGCATTTCTTGAACCATTCTCTGCGATGGTTTAGATCAACCGGCTCTGCAAAGGGTCTCAACGACAGGACGGGTCTATCCCCGCGAAAGTGACACATTATGGATCGTATCAAGATTGTTGGCGGTAATAAGCTCAATGGCATCATCCCGATTTCCGGTGCCAAGAATGCGGCCCTGCCGTTGATGATCGCGTCTCTGCTGACGGATGATACGCTGACGCTCGAAAACGTGCCGCATCTGGCCGATGTGGAGCAGCTGATCCGCATTCTCGGCAATCATGGCGTCGATTACTCGGTCAATGGCCGCCGCGAACGCCAGGACGGCGCCTATTCCCGCACGATCCACTTCACTGCCCGCAATATTGTCGATACGACCGCCCCCTACGAACTCGTGTCCAAGATGCGCGCCAGTTTCTGGGTCATTGGGCCGCTTCTGGCACGCATGGGCGTTGCGACCGTATCGCTGCCGGGTGGCTGCGCCATCGGCACGCGTCCGGTCGATCTGTTCATCGACGGTCTGCGGGCGCTCGGCGCCGACATCGACATTGAAAACGGTTACGTCAAGGCCAGCGCCAAGGGCGGCCTCGTCGGCACGCGCTTCACCTTCCCGAAAGTATCGGTCGGCGCCACCCATGTGCTGATGATGGCCGCGACCCTGGCCAAGGGCGAAACCGTCATCGAGAATGCCGCACAGGAACCCGAAGTCGTCAATCTCGCCGATTGCCTCAATGCAATGGGCGCCCGCGTCAGCGGTGCAGGCACGCCGACCATCACCATCGAGGGCGTGACCAGCCTCTCCGGTGCGCGGGTTCGCGTCATTCCCGACCGCATTGAAACCGGCACCTACGCCATGGCCGTTGCCATGACGGGTGGTGACGTGATCCTCGAAGGCGCCGATGCCAGCCTCCTCAGCGCGGCACTGGAGACGCTCGGACAGGCCGGTGCGGAAATTTCCGAAACAAATTCCGGTCTGCGTGTTGTGCGCAACGGCCATGGCATCATGCCGGTCGATGTGACCACCCAGCCGTTCCCGGGTTTCCCGACCGATCTGCAGGCACAGTTCATGGGCCTGATGACCAAGGCCAAAGGCACGTCCCACATCACCGAAACCATTTTCGAGAACCGCTTCATGCACGTGCAGGAACTGGCGCGCCTTGGGGCGAAAATCTCGCTTTCGGGGCAAACGGCCAAGATCGAAGGCGTGGAACGTTTGAAGGGCGCGCCGGTCATGGCGACGGATTTGCGCGCATCGGTTTCGCTCGTTATTGCCGGTCTGGCCGCCGAAGGCGAAACGACGGTCAACCGCGTTTATCACCTTGATCGCGGCTTCGAGCGTCTGGAAGAAAAACTGTCCCGTTGCGGTGCGGTTGTCGAGCGTATCAGCGACTGATTCCCGGCTGTTTTTACTGCTGGTGCACTTTCTCCTGACAGCAGAATTCCATTTGCCTGAACTTTCCTCTAACAGGGAAGGGAGCATGGCGTGTTTCGCGCGCCGTGGTCCTGAAAAGTTATGCAAAGGGTAGACATGGACACTCTCAAACTCATCGCGCTTGATGAGGAAGATCTGCAAATCCTTTCTGCGCATCTGCAGGATTCGGTGCTGAAAATAGCCGATATCGATTATCTGCCAGCCGAAAGCCGTCTGGTTCTGGCCGTCAACCGGTTTGTCTGGGAATTGGCCGCCGATGGCAAGCGCCACCGCAGTTTTGAACGCCGGCGCACGGCGCTGCATTTCGCCCGGGTGAAAAGCCTCAAGGCAACCGGTATCGACCGCCGTTTCAAGGACGACGTGCTTTCCCTGCTGGCGATCCGCTTCATTGTTGGCGACGCGCCTTCAGGCGTGATCGAGCTGACATTTGCTGCCAACAGGGCGTTGCGGCTCGAGGTGGAAGCCATCGAGGCCCAGCTGACCGATCTCGGCCCCGCATGGGAAACCGATTTCAAGCCGGAACACGAAGCCTGACGGGCAAGAGGAGCAGTTATTGTGGTTTTGGTGTTGAGGCAGTCCGATCCTGATTTTGAATCCCGGTTTTCCGCGTTTCTTCTGACCAAGCGCGAAGTATCGGAGGATGTGGATCGCGTGGTTGCCGATATTATTCATCGGGTTCGCACCGAAGGCGATGCGGCGCTTATCGACTATTCGCAGCGGTTTGACCGTATCGACCTTGTGCAGCACGGCATTGCTATCACACCAGCCGAAATCGATGCGGCGATGGCAGCAGCGCCGCTGGAAACCGTCGAGGCGCTCAAGCTCGCCCGTAACCGCATTCATTCCCACCACCAGCGACAGATGCCGCAGGACGACCGCTACACCGATGCACTGGGTGTGGAACTCGGGTCGCGCTGGACGGCGGTGGAATCGGTCGGGCTTTACGTGCCGGGCGGCACGGCGAGTTATCCGAGCTCGGTCCTCATGAACGCTGTCCCGGCCCAGGTTGCCGGCGTCGAGCGCATCGTCATGGTTGTGCCGTCTCCGGACGGAAAGCTTAATCCGCTGGTTCTCGTGGCCGCACGCCTTGCCGGCGTTTCCGAGATTTACCGGGTGGGCGGTGCACAGGCAATCGCCGCGCTGGCCTATGGCACGCAAACCATAGCACCGGTGTCGAAGATCGTTGGTCCGGGCAATGCCTATGTGGCCGCTGCCAAGCGCCGCGTTTTCGGCACGGTCGGCATCGATATGATCGCAGGTCCGTCGGAGGTCCTCATTCTGGCCGACAGCGACAACGATCCGGACTGGATCGCTGCCGATCTTCTGGCCCAGGCCGAGCACGATACGGCGTCGCAGTCGATCCTGATCACCGACGACGAGGCATTCGGCAATGCTGTTATCGCCGCCGTCGAGCGCCAACTGGCAAGACTGCCCCGGACGGAAACTGCAAGCGCCAGCTGGCGCGATTATGGCGCGGTGATCCAGGTTCAGGATTTGCAGTCTGCACTGCCGCTGGTCAACCGCATCGCGGCCGAGCATCTGGAAATCGCGACCGCTGATCCGGAAGCCCTGCTGGCGGGCGTACGCAATGCCGGGGCCATTTTCCTCGGCCGCTACACGCCCGAGGTGATCGGTGATTATGTCGGCGGCTCCAACCATGTCCTGCCGACAGCGCGGTCAGCCCGGTTCTCTTCCGGCCTTTCGGTGCTTGACTATGTCAAGCGAACGTCCATCCTGAAGCTGGGTGTGGAACAGTTGCGCGCTCTGGGGCCGGCGGCGATAGAACTCGCGCGCGCCGAAGGTCTTGATGCGCACGGCAATTCCGTCGCGATCCGGTTGAACCTATAGGGTGACAATGACAGCAACGGGCAATACCGATGCGCGATTGATCGATGTGGAGCTGGACGAGACCATCGGCCGCTCCACGCCCGATGTCGAGCATGAGCGCGCCGTTGCCATCTTTGATCTCATTGAGGAAAACAGCTTCCGTCCTGTCAATGACGATGGGATGGGCCCCTATCGCCTGAGACTGTCACTGATCGAGTCGCGTCTCGTCTTTGCCATTTCGCGTGAGGCCGGCGATGATGTGGTCACCCATATTCTGTCGCTGACGCCATTGCGCAAGGTGGTGAAGGATTACTTCATGATCTGCGAGAGCTATTACGAGGCCATCCGCTCATCCAGTCCCAGCAAGATCGAAGCCATCGATATGGGGAGGCGGGGGCTGCACAACGAAGGATCGCAAGCGCTGATGGATCGCCTGAACGGCAAGATCGAGGTGGATTTCGATACCGCCCGCCGCCTCTTTACCTTGGTGTGTGTGCTGCATTGGCGGGGATGAGCGGACCAGTGGGCGCCGAACCCGACAAGCTCCCGGACGGGCAGGAGCCTGCCAAACGGAGCATGCCCGGTGCGGTGCTGTTCATCTGCGGCATGAACTCCATCCGTTCGCCCATTGCCGAAACGCTGGCCCGCAGCCTGCTGCCGCCCCGGGTCTATGTTGCCTCGGCCGGTGTTGAAAAAGGCGAACCGGACCCATTCGTCGATGCCGTGCTGGAAGAACTCGGGTTGAAGCGCATTTCCCTGCACCCGCGCACCTTCGAAGAGCTTGAGGACGACTATTTCGACCTGATCATCACGCTGTCGCCCAAGGCCCATCACATGGCGCTGGAGCTGACGCGAACGACATCGGTCCATGTGGAATATTGGCCTACACCCGATCCGACGCTGGTGCGCGGGCGCCGTGACCAGATCATGGAGGCCTACCGCGACGTGCGCGACAACCTCAAACACCATATTCAAGCGCGTTTCGGCTAGGCAATTCGAACCTTTGTCAGCCCGTGCACAATTGCATTGAACTCCCTTGTTCACAAATGCCGCGCAATACTATAGGTTCCGCCCAAAATTGCGGTCGAGTGTGACCGCAAATTCCTTTCTGGAGATAGAACTACGCATGGCGAAAGAAGAAGTACTAGAGTTTCCCGGTCTCGTGACGGAGCTGCTGCCCAACGCGATGTTCCGGGTCAAGCTTGAAAACGATCATGAAATCATTGCTCACACGGCCGGCCGTATGCGCAAGAACCGCATCCGCGTTCTGGCGGGTGACAAGGTCCTTGTCGAGATGACCCCATACGATCTGACCAAGGGTCGCATTACCTACCGCTTCAAATAACAGTCCTCCCGGCTTCGGCCTGACTTGTCCGCAGGACACGAATTTCCAGGAATGCGTTCATGAGCGATCAACACAAACTGGTTCTGGCATCCGGCTCGCCGCGCCGTCTGGCGCTGCTGGGTCAGATCGGCCTGGAGCCCGATCGCCTGTTGCCCGCCGACGTGGACGAAACGCCTTTGCGTGCCGAGCACCCGCGCTCGCTCGCACGCCGTCTGTCGCGCCTCAAGGCCGAAAAGGTGGCAGACGAGTTGAAAGGTGACGCGGACCTTGGCAAGTCCTACATCATCGCTGCCGATACCGTAGTGGCGGTTGGCCGCCGCATTCTGCCCAAGGCTGAAATTCTCGACGACGCAACCAGTTGCCTGCGCCTTTTGTCCGGCCGTTCGCACCGCGTTTTCACCGGTCTTTGCCTTGTCACGCCGAAGGGCAAGATCCGTCAGGATCTGATCGAAACCCGGGTGCGCTTCAAGCGTCTTTCGCGCGAGGAACTGGAGAGCTATCTTGCATCGGGTGAATGGCGCGGAAAAGCCGGTGGCTACGCCATTCAGGGACTTGCGGGCGGTTTTGTGGTCAAGCTTGTCGGCTCCTACAGCAATGTGGTCGGCCTGCCGCTTTACGAGACAGCCGGTCTCCTGCACGGCGAGGGCTATCCCGTCTATGCCAACTGGCAATCATCGGCACACTAGGTCTTGGACTGATGGACGAAAACAACAGCGCGGCGAAGGTAACGCCATTGCGGCCGACACGGCCATGCCCGGAATGCAAGCGGCCGTCACAGCGGGAGCACTATCCCTTCTGCTCAAGCCGCTGCCGCAACGTCGATCTCAATCGCTGGCTGACGGGTGCCTATGTTCTTCCGGCGGTTGAAAGCGCCGACGACAGCGAAGACGACACCGAACGCTGAACGCACCGCCGTGAAACGTTTCAGAGCTTGATCACCCGCGGTGTGGCGGGCTGTGCCAGGACGATATTGATCGCACGCAGGACATGGATGCTGTCGCTCAGGGGCATGGTTCTTGCGCTTGTTTCACCCTTGCGCATGGCGTCCATCACCGCCATGGCTTCAAACTGCCGGCCATTGCCTTCAAACGGATAGTCTTCGCTCCTGCGCCCGGGGACCGGCAGGCGATCAAGCAGCCTGCCAAGCAGGCCTCCCGACCGTTTCAGCGGGCCGAAGGGTGTCGCAACCAGGAAGGGCCGGTACATCGTCAGCCGCTGCGCCTTGTCAAACGGGGCATCTAGTCGCAGCGTGCCCTGCGTTCCCTCGATGACGCAATGATTCGCGCCGTTGCGATCAAAACCGCAGGACAGGATCGCGTCGGCCCCATCATAGTGCAGCGCTATTTCCGAGCTCATATCCACGCCATTCGGCGCGGCATGCCACAGGCCGGATACTTTTTGCGGCTGGCCGAGAAAATGCATCGCCAGGGAGACGCCGTGGATGCCGAGATCCAGCGTAGCACCGCCGCCGAGGGACCGATTGAACAGCCGGTTTTCCGGGGTGTAGTCCTCGGCATGGGCGAGTTCCGCGGTGATTCGGCGAATCGTTCCGATCTCGCCCGCATCGATTTTCGCTTTGGCCGCCACGACAGCCGGCAGGAAGCGGGTCTCCATGGCTTCCATGGCAAAGACCTTGATCCGGGCTGCTTCGCGCTGGATGACCGAGGCTTCCGTGTGGGATGGCGCAATGGGCTTTTCCGTGAGGATGGCCTTGCCGGAGCGCACGGCCTTCAGGGCCTGCGCCAGATGGATGGAATTGGGTGTGGCGATATAGACGGCATCGACCGCCGGGTCCGCCAGCAGGGAATCAAGATCGCCATAGGCACACTTGCTGCCAAATGCATCGCGAAACTGTTCGGCATCGGCGAGCGAGCGGGAATGATTGGCGGCGATGAAGGCCTGCGGAACAAACGCAAGATCGGCGGCAAATCGCTGAGCGATCGCGCCGCTGCCGATGATTCCCCAGCCAAAAGCACTGCTCCTGGCAGCTTTGTCCCCCGTTTCATCCATGAAATGCGAATCCTGTCTCTTTGGATAATAAACAACGCATCAATGCATGCTGTTTGCAAGAGGCAGAAAAACGGCAAAAAAATCGTCAGTTGATGCTGGACAGGGGGATTTTTAGTGTTATAACCCACCCGCTTCTGACGGAAAATCAACGCTGTCAGAAAGGCTTGCCGGATAACGGAAATGCCTGAAGTGCCCAGATAGCTCAGTTGGTAGAGCAGCGGATTGAAAATCCGCGTGTCCGTGGTTCGAATCCGCGTCTGGGCACCACTTCTTTCTCAATAAGACCAATAGTTTGCTTGATAGCCACGGCGGATATCAGCCGATTTCATATTGCGTCGTGGTGCAGCAGGCATCAGGGCCATAGAATGGCAATCACTTATACGATCGGCCTTCGCTTATACCGTAATGCAAGTAATGTTCACGCGGATTTACCGCGGCAGCAGCGACGTCCTGATTGAGTTCCAGATACCTGTTGTCTTCGAAGTCGCGCGGCAGCCTTTGGCTGTTCAAAACAGTTGGCCATTCCATCATTTCGTTTTCGTGCGGCGATCCGAGGATTGGCGATACCTGCAAGCCATGACGCCATTGTATGAAATTGAAGGAGAGCTGGTCGCGTTTCGAGAACTTCAGCACTTCCTCGTACCACGCATTCATTGCGGCAACGACCCGCCGCTCATTGTGCTTGCGCAGCAGTAGCGTTCCGACGTTCAAACCATTGGTCTGCGGATAACCTAGCTCTCGATAGAATGCCATTTGCTGCTCGACGATGGATTTTCTGTCATATCCGATATCAGCGACAACCCTGGCCTCCTCGTAGGCACAATCTCTCTCAGGATGAACAAACGCCTGCATCATATCTCTCGAGGCCGCAAACTCGTCGAATATGGTCGAGACCGGCTTCTTCAGTTTTACCGTATTGTCGAGATAGAGACTGTATTTGTGGTTGGGGAAATACAGATGCGGTCGAATTTTATAGCCTTTGGATGTCCTGTGCGGATCGAGCGATGAGGCGGGCACGTAAATAACCCGCCAAAAATCTGAGGATAGTTTCGGATCATCTGTGAAGCAGACGAAATCTGTATTCTCTGGCCGGTCGTATTCAAAATCTGCGAAGCGTTCGGAGTACCCAAAAAGGCAAGTATAGACAACGCGCCGCTTGTTTTCACGTCGAACTGCGCGGAGAAATACTATTCGAAGCTTCGAGAGTAACACCATAACCGTCACTAAATCAGCGGTTGTAAAAAGGCAATATGCTTACAGCCCCGCCGCCGCGGTTGCGTTGTTTGCGGGAAGGGCGCGTGTCCCTGTGGATTGCCTCTGGTTTAAAATTGATTCACTGCGTATATCGATTTTCCTGTCGTTTCCGTTCAGAAGGTGACTTATATCATTGAAGCGCCTATTTTCTCTGATGAGAATGGCGCTGGCATTGGCCAGGGAAATGAATTTTGCTGGTGGGGCAATCCTGGATGATTGCAAATCGGGACAACCGTTTGAGATGATGTATCGGAGTATAAGGCAATTTGCCGCCGCACTGGCGTGCGCTGGTCTTGTGACCGCCACTGCCCACAGTGCCTTTGCGGCAGATTCTGACCCGATTGCCAGCGACGGCAAGCCCGTCAATCCGGCGCGCTGGATCGTGACGGTTGGCGCCAGCGTCGAATATGGCAGCAAGTTTGAAGGTGCACGCGCCAACGGCTTCGGTTTCATGCCGTCCTTCGATATCCGGCGTGGCGATGAGCCCGAGGGCATGAGTGCGCCCGACGACAATATCGACTATACGCTGCTGACCCTCGGCGGGCTGGAGATCGGCCCTGTCATCGGTTTCCGGTCCGGCCGTTCCCATTCGGATGATCGGGGCTTTGTCGGCCTGCGCCATGTGTCATGGACCGTGGATGGCGGCGTGTTCGCGCAGTTCTGGCCGATCCAGGATCGTTTGCGCGTGCGCGCCGAGGTGAGGCAGGCTTTCAATAATTCCGAGGGGCTCGTCGCCGATCTCTCGGCTGACGTATTCCAGCGCTATAATAAATTTCTGTTCTCTGTCGGGCCCCGCCTGTCGCTTGCCGACAGCACCTATATGCGCAACACCTTCGGTGTGACGGAAGAGGAATCGCACAACAACCACCGCGTCGAGCCGTACACGCCCGGTGGCGGGGTCAAATCATACGGGGTTGTCGCCGCCACCACCTACTCATTCTCCGATGCGTGGAGCGTTCAGGTGTTCGGCCGGTATGACCGGCTGGCGGGCGATGCGGAGGATAGCCCGATTGTGCCGAAACTCGGGTCCAAGGACCAGAAGGCAATCGGCGTGACCTGGAATTACTCGTTCGGCGTCGGTCACTGAAGCAGGCCGATAACGGCCTGCCCGATTTAGTCCATATAAATGCAGCTGTTGAAAGGCTCAGTCGCAGGCCTGCCACGCGACGCGGCGGATGTCCGAGCGGGCGATGCCCAGATCGGCGAGATTGCGATCGGTGCACAATCTCAATTCATACAGGTTCTGACGATACTGGCGCCACTTTTGGATATGGTTGCGAAGGCTCATTTGGTATTCCCCTTATTTTTGATCAACCTCCCGGGGAAAATAGTGCGACGCGTCCGGCCACATGAAAATTGCCAATGTTGCATGGCAGCAATGAGCATGCTGCATAGCAATATGACCGGCAATCCGAACCTCCTTTTGAATTTTCAGCAGGCGGCGTTATAGACAATGCAGTTCATGTGGGAGGGGAGGATGCCTTTGTCTCAATCGGCCGGATCTGTGCGTGATAAACTGGAGCAAAGCCTTGCAGCCATCGCTGCTGGAGACGGGTATGCCTTCGTCAAGCTCTATGCCGCCACCGCACGGGCGGAGGCGGACGCCTCGGACCGGCGGATGCGCGAGGGGACCAGCCTTGGCGGCCTCGATGGCCGGATCGTTTCGATCAAGGATCTGTTCGATGTGGCTGGCGAACCAACCCTGGCTGGCTCGCGCATGCGCCAGCGTGCGCCTGCCCCGGTCAAGGATGCGGTGATCGTCGAGCGTTTGCGGCGCTCCGGTGCTGTCATTGTCGGCAAGACCATCATGACCGAGTTTGCCTTCACTGCCGTTGGCCTCAATCCGCACTATCCCATCGCCGGAAATGCCTGCGACAGCCGCCGCATTGCTGGCGGATCGTCGACCGGCGCCGGGGTTTCTGTCGCCGATGGCACGAGTGAGATTTCCATAGGGTCGGACACGGGCGGGTCCATCCGCATTCCCGCGGCGCTGAATGGTGTTGCCGGTTTCAAGCCCACGGCAAAGCGCATTCCCCTGCAGGGTGCTTTTCCCTTGGCGCCAAGTCTTGACTCCGTTGGTCCCTTGGCGCGCTCGGTCGCCGATTGCGCCGTGGCGGATGCGGTGATGGCGGGCGAGGCCCCGGATGTCCCTGAACCCCTGTCCCTTACCGGCCTGCGCGTCGGCCTGCCGCAGGGGGAGGTTCTCTCCGCAATGGAACCGGTTATCGCTCGGGCATTCGAGGAAAGCCTGCAGCGATGCGAAAAAGCCGGAGCGATCCTGGTGGAATGCACGCTGGATGAACTGGTCGATGAAATGGCTGAGGCGACGTCGGTCGGCTCCATTGCCGGGATCGAAGGCAGCCGGGTTCATGCGGACTGGCTGAATGAGACCGGGCTTGATGTGGACCAGCGCGTCCAGAAAACCTTGCGGCGGCGCTTGAGTGTTGCGGAAGCCGACTACATCGGCGTGATGCAAAAGCGGCAGGCGCTCGTGCGAAAAATGGACCGGCATATTGCCGCCTATGATCTCTTGGCACTGCCGACGGTGCCGATGACGGCTCCGCTGATCGCTGACGTGAGCGAGAACGAGGAGTTCTACAAACGCACGGAAGGCCTCTTGTTACGCAACCCGCAGATTGCCAACCAGTTCGATTTGACCGCGATCAGCATTCCCATGCCGGGCCTGGCATTGCCCGGAGGGCTGATGCTGTTTGCCCGGCATGGTGCGGATCGTCGCCTGTTGTCGATGGCCATGTCGGTGGAACGATTGTTCGGTTAGGTTCCGTCCAGAGAAATTTGCGCAGGAGGCGGAAATAGCGCTCGCAATTTTCGGCAATCCCGTCAGGATACACGTCGATTGATCCAAGATAATGCCAGGCCTTGCTGCTTCACCGCACAATCGCGCCGCCAACCATCAGTGAAAGTTTCTTCCGTGATACGCCATTGTGTTTTTATTCGTTTTCGCGGTGATGTCGCCGCTGTTACCCGCCAGGACATATACAACGATCTTGCAACGCTTTGCGGAAAACTGCCCGGCGTCCTGTCCTTTCATGCCGGTGCCAATGTCAGTCCGGAAACCGGTATGGACAAAGGCTTCAGCGAAGGCTTCATCATCGATTTCGCCGATGCGGATGCGCGTGACACCTACCTTGACGACGCCGGGCACAGGGCTATCGGCGGGCGCATTGTTGCCGCCGCTGCCGCCGGTGTTCAGGGTGTTTTTGTCTTTGATCTGGATATGTGACGCGCATGCAGGATAAGGAATTTTTCAAAAAGCTGTTTGAAGCCGCCGTCGCTGCCGCTGATCCGCAGCGCACGATTGCCGCGCATCTGCCGGAAAAGCCCAAGGGCCGGACCATTGTGATCGGTGCGGGCAAAGGATCGGCGCAGATGGCAAGCGCCTTTGAAAAGGCCTGGGATGGCCCGCTGGAAGGGCTTGCGGTCACCCGTTACGGCTTTGGGGTTGCGTGCGAGCGCATCGAGATCATCGAAGCTTCGCATCCCGTGCCGGATGCGGCGGGTCTTGTTGCCTCGAAGCGCCTGCTCGAAACCGTTTCGGGCCTGACCAGCGATGATCTGGTGGTCGCGCTGATCTCAGGCGGCGGGTCGGCCTTGCTGCCATCGCCGCCGGCAGGCATGACCCTCGATGACGAGATCGCGGTCAACAGGGCGCTGCTCGCTTCGGGAGCGCCGATTTCCGCGATGAATGCCGTACGCAAACATCTCTCCACGATCAAGGGCGGAAGGTTGGCTGCGGCCGCCTATCCCGCCCGCGTCTTTTCATTGATCGTGTCCGATATACCCGGCGACAATCCAGCCTTTGTTGCATCAGGTCCGACCGTTGCCGACGCCATAACCCGCGAGGATGCCCTGCGGATCGTCGAGCGCTACAGTCTCGCTCTGCCGGCGGCAGCCCTGAAACACCTGCAGTCGGCAGCGGCCGACGCACCCAAGCCGTCAGATGCGGTATTTGCGTCGCATGAGCACCGGGTCATTGCCTCCGCTGCCGTTTCGCTGGAAGCATCGGCCGATGCCGCCCGTTCACTTGGCGTGGAGGCGGTCGTGCTGTCCGATGCCATTGAAGGCGAGGCGCGCGAGGTGGCGCACGTGCATTCGGCTCTGGCCAAGCAGGTGCTGGCCAAAAATCAGCCGTTTGCCAAACCCGTGGTCCTGCTTTCCGGCGGTGAAACCACGGTGACCGTGCGCGGAAAAGGCAAGGGCGGCCGCAACAGCGAGTTCCTGCTGTCCCTGGCGCTCGATATCGACGGATATGACGGTATCAGCGCCTTTGCGGCGGACACGGACGGGATCGATGGCTCGGAGGACAATGCCGGGGCCTTTGCCGACAGCGGCAGCATCGCGCGGCTTTTGGCGAAGGGGCTCGACGCATCCGCCTATCTCAACGGCAATGATGCCTGGTCGGCGTTCAATGCCATCGGCGATCTCTTCGTCCCGGGACCAACCGGCACCAATGTCAATGATCTCAGGGCGATCCTCATTCGCTAGGGAACGCTTGCCCGGTTTTCAAGGACCGGGCCCGGGCTTTATTTGACGCTTGGTGGCTTGGATTGGGTGGTCAAGCGGGCGCGATTGTCCTAAGTGTCGCTTGGGCGGCTCTTTCATGCAAACAAAGGAATGTCGAATGCGCATTGCATTACCCTTGGCTGTCTTGTCTCTCATGGTCCTGGCGGCCTGCAGCACAAGCACGAGTACCAGCACGAGCAACAGTCCAAAAGCAGCAGCTGATGCCCTGTCGCCGGCGAAGGACACACATTTTGTTCCGCCCCCCAAGTCCCTGACCCAGAAGGCCGTTCCGTCAAAAGTTCCCGAGACACCGGGCGCGCAGAACGCGGTGCAGTAGGACCTGGATACACCTCCAAAGACTTGAATGTTTTTCAAAGCACCGGCCCGCGAGATCAAACTCCGGCCGGTGTTTTCGTCTGGCGTGTTGCATGAGGGAAGTGTGGGAAGCCCTGAAACAACAAAACCCACCGCGGGAGGAGGTGCGATGGGTTTCGTTGGTTATGGAAGGCCTTCTGGGAGGAGAAGAGGCCGACCGTTTCGACAGAGCCGGGAGGAGGTGACGCTGTCGAAAATTCCTGATCCAACAATAACTCCATTGATGTGATTTAATACAGATAATATTGCATAGCAGCAATGCGCCTGGTGCAATGCAGCAAAGAAGCGTTCAATTATCACCTGGCCATCACGCCGAGTTGAGCGCGCGAACGGAACTTTCGGGCATCCTGATTCGTTAATGCTTCGTAAAGGGGCCGATGATGAAAGCATCGGACCTCCGCAATCGAGGCCGAGAAGATGCGTAAAATATCTGCGTCAGTCCTTATGGTAGCAATGATAGCGTCGGCATTGTCGATCCAGCCGGCAGGAGCCTTCAGCATGAAAGGGCAGGCCGCAGCGCCGTCCGAGGCCAGTGAGATCTACAATAAAAAGTTTGAACGGGCCGCCTTGCTGGAAGCCAAAGCCTATATTTGCGGAACCGACAGTGCGGCAAGTTTTGCCGCCATGAAAGCCGGAATGGCCGAGACCGGATTGCCGGAAGATATCGCCGTCGAAGTGGTTTCAGACCTTGCTTCCGGCCTGATCGACAAGGCGGTGAAGTCGGGATCAAAAGAAATATGCGGAAAACCACAGCTGCGAATTTCCCGGCTCTGACCGATAAATTTGGGGCCGGAAAAAATAAATGAATGCATTCATGATGTTGTTCGCAAGTAATTCTAATTTTATGTAAATTTGAATCAAGGTAAGAAGTTATTGCCAAAAGTTGTGATCATTGCGGGGCTTTTCAAGCGGTGAATTTTGCTAATAATACCGTTAGAAAACTTTCAATATAAACTGCAAGAACAATTAACTACTGAGGAAAATATCCATCAATTGTGCCGTGGAGTTTGTTGATCGCGTGGTCTGCAACATGGATTTTTATCTGCAATAGTGTGAATGTTTCAATGAAAAGAAAAAATGGCAGTGCCGCTGGTGGGATCTGGAGAGAATAGCATGAACAAAAGAGTTCAAACGCTGAAAGTATTGAAAACAGAACTCTCGAAACTGTGCGCTATTGCCGATGGTGAAGGCTTTGAGATGATCGCCTATTTCATTGAAACGGCTATCCGTGAGTCCGATGAACAATTGTCCCAGGAAACACGTGCGCTTGTCGGAATGGAATTGCGTGCCGAGTCTGCCGGTCTGCGGGTCCTGAAGAACTGAATACTGGTTCAATTCAGGGCGCGGGGATTCATTGTCTTCCATTGAACATGGCTTCAAATTTTGTGAATCATGAATCGGTTGCCGCGCATTGTGCACGGTGATTGCTCGCCTATATGAAGGCGATGACCCCACTCTCCGTCCTCGACCTTTCACCGGTTCCCGTTGGCAGCACGCCAGGGCAATCCCTCCGCAATTCGCTGGATCTGGCCCAGCATGCCGAACGTCTCGGCTACAACCGATTGTGGCTTGCCGAGCATCACAACATGCGCGGCATTGCGAGTGCGGCGACAGCCGTCGTCATCGCGCATGTGGCCGCCGGCACGTCGACCATTCGCCTCGGCGCCGGCGGCATCATGCTGCCGAACCATGCGCCGCTGATGGTCGCCGAGGCTTTTGGCACGCTCGCGGCGCTGCACCCCGGCCGTATTGATCTCGGTGTTGGCCGCGCACCGGGGACGGACCAGATAACAGCCCATGCCCTGCGCCGCAATCTTGAGCAGGACATCAACGGTTTTCCGCAGGACGTGGTGGAACTGATGGGCTACTTCCGCGAACCGGAGCCGGGCCAGAAGGTCCAGGCCGTACCGGGCGCGGGCCTCGATGTTCCGGTCTGGATATTGGGGTCGAGCCTGTTTGGCGCCCAGCTGGCCGCAGCCCTCGGGCTGCCCTACGCCTTCGCCTCGCATTTTGCTCCGGCAGAGATGGAGCGGGCAGTCGAGATTTATCGCGCGCGTTTCGAACCGTCCGAACATCTGGAAAAGCCTTATGTGATGCTGGGGCTGAACGTTTTTGCAGCGGCAACGGATGATGAAGCACACTTGCTGAAAAGCTCGCAGCAGCAGGCATTCGTCAATCTGCGTACGGGCATGCCGGGGCCATTGCCCGCGCCTGTCGAAGGCTACGAGGAAACACTCGACCTGCACGCGCGGGCGATTTTACGCCAGTCGCTGTCGTGCACGGTCGCCGGTTCACCGTCGACCGTCAAGGCGGGTGTCGAAGAGTTCATCCGGCGCACAGGCGCCGATGAAATCATGGCGACGGGCCATATATTCGATCACAAGGCGCGGATTCGGTCCTACGAAATTCTCGCCGAGGTCATGATCGCAGGGCAGCAGGCCGAGCCTGCACGGGCCAGCGGCTAAGGCCGCAGACCCCCTGCGGTCTCAATGAACGCGATGACCTCATCAAGCCCGTTGCGCCGCAGCATGTCGGTGAAAACATAGGGCTTGGCCCCGCGCTGTAGCTTCGTGTCGGCATCCATGACGTCAAGATCGGCGCCGACATAGGGTGCCAGATCCTTTTTGTTGATGATCAGGAGGTCGGAACGGGTAATGCCGGGGCCTCCCTTGCGCGGTATTTTTTCGCCCTGGCAGACCGAGATGACATAGATGGTCAGATCGGCGAGATCGGGCGAGAATGTTGCGGCCAGATTGTCACCGCCGGATTCGATGAAGACGATATCGAGGTCCGGATGGCGCTTGTTCATCTCGGCAATCGCCTGCAGATTGATCGTGGCATCTTCTCGAATAGCCGTGTGCGGGCAGCCGCCGGTCTCCACACCCATGATCCGGTCCTCGGGCAGGGCCTGCAGGCGGCTGAGGATCAGTGCGTCTTCCTTGGTATAGATGTCATTGGTCACGACGGCGACGGAGTAGCGGTCGCGCATCGCCTTGCACAGCATTTCGGTGACTGTGGTCTTGCCGGAGCCAACGGGGCCGCCAATCCCGACGCGAAGCGGTCCATTCTGTGAAATCATGACCGGAAAACCCTCGAATATTGTGTTTCATGCTGCATCGCCATGATGTCCGACAGGATCGCTGCCGATCCCAAATCATCGAGGCTTGAGGCGGCGGCGCGTTGCGCAACCGCCAGGATCGGCTGTTCCAGTGCCGCTATCAGCGCGACCCCGTGGCTTTGACCGAGCGGAACAAGCCGTACCGCACCCTGAATGAGGTTGGAAATGACCGCATGCAGAAAGGCGGCCAGCCCCGGCTGCAGCGCTACGCCATTGCCGGCAGCGGCCATGGCCACCGCAACGGGGTAGGGCATTTCGCCGGTCGTGCCCGATTGGTCTGCTCCCCAGTGCACGATGGCTTGCAGGAAAGCGCTGCCTTGCAGCATGGTTTCCATGTGCCGTTCCTTCGATCCGGCCATGGCTTCGCCAAGGGTTGCAATGGACTGGCAATCCCCGCCTTCCCGCGCATCATGCCAGCCCGCCGCAAACAAGACCGCATCATTCCAGATCGACCCGTGGTGCAGAAGGTCTGTCAGCCATGCGTGCAGCGTATCCTTGTCGCGGATCAGTCCGTCGTGGACCGCCCGTTCAATGCCATGGCTGTAGGAAAAGGCGCCGACGGGAAAGGCCGGGGACAGCCAGGTCATGAGCCGCAGCAGCGCGGTGTTTGCGGTGAAATCAGTCATGGGAATGATGGTGATGCCCGTGATCATGATGCGCATGATCGTGGTGATCGTGACCATGGCCGCTGTGATAGGCGCCGCGCAGCGGATGGAATGGGGCGACAATCTCGGTAACCTTGGCTCCAAGACCTTCCAGCATGGTCTTGATCACATGGTCGCGTAAGATGACGATGCGGTCTTCTTCCAGCTGCGCCGGCAAATGGCGGTTGCCCAGATGCCAGGCCAGTTCCGACAGGTGCTGCCGGTCGCGCGGCGTCACTTCGTAGAGGACTTCCTCGGCGGCGATAATCTCCGCCATCCTTCCATCATCGAGGACAAGGACGTCGCCATGGGTGAAGGCGATGGGATCGGGCAGGTCGATCAGGATCTGCTCGCCCTTTTGCAGGGTCAGGACCTTGCGGCGCAGATGCCTCTCGTCATGCGCCAGGACGATATGGTCGAAGGGCGTACCGCTGTAGTGACCGGCATGCGCATGGCCTGTGACGCGTTTCATGGTTCATTCTCCTCAGAACAGGAAATAGCGCTGCGCCATGGGCAGTACCGTCGCCGGTTCGCATGTCAGAAGTTCGCCGTCGGCGCGCACTTCATAGGTTTCAGGGTCAACTTCCACGTGCGGCGTGGCGTCATTGTGGATCATCGATGCCTTTGAAATGCCGCCACGGGTGTTCTCGACGCCGATCAAGCGTTTGTCCGTTCCAAGCGACTGGCGCAGGCCAGCCTCAATCGATGCCTTGCTGACAAAGACAACGGAGGAATTGGAGACATTCTTGCCGAAGGTGCCGAACATGGGACGGTAATGCACCGGCTGCGGCGTCGGGATGGATGCATTGGGGTCGCCCATCGGCGCGGCGGCGATGGAGCCGCCCAGCAGCACCATGTCCGGTTTGACGCCAAAGAAGGCCGGATTCCACAACACGAGATCGGCGCGCTTGCCCACCTCGATCGATCCGATATGTCTGGAAACGCCCTGCGCAATCGCCGGATTGATCGTGTATTTGGCAATATAACGTTTCACGCGGAAATTATCGTTGTCGCCGGTTTCCTGCGGCAGGCTGCCGCGCTGGCGTTTCATCTTGTCGGCGGTCTGCCATGTGCGGATCAGAACTTCGCCGACGCGGCCCATGGCCTGGCTGTCCGACGAGATGATCGAAAAAGCGCCGATATCGTGCAGGATATCTTCGGCTGCAATGGTTTCCTTGCGGATACGGCTTTCGGCGAACGCCACGTCTTCGGGGATCGATGACGACAGGTGATGGCAGACCATCAGCATGTCGAGATGTTCGGCAATGGTGTTCTTCGTGTAGGGCCGTGTCGGGTTCGTCGACGAGGGAATGACATTGGGCAGGCCGCAGATCTTGATGATGTCAGGCGCATGCCCGCCGCCTGCGCCTTCCGTGTGAAAGGCGTGGATCGTGCGCCCCTTGAACGCGGCAACCGTATCCTCGACAAACCCGCTCTCGTTGAGCGTGTCCGTATGGATCATCACCTGAATGTCGAACCGGTCGGCAACGGTGAGGCAATTGTCGATGGCGGCTGGTGTGGTGCCCCAATCCTCATGCAGTTTCAGCGAGCAGGCGCCGCCGAGGATCATCTCCTCCAGCGCTTTCGGCTGCGAGGCATTGCCCTTGCCCGATAGTCCGAGATTCATCGGAATGGAATCGAAGGCCTGGATCATCCGCGCCAGATGCCATGGCCCCGGCGTGCAGGTGGTTGCCAGCGTGCCGTGTGCCGGGCCGGTGCCGCCGCCGAACATGGTGGTCACGCCCGACATCAGCGCTTCGTCGATCTGTTGCGGGCAGATGAAGTGGATATGCGCGTCCATGCCGCCGGCCGTCAGTATCTTGCCTTCCCCGGCGATGATTTCCGTGCCCGGTCCGATAATGATGGTAACGCCCGGCTGCGTGTCGGGATTGCCGGCCTTGCCGATGGCGGCAATCAGCCCGTCCTTGAGCCCGACATCCGCCTTGTAGATGCCGGTATGGTCGACGATCAGGGCATTGGTGATGACCGTATCGACGGCGCCGTCAGCCCGGGCCACCTGACTCTGTCCCATGCCGTCGCGAATGACCTTACCGCCGCCGAATTTCACCTCTTCGCCATGGATGGTGAAATCCTTTTCCACTTCAATGAACAGCTCCGTGTCGGCAAGGCGCACCTTGTCGCCGGTTGTCGGGCCGAACATGCGGGCATAGGCGGAGCGGGAGATTTTAGCGGGCATGGTGGTTCCCTCCTGGGCTGTAGGTCTGGCACGGTACGCGCACGGCGGCTGGAGACCGGGGCCACATTCCGGTCACGATATCGCCCCGGAATGACCCGATAACCGACCGCTTGAGATCGAATTCCGCAGGTGAACTGCGCCCGTCATCAAAAGATGATCGTTCGCCAATCACGTGAAAGGAAAAACGATGCGAAAGATGATGATCCTGGCCATGTGTGCCGCTTTCCCGCTCGCCACGTCCGCCGCCTATGCGCAGACTGCGGCACCAGCCACACAGCAACCGGCCAGCAAGGCCCCGGCGCAATCCGGAGCGGTGCCGATCACGACGATCAACATTGTCGATATCAACGAATTGCCCGAGAGCACGAAAACCCAGGTCAACGATGCCGTGGCCAAGCGCTCCGACAAGGACATGCAGCAGCTGCGCACCTCGATCGATGCATCGCCGCAAGTCTCCGCTGCCCTGAAGGAAAAGGGCCTGACGTCGGCGGCGGTGGTTGTCGCGAGCCTCGATGCCAAGGGCCTTTTGACCCTTGTCACCAAAAAGCCGAGCTGACCGCGCGACAGAGCATTGGGGAAGCTGGTCGGTCAAAGCTTTCCCATGATCTTTTGCTGGAACCCGTAAACGGTCCTGTTGCCGCCAAGCGGTACGAGCGTCACGTCGCGCTCCTGTCCCGGCTCGAACCGCACCGCGGTTCCCGCCGCGATATCCAGCCGCATGCCGCGTGCCTGAGCACGGTCGAATATCAGCGCATTGTTGGTTTCGAAGAAATGATAATGCGAGCCGACCTGCACGGGACGGTCGCCGGTGTTTGCAACCTTTAGTGTTACAGTGGTTGCGCCGGCGTTCAGTTCGATCTCGCCTGCGCAAGGAATGATTTCACCCGGGATCATGGTGTCTCCTAACGGATCGGTTCGTGAACGGTGACGAGCTTGGTGCCGTCGGGGAACGTGGCTTCCACCTGAATGTCGTGGATCATCTCGGGGATGCCTTCCATCACCTGGGCACGGGTGATGACGTGGGCCCCGGCTTCCATGAGTTCGGCGACCGAGCGGCCGTCGCGCGCGCCCTCCACGACAAAATCTGTAATGAGCGCAATGGCTTCCGGATGATTGAGCTTGACGCCGCGTTCGAGGCGGCGGCGGGCGACCATTGCCGCCATGGCAATCAGGAGCTTGTCTTTTTCACGGAGTGTCAGGTTCATTTTGTCCTCTTGGCCATCCCATGTTTGTTCCGTGCGCCGCGGCCCAGCCCCTAGATTGACCAGACTTTAGGCACGCCTGCCTTTTGATTCAGCAGTTCGATCAGCGGTATCAGCCGTTTCCGCAGGGAATAGGCATCCTCATCCACCAGCCTCGCAAGAAGCTTGCCAGACCAGGCGGAAGCGCCGCCTTTTTCACCGATTATTTTTCGCGCCGGCTCCAGATGCCGCTCCGCATCATGGTCGAGCAGCAGGATGGTGGCCATTGTCCGCATTCCGCCGAGCAGGGCAGGCCGGGCAAGCATGGCTGCCGTATCAGGACCAATCGCAAAGTCTTCGGCGTGAACCAGCCTGTCCTGCCGGTAGATGCGCCAGCGGTCACGGAAGGTACAGGTCTGGACGTCCTCGCCCATCGCCTTGCGGCCGAACACCACCGGCTCGATGATCAGCGCGCGGCCCGTTCCGGCAAGCCGCGCAGTCAGCGTTCGCTTCAGGGCGGAGCGCTCAAACAGGATCGTCTCCTGCGGCAGCCAGGCGAGACTGGCGTTCTCGCCAACCGACAGCGTGGTTTCCACCTGGGCGATAGAAAACGATGCTTTGTAGATGCGCTCGCAGGCCTGCGTGGTGATCTGCGCGTGGCAATCATTTCCCGCATCGAACTGCCAGCGCATGTCGTCGCCGCCGGTCAGGCCGCCGGATGTGTTGATCATCACGGCTTCCAGCGCCGCATCGTCCCGGTCCGGCAGTCGGATTTTCGCGCAGCCTTCCTGATAGAGCGTGGCGATGCGCGTACGCCCATTGACGGGTTTCACCGCCAGCCGGGCGTGCCCGTAGGCGCGCTGCGGCCTGGTTTCCGGTATCAGGTCAAGGGACGGGTGAACGTTCATACCGCAAGGCTAGCGCAGCCCGGCGGGGTGGGAAAGCTCAAACTTTCCCAAGTTCGATGGCGCGCTGGTGCGCCGCATGCACGGCCTCGGTCAGAAGGTTTTTCAGCCGGTCCTCGCCCATGAGCACCTTCAGCGCCGCAGCCGTGGTGCCGTTGGGGCTGGTCACCTGTTCGCGCAGCGTCGTCGGGGTGTCGGCACTGGCGGCAGCCAGCGCACCGGCGCCATAAACGGTCTGCATGGCGAGAAGGCCGGCGATCTCCCGCGTCAGCCCGGCGGCGACCCCGGCCTCGGTCAGGCCTTCGATGAAATGGAACACATAGGCGGGTCCGGAACCCGAAACGGCCGTCACCGCGTCGATCAGGCTTTCATCGTCAACGGAGGCGACGGCGCCGCTGGTTTTCAGCAGCCTGTCGACAAATGCCGCATCGTCGTCACCGACATGGGGGTTGCGGAAGGTGACGATCATGCCCTTGCCGATTGCCGCTGGGGTGTTGGGGATCGTGCGAATGATCGCAGTCTTATCGCCCAGATGCTTCTCGAAAAAGTTTACCGTAATGCCGGCAGCCACGCTCACGAATGTTGCGTGTTCGGCAAAGCGTTTGTAGGCGGGCAGGACGTCGCCCATGACCTGCGGCTTGACTGCAACCAGGATCACACGCGGCCGAAGACCGGCGGCAAGCGATGCGGCGTCGGCGACGGCATTGACCCCGAGTGTCGCTGCCCGATCCCGCAAGGCATCGGTCGGTTCGACGACATGGACCTGTCCCGGCTGCAATATGCCGGCATCCAGCCAGCCCTTGAGCATGGCGAAACCCATATTGCCGCAACCAACCAGAACCACGCTGTCAACCATTTGTCTTCTCCCAAATCATGTGGCCGCACTTTGATCCGGTCCTAAGCGCCGGGTCAACTGGGCAACCCTGCGGCCGGTGCACCGATCATTGAAATAATGGGAGACACCGCGACACCGCAGGGCATCTTCGGATAAATTCCCCGGTGTTTCACCAATGATTAACGATTTATTTCCCATAGAACTTTAGGTTGGGTTAACCGTAAGCCATGCTTCGGGGGTAAGGTATTGAACGGTTCTTATGGAGTGCGGACAGGAATGGGTGATCGGGACAACGGGATAGACAAGCGGCCACGACGCTCGCTGCTCTCGTTTGCCAGCCAGCCGGAAACGGCGGGCAGCGCGCCCGCACGCGTGGCGCCTGCAACACCCCCGCAAGCACCCCGCCGCGAAGACGATCTGGAACACTATCAGCGGATGCGGGCGCTGCGTCTGGCGGCCAGCAGCGAAATCACGCAGCTCCCCGCGCCGGCGCCCGATACTGCCCTGACGGATGAAGAGGCCGAGCAGATCGCCATCGATCGCATGCGTGCCGACATGGCGGCCATTAAGGCCGAACTCAACCGCCGGATCGACGATAACGCGTCCGCCGGGCCGGTTTCGCCGACGATTGCCGCCGATGCACCCGTTGCACCGGCGACAAGCCCCGTCGAGCCCGTTGCTGACAACCATGTCGCGATGAAACGGTTCATCGAGCCGTCCAACGCTCTCAATCGCGTCGTCAATTCCAAAAAACTGATTATCGCGACGACCCTGATCGGCACTTTGCTTGGTGCCGGCTATGCGATGACAATGCCGAAGCTCTACCCGTCAACCGCTGAACTGCTGGTCGACCCGAGCAACATCCCGTTGAGCGGGACAGCGCCAGCAACCGGTCAGCTGCCGGCCGAGGCGTCCCTGGCCATTGCCGAGAGCCAATTGCGCGCCATCCGCTCGAACCGCGTGCTTTCCCAGGTGATCGACCGGACAGGTCTCGCCAAAGATCCGGAATTCAATGGCAATCTGAAGGACAAGGGCTGGCTTGCGGCCGTTCGCGAGCTTTTCTCGACCGACAGCACACCGGACACAGCGTCACGCGAAGCATTGCTGGTGCGCAATCTCTCCGACAATCTCACCGTGGAGCGGAGCGCACAGAATTTTGTTTTCAATGTTACTGTCAAATCCAGCGATCCGCAGAAATCCGCACGCCTTGCCAACACTCTGTCCGATGTCTTCATCGAGGAACAGCGCAATCCGTCCCCGGGTGCGGGAGCAGCGGCCCCGCTTGCCGGCCGGCTGAATGAGCTGCGCAGTGCTGCGGAAGATGCCGAGAATGCGGCGCAGAAATTCAGGATCGACAACAATCTCGCCGATGCCCAGGGCGGACCGGCTGACGATGTAGCAAAGGCGGGCGATGCGCTCGCCGCCGCCCGCGATCAGACAATAAAGCTCAACGCGCAGGCTGCCGCCATCCAAGGCGCGTCGGTGGATAGTGTTCTCGGCAACACGGTGCCGGATGCATTGGGGTCCGACGCGATAGCAGCGCTGCGTTCGCAATATGCGGTTCTCAAGCAGCAGGCCGATACGCTGGCGATCAAGCTTGGACCGCGCCATCCGCTGCTCATACAGGCGCGGTCGGAAGTCGAGGCAATCCGCAAGGAAGCGCGCAGCGAATTGAGCCGCATGGCGGCCTCGGCGCAGGCCGAACTCAAACGTTCGGTGCAGCGGGAGCAGGATCTGGCAAACCAGCTTGCGCAGCTCAAATCGCGCACGGCCGGAACAAGCGGGGATATGAGCCGGCTGCGAGCACTGGAGCAGGATGCCGCAACAAAGCGCGCGGCCTATGACGCCTATGCGCAGCGCGGCCAGGCAAGCGCGCAAAACGCCGATATGAGCGGCACCAGTATCCGGGTCGTTTCGCCAGCGCAGCCATCAGCCGAGCCCGCAGGGCCGTCACGCAGTGTTCCCGTGATTGGCGGCATGCTGGCTGGCCTGCTTGCCGGACTGGGTGTCGCAATGCTGCGCGGGTCGGGTGCCCGCAACCGACATAAGCCTGCGGCAGCAGGTGCCGGAAACGACGGCCCGTTTGATCCGGGTCCGCCGTCGGGCGGAAAGCAGACGGAACAGGCTGCTACCAGCCCACTCACGGCAACCGCCGAGTCACGCCTGGGTGCTGCCATAAAACAGGCCCAAACGCGCAATTCCGCTTCCGATGCGGCTGTAATGGCCGATGAAGATGCGGCTTGGGCCGAGGATCAGGTCGCGGTTGCGCAGCTTCTCTACGAATATGCCGACATGCATTTCGCCCCGCGTCATCACGACAACTCCAATATCGAGGACATGCTCGCCGATATTGCCGAGATTCGTGATGTGTTGCGGCAGCGTGCCGGAGACTAAAGCCGCGTTCAGTGCAGGCGCGGCGTCGGCCCCATGCCTTTATCGTCGATGACATAGCCCCTGTAGAACCGGTCAAGCGTGAACGGCGCCGACAGCGGATGCGGCTCGTCCTTGGCGATAGTCCAGGCGAAGCATTTGCCGGAGATCGGGGTTGCCTTGAAGCCGCCGTAACACCAGCCGGTGTTGAGATACATGCCCGGCAACGGACCGGTAGTGATGATGGGGGAGCCGTCCATGGACATGTCCATGATTCCGCCCCAGGAGCGCAGCAGCTTGACGCGGGCCAGCGCCGGCATGAGGGCGACGAACTCGCTCATCACATCTTCCACCACGGGCAGGTTGCCGCGCTGTGCATAGGAATTGTAGCCGTCGATATCGCCGCCGAAAACCAGCCCGCCCTTGTCCGACTGGCTGAAATAGAGATGGCCGCCGCCGAACGTCGCAACCGTATCGACGACGGGCTTGAGCGCTTCCGAAACAAAGGCCTGCAGGACATGGGATTCCAGCGGCAGCCGGTCGACACCGGCCCGGCGCATCAGCTCGCTTGTGTGTCCGGCCACGGCGCAGGCGGTCTTTTTCGCATTGATCGGACCGCGGGTAGTCATGACGCCGGTGACCTTGTCGCCGTCCTTGATGAAGCCGGTGACTTCGCAATTCTCGATGATATCGACGCCGAGCTGGTCGGCTGCACGGGCATAGGCCCAGACCACCGCATCATGGCGTGCGGTTCCCGCGCTGCGCTGCATCAGGCCGCCAATGATCGGAAACCGCGCCGATGCGCTGGTGTCGAGACCGGGTATGAGCTTTTCCAGCTGTTTCGGATTGAGCAGTTCGCAATCGATGCCGTTGAGCCGCATCTGGTTGCCACGCCTGACATAGACATCGAGCTGGGGGAGATTATGCGCAAGATTGACCACGCCGCGCTGCGAGAACATCACATTGTAGTTGAGGTCGTGCGACATGGTCTCCCAGAGCTTCATCGATGCCTCGTAGAAGTGCTGGTTTTCCGTCAGGAGATAATTGGATCGCACCGCCGTCGTGTTGCGGCCGATATTGCCGGAACCGAGCCATCCCTTTTCCACCACGGCGATATTGCGGATGCCGTGTTCCTTGGCCAGGTAATAGGCCGTCGCCAGCCCGTGTCCGCCGCCGATGATCACCACATCATAGGCCGGCTTCGGATCGGGTTTGCGCCACGCAGGCTTCCAGTCCTTGTTGCCGTTGAGGGCGTTCTTGAGAAGGGAGAAAGCGGAATAGCGCATCGACGAATCCAGTTTGCGGGCGGAACAGTGTGATCATGCGTGGTTTTGGCGTATTCGCAAGCCCCAGAACCATCCTTGGGTCACATCATCGCATTGCCCTTATGGGCCGCTTTCGTTATTGCGTCAGTGAACGCCGTTCTGGCGGTATTGTATTGCCTAAGAATCCTCAGAATGACGTCCATTCCCGAAGCGCGATGCCCAGGAGCAGCACATGGCAGTGACGATTGATGGCAAGCAGATTGCCGAAGACGTGGTTTCAAAGGTCAAGGCGTCCGCCGCCGAGCTGATTGAGGTCACTGGCATCACGCCCGGTATTGCCGTGGTGATCGTCGGCGAGGACCCGGCCAGCCAGGTCTATGTCGCCTCGAAGGGACGCAAGGCCAAGGAATGCGGCTTCCATTCCGTGCAGCACACCCTGCCGGAACAGACGAGCGAAGATGAACTGGTCAGGCTGGTGGAAACGCTCAATGCCGATCCGGCCATCCATGGCATTCTCGTGCAATTGCCTTTGCCCAAGCACATCGATTCCGGCCGCATCATCCAGACCATTTCACCCGACAAGGATGTCGACGGCTTCCACTTCATCAATGTCGGCAAGCTGGGGACCGGCGAGCTCGACACCGCATTCGTCCCCTGCACGCCCGAGGGCTCGATGCTGCTGATCGACCGCATTCTCGGCCGTGATCTCTCCGGCCTCAATGCGGTGGTTGTCGGCCGTTCCAATATCGTCGGCAAGCCGATGTTCAACCTGCTGCTCGCACACAATGCCACGGTCACGATTGCCCACAGCAGGACGAAGGATCTGCCGGGCCTTTGCCGCAATGCCGATATTCTGGTGGCCGCCGTCGGCCGTCCGCAGATGATCAAGGCCGACTGGGTGAAGCCCGGCGCGACTGTCATCGATGTCGGTATCAATCGCATTCCGGCTCCCGAGCGGGGTGAAGGCAAGACGCGTCTTGTCGGCGATGTCGATTTTGCCGACGTGGCTCCCGTCGCCGGCGCGCTGACACCGGTTCCCGGTGGTGTCGGGCCGATGACGATTGCCATGCTGATGGCCAACACGCTGGTTGCCGCCCACCGCAGTGCCGGAAAAACGCCGCCCCGCTTCTAATTCATTGGTTTGCAACCGGATTGTCGTTAGAACAGCATATGCCCGAAGCCCTCAAGGTCAGTAGAACCTTCGCTTTTCTGCTTGTCGACAAATTCCCGATGTTCAGCCTTGCCGCTGCCATCGATACGATGCGCACGGCCAACCGTATGGCGGAAGAGCCATTCTACGGGTGGACCACCGTGTCCGCCACGGGTGCGCCGGTCACCGCATCGAACGGTCTGCAGATCAATGTGCAATATTCGCTGGCGGAGCTTCCCGCCGCCGATATTTTCTTCATCTGCGCCGGGCTGACGACCGAATTTGAAGAAAAACCCAAGGTGATTGCTGCGCTGCGCAATCTCGGACGGCGCGGTGCGGCGCTGGGCGGGCTCAATATCGGCAGTTACATCCTCGCCGAAGCAGGCCAGCTCGAAGGGCATCGCTGCACGATCCATTGGGAAAACCGCGCCGGTTTTCAGGAGCGTTTTCCGCAGATCGAATGCACCGGCAATGTTTTCGAGATCGACCGCAAGCGCTATACCTGCGCGGGCGGGACGACCTCGATCGATCTGATGCTGGAGATCATCCGGCAGGATTTCGATCCCGGCCTTGCCAATGAAGTGGCCAACCAGTTCCATCATGAGCGCATCCGCTCGCAGACGGATCGCCAGCGCATCGGGCCCGAGCGGGACCTGACCGGAAAATCTGAGAAGCTGCGCAAGATCGTCGAGCTGATGGCCGACAATCTCGAACAGCCGAAATCGGCGGTGCGGCTGGCCAAGGCTGTCGGCTTGTCCGTCCGGCAGGTGGAGCGCTTGTTTCTGCGCCATCTCAACATGACGCCGGGGCGCTATTATATGAGTCTGCGGCTGGAGCGGGCGCGCGAGCTGCTGCGGCAGACGCATTCGCCTATTCTCGACGTGGCGCTGGCAACGGGATTCACATCCCATTCCTATTTTGCCCAGAGCTACCGGGCGCAGTTCGGGCGCTCACCCTCCGATGAGCGCCGCACCACCTATTGATCAGCGGAAAACCGACGCGCCTTCGTCGGCGCGGCCCACCACGTTGCGGAAGGCGGCGAACAGTTCGCGGCCCATGCCGTAGCTGTTATGGCTGAGGTCGACAACCGGTTCGGGACGGGCGGCGAGAACCTCCGGGTCTTCCAGTACGTCGAGCGTTCCGATTTCCGCATCGAGCCGCACCATGTCGCCGTCGCGGATCTTGCCGATGATGCCGCCACTCAAGGCTTCCGGCGTCACGTGGATTGCCGCAGGCACCTTGCCCGAGGCACCCGACATGCGCCCGTCCGTCACCAGCGCGACCATATGGCCGCGATCCTGCAGGACGCCGAGCGGCGGCGTGAGCTTGTGCAGTTCCGGCATGCCATTGGCTTTTGGACCCTGGAAGCGGACAACAGCGACAAAGTCACGGTCGAGCTTTCCGGCCTTGAAAGCGTCCTGCAGCGCCGCCTGGCTGTCGAACACGATGGCAGGCGCCTCGATGATGCGCCGTTCCGGCTTGACTGCCGATGTCTTGATGACGGCGGTGCCGAGATTGCCCTTCAGCATCTTGAGGCCGCCGGTTGCCTGGAACGGTTCCTTGACCGTGGACAGGACCTTCTTGTCGGCGCTTTCGCTTGGAATGGGATTGCGCTGTACCGTGCCGTTTTCGCCGAGCTTGACCTCGATGGTGTAGGCACGCAGGCCTTCGCCCCAGACGGTCTTGACGTCCTCATGCAGCATGCCTGCATCCAGCAATTCGCGGATGATGTAGCCCATGCCGCCGGCCGCATGGAAATGGTTCACATCGGCGAGACCGTTCGGATAGACGCGGGCGAGCAGCGGCACCACGTCGGAAAGGTCCGAAATATCCTGCCATGTCAGCTTGATGCCCGCAGCCGCAGCCATGGCGACGAGGTGCATGGTGTGGTTGGTCGAACCGCCCGTGGCATGCAGCCCGATAACGCCGTTGACGATGGTCTTCTCGTCGATCATTTCGCCGACCGGCGTGTATTCATTGCCGAGCGCGGTGATGGCAAGGGCGCGCTTGGCGGCCTCGCGCGTCAATGCTTCGCGTAAGGGCGTGCCCGGATTGATGAAGGACGAGCCCGGCGTGTGCAGCCCCATGATTTCCATGAGCATCTGGTTGGAATTGGCCGTGCCGTAGAATGTGCAGGTTCCCGGTCCGTGGTAGGACTTGGATTCCGATTCCAGCAGTTTGTCGCGGCCGACCTTGCCTTCCGCATAGAGCTGGCGGGTTTTTGCCTTCTCGTCATTGGGAAGACCCGTGGTCATCGGACCGGCCGGGATGAACACGGCGGGCAGGTGACCGAATGTCAGCGCGCCGATGACGAGGCCCGGCACGATCTTGTCGCAGACGCCGAGATAGACAGCCGCATCGAACATGTCGTGCGACAGGCCAACGGCCGTCGCCATGGCAATGACATCGCGGGAAAACAGCGACAGGTCCATGCCCGGCTGTCCCTGGGTCACGCCATCGCACATGGCCGGCACGCCGCCGGCAACCTGCGCTACGCCGCCCGCCTCGTGCACGGCCGCCTTGATCAGCTGCGGATAGGTTTCGAACGGCTGATGCGCCGACAGCATGTCGTTGTATGACGTGATGATACCGATATTGGGCACAACATCGCCAGCCAGCGCGGCCTTGTCGGACGGTCCGCAGGCGGCAAAGCCGTGGGCGAGATTGGCGCAGGCCAATGCAGCGCGTTTCGGCTTGTGGGAAGCAGCTTCGCGCAGACGGTCGAGATAGACATCGCGGGTCGGGATCGACCTCTCACGGATGCGGTTGGTAATGCTTTTGACCCTTTGCAGGACGGTCATCGGTTTTCTCCTTATGGAGCCCAGAAAATCTCAAGATTGATGGGTGTGTGTCGCAGCACGGCGCGAATGGGCATGTCAGCGGTTGCCCCGTCGCCAAGCGCCTTGTCGAGAACGGCTTTTTTGCCGTCGCCTTCGATGTGCAGGACAACGAACCGGGAATGAACGATCACCGGCAGGGTGAGTGTCAGGCGCGGCTCACCGGCACCTTCCGCCTGCATCGGCAGGACGAGCGCCGGCTGCGTCATCGAAATCGCGTCGGCAAGGCGGTCGCCGCCGGGGAAGAACGAGGCCGTGTGACCATCGCCGCCCATGCCGAGAATGGTCACGTCGAAAGGCTGGCCCAGTGCGGCGATGGCCGCCGCCGCGGATTGAACCGCAGCGTCCGCATCCGCAGACGCATGATAGAGCCCGACGAAATTGGCCTTCGCTGCGGCATTCTGCAGAAGCAGCTCCGTCACCAGCTTCTGGTTGGAGCGGTCATTGCTTGGCGGCACGAAACGTTCGTCCACCAGCGTGACGGTGATCCGGGTCCAGGGCAGGTCCTTGACCGACAGCGCCTTGAAAAAGCGGGCAGGGGTGGTTCCGCCCGATACGGCCAGAACCGCCTTGCCGCGCGCATCGCATGCGGCCTGCAGGTGTGCTGCAACACTGGTCGCCAGTGCTTCCGCAAGAGCGTTTCCATCGGCAAAACTGTTCAGTGTCTGCTGCATGATCATGTCTCGTGCCAGGTGCGTCCGTCGCGTTCAATCAAGGCGATGGCCGCGGATGGTCCCCATGTACCGGCGGTGTAACCTGCTGCGGACTGGTCA
This sequence comes from Phyllobacterium sp. MT110, assembly GCF_058792715.1. Lineage (NCBI taxonomy): Bacteria > Pseudomonadati > Pseudomonadota > Alphaproteobacteria > Hyphomicrobiales > Phyllobacteriaceae > Phyllobacterium > Phyllobacterium sp. MT110. Next base: position 166,215 of record NZ_JBXAFE010000008.1, read on the forward strand.
TTGTCGGTCCAGGCTTTCAGGATCGGATCGATCCAGCGCCATGCGGCAACAACTTCGTCGCGGCGCATGAACAGGGTCTGGTTGCCGCGCACCACATCCATCAGCAGGCGTTCATAGGCATCGGGGCTGCGGACCTGGAACGATTCCGCAAAACTCATGTCGAGCGGAACGTGACGCAGGCGCATGCCGCCCGGACCCGGATCCTTGATCATCATCCACTGCTTCACGCCTTCATCGGGCTGCAAGCGGATCACCAGCTGATTGGCGACAACCCGGCCCGCGCTCTCGCCAAAGATCGAGTGCGGAATGGGCTTGAACGAAACGACGATTTCGGATGCGCGTGTGGCCAGACGTTTGCCGGTGCGCAGGTAGAACGGAACGCCGGCCCAGCGCCAGTTGGCGATCTCGGCCTTGATGGCGACGAAGGTTTCCGTATTGCTCGTCGCGCCCAGTTCTTCCTGATAGCCCTTGACCGGGCCGCCGGCGGACGCACCGGCGCGGTACTGGCCGCGCACGGTCAGCTCTTCGGCATTCTTGGCATCGATGCGGGCAAGCGAGCGCAGGACTTTCAACTTCTCGTCGCGCACGGCATCGGCATCCATGGATGCGGGAGGCTCCATCGCAACAAGGCAGAGAAGCTGCAGCATGTGGTTCTGCACCATGTCGCGCAGCGCACCGGCCGTGTCATAGTAACCGGCGCGGCCTTCGAGGCCGACCGCTTCCGCGACGGTGATCTGCACGTGGTCGATATGCGCCGAGTTCCACAGGGGCTCGTACAGCGCATTGGCAAAGCGCAGCGCCATCAGGTTCTGCACCGTTTCCTTGCCGAGGTAGTGATCGATGCGGAAAATCTGCTGTTCGTTGAAGACGCTGCCGATCGTGTCATTGAGCGCAATGGCGGATTTAAGATCGCGGCCGATCGGCTTTTCGACGATGATGCGGGTCTGATCGGTGATCAGCTCATATTTCTTCAAGCGGCTGGCAATGTCGCCGAACAGGCTCGGGCTGACCGCAAGGTAAAACGCCCTGATCTTCCTGTTCGCGTCGCCAATCGCGCTCTTGAGATCGTCCCAGCCATTGTCCGATGTTGCATCGACTGCAACATAGGACAGGCGCTGCAGGAATTGCTCGACCTGCTTCTTGTCGATTTCTTCTGGTTTGACATGTTCCTTGATCGCGGCTTCCGCAAACTTGCGGTAGTCGGCATTGGACATGGCCGAACGCGATGCGCCGATGATGCGCGTGGGCTCCGTCAACTGTCCGTCCCGCTGGCGCTGATAGAGCGCGGGGATCAGTTTGCGCTCGGCAAGATCGCCGCTGCCGCCAAAGACGATGCAGTCAAAAGGTTCAACCGGGATAATCTGGCTTGTCATAAGATTAAGTCTCGCTGTGCCAAAAATAGGTGTTCCGCTGATGCAGGCCTGTATAATCTAATCGATTTAAAAAGGCCAGCGCCGATCCGTCTTCTGCGTCAAAATGCATTCCCAAGACGGTTCAATTCCAATACCATCGGCGCAAAGCAGGAACCCGTCATGGATCAGAATCTCTCTCGAATTGTCGCACAGGATAAGAATTTCCTGAATATCATTAATGGCCGGCGGGTCGCCGCACTCTCGCAGGAAACGATCACTGTTTTGTGTCCGTCCGATGGTTTGCCCTTCGCCACCATCCCGGCGGGCAATGCCGATGATGTGGATCGCGCCGTGCGTGCAGCGCGGCAAGCCTTCGAAAACGGACCCTGGAGCCGGATGCCGGCCTTCGAGCGTGGCCGCCTGCTGACACGGCTCGGCCAGCTCGTCGAAGAGCATGGCGATGAACTCGCGGCGCTCGAATCGCGCGATACCGGCAAGCCGGTCCGTCAGGGCAAGGCGGATGTCGCCGCGACCATGCGCTACTATGAATTCTACGGCGGTGCCGCCGACAAGATTCATGGCGATACCATTCCCTTTCTCGACGGCTTCACGGCGCTGACGCTGCGCGAGCCGCACGGTGTGGTTGCCGGCATCATTCCATGGAACTATCCGATGCAGATCATGGCGCGCGTGGTTGGCGCCGCGCTGGCGATGGGCAACACGCTGGTCATCAAACCGGCCGAGGATGCCTCGCTGTCCACCATCCGTATCGGTGAACTGGCCATTGAGGCAGGATTTCCCGATGGCGTTCTCAATGTCATCACCGGCTATGGCCGTGATGCAGGTGCCGCACTGTCATCGCATCCGGGGATTGATTACGTCACCTTCACCGGCTCGCCGGTTACCGGGACCGCGATCCAGCAGGCCGCCGCTGCGAACAATCGCGGCGTCACCATGGAACTGGGCGGCAAGTCGCCGCAAATCCTGTTTGCCGATGCGGATGTGGAAAAGGCCCTGCCGGTTCTGGTCAATGCCATCATCCAGAACGGCGGTCAGACCTGCTCGGCGGGAAGCCGTATCCTCATTGAGCGTCCTCTCTATAATGACGTCGCTGCCGCCCTTGGCGAGCGCTTCAGCAAGCTTGTCGCCGCACCGCACGACATGGACCTGGACCTTGGCCCGATGGTGAACCCGGCGCAGAAGCGCAAGGTCGAGAACTTCATCACCTCCGCTGCCGAGTCCGGGATCGAGGTTGTTGCCCGCGGCTCCATTCATGTCGAAGCGCCGCTGGAGGGCTATTACGTCGCTCCCGTGCTTTTCGGCGCTGTCGATCCCGCTTCGGTTCTGGCACAGGAAGAAGTGTTCGGGCCGGTATTGTCGCTCTTTGCTTTTGATGACGAAGCGGATGCCATCAGGCTTGCCAACGGCACCGATTACGGTCTCGTCGCGGGTATCTGGACCCGGGACGGTGCCCGTCAGCACCGTGTCGCCAAGAAAGTTCGTGCCGGACAGGTTTTCGTCAACGCCTATGGTGCTGGCGGCGGCGTCGAACTGCCGTTTGGCGGTTTCAAGAAGTCCGGTCACGGACGGGAAAAGGGCTTTGAAGCGCTCTTCGATATGTCCGCAACCAAAACGGTCGTGTTCCGCCACGACTGAGCGGGCCGACGCCCCGAACAATCCCATTCAAAATCAATAGCATGAGGAAATGACATGACCCGTTTGGCAGGCAAGACAGCGATCATCACCGGCGCAGCAGCCGGATTCGGCGAGGGAATGGCGAAGCGCTTTGCCGAAGAGGGCGCCAATGTCGTCGTCGCCGACCTGAACCACAAGGGCGCGGAAACGGTCGCTGCCGCCATCGGAAAAAAGGCGATTGCCGTAGAGGTGGACGTTTCGCGCAAACACGATATCGATGCGATGGTTGCTGCCGCAATGGATACATTCGGCCGCGTTGACATCATGATCAACAATGCCGGGTTCACGCACCGCAACGGTTCCATGCTGGAGGTGGATGAAAGCACCTTCGACCTGATCACGGCCGTGAATATGAAGGCGATCTACTACGCGACGCTTGCCGTGGTGCCGATCATGGAAATGCAGGGCGGCGGCTCCATCATCACCACGGCCTCGACGGCTGGCCTGCGCCCGCGTCCCGGCCTGACCTGGTACAATGCGTCCAAGGGCTGGGCGATCACCGCGACGAAATCCATGGCGGTTGAACTGGCACCGAAGAATATCCGGGTCAATTGCCTGTGCCCCGTGGCGGGCGATACCGGCATGCTCAGCCTGTTCATGGGCGAGGACACGCCGGAAAAGCGCGCGCAGTTCAAGGCTTCGATCCCGCTCGGCCGCCTGTCGACACCGCTCGATATCGCCAATGCGGCCCTTTGGCTCGCTTCCAGCGAGGCTGAGTTCATCACGGGCGTGGCGCTGGAAGTCGATGGCGGGCGCTGCATTTAGACGGGATCAACTGATTTTGTCTTGAACCGGAAGCAGATCGGCCTACATCCGGAGTGTCGTCCAATTTCCCCAATGGCTGTATCCGGCTGATCGTGGTCCGATCAGCGGCGCGGCTCATCTTTCAAGGACATCATCATGACATCGAAACCTGTCTGGTTTATCACTGGCTGTTCAACCGGTTTTGGCCGCGAGCTGGCGCGCCATACGCTTGAACTGGGTTATCCCACCGTCATCACCGCACGCAACCCCGCACAGGTCGAAGATCTGGCGCGGGGCAATGAAGACAAGGCACTTGTCCTCAAACTCGACGTGACCAATGCGGACGATATTGCCGCTGCCGTCAAGGCGGCGGAAGCCCGCTTCGGCCGTATCGATGTGCTCGTCAACAATGCCGGTATCGGCTATTTCGGTTCGCTTGAAGAGAGCGACATCGATGAAGTGCGCAAGATGTTCGAAATCAACGTCTGGGGCCTCGTCAACATGACCCGGGCCGTCCTGCCCGTCATGCGCAAGCAGCGGTCGGGGACTGTCGTCAATATTTCATCGATTGGCGGTCTCGTGGCCAATTCGGCCGTGAGCTTCTACAATGCCACCAAGTTCAGCGTCGAAGCGATTTCGGAAGCCCTGTCCAAGGAAGTTGCGCACCTTGGGATCAAGGTTCTGATTGTGGAACCCAGTGGTTTCCGCACGGACTGGGCCGGACGCTCGGCCAACGAGGCACCCACAACCATTGAGGATTATCGCGAGACGTCCGATCAGCGCATGCAGCAGATCAGGACATCCAGCGGCAATCAGCCGGGCGATCCGGTGCGGGCGGTCAAGGCGATCGTCCAGGCCGTGGAAGCGGACACGCCACCCCTGCGCCTGCTGCTCGGCAAGTTTGCGCTCGCCGGAGCCCGCAGCAAGATTACTGAATTGCAGCGGGATTTTGATGCCTGGGCCGAGGTAACCGAAGGCGCCGATGCGCCGAAGGGATCCTGATCAAGCGAAAATGGCCGGCATTGCCGGCCATTTTTCATTCTGGCCTAAATCAGTTGGCGTAGGATCACGAACAGGGTGAAGGACAGGGCAATCGATACCGGCAGTGTCAGCACCCAGGCCATCAGCAGGTTGCGCACCGTCGACATCTGCAGGCCCGAGCCATTTGCCACCATCGACCCCGCCACGCCTGACGAGAGAATGTGGGTCGTGCTGACCGGCAGGCCCAGCGTGTCGGCGGTGAAGATCGTCCCCATGGCAACCAGTTCGGCCGAAGCACCCTGCCCATAGGTGAGGTGGGTCTTGCCGATCTTTTCACCGACGGTGACGACGATCCGGCGCCAGCCGACCATTGTGCCCAGACCGAGGGCCAACGCCACGGCAACCTTCACCCAGGTCGGGATGAACTTCGTCGCATTGTCGATGGCCTGATGGTAGGTCTTGATGGTGGCAAGGTCAGCGGGCTGCATCGGCAGCAGCTTGGCCTTGTCGATCAGCTTCAACGCTTCGCCGGTCAGATACATGTTGTTGCGGGTGTTGCTGACCATGCCGACCGGAACCGTCGATGCGGAGCCGTAGGGCGATATGCTGGCGTTGGTCTGGTCAATGAACTGGCGCAAGGCAACGGTGGTTTCATCGCTCCATGTCTTGTTGCGCACCGCATTGCTGACCACCGCATTGGCGTCGGTGACTGTGATGCCGGGCTTTTCGTAGCTGCGCAAGGTCGTCGCGGCTGCGGTTGCGGCGGACTTGTAGGCTTCGAGATAATTGATATCCGGAGTGCGGTTGAGCGCGAACGATGTCGGCACGACGCCGATCAGGATCAGCATGATCAGGCCCATACCCTTCTGGCCGTCATTGGAGCCATGGGCGAAGCTGACACCGGTGCAGGTGAAAATCAGCAGGCCGCGGATCCACAAAGGCGGAGGAGTCTGGCCTTTCGGCGCTTCATAGAGCGCTTTGTTTTTGATCAGCAGCCGCATTGCCAGCAGCAGCAGGGCAGCCATGCCGAAGCCGACGAGCG
>NZ_JBXAFE010000009.1:0-133346 GCF_058792715.1 Phyllobacterium sp. MT110
AGCGGGTGCAGAGCTTCTCAGAGCGCGGATGATGCCCATCCAATTGTCCGATCTCCACACAAAGTGAGGCAGACCCCGAAAAACGGTCAACTGACACAGAACACCGAAAATCACGTCGAGGAGACCTCAGCGCCGTCTCTCAGCACAGCCTCCGGCGGTGATGTTTCCACGCCGGAGGTGTCGGACGGAAGCCCCCTCCCCCCTCTTGTCGGCGAGGACCAGACATCAGCTCACCTCGCCACTCTTGCCGATCGTGCCCGGGGCTACGTGGAGGCGGCCAGTTCCGCCAATACGCGAAAAGCCTATGCCTCCGACTGGAAGCATTTTGGGGCCTGGTGCCGTCGGTCGGGTCTTACCCCCCTTCCGCCGCATCCGCAGACTGTCGGCCTCTACATCACCGCCTGCGCTTCCGGCACGGCCGAGCGCGGCACCAAGCCGAATTCCGTATCGACGATCGAGCGGCGCCTCTCCTCCCTTTCATGGAACTACGCTCAACGCGGGCTGACGCTTGATCGCAAGGATAGGCATATCGCCACCGTCATGGCCGGCATCCGCAACAGCCACGCCCGCCCCCCGGTGCAGAAGGAAGCGGTCATGGCGGAAGACATTATCGCAATGATCGAGACGCTCGAGCGCGGCACCCTGCGCGGCATGCGTGACCGCGCCATGCTGCTGATCGGCTATGCCGGCGGCTTGCGCAGATCTGAAGTCGTTGGCCTCGACCTCAAGGCGGACCAGACGGAAGACGGTCGCGGTTGGATCCAGATCCTTGACAAGGGCATGCTGATTACCCTGCGCGGTAAAACCGGATGGCGGGAGGTGGAAATCGGCCGAGGTTCCTCCGACGCCACATGCCCCGTCGCTGCTATTGAGACCTGGATGAAGTTCGCGAAGCTCGCTCATGGCCCCCTTTTTCGCCGCATGACCGGGCAAGGGAAAGCTGTTGGGTCGGAGCGGCTGAACGACAAGGAGGTCGCTCGGCTTGTGAAACGGACGGCCATGGCCGCCGGCGTCCGGGGCGATCTGAGCGAGATCGAGCGCGCCTTCAAGTTCTCCGGTCATTCCCTTCGTGCTGGCTTGGCCTCGTCCGCCGAAGTTGATGAGCGGTACGTCCAGAAACAACTTGGTCATGCATCTGCAGAGATGACCCGGCGATATCAACGCCGACGCGATCGGTTCCGTGTGAATCTGACCAAAGCGTCGGGTCTTTAAGACACCCTCCTCTGTTACCTGTTACGGCACCTCAATATCTGGGCGCACGCTGCTCCCGAACGGTAACGAGCGGACCTAAATGTAGGGGGGGCGTCGTCCCGGTGATCCTGTACAGGATCATCACACCTGCCCTGCTCCCGTAAGGGTGCAGGAGAGCTTGAAACGATCCTCTAATATTGATATGTTCCCGATCGGGAGCAAAGGATGATGACATTGCCAAAGAAACCGCTCGATTCGCTAGTCGACATCCAGAAGTTGGTCAAACAAACTAGTCCGGCAATTGATCTGGCTCGGACTCTGGCTTCGATCGAAGCGCCTGCGAAAACTTTACGTGATCTCGGCAAGACATTAACTGTAAACTCTGATCTTATGAAGTCGATCGAGTCTGCCTCTGACATTGCTAGGCGATTGATGCAGCATTCGGATCTGGCGGCCAAGCTGACGGAAGGGTTGCCGAAGATTGATCTAAACCTTCCTGATATCTCCACCTCGATAAAGGCGTCCTTGCCCAAGCAATTGCCGGATTTTTCAGCTCTCCCGCCTGCGCCTTCCCCGGTCGCTATGCCAAAAGCAAGTCCAGAGACTTTTGTACAAGCGGATTTTCAAATCGACAGCATCGCAGATTTGGGACGCATGGTCCGTCGCCTACGAGAGCGCCGAAAACAGTCGCAGCAGGAATTCGCAGATCTGGCAGGCGTGGGACGCAGGTTTATCTCTGAACTCGAAAACGGCAAGCCGACGCTGGAATTTGCAAAAGTTCTCCAGGTCGCTCGAGCGGCCGGCATTTCCTTTATCGCGCGCGACCGGTCACTGTAAATGGAAGTGCTAGCTCTCGATGTCCGCCTTGACACATCCCCCGACCCGGTGGGAGTTCTCGTGCGAGATCAACGCGGCGGTCTGGCATTCGCCTATAGCGAATCTTATGTCTCGCAACCTGGTGCCATAACTTTGTCGCTGTCCCTGCCCTTGACACCAGAGCCGTTCGAGGAGGCCGTGACCCGTCCCTTCTTTGACAACCTGCTCCAAGAGCGGGATGGCGCGCTTTCCGACATTATGGCTCGCGAGGGCATCGCTCGTGACGATATTGCGAGCTTGTTGTTTCATCTCGGCAAGGATTGCGCAGGTGCCATCTCGGTTCTACCCTCTGGCTCACCTCCGACCAAGGTGCCCGGCGATTATCAGAAAGACTACCAGCGCATCGACGACGACCGACTGATCGCGATCGTTGACTCGCTCCACAAGCGACGGCGGCTGCCTCCGGGTACGGATGACCCCTCCCCTCTTGCAGGCATGCAGAGCAAAATCGCTCTTACTCTCCTGCCGGACGGCTCTCTGGCCGAGCCGATACCAGGTACTGGCGCGCCGACGACGCATATCCTGAAAGTTCCTGACCAGGACCATATCCACGACGGGACTCTCGAACATGAGGTAATGCGACTTTCTCAGGAGGTAGGGTTTTCGACCGCTGATGTCTCGCTCCTCCCAATCGCTGGCGTCAACGTCCTTCTGGTCACGCGGTTCGATCGTGCTCGCGACAGAGACGGCCGCATCGTGCGAATTCATCAGGAGGATTTCGCGCAGGCCCTTGGCCTGCCGTCGGCGCTCAAATACGAACGCCGAGGAGTTCCCGGCCGGCGTTTCGACGTTGATGCGGTCCGGCGAATACTCGATGCAACAGTTGATCCCGCCGTAGAAAGAGAACTCTTCATTCAAGCGACACTTTTTGACTTGTTCGTCGGCAATGTGGATGCCCACGCAAAGAACTTCGCGCTTCTCCATGAGCCAGGTGTGAGGATCCGTACTTCACCCCGTTACGACATTCTCCCTACGCGCCTCGACGATACACTCACAGATGAACTCGCTTACCGAATTGGTGATGCCACGACCCTGGACGAGATAAGTGGAGAAGACTTTGATCTCTTCCTCCAGACTGTTGGCATTTCGAGCGCCGCGGCGCGCCAGCGCCTTTCGAAAAGATACGCCACAGAGATTGCCGCCAAGCTTGCCGGACATTTGGACCGACTTGGTAGGGGTGGGCAAAAGCCGCTCGCCGATCTCATTGCATCCAACATGCGCACACTTCTAGGTGCACTGGATATCGAAGTCCCCGGTCCAGCGAAAGACCGTGACGCGTACATCGGACGAGCCGGTGGATGGCTGTTGAGTTAAGCGTATCCAGAGAGGTGGGTCGAAAGATCAGGTTCATAGTCGAACCGATAAGCGCCGCGAAAGCTGCCCCCCGTTGCTCAAATCGGGAAAAGCAACGAGCGATTCTATTCGTCTGGCTCGCGTAATTGATCGCGAGCACGTGAATTTAGACCCCCTAATGGATGTTTTCGACTCTTATTTTCCCTAACCGCGCGAACGAGGTCCTTCGACAGGAAGTCGCTAGCCCATTGCATTTCCAGTATGTTTTGGGGCCAGGCCCTTGGCTTCCGTTTTTCGGTAAGGGTTTGTTAACCTTAAAGAGCTTGCCCAATGGCCAGAATCGAGGCTTATTGCAACAGCGGTTGAAAAAGGGTTTTGCCGCGTTGAACCGCTGTTACTGAATTTTGGGTTAGGCATGAAAACCAAAGCTGACGCGCAGGCATCATCACGAGAAACACTCGTAAGCCTTATAGACCGGCATTCGTCGGCTCTTGCTGTTCAGTTACAAGCGCATCATGTGAGCACGTTCCCGCCGACGGCGCAAAAGGGAATACGCCATTTCCAACCGTCAGAAGCTGCGAAACTCGTGGGTGTGAAGGAAGTCTATCTTCGTCAGGTCTCTAACGACATAGACAATCTAGAGGTAAGCACGACACCTGGCGGTCGACGCTCCTATTCCGTCGTTGATATCGACAAGATCCGCCGGCATCTCGACAAGGTCGGCAGAGCAGACCGTAGATATTTGCCTCACCGCCGCGACGACGAAGAACTGCAGGTTATTTCCGTCATGAACTTCAAGGGTGGTTCGGGCAAAACGACCACGTCCGTTCACCTCGCCCAATACCTGGCGTTAAAGGGCTATCGCGTACTCGCTATCGATCTTGATCCGCAGGCAAGTATGTCAGCCTTGTTCGGGCATCAGCCCGAAATCGATGTGCACCCGAACGACACGATGTACGGCGCAATACGGTATGACGACGGGCGTCGGCCGGTGAAAGACATCATCCGGAGAACCTACATTCCGGGACTGGACCTTGTCCCCGGAAACCTCGAACTGATGGAGTTCGAACATGACACCCCTCGCGCGCTGATGACGCGGCAGCCGGGCGATGTGATGTTCTTTCAACGTCTCAGCGGTGCAATCGATGATGTTAGTGATAACTACGATGTCGTCATCATCGATTGCCCTCCTCAGTTGGGCTACCTCACGCTCTCCGCCCTCACCGCGGCGACATCGGTTCTCGTGACGGTCCATCCGCAAATGCTGGATGTCATGTCGATGAATCAGTTTCTCGCAATGGTCGCTGATCTGCTGCGAGAAGTCGCCGCCGCCGGCGGCAATGTTGATTTTGCCTGGCTGCGTTACCTCATCACTCGGTTTGAGCCGTCCGACGGACCTCAAAATCAGATGGTCGGCTATCTTCGTTCTATTTTCGGCGCCCATGTGCTGAATTTCCCGATGCTGAAGTCGACCGCCGTGTCAGATGCGGGGCTTACGAATCAAACTCTTTATGAAGTCGAACGCGGCCAGTTCACACGCAGCACCTATGACCGAGCCATTGAGTCGATGAACAGCGTCAATGACGAGATTGAAACCCTGATCAAGAGAGCTTGGGGACGAGCGACATGAGCAGAAAGAACCTCCTGAACTTAATCCAGGTCGATGCCGACATGCCCGGAAAGGTTGCCACATCCGACAACAAGCTTGTCGGGCAAGTCGCCAGCACAATGCGAGAAGAGAAAGCCCGGCAGGCACGCGCCGACGACATCGAGCGGCGGCTTGGTGAGGGTCAGTCTGTCATCGACTTGGACACCGCTCTCGTCGAGCCCTCTTTCGTTCGTGACCGGATGCCTGGCGATATCGATGGTCTGCTTTCGTCGATTCGCGAGCAGGGTCAGCAGGTGCCAATCCTGGCACGTCCCCATCCTGAGAAACCGGGACATTATCAGGTCGCCTTCGGTCATCGTCGTCTGCGCGCGCTCCAACAACTCGGCTTGCAGGTAAAGGCGGTTATCCGTGCCTTGACGGACGAGGAACTGGTGATCGCCCAAGGGCAAGAAAACAACGAACGCGAGGACCTCACCTACATAGAGAAGGCACGGTTCGCTCAGCGACTGAAGGAGCGTTTTGCCCGCGAAGTGATCACATCGGCGATGTCTGTCGACAAGGCCGAGTTGTCGCGAATGCTTTCCGTAGTTGAAGCTATTCCCGCCGATCTGATCGATGCTATCGGACCTGCCCCCGGCGTTGGACGGCGAAGCTGGCAAGAGTTGGCGGATTTGATCCATAAGGACGAAAACAAGAATCGTCTGGAACTGGCGCGATCGGACGAGTTGCAGAGCATGACTTCGCAGGATCGCTTTAAGGCGCTTCTTAGCGCCTTAAAGCCCCGCCGTGTTGTTCGTGGTTTGCCTGAAGTTCTCTCGACGTCGTCCGGTCAGCGACTGGGCCACGTCAAACAGAGCAAGTCAAAAATCGAAATTACACTCGACAGGAAGGAAGCGGGGGAGTTCGCGGCCTTCCTGCTCAATGACGCGGTTGCTCTTTTCGAAGAACGCCGTGCGAAGTCCACTGGAAAAGAGGAAGCATAACCGCAAAAGAAAAGAGCCCCCAAAACGTCGCCGTCTCGGAAGCCCCTATCTGTCTAAGCATCAGTAGAATCGCATTTCCGGGATTCATCGTCAAGAGTCTAGGCGCCGTTTCGGCGAACGAATTTCTTTTGCCTGTTAGAAGGTGAAGAACGATGCGTACGGAAAGTGTGACGACGCCTTTTGGGCGGCGGCCGGCAACGCTTGCCCTTGTCAGGCGGCAACAGGCGGCCGGCGAAATACCGACAAGCAAATCTGCTGACAAGTGGAGGGTCTTCCGCGATGCGTCTGCAGCGATGGAACTGCTGGGGCTGCAGTCGAATAGCCTGTCTGTCCTCGACGCGCTGTTGAGCTTCTTCCCCGAAAAAGAACTGCGAGGGGATGCGCAGTTGGTGGTTTTCCCGTCGAACATGCAACTGTCACTGCGAGCGCACAGCATGCCTGGATCGACCTTACGGCGCCATTTGGGTGCGCTGGTTGATGCCGGTCTGATCATCCGCAAGGATAGCGCCAACGGCAAACGCTTTGCGCGCAAGGGTGCTGACGGGGATGTTGAAAGCGCGTTTGGCTTCGATCTCTCTCCTTTGCTCGCCCGTGCGGAAGAACTCGCGCTTCTGGCGCAGCAGGTGATCGCGACGCGTGCAGAGTTCAGGAAAGCCAAAGAGAAGCTCACAATTTGCCGACGAGACACCCGCAAGCTCCTAACGGCTGCCATCGAGGAGGGCGCTGATGGTGATTGGCAGGCGATCGAGGAGGTCTACGTCGGACTGATCGGCAACCTCCCGAGGACGCCAACACTCGTTGAGGTGAGGAAAGTACTTGAAAGCATGGAAATGCTGAAGGAAGAAATCCTCAATCGCTTGGAAACAAACGGAAAAGCAGAAAATAATAGCACCAATGATGCTCAAAATGAGCGCCACATACAGAATTCAAACTCCAACTCCACTACTGTATTTGAACCTCGCTCTGAAAAAGAGCAGGGCGAAAAGTTGAGCAAGCCAGCAAAGCCGAGCGAGCCGCTAAAGGTCTTCCCCCTCTCCGTTGTGCTGAGGGCTTGCCCGCAAATCTCCGATTATGGCCCGGGCGGAGCCATCGGGAACTGGCGCGATCTCATGTCTGCGGCCGTGGTGATCCGCTCGATGCTCGGCGTGAGCCCCTCGGCCTATCAGGAGGCCTGTGAAATCATGGGACCCGAAAATGCAGCGGTGGCAATGGCCTGCATCTTCGAACGGTCGAATGTGATCAATTCTGCCGGCGGCTATCTGCGCGACCTTACACGACGCACCGAGCAGTCGGAATTCTCGCTCGGTCCGATGATCATGGCGCTTTTGAAGTCGAACGCTGGCGGGCAACTGAAAGCCGGATAAGGCGACGCGTCTTCCCTGAGGCTTGTTTTAGCTGTGGAGCCTCAACAGGTTATCCGCGGTTAGGCCGAGACGGCTGATTGGGGTTTTGGACTTTAGGCTGCTGTGAGGGCGATGCCAATTGTAGCGGTGGGGCCAGATTGGCAGTTCTGCAGCGCGGCGCTCCGAGGTTGGATAGGCGACAGCGTAGGCCCATTCGCGCAGCGCCGTCTGGATGAAGCGCTCCGCCTTTCCAATGGTCCTGGGCGTGTAGGGCTTTGTTCTGACATGCCTGAGGCCGAGCTTGCGGCAAGCCTTTCCAAACGCTTTCGATCGGTAGCATGAGCCGTTGTCGGTCATAACGCGGGTGACGGTGACGCCGAGGCTGGCATAGTAGGCGATTGCGGCGCCGAGGAAGGCGACGTGGGCCAGCCGGCGCCACGCGACTTGCCCTTTTATGGATCGCCCGTGCTGCGGTGTCCGACGCGGTCGGCGCGATATCCTTCAGGCGCGACAGCCCGGCACTCCTGAGCACCCGGCTGACGGTGGCCGGCGAGACGCCGACCTCGAGCGCGATGTGCTGGCCGGTCCAGCGCTGACGGCCCAAAGCAACCACACGCGCGGCAACCACCGGATCGGTCATGCCTGCGCGACCATGGGCCTTGAAGCGCTCGACCCAGCGCGCCACGATCTTCGCCGATACACCAAAGAGCCGTGCTGCCTGGACTTGGGAAAGACGACCCGCAATCACCGACAACGCCATCTCCTCTCGACGCAAAGGCGTCAGACGGGCATTCTTATGGATGTTCATTCAGACCCTCCGATGGATACTGAAGCTTGGTAACTCCAGTCTCCCCGGTCCAGTCCGAATGGACAACCTCCTGAGAGCTTACACTTAGCAAACATCCAATCTGTGAGTGGCACTCAGTTTGCTCATAATTTGGGGGTCCATCCCGGCTAAGACCGTCTTCCGACGTACACTATCGACGTGACCCAGGATCCTGTTTGCGCTGGGGTCTGATTAAAAATCTGAGAGATCCTGTTTCACCAAGATCTCAAGGCGGTCATCGCCTCTTTTGGTAGCGCTCTGCGATTGAATGCCGACAGAGGTGGCTCGGTTTGTCTGAACAGTTTCGGGCGTTTTGTTAAGTGGATTTCCGCCTCGATTATGCTGCCACCATCATTGGTGCCAGCGCGTTGAAGTAGGCCTGATCCGGCGTCTGCCGGTCAAGGGATGAATGTGGGCGTCGGCTATTGTAAAAAGTCAGATATCGGCCAATGCCGATGCGGGCCTCCGACACGGTCTTGTAGGCGTGGAGGTAGACCTCCTCATATTTGATCGACCGCCAGAGGCGTTCAACGAAGACATTGTCCCGCCAAGCGCCCTTGCCATCCATCGAGATGGCGATTTCCGCCTTCTTCAGCAGCGCCGTGAAGTCCATCGAGGTGAACTGCGAGCCCTGATCCGTGTTGAAGATGTCGGGCTTGCCATAGCGGGCGAGCGCTTCCTCGACCGCTTCGATGCAGAAGGCCGCTTCCATCGTGATCGACAGCCGCCATGACAGGACCTTCCGGCTGAACCAGTCGACGACGGCACAGAGATAGACGAAGCCCCGCGCCATGGGAATGTAGGTCAGGTCCATCGCCCAGACCTGGTTGGGTCGGGTGACCGCCAGCTTTCGCAGGAGGTAGGGATAGATTTTGTGCCCGGGTGCCGGTTTCGATGTGTTCGGGCGACGATAGATCGCCTCGATGCCCATCTTCTTCATCAGCGTGGCGACGTGCAGCCGCCCAGCCTCCAGCCCTTCTCCTCTCAAGAGCCCTTGCAACATCCGACTTCCCGCGAACGGGTAGTCGAGGTGCAGTTCGTCGATCCGCCGCATCAAGGCCAGATCGCCGTCGGACACTGGACGAGGCAGATAATAGACGCTTCCACGGCTGAAGCCGAGAAGCTTCGCCTGACGCACGACGGATAGCTTGTGCTCGCGGTCGATCATTTCTTTCCGCCCAGCAATCCCGCCTTGCCGAGCGCACCGGATAAAAAATCGTTCTCCAGTGTCAGCTCGCCGATCTTGGCATGCAGCGTTTTGACGTCCACAGTTGGGCCCGCCGATTCAGTCTTCGCTTCATCGCCGAAAACGCCTGTCGCCCCCTCAAGGAGCTGGTCTTTCCATTGCTTGATCTGGTTGGCGTGCACATCGAACTGCTGGGACAACTCCACCAGCGTCTGCTCACCTCGGATAGCGGCAAGTGCCACCTTCGCCTTGAAAGCCGGGCTGTGGTTCCGGCGCGGTCGTCTCGTCATGGTATCTCCTGTTCCCGGCATCTAAGCCGAAGTCAGGCAGAAATTCCACTTATCCCCGCTGTTCAAATTTCCCGAGCCAGCTCTGTGGACGCGCGCCCTGGAGGGTCGCTCAACTCCCCTCGATATTATCGCCACCGGAAATTACCGGTGGGAGCGGTTGAACCAGCAACTTGCCACTATTGAGGAGGCGCTCAATTCGGACACGCCCGATCTTTCCGAATCACTCGGTCTTCCGATGAGCGAAGCAATGGCAGCTCACGCGGCGCGGGCCGAGATCGTCGAAAGGGGGAAGGGCCTCCTTCGAGGTGAAAAGCTTCGTGCGAGAGCTTTACAGAAATTTGACACGGAGATCGCGGCGATATGGCTTGGGACGAGAGCATCCAGAAAAGGGCTTTCGCCGCTCGAGTTTGCGATGGCATCGGACAGCGGCCTGCGGATTTCTCTTGAGGAGCTGGAGCAGCGGCTTGTGAACAAGAATCGTATCCCTGTGATCCAGGAAGAGCTTCGAATTTGGGTGGAGAAGAAATTTGGCATTAAGGGGCTCAGGTTCATCCAAAGAGGAAATGACGGTCTTCCCGACCGACGAACGCCCCTGCAATGTTGTTATGACGAAGTCAGCTTGGCCAAGATGCAGGAGCTGACCACACTTTGGGTCTAGTTGAGTGGGGGAATTGTCCTGGAAATGCTGCGCCGTTTCGCGCTGCCCCTCAGTCAGGGCGCATTGAGAGCACGCGCCTGCCCATGAGACCAGGTCGTGGCGGATATCATAAGTTCGGGGAGGCGGAAGATATGTTGACCGCGGTCATCAGCAATAACTAATTGATATCAATTGTTTTTTTGTGCCGATGTTTTCGCTCTGTGCCTTCGGTCTCTTTTTCTTTTGATCGGATAGTTCAAATCAGACCCCTGGTACAGCGGACGCAGTCCGTAGCTACAACGTCATACAAAGCCGATCTGGCGCGAACTCCGATGGCAGGCTTGCCTGGTAAAGATTGTCGTTGACCGCGGTCAACAATCATAACTTACGGGTTTGTATAGGTTTTTCGGCGCGGGTCACAATGGAGGACCGATTGCGTCGGCACAGCTGGCTAGAACCATCGAGCTAGGCGCTTTGATCAACCAGGCCTCGCCAGTTGAACGCCCTCCCCGCTCATACGCCGCCTTGATGCCGCTTTGTGCCCGCAACGCGCGGCACTTAGAAATTGGAGCTCTTATCAGCGGCCCTGCTCCGGCTCGATCTTCTTGGCCGGCGGTGACTGCGTCTTGTGCGCTGTGTTGTTACACTAAACCGGACGCCGGCATCTCGAACCTGAAGGGTCCCGCCAGCAGCTTCTCGTCGGGTCTGTTCCAACTTTTGCCGCTGTCGGGGCCCGACGGCACGCGTGGTAGAAACAATGGTCCCCTGCTCCATGCCAGAAGTTGCTTAAGCGACGCGGAGTTCAAAGGTCACTCAAGTGGCGGCGGTGACATAGTATCGGGCATTGCCCGATGGGCTGGCAGACCCATGTCAAGGCCATCCGGCATTCGTTGGTATCAGAAGCATCTGATTGGAGAACCTCGGGAGTTCGGTCATACTCGGAGAGCGCAATTCCAACTGCAGATCCAATGCGCGATGGCCTGCCAGATCGGACGCCTTCGGGTGGGCGTGGAACGCCAGGTGCAATATCTTTCCAGAGAGGGTTCGGCGTTCCTCATTGACGCGCCAATTCAAGCGGTGCTGAGAGATCGCGTCTTACCATCCAATCTCGCAATCGGTCGATCCGTTACCGCCCGTCTCGAAATCAATGACACGAACGCACAAAACTCTGATGGCTCAATCCTTGCTGACCGCTCGTCTGTCTTCTGTTCACAAGTCCAGATCGAGGAGCGATTGGTCCACCTCCCCAGAACGTGCGCCAGTCAGCGATGCGAGAGAAACTTCGAGATGCCGGGAAGTTCTCCTGAATGGGTGGACAGTCGCAAGAAGCGTCGAGTAATTCGTCTACCGTCAAGATGGGGAGGGCGACCGTGCGACTGCGAGTTGCCTGCGTGAAGTCCGAATATTTGATATTTACGATGACAGTCTTGCCGCTAATGTGGTTTGCCTCGCAATGGCTCCAAACCTTTTCCGGCGAGGGCCCTCAGTTCAGCCGACGCAAGACCGAGGTCGTCTATGTCCTCGATGAACGTATTTTCGGCACCAACAGATTTCCGAATCCTATCGGGGCGAACTTGCCGTTGGTCGATGCCCCGGGCAATGCCGTTTAAGTTCGGCCCCGACTTCCCGAATCAATTCCTTGGCTCTTCATGCGTTCTCCCGTCGCCGGACGAACACCATTGAACTTCTTGTCAGGGAGGCCCTCGATTAAACCGGGCCCCTGTTTTGGGGCACTGACAGCCTGGCCATTTGGCTCATTCAAGTCGCTTGAGGAGTTTGTTGTAGGAATTGCCGGCTGATGCATTCAAACCAGTCATCGCGTTGATCTTGGCCCGGATCTCCAATGCGATGTCGGCAGCACTGTTCATCCCCTTCAAGTTTTCAGTGACATCGAGATAGGTCTCGTCGAGAGAGAGCGGTTCGATCAGAGGCATGTATTCGGCAAAGATCTTGTGGAATTGCCTGGAGACGGATTTGTAGACATCAAAACGTGGGGGCACAAAAATCAGGTCGGGGCATTTTCGCTTGGGAGTTATCGAGGGCATCACAGAATGAATACCGAATTTACGTGCTTCGTTGCTGGTCGTGGCAACCACGCCCCGTGCGGCGGAACCGCCAACGGGGAGCGGCCGCCCGCACCGCAACGGATGATCGCGCTGCTCAACGGACGCATAGAAGGCTACCATATCCACATAGATGATTTTGCGGATCGGCGAGGCGGTCCTCGTGCGCTTGGGCGTGCTCTCATGGATGAGCGAAACAAAAAGAGAGCATAGCGGCGGCTGCGAGAATATCCAAGCGTCATGCCGATCTCTGTTTCCGCGGGTGGCGCCGTTGGATGCCGAGTGACGAGGTAAGATTAGCTTCGGTCGATCTCATCACCGATCACAGCTCATTTGCCCAATGGAGGGTAGGGGAGGGGGCGCCCCTCTCGTTTCACTATGCAGGACATCGTTTGGATTTTGAACCGCACCCAAACATTGGGAGTTTTCCGGTTCAGATCAATCTGGCCGAAAGCGCATCGGGCACCTGACGCGCGCCGATCCCATCGGGCCGGTCGCGCAGTCTTGAATGGCTAAAAACACGGGAGCGCGCGCCTTCCCAGTAAACGCCCGCCCGCCGTGCGGTCTTGCGATCACCTATGGATAGCTGGTACAGCAGCGATAGACATCGAGGCATCATCCTGTGAAGAAAATCAACCGCAGCTTCACCGTCGAGTACAAGAACGCACGGCGTAGGTCGGAGCGCAAACCGGATTCGATATGGGGAGACCTCGATTTGAAGTCAGTGGCTCGGCAGGCAAACGAAGCGGCATTTTCCTCAGCCCGTGAGCATAGTGACGCCTCCCGGGTGGACGAGCCTATCGGGCAGGACAGATCGATAGAGCCGATGTTGACACCGGCGCTGCCGCAGCAGAACAATGCATCGGCGATAGAGGAGATCCATATGCCCGACGAAATAGAAACCGCGACGGAAACCAATACGCAGGAGCCCGTCGTGACGATTGCTGCGCCGGTCAAACAGCGCAAGCCGCGAACAAAGAAGGCGGACGCAGATCAGTCGCAAAGGGCGGCCGTATCGGGCCGCACCGATGCGACAGAGGGCTGGGGCAAGCGCGGTCGCAAAGCCGGAACGATCGTGGCTGCAAGAACTCCAAGGAGCAAGCTTATCAAGAGCGAGAGCAATACCTCTGTTGCTTCACCGACCGCCCCGGTGGACGCGATCGACGACATGGCGGAGCTCCTGCGGCTCGAAGACGAAAACCGCAGCCTGCGCAGGCAGCTTTCCGAAAAGCTGAGGGCCGAAAATGCGGATCTGCGAAAGCGGCTCAATCTCGCTTGACGGGCGAAGGCATCCTCTGCCAGCCGTGACGGTCATCTCGGCGAGGTCACGGCGACCGCCCGGTTCGCGCTCGCTTTGTGTATGCGGGTAGAACACGAGGTTAATGACAATGGCATCCTTATGGAATTTCGTCGCCCGTTTTACGTCAAGACGGCGCCAAGAGCCGCAACAGCGCCTGCAGGCTCCCGACGATGAGCAACAGGACGACGCAAGTCTGCTCGGTGCCAATGCGGTCTCTGACGACGGGGCGGCCGTGAGTGATCTGCCGCAAGCTGGGCTGATCGCGGGGGAGGCGGCGAAAGCGGTCGCCGCAGTCGACCTCGCGGTGGGACCCTGGGCGGCACAGGCTACGGATTTTGCTGCTCCTTCCGTGTCGTTTCACGACGATGTTGTCGCTGCAGAGCGAAGGCGAGGCAAGAACAAGACCGATGAATCAGTCGCCCGACGCCAGCTTGCGAACGCTGTCACCGTAATCCCTCTGGCGATCACCCTCGATGACGAGATAAAGCTCTTGCGTAGCGAGCTTATCGGCAAACTTCGGCTGCAGAACTCTCAACTCAAAACCATGCTGGAGCGTTTCAAATGCTAACTCGCGCCCTGCGGTCATGCGGGGCCAACCGGTGACCGTACGGTCGCGTCACCTCAGATAACGATCCGGGCGCTCGGCGCTTTTCCCATGATTGCGAGGTGAGATCACCAAACCAGGTGCGCGGACAATGCTCCCCAGACTGCGTGCTGGGTTGGAGGACACAAGCCCGTTCAACTGCATTGCGCGTACGGTGATGGCGTGCAGGAGGATGGGCACCGACGCGACGATCATCCGGTAGATTCAGAAATTGGAGACGGAAGTAAAAAACGGAGTCGGAGGTACCGATATGCGTTCAGCGACTCAAGAGTGAAGGTACCGTTGAAATGTCGCAGCGGACAGAATCTAGAATATTGAAAGGGAAAATCGAACAGGTAGCGACGTATGCCAATAGCAAAAGATCGGTGTCTGTTTGGACGCGTTCATTCATGCTTTTTCACATCATTTGGGGCCAATGCTTTCAACAACTTCGTAACTTTGGATAAATGCACTTCCCGTCGTTCAGCAGGGCAAGAATACTTTTCTGGCTGATAGGAACCGTTAGCACCTTTTCCACTATCATGACCGGCCACTCGATTTCCGGATCGGCTGTTATATCGTCACGCATCTCTAGCACGGCGCACTGAGCCTCCTCACGACTATCGAAGAAAATATCTGGTATGCCTGTTGGCTTCCAACGCTCCTCGGCTGGAGTACCCGCATTTGAGTACGTGTAGAAAGTAAAGACAGTGTCCTGTGCCAACGGTTTCTCCTAAAGCAACCGCGGCGGTACGCCCCCGCCGTCCGATGCTCATTGACCCCCGGTGATCGGCGGATTCGAAACCGCATACCACGGCCCCATGGCCTTTAGTCCCGGAGAACCTATTGCATACGCCACAGGTCCCCCGACCGCAAAGGTCAAGGAGTCTGATGCCTTACGGGTGGCACCAACCGGGTATGAGGGGTTTCGACGCCCCGAAGCGGCGCGTACCGCTTCGTAGCGGAAGATATGCGATCCCGTTGAATTTGTCCTGATATTTTTCCGCTCGTGCGCGCTCATCGCGACACTCTTTGAGCATCAGGTACACTAGAGCGCATCCATTTTACTCGGGGTCATATCCGCATGATTTGAAGTAGTTTGCGCATTCTTGCTGCTCGAACAGTGTGACGATCTGGCCGACCGTATTCCATAAGCCCTCGACCGTTCGCTCTGCTTTTGCGCGCAAGACAGCTTTGAGCTTGGCGAACGCCTTCTCGATGGGGTTGAAGTCCGGGCTGTAGGGAGGAAGGTAGAGCAACCTGCATCCAGCACCTTCGATTGCGTGACGCACGCCCTGCGCCTTGTGTGCGGGTAGATTGTCCATGATGACGATGTCGCCCGGTGCCAAGGTTGGAATGAGAACTTGCTGGACATAGGCCTGGAATGCGACCCCGTTCATCGCACCGTCGAGGACCATGGGTGCGGTCATGCCGGATAGTCTGAGTGCACCGGTAAACGTCGTTGTCTTCCAATGGCCGTGCGGGACCGGTGAGCGGCATCGATCTCCGCAAGGGGCTCGCCCGCGAATCCGTGACATCTTCGTGCTCAGGCCTGTTTCATCGATGAAGACGAGCCGCGCCGGATCGAGATCGAGTTGGCCGTCGAACCAGTCCTGGCGACGCTTCAGGAGATCGAGACTCTCCTGCTCCAGTGCATGTGCGGTCTTTTTTTGAATGTCCAGCCGCGCTTTCGCAGCCAGGCGTCAAGCGCGCTGCGACCGATGGAAACGGCTCTCTCCTCCTGCAATCGCAGGACCATCTCGTTGAGCGTGATATCCTTTGCCTCTTCGATCATGCCGATGATGAAGTCCTCGTGAGCATCGAGGCGTGAGCCAACGCGTCGGCCCTGCTTCACAGGTGTCAACCGACCCGCCCGTGCGCTGGCGATCCAAGCGATGGCTGTCGAAATGCCAATCCCAAATCGGGCCGCCGCTGATCGCGCCGACATGCCATCCCGTGACGCAGCCAGAACGCGGCTACGCAAATCATCGCTGAAAGCTCGGGTCATATTGCCTCCGACCAAATCACCAGTCGCAGCGATGGAATCAGAATTCGGCGACCAAGGGAATCCTCAACGCGATTCCGCGTTCAATGGACGTGCTCTAGCACCGAAGCGTGAGGGGAGGGGAGGCGACTAAGGACATGTAGCTGAGCCATGGGCTGTATTCACCTCAGCTTAGACGATCGGGCCACGAAAACTACACCATGCGGGATCAATCACCGCGCCCAGAACCAGGCAGTCCATTGTAGAGACCCTCGCCAAACTGCGTTGGATCGAGAACCAGGACTGACTTGGACTACAGATATTTTGGGCGGCTTTGACCGAGCTCCGGGCGCCTTGATCTTTCAACCCCTTTCCGCTGCGCGATCAAGCTTGCTCGTAGACGAATGAGGCCGGCTTAAGAGCCGGCCTGCCCCTTTGGGTGCCGCTTGCGAGCCGGCGGCGGCAAGGGAAGCTTCGCCGCGGCGGACAGGCGGCGCTTGTGGCTCACGATTTCCCAGCAACTGCCTCCGCGCCCTTGCCTCCGCATGCTCTTCGCGGTCGCTAGATGGGGTCCCGCGAAATGTACGGGAAGGTATTTCGAGTGGAAAAGAGGGCGGCTGGAAAAGGCCGGAAAAAGAATGGAAAAGAAAGAAATCGAGGAACTGCGCAACCGTGTGCCATGCTCTGCCGTGCTGGAAAAGGCGGGCTTTTCCATTGATCTGAAGGAAAGCACCAGACGAGCGGTAAAATATCGCCGTGGCAGCGAAATCATCATCACGATTCACGACGGCCATGGTTGGTTCGACCCGCTTTCCGAAGCCAAGGGTGATGTATTCTCGCTCGTCGCCCATCTGGATGGTGGAGGGTTCAAGGCAGCACGCGATCGCGTTGCCGAGCTGATCGGCTATGTCCCGCAAGAAGCCGCCAGACGCACGCTTAGTCGCGCCCGAGGACCAAACCTTGCAATTGCCGAACGATGGGACCGCCAACGCAGACCGTGGCCGGGCTCGCAGACATGGGACTATCTCGCGAGGAACAGATTGCTGCCTCCCCATACACTCACAGCTGCCATATCGCAGAACCTTCTTCGGGAAGGCCCCTTTGGCAGTATGTGGGCGGCCCACACGAATGATGTTGGCGTCATTGCCGGTTGGGAGGAGCGCGGCCCGCAATGGAGAGGATTTTCGACCGGCGGGACCAAAATCCTGTTTCGCCTCGGCGGGTCTGCGGCTTCCAGGCTCTGTGTCACTGAAGCGGCGATCGATGCCATGAGCCTTGCTGCCTTCGAGGGTCTGCGTGATGGTACCCTCTATCTCAGTACCGGCGGGGGGTGGTCTCCGGCAACAGATGCGGCGCTGCGCGTACTTACCGGTTCTTCCGGCGTCCAGTTGGTCGCGGCAACTGACAATGACACGCAGGGCGACACGTTCGCCGATCGGCTTCGAACCCTTGCCGAAGAAGCGGGCTGCGGCTGGCAGCGATTGCGGCCTCCTGCAGACGACTGGAACGAGGCTCTGCAAGAGGGGGAGGCGGAACGAAGAAAAAGAAGGGGGGAAAGGGAAGGCGTGCGGCATACGCGCCGGCCACATCAAGGGAAGCTTCGCCCGGCCTGAAGCCGGCCCTTGACCCTGCCGATCGCGATGCCGGCGGCTGGGGAGGGGTGGTGAAGGACTGAAGAGGATGGTGAGGTCGAGAGGACAGCGCCGCGCATCGGTCCGGAACAACTCACAGGGAGCCGAAAATGAATACCTCACCCGCAATCCGCAAGGTCTATCAGGGGGTCGCCGACCGCCACCAGATGTTCCGCATGTTCGACCGCCACGCCCAGCGACCTGATCGTTGGAATGGCGATGCAACATCGCTCTACAGCGGAGAATGGTTCGAGATCCGCGAGAACGAACACGATTACATGTTCGAGATCCTGCCACCCCTGTGGATCTGCGGGTCGATGTTCGCCATGCGCGAGTTTCTGACCGGATCGATCACCAGTGTCTTCTTCGCGCTGCGCATAGACGGAGCCATCCGCCACTTCCACGGCTATTGCGATCTCTCTGATACCTCTTCAGTCGAGAACATGCGGCTTGCCATCACCGAGCGCGAAACCCGGCCGGTGCGTGCCATGACCCGGGATGAGCGCCTGAACCATATCTGGAGTAGCACGGCCGATGATTATCGCGGCTATGCCGGCGACCGTTGGCCATATGCCTTACGCGGCAAGAAAACGATCATCCTCTATGGTGGCGCGGCAGGCACCACGCTCAAGCTGCTGGAAGACCTGACCGACGACGAGATCGCCGCGAAACTGCCCGTGCATCTGCGCCACCTTCCCGTTTTCATCGCAGCGTGAGGGGGCGTGACATGGCAGACTACCGCACCGAGACTGTCGTGACGCCGGACATCCCGGCAAGCGACATGACACCGCTCGAGCGTCTGATGCTCTCTCTTGTTTTCGATGAAGAGGCGTGGAGCGACGGGACCTTCTTCAGCACCTGGAACAGTCCTAACGAACTGATCTCGCCACGCGAAGACGAACTGCGCGTGGCGCTTGAAGGCTCTCCTGGATCGGAAAGCCGGTTCAACGAGTATATCGCCAACCTGCTTGCGGCATTCGATGCCAAAGACGAGGCCGAGCGTGGCTTCTATATCGAGATCGACCTGACCACCAGCCAGGGTGGTTGGCCCGAGATCCTGCAGGATATTGTGCGGCGCTCCAATACCATCGAGGAAATCGTGGTCTGGGCGGCGTTTACCTGCTCGAAGATGTGCGCAGACGGCTTTGGCGGCAGTGTCATGCGCATTACCGGCACGGCAATCCAGTATTCCTCGACGACGGACCGGATCCACACGGGGACGGCGTCTGCAACTGAAGTTCGAGCGCTGCTGTCGAGGCACGATACAGCACCCATGTCCCTGCGACGATTCACCGGTATCCTGCACGCTGGTGAGTGGTTCGAGCTGCAGGAGCCCGCGGCGCGCGCGATGGCCGGTTTGTTTCTCGCCAGTCTACGGCCCGGAGGTCTGACTGTTCTCCCCGGACGCCGTCCCGAACAGATCCGGTCCGTCCTCTTCAGCCTCGTGACCGGTGATGGCGAACGCTGGTTCCACGGTTTCGTCAGCGTCACCGATCCCGCCGTGACGCCTGAAACCATGCGGGCGGCGATTGTTGCGCGCGAATCCGGCAAACCTGTCCTCGACATCCGCCAGGAAAAGCTCGAACGCATCTGGAATGCTGCGGGTGCAGACCGCGGCTATGCCGACGAGATCTGGCCGCCCGGCAATGAAGGCTTCAGGACCATCGTTATTCGCAGGCCCGGCTTCCGGCCTGTTCTCAAATTGCTCGCGCATCTTTGTGCCGAGGAGGTGCAGCAGCTGTTGCCCGAGGACTGACTGACACCAGCAACGCGGCGGTCAACAAACTTCATTTCGATCAGCTGGCCCGGAGCATCGCTTCGGGCCTGTCCGTTTCCAAAAAGGAGAGTTCCATGGGCGACCTAGAAACCACCATTGTCATCGACCCGGCGATCCCACTTACCGATATCACCGAACTTGAACGGCTGGTTCTCTCCAGCGTGTTCGATGCAGGTGAGGTGGACAACGCGCTGTTGCTCTATACCGACAGTGGCGCTGCCCTGACGTTCAGCCTGGCCGCGGGCGATCTATCGGTGGCCTATGAAACGTCTCGCCGCTCACCGAAGAGCGAGCTGAACCGGATCGTTGCCGAATGCTGGCGCGACCAGATCGATGGTCGGGACCGGATCGAAATCGATCTGCGACCAAGCTCCTGGGAGTTCATTCTACAGGACATTGTCGCACGCTCCGAAACGCTTTCGGAAGTCCGCGTACTCGAATGGTCCCGCATCCATCGCAGAGACCCGACAGTTTCGCTGCCTGCATCATGCTGATCACCGCAACGGAATGCGCAGGCCGTTCCAGCGGTGATCTCTTCGAGGAACTGCGCGCAGCAAACGAGATACAAAGGCCGGCCGAGGGCCTGAGATACCTGCCCGGCATGCCTGATCTCTCAAAAGCCGATCCGGTTCTTGAGCGAATGCGCAGTGCGATCGACCGCCAGATGACAGGGCGTTTGCCGCACGACCAGTTCCTGCTCGATGCGGGCGGTCGCAACTCGCTGACCACGATCCGCCGGTTCATCGAGTCCTTCGCCACGCCTGCGCCGGCCATGGCCGACATCCATAGCCGACAACTCGATGCCGCCCTGTGCTGCTGGGAGGCCATGCAGGACTACCGTATCCTCTTCGAACACGACAAGCCGCTGGTGCGGAACATTCACGCTCTGATGTTGCTCTGGACTCATCTCGGTTCGATCGAACTGCGGCGCTGGGCGCGGCCGGCTGCCATCTGCGCGCTCCAGATCCATGACCATCTTGGACGGGAGCTGATCGATCGCCATGCACCGTTCGACTATGGATTTATCCCGGCGGTTCTCGAAGTGCTTGAATGGACAGAGAATGGTCCTGACTTCGCAACACCGCTCGAGGATGCCGCCGCCCGCGTGCTGAAGAAGCTGGAAATGCATGAGGGAGGACGTCGATGAGCGAGAATGCACCATCTTCCATCCCGCCGGCAATTGCAAAGGTTTCTGCCGATCCCGCGTGCAGCAAGCATTTCGTGCATGTCTACGCCGTGGTCCGGGTCAAGGTTGAAGTCGATGCCACAAACCACCGGGCCGCTATGACCGCGGCCGACGAACGTCTGTTTGGTAACGGATTTGCCGTCAGCCTCAATCCCCGCGGTATCGGCGTGATCGAGGCCGGCTATGCCGAGGAAGTGGTCGGCTATCTCGTCGATGAAGCGGACGACCCGGACTATGAGAAAACCCGGAGCTACAGTCCAGACCACGAGCCGCAAATATTGGATGACGGACATCGGCGTCCGCCCTTCGTCTCGCTGGAAGACCGGCGCGTGACACTGACATTCGTGCCCCAGATCTGGCGCCATGATCAGGCGATCGAGGTTGATGTCTCTGAACCAAAAGACTGGACCGTGGCGCTGTCACTGCTCCTCGAACGATTTCCGACAGAGGCAGAGTGGGATGCCAATGCGCAGATCAGGGATGATCTGCGTCACGAAGGTGATGCTCCACAATGGATCCGGGACTGGCCCGGCCCCTTTGAAGTTCGACTGGACGACGACGTTGCGGACGTCTGGAGTGGCTCCGATGAACTATGAGCGTCTTCTGTGGCGCCTCAGGGCCAACCCTGATCTGTTTGGCGATGATGACGAACGGTCGCGCCGTGTGACACGCCTTATCATACGCTGCAAGGCGCGGCTGATGCCAGAATGGGAGGCGTGCGCCAAGCGAGTACGGCTGGAGGCCGACCGTCGCTTCTGGTTCCGGACCCTGTGAAGGGGAAAGGAAGGGGAAGAAAAGAAGACCCCTGCCGCATGTGGCTCCAGCCCGTCAAGGGCGGGCTTCGCCGCTAAAGCGGCCTTTGACCGGCCATCGCCAATGCAGCGGTGAAAAGCTGGATTGGAAAGTCTGAAGAGGCGAGGACAGCGCCGAATTTCTCCAGTCCAAATCCCGAAACTGCGAATGCTATGCTCCGACGGATCGAGATCCGGCGGCATGGTCGTTCGTCCCAACCAATGGTGAAAGACATGCCCATGAAGTTCTTCCCCCCTTCATCGCGCCGACCGTTTGCAGGACGGCCTGGCGGATCGGAAAGCCGCCTCATTCCACTGGCCGCCAATGATGACGATCCGGATCCAACGCCGCCGTCACCTGCGGCCGCCGTAAAACCAGCGTCGGTGGCAAATGAGATCCCGCCGCTTCCCATCGCGGTCTGACGGAGGATCGACCATGCTGACTTTCCCGGTCCAATCCGTCCTCGACGTCATCGCACGTGGTCGCGCCGACGCCGAGGCCAATGGCGGCTTCCGCGATCCCTATTATGGCCTCGAACCCGGAAAGGGCGAAAAGCCCGGCCTCTGGCTTGTTGGAGATCATGGGGTGTATTTGATGTCCAACGGAAAGTTGCCCGAAAACGGCAAGCCATTGGTCGTCTATGCCGAAGAATGCCACCCCGAGCAAAACGACGACTGGTTCGAGGTCAAACGCCAGACCTTCGGGGGCGATGATGGTGTCGATTTCATCGATGCCGAGAGCCTCGAGGCCATGATCGCGGCCAGCCCTGGCGGTACGCATCTGTCTTTCGCCTTTGAGGAAGACGCGATGCAGATCTCGGTCATCCAACGCGGCTGACGCATCATCGTCCGCTGCAACCACAACCTTCCCCCTTCCACGCGAGCGCCACGCCGGTTCATCCGGTCGATGACGCTCGTCTTTTTTCAGGAGCATTCATCCGATGTCCAACGATCCCTTTTCCCTCGATATGTTCGGCAATACTGCGCTCTCTTCCGGGCTTGGTTTTGGCCTTGGCACGACTGAAGAATTTGCCCCCGGACCGGCAGCGCATGAAAACACAGCTACCGCGCCTGAAGCGCATGTCGTCCCGTTACCGGTTGTTGCGGCCAAACCACCCTTGCCAGGCAAGATGGGCGATCGTTTCAACTTCTATCTTGATGACGATGATCGCGACCTTCCGAAAAGCTGGAAGGAGCGCGCCCGGATCAATGTCGCCGCCATCCTCTCCGCCAACGAGATCGAGAAGCTCGACGTTCCGGTCACGCGCGAACACCAGAAGCGCCTGATCCGTTTTACCGGTTTCGGAGCCTCCGAACTGGCGAGCGGCATGTTCCGTCGCCCCGGCGAGGTCGAATTCAGGGATGGCTGGGACGACCTTGGCGGTTCGCTGGAAAGTGTGGTTTCCGAGACGGACTACGCCTCGCTGGCGCGTTGCACGCAGTACGCCCACTTCACACCGGAGTTCATCATCCGTGCGATGTGGGCAGGTCTTCAACGTCTGGGATGGCGCGGCGGCCGCGTTCTTGAACCCGGCATCGGTACCGGTCTTTTCCCTGCATTGATGCCGCAGGCCTTCCGGGCATCCAGCTATGTCACCGGCATCGAGCTTGATCCGGTCACCGCCCGGATTGTCCGTCTCCTCCAGCCGAAGGCCCGGATCGTTAATGGTGATTTTGCCCGCACCGATCTCGGGGTGATCTACGATCTCGCCATCGGCAATCCGCCGTTTTCTGATCGAACTGTCCGCTCCGATCGTAACTATCGCGGTCTCGGTCTCAGATTGCATGACTATTTCATCGCAAGATCGATCGATCTGCTGAAGCCAGGCGCTCTCGCCGCTTTCGTCACCTCCCACGGCACGATGGACAAGGCCGATACGACGGCCCGTGAGCATATTGCGAAATCGGCCAACCTTGTCGCTGCCATTCGCCTGCCGGAACGCGCGTTCCGCGCGGCTGCAGGTACCGATGTCGTGGTCGACATCCTGTTCTTCCGCAAACGCAAGGCCGGTGAGCCCGAAGGCGATGTCACCTGGCTCGACGTTGACGAAATCCGGCCAGCCACCGCCGATGAAGGCGCGATCCGTGTCAATCGCTGGTTCGCCAGACATCCCGTCTTTGTGCTCGGTGACCATGCCCTCACCTCCGGCCCGTTTGGCGAAACCTATACATGCCAGCCGCGTCCCGGCGAGGACCTTGAGATTCTGCTGAAGGCCGCGATCTCTCTGCTTCCCGAACATCTCTATGATGGCGAGCCGAGCATCATCGATCTCGATCTGGAAGAAGAGCTCGCCGAGATCGTCGACCTGAAGCCCGATAACGCCAAAGTCCGCGAAGGCAGCTTTTTCCTCGACGGCCAGCATAACCTCATGCAGTTGATTGACGGTTCCCCCGTTCCGATCGGCATCCGCAAGGGTCGCAGCAGCGACGGTATCCCCGAAAAGCATGCCCGAATCATTCGCAAGCTCCTGCCGATCCGCGATGCCGTTCGTGAGGTGCTGAAGGCCCAGGAGCAGGATCGACCCTGGCGGGATCTTCAGGTCCGGTTACGCATCGCCTGGGGTGCCTTTGTTCGGGAGTTCGGCCCGATCAATCATACCACGGTCTCAATCAGCGAGGACGAACAGACCGGTGAGATGCGTGAGAGCCATCGCCAGCCGAACCTCGCGCCGTTCAGGGACGATCCCGATTGCTGGTTGGTCGCGTCAATTGAGGACTACGACCTCGACACCGACACGGCAAAGCCCGGTCCGATCTTCTCTGAACGGGTGATAGCGCCACCGGTCGCACCTGTCATCACCAGCGCTGGCGATGCGCTGGCTGTTGTGCTTAACGAACGCGGACGTGTCGACCTCGAGCACATCGCCGAACTGTTGCACATGTCCGCCGAGGAGGTGATCGAAGACCTCGGGGAGGCAATCTTCCAAAATCCCGCAGACGGCTCCTGGCAGACCTCTGACGCCTATCTCTCTGGTCCGGTTCGCACCAGACTGACAGAAGCGGAGGCCGCCGCGGCGCTCGATCCAGCTTTCGCGCGGAATGTCCGAGCATTGCAGGCTGTCCAGCCGGCTGATCTTCGGCCTTCCGACATTACCGCCCGCCTAGGCGCGCCCTGGATCCCCGCAGCCGACGTCGTGGATTTTGTCAACGAGTTGATGGGTGCCGACATCCGTATCCATCACATGCCGGAACTGGGAAGCTGGACGGTCGAGGCGCGCCAGCTCGGATACAGTGCCGCAGGTACGTCCGAATGGGGGACCAGCCGGCGCGATGCCGGCGAACTACTCGCCGATGCCCTGAACTCCCGCGTGCCGCAGATCTTCGACGTGATCAAGGATATCGGTGGCGAACGGCGCATCCTGAATGTGGTCGACACCGAAGCCGCACGCGACAAACTCCAAAAGATCAAGGAGGCATTTCAGAAGTGGGTCTGGATCGATCCGGGTCGCACCGACCGGCTGGCCAGAATTTACAACGACCGCTTCAACAACATCGCGCCTCGGGTCTTTGACGGCTCGCATCTGAAACTGCCCGGCGCCAGCGCGGCCTTCCACCTCTATTCGCACCAGAAGCGTGGCATATGGCGCATCATTTCCGCCGGCTCCACCTATCTCGCGCATGCCGTCGGTGCGGGGAAAACCATGACGATGGCCGCCGCCATCATGGAGCAAAAGCGTCTCGGATTGATCGCCAAAGCCATGCAGGTCGTGCCAGGCCATTGCCTGGCTCAGGCCGCGCGTGAGTTTCTTGCGCTCTATCCATCCGCCAACATTCTGGTCGCGGACGAGACCAACTTCAGCAAGGACAAGCGGGCGAGATTCTTATCGCGCGCCGCGACCGCGACCTGGGATGCGATCATCATCACCCATTCGGCCTTCAAATTCATCGGTGTTCCCTCAGCTTTCGAACAAGGCATGATCCACGACGAGCTGGAGCTTTATGAGGAGCTGCTAACCCGGGTCGACAGTGAGGACCGTGTCTCACGCAAGCGGCTGGAACGGTTGAAGGAGGGATTGCAAGAGCGCCTGGAGGCGCTGTCGACGCGCAAGGACGACCTCTTGACGATTTCTGAAATTGGCGTCGACCAGATCGTCGTTGATGAAGCCCAGGAGTTCCGCAAGCTTTCGTTCGCGACCAACATGTCGACGTTGAAAGGCATCGATCCGAACGGATCGCAACGCGCCTGGGATCTCTATGTGAAATCGCGTTACATTGAAACACGAAATCCGGGTCGAGCCCTCGTTCTGGCATCGGGGACGCCTATTACGAATACACTCGGCGAGATGTTCTCGATCCAGCGGCTGCTTGGACATGAGGCGCTTGCCGAACGTGGCTTGCATGAATTCGATGCCTGGGCGAGTTGCTTCGGCGATACGTCAACGGAACTGGAGATCCAGCCGTCCGGCAAGTACCGCCCTGTCAGCCGCTTTGCGAGCTTCGTGAATGTGCCGGAACTGATCGCCATGTTCCGCGCCTTCGCCGACGTCGTGATGCCCGACGATCTTCGCGAATATGTCAGGGTGCCGGCGATTTCGACGGGCCGCCGCCAGATCGTCACCGCTAAGCCGACGCCTGCCTTCAAGATGTATCAGCAAATCCTCGAAGCGCGTATCAAGGCAATCGAGATGCGAGAGGGACCGGCGCAGCCCGGTGACGACATTCTCTTGTCGGTGATCACCGATGGTCGCCATGCGGCAATCGATCTTCGTCTGGTCATGCCGGCGAACGACAACGAGGACGAAAACAAACTCAACATGCTCGTCCGCAACGCTTTCCGGATCTGGCAGGAGACAGGTGAAAGCATCTATAGCCGCCCGGATGGCAAGGACTACGATCTGCCGGGTGCGGCCCAGATGATCTTTTCCGATCTGGGGACCATAAATGTCGAGAAGACACGCCGCTTCTCGGCCTACCGCTGGATACGTGATGAACTGATCCGCCTCGGCGTGCCCGCTTCCGAAATCGCTTATATGCAGGACTACAAGAAGACCGAGGCGAAACAACGCTTGTTCGGCGACGTGCGTGCCGGCAGGGTACGCTTCCTCCTCGGATCCTCCGAGACAATGGGAACAGGTGTCAACGCGCAGTTACGCCTGAAAGCCTTGCATCACCTCGATGTGCCGTGGCTCCCTTCCCAGATCGAACAGCGCGAGGGCCGGATCGTGCGACAGGGCAACCAGCATGACGAGGTCGATATTTTCGCCTACGCGACGGAGGGCAGCCTTGATGCGTCGATGTGGCAGAACAATGAGCGCAAGGCGAGGTTCATCGCTGCCGCGTTGAGCGGCGACACCTCGATCCGCAGGCTTGAGGATCTGGGCGAGGGCCAGGCCAACCAGTTCGCGATGGCGAAAGCGATCGCCAGCGGTGACGAGAGGCTCATGCAAAAGGCAGGTCTGGAAGCCGATATCGCCCGGCTCGAACGGTTGCGCGCCGCGCACGACGACGATCAATATGCTGTTCGACGCCAGATCCGTGACGCCGAGCGTGACATCGAAACCGCGACCCGCCGGATTGGTGAGATCGGTGAGGACTTGAAGCGGTCTATTCCGACCGCAGCGGATTCCTTCACCATGACAGTTCTCGGTGAGGTCCAAGATGAACGCAAGGACGCCGGTCGGGCGCTGATGCGGGAAATCCTGACGCTCGTACAGCTTCGCCAGCACGGCGAGGTTCATCTCGCATCGATCGGCGGGTTCGATCTCGTCTATGAGGGGGAACGGTTTGGAAAAGCCGAGGGCTATCGTTATGCGACGTTGCTGCAGCGCACCGGTGCGGACTACGAGGTCGATCTGGCCGTGACGGTGACACCGCTCGGGGCGATCTCTCGCCTCGAACATGCGCTCGATGGGTTCGAGGAGGAGCGTGATCGTTATCGCCATCGCCTCGAAGACGCTCGCCGACGGCTCGTTTCATATCGCACACGTGAGGGCGGGAGTTTCGCCTTCGCTGAAGAGCTTGCTTTGAAGCGTCGCCAGTTAAGCGATGTCGATGAGGCCTTGGCCGCCTCGATGCGTGAGGACAGCCAAGGTGTTGAACAGGCAGCCTGATCGCTTCCATCTCTTGTCCCCCGCTGATCGTGGGGGACAAATCGTGTTTGATGCCTGTCCTTGGCTGTTCACGCACGCAGAACCGCTGGCATTTGCAAAATAGTCAAATAATTTGTATATTCCGACTAAGTCTCACACGCGGCACACAAGTTCTATCAGTTCTTTTTTCCTGATTTTTGCTTCACCCGGATTCGCAGCGGGCGGCCCTCTGCATACTCCAGATCGAAGGCGTTCGTTTTCCTCACGAGATCGCTCAGCTTGCGAAACCCATAAGTTCGCGGGTCAAAATCCGAAGCGAGATTTGCAAGTTGATTGCCGACGGCGCCAAGCGGTACCCATCCATCCTCGCTCTCCATCTGGGCGATGACCTTCCTGATGATGGGCGTGGCGGCTGTCGGGGGCTGGAGGGAGGCTGTCACCTGTACCGCATCTGTCCCGTTCGCGGCAGCCACGGGCAACAGATTTTCGGTATAGATGAAACGCCGGCAGGCCTGCCTGAAACTTTCAGGCGTCTTCTGCTCTCCAAAACCGAAGACGTCGATGCCTTGTTCACGGATGCGAGAGGCGAGGCGGGTGAAATCGCTGTCGGAAGATACCAGGCAAAAACCGTCGAAGCGACCACTATGCAGCAGGTCCATCGCGTCGATGACAAGCGTGATATCGGAAGCATTCTTGCCGGCCGTGTAGGCGAACTGCTGCTGGGGAATGATTGCGTGTCTTGCGAGAACGTCGGTCCACGCCTTTGAACGGGCATTGGCGAAGTCGCCATAGATGCGTCGAACACTCGCTTCGCCGATCTTGGCAATTTCTTCAAACAGGCCATCAACGATTTTCGCAGACGCGTTGTCAGCGTCGATAAGTACCGCAAGCCGCGGCGAACGGGATTCTGCCATGCTTAAAGCATCCTGCCTATCACAATTGACGGGAATCCAGCATCAACGAGTGGGTGGCGTGTGGCAAGCGCGTTGTTTTTTCTTCAC
This sequence comes from Phyllobacterium sp. MT110, assembly GCF_058792715.1. Lineage (NCBI taxonomy): Bacteria > Pseudomonadati > Pseudomonadota > Alphaproteobacteria > Hyphomicrobiales > Phyllobacteriaceae > Phyllobacterium > Phyllobacterium sp. MT110. Next base: position 28,580 of record NZ_JBXAFE010000009.1, read on the forward strand.
ACGCGGTGGCCCGTCTAAGTGATTGGCGAGGGTTGCGCATCCGACAAACGGGAGCGCAATATACCAGTACGCGAGGATTTCGTTCCCGCATTCTATGCGCCAGCTGGCGTGGCTTATCTTGCAATTTAAGGTGATGCGAGCTAAATGTAGTTACGTAACCACGATATTTTGGAGGATTGTCATGACGGTCACCACGCTTTCAGGCCGGGAACTCAATCACGATCTTGGCCGTGCAAAACGCGCGGCCAACGAGGGTCCAGTCATTATCACCGACAGAGGACGGCCAGCGCATGTCCTCTTGTCGTTCGACGAATATAAACGGCTGACCGGAAAAATGCGGACGCTTGGCGACATGCTGGCCGCACCGGGTGCGGGCGAAATTGACTTGCCACTTTCGCCGCGGACGGAACGAGCGCAGGCAGTTGACCTGACCTGATGCTGTTGCTCGATACGAATGTTGTCTCCGAACTGCGCAAGATTGTGAGCGGCAAGGCACATCCCAATGTCGTGGTCTGGAATGAAACCGTAGATCCGGACGAAACGTTCATTTCTTCCGTCGTGCTGCATGAGCTTGAGATCGGCGTGCGGTTGGTGGAACACAATGATAGCGCCGCCGGGAAGGTATTGCGCAACTGGCTGGACAACACGGTTATCACAGCGTTCTCGGGTCGCATTCTTCCCCTTGACGAGGCGGCGGCCTTGCAGGCAGCCGAATGGCATGTGCCTGACCCCAAGCCGATCAACGATGCCTATATCGCCGCGACGGCGCTCACCCGGCGCATGACACTCGTCACGCGCAACAACAAGGATTTTGCGGGTATGGGCGTGAAACTTGTCAATCCGTGGGATCCCTTCACGTAGCAGCGGTGTGGTAGACTTCGTTCGCCCAAGACATCGCGACGAAACCGCGAAAGCGCTCAATCTTCGGGCAAAGCAGCATCCGGACCACAGAATTCCAACCCGTTTCCGGGCATGTGCTCAGCGGAACTGTGCTCGGCAATTGGGTCCATTCATAAAGGCGGTGCAGCATTCGCATGGCTGCATTGCACAATAAATAGTTTCTGTCTGCTCAGAAACTAGCCATAGAGCACACAGCTGATGCATTTGGACGGTCACCTCCCAGTTCCGTCGCATCAGCTGTTCCCCTCTGGAGGTTCAAAATCTCCACACTTCATGGGCCGCGGTTTCCGAGGGCCCATTTTTTTTGTCTTCCGCTCAACTCCGCTGTCGCGCTCCTCGCAAGAGGTGGCATCGCCCTGTCCCTTTCGATCCGTGGGCGCAAAATGAATAGGGAGGAAGAAAAGGGGGAAGAAGAACCGGTCGCAGATCGGTCCTCCCGCCGACGCTTGCGCTCAACTGCCGCCTGCCGCATCCCGGCAACTCGTCCTTCGCAAGGCCGTCGGCCCCGCTTGTCCTTCGCCGCAGGGACGCTCGGCCGCAGTTGCGCCGGTCCGGCCGCCCCGCGGGCCGGAAGGTGTCTTCGGAAAAAAGAAGACGCGAACAGGAGTGGCAAAGGGCCGCTCCGCATCCGGTCAAGGAGAAACCCATGTATCTTGTCACGCTCGATCCACGCGCGCTGAAAGACAATCCCGACAAGACCCGTCAGTCGAAATCATCGGCACAAGCCGATGCGCTTCTTCTGGCCACCATCAAGGCCGTCGGCATTATCCAGCCACCGGTCGTCGAACCCGAGAAGGATGGTGGCAACGGCTATATCATCGATGCCGGCCATCGCCGCGTGCGCCAGGCAATCGCCGCAGGCCTCGAGGAAATTCAGGTTCTCGTCGATGAGGCGGCAAACGACAATGGTGCGATGCGCTCCATGGTGGAAAACACGGCACGCGAGCCGCTCAACCCTGTCGACCAATGGCGCGGCGTCGAACGCCTCGTCGCTCTCGGCTGGACCGAGGAAGCGATCGCGCTGGCGCTCACTTTGCAGGTACGGCAGGTCCGCAAGCTCAGGCTGCTTGCGAATGTGTTGCCTGCGATGCTCGATCAGATGGCGCTCGGCGACATGCCGTCCGAGCAGCAGCTTCGCACGATCGCAGCCGCCAGCGTCGAAGAACAGAAGCAGGTCTGGAAGGCCAACAAGCCGAAGAAGGGCGAGCGGGCATCCTGGCACCAGATCTCCAATGCGCTCGCCAAGAAGCGCATGTACGCCAAGGATGCGAGCTTCGGCGACGATCTTGCGGCCGCCTATGGTGTCGAATGGGTCGAAGACCTCTTCGCTCCCGCTGACGAGGACACGCGTTACACAGCCAACGTTGAAGGTTTCCTCGGTGCTCAGCACGAATGGATGACCGCCAACCTGCCCAAGCGCGGTGCCATCGTCGAGGTCAATTCCTGGGGACAGCCCGAACTGCCGAAGAAGGCAGAGCGTGTCTACGGTAAGCCACAGAAATCGGACCATGCAGGCATGTATCTCGATCGTGACGGGAAAGTGCAGACGGTCCACTATCGTCTCCCCGAGGTGAAGAAGCCGAAGGGCGCCGGTGGTGCGACGGCGGGCGGTGCCGGCGAGGCCGACGACACGATCGTCGGGGCAAAGCCGCGCCCGGATGTCACCCAGAAGGGTCTCGACATGGTCGGTGATTTCCGCACGGACGCCCTGCATGAGGCGCTCGGTCGCGCGCCGATTGAGGACGATACATTGCTTGCTCTGCTCGTCCTGGCCTTTGCCGGGACCAACGTACGCGTCGATTCCGGCGCGGGTGACACTGTCTTCGGCCAGAAGCGTTTCGCCCGTCATGTCGTTCGCCTGATCGACGAGAATGGCAAGCTGTCCTTCGATCTCGACACATTGCGGGTCGTTGCCCGCTCGACATTGGTTGAGGTGCTGTCATGCCGCCGTGGCATGTCGAACAGCGGCGTCATCTCCCGGATTGCGGGCGATGCCATCGGGGCGGATGGCTATCTGCCGAATATGGGAACCGGAGACTTCCTGCTTTGCTTGTCGCGCCAGGCGCTGGAAGCATCCTGCAAGGACGCTTCGGTCGTTCCGCGCCAGAAGGTGAGGGAAACCCGCGCTGCGCTGGTCGACCACTACCAGGACGGCCATTTCGTGCACGCTTCGGCTCTCTTCGCGCCGGAGGCCGGCGACGTGGCAGATCTGATCAAGCGTGGCGAGGTCATCGACGCCGATGACGACGGCTCGGGCAGTGACGAGGAGGAGATTGCCGTCTCCGAGGATGCCGAGGCTGAAACCGAGGTGGCTGACAGCGACCCGTCCGAAGCCGGCGATGATGAACCGGGCGAGGATCCGGCTGACACGGACGACGGATCGCACACTCCGGAGTCCGACGACGAAGACAGTGCCTACGGCATCGCCGCCGAATAGGGGCGGTGCTCTCATCAAGATCGTTTCCGCCGCCGGCCTATCACCAGCGGCGGTTTCGTTTACAGATCCTCAAATCTTCAGGAGAAATCGCATGTCCGCGTCTCTCGTTTTCACGCTCGTTCCGATCGGCTCCATCGTTTCCTGGTCTGATGGAACGCCCAAGCCGCCGGAGCGTCACAAGAAAAAGCTCGCTGCCTGGAAGACCAGAAACAGCTCCGGCCGCCTGATCCGCAAGCAGCCCAGCCAGACCCGTGGCAGCTACACCGCGCCTGACTGCTTCACCATCCATGAAGGTGACCATGGCAGCAACGGCACCATCGTACTCCGCGTCTATCGCACCTTCGATATTGGAGCCTGCTCCCTGAGTTTCTCTGTCGTCGAGCGGCCAGCGATCGGTTCGGTGCGGGTCTTCGATCGCGCCGGCGAGGGCGCGGAGCTCGTTCATATCGCTGACGATCGTCCTGCTGCGGAAGAATGGCTCACCCGCCACCGGCATCCGCACGCCGTGCTGGAAGAGGTAACGCGCAGCCAGGAAAGCCCCTCCGAGGACAAGGCCGCCGCATAGGCCACCATTCCCTTTGTACATCGAAGTCATCTACCGCCGCCGGGCCCTGTCCGGCGGCGCTCTCGTGTTCAATTCCCCTATTGAGAAGGAGGACATAGATGTCCGCACTCATGATCTTCGACCTTGCGCCGGTCGGCGCCGTCATTTCCTGGTCGGACGGCAGGCCTCGTCCTCCCGAGGACAGAATTCACACACTCGCGGGATGGAAACGCGACAATGCCGTTGGACGGCTGGTGCGTAAACGCAGCCATGCTGTCATGGCACAGTCTCGCATTCCCGCATGCTTCAAGGTTACCACCGACGGTGTCGACGATCTCGGTGTCATCATCGGCCCCGACTTCAGGACATTTTCAGTCGATTGCGTGTTGACTTTCGCCGTGCTCGAACGGCCTCAGATCGGCTCCATCCGCATTTTCGATGGCGATGCCGAGGATGCTGAGCTCCTGCATCTTGCAGCCAATCGGGACCATGCCGAGATCTGGCTACGGAGCTGTGGCTTCACCAATACGATGTTGCGCGAGGTCACAGCGGATGAAGTCGCCGCCGACCGGATAGAGGGGAGGGTGGCATGAGCAGGCCAGCCAACTCCCATGATGCAATGACCCCCAAAAATTCAGGGGTCGAGTTCGCGCGCAGTGCTGATGATTTCCCGGTCGCCCGGATCGGCGATATCACCCTCGCGATGCTGTCGTTGGTCGATGGCGGCGGCTTCCTTGCCAGTGCCTGGTGCGTATCCCGGCCACTTGCCGAGATGACGCGCGCTGACTTTTTCGGTCACGAAGGCCGGCTGGACGACGAGGCGGCATTCCGCGATCGGGTGTTCGAGACGGCCGAGCACCGTCGTGAGCTTGCAGCTTTTGCCCGTGTCGAAACGAGGATCGCCTGCAGCACCCCATGGGGCGCCTCGCAAATGGCGACGGTTTATGCCGAGGGCATAACCTCACACATGACGGCCGGCCACGGCGGATTTCACCTGTCGATGGAACGCAATCTGCGGATCCATCCTTCGCTTCGCAAGGAGACCCCGTGGTACGAAGAAGATGCCGAATGGGCGATCGTCGCGCTGACTTTCCCGGATCTCTTCACCACTTACGAGCGCCGGGTCGCCGGCGACGCGATCCGCAATAGCTGGCCGGACGCGTGGGAAACAATCCATGGTTGCGTGCTGGATCCTGGCCAATCCTGGGAAAAGGCCCGCAGGCTTTTCGATGACGCGCATGCCGGCGATTGGGTGGTCATTTCCGCCATCCTCTCTGACCCGCGTCCTGGCATGACCGAAGTGATCGCCACACTCGGCGGGAAACGCGACCATTCTGCCGAGGAGCGGCGCTATCTTGTGCCAAGTCCCGAATATGTCACCCGAAGCCCACTCGGTTTCGTCATCGATCCCGACCGACATCAACTCTACGACGGTCGGTCGAGCTTCGTGGGCTGGGACGCGCGGAGGATGGTCGGATGAAACCCGTCAATCCTCGCGTGCTGTTGAAGCGAATGGAGACTGCGCATCGCGAGACCCGCCGGCACCTCGATCTCGTTCATCGGCAGATCGCAGGCCGCGCCGAACGCATTGCGATCACACAGAAGGCAAAGGCGAGACACCCCTCCCGCAAGCGGTCCGGAACGCGGTGGTGCCGAAACGACCGGATGCTTCTTCAGGCACATCTCGATCGGCTTCAATTCGAACGGCGTCTTGAACTCGATGGGCTCGCCGGCAAACTGGCTCGTCAGGAGCAGGCCATCGACACGCTGCGACGAAAACTTGGCGAAGAGGCCGGCCGCAGGGCTGCGTGAGCGGCTCACAGGGACGGTCCTGCGACGGGGACAAGGAGCGCTGACACGGTGATTGTCAACTGCGGTGAGGGCGCTTCATTGTCGGGCGGGTATCCCATCACGCGTTTCCGATGATGCCTTCAACCTCTTGCCGCTCCGCCCCTCGGTTGTGTTGCGGTCTAAACCGGCGGCCGTCTGCTTCAAGGTCGCTATCGCGCCGCGTGGCGGCCGGAACAGCCTGTCTCACATCACCATCCCGCGTCCCGCGCGGGGCTGCACCCCGCTTGGCCGCAGGCCGATGACGCTCGTCATGGCCGCCCCGGACCCTGAAGCAACCGTCATTCCGCCGGCTTTTCCAGACCGCACCCGAGGGACGGAGCGGCAAGGGGCCGCTTCGGGTCCCCGGAGGAAAACCCGAGAAGGAAACCCTCATGGCAAAGCCCGCTACCCCCTCCCGTCAGTCCCCCCGCCCGTCGGCGCGCGTCGTCCAGCTCCGCAAGGGAGCCACCCTCGAAATGGTTCGGCTCACTTGCCCCGATACCGCGCAGGCGCTACTGATCGCCGAAAGCTTCGGGACCGCCGTCGTCGATAGCGACGGCATCCGCGACCTGCATGAGCGGCTGATCATCGAAACCGCAGACAGCCTTTCCGAGGGCCTGGGCGAGCGGGCGATGCAGATCCATCTCCAGCGTGTCGTCGGCGCCTATGTCGGGTCCGCTCATGGTGCGGGACAGTTTTACAGCCGCGCCGTCACCGAAGCTCGCGATGCGACGGCCAAAGCCGCCAATGACGCCCGCGACGAGGACCTCGATGGTCCGGTCGGTTACGACAGCGCCGCCCAGCGCAAACGGGAGTTTGCCGCGGACATGGCCATACAGTCCCACGCGCTGCGCATGGCGGCCGAAGGTGCCGTCGCAGCCTATGAACAGGTGGTCGGTGAAAGCTGGAAGCCGTTCGACCGCCCGGTCGAAAATCCCGGACAAAATCTCGACCGCAAGGCTGCGGCCGCTCAGTTGGCGGCTTTCGACTGATCCGCTTGATGGCGGGGCTTCGGCCCCGCTTTTTTTGTGCCTATAGCGGTGGCCGCCTCGGCCAGTTTCGCCGTGCAGCCGTTTAACCGTCGCAGTTTGTCACTATATCCCATGGACGGCGTTATCGATGGGGATGACATGAATAACGAACAGGCGTCCGAACTGAAGCCCTGGGCCACCTCGCAAGGCCTGGTTACTGCCAGTGCCAATGATCTCAAAAAAGCTGCTGCCATCAACGAATTGCTGATCGATGTTGCGGCAATCCTTCCGCACAAGGAAACTGATCCGGTTTTGCCATTCGAGATCGGCATCTTCGAGCAATTCAGTGCTCGACTTCAGCCTGGAATCGCCAGGATCCGTCTTCGCCGCGCTGTCGCCGCCTACGCGGCGGCAAAAAATTACTTGCTGGCCTGCGCCCAGCCGGATGCGATGCGCCACGATATTGCCGGGCGCCCGACATCGCCGGTCAGTGCCGATGACAGAATGGCGGCGCAACGGCGCGTGTTGGAAATCCGCCGCGAAAGAAAATTGCAAGCCGATATTGCCGGTATCAGCGGTACCCAACAGGGTTGAACCCATCCACCGCCGTCACGCTGACAGCGCTCGACCCTATTGTGGTCTTCGGTTGACGGCAGTCGTGGGTGCCGCCCCCGCCGTGAACGCATCGATGCACAACCGGCTTTGAACGATCGCTGCAATGCGGCCCCGTCCTTGCTGTCGGTCCTGCAGGAGCCGGCGGCAAGCCGCAACGGCTGCGCCGTCCTCCACTTCGTTCCGGCCGTTCCGGTGCGGCTCACCACCTGACCGCTCCTGCCCTTGTCCCTCCGCGACGGGGCCGCAATGGCGCGGCCTCCTGAATGGAGGTACAAGGAATATGAGCAGGAAAGAACACAGCGATCGAAGCGATATCTATTCACGGATCACCGACCGGATCATCGCCGAGCTGGAGAAGGGCGTCCGGCCGTGGATGAAACCCTGGAGTTCCGCCAACGCGGCTGGTCGGGTTACCCGGCCGCTGCGCCATAACGAACAGCCCTATTCCGGTATGAACGTCCTCCTGTTGTGGTCGGAGGGTATCGCGCGAGGCTTCTCTTCGCAGACCTGGATGACGTTCAAACAGGCTTTGCAGCTTGACGCTGCCGTGCGCAAGGGCGAGACCGGTTCCACCGTCGTTTTCGCCAGCCGCTTCACGAAGTCCGAGGACGATGGAAGAGGCGGCGAGGTCGATCGGGAGATACCGTTCCTGAAGGCCTACAATGTATTCAATGTCGAACAAATCGACGGTCTGCCCGAGCATTATTACCACCGCCCGGTCGCGCAGATCGATCCCGTCGAGCGCCTCGAACACGCTGACCGGTTCTTTCGCCACACCGGTGCCCTTATCCGGCATGGCGGCAACCAGGCCTATTATTCGCCGGTCATGGACTACATACAGATGCCACCCTTCGAGACGTTCAAGGATAGGGCAAGCTACTATGCAACCCTGAGTCATGAAGCAACCCATTGGACGGCAAGTCCGGAGCGGGTCGGACGCGACCTCAGCCGCTATGCCAAGGACAGATCGGAGCGCAGCCGCGAAGAGCTAATTGCCGAGCTGGGAAGCATTTTTCTAGCCGCAGACCTGGGGATCTCGCCCGAGCTCGAACCACGGCCCGATCATGCAAGTTACCTCCACTCATGGTTGAAGGTGTTGGGCGAAGACAAGCGTGCAATCTTCCAGGCGGCGGCCCACGCGCAACGCGCCACCGCCTATCTGCATGGCTTGCAGCCGAACGGCGCTGAACACAGGGAGGCTGCGTGATGGCCATCCCTTGCATAAGATTGCCCATCGTCGCGTGCTCGGCGACCAAACGAGACGGTCCCCGATACATGCCGGCCATCGACTGCTACGATGGCCCGCTCTGGCCAACGCTGCGCACGGTCGATCCGCGAAGGGAAAAGGCGCAAGTCGCCGTTCTTTCCGTCCATCTCGGCTTCGGGGCCGCAGAAATGCCGATCGAGATCTACGATGCCCGTATGACCGAAACGATGGTCGCGGCGATGAAGAGCGGCGATCTCGGAACACGCTGGCCGCGTCCCACTTCTCATGCCCGCGTCATGCCCTCCGGCGAATATCCGGGAATGCACATCGCCTTGTTCACCGAGCATCGGGAATTTGCCTTTTGCGATGTCGGGCTCACCGGCGGGTATCTCTATCTCGACGTCATGCGGCACCTTGTCGATCTGTTTCGCAAAGCGGGCTATGTCGCAGGCGACGCCCGGATCACGGAGATCAATCGATCCATCGGCTTGATGCGACGCGACCTGCGCCGCTGGCTCCGCGACCAGAACGGGGAGGCGGGCTGATGGCGTATTCTCCACTTGTCCCGGACCATGTCACAGGATCCTCCGAAATCAGGCTGAGGACGCTCAGTCTCGGTGCTGGCGTGCAATCGACCACCATGGCCCTGATGGCGGCGCATGGCGAGATTGGCCCGATGCCCGATTGCGCCATCTTCGCAGACACCGGATGGGAACCGAAGGCCGTTTACGATCATCTCGCATGGCTGATGTCATCCAATGTCCTGCCTTTTCCGGTCCATATCGTTTCGAACGGAAACATCCGTAGCCAGCTCATGGAGGCAGGTGCTGGCAACCGCTGGGCCTCCATTCCCGCCTTCACCCGCACGGTAACGCCGGTCGGTTCCTGTGTGCCGATCCTTGATGAAGACGAGGACGGTGAAATCGTCACAGTCGGCACCCGTCGAACCAGGAGCGAGACAATCTCGATCGGCATGATCCGACGCCAATGCACCTCCGACTACAAGATCGTTCCGATCCGCAGGAAGGTACGCGAGCTTGCAGGGCTAACACGCCGGCGGTCTCCCGGCGAACCGGTTGTGGAACAATGGATCGGCATCTCGACAGATGAAGTCGTCAGGATGAAACCAAGCCGGGAGGCATGGCAAGCCAATCGCTGGCCACTGATTGAACAGCGCATGAGCCGACGCGACTGCCTTGCGTGGCTGCGCCGCCATGACTATCCCGAGCCCCCGAAATCCGCCTGCATCGGGTGCCCCTTCCATGACGATGCACGCTGGCGCTTCATGCGCGATCACGACACCGATGCCTGGATCGATGCGGTCGAGGTCGACCGCGCCATTCGCAGCGGATTGCGCGGCATTCGCGGCAAGGTCTTTCTCCATCGCTCCGCCGTGCCACTTGAAGAGGCGGACCTGTCGACGGCCGCAGACCACGGCCAGCTCGATCTGTGGCCGAATGAATGCGAGGGTATGTGCGGTGTCTGATCGATCCTCCAGCGCCGAAGTGCGCAACCCTCTTCTGGGACTGCCCGCGGCGCAAAAAATGCGATCCCTGCCACCGGAAGCGCGTGCGGTTCTGGCAGAGCTTCTGCGGGAACTGTCGTTCGACGCGCGGGAACGCGCCGAACGCAGCTGGCGACAGAACAAGGCGCCGATGGCGGTCTACTGGAAAGCCGTTGCCGTCTATGCCGGCATCTTTGTCGGATCGCACGTCTGACAGGAGCCCGGCGCGAGCGAGCGGGCGCGCCCCATCCCTTAGAGGCGGAAGTCGGCAATCGGGCCGCCGGACATTATACCCCGCGTTCTGATGGGCGGTAGAAGGGACATGGCGGTCTTCATCCCATTCGGCAGGGTTGCCGACGAGAAATTCGGTGCCGCCACTGATGCGTCACATGCATGAGGAGAGCGGACAGTGCGTGGGTGAAGTCCACCTGTGGGCTGCCTCAAACGCCAGGGGAGGGGATGCGAAAAACGCCACGTCCCGGAAAACAGCGTCGCCGGACCAAAGCGCCAGCATGCGGCCGATCCCGAAAGTCCGTGCCACCGAAAGGGTCCGTTCGACGCCGGGGACCGCCGACACCACGCGCCCTGCCAGGTTCCAACGCCCTTGACACCGGCGCACCCACGCAGACCTCGATGGAACTGGTGTGACCGCAAGACGCCTGCGGCTCGATCGGCCGACCGCAACGACCGGCCCGGACTATTTTCCGCCGCCCGGCGAGCCGGGCTTTGCATCGCGAACCAAAATAGCCCGCTCCAGTCGCCCTCCACTGCGTTCCGGCCCCTGAAGGGGTGCAGTGCTGATCGCTCCCGGTCCTTACACCGTCATCGAGGCAGCGATGGGCGCAGCCCGATCACACGAAAGGAACCAAGTCATGGCAGTCATCGGCGAATTCACCACCAACGGCAACACCATCGTCGGCAACGTTCGCACTCTAACCGTCGCAATGAAGGCCCGCCTCAATCCCATCGAGCGCGTCTCCCGCGACGCCCCGGACTTCCGAGTCACCTCCGGCGCCGCCGAAGTGGGAGCCGGCTGGAACTCGGTCTCGGCCAACGGCGAGCCCTACATCTCCTTGAAGCTCGACGATCCGAGCTTCAACGCCCCGATCAACGCCGCCTTGTGGCCGGCAGAAAAGGAAGGCGACTACGTCCTTGTCTGGTCCCGCCCGAACCGCGAGGCCGCATGACCGGAATCCACAAATGGCCCCGCCGCGAGGCGGGGTCGTTCGCAAAACGCAACAAAGCCGGATCCGGGCAGCGTGCACGGTTCCGGCTTTGCCTTAGTCATGGGGATGCCTCAGGCGTTGAGTGCGTCCTTCACGGCCTTGCCCGGCGTAAACGCCAGCTTCTTCGCGGCCGCGATCTTGATCGTCGCGCCCGTTGCCGGGTTGCGGCCCTCGCGCTCCGGCGTTTCCTTCAGCTTGAATTTGCCAAAGCTCGGAATGGACGTCTCCGCACCGGCCAGCGCCGCTTCGGTGATCTGCCGGAAGACGCTCTCCACAATCGCCTTGGCCTGCGCCTTGCTCAGGTTCTGCTCGGACGCGATCTTGTCTGCAATTTCGCTGGTCGTGGTCATAATATAATGGCTCCTCGTGTTTCACAGCTTCCGGTATGAAGTTGAAGATGCCGCAACGATAAGTGCGAAACATCCGCATTCGTTAGATAAGACGCGAAAACCACAGGAAATGTGCCCTCTCCAGGCGTTCCTGACGCCTCGCGAGCGATCCCGCGGCGCTCTATGCTCCAATTCCGGCGAACAGGTCCGGTGTCTCCCGATACGATGAAGATGCAGGCGGGTATCGAACCCGCATGCATCTTGCCGGTGCCATATGGAGAGGTGTAAGCGCTCAATTCGCGGCACCTTCACTGGCTCAAAGGAGTGGTGCAAAGGGTGTCCACCGATTGAAAGGGTGGACACCGATGGGAATTATGGGAGCGGACGGAGCCAAGCCACATGTGCTGTTTGTGGACCGACAAGGGAACCATCACTATGATCGCGCATGGAAACAGCAGGTTGTTGGATTGGCCCTTGAACCCGGCGCTTCTCTATCGCGTGTTGCCATTGATCACGGGATTAATACGAACCTTGTGCGCAAATGGGTGCGTAAGCATAAGGCAACAGAAATGGAGGCCTTGCGGCCTTCGCCATCTTTAGGGTCGGCATTTATTCCGGTTCGGATCGAGGCTGCTGCAAACGATATTGTATCCAGGCATGACGACGCCCACGCCCTGAACTTGAAGGTTCGCGATTCTGGCGAGATGCGGCAGGCTCCTGCGAATGCTGCTTCGTTCTCCTCTGCGGCAAAGCTGCATGTGTCGCTGCCCAACGGTGTGAAGCTGTCACTGGAATGCGACGATGCTCGTGCATTGACGGCAGTCATCGGAGCGGTGAGCGATGTTTAATTTTTCTTCTGACGTTCAGGTCTATCTGCATCGCGATCCTATCGACTTCCGTGGTGGGATCAACAGCCTTGCGGTTCTGGTTCAGGAGGAGATGGAGCTCGATCCGTTTGCACCGGCGATCTTTGCCTTTTGCAACCGACGTCGCGACCGGATGAAGATTTTGTTCTTCGATCGGTCAGGTTTTGTGCTTTTGTTAAAGCGATTGACTGACGACAAATTCCGCTGGCCGCAACGTCAGGACACAATCATGCAGCTTGACGTCGAGCAATTACACTGGTTGCTTGATGGCATTGATATCGATGCGATGGTTCGTCACCCGGTGCGTCAATATAGAATTGCCGGCTGACGGGATTTGAGCCCGGCGCATAAATGTAGACAAAATCTACATTCGTTTATCGACGTCTGGAGCCGCGTTCGATTCAAGCATTGGGATGAATCGAACCGGCAAGCCCACCGTCGAAGATCTGATGGCGCAGATAGTTGCGTTGCAGGCGGAAAATCAGCAACTGAACGAGCGTGTCTTCAAGCTTGAGGAAGAGCTGGCGTTGGCGCGACTGCATCGTTTTGCGCCGCGAAGCGAAAAGGGTGTCGATCGCCTCTTTGATGAAGCCGAACAGGCGGTTCTGGAAGCGGATGAAAGCGACGATCTTGCAGACACCGGGGCGGACCCCGTTGAACTTCCGGATACGGGATTGCCGGAAACAGGACAACCGCTCGGTAAGAAACCTGGACGCCGACCGCTTCCTGCCAATCTGCCGCGCGAGCGTGTCGAATATGATCTTGCCGAAGATCAGAAGAACTGTCCATGTTGTAGTCAGCGGATGCACCGCATGGGGGAACTGGTCACCGAGCAGCTTCACATCGAGGTGAAAGCCAAGGTCCTGCAGAATGCGCGGTTCAAGTACGCGTGCCGCAACTGCGATCGAACCGCGATCAAAACCCCGATTTTGATCGCGCCGATGCCCGCACAGCCCTTGCCGGGCAGCATCGCCACGGCCTCGACGCTAGCCTTTGCGCTCGTTCACAAATATGTCGACGGGACGCCGCTTTATCGTCTGGCAAAAGCCTTCGAGCGTGCTGGCGTTCCTGTCAGCCGTGGCGCTCTTGGTCATTGGGTGATCGGTTCGAGCGAAAAACATCTTTCCCGCATCTATGATGCGCTGAAACTGCAGCTCAGATCACAGTCCCTCATTCATGGTGACGAGACGACGGTTCAGGTGCTCAAGGAGAAGGACAAGGCTGCCACCAGCACGTCCTACATGTGGGCTTACCGCAGCGGCGAAGACAGTTCCGAACCGATCGTGCTGCTCGATTATCAGCCCGGTCGCGGGCAGCAATATCCGCAGGCCTTTCTCGGTGACTTTCGCGGCATACTGATGAGCGATGGTTACACGGCATGGCGCACCCTGAGAGGTGCAACGCATATTGGTTGCATGGCGCATTCGCGGCGGCGCTTTGTCGAAGCGCTGCGCGCCAGAAAGAAAGGCGGCGGACCGCCAGAGCAGGCGCTGAAGTTCTTCGAGCAGCTTTACCGGATTGAAAAACAGGCTCGCAATGAAAAACCGGATGATGGTGAAACGCAGGCTGATTGCATTCGCCGCTTTCGCCAGCAACACAGCGTTCCGGTCCTCAATGCCCTTAAGGAATGGCTCGACAAAATCGCCCCAAAGGTTTTGCCGGAAAGCAAGCTTGAGGATGCGGTCTCATACACGCTCAATCAGTGGCAATATCTGATCCGCTACACCGAAGACGGCAGCATGCCGATCGACAACAATCTTCTGGAGCGCGACATCAGGATTTTTGCCACAGGAAGAAAATCGTGGATCTTCAGCGATACAGTAGACGGAGCCAAAGCCAGCGCTATCGTCTACAGCCTCATGCTGACTTGTCGGGCATGTGGCGTTGAACCATTTGCATGGCTTAAGCACGTCCTCACCGAACTGCCGCAGCGATCCCAAGACGCTAATATCGACGATCTGCTGCCATTCAACTTCGTAGAGCGCACCGATACACAAGAAGCATCTCTGATACGCGAATATCCCACATCTAATCGTATTCAATCGACCCTTGAGCCCGAAAGCTAAGCAATAGTGTCTTGGCAGACGCCAAACTTACAGCGTACCGTCAATCAGCAATATTGCTGTCCTCAAGGTTGTCTCACGTTAGACGGGTAACATTCTTATGCTGAAATATCGTCGGGCATTAGTCTCAGATATCGAAATGATTATCGATCTTCATGTGGTAATGAGCAAAAGCACTTACCCCGGTGTCTTGCCACAAAATTATCTGGATAATGAACTTCCGCTTGAAAAAAGACAGCTGTGGGAGAAGAGGTTCGTTGGGCCGAATACCGACCAACTTATTTTTGTAGCCATGCAGGGCCAGGAAATCGCTGGGTTTTGCTGCTTCGTCTTCAATGAAGAGAAGGAGCACGGTACGTATCTGCATAATCTATACGTCTCGCAGGAATATCAGAAGCGTGGGGTGGCGAAGTCGCTTCTTAAGCAAGCGATCGCAGCATTTGATAGCGAGCGGCAAAAATTGCCAGTTCATTTGCTTGTATTTGCTAAAAACACAAATGCCGTTGCAATATACGAAAAGCTCAATGGCACAGTCATCGAGAAGCGTGATGTATCGCGATGGGGTAACCCTACTGTCGAGCTGCTGCGATACCAATGGCCTTCTGCTGACGCGCTAATTCAAAAACTTGACGATCGTCAGAGCCAAAACACCTGATCTTCACCAAAACGGGTGCGGCGAAACTAGCGCTTACGGAGAGGTGGGGTCTGCTCAGATCGTCCCATTGTGCCGTTCGGAGATGACGGCCTCAAGGACGCATGGTTCCCCCAATTTTCAGCCCCGTCCCGAAGGGCCGGGTCAGAAAATCGGCTCCCCCATGCGCCGGCTCCGCCGGTCGCGTGCCGCGATCCTTGACCCCGCCATCCCCTCACGCCGCGGGTCCTCGTTTTTCACAAACGTCAAGGAGACGACGATGACCTATGCCCTCGAAATCCAGGTTGAAGAGTTGCGCGCAGAGATGCGGGCCGTAGTGGATGCCGCAGAGCGCCGTCAGATCAAGGCCGAGCTCGAACTCGCCCAGGCCGAACTGGCCGCCGCGCTTGCCGAACAGGACGGCAGCCATTCCTCGGAGCCTCCGTTCTGACGGAGGCTTCTGCCGCAGTTGCCGGCCCAGCCCGCCGGATCGACCGGCGGCCAGGGCTCGACGCTCCGCATCGCCACCGACCACACCAACACCGCAGCCTGCATCCCACCGGTAGAGATCGGGGACGTAGCCGCGTCCTTCCTTTCGATCCCCTGTCATCGGCATCGGGGATGTTGCAGCCCGGTCGTCGCACTGCAACCTGCCGGCAACGAAATTTTCCCCGCCTTGGGCTCCTCGCGCCGCAAAATTCCGTCGCCGGCAGGTCCTCCGCATGCGCTGCGGCCCTTTCGGGTGCAGCACGCCTCTCCGGGCCGCGGCCTATCCCCGCAATGACACGTTATCGAAAGGAGTAAACATCATGCGCCAACTCGCCCAATTCCTCACCGCCACGGGTCGCCGGCTGCGCGCACTCGGCAAAGTCGCCGGCCATTTCTTCCGTAAAGGCAAACTCGGCCTCAAGCTCGCAATCAAGATCCCGTTCTTCGTCGAGATCGAGATCGCCTTCGAGACGGACTGGGACCGGCGCCGATAAGGCGCCTGCCGGGGCCCGCTCGCGCGGGCCTCGTTCCACCTGCTGTTCAGCCGGGCGATAGCCGCGTGTCCGCTTCTGGCGAACGAGATCGAGAAACAGAAGTACCGCCTCCTCTTCACGCTGGAAGATATGCACCTTCGACTGGCCGCGCGCGCCGATGCGTCCCCAGCGGCGCGTCAGCCGGGTCTCTCCAAACAGGGTTTCCGAGATATCCATGGCATAGTAACGCGCCATGTTCATCGAGGCGTCCCTGCGTTCTATATAAAGCTGATAGGGCTGCGCCATCATGACGACAGAATCGTCGATTGCCGATTCCGCGTCCAACCATAGATTTGAATCGGTCAGGCCCGACCGATTCATCATGGTGATGGATCAATCGCACCAGTGATGGCGCGCGCCGTCCCAACGCCGCGCTAGACCTTCCGAAATGAGGATCTCGCCGATGGACTGCCCGTCGCGGACAACCCTGCGCAACTTCCGGCCATACCTGTCTTCGTCCCGATCACCCGCCACAAGCGAGAACTCCCCGTCATTGAGGAGGTCGAGCAAACGTATCTTCGCCGCCTCGCCCTTGATCTTTTCCGCCTCGCACCGCGGCGGGCTGAGCTCCGGCGTGTCGATATCCGCAATCCTGATCTTCTGATCACCAAGCCAGAACGTGTCGCCGTCGACCACGCAGTCGCGGTGCAGCCCATCCGGACAGATGCCGAAGCGAACCGAAATCGAACCGCTTGCCCGTGCGGTCATCGGCGGTCCGAGACCAGCGGTGATGTCCTGCGTCGCAACCAGATATCCACCAAGCACCACCAAAGCGATGATGGTCGCCAATACAATGCTGCTGGGTCGGATACGGCTGGGTTTCCACCTCGGCCGTTTTGCCGGTCTGGCCCTTTCGGCTGTTGTCGGTCTTGACGGGTTTGTCCGTTTGCGCCGCTCTTCGTCGAGCTTGACGATTTTGTTCAATGCCTGCCGGTCCTCGCAATCTGTTCTCGTTTCCCGCCTTATCCGAATATCAACGGAATGAAAGGTCATTCAGGGCGAGCCGCTTCGCGGACGGCTCTATTCGCTGCGCGAACGGAGCCCGCAGGCGGTCTCCGCCGATCCCGGTGACGATCCTCTCGCTCGGCTGCGCCGATGGAAATCGCCCCTGGCGATTCATCCCGGTCTGGTCGGGAAAAGAGGGCGCCGCCCTCTCTCCCCAGCAAGGTGCAGGCGCCGGTCTCCCCGTCCTTCCGCGCCGGCTTGTGCAGGACAGGTGATCCCCCTCCGGCGCCTGCGCCTTGCCCCCCTCTCACCCGCCGCTCCGCGCGCACTCGGGAAGCAGGAGCGGGGCCTGCTTCCTGACCAAAGGCCCTTCGCTTCGCGAACCGAAGGAGCTTCAAAATGACCCTCAATGCCTATCTTGTCGAAGTCGAAACCCGCAGCATCCGCATGGTGACGATCGATCCGGCAAACAGCCTCGCCGACATTCGCCGTCATATCGGATGCAACCTCATCGACATGGTGAGGATCGACCGGAACCATTGCATCATCGTCGACGACAACGGTTTGATGGACGAGATCCCATGCTTCACCGAGGTTGCCGATTATGCAAGTCCGCTGGCCGGAAACCTCCTGATCGTCGGCACCGACCAGTTTGGCGAAACCGTATCACCGCAACGGCCGATCGAGGATTTTGCCGGCATCCTGACGATCCGGTTCCCGGTTCTATCACCGACTTTCGAGACGATCAGCGGGCCGCATGTATTCGGCAGCCGCGTCAGCGGTTTTACCGCCACGTTGAAGGCCGCCAATCCGGCCGTGATCGCCACGGCGTGACGACGGCAGAAGGGGGCGGCAATCCCGTCCCCGCTCAACCCATCCGACGCGCTGAGGCCCCGTCGGATGGGTCGGGCCGTCATCGCACCTTCGCCGGGTGGTCCGGATCGACCGGCCCGCCCGGCGGCAAGAGGGCTGGCCCTCTCACACTCTCCCTCCACACGGACACGGCGCCCCTGGCGCCGTGGTCTCTTCTTCTCTGACTTCCCATTTTGCACCCGCCACTCCGGCGTCAAGGACTGCGCGGTTCCCCCAATTTTCAGCCGCCGCCTGCGGGCGTCGTCAGAAAATCGGCTCCCCCGCTTGCCGCCTCCGGCGGTCGCGTGCCGCGCTCCCTGACCCCTCGCGGCTATCGTGCGGTCTCCTTCCGTCAGAAAACGAAAGGAGACTTCTTATGACACAGCGCAAGATCAAATACATCGATGGTGGAAGCCCGGAATACTGGCGGCAGCGTACCGAGGGGTTCCGTCTCATCCGCGAGGCAGAACGGGCACTGGTCCGTGTCAAAAACGCGCCGCAATACATTGCCGGCAGCTGGGACGACGACTATGGCGACTATGAGCCGGTCGAAAATCTCGGCCCCTATGACGATATGGATGAGGCAATCCGAGCCATCGAGGCCAATGAGACGGCCGTCGATATCCTCGTTGCCCAACGCCGGACCCATTTCGGCGACTGGCCTGTCGCCGCCGTGATCCGCGAACTGGGGACCGACTGACATGCAGACGAGAGGCGGCACGGTCGCCTCTCGTCTTTTCCGCGTAGTCCTGACCGCTTGCCGGCATCGAGCCTGCGCGCGGTCTTGAGGGGAGAGACTTGCCGCCTCTCCCCTCAAACACCCCTCTCCCTATTGTGCGTGGCAAGCCCCGCCCGGCCTTTCGGGCCGGTAAACGGACGCTGCCGCGACTTCCCCAAACAATACGGAGAGGATGATCGTCCTGCGCTGCGCCCTCATGCTTCGGGCATCCGCTCCAGACGATCATCCTCTCCTGCGGTGCGCTCGCCGCCCCGTCGTTCGCATGTCATCGATGCCCGTTCCCTTCGGTCACGGGCATCCCGACTGCTCCCGAGGGCGGTTCGCTTCAACATCTTCCACCACCATGTCCGGACCACGTGCTATTCCTCCTCCGCGGATCACAGGTGGTACACCTGTGATCGCTGTCGCATCGTCTGACGACTCGCAACAGCATTGGCGGGTCGGGCACGTGGTCCGGACATGGTGGTGGAAGATGGCAGGATAGGCTAATGGTATACCATTAGCCGTTTCGCCCGAGGGGCGATGGTCGCCAGAGCGACCGGGCATCTCCGTGATCTGCAAACTTTTGCCAGTATTGGACAAGAACGACGGGTGTGAGCGATCGATGTCCGGCCGGAAGTGAGGAGGGCGGTTGCGCCTGTTTTGAGGGGTTCCCGGAGCCTTCATCCGGCTGGAGATATCCCGTAATTCCGGTGATCGGCGATTGTGCAGTTAAGTGAACAAGCGAATAAGTGGGCAGGTGGGTCAGCGAATCCGCGGCTGAGCGATGGTGTGAATGAGTGCTTTGCCGAGTGAGTGCATCGGCAAATAA
Organism: Phyllobacterium sp. MT110; assembly: GCF_058792715.1. NCBI lineage: Bacteria > Pseudomonadati > Pseudomonadota > Alphaproteobacteria > Hyphomicrobiales > Phyllobacteriaceae > Phyllobacterium > Phyllobacterium sp. MT110. Next base: position 48,072 of record NZ_JBXAFE010000009.1, read on the forward strand.
GCGAATGAGTGGCGCGGTGCTTGGCCGAATAGGTAAATCGGCAGATCGGCAAAGAAACGTATCGGCGAAATGACGCAACGCCTATTCGCCGAATAGGTGAAGGAGTGAACCGGTGTATGCGCGACCAGGCGAATCCGTGATTGGGCAAGTCGGTGAATGAGCGAATCGGTGTTTACGCCAACCGGAGAATCGGTCGATCAGCAAAGAAGAGAAGCGGTGAAGCAGTGAAGCGGTGAAGCACCGGTTGGGCGAAGAGGTGAAACCGTCAAAAGGTTGTTCTGTCATTGAGCAAACCGGCGAACGGTCCAATCGGCAAATAGGTCAATGAGCGAACCGTCATTTTGATACGACAGGCCCAAACATCTCCGCCGGAACGATCGACAGCAACAGATCACAAAATGTGGCTTGCGATTTTGAACGCATCCGTTGAGCGCGGAAAGCGGGCGTGGCGAAACGGTTGCCTGAAGCGGCCTCTCCACCCAGCTCTTCTCGGGGATCTGGTCTAAGACTCTGCCCGGTCGTAAGCGCTCCGGCGCGCTTTGATGGTGTCCAGATTGTCGTGGACCCAGAAGTTAAATTCCTCAAGGGCACGCAAAGCTCCGTGGCCGATCTCTGTCAACTCATATTCGACACGCGGCGGCACTTCGGGAAAGTAGTGACGCACAACAAATTCTTCGCGCTCGAGATTACGCAGCGTGAGCGTCAGCATGCGCTGGGTGATCTCACCGACCTCTTTTTTCAATGTCGAAAAGCGGAGCCGATGATCTTCCGCGAGAGAAAGACGCCAAAGAACCGGCACAGTCCATTTGTCACTCAGCAGGCTGCAGACTCCGTTTGACGGGATGGGTCTGAAGTGTCTGTCGTTTTCTGATCCGCGCGATGGGCCGGCATCGATCTGCTCTTCCAAGGGTATCATCCTTGTGCCTGATGCTGAAAAATGTGCCGTCTTCCGGCAAAATTACATCCGTATATATAGACGGTCCTTGTTTTAACGCGAGGGCTTCAAGTGACCAATAGCAAGCAACCCATTCTGGTTTTCGGCGCTACCGGAAGACAGGGAGGATCTGTCGCCAATGCTTTGCTGAAGGCGGGATGGCCTGTTCGCGCACTCGTTCTGGATTCCACTAAAGCTGCATCGCTGCAATTGCGGAATGCAGGCGTCGAGCTTGTGCAGGGTTCATTTGAAGAGACCAAAGTAATCCGCACAGCGATGAAAGACGCTTACGGTGTCTTTAGCGTGTTGCCAGCCAGCCTGGCTGCCGAAGACGAAGTCCGTCATGGTATATCGATTGCGGATATCGCTGCCGAAACCGGCATCAACCATTTTGTTTATTCTTCGGGCGCCAGCGTGGGGAATGAACTGACAGGGGTTCCGCGTTTCGACGCCAAGCCTCGTATCGAAGCCCATATTCGACAGCTCGACATGACTACGACCATCATCCGGCCGATGATTTTCATGGAAATGCTGGTGAGGCCCGGCTTCGGTCTGGATGAGGGCCGGCTGGTGTCCCTGATCCGACCTGACCATTCCATCCAGCTTACCTCCGTGGAAGACATCGGCAGATTTGTCGCTGCCGTGCTTGCCGACAAGTCACGCTTCGGCGGCGCAACACTTAAGATCGCCAGCGATCGACTGACCGGGCGCGAGCTTGAGGTTCTACTCAGTGAAGCATCCGGTCGCCCGATACGCTACGAACGGTTTCCCGACGACGTACTGGCTGCAAACGCTGATCTCGCGCATATGGCGGAGAGTCTGGAAGGCGGGCCGCTCGCCGAGCAGGTCGATCTGGAACTCATGCGCGAAATAAGTAAGCCTCCGGTGAAGGCCGCAGGTCAAGCCGCTTGAGCGTTGACGGTTGGCGGTGTCCAATTCCACGGAAGCAGTTGTTCCAGCTTGGTCACCGGCGTGTCAGCGATGCGGGCAAGAGCGTCGGCCAGCCACGCTTGCGGATCGATGTCGTTGAGCTTTGCCGTCATGATCAAGGTGGCCATGAAGGCAGCACGATCCGCGCCGCGGTCCGATCCGGCGAAGAGCCACGATTTTCTGCCGAGCGCAAAGCCTCTGAGTGGTAGCCATCCGGCGTAGGCCGCACCGCTTATGATTTTGGCTGGTCTGCCATGATGCGCTCGATCTTTTCCTGGTCGCATTGCTCGTCGACAAGGAACTGGCGAACGCCGCCCTCCCAGGTGCGGATGTCGGCGAGGAATTCCTTCAGGCTCTCGACGCCCCGGTCGGTGAATGTCGTGATGCCCTCTTCGCTGCCGTCATGGGCATGGATCATCTCGCCATAGTCGATATTGTCGGAGTTGCTGGCGATTTCCTGGATGAGTTCGAGGTTTTCGGCGATCAGCGCAGCGACGTAGCCGATCGTGTAGACATGCGTCGGGCGGCCCATCAGGCGGCCATCTGTCGGCCGCTGCCAGCGGCAGACCAGTTCCAAGGCAGCAGATCCGGCAGTCGTGATACGGGAATGTTGGGCATGCGGGCGAGGATATCCGCCAACCAGGCCTGCGGATCGATATCGTTCATCTTAGCCGTGACGATCAGGGAATACATGAAGGCAGCACGCTCGCCGCCGCGCTGGGAGCCCGCGAATAGCCATGCCTTTCTTCCGAGAGCGATCCCGCGCAGGGCACGCTCTGCCGCATTGTTCGACATGCAGAGCCTGCCATCGTCGAGGAACCGGGTGAAGGTTTCCCAGCGCCCGTCCTTTTCGAACATGTAGTTGATCGCCTTGGCAACGGGATTGTGCTTCGACATCTGGGAGCGCTGGGCCATGAGCCAGTCGTGTAGGTCCTCGACAAGCGGATGAGTATGCTGTTGTCGGGCAGCTAATCGGTCCTCTGCGGACGTCCCGTTGATGCCCCGCTCGATGTCGAAGAGCGCATCGATACGGGCTACAGCCTCGAGCGCGACCGGCGATATCTCATGGGCAGGTTTGCCCTTGCGCACGTTGCCGGCGATGTCGGCCAACTCGAAGAACTTGCGTCGCGCATGGCTCCAGCAGAGCGCGCTCTTGATTGGTTCGGGGCTGCGGCCGGCACGATAGAGGTCGTTGTAGCCGCCATAGGCATCTGCCTGCAGTATGCCGTGCCATCCGGCAAGATGCGTGTTGGGATGGGTCTTCTCCCGATCTGGTGAGAAGTAGAAGAGTGCCGCAGGAGGCGCGCCCCCCGCGAAGGGACGATCATCGCGAACGTAGGTCCATAACCTCGCTTGCTTCGTTGCGCCTCTGGCCAGCAGCGGCACGGTAGTGTCGTCGCCATGAAGCCGCCCGGCGGCCAGCACATGGGCGCGGATCAGATCATGAATCGGCTGCAGCGCCGTTGCGCAGGCTCCAACCTGGTCGGCCAGCGTGGAGAGGCTGAGATCGACGCCCTCCCTGGCGTAGCGCTCAGCCTGGCGGTTCAATGGCTGGTGCTGGCCGAACTTCTCGAACAGGATCGTCGCGAGCAAGTTCGGTCCCGCCCATCCGCGTGGTGTCGCATGGAAAGGAGCCGGTGGCTGGCTGATCTTCTCGCAGTCCCGGCAGGTAAACTTCTCGCGCACCGTCTGGATCACCTTCCACTGGCGCGGGATCACCTCCAGCGTCTCGGTGACGTCTTCACCCATCTTCACGATCCGGGCCGAGCCACAGCAGATGCAGGTCGAAGGAGCTTCAATGATCAGCCGTTCGCGCGGCAGGTGCTCGGGAAACGGCTTGCGCACCGGGCGGCGGCGTTCAAAGGCTGGAATTTGTACAACCTCCGCCTCCACGCGTTCCGCGGCGATCTCGTCCTCGGTGGCGTCGGCCTCAAGTTCTTCGAGCTGCAATTCCATCTGGTCGATCAGCCGGGCGCGTCGTTCCGAACTCTGACCATATTGCTCGCGACGCACCTTGGCGATCTCGAGCTTGAGGTGCCGGATCATCGCCTCGGACGTCGTCACGACGGCTCGCACCTGCGCGAGATCAGCCTCGGCGGAGGCGGCACGTGCCTCCGACGCCGCAAGCGCGGCCCGTAACCTGGCTATCTCCGAAGCAGCGTCGTCCATGGCCGAAAGCTACCATGCCGCTTGTTAAAAGCCCAACAAAAACAGAGGAATGTTCGCGATCAGCCTGCCGTTGCAGGTCGCTGCGTCCAGCGTGGATTACGCCAGTCGATCCCTTCCAGAAGATAGCCGAGTTGAGCCGCCGACACCGGCACGGCGGAGCCATTCTGGCTAACCGGCCAGATGAACTTGCCTGCCTCCAGGCGCTTCAGGTAGAGCGAAATGCCGACGCCGTCATGCCACAGGACCTTGATCAGGTCACCTTTGCGACCTCGAAAGCAGAAGACCTCGCCGCCATGCGGATCGCGGCCAAGCCCCTGTTGCACCTTCAACGCCAGGCTATTCATGCCACAACGCATGTCCGTCACACCGCCCCCAATCCACACCTTCACCCCGGGCGGAAAGGCGATCATGACGCGTCCAGAACCGGCAACAGCCGAGCAAGGATAGTTGGATCAAGCGAAGCCGGGATCGTCAGGCGGCGACCGTTCGGCAGGCCGATCTCGATCATCCTGTCGTCTTCAGGCCGCCGCGGGTCCATCTCGAAAGATGCCGCCGGCGGTGGCGAAATCGAAAGCGGCACGAAGCCCGTTGACGCGGAAACGTGCAGAAGCCCGCTTCGGTATTCCCGACGCCAACGGGTCAACAGTGACCGCGACAATCCATAACGCCGCGCCGTTACCGAGCCCTGCCGGAAGCCTTGCAGGCTCTCCTCGACGATCCGAACCTTCTCTTCGTCCGACCAATCCCGCCGGCGACCAACATCGTCGACAGACAAAAGCTCAATGGGGGAAATCAATGTAGCGCATGACATAAGCCATGGACTTAGAGCTAATCACCAACTCAAGACAGACGGCCTTCGCCGCAGGCATACCGAAATAAACCCCGACCTGCTCACTTTCAGGTCCTGGCTTGCGGGCAGTGGGGGCAGGTCGCTCGATGCAGCTTTGTCGGCATCAGCCTCCTGAGACTAGGCAAGCTTCAAGAATTGCAAGCGAGCATCAACGGGACAGGCTTGTCAGGCAGCCTGCTACCCTATTGCCGCCATTTTAGGTCGGGTGACCCGGTAGCAACACCGGCCTTACAACGCGCCTATCGATGAGCTCTGCGTTTCCGGTCAATGTTCCAGTCTGCATCGGCGAAACCGACCTTAGGCTTCTCGGACTTTCTGCGCAAAGCGTTCTACAACGGTGAAGGCCTCCGCGAAACTTGGCCGCGCGCCGTATACCATGTCGCCCATGAGCTTTTCGTAGTGCGCGGCGAATTCGGCATGTGTCGCCATGATCTCAAACGTCTTGAGCGTCTCAGCGCGAGGATCTGACTTGTAGTCCGGGTATTTGTCCGCCCGGTCACCTTTTGCCTCGGCCACCATCGTATCCAGTGCAATTGCAGCTGCTGTATCTAGGTCGTACTTACCGTCCATGCGTGAAATGTCATAGACATGACGGACCAGCGTATGGTCTAGCGGCTCGTGCCCGGCAAAAGCAAAGCCTGCCCGGCGCCCGAGCGCGACGAACTTGTCGGCAGCCGTTTCCACCAGACGAACGCATTTAACATCGTTGGCCTCGGCCGGCCGGCCGGTGGCTTCCCCGACGAATGAGGTGACCGAACACAACTCCGGGGCGGTGCAGATCGGAAAAGCCGCAATTTCGATCTTGATCTCCGGGCGTAGGACACCCTCGCCCTTGGCGATCGGATCGTAGGGCAGGTCGTATCGTACATAAGAGCCGTTCTGGAGGACCAGCACGTGCCCTTCAACCGTGAAGCCGGCGTCTTCCAGACGTTTGCTGACCGCGCGTCTCATACGCTTGAGGGACCCGCGCTCACCGGCATTTTCCCCTACGATGCGCAAGTCTATGTCTTCTGACATGCGTTCGAGCAGACGATATGCCCGGCCAAGCGCCGTCCCGCCACCGAAAGCCAACGTCAATCCGTCGACCTCTACGTCGTGGATCGCCGCGAGGGCACGCACGACGAACCAATCCTTTTCGACGAGGGCCGTCGAGGGCAGGGCGAAGTGGTCCTGCACCTCGAGCAGCGTCTGCAGGTCCGGCTTATCGCTCAACGCGAAGCTCCGTACGGCCGTCGGATAGCCGGCGGCTGAAGCGTTTCCCGACCTTGACGGTAAGATTAACCGGGACCTGGGTGGACTGCCCCAGATTATAGGCCTGGGTGCTGTCACCTTGCTCCCAAGGGACCCCAAGTTTGTTCAGGGCCTGGAGGGCAGCACCGTGAAACCCGTTTGAACTGGAGACCATAACGCGCCCCGACAGCCGTGACCGTACGGCCCGCGCATAGACACCATAGCCCAAGCGTATGAGCGCGCCATCCTTCACCAACGCCCTCAGGGCCCGAAGAACCTGATCGCCACCGCTCAGGTCAGCAAAGTCGCGCGGAATGAAGACGTCGGTCTTTTTCGTCCGGCTAACTCTCGTCCTGATCCGTTGCTTCAATGTCTGATCCATGATCGGTTTCCCGTTACAAAAACCCGACACTGAATATATGCAAAAACCCGACACATGGCAACCTTGTCCCATTACGTGATACACTGACCAGGCCCCACCAATGCAGCGATGCGGGGCTGTTCCAGCTAGCATCGGTTGCGATACAACACCGTTCAAAGAACAAAAGTTTCAAGCGGTCACGCTGGCGATTGCTGAACGCACGGATGATGGGCAAGCCGGTCCATCCCCATCACCTCTTGCAGCAGGACCGCAAGACTGTTGATCCCCACGCGGAATAGACCGGCTCCTATCGAGGTCGGCCTTGAGGTCAGCGCCCGGTCCGAGGATGAGCCAAAACTTCTCAAGTGTCAGGACACCATACGCTCAGGTGTTCGCCATATCCCAGCTGTCCTCGAGGCTCACCCTTACGTCCGTTCCGGAAATCGCGCAGCGCCTTCATCCGTCTGAATCACACGGGCAACATTTACCCCGGCAACAGGCATCTCGATCCCCCACGGGTATCGCCTTTCCTGGGAACGTTCAAACTGATAGACCGCGACCCTCGGTAGATTTCGCTTGTCATAACGACGAGCGAGATTGAACACGACACTGTTCTGGGCTGCCAGAACCAGATGGACTTGCTCCACGCCCATTGCATCGAGCTTTTTCAAGACGCCGAGGAACTGATCGGCTAGCTCTGACTGCCTCGCCTGAGACCAATGAGATGATTGCAGGTCAGGCAATGTCATTCTGACAATCGGGCAGTCAAACGTCGTCGCGAGATCTTCGGTTTTCACCATATACGAAGCTGAGATCGCGAGAACGACTTCCCGCTGTGCCCCGGCCTGTTCCATACCGGTAATTTCAAAACGTGATGCATCGTCTTGACCGTCAAGCAGGCGCCAACGGCTTGCAACCCGATCCCAATCCATGACGACAATATCGCCTTCGTCGTCCAGAAGCAGACCGGTCAAAAAGGTCAATGGGACGGCCGTCAGGCCGCCATAGACTGTCGTAAGGTCGCTACGTTCGTTGCCCTTCTGCGCCTGATGGACCCAGGTTTTCATTGCGGCAACAGGTGGAAGGAGATCTTCCGGCTCGACGATTACGCCATCTTTGCGCTGCCGCAGATCGAGCATGTAGTCGATACGCGTGCCCGTTATGCTTTCGGGTACGGCGGATTTGAGCGATGATCCATCGTCATCGCGCAAACCTCTCCCTTCGATGACAAAGACCTTTTTCCGCGCAAGACGCTTTTGCTCGTTCGCATAACGTATCCAGGCCCACACGGCCGATCCCAACATGAGGGCAATGCAGACGACCGTGATGATCCAGAGAATACTATCGGGCACAGCACCTGCCGTTCCGAACTCTATCGATCCGGACTCCCCTCCGATGGTACCGGAATATTTGAAGACCCAGTTTGCCCCGTGGATTGCAACCAAGGCCGCAACGGCTCCGCGGAAAATCCAGCTTTCAGCATGACGGGCTCGCACGAACCACGAGACCAACGATCGAACGACAAAATCCAATGTATTCCAGTTCATCGCGATGCCCTTCAATTTGCGCGCAGGTCGATCATTTCAGGCGGGAGTGCACGCCGGTGCAGGCTCGCTGATGCATTGAAACGGCCCCAAAACCCAAGCTTCACAATCAGGAGCACGGCAAAACCGATACCTCTTTCACCGTCAACCAGTTCCTGCATGGAGCGCACGTCAGTGAGGCTTGGTCGAACCGGGAAACTTGGATGGGAATGCCATTCGCCCAAGTAGTTGAATGCTTGATAATTGTGACCTGTTCGGTCGAAAAACGCATCCAGCGCATGGCGGTGATGATCAGCATCACGCACAAAGTGGGCATCGGCTCCTGACGCTTCGTCCACCGAGAAGTCTAGAACGGAGAAATGCCCGCTTGCAATCTCCTGTCCCATGAGAATGCCGCCGATTTCACGCGATCCGGCTCGCCTCAACGGTAACTTCATGCGATCACGGATCTGTCTGGAGAGTGTGACCCTGATCACGCATTCACCTTCGGAAACAGCGATGTAAGGAGCTCTTTGAGCTCTTCGGACGAAGCCAGTTCCTGCGCACCACCCCAGTCACCTTCCTGCCGAAGATCGATTGGCCAGGTATCAAAGGGCGCACGGAAAATCCATTCGGCCACCAGTCCGATCGCGTAGGCAGAGCAAGGAAAGACGCTTTGCTCGCGCGTGAGAAAATCCAGAATGAACCTGGACGCATGGTTGGCAATTACGCTGACATCAGCGTCATCGGCGATCAACGGTTGGGCGTTATCTCGCTCGATGCCATAGTCCGTCTCGGTTGCGGCGATCCAGGGCACGTTATGACTATCGCACCATGCGCGGATTTGGCTGCGCGCTTCGGTAGGGATCGGATCAAACCCCGGGCGGACCCTAGCAATGATGCCGCCGATCCCACCCGCAAAGACCTGACACCAGACCATGGGTTTGCTATGACGACGGGCAACAGCTGCAACGAGGTTGAACGCTCGGGGGTCTGCCGTCGCGTCGACCAATAGGTCGGCTTGGACCAACTCCTCCATAACGGACTCTGTCGATCCTGCACTCTCCTGCTGACCGAGTGCAATCCGCCGAACGGAGATGTCTGCGTTTGCCACCAGATTCTGCAGGCGGGCTCCAAGGGCATCGACTTTGTGTTGACCGATTGCCTGCGCATCAAGATCATTCCTGACAAGGTTTGCCTGGAAAAAGACATCGTCATCGACCAGCGTGAAATTGCGTACGCCAGATCGCGCGAGCGTGCCTGCGATTTTTGAACCCACAGAACCGCAGCCAACGATTGCTATCCGCTTTTGCGCCAAGCTGTCGTAACCTGCAGGCAGCCTTCCAGAGACGCTTGGGGCGACAATTATCTTATAGCCAAAGACACTCTGTTTGCCCTCATAGGGGTAAAGATTTAGCGCGACCCAATGGTTTTCATCTCCAAGCAACACAAAACCATCGAATGGGTTCTTGGGAAGTTTTGCCAGCAGGTCGGGAAACTCTACCGGCATCACGTCGGCGAAATCTTTGGGGCTTAGGCGGAAGCGGTCAACGTTTCGCGTTGTCCGGATAACGAACCCATTTGCGACCGAGGAGTGCGAGGGTTGCGGCGCATTCTGGGCCCACAATATCCCTTCTTCACCTACGCTCATGAGCGATGCGACCCATGTTGGCTTGGCGAGCCGATCCCAGACGGTGATGGCTGTCGGAACATCGACGGGCAAAGCTGCAAGAACCGTCGCGGCGCTGTCGTCAAGAATGAAGCGCGTAAACTCGCCACGGGTCTCCCTGCCGATTGATGCCTGATGCGCTGAGCGGACGATGCCGGGCTCGTTTTCGCCTGGCCGCTCTCCTGACAGAAGACGATGGGCGCTTTCAACCATCATTGCGCCGGTGATCGAAGGAGCCCAGTTGTCCGGCCTGAACTCGAGGCAAAGCTCACCGCCGGGGCCGTACTGATGCCAGGAAAGGCGCCGTTCATCGCGGGGCTGCACCATTGGTGGTGTGTCGGGAAAGGTGGACGGATATATCATGGAAAGACCAAACGTCTCTGCGCCATGTTGCACGTCGAAATCCACGATCAGATGAAGATCATCTCCCAGCCGCCAGGAGATACCCGACAACCAGCCATCGCGTTCAGACAATTGCGCGATCGCAGTTCGCTCGGCTTTCGCACGGGCAACGTCGGTAAGCCACCAGCTCATGCAAATCCCTTCGGCGTAGTGGGAACCCGAGCGGCATTTCCAAAAGACGGAATCGCTGCGACCGGCGCGATGGGAGCCACCGACGCCGCCCTCAGGAGCCCGCTGCCGCCGCCGATGCGGCGCGTGGCCCGATCCGACAATGCTGCGCCCATACGGGCCGACACCGCCTCGTTCATACCCTGCAACGTCGCGGCACGGGCAGCGCGACCGAAGTCTTCCCGTGCTTGGTTGAGCCATCGGAAGAAGGCCTCGGCCTTGCGCGGGTTCTTTTCCCACTTGTCAGCAAAATTTTCGAAAGGGTCGGTCGGGTTTGGAATGATGAATTTGGACCCGTCATGCTGGATATATCGATCCATTCCGTTGAGGATGGAGAAGAGAGCGCCGGCAATGGTGTCTTCCTGACCGTAGGCGTGACCAGACAGGGTCGTGATGATGACGGAAATAGGTTTCAAGTCGGCCTCTTGGGCGAACATATTGTCGCGATGCCGCTTCAAGATCATCACCGCGGCTTGCAGCGGTGTGCGTACGCGGAAGTCCGGAAGTTGCTCGACGCTCGCCGTCACGCCTCGCTGGCGCAACGATTCCACCAGCTCCCGCTTCCGCCGCGCGAGGACCACGGCCATTCGTGACTTGAACCATTCACCGTACCCCTTAGGATTGGAGCGCGGCCAATCATACGTCTTCTGCCTGTAGGTCGGGACTTCCCGGTCGGTGATGGCGATGGCAGTATCTGCCCAACGTACGTCGAAATGGGCACGCTCCAGGAGAAGTCGCTGCTCCATCCCGTTAGGAAGGGCAGGCACGATATCCATGTGGAATTGCGCACCGTCGGCATAGGAAAGCACCCAGCAGCGTCTACCCTCTTCCACAGGCTTCGTCATGCCTTTGGCATCATGATAGGCTTTGATTTCATAACCTAGGAGCTGTTTCAGGTCGAACTGGGTAAGGTCACCTTTCGCAAGCTTCTTGAGCTCGCAAACCGAGTCGACGTCATACTCCTCGGAATCGTTTATCGGCCGGATTGCGGTTCCGAGTCGAAACGATCCCTGCACGTAAACGGTCGGATCAAAATTGCGAACCGTGCTTTCAGGCCGATGAAACCAGTCTCCTAGAGACTTGTAGCTTCTTTCCGCCTGCTCATACCGGGACTCCGGAATGGCCAGTTCCTCCGCCATCGCCTGAAGAAATCTCTCAACCTGATCGTCAGTACCCGCCATATCCAGCTCCATTTGTCGTCTTGTCCGCCTGCAACTCGCCATAGCGGCGGCAGTCGCGGCGCCCTATGGTCCGGTTTACAAAGGTGCGCCAAACGCCGCAGCGCTCCGGATATGGGAGTGCATTTTTCACCCTGCAAGGGAACTTAGTTTACAAAAATAAGTTGTATACATAGTTATGGAAACCGACTGTTACAAGGAGGCCATTATGATCGGAAACAAGCTTAAGGTTGCCCGATCGGCATCGGGATTCTCGTTGCGCGCTCTTGCGGATGCTATGGACCGGATCGTTTCGGCGCAAGCCATTGGAAAATATGAACGAAACGAGGACATGCCAAGTTCTGGAATTCTGATGGCGTTGGCCAAGGCCCTCGCCGTCTCGGAAGAATACCTTCTCAGGGACGATGAGCTTTCGCTCGAGGGTGTAGATTTCCGAAAAAAATTGGGAGCGTCCTCCAAGGAAGTAGCAACGTTGGAGGCCCGTGCCATCCACATGCTGGAGCGCTATCTTGCCGTTGAAGACCTGCTTCACTTGCGGAGCGTAGAGTGGGAGCAGCCACGGAGCGCGCCGCATGCAGTCACCGACGTTCGCGATGCCGAGGATGCAGCCCGATCCGTCCGCGACGATTGGGGTCTCGGCAACGATCCGATTCCACAGCTTGCAGAGTTGCTTGAAGAGCGAGGAATAAAGGTTTTATCACTCGATCTCGACAATGTGGATGGGCTCGCCGCCAAGGTTCGACGTAAGGAGCGCGAAGCTGCGCGAGTGATTGTCGTCAAGCGCAGCACCTGGTCCGAGCGCAAAAGATTCAACCTTGCACATGAATTGGGGCACATGGTCATTGCGCCGTGCGACGGGGTTGACGAGGAAAAAGCCGCACATCGCTTCGCTGGCGCCTTTCTAATGCCGGCCGATGTTTTGCGTGCAGAGGTTGGCGCGCATCGATCGTCGATCAGCATTGGAGAGCTGGTTGCGCTGAAGAAACGTTTCGGTGTGAGCGTCCAGGCGCTTGCATACCGTTGTCAGGATCTCGGCATTATCAGCCAGGCCGCTTGCACACGACTCTTCAAGGTCTTTTCAGAAAGAGGATGGCGCGATGCGCCCTATGAGGAGCCGGAAAGCTTGGCTCCTGAAGTAGAAGAACCAAGGCGCTTCGAGCGCCTGTGCTTCCGCGCCCTAGCTGAGGGGGTAATCGGTGAATCGCGGGCTGCTGAACTGCTCGGTATTTCCGTTCGCGAACTCGACCGGAGGCTGGACCAGGTGGCGGCTTGAACGGTGGCCGTTCTTGTTTCCGATCCGTTAGTTCAGTTCGACCTGAAATGACCCAGTGTTCTGGAAGGAATGTTTCTGCTGCTATTTGAATGTGCTGTCCAGCTTGGGCTTGAGGTCGAGACATTGACGTCCGGCGAACTCCGTCGGGCGAGCCGCGTTGGCCGGTAATATGCGCAGCTGTCGAGGATGTGTCCGAACGGTAGTTTTCCAGCGCCAAGGCGGTCGGTGCAACCACCCGCGAATCTCAGGGGGGACACGACCGGATTGCTTTGGCCGGTTCCACCACCAAACCTGACTTCCCCATCTTGAGCGTTTCGACTATGACTGCTACAAACTTGTATTGAAGTGCAAGTCGCGTCGCTGTGCTCTCACTATGTTCGATGACATTTCTTTCTTGCTGCAAGGCGATGAGCGCCGGCTATGCACTGATATCCGCAAGTCCCACCAGCAAAATAGCAAGACGGGTTTCCCACTGACAAGCCACCGATCTCTACTGACGAAGGAATGGTACCGTGTACCGGTCAGCATTGATTGCCCGCACTGCGGTGCTGAGACGCGGACCGCAGGTATCGTGGCTGGCCCATCCAGTCTGGTGAGCACCGCAGAGTTATCGGCTGAGAGTGATGTCAAGCAAGCCTGGACGCGGTTTGGCGCGTTCGCATTCGTCGAGTCGCTTGGCGGCCGCACCGAAAACATCGAACGCTTGGTTCTCGGTCGTTTTCACAACACGTTCTCTGTCCGGAACGATCAGTTGGTGCAGATCTGCGAGCACTGCGAGGAAGGTCTCGCGCCAAATCTCATCCGTTCGGGTGTTATGAACGGCTTCGTGCGCCTCGGGCAACGGCGGCTGCTGGTAAACGAACGTTTGCTGCTGTTCTCGTCTGTGGTGGCTCTTACGGAGTTTGCTTGCGGGACCTGGATCGAGGAGTGCGACGTTCCTCTTCCAGACTACGCGATGATGCTCACCTGCGACACGGAAACCCAGGACGGCGAAACCGGTACCGTCGAACTGTGGCACAGCATTGCCCGCAACGACTATGCGATCGTCGTCAAGGGCCATGATGGACGTGAACTGTTTCGCGATGGCCTGAATGATGACCTCAAAGAGGTAACCACGACCATTGGAACGCTTGGGTTGGTCCTGACCAAATTGCATCTGGCGCAGCCTTCGTCGCCCTATTGCGGGCTCGCAAGGGATCTCTTTCTCGAAGCCCTCGAACATGCCGGATATCAGCAGGAAACTTAGGAGGTGAGCCGTGCAAATCTTGAAGGCGCTGTTTTGGCCTATGGCCGTCGCAATTCCCTTGGCCGCATGCGGGCGGCTTGAGCAGCCGCCCCGGCCGCTGCCGCCAGCGCCGTATGCCTATCTCAGCCTCACAGCCTGCAGGAATTATCCCAGAAATATCACCGAGTGCCAGCTGGAGTATGGCACGTCGTTCGGGCGCCATCGTCTTGGGCCGGTGCAGCAGGTCTCACGTGGCCTCGCGCCGAATCTTGATGGTTCTCGTTATCAGGTTTCTTCTTGCTGGCCGGTATCCAGGATCCAGCGGGAACTGCCAAATTTTACGTGCCGAATCTATCAAGGACAGTCAGGTGCCGACGCCGGTTCCGTGCTGGTCAAAGGGGGAACCGCTGTTCGTTTGGCTCAAATTCTTGGCGATCGAGACCAGATCGAGTATCGATGGAAGCCGGATCGGTGGTCGCGGCTAAAGGATTGATTTTGTGTAGTATTTCTGAAGGCGATATCGGCCTTTGGGATAAAACTTGTACTCCAGTTATATTTTTCAGTTGATTTCCGGCGCGGATTGCAGTCCATAACTTGTATTGAAGTACAAGTTATGGACTGGTTCGGAATGGATGACAGCCTGCTTTCTTCTGTGATTAGACCGCGATCCAGAGTGTTACGAAGGGCAGTCTGGCCTGTGGTGACGTCTGTGCTCCTGGCTACATGTCTTGCCGCAACGTCCGCCGAGAGCGACCCACTCAAGATCGGCGAGAATCATGACCATACCGATTGGTCGTTCCGGTTCGCGGGTGAAACCTCAAGTGAGCCCGGTGCGCTGTCAGCACTCGCCGTCGACGCTGACCCACACCCACCGCCAAGCATCGACCTTACCAGTTTCAATGAGCGTTTTGGGGGACAGGCCAATACCAACGCAATTCCCGCAATTCTTTCATTTGTTGCAGAAGCAGCGATTGAAACCGACGACAGTAACACAGAGCTACCGGGAGAAGCGGCCGGCAGCATGAGAGCACGGCGCGACCGCGCCGTGCTCTCGCCCATCAGCGTTTTCTCGTCTGACGCAGGCACTGTCCGTCGGTCTGCCAATCCGGCCATCGAACCCCGCACGTCTTCCGATCGCACAAGGACGCCAGCCCGTCCCGATCTGCTTTCCGGCGTGCCCGAAGACTACGCGGCACTTGCAATGGAAATCGCTGCTGAGGAGGACGTCGATCCTAACTGGGTTCTGTCGATCATGCGGGCGGAAAACGCAAGGTTCGATCCCGGCCTTGTCAGTTCGGCCGGCGCCATCGGTTTGATGCAGGTCATGCCGAAGATCGGCGAGGCCTTTGGCGTCCATGACCTCACCGACCCCGAACCGAATATTCGCGCGGGCACGCGTTTCCTGCGGGTGCTCATCGACAAGTATAGCAACCCTGTGCTGATCGCCTCCGCATACAATGCTGGAGAACCCCGCGTTGACGCGCATCAATCCCTGCCGCTGATCCGCGAAACCGCGGACTATGTGACACGTGTTGTCGGCTACTATACCGGCAAGTCGGCAAGCTCCCAGCCTCCGACACCTGCTCCGACACCTGACTCTCAATCCAATCAGAACCGCCGATCAGGCCCGGCCGACCGGGCAAGGTCCCCGATGCTTGTTTTCTCAGCTGCAAGCCCGCTCGCTTTGGACAGCCGCTACCCGCAGCCGCTGAAAGCGGCGCAACTCGGCGGTCCGGTCAAAATCGTCAAGGAAGAGGTACTTCAATGAACATAGTGGTCATGGCAATTCTTGTTGGCAGCGTAACCTGCCGCTCCCTGGTCAAACGCAAGTGGGCCGGCCATGCCGCGATGGTGCTGCTTGCCGCCTCGGTGCTGTTCGTCAGTCAATACGAGCCGGCGGCAGCGCAGAGCCTTGATGCCCTGGAGAATGCTGCCGACAGACTGGTACAGTTCTTCACTGGCGCATTCGGTCGCTCCGTCGGCGCGATCGCGTTCATCGGTATGTTCCTGGCAGCGGCCTTTGGCTTCTGGTCCTGGGGCGCGCTTCTGCGGGTCGGTGGAAGCCTCGCCGGCATGTTCGCTGCCGCTGAGCTTGTCGACTTCTTAGCTGGGGCGGGATCGTAATCATGGCGAACTCCGGCAACAAGACGTCAGGCGGTGACGACTATATCGAATCCTATCCCGTCATCCTGGCCCTCACGCGGCCGCCGACGGTGATGGGGATCCCTTACACCTACTTCCTGGCGGAATGCTTTGTCTCGCTGATGGTGTTCATGGTGCTGGGCTCCATCCTCTGGTTTCCCGTCTCCTTCGTCATCCTGCACGGGATTCTTTATGTGCTGACGGTCAAACTCGATCTCTGGTTCTTCGACATCCTCGGCCGTCTCAGCATGTGCGGCATAAATCCCCTCGGCCGCAGACTTGGCGGGGGTATCCGGACCTACGGAGCCTGACCGATGAGCACGATGGCAAGATCGCTGAAGGGAAGTTTGTCGAAGGGTTGGGAGATCTTCGCCGATCGCAGTATCTCGACCCATGTTCCCTTCTACGTTCCGATCGAAAACGGCATTATCCGGCTGAAGAACGATTGCCTGGTCTCGACCCTGCGTCTCACAGGTTTTTCGTTCGAAACGGCCGACATCGAAACGATCAACATGCTGCAGCGGAAGCGAAATTCGGCTTTCCGCGCCATTTCCTCGATTGGCAATTTTGCGCTCTACACCCATGTTGTCAGGCGCAAGGTCGCACCGTCCTTGCCGGCAACCTTTACCGACCCCTTTATCCAGCGTCTGGACGATGTCTATCAGGCGAGCATCTCGCGCAACGAGATGTTCGTCAACGACACCTACATCTCGCTCGTCGTGCGCCCGCTGTTCAAACAAGGATCCGCGCTTTCCCGCATCATGGGCATCGGTGGCGATGTCGTTCGCAAGGAGCAGTTTCGCTCGATGCGAGACAAATTGGTTGAAGCCACCAAGGCGCTCGAGAAGTCGCTTGCCGCTTACGGTCCCAAAGTCCTGCGCGACGTACAGCGCATCCAGGTGGATCTTGGCAACGGCAAGACGATCTACCGCGACTTTTCTGAAAGCATGGAGGTCGAGGAGGGAACCTCCAAAATCTGGTTTTCGGAACAATGCGAATTCTTCTACACGCTGCTGAATGGCGGCCGTGTCCGACCGATCCGGCTCGGCAACCTTCCCATAGACGCGATGCTGCCAGCGCGCCGCACATCGATCGGCAACCGAACCATCCATCTTCAGGGCGATACGCCTGGCGATGACCGCTATGCCGCGGTGGTGTCCTTGAAGGAATATCCGCCCGAGACGGGCGCCGGCATGCTCGATTACATTCTCAAGCTCCCATTCGAGATGGTGCTTGCCCAATCCATGTCTTTCATTGACGACATGGCCGCGAGAAGCAGGATCGAGCGCCTCGACCGGCAGCTGTCGAAGGCAGACGAGGGTGGTTCCAGCGTCCAGGCCAATCTCGATCTTGCGCGTGACGAACTGGCGAGGAAACGCGTTGCCTTCGCCGAGCATCATCTCACCGTCATGCCAGTGGCGAGATCGGCGGCCCAACTCGACGATGGTGTCGCCCTGATCGGCAACGAACTTGGTGCGCTGGGTGCCTCCTATGTCCGCGAGGATCTGAACGCGGAACCGGCCTATTGGGCGCAGCTCCCTGGCAATCAGGCCTATATCGCCCGACGTGCCGTAATCTCGACGCTCAATTGCGCGGGCCTGAGCAGCTTTCACGCCTATCCCTACGGCAAGCCGGACGGCAATCATTGGGGTCCAGCGATCACCATATTCGAAACGACGTCAGGCACGCCGTTCTTCTTCAACTTTCACCAGGGCGATGTCGGGCACACAACGGTGTTCGGACCGACGGGTTCCGGCAAGACCGTGATCATGGCCTTCCTGATCCTTCAGGCCTACCGCGTCAGCCCGCGCCTGAAAACGATCGTCTTCGACAAGGACCGCGGCCTCGACATCATGGTACGGGCGGCGGGCGGAACCTACATGACGCTCGAACCCGGCGAACCGTCGGGATGGAACCCGCTGCTCCTCGACGATACCGAGGAGAACCGCGTCTTCCTCTATCGTCTCCTGAGCTTCATGCTAAAGCCGGCGAAGGAAGGCGAAAGCCTGACGCCACAGGAAGAGACCATCATCCGCACCGCGATCAAATCGGTCCTGAAAACGAAGGACCGGTCCTATCGCCGACTGTCGTCACTTCGCGCCCTGCTGGCAGGCAGCGAGCGAACGGAGGGAAGCCTGATTGCGCGGCTCGACAAGTGGGTCGATCACGGACCCTTTGCCTGGCTCTTTGACAATGCCGACGACAATCTCGACGTCTCCCGGCCGATGATCGGCTTCGACATGACGTCTATCCTCGACGATCCACCGGTGCGAACCGCAGCACTCCTCTACATGTTCCATCGGCTCGACGAGGTTTATGACGGCAAGGCGCCGATCATCAACCTCATGGACGAGGCCTGGAAGCTGCTCGACGACGACGAATTCAAACGCACCATGAAGGACTATTTCAAGACCATCCGGAAACGGAACGGTCTCGTCATTTTCGGCACGCAGTCGGCCGACGACGTGGTGCAGTCGAGCGTCAGCCGGACGATCATTGAGCAGACATCGACCAACATCTTTTTCGCCAATCCGAAGGCGGACGAAAACTCCTACATGGAGCATTTCGGTCTATCCAGGGCTGAATTCGATTGGGTCAAGAATGGCGATCCGGCCTCGCGCTTCATGCTGATCAAGCAGGCAAAGAGCAGCGTAATCGCCCGTGTCGACATGTCCCATATGCCGGAATTCATCAAGGTCCTGTCCGGTCGCGAGGAGACCGTCCGCGAGGTCGAGATGCTGCTCGACGAATATGGCAACGATCCGAAGAACTGGCTTTCGAAATTCTGTGACTGGGAGGGGGATGTATCCGATGACCAACGCAAGAATTCCTGAGCTGGCCACCGTTGGCGCTATCGTGCTCTCCACCTTACTCACATCCGCACCCGTCTTTGCGCAAGTGCCGGTAATCGATAACGCCCGCCGGAAGATCCAGCAGGCGACGGAGAACTGGTACAAGACCTATCAGTCGGACACGCAAGCGTTGAAGGGTGCGTCAGGCGGCACGACAGACAGCGTAGCGCCCGGGCAGGGATCCGGTGCGCCGGCGGATTGCTCGGCCGATGGCATGGCCGGTGAGACCACGCCTGCCAGCCCGTCGAAGCGCACGCATAGCCAGCAGGAGGTCGCCCGTATGGTCGCCGACGAAGCGATCCGCCAGGGGGTCGATCCCAATTTCGCGCTGGCGATCGCCGAGCAGGAGTCACGCTTTCGCCAATCGGCGCGGTCTCCTGTGGGGGCCACTGGCGTCATGCAACTGATGCCGGGGACTGCAGCTGGGCTTGGTGTCAATCCCTACGATCTGCGCGACAATATTCGTGGCGGGGTCAAATACATCAAGCAACTGCAGGGCATGTTCGGTAATCGCTACGACCTGATCGCCGCCGGATACAATGCTGGGCCTTATCGTCAGTCCCTCCAGAACGGACGGATACCCAATATTCCCGAGACACAGGACTACGTCAAAAAAGTCTCGGCCTACTACAGCCGGAACAAGGCTGAGAACGGCGACCGGACCCCGTCGGGCGATGATGTCGAGACGGAAACCGTCAGTGATGCACGCGGATGCGGGGAGCAGCTGAAAAAGGCGGTCGACCGCAATACTCAGGCGCAGGTCGAACGTGGTTCAGTCTGGAACGAGCTCCTGGGAAAATCGCTTGCGGCAAACCAGCAATATTTGCAGCGTCTGCAGGCTGGGCTCCAGTCTTCTTCCGCGGCCTTGCGCGGCTCGGGAGGCGGCAACGCCAAGGACCACGATGGTTCGCTCGTCATGGCTGAAGTCCAGTGCCCCTCGACCATCATTGATACCGGCAGCACCCGATGCTTTGCGGTGCCAACGACCGCCACCACAGATCAGATTCAGCGTTGGCTCGAGGACCTTCAGGAGCAGGCACGCGCCAGTGGCGATGTCGCGACCTTTTCGGTGTTGGAGGACCCGGCGCTCGGGCTCGTGACAGTCGTCGACGCCAGGCCAACGGCAAATTGAACAGGAAGAGAGAGAGGACAGGCAGATGAAGAAAATCGTTGTTGCCGCAGCGCTCAGCATCACCAGCATGTCGCACGCCCTTGCGCAGGTCCCGGTCAAAGACGCGGCCAATATCGCGATAAGCCAGGAGATCGAAAAGCTCTCGAAGCAGATCCAGGGCGACACGTCGATCGTCAAGGACAATACGATCAAGACGCTTCAGGCGATCACTGGCGACCGGTCACAGGATGCAAGCCAGTTTGCCAAGCTCGCCACCGGCAATGGGTTCAGCATGGGCCAGGCGCCTGATTTCAACAGCATCCTGTCGGGAAACGAAGCGTTGTTCGGCGGCATCAGCGGTGAATTCCAGAACACGGCCGCCAAGCTCATCAACGGGCTCAATCTGGTGAAAATGGTCGTCGATACCGTCAAGGGCGGCGAGCTTTCAGGCGCCAACCAGGCCTATTCACAAGGCATCAACGCGCTGACGACGCTGACTGCCCTGACCGACGCAATGAACAGCGCCACCAAGGACCGGCAGAACGCTTTCATGCAGGCGACGCAGCAGATCGGTACGGCGCAGGATCTCAAGGGCGCGTTGGAACAGAACACGCAGATGGTGCTGCAGGGTAACCAGACCGCCAACGAGGCCGTCGGCTCGCTGAACAACCAGGTGATGCTGCTGAACCAGCAGTATAAGGCGGCGCTTGCAACCTCATCCCAGAACCTCAAGACGTTCGCAACGCTTCCCGACAGCGTGATGCGCGATGGCGGTGGTGGCGCGGGCGAGGCTTCGATTCGCGAGCAGCTGCAGGCATTCGAGGAGCAGAACCAGTGAGGTTTATCCCTGTGCTGGTCATCGCCCTTATCATTTTGTCCGGATGCGCAAGCAAGTACGAACAGCTGGCCAAATGCTCAGCCGACGAGAACCCCGTGCCGGCGCTCGGCTACGAGGCACAGCAGGAACCGACGGCGCCGCAACAGGCGCTCACGGAAATCGTCAGCAGTGATTGCGGTCCGATGCGACCCGTCAATTCCTTCCAGGGGGAATGATGGATCCGGTCAGTTACGCCGTGAATTTTTATGGCGATGCACTCGCATACTTCGACAAGATCAACGAGGCGTCGCTGGAGAAAGCCTGGGGGCTGTTCGCCGAGAACAGCAATCTGGTCTCATCGATCCTGGCACTGTTTCTCATTCTCTATTTTCTCTGGGGCGCGCTCGGCCTGTCGAGCGTATCTCTTCAGGACATGGCGATCACGGCCTCGAAACTCGCGTTTGCCTATGCGCTGGTCATGTCCTGGGCCACCTTCTACGACAATATCGGCCAGATCGTTCTGACGTCACCACAGGACCTCGGTGCTGCCATTTCCTCGGCGATGGGCGGGCAGGCGGCCGGCTCCGATCTTGCCTCTCAGGTCGCGAGCATGTCCCGCAAGGTCTACGACTTTGCCATGCAGCTCTTCAATTCCTACGAATCCGGGTGGATGCCGAACGTCACCGGCGCGGTGGTGGTGTTCATCGTTCTCGTTTTTGGACTCCTGCCAATGTTGCTGATCCTGACCGGAGTGACGCTGTTCGCCAAGATGATCACCGCAGTCATGCTGGCTATCGGCCCGATCGCCATCCTTTCCTATTTCTTCGGTATCACGCGTTTTGTCTTCGAGGCCTGGGTCAGGGGCATCGCCTACGGCATGTTCATGCTGCTTTTCACCTACGTCATGGCCGGACTGTCGTTCGGCTTCCTGATCGGCATGATGGATACGATCAATGGCGAAATGGCAACCAAGGAAAACGCGCTCGCCATCGTAGTGGCCATGGTGCTCTACCTGGCGCTGATCTCCTATTTCATTTTCCAGGTACCTGAATTCGCGAGGACATTTGCCTATAGCTCGATGACAGCGAATACGCCTGGTGGCGGCGGTGTTAGCACAATGTACGGCGCTGCCCGCGCGAGACTCGGTTCCAGCACTTCCAGAAGCGGACAGGCCGCCGCGGTGGCCCTCGGGATGTTGGCCGGACCGAAAGGCGCGGCCGCAGCGGCGGCCCTCGCCAGCCGCGGCACGATGGCGGGTGCCGGCGCGCTCGGCCGGATGCTGACCATGCGCCGGCGTAGCGGTGAATGAGGCGAGAAATGCGCGGGTCGAATCCAGCTTTTCCAGATGTAAGCCGGGTCTGACCGACGACGCAACTCGCAAACCTTAACGACGAACATGATTTTGGGGATTGAACTTGGCATTGTTCAGAAAGCAATTGCGTACCACACCGACCGACCAGGTCGCCGGTCCGCAGGACATATACGATCAGCACCTTTCCTGGGGTGAGAAAAACCGATCACTTCGTACCTTGATCGGCGTCATCCTGCTGGGGTTTGCCGTGGCCGGCTGGGCCGTCGCAGGTGTGCTGTCGTTTTCGGTGGCGCAGCTCTTTCCGCTTGTTCGCACCGAGGTCGTTCCGCTGATCGTCGATCGGAACACGGGTTACATGGAGACGGTAACCACGCTCGATAAAGACCGTGCGACGGTTTCGGAAAACCAGGCCGTGCGCGCAGCATTCGCCGGCAATTACGTCATTCGCCGCGAGACCTACGATCCCCGCTATCTATCGGATAATTTCGACATGATTGCGCTGTGGTCAGAACCGGGCTCACAGGCCTTCAAGGATTACGAGACCTGGATGAACCCCTCCAATCCGAGGGGACCGGTCAAGATGCTCGGCGCAACCGGAGAAATCCGCCCGGAAATCCTCTCGGTCAATCCGCTTAATCCATCGACCATGGCTGTTCGCTTCGAAACAAGGGAACGTCGCCGTGGTGGCGATGTCGTCACGCGCTGGTCGGCGACGATACGCTACCGGCAAATCAACCTGCCCGCCAGCAACCGGGTCCGTCTCTTCAATCCTCTCGGCTTTGTCGTGACCGAATATGCAAGGGTCCCCGAAACCATGCCGTCGGGGATCACGCCATGATGAGGCGGACGGCCGCAATTTCCCTCCTGGTACTGCTCGGGCCGCTGGCTGCACATGCTGAACTGGTCGCCCGGCCGGGACGCCTCGACCCAAGAATCCGGTCACTTCCCTATTCGGCCGAGCAGGTCTTCCTCGTAACGGGCACCTACGGGCTGGTCACGACGATCCTCTTCGGCGCCGATGAGGACATAACACAGGTCGTCGCCGGCGATACAGTCTCCTGGCAGATCCTCACTTCGGCTGATCGGCGCTCGCTCACCCTGAAACCGATGGAGAAGGACGCGGCCACCAACCTGTCGGTGGTCACGACGAAGCGAACCTATTCCTTCGACCTTCGTGTCAACGACACCAAAGCGATGCAGAACCAGACCTTCAAGTTGCGCTTCACCTATCCGGAAGACGCGGGTCTCAAAGGCACGGCGGAGCTCTGGAAACAGGCGCAGGATGCGCAGCGCAATCCCAACATCAAGAATATCCGCCGCGACAAGGTCAATTACGACTACGGGTTCAAGGGCAGCGACGGAGCCAAACCGCTCTGGGTCTTCGACGATGGATTGAAGACCTTCATGAAATTCACCGGTGACATCCCGGCAATCTTCATCGTCGATGGCAGGCGCCGCGAGAGCCTGGTGAATTATCGCCGCGAGGCCGACTACATCGTTATCGACAAGGTCTCGCGGCAATGGACGCTGCGCTTTGGTACCGAAGCCGAAACCTGCCTTTTCAATCTGAGGACAACGCCTGCCGATATACCGGCGCCGATCGAGGGCGCGGTATCGCCGAAGCGAATTGGCAGCGGGACATCCAACCAACAATCGCAATCAAGATAGGAGGCGCTCATGTCGGATCCCAACTACCATTCCATCGACGCTGATGCATCCATCGGCGGACAGGTCAGGCGCGGTGGTATAGGCCTCATGCGCCCGTTTGCAGTCGTCGCCAGCATCGCCGGCGTTGGTGTCGTCCTGTATTTCCTTCTGGCGGGTGGGGAGGCAGAGCCGCCGATCGACACGACCCCTCGCGAGGAATTCCGGCCGGTCCAGACACCGAGAAATGAAGGGTTCCGGACGCCGTCACCGCCACCGCTGCCCACGGTCGAAGTCCCCGCAGCACCACCTCCGCCTCCGCCACCACCGGCGCCGCGGGTGCCGGCCTCAGCTCCTGTCGCACCGCCTGCGGACATCGATTGCTCCCGGGGCAAAAATCCCGACGACCCGAAATGCATTGAGCTGGAGCGGAAGGCGAAGTTGCTGGAGCGCGTCCGCTCCTCCGCCATGGTCTTCGACCAATCCGACCAGACGAGAAGCGCTTCGGCGACGTCGTCCGACGCTGCTGGCGCAGGTCCGTTTGGGGCGAGTAGCACGGCCAGTGCATCAAATACCGTTACTGGAGATGGCGGCGGGGCTGTCGATGGCGATCGGGCCTTCCTGAAGGCGATGGGCGGACAGGGGGTGGAGGTGTCGGCCGCCACAGAAAATCGCCGTACCGATGCCTGGATACCGCAGGGCACGATGATCCGCGGTACGCTCGAAACAGCCATCAACTCCGATCTCGCCGGGATGGTGAAGGGGATTGTGCGTGAGGACGTCTATTCCTTCGATGGCCGTCGTATTCTTATCCCCGCCGGATCCTCGCTGATCGGTGATTACAAGTCCGGCGTCCAGAGGGGGCAGGAGCGGATCCTGATTGTCTGGACGCGGATGATCCGCGGCGACGGCGTCTCGGTGCAGCTCGGTTCCTATGGGACGGACCGTCTTGGCCGTTCGGGCATGACCGGCATGGTCGACAGAAAGAATTGGGAGCGGTTCGGACCGCCGGCGCTGATGACGCTGATCGGCGGCGCGACACAGTACATCGCGCAGCTTGGCCAGAAGGAAGACAGCTACATCACCATCGTTAACGACAACGGCACGGTCACCCGTATCCCGCAGGATAATGGGGAAAGTTCTCAGGACCGCGCCCGCTCGATAGCCGCAGAAACCATTGCATCGGGTATCCAGCAAATGGCAGCAACGGCGTTTGAGGATTCCCGCAACATCCGTCCGACCATTCACATTCCGCAGGGCTCCGATATCAATGTCTTCGTGACGCGCGATCTCGATTTTGCCGGCCTCTATCCTGACCCGGTGCGCGAAGAGTTCGAGCGGTTGCGCAAAGTGAGATACGGCAAATGAATGCCCGCCCCCAGATTTCCGCCGAACAGCACTTTCTGACCGAGGCGCTCGAGCCGATCCGGCTGTTCCTCGACGACCCCGCTGTCGTCGAAATCTCTTGCCAGCGCAGCAACGAAGTCTGGCTGGAGAAGATCGGCCAGCTCCGGATGGTGCGCCATGAAATCTCCGGACTGGACCAGGATGTCATCCGCCACATGGCGTCTCGCGCCGCTTCCTTCACAAAGCAGACGATCAATGCGGAGAATCCACTTTTGTCGGCGACACTGACAGGCGGCGAGCGCGTTCAGTTTGTTCTGAGCCCGACCTCGGCAACCGGTCACGCTTTCTCGATCCGCAAGCAGTTCATCCGACGGTTCGACCTCAACGACTATGAGGAAGCGGGCGCCTTCCGTTTCACCAAGGTCACCGGTGACGATTATCTCGATGATGTTGATATCGAGCTCTCGCGATTGTTGCGGATCGGAAAGGCGCGGGCTTTTCTGGAGCTGGCAGCCGCCAATCATCGCAGCATGCTGATCTCGGGTGGCACCTCCACCGGCAAGACGACCTTTCTCAACACGATGCTGACGGCAATCCCGAACCACGAGCGTTTCATCCTCATGCAGGACACGGCCGAGCTCGAACCCCGCCAGGAAAACGTCGTCTCGTTGCTGGTCTCGAAGGGCGGACAAGGGGAGGCGAGGGTGACAATGGGCGACCTGCTGGCGACGGCGCTTCGTCTCCGTCCCGACCGTATCTTCATGGGGGAGCTGCGCGGCGACGAGGCGTTCGATTTTTTGAATGCGATCAACACCGGTCACCCTGGCTCGATGTCAACGATCCACGCCAACTCGCCGCACCATGCCTTCAACCGCCTCTCGACGCTGGTGCTGAACAGCAATGTCCGCATGGAACGCGATGATATCATTCGCTATATCCGCTCGATCATCCCGATCGTAGTCCAGTTGAAGAAGAGCGATGCCGCCGGCGGTCGCGGTGTCAGCGAGATCTATTTTGCCGACGAGGTTGATGAACATGGCCAGCGTATACACGGACGGAGAGATTGATCGCCCGAAATGGACGGGCCTCCAGAAGCTGTCTTACCTGACATTGCCGGTCGCGCTGCTTGGCGTGGTCTGCATATGGCTCGCCTTCTTCACGCTGATTTACGATGCCTACGTGGTGTCGTTCGGATCGACGTCGTATTTCGACTATGTGAGCCGGGTACGGTTCGGTGATGCTGCTCGCTACACCTGGTCGATCATCCATACGCGCAACACGGTCGGTTTGTCGCTTCTGGCATTCACGCTTGCGTCACCCTTCCTATTCTTTCTGATGTGCATCTGGATGCTGAAAGGAGGCAGGGCGCTATCGCGCAAAATCCTCTACCTCCTGCATGTCCGCTCGATGTTCAGTCTGATTGCCCTCACCGTGATGATACTTGCCGCCGCCTGGGCTGGCGCTTTTATCTACGGCTTCGCCTTTTATCTCGTTGCCACGAAAGCTGGCGAACATGCCGACATTGCCAGCTATTATGGTAGCCATCTTGCCGCCATGTATCAGGCACCGTTCGGCACGACCGATGCAGCCGGTGGCTACCAGCGGCCATCCCGGCAGACGGTCCAGGCCACACTTGCGGGGCTCGCCGCAGCCGGCGCGCTGGTGGGGTTTCCGATCGGTGCAGCAATCCAGAAGCGCCAGCAGATGATCATGGGCAAGGCCCGCCTTGCGACCCTCAAGGATGCGGCTGACTTTCGCCTGCGCGACAAGCACGGGATCGTGCTCGGGTTGAAACAAGGGCTTCTTCTGCGCAACGACGGTGACCAGCATGTGATGCTGATCGGCTCGCCGGGGCAGGGGAAATCACGCGGCTTTGTCATCCCCTCGATGATGAGTTTCGAGGGGTCGCAGGTCGTGCTCGACATGAGCGGTGAGTTGTTCGAGGAGACTTCCGGTTTTCTGAAGGACAAGGGCTTTGAGACCTTCCTGCTGGCGCCGGGATCGAAATTCACCGACGGTTACAATCCGCTCGACCTGATCAGCACCGATCCGCACCAGCGCATCACCGATCTCCAGAAGCTGACACAGATGCTGCTGCCGGAACGATTGCGCTCGGATTCCTCCGATTTCTGGGAGGAAAGCGCCCGGATCCTGCTCACCGCCATGCTTGGCTTCGTGCTCGAATGCCCCGACACCCGCAAGTCGCTCAGCGAACTGTACCGTATCCTCAACTCGATGTCCGACGAGCGCACGGCGATCGTCCAGCTGCTGGAGAACTACGAAACGGTCCTCTCCGACCAGACCCGCATGCAGCTTACCAAATTTGCCGGCCGGCATGAAAAGCTGGGTGAGGGGATTGCGGCCGAAATCGTCGCCAAACTCAATTTCCTGCAGAACCCGCTCGTGGAGGCGTTGACATCAATCACCACCATTCCGGTCGATACCATACGGAAGCGCAAGCTGGTGATCTATATCCAGGCCGACTGGAATGCCATCCAGATCTACGAGCGCCTGATCTCGATGTTCATCCAGCAAATGGCCGACAAGCTGGTTCAGATGGGTCCGTTGCCCAACGGTGAGCACGAAGTCATGATGATGCTTGATGAGTTCGGCAATGGCGGCCGCATCGACACGGTGCTGACGCTCGCGCCCCTGATACGAAAGAACGGTGTGCGTTTCGTCTTCATTCTCCAGGACGGCGCCCAGTTGGAGCGGTTGTACCAGCGGTCTGGACAGAAGATCCTGATGGGGGCATCGACGATCAAGGTCTTCATGAATTTCCAGAACCAGGACGATGCGATGGCGGTCTCGTTGGCGGCCGGGAAGACGACGGAATGGGTCGAGCAATCGTCTTACTCCCATCGCCACGGTCGCCGTCAGCGCTCGATCTCGAAAGTGCCGGTCTCCGTCGACCTCCTGCCGGTCAACACGCTGATGATGATGAAGCCAGAGGAGGCGATCCTGCAGGTCACCGGCATGCCGGTGATGCGGATCATGAAACTGGATGCTGGCGGCGAACGGATGTTTGCGAAAGTGCGAAAGTTCAAGATGGTGCCGAAGCCCTGTATGAAGCCCGTTGAGTGGACGATTGCTGACAGTGACCGTTTCGGATCTCTCGCGCGCTCCGCGCCGGGTGATCAGGGCGGTAATTCCGAACCCGGAGCTGACCTAGACCTTGCTGCGGTCGAGCGCGTCCGCAAGCCCCAGGATTTGCGCTTTGTGGTCAAGGAAG
This sequence comes from Phyllobacterium sp. MT110, assembly GCF_058792715.1. Lineage (NCBI taxonomy): Bacteria > Pseudomonadati > Pseudomonadota > Alphaproteobacteria > Hyphomicrobiales > Phyllobacteriaceae > Phyllobacterium > Phyllobacterium sp. MT110. Next base: position 76,441 of record NZ_JBXAFE010000009.1, read on the forward strand.
GCATTCGTCACGTTTATATTTCTTCCCTCGATGAGCTACGGAGGCGGCTCGACCTCGATGAGACGCGCGCGGCAGGTGTCGCCGAAGAAGACCTCGGCGGCGGGCAACCGCAGCCGGCTCGTAAGCCTGCGCATGGTCCGCCCAGCCGGAAAGCAAAGCGGGGCGAGACAAAAGATGCGCACACCGAATCCGCTGACGACGTCGATCTTGATATCGATGAAGAAAAGCTTGGCCAGAGCGTCTATTCCGGATCTCCAGTAAAGCGGCGCAGTCAACGGGATGGCTCAGGCGTTCCTACAGGTGCTGCCGGCGAACGGTCGTCCGGTTTGCCCATTCTGAAACGCCAGGACGTGAAGGAAGCATTCGGAGGTGATCTTAAAGCCCTGAATGACGTCATCTTCCAGCAGGCCGGCGAAAATGTGGTTGAACCAGGAGATTTGAATGCGGACGTCGAGCTCTTGATAGACACGCTTTCAGGCAGGTTGTCGGAGGATAGTTCGAGAGCCTGGCTGCGCGAGTTCGCGGACACGGCGCGCGATCCGCTGGGCGAAGAAGATGCGGAGCCCGACAGCGTGCCGGGCCGCACGTAGTGGGCCAGCGTCAAACCAAACCCCAGTTTACAGGGCTCGACAAGAAGCGGTCGTGCTCCCCAGCGCAAGGACAACGGCAACCATGGCCAAAATCGAACGTCTCTCAACCCGGCACGTTTCCAGTGATCGTAGCCTCGAACGGATCGTGGCCGCGGCCAGGGCCGAACCGGGGCTGTGGCTGATGATAAAGGAGCGAGAAATGGAGCTGAGAACAATGCGGGCCGAACTAGAGCGTCTCGGTGCGAAGGAGGGCGATATCGACCATCTGTTTCCGCAACGGCTGAAGCCAACCCTGTCTGAACTTGCCGACGATCTCGTCTCACGCATGTTCGGAGGCTGCCCTCCAGACATGCTGGCTCCGGTTCAGGATACCCTGCTTGCTGCCGCAAGGCACGACCTGGATGCCTCGCCGGGTTGAAGAACCCGCATGGCCTCCGAGGCGTCACTTCAGACATGTCGAACCTTCTCGATCACCCACTCTTGCAGCCGTTTCGCTGTATTTTGTGCGTTCGCCTCGCCGAGGTCCTGGGGAAAAATACTGAACATCGGGCCGAGATGCTTCATGCGGGGAACGGTCTTGTCCTTGGCGTCGCGATACTCTTCCGTTTCCATACCGAAGGCCTCGATGATCAAAATAGCGGTTCCATGGTCCTTGTAGGTTGCTTCCAGGATGAAATCCGGCCGGCAGGGCCCAAGCGGTGTTTCGATTGCAAAGAGCGGCTTGGTGATCTTGATTCGGAGATCAGGAATGCTTTCAAATAGCGACCCCTGAAGCCAGAAGAGGAGATGGCACACATCTCTTTCGAAACCGGATTCCACCGGAAACAGCGTGTCGCCATTGTAGACCGGCTGGGCGTAGGCCTGGACAGCCCGCGCTGGCCCTTCGTCGTCGTCGCCGAAGTCCACGTTAAGCAAACCGAGGAAGGGGCCTCGATGTGCCGGGTCGCCGCGCAAGGGTTGTCGCACTTTCCCGAGCACCTCGATTGAACGCGAGGACGAGGCGGGCATGATTGCCTGCGCGGAAACGCTTTTCGCAAAAAGCAGCATGAAGCCGGTTCGGCGAAGCGTTCCGGGCCAGTCCGGACGTGAGGTTTCGAGCAGGCGTTGCCAGCGGCTACCTGATGCCCAGTAGTCGGCCGCCCACGTCGACAGCAAGGCGTTGAGAGACCATGTTCTCAAGACCCGAAGGTGCCTGGCAGCGGCGCGCAGCTCTGACAGCTGATTTCGAAGCGAAGGGTCGTGGTCATCCTGCAGTGGCGGAACGGCATTCATGCCAGCGTCATCAAGCAGGCGCCATAGGATGCCGCCGAGCCTGGACGGCCTGTCGTTGCGTTCCGTCGAGCGGTTAATCTCGTGGTTTGCGACGTCAGCAAGGCGGTCTGGAATGGCCGGCAATGCATCGATGTAACTCTGATCAGTTTTTCGGAGAGGCCGAATGTGATAGCTACGGTCGATGAGCGCCGGCGTGGCGTCCTTATCCACGTGAAATGGGCAGGTGCTTGTATGATTTGGCCGCTCTTCATGTCGAAGAGGGTCCTCGTCCTTTGATGTCAGTCGTCGCAGCGTATAGGTATGCTCTTGCCGGATCGGGGCAAGTAGTGGCTGGAACCGGCCGGCGAGGCAGTCGCACTCGATCCAGCCGTTCATCACTTTGGCTTGCCGGATCACAGCGAGAGCGATTGCCTTATCGGCATTGGAAGCAGCGTCGCCGTACCAGGCGCGCAGTGCTGCGGCTTCTTCCTCGGTGAGCTCTGCCAGACAGTGAGCGGGGCCGTTTCTGACAACTATCCGCATGAATTTTGCGAACCCACAGGATGCAGGTCTTCCTCCGGTCCTGCGGACCAAGCAGCTCCACTTGCATGGGCGGATAGGGCCGGTGTAGGAAGCATAACAAGCTTGTGAACTGCCCCGTTTAAAATATGGACAACAATTGGTTTACGCTTGGGCGGTGTGGTTTGCAGTCGACGGGTAACGGATGAGCAAAAGAGTTTCAAGGATATTTCCAATGCGCCGCCATGGCGCGCCTTGCCGTCACCTTGTCGGCATGTGCGTCTGTCGCTGCGTAAGTACGGTCCTGTCCGGGGATGGTGGCCGATGCCTCGTCTGAAACGCGAGCCGCCTGTCGAGGCCGTCGACATTTCTGTACTCGACTCCCTGTCGTTCCAGGAGAGGCTTGCCATTGGCCTCGAACGGTTGAAGGCCCAGCGCAAGTTGACAAATCGGGATCTGGCCGAGCAACTCGGCGTGCACGAAGCATATATATCGCAGGTGACGCGTGCGCTGCGGGACGTCAAGCTGTCGACGCTCGACAAGATGCAGCGTGAGTGGGATGTTGTCATCGAGGATTTACTCAAGATCACCGAAGCCGACCTCCCTCGGGTAGCGGTCTGGAAAGCCCGCCGCAAGAAACAGAAATCTGCCGAGACAGACCAGTGAGCGCTAGTGGTTCAGGTTGAACCAGAACCTCTCTTTCACCCCGTCCTCGTTTGGAATATCGAAATAGTAGGGATCCGCGCGCCGCGGGCGCGGAGTGGCGACCTGCTGTATGCAGCTTTCGCCATCCCGATTGCTGTTGAAGTAGTGGCCCGAGGTCCCGCAGACATTGACCGTTTTGATGCACTGGTTGGGTTCACCCCGCCAATTGTTGTCGCCGCCTGAAGAAGAGTAGCCGACAGTCGTTCCCGCGGGGCAATCCTCGTAGGTTTCGTGGCCCGGCTTACCGGAATTGGCCTCGTGGCAAATCGGCCAGGAGAAGCCGGGCTTGGACATGGCGGTGATGAGTTTTTGCATGGGTGGAACGCAATAGGGGACGCCATGCCAGGATGGGCTTTTCGATGCGGCACACAGCAGAACCTGACATCCCCATTCGGCGTCCTGTGCCTTTGCTGACACCCCAGAAAACGTGCTTATCAAGCCTGCGGCCAAGAACATGATCGCTTTCACCGTCCGTCTCCTTTGAGTGATCTATTGGATCTGCACCCAGGTGCCGTCGATTTTCGCAAAAGACAGGGTGCCGGGCTGCGTCGTACCCGCGAAGGAACCGCTTGTTGTTGTGATGATGCCGGTACAGGTGACACCGGGTACGGCCTGACGAGGTTTGCACTCCGAGATGCGGATCGAGCGGCCCGATTTGGCGATCGCGGCACTCGCTTGACTGTCGTCGGGAAAGTCAAATGTCGGCTGCCGTTGAAGCTCACTCTCGAGCCGCGCGACCTCCTGTTCAAGCTCCGCCATCCTGTCGGCCCGTTCAAACTCGTTGATCGTGTACCCGCCGGCAGATCCCACGACGAAAGCAATGCCGGCGGCGACAAGCGATCCGTAGTCGAGCTTCTTCATCGGCAACCTCAATATCCTTCGATCCCGAGGCGCTTCAGGATAGCGATCGGATTGGTTTCGCACTCCGATTTCCATTCGCGATGCTTGGCGCAGGCGTAGGCGTATTGGCTAAGGTCGGCCGAAGACAGGTCTGCAAGCCTGTTGCCAACCGCCTTCCATTGCTGCACGTCTGCCGGATCACAACCAGCACCGCCCGCACCGCAAAAGTCCGGATCGCGTTGCTCGATCTGGGTTTGGGTGGCGCCGTCCTGCGCGCCGGCGGCAACCGGAGAAACAGCCAGTAGAATGGCAATAATGGTCGAAGTTTCGAAAGGGCGTTTCATTTAACCTCCGTGCACCTGCGTGAACGACAGTGCTTTGTCGGGAGTGACGGGCAGGGGCAGAGGAAGCCCCTCTTCTGTGGCCGACGCGGGGCCATCAGACACATCACCAGGCTCTGGCGATGCATTGCAGAGCCAGGGAGGAGACAGGTCAGGCGACGACCAGATGCCGAAACCAAGCCCTCTCGCCCTTCTTTCAATATCGAAATAGGCCGGGACTTGGGGTTCATTACGATAGTTGAAGGCGTAGCCGATCCCTTCCGCGATTGCCGTCGCTGCAAGATTTGTCTCGCCAACAAAACAATGCGCGATCAGGTTCTTGTTGCTGTCGCGACCTATAGGCGCGCAGTTGACGTCCTGGCCAAGAGTTCGAAGGATCATCCAGGCACGCGAGACCTGACCGACAGGCCATGTCACACCTTCGGTCGTTGCGTTCTGCGCCAGTCTGGGGGCTTCATATCCAGCCAGACGGATAAGCTGACGCGTTTTGACGAACTCGAATGTGGTGCCATCAATGACCTGAACCTTGCCGTATATCTGACGGGGAACGTCGGATGGGCGGGCTTGCGCCAGCGTCCCTGTCGGGATGAGGGCGAGGACAATCGTCAAGATGGTGGCAAGCTTCATCGCGACACTCCGGCTTGTTGCATCAGAACAGAGACGGGGTGCGGCAAATCGGAATAGTCCCAAAGACCCGCGCGGGCGGTGCGGGCGCTTTCCTCGGCGACTCTATATCCGGGAACAATGACCTGGCCAGTGCTGTCGACTGCCGCAAATCCCCATCCTTGCGCGATAACGTAGGTCGCAAGATCATATCGGTGCTCCCCGGCAGTCGTCTGGCATGCAACCACGGCATTGTTCTGGTCGACCAACTGAATGGTGGCGCAGACGGGCTTTGTGTCCCTGACCAACGCCTGCATCATGATCACGTTGAGTTCACCGCAGTCGCGCGAAGTCCCCTGAGATAGGGCAACGGTAGTCCCGCGCAGGCATGACTGTAGACCATAGAGCCGGTACCGTCGCCCGTTTGAGACCCAGCTATCGCCGGTCTCAAACTGCGCATGCGTCGGGAATGGTGTGAATGCGGAAGATGGCGGAAGCGCCGCGTCTTCCGTGGGAGGAGCATCAGCTTGCGATGCCTGGACGGGAACGACCGGCAGCCTAGAAGGCTGCATTTGTGTTAACTCGCCACCGGTGAGCATCGGCATTATGACGAAGCCTGCGTAGAAGCCGGAGACTGCGATCGTGGAAATAAGCATCAAAGTTCCGATCCGCATCAGTGCATTGTCGGATTTGCGCGGTAACGCTCGCCGTAGGGATGGAGGAAATGGGCGCTGGCCCAGATACCGGCTTTCGTTCCTCGCGCGCCTTGTTCCGCCCGAGCATATTCCGGGAAGATGGGCTGGCCAGTCCGATCACGGAAAGCAAACGCCACTCCTTTGCTGATCAGCACCTCGGAAAGTGATCGCACCGTGTCTCCGTCCATGAAAAAGCATTCCGCATATCGAACCGTCGGCTCGCCTGGGGTCCGCCCGAGCTCATGGCAGGGGAATGCAGTGCCAGCGATAGCCTGTACCTCGCCGATGGTCGCCGTCATCGCGGCAAGCGAGATCATGGCACAGGTGGCTCTGACACCCGAATATTCGAGTGGCTCGGTCGAAAGGCAACCCTGAAGGCCTGCGAGTTTAATGATCGTTCCATCCGCAGCGAGAAACGCGCTGCCGCCCAACGCGGCTTTCGGGCTGACACTTTGAAGATCGAGTCGCGTTGTGATCGAGGATGTATCGAGTGGTGTTGGCGACGCGGGGACCAGGTCCTGCCCCTGAACATAGGCCTGCTGGTAGTAGCTCACGAACTCCCCAGCCGCATCCGCCCTCACTGTTTCGGGCAGTGAGACCAGAGCACCAAAAAGGCCATAAATGAGGTGGCGAGAAGATCGCCATGCGCCATTCTTCATGTTCGCATCCGTCACCTGTTGACTTTTTTGAACATGCACGAAATTGTACTGTAGTGCAAGTATGGAAAAGCTCTGAAAATTGAGGTAAGGTTGTTCAGACGTTTGATTTGTGTGTGGGGATAAGAGGATGGCGATGTATCGGAAGGCGCTCACGGTCTTCACTCTTCCATTCCGCGCTGTTTGGTTGTTGATCAAGATTGCAGGCTTTTTGCTGGTGTCAGCGGCATGCCTTCTGGTTGCGGCCTTCGTCGGCTACTGGATCGTCCTGACGGTTTCCTATGCTTTTCTGCCGCTTGAAACGACCGAGAACATTTGGGCGTGGGCTTCCAATCTCTATGATCGATTGGCTTGGTTCAAGGCGGCGACAATCGCCGCGTTCTTGCTGCTCATCCTCCCGATCCTTCGGTTTTGGCCGGGCGGAGATCCGATTGTCGAGGCGTTACGTGAGCGCGACATGAGGCGGTTTCAGGAGGGCGTAGTCGCAGCCCGACTACAGGAAGAAGTAAGAGCAAAGCTTCGCGGCCGATAAGAGAAAGCGTTTCCCTCGTGTCAGGTGGGGAGCGAAGGCAACTTGCCGAATCGGATGGATTTCGATCTTCCGCATGCGAACGTGTGGGCGGGATCGGTTGATCGTGACATCGGTTTCGGCTCAAAGGGTGAGAAATCCAATGATAGTCAAACCTCTCTCGCTCGCCATATCGACCTTCAAAGGCGGGGCCGGAAAGTCGACCCTGAACGTCAATCTTGCTGCGGAGTTCGCCCAGCAAGGTCACAGGACGCTTCTGATCGATTGCGACGAGCAGGAATCGTCGACGCGCTGGTTTAATGTATCCATGAAGCGGGGGCTGTTACCGACCGACGGAACATTGTTACATTTGCGCGTAGCGCCGGGAGACAGATTCCGTGAGCGACTCGACAAGGCTCCGGAGGCAGATATCCGGATCTATGATGTCGGCGGTTATGTGCATCAACGTGCGATCGAGGTTTACCACGAGTGCGATGCAATCCTCATTCCGGTCATTCCTGAGCCGACGGCTGCAACATCGGCAATCAAAGTCGCTACAATTTTGACGGAGATAGGCCGGAAGCGGGATCGTGGGCCGATCCCCTACGCGGCGATCTGGAACTACGTGGACATGATTGCGCTCAAACATAATCGATCCCTTCCCGAGGTTCATGCCATCCTGGCGAGCGGCCGGATTCCGATGGTTGAGACAGTCATCCGCAAGAGCAACCATTTCAGCGATGTCGGGGCGGGTTATGGTTCCCTCTACTCCAAGCTTGCGGGTATCGCAGACAATCCGTCGTTGACGCCGTCGGCCAAACAGCGGGCGTCAGAAAGCGTGCTCGACGCAATCGATCTGGTGAAGAGGATCAACAACGAGTTCATCGGACTTCTGCAGGCGGAGGCCGCCTAAACGATGTCGAGGGAAAGAACGCCTGCCGGAAACATTCTCGCCCTTGCCCGATCCCGTGAAGAGCAGGTTAAGGACGTGGAGGAGGCCGCGACATCGTATATGCCGACGACCATCGACCTCGACACACTCATGCCCGATGGTGATGCACAACGAGAGGAAACAGCGTCTTCTGAGGCCGATGTGCCTAAGGCCCACACGCCAGCCAGGCAAGAACGCAAGGGGCGACCTGTGGCGCCGGCGCCGGCCAAGGCGGATGGCGTGTCCAGCAAACGAAAACGGATATCGCTCTATCTCGAAGACGACGTGTTGACGAAGATTTTCAGGGTTTCGTTGGAGAGCCATGAGCAACTGTCGTCGGCAACGCACAGGCTCATCCTGGAGGCGCTGAAGGCGAGGGGGCTGTAGATCGCATGCGACAGCCGCCCATCATGTTTCGCCTACCAGATCACGTCCTGAGGAATGTCGACGCTCTCGCCGGGCGGCTCGACGTCTCCGTCAACATCGTCGCCAAGCTGATCGTCACCAGGGAGATCATGCACGTTCCCGCAATGCTCGAGGAACATGATCGGCAAATGGCGAACATGCATCAGTTTCTCCGCGAACTTGCCTGGCGCAATGAGGCATTTTTAGCGCAAGAGGTCGGACACGCCGAGGGCACCAGATTGATTGCACAGAAGCTGGATGAGGTGATGGGGTCCATCGACGCCATCCGCGATGCCGCCTTTGTTCGGCCGTCGTCTTACATTGTCGAGCTCATCAGGAAACACGATGAACAAGGTCTCCAGAAATCCCTCGAAGTCTAGACCTGAAGGTCGGCGACTGCCGAGCTATCTTGATTTGATCGAAGACGATCTGCGCCGACGTGGCGGCGGCGGAGGCGGAAAACCATCGCCGGCCGGCCAGAGCAAGAGACCGTCGACCAAGCATGCCGGCGCGGCCTCGGCGATTAGCCGGGCCGCGGGCAACAATGCTGTGGTGGTCAAGGTCCTGTCCTATGGTGCCGGTGCTGGTTCCGCCCGTAACGTGCTTGCCTACCAGAGCAAGGAAGAAAAGGCTCAGGATCAGGACGGTCGCGAAGTATCGGATCTGAACGAAGCGGTGCGTTCATGGGAAAGGGATTTCGGCAATCGCAAGGGGAGCAGCGACGTGCTGCGTCTGACTTACGAGCTTGAAAACACCCGCCGGGAAGGCGTAGCCCGCGCACTTGCTTCACTCGCCGCCGACGGTTTTCATAAAGCCGGCGACCCTGCAAGAACCTACGCCTTCAGTGTGAGCGACGGCGTAAACGGGCAAACAAGATTGCATTTCGCACTCGTTATTGCTCATGAAAAGAAGGACAGGTCGGATCGAAGCACCGGCAATCGCATTCCAGGAGAACTCGATGTGGCGCATGCGATCGATGCACGCCTGGATGAAGCTTTCCGGAAAGAGGGGCTCACCCCGATCTCGCGATACCCCGCCGAGTTCTCGTCAGGCCCGAAAGGGCTAACGGCGACGCTGCACGCCATGCAGCGCAAGGGCGCGGAGGTGACGCTTTCGACGACGACGCATGTCGAGGAGCGCCCTGGCAGGAGCGGACGTTATCTCCATGGCACTGAGCGGCGCGAAATCACCACTGCTGATCACAAGCAGCTTGCGGCAGAAGGGAAAGTCGTTGGCGCTCTGATGCAGACCCGACAGCCGCGGGATTTCATGCACCTGTTGCTGTCAGGACCGGCAAATGTCGATCGCGAAAAGCTTATTGACGCTGGCCGTGATTTCCTGAGAGAGCAATTTTCAGGGCACCGCTATGCCTCGGCAGTCCACAATCGCAGCGATCTCGACAAGCATCCACACATGCATGTGATTGTCGCCCTGCGTAACTCCAATGGCAAAATGCTCAATCCGAACATCCGCGATTTTACCGAATGGCGGCTCCGTTTCGCCGACAAGGCCCGTGAACGTGGCATCCCGATCGATCGTCAAAAGCGCCTCGAGCGGGCCGGCCCGCCTCCCGTGAAGCGTTGGGAATGGGAGATGTTCCGGCGGATGGGAGCCACGGCTCCGAGCAACGTCGTCGACAAAGTCCTGGCAAAGATTCGAGATACACCGACTTCTCCCAGATTGCAGGATGCTCAAAAGCGGCTCGATCAGAGCCGGCGCTCAGTCGGACTTGTTCTGAAGATGCTGGACGGGATAGCAAAGGACCGATCCGCTCCCAGCACGGCGCGCGAACTTAGTCAGGACCTGTCTATAGGGCTCCAACGTGAATACCAGCGGCTTGAAACAGCCGTCCGTGCCGGTCGTGACCCAACAAACGAAAAAGGAGCAGAGCACATGCTGAGATCCACACCTATAAGCGCCGCCCAGGCGAAGGCCGCGAAGGAGACTCTGGCGAGCACCGCCGTTAGCCTGGCTACAAAGATTGCCAATCCATCCGATCGGCTGATCTTCGAGCAGGCAACCAAGATCATTGGGAAAGTCGTTGGGCTCCAACTCGACTCACGCGTGGCCAAAAACCGCGATCTCGGTGAAGTCGGGAAAGACAAAAGCGGCCTTGATAGTTTGGCGACGAAATCTGCGGCCGGTCGAGATCACGTTGCAGAGCAGGGTGTCGTCAACAAGAGTTCGAACAACCGGACGATCGATCAAACGCGCATTGCCCGGTCCAATGCCGAGCACGACAGGCCCGAAGCCGATCGCGACCGTGACAAGACCCAACAACGTACGCGAGAGGCGCAAAAATCGGTCAAGCTTCGCGCTCCTCAGGAAAAAGATCGGGACCGCAGTCGCTGAAACGTTCTCCACCCTGCATCTAGGCTGAGCGACGCCGGTTCGAACTCAAGATTCTTTGGATCTCGTCGTTGAGCCATCGGGCTTCCATGGTTTCAGAGGGATAGGGAAATTGCGGATTCGTTTCGAGCGGAGAAGGAACAGGTTGATCACCTTGCACCCCAAAATAGTGGATGCCGGTTATGCCCGCCTCACTTGCTGCAAGCAGTCCCGCGGCGGTGCTACTGACCAATATGGTCTCCTTCTTTTCGACACCGTACCACTCGATCGCACGCAACACCGTATTAGCGGTAACCCTGCGGCGCCGCCCATCTCGAACTTGAAGGAGCGCGGGTTCTTGCAAAAAAGTGCCCCATCGCATCCAGAAGTCCGGTACGGCGCCTCGAGTCTTCAATAGATCGTCGAGTATCCGGGTCAGAGCCACGAATTCAGAGCTGCCGTGGGTTCCGCCGTCCATGCCCCTTGTGTCCGAAATAAAGCCGAAACGAACCCCCGCCTCACGAAGCTGCTGCAGCATCTGGACAAACACGTTGCTGACATCCCCCAACATAAAGTCGCGGGTGGAATTATTCAGTCGCAAAAGGGTGCCATCTCTTTCAAAGATGACAAGGCCCGTTGAACCAATTCTTCGCAAAATGCTGTCGCTGATGTTCATTGCCTGGCGATCAAAGCTGGCCGCCAGCTTTGCCTTCTTGAAACGAAAAACTTCAGTCCGTCCCTCCCGGTTCTGGTTGGCTTCCAGTAATACCGGTCAAGCGGTCATGAGCGCTGGCATTTCGACTTCCCGCTTGGAAAACGAACGGCCCGAATACAGGGGGACGCTGACCTGCAGGCTCTGTTGCATTTGCGCCCGCACGCGCTGTGAGACCTCGAACACTCCACAGCACACCGGAAATCTGCCATAGCCATCTGCGCGACCGAGCTCATCGAACTCAGCTCCGGCGCGCTTGTACAATCTCCGCATTTGCGGTTCATAGTTCGAGATCAGGGTATCGATGCCGTTATCGAGGGCAACTTCGCAAAGCGCCAGAAGGAGCAGACAAAAGGCACGATCAGGACGTAGGTCAAGGAGATCGCGGTCTATTGCCTCTTCGTCTATGCACATACGTGTCCCTTCCCAGATTCCCGGTGCGATGAGATCGCATGCATTGGGGAATGTCTCACGGAAGACGTCGTATAAAAGTGTGGGACCCGTCGTCGGCATGAGGCGGACCGATCCGTAGAGTTTCTCTGTGCTGTCATCACACCAGAACAGATAGGCAGGATGCAGATCGTCATATTGGTCGCGCTCGCAAGCGCCGGATACGCTAACCTTCCAGCATAATTGATCCGCAAACACTCTCTTGCGCAGTCGAAACGATTGATCAAGCAGATGCCGGTACCTGTCGAATTCGTGGGCTTGCACAAGAAGATACATCTTTGCCTCCATCGTTTGATGGTAAGCAACATGAAGATTGCTCGGATAACGATAAATACCCCAAGATGGTACCCCCAACTAGGGGTATTGCGAAAACGCCCATATTCGATAACGGCCGTCGCAAAGCCAGCAAATGTGTCTTTCATCCGCGAGCGTTTCGTGCCTGCTAAGGGAAAATGAGTGTTAGACCGTCCGGAAGCCGTTTCCCAGCAGTCAACTGGTTGACTGACTGCATCAGCGACTGCCTGTCGACGCGGAAATGGCGGTATAGATCGCGGATCGTTCCGGTTTGTCCAAAATGCTCGACGCCGTGGGAGATCGTCCGGTGCCCCGCAACGGCGCCCAGCCAAGACAAGGTCGCCGGGTGTCCGTCGATGACGGTAACGATGTCGCAGTCGCGAGGCAGGGGATCGAGCAGCGTCTCGATATGACTCCGCGCTCTCGGATTGCCGCGCGCGCTCCCTCTGCGCGGCCGTCCACCCGGCATTGAGACGGTCGGCCGACGTTACGGCGAGCACGCCGATGTCCCGTCTCGCTTCGCCGATCACACCAGCAGCGGCGATAGCCTCGTCGGCGACCGCGCCCTGATAGGCGATGACGACAGCGCAGTTCGGCCCCGGCTTGCGCAGCCAATAGGCGCCATCGATGGCGCCCTGCCGGAAGTCGTCGTCGACGCGCTTTGCCGGTTGCTCGAGCGGCTTGGTGGTGAGGCGCAGATACACCGACCCGCCGGTCTCGTCGCGCAGCCATGTGCGCTCGTCCCTCTGTCCTTCACCGTCGCGCTGTAGATAGTCGAAAGCCCATTCCATGATGACGGCAAGTTCGTCGGCAAAGGCGGGCTCGAACGCCGCCAGCCCATCCTGGCTCATGCCGATCAAGGGCGTTCCGATGGACTGGTGCGCACCGCCCTCGGGAGCCAGTGTTATGCCCGAGGGCGTGCCGACGATGATGAAGCGCGCATCCTGATAACAGGCGTAGTTGAGCGCATCGAGGCCGCGGCACACGAAGGGATCGTAGACTGTGCCGATCGGTATCAGCCGCTTGCCGAATAGGGAGTGGCTGAGGCCGGCCGCGCCGAGCAGCAGGAAGAGGTTCATCTCGGCGATGCCCAGTTCCACATGCTGCCCCTTCGGCGTAAATTCCCATTTCGCGGTCGAGGGGATGCGGTACTCGATGAAGGCATCCGCCATGGCCTCGCGGGCAAAGAGCTTGCGCCGGTTGACCCAAGGACCAAGGCTGGTCGTGCCGGTGACGTCCGGCGACGTCGTTAATATGCGAGCGGCCAGTTTGCTTTCGCCCTTGGCGAGATCGTCGAGGATCTTGCCGAAGGCGGCTTGGGTCGATATCTCGCGCGCGCTGTCGATTTCGATCGGCGGGACGTCGATGTGCGCGTCATCGTGGCGCCGGGGTCCCTTCGAGAAGAAAGGCACGTTCGCAAGAAACTGCTTCAGGTCGGGAATGTCGCCGACACTGGCGAACGGTTCCCACTCCTGCCCGGCGGCAATGCCCATATGCGCCTGCCAGTCGGCGAACTGCTTGCTGTTCATCAGCCCGCCGTGGTTGTCCTTGTGACCGGCTATCGGCGTGCCCCAGCCCTTGATCGTATAGGCGAGAAAGCAGGTCGGGCGATCGGGATCAATCCGGGCGAAGGCATCTGCCATCGTCTCCACGCAGTTGCCGCCGAGATTTTCCATCAAGGCGGCAAGCTCGGAGTCGCTGCGGCGGTCGATGAGAGAGGATATGTCGCCCTGGTCGCCGAGGTCGTCCATCAGGCGTTTCCGCCACACCGCGCCGCCCATGAAGGTCAGCGCCGCGTAGTCCTGGTTGGGGCACCGGTCTATCCAGTCCCGCAGCCGGTCTCCACCCGGCTCCTCAAAGGCTGTGCGCTGCAGGGCGCCGTATTTGACGCGAACGACATCCCAGCCGAAGGCATCGAAAATTTTCTCGATGCGCTCGAACAGTCCCTCGCGAACGATGCCGTCGAGGGATTGGCGATTGTAGTCGATGATCCACCAGCAATTGCGTAGGTCGTTCTTCCAGCCCTCCTGCAGGGTCTCGTAGATATTCCCCTCATCGAGCTCGGCATCGCCCATCAAGGCAACCATGTGGCCGCATGCCAGATCGTCCCCCCACTCCTTCGCCCGAATGAAGTCCTGGACGATGGAGGCCAGCGCCGTGATGCCGACGCCAAGCCCGACCGAACCCGTCGAGAAATCGACATCGTCTATATCCTTGGTTCGGCTGGGGTAGCTCTGCACGCCGCCCAAGCCACGGAAGTTTTCCATCTTCTCCCGCGTCTGGTTTCCCATGAGATAGTGTATGGCATGGAAGACCGGCGAGGCATGCGGCTTGACGGCGACCCTGTCCTCGGGCCGGAGCGCCGAAAAGTAGAGCGCCGTCATGATCGACACCATTGAGGCCGAACTGGCCTGATGGCCGCCGATCTTGATGCCGTCGACCTTGGGCCGGACATGATTGGCGTTGTGGATCATCCAGTGCGACAACCATAGCAGTCGCTGTTCGATGGTCTTGAGGTGCAGGCGTCGGAAATCTATCATCGGTGCGTCCACAACTGCGGTGAGGGGTCGGGCTCGGAAAGAGGGCTCAGCCCTCCCTGTAGTAATAGCTGTAGCCGTTGAGCGCCGGCGCGCCGCCGAGATGGGCATAGAGCACTCTCGATCCCTCCGGGAAAAAGCCCTTGCGCGTCAGGTCGATCATTCCCTGCATCGACTTGCCCTCGTATACCGGATCGGTGATCATTGCCTCGGTGCGAGCGGCGAGGCGGATGGCGTCGTTCGTCTCCTCCGAGGGAACGCCATAGGCCGGATAGGCGAAGTCCGGATTTATGACGATCTCGTCTTCGCGAACCTTGCGCCCCAGGCCGACCAGTTCCGATGTATTGTCGACGATCGCCCGCACCTGCGCCCGGGTCTGGTCGAGCGTACCGGAGGCATCGATCCCGATCACCCGGTCGGCGCGGTCCTGCGCGGCGACCGGGTGATCATGCCGGCCTGGGTGGAGCCCGCGACGACGCACACGACGATGTAGTCGAATTTGAAGCCGAGCGCCTCTTCCTGTTCCGCGACCTCTTCGGCGAAACCGATATAGCCGAGCGCACCGTATTTGTGCACCGATGCACCGGCGGGGATCGGGTAGGGCTTGCCGCCTTGATCCTTGACGGACTGGATAGCGTCCTCCCAGCTCTTGCGGATGCCAATGTCGAAGCCGTCGTCGACAAGGCGGCTGTCGGCGCCCATCAGGCGGGTCATCAGGATGTTGCCGACGCGATCATAAACGGCGTCATAGTGTGGCACCCAATTCTCCTGGATCACCACGCATTTCATGCCGATCTTGGCGGCGGTCGCGGCGACCATTCGTGTGTGGTTCGACTGCACCCCACCGATCGAGACAAGCGTGTCCGCACCCGAGGCGATTGCGTCCGGCACGGTATATTCCAGTTTGCGCAGCTTGTTCCCCCCATGGCGAGGCCCGAATTGCAGTCGTCACGCTTGGCGTAAATCTGCACCTTTCCACCCAGCGCTTCGGTCAGGCGTGGCAGATGCTCGATCGGAGTCGGCCCGAAGGTGAGGGGGTAGCGTTCAAAACTTGCGAGAAGGGACATCGGGGGCTCCGGAAAGGGTGGATCGGTGTTTGCACGTCACCCACAGAGTAATGGACCTTTGCTGAAAGGTGCTTCCGAAATCAGCCCTACTTATGTAGCCTATTGGATGAACGGGCGAATTAATGAAGAGAATGATCTCATCATAGGTAAAAATATGGAAGAATCTCTCAAGGGCTTATTGGACCGCGCGGATTTGCGCATCCTGCGAACGCTTCAGGCCGAAGGACGACTGACCAATGCGGAACTGGCGACCCGGGTCAATGCCAGCGCAGCAACCTGCCATCGACGCACCCAGCGCCTATTCGAAGAGGGCTACATTACCGGCGTTCGTGCCGAAATCGCACCGGCGTCGGTTGGCCTCGGGGCACTCGTTATGGTCGGCGTCGTATTGGATCGATCGACCCCGGACAGCTTTGCCGCATTCGAGGGGGCGGTCCTCGAACTGAAGGAAGTGCTGGACTGCAATCTGGTGGCTGGTGACTTCGACTATCTTTTGAAGATCCGCGTGCGCGACATGGCGGATTTCAACAAACTGCACGGCAACAAGCTGATCGCACTGCCCGGTGTCCGACAGACACGGACGTTTTTTGTCATGAAGAAAGTCAAGGACAATGCGCGCCTTCCATTCTAAGGTTGGGTCACTTCACAGGTATGGCGGCGCCGCACCCCCAAAAGGTTTGATCAGGCGCATCTGTATCGCCCGCGCGATGGTAAAGGTTATGGAGCCGCCTCCGAGTTTGTGGCGGGCTGACTTGATATAGGCGCGGATAGTATGCTCCGACAATTTTAACATGACCGCGATGTCGATGCTGTCTTTGCCCAAGGCCGTCCAATGCAGGCACTCGATTTCACGGCTCGAGAGTTGCGGAACCGGATCGTGTTCGCCGTGTAGCTGAAAGATAGCTTTATGATGGATGAGAAAGGCGACATCTGCCCATTCACTCCGGTATCGGCTGACGGTCTCGCTCCATTGATATGTAGACTGGTGTGAATTGATCGAGAAGAGTGCTCTGCGCGCCTTGTCGAGTATGGGAATGGAATAGCCGTTGGGACCGATCCCGTGATTATAGGCATCCAGCAGGAAGTCTCGGGCATTTATCGGCACTTCAACTTCACGCCAGTCGAACGGTATTTGCCTGATGAGGCCCTCACGAAGTATCGGGTCGATTTTGACATAATCGCGCAGCAGATAGCGGGAAACCCATGTCGGCCCGTAGGTGGTCCGGACGAACGGGGTGTCGACAACATCGGCCACCGTTAATGCGAGATGGTAGGTTACGAAGTCCAGACCATAGGCGCGCTGGAAGATTGGTAGGGCATCTTCGACGGTCGGTGCCGCTCCGACGTCTGCAAGAAGTTTTTCCACCCTGTTTGGTTGTTGCACTCCCATCAATCTTCCCCCTTGTGAGCAATCATTAAAGGTATTACATTTAACAAACAATCCTTGTCAAAGCTGGTTAGAGGCGCGTGCCAGCCAGCCAGTTAGAAATGCGACACTCGGCATCTCGTCTGGCTCTGACGATCAGCCCCCGATCCGACCGGCTGGGCCGGGTTGCAAGGAAGGAGCGGGGGCGGGTGAGGGTGAGGGACACCTTTCGGCTTTAGTTTTGAGACTATGGTACCAGCGGTTCATTCCGCTGCCTCCATGCGCGCGAGCGCCTTCTGCCTTTTGGCAATGACCTCCGGATCATTCATGAAGTCCGTCCGCCGGCCCGGTTTGCGGTCACGCTTTTGGTAACCGTTGCTCTGGCTGCCGTCGCGAATGCCGAACATATGATCCGTCTGCCCGGTGCGGCGAGGGCCGCTCTTGCTCCGTTGCTGTTCGCGTCCAGCCTGCATCTCCGCGACGACTGACAGCATGTCGTCTAGACGCTTGTTCTCGACGACTTCCGGCCGATGAACCGACCGCAGCTTGTCAAAGGTTCTGTAGGGTAGGGCAAAACTCTCGTGCATGATCTCGAGGCGACCGTCCGGATAATCGCAAACAATCACCTTCTGGCCGGCCAAGGGCCTGGAAACGTCGGTCGGATCGAGAATGAACAGCACCTTGTCGTAGCGCAGCGTCAGAGACTGCGACAGCGTTCGGACCTCTTTACGGCACATGGCACCGTCAAGGTTCTCATGATCAGCGAGAGGCCGATGCATGTCTTTCGGATTGCGCGGCAACTTGCCAAAACGCTTATTGAAATCTTCAACGAACTCAAGTGCATAAACATTGGCCGCATCGATTGTGCTGATGCCCCGAAGTCGCATCTCCTTCACCAGGCGATCCTGCAGCGTCTGATTGGCCCGCTCGACCCGGCCTTTGGCCTGAGGCGTGTTGGCGCAGATGATGTCGATGTTCAGCTCATAAAGCGCCCGACCGAATTGTGTCAGGCCGCTCGTCCTGTCCTTCTGCGAAGCATGGGTGGAGCGGAAAACACCATGCTTGTCGCTATAGAAGGCAAGGGGCTTACCCCATTGCTGTAGATAAGCCTTCGTTGCATGGAGATAGTCAAACGTGTTCTCCGACCCAGCAAAGCGTAGATGTAGAAGCTTTCCTGTAGCGTCATCGATGTAGACGAGGAGGGCGCATTTGGGGCCGCGGTTCTCGAACCACCAGTGATGCGAACCATCGATCTGCACCAGCTCACCAAAGCAGTCACGCCGGCCACGAGGCTGGAAAACCCGCTTCTTGCGCTCACGACGCGAAACCCAGATGCCGGCCTCGGTCATCCATTGCCGCAGCGTCTCTTTGGATACCGAGATCCGATGCAGCTCGATCAGCTTCTCCCGTGCCAGCGTCGGACCAAAATCCAGATAGTGTTCGCGGATCAGGTCCAGTGCCGCATTGCGAAACTCCTCGCTGTGGCGCCGGTTACTCGGTCGAGATCGCTTCTTCGACACAAGGCCGGCTGGACCATGAAGGTCGTAGGCCTGCAGCAGCCGATGCAACTGACTTCGACTGAGGTCGAGCAACTCGGCTGCCTGGACAACGCTAAGCCGCTCATCACGGATCTTCTGAATGACTTCGAGGCGATGCAATTCTTTCTGCGACATGGTGATCAAAAAGGACATGACGACTCCGACCGCTCATGGTCTCGACCAGGCTGAAGATCGTCATCCTCGCTCCCAACGTTGGCTTTGACCAGTGCGTCGAGAGGCAAGACTGTCGCATCTCTAACTGGCCCAACTGTCGCATTACTAAATAGCCTGTGAGTTCATGCTGAAGCGCGACTTGCGGGCAGGGCGAAGCTATCCGGTATGCCTCAGCTGTGCGAGCAGCTTCTTGCGGAAGACTTCTGCCGGTGTCCTGTATCCCAGGCATTTACGAGGCGTCTCATTGAGCTGATTGCAGATCGCGACAAGATCCGCGTCGCTTACGGATAAGGGATCGACCTCTCTCGAAAGCCATTTTCGCGCTCGCCTGTTGGTGTTTTCGACCGTGCCTTTCTGCCAGGGCGATTGGGGGTCGCAGAACCATGTCTGTGTGCCAATGCTGGCTTGCAGATAAGGCCAGTCTGTGAACTCCGTGCCTCGGTCGAACGTGATCGAGCGGCGGGCGAGGTGGGGCAGCGCCTGTAGCGCTTGCACAAGACCATCCATAACTGGCCGGGATTGCCGATCATTGTTGCGCAAGAATATCGCGAACCGGCTGACCCGTTCGACCAGCGAGGTCACATTGGCTTTCCCGAACTTCTTCCGGAACTGGATTAGGTCGCATTCCCAGTGACCAAACTGCTGGCGATCAGTAACGACATCCGGGCGGCGCAGGATGTTCAGTTCAGGGCTAAACCTCTGACCATGCTTGCGTCTTGCATGTCGTGGGCGCCGTCGAGCGCGATGCTCCGGCAGGTGACGCCAAAGCTTGATTGCGTGTCCGTCGGCGGAATATGCGAACTTGTAGATCGTTTCGTGACTGACCGAGATCGGGTGTCGCTCCAAACGCATCCGGCCAGCGATCTGCTGCGGCGACCAACCATGTTTGATCCGGTCGATAACGGACTGCCTGACATTTGAGAAGCGCACCAACTTGCGGAGCTTGGCGCGTCGTTCGCAAGCCATGTCATGGGCCGTCACGCAATAGTAGCCACTGAGATCAGGGACGACCTTGTCGACGAACATGTTGCGCTTGATCTCTCGAAAGATCGTCGAGCGATGTCGACCAAGCTTTTCGGCGATCACTTCGACACTTAGCCCAGCGGTTCTCCAGCGGGCAATCTTGCGACGTTCATCGAGGTCAATGTGGGAGTAGGTGCGTTCCATTGCATTCTCCTTGCGAGTGACAACCCATTGGTATCATTCGCAAGTCGCACTTCATCCTTGAACCCACCGCCCTTACAATCCTAGATTGCATAAGGTATATTATGGAACTATTCCTGCTGTGGTCTGCCCCCTGAAATGTGATCCTTCATGAAGTATGCCTTATGAACCTTAGAAGGACATTGAAATGGCAGCGAAAAGACACAAGGCCGAAGAGATCGTCACGAAGCTTCGTCAGGTTGACGTGCTGTATGCACAGGGGAAATCGATGGCGGAGGCGATCCGGTTGATAGGCGTGACGGAAGTTACATACGACCGGTGGCGCTCCGAATACGGTGGTTTGAAGGGCGCCCAGATAAAGCGGCTGAAAGAACTGGAGGCGGAGAATGCCGGGTTCTCGGTCAGCATCGTTCCTCACAGCGCAAGATAGCCAAGACCGCGGACGATAAAGTGGCGCTGACCGCCGACATTACGGCGCTTGCTCTCCAGTATAGCCGCTGTGGCTATCGCCGCATAACGGCGTTGCTGCATCGGGCAGGCTGGATCGTGAACGTCAAACGGGTCGAGCGTATTTGGCGGCGAGAGGGGCTGAAGGTGCGGCACAGGCAACCCAAGCGCGGTCGGCTATTGTTGAACGACAGCTCGTGTATCCGGCTTCGGCCAGAATATCCCAACCATGTGTGGTCCTATGACTTCGCCGATGATCGGGCGCACAATCGCAGGAAAATCCGCATGCTCAACGTGATCGATGAGTTCACGCGAGAATGTATTGCCATCAGGGTCGAGGGAAAGCTGAATGTCATCGATGTGATCGACGTGCTTCCTGACCTATTCATCCTAAAGGGCAACCCGACGCACATTCGTTTTGACAACGGCCCGGAGTTCATCGCCAAAGCACTCCGGGAGTGGATCGCGGCAGTGGGTGCAAAGACCGCCTATATCATGCCGGGCAGCCCACATGCACTAACATTCCAAACGGATCACTCCACGGGGGCAGGCCACGCTCCAAAGACACCATACCCCCCAGTAACAGAATTTTCACTGCATCAGTCTTTTTCTAAAGGAAGGATCGGGCGTGCCGCACAAATCTGCCCACCCGAAAATCAAATATCGATTACGGGTCAGCCAAATGTAGAGCTTGTCGCGTAAGCGTCTGGGCAACAGGCGCAAAACCAGCGTCAATCGGCCCCATCCGCCGAACACCCTTCCTGCATGCAAGACGGCATCGAAGTCCGTGTATGCTCTGCCTTCATCGATAAAAAGCCAGCTTGCGGGGTTCGTCGACTCCAGGTCATAATGGCGTAGCAGCGCAGCACCAAGAGGTGACTGTACCGGACAGATGCGCACCGTGCCGGATCGATCAAGCCGATGAATCATTTTCGCACCCCATGAGCAGATAGCGCATTCTGCGTCCATGACTGAAATCGGTGAGCTGTCATCGAAATGCGGAACCGCAGGATCGTTCCTGAAGGAAAATGGCGTAGTCATGATGGAGAAGTCTTCTCATGGTTTGTCAGATGATACAGCACTGCTATCAAGCCGATCAACCGCGAACGCTGTCAGCATTGATTTAAGCTGATCATAAGCCGCCGCCCAGTCGTACGGAAAACATGGAATTTCCACCATTTAAAAAATGGAGACAAGGATTGTGGGCCGCACGCGAGCACATTAATGGCAGTTTGCGGAAAAACGAAACCGAAGACTGAGATGCAAGACATTCGATATGGCGGACGTCGAGTCGGCCCACCAGTTCTATGCGCGTGCTCTATAGTTGCGCAGCAGAGCGGCGCAACTATAGTCCCACGACAAACCTGTCACGTCGCCTTCTGCAGTTCGGGCAGGGCTTCGAATATGTCTGCGACGAGGCCGTAGTCGGCGACCTGGAAGATCGGGGCCTCTTCGTCCTTGTTGATCGCCACGATCACCTTACTGTCCTTCATCCCCGCAAGGTGCTGGATCGCACCCGAGATGCCGCAGGCGATGTAGAGATCGGGCGCAACCACCTTGCCCGTCTGGCCAACCTGCCAGTCGTTCGGGGCGTAACCCGCATCCACCGCCGCGCGGCTTGCGCCGACGGCGGCTCCGAGTTTGTCGGCAACGGGCAGGATCACCTCGTTGAACTTCTCCGACGAACCCAACGCACGGCCGCCAGAGATGATGATCTTCGCCGCTGTCAGTTCCGGACGCTCGGAGACGGCAATCGCCTCCGACACGAACGTCGAGACACCCTTGTCGCCGGCAGAGGCAACGGCTTCGATGGCGGCCGAACCGCCTGCCGGGGCCGCCGCAAACGAGGCCGTGCGCACGGTGATCACCTTCTTCGCGTCGCTGGACTGCACCGTCTGGATGGCGTTGCCGGCATAGATCGGACGCTTGAACGTATCCGCCGAGACGACCTCGATGATTTCCGACACCTGCATCACGTCGAGAAGGGCCGCCACGCGCGGCAGCACGCTCTTGGCAACCGACGTCGCCGCGCCGATGACGACATCATAGCCGCCGGCCAGCGAGACGATCAGGTCCGTCAGCGGTTCGGACAGGCCCTGCGCATAGGCGGCGTCATCGGCCACCAGAACCTTCGCAACACCCGAGAGCTTCGCGGCGGCCTCCGCCACGGCAGACGCGCCGGAACCGGCCATCAGCACATGCACGTCGCCGCCGATCTTCGTGGCGGCGCTCAGAACCTTGGCGGTCTGTTCGGAAAGGGCCTTGTTGTCGTGTTCGGCCAGAAGAAGAATGGTCATGGTAATAGCTCCTCTCGCGTCCGCTTAAAGCACGCCGGCTTCGGTCTTGAGTTTCTCGACGAGCTCCGCCACGCTCTTGACCTTGATGCCCGCCTTGCGGCCGGCCGGTTCTTCCGTCTTCACCACCTTGAGGCGCGGCGAAACATCGACGCCGAGATCGGCCGGGCTCTTCTTGTCGAGCGGCTTCTTCTTCGCCTTCATGATGTTCGGAAGCGAGGCATAGCGCGGCTCGTTGAGGCGCAGATCCGTCGTCACCACCGCCGGAAGCTTCAGCGCGATGGTCTGCAGACCGCCATCGACCTCGCGGGTGACGGCCACCGAACCATCGCCCAGTTCCACCTTCGAGGCAAACGTCGCCTGCGGGAAGCCCGTCAGCGCCGAGAGCATCTGGCCGGTCTGGTTGGCGTCGTCATCGATCGCCTGCTTGCCGAGAATGACCAGGCCCGGCTCTTCCGTGGCAACCACGGCCTTCAGCAGCTTCGCCACCGCCAGCGGCTCGACCGTCCCGTCGGTCTCGATCAGGATGGCGCGGTCTGCACCCATCGCCAGCGCCGTGCGCAGCGTCTCCTCGGCCTTGGCCGGTCCAATCGACACCGCAACCACTTCCGTCGCCTTGCCCGCTTCCTTCAAACGCAGCGCCTCTTCCACCGCAATCTCGTCAAACGGGTTCATCGACATCTTCACATTCGCCAACTCAACGCCACTGCCATCCGTCTTCACACGGATCTTCACGTTGTAGTCAACAACCCGCTTAACGGGCACGAGAATCTTCATAAGGCTTCCTCCTCATTGCAAATATCAGGTGGTCTGACGCGCCGCCCTGGCCAGAATGGCGCGTGCACGAATGCGCACCGGCTCATCCACCATCGCTCCGTCAACGCTCACCGCGCCATCGCCACTGACAAGAACCTTGTTCGCCCAATCGATTTCCCGGGCAACGGGCCGGAAGCCCGCCAAGATCGGCCCGACCTGTTTCGGATGAATGGCGAGCTTGCCACCGAAGCCAAGATCACATGCATGACGGGCATCCGTCGTTACGAGTTCCGCGTCTTCGATAACCGTCGTCACACCATCGACCGGTGCGGCAAGACCGGCAAGACGCGACGCCAGAACCAGTTCAGAACGGGCGCAGAGAAGCGCTTCACGCGTATGGGCACATCCCAGATCGGCACAGAAATCCACTGAGCCGAAAATCAACCGCTCGACCCCTGCGAGAGAAGCAATCTGTCGTGCCTCGGCAAGCCCCCGCGCGGTTTCAATCAGAGCCATAACCGGTACGTGGCTGATGGCCGCAAGCGCCGCAAGATCGCCACCCAGTTCCGCCTTGGGCACGATAATGCCTCCCAGCGGCAGGGTTGCCGCCGCCTTCAGGTCATCGGCATGCCACGGCGTTCCCTCACCATTGATCCGCAGGAAAACAGGCCGGTCGGTAAAGCTGACGTCCAGCGCCGCCCGAGCGGTCTCTTTCGCATCCGGCGCGACGGCATCCTCCAGATCGACGATGACCGCATCCGCCCCGGACGCCGCCGCCTTCATGAACCGCTCCGGGCGATTACCGGGAACGAACAGCGGTGCTGTGAAATGTCCGAGGATCATTCCCAGACGGCCTCCGCGCTTAGTCCCACAGGGCCGCCTTCCCGCGCCGTCCACAACCTGAGCCCCCGGTCAGTCTCGACCGCATGCAGAAAAATCCTGTCGTGATCAAAGAGCGGCGACTGTCCGCGGAATGTAAAGCGCTTCGGCACGTTGCCCTTCAGATCGCGGGCAAAATTCAGGAGCAGGGTTGCCTGCAGGGGACCGTGCACGACAAGACCGGGATAATGCTCGACATGAACAGCATAGGGTTGATCGTAATGAATGCGGTGACCGTTGAAAGTCAGGGCGGAATAGCGAAAGAGCAGGGTGGGATCTACCGGAACCGAGCGGGTATACGTCCCGGTCGACGCTGGCTCGGCAGGATCGTCC
Organism: Phyllobacterium sp. MT110; assembly: GCF_058792715.1. Taxonomy (NCBI): domain Bacteria; kingdom Pseudomonadati; phylum Pseudomonadota; class Alphaproteobacteria; order Hyphomicrobiales; family Phyllobacteriaceae; genus Phyllobacterium; species Phyllobacterium sp. MT110. The sequence continues at coordinate 100,824 of NZ_JBXAFE010000009.1, forward strand.
GTCTTCACCGTCTCAGCCGCGGTCGCCGCTTCCCGATAGACGATATCCTGCTTTTCCTCGACGACCACATGACCATCCACCTCGGAACGATGCTCGACCGTGACGAAGCAGAGCAGGCCGGTGCGACCATGCTTGATCACGACATCCACGATGCGTGAATTGCGGGTCACGGCGTCGCCTACATGGAAATCCCCATGAAAGGTCAGGCTGCTGCCTGCCCACATGCGACGTGGCAACGGAACGGGTGGCAGAAAACCACCCTTCTGCGGATGACCGTCATGCCCGAGAAGACTGCCGCGAACAACGGGTTGCGCCAGACAGTAATTGATCAGCAGCGGGGCAATATCACCCGTCACCGGCAAATCCGCCGTCAGATCGAGCGTTGCATTGAATTTTTGGACCAGATCGATGGAAACGGTATCAATTGCCGTTTCCTGACGGCCAATCCACGAGCGGAGATGCTCGACATCGATTGCCGTGGAATGCGTATCGCTCATCGTGTGTTCTCCTTGGGATTTCCATGCTGGCCAAGTGCGGGCACGGCGCCGTAGCTGCGCGGCGCATCGATAAAGATCGGCGCAGGCGCGGGACAGGCAACAGGGCCGGCTTCGGTTTCCACCATAATCCGCCGCAAATGCGGGTGTTGCGACAACCCGGCCATGTCATTGATGGAAGCGAATGCCGTATCGGCCTTCACCATACGGCATATGGCCTCCTCCTCCGTCAGCGAGACGAAGACACTGGCAACCAGTGCGGCAGTCTCGGCATAGTTCGAGACGCGCGCCACGTTGGTCGCGTAGAGCGGGTCTGCTGCCTTTTCCGGCTGTCGCAGAACCTCGGCACAGAACTGTGCCCATTCACGCTCGCTCTGAATGGAGATGAGAATGGCCTTGCCCCCCTTCGTGGCAAAAACGCCATAGGGCGCGATGGACGGATGCGCCAGACCGAGACGCCGGGGCGGGTTTCCACCCTCCGCCTGCAGTAGCGGCACCGTCAACCATTCGGCCATCACATCGAACATCGAAACCCGGATATCCGCGCCTTGCCCGGTGATCGAGCGCGCGATCAGGGCTTCGAGAATGGCGGCATGGGCCGTCGCGCCCGTGGCAATATCGACCACCGAAATGCCGACGCGCGCCGGCTCGTCCGGGCCACCGGTTATGGAGGACAGTCCGGCTTCCGCCTGGATGAGCAGGTCATAGGCCTTGCGCCCAGCCATCGGCCCATCCTCACCAAAGCCGCTGATCGAGCAGAGGATGAGCCGCGGATAGGCTTCACGCAGCCGCGCCAAGCCGAAACCCAGCCGATCCAATGCGCCGGGCTTCAGGTTCTGAACCACCACATCGGCCTGTGCGATGAGATCGCTCAGCACCTGCCTGCCCTCTGGCAAAGAGAGATCAAGGACAAGCGACTCCTTGCCGCGATTGAGCCAGACGAAATAACTGCTCTGCCCGGCGCAGACATCGTCATAACCCCGGGCGAAGTCCCCCTCCGGCCGCTCGATCTTGACGACATGGGCGCCCGCGTCGGCCAGACGTGCCGAGCAGAAAGGCGCGGCAACCGCCTGCTCGATGGCAATGACCCGGATGCCTTCGAGAGGAAGGCGGGACGACCGCGTCATCAGAACGACCTCGGCAGGCCGAGAACATGCTCCGCCACATAGCTCAGAATGAGATTGGTGGAGATGGGGGCAACCTGATAAAGGCGCGTTTCCCTGAACTTTCGTTCGACATCGTACTCGCAGGCAAAACCGAAACCGCCATGGAACTGAAGGCAGGCGTTGGCGGCCTCCCACGAAGCCTTGGCGGCCAGATACTTGGCCATATTGGCCTGTGCACCGCACGGTTCATGCGCATCGTAAAGCCGGCAGGCCTCGTAGCGCATCAGATTGGCGGCTTCGATTTCGATATAACTTTCCGCGATCGGGAACTGCACGCCCTGATTCTGGCCGATCGGGCGTCCGAAAACCTGGCGATCCTTCACATATTCGGACACTTTCTCGACAAACCAGTAGCCATCGCCAATGCACTCGGCCGCAATCAATGTGCGCTCCGCATTGAGACCGGTGAGAATATACTTGAAGCCCTGCCCTTCTTCGCCGATCAGGTTTTCCGCCGGAATTTCAAGATTCTCGAAAAAGAGCTCGTTGGTCTCGTGATTGACCATATTGAGGATCGGCTGGACAGTCATGCCCTTGCCGATGGCATCCTTCAGATCGACGATGAAGATGGACATGCCTTCCGACTTCTTCGCCACCCGGTCAAGCGGCGTGGTGCGCGCCAGAAGGATCATCAGGTCAGAATGCTGGACACGGGAAATCCACACCTTCTGTCCATTGATGATGTAACGATCCCCCCTGCGGACCGCCGTCGTCTTGATGCGCGTGGTATCGGTTCCGGTCGTCGGCTCCGTCACGCCCATGGACTGAAGACGCAGCTCGCCGGACGCGATTTTCGGCAGATAGCGTTTGCGCTGCTCCTCCGAACCATGCCGGACCAGCGTGTTCATATTGTACATCTGACCATGGCAGGCCCCGGAATTGCCTCCGGAACGGTTGATCTCCTCCATGATGACGGAGGCCTCCGTCAGACCGAGGCCCGATCCACCATATTCTTCCGGGATAAGGGCAGCCATCCAGCCCGCCTTCGTCAACGCATCGACGAATTCCTCCGGATAACCACGCGCTTCATCGATCCGACGATGATATTCGGATGGAAACCCGGCGCAAAGCGCGCGAACCGCATCGCGAATATCCTGAAAATCCTTACCACGCGTGACCTGCATGTGCCTTCTCCAATCCGCGATACCCGATACAGGCCCAGGCGGCGGGCGGGCAGGCCGCCATTGTTTAGCCCGGGGCCAATTTCTCTCTGTTTTTAAGAGCTTGCAGATCGTGACGCCAATAGAGTTGCGCTCAATGAGCTATGCCGGTTTGCGATAGGCAGCCGCCCGGCTCACGCCAGCATGGTGCCTGCCCATCCGCGCTGGGAAACGAATTCATTCGCGACATCGATGAATGTATTGGCAATGAACTGGGCGGCATCGGTCAATCCACGATCACAGGCCGATACGATGACCAGCGTGCGGGTTGGAGCGGGATCGAAGATCGGCACGGCCTGCAACCGCCCTTCCAGAACGGCGTCATAAACAGGCGGCAAGGGCAGAATCGTCGAGCCGAAACCATTGCGGACCAGAGCCACGATGGCATTGAGCGAATCCGCCTCGACCGACGGCTTGAGCGTGATGCCGGCGCGAAGGGCGCAGGCATCGAGAATCTTGCGCAGCCCATGCCGCTGGCTGGGCAGCACCAGCCGCTCCCCCGCCAGCCGGGAGAATGCAATGCCGGCTTCGCCATCGTCCGCGCATTGGTTATGACGGATCAGAAGAAGATTTTCGATCATCACCGGGCGAACCCGCAGACTGGCCACCCGCTCGGGATCATAGGACAATGCAACATCGATATCCCCGCTCTGCAGCCAGTCGAGCAGATAGCCGCTGAATGCCGAGGTGAAACGCACGGCAAGATCAGGATGTTCGGCAGCCGCTCTCTGGGCCAGCGGCACGGTGGCGAACTCTGCCACGGTGGGCGTAACACCAATCACGACCTCCCCTGCCAGCTTCTCCGTCCGCGAAGCGGCCAGCCTGCGGATGTCTTCCAGTTCGTCCATGACCTTTATGGCGTGGCCGATAATTTTGCCGCCCATCGTGGTGGGCACCATGCCGCGTCCGTCCCGGTCGAACAGAACGACATCCAGTTCCTCCTCGAGAAGTCTTATCTTGCGGCTCAAGGCGGGCTGGACGATGTTGAGCCGCGCGGATGCCTTGCTGATGCTTCCAAGCTCCGCGACATGAATCAGGGTTCTGAGCTGCCCGATATCCATAAGAGGCACCTTCCATCAGATTCCGGAACTGGAGAGGACGCGACCCGCACGCCTCTCCCGCGTGATGACAACATGACCCGATGAGGCGTTACGGCCAGAGCGCACCTTCGAACCGGTAGCCATCGCCCTGCTTGCGCACATAACCACAGTAAGGCGCACCGAAATGCATGGGCATGATCAACGTGCCGCGCTCGGCAGCGTCCGCCAGCACCCGCGCCCGCGTTGCCCTGGCCACCTCGGGAAGCTGGCAATAGGCGGTATTGATGTCGGGCCGCAGGATCTGGATCGGTGAGTGGAACACGTCAGCGCAGAACAGCCCCTCCTTGCCTTCCGAATTCAAACGATAGCTCAACATGCCCGGTGTATGGCCGGGAACGGGCTCGACATTCAGACAACCCGCGATGATGCCTGCATCGTCGCTGATGAAATCGACCAGTCCTGCATCGATGACAGGCGCAACACTATCCTGCCAGCTCCGGTCCATGGTCAGATCCGACCCGTCGCGCTCGGCCTTGGCCAGATGCTCGTAATCGTTCTGCGGCATGAGATAGCGGGCATTCGGGAAAGCCGGACGCCACTGACCATCATCCAGAACGGTATTCCATCCGGTATGATCGGCATGAAGATGAGTCTGCACGACGTGGGTCACGTCCGCAAATCCCGCACCTGCGGCCTGCAGCCATTCCGGCACGCGATTGTTCAAGGCATTCATGCGCGCAGGTCCGCGCGTCTTGCCGTTGCCGACACCGGTGTCGATGAGAATGACCTTGCCATCGATCTGCACGATCCAGATCTGGATGGTCACCACCAACCGATTCATTGCCGGGACATAGTGATGCGGCGCGAGTTCCGTCGACAGGCTGGCCAGATCCTCCGGCGTCAGATCGGGAAAGAGAAAGGCCGGATCGTGCGTCGGTGCCGAATATTCCACGACACGGGTCACACGCGCCCTGCCAATCATTCTGCTCTGCATCATCATGCCACCGCTTCCTTGTGCTTGCGATCCTGCCAGCGGGCAGCCTGCGCTTCCGCGTCGAGCGGCAAGCCCTGCGGATCGATATAGACGGGGCGTCCGACGAAGCCCTCCGTCAACGGCGCGAAATAGTAGAAGGTGATCTTGCGCTTGCGGAACCGCCAGACACCGTCTTCCTTGCGGAACTCATCGTCGTAATGCCCGGCAGAGACATAGGAGACCCCGTTCTTGACCGAAAGATACTGCATCGAGATGCGGCCGGTGGCCGTGATGCCATCGAGTTTCACCGTGGCGTTTGTGCAGAAGTGCCAGAAGCCCTGGGCAATGCCATCCACCGTGTCCCGGAAAAAGCGCAGAACTTCATCCCGCCCCTTCACATGGGCAAGCCCCTGGAATTCGCCGTCCTGCGTGAACAATCCGGCCAGCGCGTTCCAGTCCCGGTCATCCAGAACGTGGCAATAGTGGGCGCGCAATTCCGTAATTGCCATGCGATCTTCAATCGCACCGATACGCTGTTCCAGTTCGCTCATGTATTCCTCCCTGACATGATCCTCGCGAATGCTTCCGCTCCTCGGCGACCGAACCGCTCCATCGGAGCGGGCGGCACGCCCGAAAGCATCCATCAATGTTCGTAATGCGAACATTTGTTCAAAATGTAGATTCCCTTACGCCGCAATGTCAAGTATAGAGAAGCAAAAGGTGCGGCTCCAAACCGCCGGAAATTCACGAACACCGGGAGCGCCAGGAAAGATGAGCAAGACGATGACACCGGAAACAGACGACAGTCCGGACACGGACGACGACAAGCGCGGTTCGGATTTCGTCGTCGCCGTCGCGCGTGGCATGAGCATACTGGAATGTTTCACCAGCCCGGCCGCTGTCAAGCAGCAGGGTCGGATGACGCTGACCGATGCCGCCAAGCTGACGGGCCTGAGCCGCGGCACAGCACGCCGCCTGCTGCTGACCCTGAAAGAGATCAATTATGTCGATTTCGATGGCAAATTCTTCTGGCTTACGCCCAAACTGGTGAACCTTTCCCGTGGCTTTCTGATGCCCCGCGGCTTGGGCGACGGTTCGTCCGCAATCCTGCACAAGCTGACGGAAGAACTCGACGAATCCGCCTCGGTCGGCATTCTGGATGGGGCAGAAATCGTCTATATTGACCGCGCGGAAATCCGCCGCATCTATTCCTCGCGCATCGTCAACGGCACGCGCCTGCCTGCCGCCTACACGTCCATCGGCCGGGTGCTGCTGGCATCCCTTGCGGACGAGGAGCTCAATCGCTGGCTTTCGGCGCATCCACTCAAGCAATTGACACCGAACTCGATCACTGAACGCGACAGGTTCTGGCAGGAAATTTCCCGCATCCGGTCGCAGGGCTATGCAATCAATGACGAGGAGCTTGAAATCGGCATTCGCTCGATCGCCGTCCCAATCATGGGCGCCAACCATCGGATCACGACGGCACTGAATGCCTCGACCGTAACGGCACGTCACAGCGTGGACGATCTGAAGAACACCTTCCTGCCCGCACTGCAGAGGGCAGCCGAAAAGCTCAGCCAGACCATGGGCTGGTAACGAAAACGGCGGGCCATGGCTGGCAAGGCCCGCCGGAGGGCTTCAACTCGCGGGGCGCGGATCGTCGCGGAATGCCGTCGCGATCACCGAAGGGCGTTCGCTGAAGCCCTGATGCCAGGCCGCCAGGGCCGGTCGCCCCTCACGCCACTGATCGGCTGCGAAGCGGAAATCGAGGTAACAAAGCGCCACGCCGATTGCCAGATGACCAGCATCGAAAGGCCGCGCCTCAAGGTTCGGAACATGTGCCTCCAGCCAGTCAAGCACGGCATTCGCCTTCTTCCTGCAGGTGGCGATAATCCGTTCGTCGCGCTTGTCGTCCGGGCGCAAAACCGCCTCGATCAACCGCGTCATGGCAATATCGATCAACCCCGTACCGATCGCATCGTCGCGCAGGGCGACGAGACGCACTTCGGGGTCGGATGGCAACAGAGTAACCGCTCCTCCGGCCTGCTGGTCCGCCCATTCGATGATGACGCGTGAATCGACCAGTACCGGTTCGCCTTCCCGCTCCAATGTCGGAATCTTGACCAGTGGATTGACCGGAAAGAAGCTTTCCGGCGGAAAGATCGGATCAGCCAGGGTCCGCACGGTCTCAACCTGATCGGCAATCCCCTTTTCGTGCAGCGCCACCATAACCTTGCGGACATAAGGCGAGCGCGGCGACCAGTGCAGTCGGTTCATTTCAATTCCTCCCATTGTTTCCATCCGTCCGGGCCTTCAGCGCCAGGCGCTGATGCCCGTCAATTCCCGGCCATGGATAAGCGCGAGAATGCCCTGGGTGCCATCCGGTACCTGGAACACGCGCGCGTCCTGCCAAAGCTGCGCCAGACCGAGTTCCTCCGTGATCCCCATTCCGCCGCAAATATGCATGGCCTTGTTGATTACATCGACAGCGGCCTGCGTCGCCAGCCGTTTCGCCATGGCCGAAACACCATTGCCCCGGCGCCCCGAATCGAGATTGGCAAGCGCCATCAGGCAGGTCAGGCGCGCGCTGACCAGAGCGGCCTCCATATCGGACAATTCCTGCTGTATCAGTTGGCGCGCCGCGAGCGGTGCTCCAAACTGCCGGCGGTCCATGGCGTGCTGCATGGCGACGTCGAACGCACGCCGGGCGATTGCAAGCGTCATGAGCCCGATCAGCGGCCGGTTGGCATTCCACACGATGGTCATGTATTTGCCGGCATCGCCAGGCTCGCCGATGAGGTGATGCAGCGGCACCTCCGTGCGATCGAACACCACTTCGCAGAGGTGCCCCTGTTTGAGACCGGCCAGAGCGGTTTCATGCAATCCGACCCGGGCCTTGGCCAGATCGACAAAAACGCGCTGCGGAATGGGTCGCCCCTGTTCATCCTTGCCAGTGGAGCAGGACACGACCATGCAGTCGCAGATCGACGCGTTGGTGATCCACATCTTGGTGCCGGTTATGAATGCCCGGTCGCCCTCGATTTCCAGCCGCGTGGAAACGGCATTGGAATCCGATCCCGCATTCGGCTCGGAATTCGCGGTGCAGATGATCTTCCGGCCCGCAATGAAGTCCGGCAGGTAATGGTTGCGAAGGGCTTCATTGGCGCCAGCGCTGAAGCGGGTCATCGAGCCGTCATGGGAAAGAAGCGACAGGGCGATGGCCGGCGGCAACTGTTCCATCACCAGACCGTAACTCAGCATGGAAAGGCCGGAGCCACCCAGTTCCTCCGGCAACCGCGCGGCGGCAATGCCAAACCCGGCCAGATGTTCGTAGATTTCCAGCATCGCCGATTTCGGCAGCGGCTTGTCCTTGTCGTGACGGTCCAGAATGGGCTGGAGCGTGTCGGCAGACATGCGCCGCACCGATTCCACAAGGATTTCCTGTTCTTCGTCGAGTTCAAAATTCATCGTTTCGTTCCGTAATCGGGGGAAGATGGATCAAGTCACCAGCTGGGCGTGTCATCGGCCCGCATAGGCTGGCTTGCGCTTTTCCGCGAAGGCTCTGCGCCCCTCGATCCTGTCCGCGCTATCGCGCAGAAGGCCCCAGCCGGCATTCGAGTGAGCAACGAAATCACGCGGGGCCATATGGGCCGTCTCCAGCGCCAGCTTCTTGACCATCTGCACCGCGAGCGGGCCGTTGGCGGCGATTTTCGCGGCCAGGTCGAAGGCGGTTTGCAGAAGGGCATCGCCCGGCACGACATCGCTGACGAGCCCGATCCGCAGCGCCTCGTCGGCCTTGATGCGCCCGCCCGTCAGCGCCAGCTTCATCGCATGGGCGGCAGGCAGCGCCCGCAGCAGATATTGCACGCCGCCGACTGCCGGCACACTGGCGACAGTCACTTCCGGCAAGGCAAAGCTCGCCGTCTCGCTGGCAATCCGCAGGTCGCATTGCAGGGCAAGCTCCAGTCCGCCCCCGAGGCAATAGCCATTGATGGCCGCGATGACAGGTTTCCACAGATCGAGATCGTTCAGGTCCAGCAAACGGGTATAGCCACCCAGATCGGCCTCAGCCTCGCGGCTCTTCAACACGCCCGCGGCAAACGAGGTTTCCGCCGGCATCGTCGCCTTCAGATTTGCGCCGGTACTGAAAGCCTTTTCCCCTGTTCCCGTCACGATGATGCAACGGATGTTGTCGTCATCACGGCAATCGGCAAGGTGCCGGCGCAGGCTGCGCAGTTCCTCGACCGTCAGGGCATTCATGGAATCAGGCGCATTCAGTTCGAGAACGGCAATGTGCCCGGTATCTTTTCTCTCCACGCTCATTCGTCCGCTTCCTTTCATACGCTGGGGCTGGAAAGCGAGCGGCCACCGCACACATAGAGCAGTTGGCCAGTCACATAGCTGTTGTCAGGGTCGGCGAAAAACAGAACCGCCTTCGCGATGTCGTCCGGCTGACCGATACGGCCAACCGGCACGGTCTTCTTGAGCTTGTCGCGCACCTCATCGGCATAGCTGAGAAGAAGCGGCGTCTCGACGATACCCGGTGCAATGGCATTGACCGTGATGCCCTTGCTGGCCAGTTCCAGCGCCAGCGTGCGGGTCAGGCTCACCACGCCCCCCTTGGACGCCGAATAGTTCGCCTGCCCGAACCCGCCGAGCCAGGCACGGGAGGAAATGTTGACGATGCGCCCGAACCCCGCTTCGATCATGCCCGGCACGACGGCGCGGCAGCAGAGAAACTGCGACTTGAGGTTCACGGAAAGAACGAAGTCCCAATCCTCCTCGCTCATGTTGACGATGCGCTTGTCGCGGGAGACACCGGCATTGTTCACCAGAAGCGAAGGGGTCTTGCCCTGTTCCTTGAGCGCTTCGACTGCCGCCGACACCGCCTCTCCGGAGGTGACATCGACCGTCTGCGGCGCCAGACGTCCGGCATCCGGCCCTGCCTCGGCGACCAGAGCATCGAGTGCCGCCGGATCACGGTCCCACACCGAAACCGTCCATCCCTTGTCCAGCAGGGCACGGGAAATGGCACGCCCGATGCCCTGCGCCCCGCCCGTCACGATGGCTGTCCGTTCCATGGCCGACCTCCTCAAACCGAAAGAATGGTGACGCAGGCAACGGCCGAATCGCCGGCAAGCTGGCCGCCATTGTTTTCCGCCAGAGCGACCCGGGCACCTTCACGCTGGCGTGGTCCGCTTTGTCCCCTGAGTTGCTGGGTCAACTCCACGATCTGGGCCGCACCGGTCGCGCCGATCGGGTGGCCACGGCTCAGCAACCCGCCGCTCGGGTTGACCGGCACCCGCCCGCCGATATCCGTTGCACCGGAGCGCAGAAGCCCTATGGCGCCGCCCGGTTCGCAAAGCCCGATATTCTCGTAGTGGATGAGTTCGGCTGGGGCGGAGGCGTCGTGCAGTTCCACCACATCGAGATCCTGCGGACCGAGACCGGCAATTTCATAGGCCTTGCGCGAGGCGGTGACGGCCACCGGCTCGCGCTCACCGGAGGTTCTGGCCGTGACGACCGCCGACGCACGAACGCGAACCGGCTTGACCGCAAGCTTGCGGGCAAAGTCGTCGGAGCACAGCAGGATGGCCGCAGCCCCGTCCCCGATGGACGAGCACATGAAAAGTGTCAGCGGATCGCTGATCATCCGGCTTGCCAGCACCTCTTCCACGCTCGTCTCGTTGCGAAACTGCGCTACGGGATTGAGATGACCGGCCCGCCGGCTCTTGACCACGACGCGGGCAAAGTCTTCCCGCGTTCCGCCGGTCGCTTCCATCCATTTGCGCGCCTTGGCGGCGTAAAGGTCCATGAACAGCGACCCGCTTCCGGCCTGATAGCCTTCCGGCAGCGGTTCCTCCAGATCGACCGCGCGGGCGAAAACCTCGAAGGAAACCCGCTTGTCTTCATGCGACAGCCTTTCGCAACCCACGACAAGCGCCGTTTCGGCCTGGCCGCTGGCAATCGTCAGCCATGCAAGGTGGAATGCGCTGCTGCTGGAAGCGCAGGCGTTCTCGATGTTGAACATCGGTTTGCCATCCAGCCCGGTATTGCGTAGCGCCGCCTCGGCGCGGATCATTTCCTGACCGGTGACCAGACCGGCGGCCGCGTTGCCAAAGAACACCTGGTCGACCTGATGCGGTTGCACACCGGCATCGCTCAGGGCCGCGCTCACGGCTTCCTCCGAAAACGATTTCAGATTGCGCTCCAGGAATTTTCCGAAACGGGTAATACCGACGCCGGCAACGATGACTTCTCTCATGTCTCTCTTCCCTCAATCGCGTGAAGCGGGTGCCCGAAGGGCCTGTCCGCTATTCGACGCCCTGCACCGCCCAGACGTCGAGAACGCCCAGGCCATCGCGCAATGGCTTGATTTCATTTTTATATTCAGTGGAATGCCAGAACCGGTCGATGGCTTCGAGCGATGGAAACCGGAACAGCGTGAAACGGTCGTGAGCGAAATCGCCCTCAAGTACTCGCGCCTGCCCGCGGCGCACGACATATTCACCGCCATGCCGGGCAATGCAGTCCGCGACGCGCGCCTGATAGGGCTCCCATCCTTCGGTGCTGATGACTTTTGTCAGCACGGCCATATAGGCAACCATCGCGTTCTCCTCCGCCTCTTGAGGTGCTCAAACCCGCTCGAACAGCGCGGCCATGCCCATGCCACCGCCAATGCACATGCTCTCGAGCCCGTAACGGGCCTTTCGCCGGTCCATTTCGTGCAGCAGGGTGGCAAGCATGCGAATGCCGGTCGCGCCGATGGGGTGCCCCAGCGAAATGCCGGAACCGTTGACGTTCACCCGGTCGAAATCATCGATTTCAAGCGCCTTCAGAACCGCGAGCGCCTGCGTTGCAAACGCCTCGTTCAGCTCGATCAGATCGATCCTGTCGAGCGAAACACCTGTCCGTTCAAGCACACGTCTCGTTGCCGGTACCGGACCGATGCCCATCCGGTTCGGCTCCACACCGACCGCCGACCATCCGGCAAGGCGTGCCATTGGCTGAAGGTCATGCTGCTTCAGATAGTCTTCACTGACGACAAGGCAGGCGGCGGAGGCATCGTTTTGCTGGCTGGAATTCCCCGCCGTGCAAACGCCCTGCGGCAACAGTGTCGGCAACCGTGCCAACTGCGCCTCGTTACTGTCTTCGCGGATACCTTCATCCTGTGCGAACAGGGTCGTCTCACCCTTGCGACCGGGCACCGCGACAGGAACGACCTCGGATTCAAACCGCTTTTCCCGCCAGGCGGCGGCCGCCAGTTGGTGGCTGCGCACGGCGAAGGCATCGGCCTCTTCACGCGAAATGCCATAGTCACGCGCCAGATTGTCCGCTGTCTCCGGCATGCCGGAAATCTGCCCGAACCGCTCCACAGGCTGCGACTTTACCCGCCCCCGGTCGAGCCGGTCGTGGAACTGGACGCTCCCCATCCGGTGGCCCCAGCGCATGTCGGTCGTGTAGAACTCGATGTTGCTCATGCTCTCCACGCCGACCGCCAGAACGGCATCCGCCTGACCGGTCTGGACCTGCATGGCCGCAGTCACCACGGCCTGAAGGCCGGAGCCGCAACGCCGGTCGAGTGTGAAGCCCGGCACTTCGATCGGCAGCCCCGCCGCCAGAGCGCCATAACGCCCGATGCAAGGCGCTTCGCTGGAGGCATAAGACTGCGAAGCCACGACATCGCCGATGGTTTCGGGGGGAATGCCGGTCTGCTTCAGCAAAGCCTGTATGATGTGAACCATCAACGCGTCGGCCGTCAGGGGTCGCAGGGCGCCGCCGAAACGCCCGATAGGCGTGCGCAGGGGAGAAACGATAAAAGCGTCCTTCATGCTACCTCCCCGACCGTTCGGCAAATGCCAGCTGCACTTCCATTTGTTCGCTTGTTGGACTTTTGTTCGTATTTTGCAAAGGGTAGACTCCCCCGTTCATTCCGTCTTTCGAGTGGTTCATCCCACCTGTCAGGGAAGGCCCGATCCTGGGTCTTCGACAGGAAGAGCCGGCGCCGCAGCGCCGGGAAAATGCCAGAAGTTCAGAAAAGCTCCACCAGACGTGCATGGTCATTCAGCGGGGCGGGATCGCCTTCGTAAATCACCCCGCCAGTCTTCAGAACCATGACGCGATCGGCGATGGGCAGCGAATATTTGATGTTCTGCTCCACCACGATGACCGAAGCGTCGAAGCGCGCCTTGATCTCGGCAATCGACTCCATCACCCGCCCCACGAGATTGGGAGCAAGGCCGATGGACGGCTCATCAAGGATCAGTACACGCGGCCCATGCATCAGCGCCATGCCGATGGCCAGCATCTGCTTCTGCCCGCCCGAAAACGTCCCGGCAATCTGCCCGGCACGGTCGCGGAGAATGGGAAACATCCCGTAGATCTCCTCGATCCGCTTTTTCTTCTTGGCGGTATCGGCATCGACGAAACCGCCCAGCTCCAGATTGTCGCGCACTGTCAGGCTGGGAAAAATGCCATGCCCCTGCGGCACGAAGGCAATGCCCTCGGCCACATTGCGGGCCGGAATACGCCCGGTGATCGCGTGCCCGTCGTAGAACACCTCGCCCGACATGGGCTTCAGCAGGCCGAAAATCGCCCGCATCAGCGTCGTCTTGCCAGCGCCGTTGTGCCCCAGCACGAGAAGCGTCTCCCCGTGCGCAAGGCGAAGGTCTATACCCTGAACGGCTTTCTTCTTGCCGTAGCCTGCGCTCAGACCCCTTGTTTCCAGAATGGGACCGGTCATTTGAAATACCTTTCAGCCAGCTCGGGATTGTTCATGAGCTCGTCGGGCTTGCCGACAGCCATGGTGCGTCCCTCGTCCAGGAAGAAAACCTCGTCGCAGAGTTCCTTGATGACATCGAGATTGTGCTCGATGATGCAGACGGCCTTGCCGTGTTCAGCGAGTTTGCGGATCACCGGGAAGATGTCGTGCAGCGTGGTCTGGTCGAGACCTGACATCGGCTCGTCGAACAGCAGGACTTCCGCACCCGTCGCCAGAAGGCGGGCCACGACCAGCAGTTTCTCTTCCGCGTAGGACAGATCGGCGGCCGTCTCATAGGCCCGGTCGTGAAGTTCGACAAAGCGCAGGATATGCATGGCCTTGCGCATAGCCTCCTGCTCCCGGCGGCGAACGGCCACGGGGGTCAGGAACAGCCGCCAGATGCCGCGCACTTTCTGGCCGGGCAAGGCGACCATCACGTTCTCCAGCACCGTCATATTGGTGAACAACCGAAGATCCTGGAACGAGCGCGCCACACCGGCATCGACCAGTTCATGCGGCTTCATGCGGGCAATATCCTTGCCATGCAGCAGGATCTGGCCGGAAGTCGGCTTGAGAAAGCCCGTCAGCAGGTTGAAGGCGGTGGTCTTGCCAGCACCGTTCGGGCCGAGCAGTCCGGTAATGCGGCCCTTCTTCAGCGAGATCGAAAAGTCGGATACCGCCACGACGCCCCCGAAGCGCTTGCCGAGATTGCGGCCTTCAAGCACAATCTCATCTCGCTTGCCACCTTCCGATGAAAGCAGTGCTTCGTCATCGGTCCTGTCATCGCCACCATCCGGAGAAACCCACATCGCCTTACGGCCTCGCGGTTCGGGAAGAAGGCCTTGCGGAGCGAAAACCAGAACCGCCATCAACACGCACCCGTAAAGAACCAGACGAATCTTGTCGGCGATGTCCACCGGCAGCGGCAGGAACTTGAGCAGTTCCGGCAGAATGATAAGGATGGCTGCCCCCAGCACGGAGCCGCGCAAATTGCCCACACCACCGAGAATGACCATGGCGAGAATGTAGATGGTTTCGTTGATGGAAAAGCTTTCCGCGCTGACATAGCTGAAATACTGCGCAAACAGCGAGCCTGCCACGGCGGCAAGACCGGCCGAGATGGCGAAAACCGCAACCTTCATGAACAGGATGTCGAGACCCACGGCCTGGGCGGCGGATTCATTGTCACGCATGGCACGCAGCGCCCGGCCGAAGGGCGAGCGGATGAGAACCCGCGCGATGCAGTAACACAGCACGAGAGCGATGAACGCGACGATCATGAAGCGGAACGGCGTATCGATGACGAGATTGCCGAAATGGTAAGGCGGAATGCCGCCGATGCCGTCAGTGCCGCCCGTCAATGATTTCCAGTTCAGGATGACCTGAAGAACGATGATCTGCAGCGCCAGCGACACGATCACGAGATAGTGCCCGTTCACGCGCAAGGCGGGCAATGCGATGATCGTGCTCAAGAGCATCGCAAACAGCACCGAACCGAGGAGCGGCAGCGGGAAGGCAAGCCCGAGCTTGGTGGTCAGGATCGCGGTCGTATAGGCACCGATCGCATAGAGCGCCGCATGGGACAGTGCAAACAGCCCGGCAAACCCGATGAGAAGATTGAAAGAGGTCGCGAGGATGGCGTAAAGGCAAAACAGCACGCCGATATGATAAAGAAAGTCCATTTGGTGTCCTCCCTACCTGCGCGCGAGACTGAAAAGGCCGTGCGGGCGCAAAAGGATCATCAAGAAGAGCACGATGAAGGCGATGGAGCTCTGCCATTCGGTCGATATTTTCCACAGACCGAGGCTTTCAACGAGGCCGAGCAGGAAACCGCCTGCAATAGCACCGCGCAGCGAGCCGACACCGCCGACGATCACGGCGACAAAGCCCATGAAGACGGCCGTAAAGCCCATATGCGTGCTGGCGCCATCCTTGAGGGTGACCAACAAGGCAGCAATGGCGGACAGGGCCGAACCAAGGGCAAAGACGAGGATCGAAACCCGCGCGGTATCAATACCGATGACGCGCGCCATTTCCGGATCGTCGGTCATGGCCATGATGGCTTTGCCGTAACGTGTGTAATTCACGAACAGATATAGCAGCACGCAGACGAGCAGGAAGCTGACGACCTGCCAGACATGGATCGACGTAAAGAACGCCGGTCCAAGAAAATGGATGCTGGTCTCCACATCAATGGTGCGCGCACCGGTCCCGAAAATGATCCCGACCAGGTTTTCGAGGACGATCGTCAGGCCGAGCGAAGCGATCAGCGGAATGAGAGGGCTGACGCCTCTGCGCTCCAGCGGTTGATAAAGGCCGACATAGGAGGCAACGCCAAGCCCCATCGCAACCACGACACCCGCCGCAAGCCCAAGAAAGATCGGTGCGCCCATATAGCCGGACACAAACCAGGCTACGTAAGCACCGAAAGTGAAAATTGAACCGAAGGCGAAATGCACGATCCGCGTCGTCGCAAAGATCAGCCCGAAGCCCAGCCCGAGAAGTGCGTAATGGCTGCCGTTCACGATGCCATTCAGCAATAGCTGTATCACAAGGTCCATGATCGACCCTCTACTTGATGTCAGGAATGGATGTGGAGGGGGCGGACAGACCGCCCCCGGGGCTCAAGCCCGGCCGCAAGGCCTTTCAATCGAGGCTGACATACTGAACGAACTTGCCCTTGCCCTCTTCAACCTTGAAGATGGCGACGCGCTTCTTGGCAACGCCGTTGGACTGATAGGTCATCGAGCCACCATAAACGCTGTCAAAGACCGGGTTTTCGCGAATGGCCGAGATCAGCTTGCGGCCGTCCCAGTAATCACCGCCCTTTGCTCGGGCACGGCGGATTGCTTCTGCGAGAACATAGACGTTCTCGTAGTAGTTGGCGGCGTAGAATTCCGGGTCTTCGCCATAACGTGCCTTATAGGCGGCGGCAAAATCCCGCGACCATGGATACTCGTCCGACGGGGTGAAGTAGTCGGAGGCATATTCGAAACCTTCGACCTGGCTGCCGGCGATTTCCTTGATGTCACCGGTATACTCGATACCAATCAGCGGTGCCTTCACGCCAAATTCACGCAGCTTCTTGATGGCCAGACCCGATTCCGGGCTGAACAGCCACAAGCCGACCCAGCTCGGATTGGAAACGCGGACCTTGGCCACCTGCGTATCGATGTTCGATGCACCCAGTTCGACGAACTCGGTCGCCACAACCTTGTGTCCGGCCTTTTCCCAATAAGGCTGGGCCGAGGCGGCGACACTTTCGCCTGCATCGTTCTTCCAGACCATCTGCGCCATGTCGCCCAGACCGCGCGTTTCCGCCCACTTGACTGCGGCAAGCCCCAAATCAGAGGCCAGCGTGCGATTGTGGAACATGTTCTGCGAAGCCTTGAGCAGCGCTGCGCTGGTACCACCACCGTTCAGCAGCAAAATCCCCTTTTCGTCCGCAATCGGCGCAATCGCCAGCGTCGGCGGCGAAAAGGAGGTCAGGACAGCCTGAACCTTGTGAATGCTGATCAGCCGATTCATGGCGGAAACGCCTTCCTTGGCGACACCGCTCTTGTGATCCTCGATGATCGCCTCCAGCGGAATGCCATCGACCCCACCCTTGGCGTTGATCTCGTCAACGGCCAACTGAATGGCGCGGCTCATGACCTTGCCATACCAGTCCGCCTTGCCACTCATGGCCAGAATGGCCCCGAATTTATAGCTGGCTGGGTCGTTGGGCTTTTCCTGCGCCGAAGCGCCTCCGGCGAATGCAAGCAGACCTGCCGCCATCACCGATGCAATGATTTTCCTCACCATCTTCCTCCTCCCTGAAGAAGCGTATGTTGTCTCCACGATGTCCGCAATACGAACATTTGTTCGATAAACAGGATAGACGATGTTTTGAGGCCGTCAAGCGCCCTGCGTTCGCAAACCTCTGACAACGTGCGGAGTCTCCGGTTATCGCATTGATATAAATAAGTATTAATTGCGCTCCGCAGCAAATCCTCCACCTGGAACGCCCTCGGCAACCCGTTTGCCAGCTTGACAACGCCAAATCACATTGCAATATTTGATGGACATTTGTCCGTATTACGAAC
Source organism: Phyllobacterium sp. MT110 (assembly GCF_058792715.1). Taxonomy (NCBI): domain Bacteria; kingdom Pseudomonadati; phylum Pseudomonadota; class Alphaproteobacteria; order Hyphomicrobiales; family Phyllobacteriaceae; genus Phyllobacterium; species Phyllobacterium sp. MT110. The sequence continues at coordinate 118,506 of NZ_JBXAFE010000009.1, forward strand.
ATTTTGCACCTAAAAGATGTTCGCGGCCCGGACTACAAACGGCGTCTCTGGGAGGAGAGGGAATGATTGACAAGACCATCGCAACGGTTGCCCAGGCATTGGAGGGGCTGGAACACGGCAACACGCTCCTGCTCGGCGGCTTCGGCGCCGTAGGGCAGGCGACGCACCTGATCGAGGGTGTTCTCGAAACGGGCGCGCGCGATCTCACGGTTGTCGCCAACAATGCCGGATATGGCCAGGTCGGTCTGGCGCGGCTGCTGCGTGAGGGGCGCGTTCGAAAGCTGATCTGCAGCTATCCCCGCATTCCCGGCTCCACGATCTTTGAGGAACTCTACCGCGAGGGCAAGCTGGAGCTGGAGCTTGTGCCGCAGGGCACGCTGGCGGAGCGGATGCGCGCCGCTGGTGCGGGCATTCCCGCCTTCTTCACCCCGACAGGATTCGGTACCCGGCTGGCAGATGGCAAGGAAGTCCGCGATTATAACGGGCGCGAATGTGTACTGGAAACCGCGCTTTACGGCGACGTCGCCCTCATCGAGGCATGGGAGGCTGATCGCTGGGGTAACCTGACCTACAAGGCGTCCGGCAGAAACTTCAACCCGGTTTGCGCCATGGCTGCCAAGCTGACGATCGCGCAGGCGCAACATCTCCTGCCGCTCGGCGACATGGACCCGGAACGGGTCGTCACGCCCGGAATTTTCGTCAACCGGGTCGTCCACATCCCCTACGGTTCCCCTGCTGCTTGAGGTTTCTCATATGAACAATTCATGGACAGCCCGCACCCGCGACCAGATCGCGGCCCGTATCGCCCGCGATATTCCCGAGGGCTGGTACGTCAACCTTGGTATCGGCGTGCCGACGCTGGTCGCCAACCATGTGCCCAATGATATCGAGGTCGTCTTTCACGCTGAAAACGGCATCCTCGGCATCGGCCCTGCCGCCACGCCAGAAACACTGGACCCCTGGCTCATCAATGCCGGCAAACAGCATGTGACGCTCAACCCCGGCGGAAGCTATTTCCACCACGCTGACAGCTTCGCAATGATACGGGGACGACATCTCGACCTCTGCGTGCTTGGCGCCTATGAGGTGGCGGTGGGTGGCGACATCGCCAACTGGGCACGATCGGACAGCGACTTTGCGCCCGCTGTCGGTGGCGCGATGGATCTGGCTGTCGGTGCACGCCGGGTCTGGGTTGCGATGGAACACGTGACGAAAACCGGTGCGCCGCGTCTGGTCGAGCGATGCTCCTACCCACTGACAGCCCAACGCTCGGTCGGCCGCCTCTATACCGATCTCGCAGTGCTTGACGTGCTGCCGCACGGGTTCCGCGTCGTCGATATGGTCGAGGGTATGTCGCTGGCGGAATTGCAGAACCGCACCGCCGCGCCGCTCGAACTGGCGGCCTGAGCAGGCTTGCCAACAAATGTCGGCGACATTTCCGGCCAACGGCCCGGCTCTTTCATTCCAGGGGAACACCATGGACACATTCCAGGGGCGCAAGCGCCGTCACCCGGTGGCTACCCGGTCTATCCACGCGGATGACCTGCACATGCAGGACTGGGTCGCTCCCGGCGCGATGGTCGCGTGGGGACAGGCTGGAGCGGAGCCGGTGACGCTGACGGCCGCGCTGATGCGCGACCGTCACGCCATAGGCGGCTTTCGGGCCGGTATAGGCCTGACACTATCCGAAGCAGCCTCACCTGCTTTTGGCGACGCCGTACGCTTTATCTCATACTGCGCGAGCGCCAATAACAGGCGGCTGGCCAAAGCGGGCATGCTGGATATTCTGCCCGTGCCCTATTCGCAGTTCGCCAGTGCGCTCCAACCGGTCGATGTCCTTATGCTGCATTTACCGCCGGCCGATAAAAATGGCCGGCACAGCCTGGGGCTGGTGCAGGAATATCTGTTACCCCTGATAGGATCAGCCCGGATCATCATCGCCGAAATCAACGACCAAATGCCGTATGTGTTCGGCGAAGCGTCCATCGCGACCGACGAAATCGACGCCATCATTTCCACGTCACGCCCTCTGCTGGAACTGCCGCCGATCGTACCCGGCCCCATTGAAAAGCAGGTGGCACACAATGTCGCCGGGCTGATCGATGATGGTTCGACCTTGCAACTGGGGCTTGGGCAAATTCCCGAAGCCGTGCTCGACGCTCTCGTGCAGCATCGTAGCCTTGGCGTCCATTCGGGCGTCATCGGCGATGGTGTTGCAACGCTCATGGAGACCGGCGTGATCAACAACGCCTGCAAACCGGTCAACACGGGAGTGACAGTCACAGGCTGGCTGCTCGGCAGCCGAAGGCTCTACGAATTTGCTCGCGAAAATCCCGCGATCCTGGTCTGCGGCACGCATTACACACACGACCCCGCCGTGTTGGCCAGCCAGAATAAACTCGCCGCCATCAACTCGGCGATCGAGGTTGATCTGACCGGCCAGATCAATGCTGAAACCGTCGGCTCGTCCTATGTCGGCGGCGTTGGAGGTGCTGCGGATTTCATTCGTGGCGCCCATAGATCGCCGGGCGGCCTGCCGATCATCGCCCTGCCCTCGACGGTCGCCACATCCGGAAAGAGCAGGATCGTCGCTCGGCTTTCCGGCCCGGTGAGTACGCCGCGCAGCGAGGCCGGACTGATCGTAACCGAGCACGGTGTCGCGGATCTTCGCGGACGCAGCCTTCACGAACGGCGAAAACTAATGCTGGCCATTGCCGCACCGGAACATCGTGAGCAGCTTGAACAGGAGAAATAGGCCGGCACCTTCCATATCCGGGCCATGCCTCTAAAACAGCTATATAAGTGATCCGACCTTCACCGGACATGCGTCCGTCAAGCTATGCCTCTCAGGAAACAAGACATGATCGAACTCAACGCCGATGTCGATCCGATTAGCGAGAAGCCGCCTTTACTTCTCCTGCACGGCATGATGTCCAGCCGGAATCATTGGCGACTCAACGAAGGATTAGCGCGTCATTTCAGGCGAATTCGGGTGGAGCTCCCCGGCCACGGCTTGTCGCCTGCAACGGATGAACCACTCGACTACACCCCGGATGCGCTTGTCGCCGCACTCGATCATGTCAGGGCGCGGCTGGGGATTGATCGCTGGTATATTTGCGGCCAGAGTTTTGGTGCGGCACTCACCCTGCGCTACGCGCTGGACAGGCCCGAACACGTCATCGCCCAAGCCTTTTCCAATGCCAGTGCGGCCTTCAGAACCACACCGTCACCGGAATGGCACATGGAAAATGACGCACGCATTGCCGACATGCAGCAGCACGGACGCGAAGCCCTGCGGCGCTTTCGTTTCCATCCCGCTCACGCCCGGCGATTTCAGTCCGACATTCGGGAGCAACTGACGCATGATGCGGACAACGCCTCGTTGACCGGCATCGTCAATCTGTTCCGCTTCACGCTGCCAGACCTGTCAATCCGTTCGCGGTTCGGATCGACGCCAGTTCCGACCTTGCTTGTCAACGGTCGTTACGAACGCGCCTTCCAGACCGTCCGAGAGTATGTTGCAGCAACACTGCCTTGCGCGAGAATCGCCGATCTCGATGGAGGTCACTCCATCAATGTCGAACAACCCGTTCTGTTTGATAAGGAGGTCAGCAGCTTCTTCATGGAGTTCACCTTCTCATCACTTTGAAGCATCTGCAATCTTGGATTCATACGAAGAAAATCGGCCATCTGAACGAAGGAACCGATGCGCACAAGCGTCACCCGTGGGGTGGTGATCTGACGGGGTGAAGGACGGGATCGCTCGGGTCAGCGAGGTCGTCTTCCAAATGCCGTTTGGCTGTACCTTCGTTTTCGGCTCAGCCTGCGCATGGTCGAGGATCTGCTTGCAGTTCGTGGTACTGTCGTTTCGCACCAGACCGTGCGGCTATGGGCGGAAAAGTTCGGACGGCAGGTCGGCTCGGCGACAAATGGCACCTTAATGAAGTTATCTCCATTGGCGGCAAGAAGCACTGGCTGTGGTGGGCCGCCGCCAAACGTCTAATGCGAAAGCTTCTCAAAGGGCAAAGACATGCGCCGCGCGTCTTGATCACAGATAAGTTGAGATCCTACGGCGCCGCAAGGCGCGACGTCATCCCCGGCGTCGAACATCGTTCGCACAAAGGCCTGAACAACCGGGCGGAGAATTCCCACCAACCGACCCGGCGTCGAGAACGGATCATGAAGAGCTTCAAGTCAGCCCGACATCTCCAGCGTTTCGTTTCAATTCATGACCCTGTTGCCAACCTTTTTCACATTCCACGCCATGGGATCTAATCAGACTATCATCGCGAAATGAGAGCCACCGCCATGCAGATTCACTGCCCGCTGCCCCAGATTTCCCGCACCGCATGGCGGTCTTGCCCGGTCTGCCGCAAGGCGGCACCGGGCAAGGCCCGAAGGCGTCAGGCGGCAGCGCGCTTGCGCTGGTCGTTCACCTGGTTATCCACCCCGTCGATCAGCGCGGTCAGGTAAAAGTCGAACGTGATCTCGGCGAAGGGGCCGTTGAGGTTGTTCGCATGGATACTTACCTCGTCGTCACGCTCGATGACGCTCGGCACCAGCCCCTCGCGGGTTGCATAGGCGAAGTCGTCGTTGACCAGCGGATCGCCCTCGATGTTGATCTGCGTCGTCAGTTTCCGGTGTCCATCGGCGCTGACGAAGAAGTGGATATGCGCCGGGCGCTGGCCATGACGGCCAAGGGCCGAGAGCAGCTTTTCAGTCGGGCTGCCCGGAGGCACGCCGTAGCCGGAAGGCAGGATGCTCTGGAACTTGTACCCGCCGTTCTCGTCGGCGATGATCGTGCGGCGCATATTGAAGGGCGCCTGCACGCCTGTCGGGTCGAAATGCGAATAGAATCCGCGGGTGTCACAGTGCCAGACCTCGACCTTGGCGCCCGGCAGCGGCTTCCCGTCCGCGCCACGCACCACGCCGTGCATGATCATCGTGTGGCCGTTCAGATCCCTGCCGTCGTCGAGCCGCGCGAAGCCGGTCGAGACCGGGGCGCCCGCGACGTAGAGCGGGCCTTCGATGGTGCGCGGCGTCGGATTGTCGATACCGATCGAGGCGTCGATCGCGTCGAGCCGCTCGTCGATGAAATGATCGAGGCCGAGGCCGGGCGAGATCAGCCCCGCCTGGCCGGCTGCGCCGATATCGTTCAGCCATGCGATGCCGGTCCAGTATTCGTCGGGCGTGATGTTCAGGTCATCGATGGCCCTGAACAGGTCGGTCATCAGCCGATGCACGATTTCCTTCATGCGCGGACTGCCGCCCGCCTTGTCGAGCCCGCTCAGCACGGTCAGGAATTGTTGCACATCGGGCCGGTCGAAAATCTTGACGTTCACGGTTTTTCTCCTCCTGGAATCTTAGGTAAACTCGGTCATGCGAAATTCTCCCGCCAACCTCTGGCGCGCGGGATCAGCTATCGTCGTCGCGGATCGAAGACGGATGACGAAGAAGGGGCGTCACGGCGATGTCCATGAACTTGAACAGCGGTAAACCCGTCAGGATCTCATGCAGCTCGGTATTGTCGCGGACGTCGAAGATGCTGAAGTTCGCATATTCCCCCGCGAGGCGCCAGATATGGCGCCATTTGCCGCTACGCTGCAGTTCCTGCGAATAGGCCTTTTCCCGAGCGAGGATCTCGGCCGCCTCTTCGGCGGGAAGATCGCGGGGAATGCGGACATCCATGCGGACGTGGAACAGCATCCTGGTCTCCTTTATCCAACCGGAGTGGTCTTGCGGCGCAGCCCGTCGCGAGCAAAGAACGCCACCCGGTCATCATCGAGTTCGATCCCGAGGCCGGGGCCGTCGGGAACGGTGAGTTCGAAATCGCTGTAGTCCAGCGGCACGCGCAGGATTTCCTCGGTCAACAGCAGCGGGCCGAAGAGCTCCGTCCCCCATTGCAGATTGGGGAAGGTCGCGAAGAGATGGGCCGAGGCGATGGTACCCGGCGCGCCTTCCAGCATGGTGCCGCCGTAAAGGCCTATCCCGGCCGCATCGGCGATGGCTGCGGTGCGCTGCGCGTTGAAGAGGCCGCCGTTTTGCTCGATCTTGATCGCGAAAACGTCCGCGCCATGGACCCGCGCGATTTCAAAGGCCGACTCCGGTCCGGTGATGGATTCATCCGCCATCAGCGCCACGGGAAAACGCCGCACTAGCCGCGACAGCGCGGACGCCGAGGCGACGGGCTGTTCCACCAGTTCGCAACCGGCATCGGCAAGCGCCGCCATACCCCATGCGGCATCGGTCTCGCTCCAGGCCATGTTCACATCGACCCGGATGGCGCCTCGCTCGCCAAGGGCGCGCTTGATCTCGGCCACATGGGTGATGTCCTGCCGAAGCTCCTTCGCCCCGATCTTGAGCTTGAAGATCCGGTGCCGGCGCAGGTCCAGCATCCGCTCGGCTTCGTCTATGTCGCGGGCCGTATCACCCGAGGCCAGCGTCCAGGCCACCGGCAGCCGCTCGCGCCGCCGTCCGCCCAGGAGTTCGCTGACCGGCAATCCAGTACGCTTGCCCTGCGCATCGAGGAGCGCTGCTTCGACGGCGCTTTTGGCGAAGCGGTTGTCCTTCGCCATCTTGCCTATCCGCGCCATGAGCGCCTGCACCCGGCTTGCGTCCTGACCGATCATCAGCGGCGCGAAATAGGTGTCGATCGCCAGCTTCATGCTTTCCGGGCTTTCGCCGCCATAGGCAAGGCCGCCGATCGTCGTACCCTCGCCGATGCCTGTCACGCCATCGCTGCACAGGATCTTCACCAGCATCAGCGTCTGGCCGTTCATCGTCGCGACAGACAGCTTGTGCGGCCTGATCGTCGGCAAGTCGACCAACAGCGTCTCGACCTGCTGGACGACAGCACTGCGTATGGTGACCGGCGGAAGGGGGGCGAAGGACTGGTTCATACCGGCATGATGAGACCCCAAGGCGGCCGTGTCCAAGATCATTTGCATTTGATGCGATACCGAAAAGGTATCAGAGGAGAAATCGCGGCCTGGTAAGGACTTGCTGCCCGAGGCAGGCGCTTCATGCCGGATGGGTATGGTGCGATACCGAAATTGGCGCTTGCGGCAGGACGTGAAATCGGCTCCTGTCATACTTTCGGACGATACCTGAAAGGTTTTTCCATCTCGGGTTCCGCTCTGGGAGGAGACAATGGAATTCCGCCAGCTCAGGTATTTCCTTGCTGTGGCAGAAGAACTTCACTTCGGGCGCGCCGCGACGCGGCTGGACATGGCGCAACCGCCACTGTCGCGCCAGATCGCCTCGCTGGAAGAGTCTCTGGGCGTGCAGCTATTCGACCGCAGCCGTAGCCAGATCCGCCTGACGCAGGCAGGAGTCGTGTTGCAGGATCACGCGCGGCAGATCCTCGACCGGATGGATACGGCGCAGCGCGAGACGCGGCTGGTTGGCGCAGGCGGCGCGGGTCGGTTGCGGATCGCCTTCGTCGGTTCCGCGTCGCACGGGCTTCTGCCCATGCTGATCAAGTCGTTCCGGTCGGTCTATCCGGAGGTGGAACTGGCGCTGTCCGCGCTGAACAATGCCGAGCTGCACCGGGCCCTGATCACGCGGGAGATCGACATCGCCGTTGCCCGCCCCGAACTCAAGGACGAGGAGTTCCGCCAGCAGCTTCTGTGTCGCGAGAAGCTGATCCTGGCGCTGCCCGACAGCTCTCCGCTGGTCGCGGAAGACAACATCACCTTCGCCGACCTGAGCGGCCAGACCTTCGTGCTCTATCCTCGCCGCCCGCGCCCGAGCTATGCCGATGTCGTGCTCGATATTTGCGAGCGAGAGGGGGTGAAGCCCGGCGGCCTCGAGCTGACGCAGGATTTTCAAAGCGCAATCTCGCTGGTCTCGGTCGGCGTGGGGCTGTCGGTCGTGCCCGAATCCGTCAGCCGGACGACGCGACCTGGGGTCATCTATCGCCCCTATGTCGGCCACAACCCTGGAACCGCTTTGACGGTCCATTCCCGGTTGGACAACCGCGCCCCGCAGGTGCTGAACTTCATGGAGATCACCCGAAAATTCGCCAGGACGGCGCAAGCCGCAGTCACTCGGGCCGAATAGCGCGGCACAGCGCCTGAACCCGCTATTCCCCGTCTGCGGATTCGCGGATGATCAGGGATCCCTGCGTCGATGGTCCAGGCGGTCAGAGATCCGCTGCGCCGCATCGACGGTGATAGTACGGAAAGCGCGCGGCTGGCGCGCATGGCGGCTGGCCGGAACCGTCATCGACAGCACCGCGACCGCGCGTCCGACGTGGTCCCGAATCTGTGCCGCGAGGCAGACCAGATCGTCATCATCGCCAATTGGGCCGCTGTCGAACCCCTCGGCCGCCAGTGCGGCCAGTTCGTCGCGCAAACGTTCCGGGGCGTCGATGGGACCACCGGGGCGGGCATGCTCGTCCAGCCAGTCGTCAAGCCGCATGGGGCTGAAGGCAGCCAGATGCAGTCTGCCGGGCGGCGCCTTGTGCAGCGGCAGATGCGGGCCGATCACCCCGGACGACACCCGCAGGGGCCGGGTGCCGTCGATGGCGTCGACCAGCAGCAGACGGTCGTGATCGTGCATCGTGAGGTGCAGCGTCTCGCCATGATCGGCGGAAAGCTGGGCCATCACCGGCCGCGCCACCTCGACCAGATCGGAACTGTCCTCCAGCGCGTGGTAGAGCGTCGCCACCAGCGGGCCGAGCCGATAGCGCCCCCGCTCGACCTTGCGCAGAAGGCCGATCCCCGCCAGCCCATCCACCAGATCGTGGGTGCCGCTAATGGAATTGCCGATGGCCCGCGACAGGGCCGTGACGCTGTGTTCCGACTGCGTGGCGGAAAAGCAGCGCAGTACTTCGCCGATCTTGCGGATTGTCTTCATCGAGTGCTCCCTCGTCCTGCCGATCCCGCTGTGTTTTCCGGCAATGCCGGAAAAATGACAGGTATTACGCGATACCTTTCGGTGCGCACGCGTCGATGTCAGTCTTCACGTCGAGGAGCGTCAGGCAATCTGCCGCAGGGGAGGAAGACATGAAAGATCAAACCACCGCCACCCAGGCACCGTATACCGGTGCCGAATTTCTGGACAGCATCCGCGATGGGCGCGAGATCTACATCCACGGCGAGCGGGTAAAGGACGTCACCAGCCATCCGGCTTTTCGCAACTCGGCCCGTATGGTCGCGCGCTGGTACGACCGGCTGAATGCGGAGAAGGATACAATCGGCCGACCGACCGACACAGGCTCGGGCGGGTGGACGCATCCCTTCTTCAAGGGAACCAAGACCGCCGAGGAACTTGTGGCTGGCCGCGATGCCATCGCCGCCACCCAGCGGGTGGCGAATGGCTGGATGGGCCGCTCGCCCGACTACAAGGCCGCCTTCCTGGGCACGCTGGGGGCCAATGCGAGCTTCTACGGCGAATATGCCGGCAATGCGAAGACCTGGTATGACCGTACGCAGGAGCGGCTGGACTACTGGAACCACGCCATCGTTAACCCGCCGATCGACCGCCACCTGCCCGTCGAGGAGACCGGCGACGTCTACATGCAGGTGGAGAAGGAAACCGATGCCGGCCTGATCGTCTCGGGTGCCAAGGTGGTTGCCACCGGCTCGGCCCTGACGCACTACAATTTCATCGCCCACTACGGAATCCCGATCAAGGAGAAGAAGTTTGCCCTGATCTTCACGGCTCCGATGGACAGCGCCGGCGTCAAGCTGATCAGCCGCGCTTCCTACGAGCTGAACGCGGCGGTCATGGGCACGCCCTTCGACTATCCGCTCTCCAGCCGGCTGGATGAGAACGACGCGATCCTCGTGTTCGACAAGGTGCTGGTGCCCTGGGAGAACATCTTCATCTATGGCGACATCGAGAAGATCAACGCCTTCTTCCCCGCCTCGGGCTTCGTGCCGCGTTTCACGCTGCACGGTACCACGCGGCTGGCGGTGAAACTCGATTTCATCTCCGCCCTCTTTTCCATGGCGCTGGAGGCGACCGGCTCGGGCGCCTTCCGCGGCCCGCAGACCGCCGTGGGCGAGGTGCTGGGCTGGCGCAACCTGTTCTGGGGCCTGTCGGACGCGATGGTGAAGAGCCCGGTCCCGTGGCAGGGAACCGATGGCTACGTTCTGCCCAACATGAACTACGGCCTTGCCTATCGCATCTTCGCACCGATGGCCTACAGCCGGATCAAGGAACTGATCGAGCGCCATGTCGCCTCGGGGCTGATCTACCTGCCGTCCTCGTCGCTCGACTTCGCTTCGGATGCGGTGCGGCCCTGTCTCGACCGGTTCGTGCGCGGCTCGAACGGCATGGCAGCAGTGGACCGCGTCAAGCTCCTGAAGCTCCTCTGGGATGCGATGGGCTCGGAATTCGGCGGGCGGCATGAGCTTTACGAGACAAACTATGCCGGCAACTACGAGAACATCCGCATCGAGACCATGCTGACCGCGCAGGCGACCGGCGAGATGGCCACCCTTCAACAGATGGTGCGCAACTTCATGGCCGAATACGACCTGACCGGCTGGACCGCGCCCGACCTCATCAACCCCTGGGACGTGAACCGCCTGAAGGCGGGTTTCCAGGGCTGAGGCCACGGGTTCAAGTCCGTGAGGGCGGCCGATCATCCCGGCCGCCCCTTGCAAGAGGAGGAGCGGATGGGTCTGGATTTCTCCGGGGTTCCGGCCCAGGTCGTCACCGACCGGCAAGTCATGCTGCCTGCCAGCGTTGCGGCCCTCGGGGCCTTCGACGGGGTACATCGCGGGCATCAGGCGCTGATCCGGGCTGCCGTGGACTCGGCGCGGGAGCAGGGTCGGCCCGCCGTGGTCTGGACCTTCGATCCGCCACCCAAGGTGCATTTCGGTCGCGCGGCGCAGCTTTTGCCGCTGGCGGAAAAGCTCGCGCGGATCGCGGCGCTCGGCCCCGACTTTATCGTCGTCGCCCAGTTCAATGACTGCTACGCCCGCCGTAGCGCCGACGATTTCCTGGCCGATCTGGGTCGGATCGGGCCTGTGCAGATCCATGTCGGCGCCGATTTCCGCTTTGGCGCGCGGCAGGCAGGCGATGTGGCGCTTCTGGCGCGGCATTTCAGCGTCGTCGAGGCCCCGGTCACCTGCTGCACGGCAGGAGAAACGATCTCGTCCAGCCGGATCCGTGGGCTCCAGGCCTCCGGGCGCGCTGCCGAAGCCGTGCCCCTGCTGGCCGCCCCGCTGCCCTTGCATGCTATCGGGGCCGCCCTTTTAACCAACGACATCCGCCATAGGGAGGACGACAATGCTTAGATTTGACGCACGTGATCTGCGCAACGCCTGCGGCAGCTTTGCCACCGGCGTCACGGTGATCACCACCCGCACGGATGACGGCGACCATGGCATGACCGCCAATGCCTTCATGTCGGTCTCGCTCGACCCGCCGCTGATCTCCATCTCGCTCGACCACAAGAGCAAGATGCGGGAGCGGATCCGCGCCTCGGGCCGCTACGCGGTCAGCATCCTTGGTGACGACATGGAGCATGTCGCCTGGCATTTCGCGGGGCGTCACAACGAGGCCCTGTCCACCATCCTCGAAGACCGCCACGATCTTCCAGTGGTGCCGGGCGCGGCGGCGGTGTTTCTTACCGAGGTGGAACAGGAGGTCGAGGCCGGCGACCATACGCTCTTTATCGGACGCGTCACCCATCTCGAACGCCGGGCCGAAACCGGCCCGCTGCTCTTCTGCGGCGGCAAATTTGCGCGGCTGGCCGCGGCGATATAGACACGATGTCACAAAGGCAAGCGTTCGGAGGTCGATGGGGGTCGTGCATGGGAGGCGCCGCCTTAACCTGGGACCGGACGCACTTCTCTCCGCAGACCGTTTTTCACGCACTGATTGACGGGGCGATGTGTTGCCACGTTGCAATAGCCTGGGAGCGAAGTTTTCGGTGATCGGCAGCGGCCAGATGTCCGCGGTGAAGAAGGACGAGATTGGCGATCTGGCCATGAACTGAGACGAAACGCTGGCATTGCCGGGCCGACTTAAACCGCATCATACGCCACTCCCGTCGTCGCACGGGGAGATGTGAATTCTCTGCCCGGTTGGTGATGCCTTTGTGAGATCCATGCTCGACGCCCTGCATCAGTTCCGCCCTGGCTGATGCGTAGGATCGCAATTTGTCGGTGACCATGACCCGTGGAGATATGCCCTGACCTTTGAGGAACTTGCGCATCAGCCGCAGGGCTGCGCGTGTGCTTCTCCGGCTCTGAAACAGAGCATCGAACGCGCGGCCGTTAGCGTCAACGACGTGCCAGCCTGACATGGTCTGGGTGGCCGACTTCACGTACATCCGCATTACGGTTGGCTTCTGCTATCTCGCGGTCATTCTCGACGCTTGCAGCCGGAAGGTCATCGGCTACGGCCTGTCAAAACGCCTGGATACGCCCCTGGCATTGGCAGCGTTGCGTTCGGCGATCGAAAACAGGAAGGCTCCACCCGGCTGCATTCACCACACGGACCGCCGATGCCAAGGCAGATTCAACCGGTTGCCGCAACACCCCAACATGGAGGTGTTTATTGTGACGGGCCGCCGGAAATCGGAGCAGTCAACGCGGCAGAAACTATCCTCGCCAGGGCGACCACCGGTGTGGCAGCGTGAGAACCTATGCCGGTTCTGGCGAGAAATAGCGGCAGGCTTGTCAGCGAGGATGCCGCTTTGGAAGCCAGCGTCTCTGCCCCTGTTGGGAACCGGTGATTTCGGAGGTCAGGTGGCATGCCTCCCACACATTTGTCGCCCTCAGCGGCACTACTCAAAAGCAGAAGCCTGACTTTCCGAGAGCGAGAGGACATAGCTTTGGAAGCGCTCGCGGCGCTGGCAAGCGCACCGGCTTTGCCATCCCCTTCCGCCTGAACCTCGCCAGGATGGCGCAGTTCGCCGTCAAGCCAGCCTGGGCGATCAACTATTTCTCCCACGAAAAACTCCGCCTGCCGCAGCTCGACAGCCATGGGGACATGGGTAGCCGTACGATGTCGATCAGCCGCTATTTCATCGAGATGCTCGAAGACTTTCGTGACCAGCGCTAGACTGCATTCCGACGACGGTCAGAATTTGTATCCAACGAAGATCGAAGCGGAGGGCTGAGCTTTTTTCTCGACGATCGGGCTATCGGCGGCGTCGCCGGTAAGGAAGCCCACGCCAGCTTCGCCGCGGACGAGCCAGTTCTCAGTGAACATGTACATAGCGGACGCCGACACATCCACCCTCTTGAGGCCGGCTTCAGCCTTGTATTCCGAAAGCCCGGATGCCGCCGATTGCTGGGGCGTTACGCCGAAGTACGCCTGCATGTTCTTGTCGTTTGCGACAGTTGCCTTGGCCTCGGCTCCGAGGAAAAGCCGCTCCGTGACAGGCGCCATGTATTCGACGCCGAATGTTCCGATAAGGCTTTCGGTTCCACCGATCGTCTGGTCGACCGCTGCGTAGATTTCGAGGCCCTGCCACTGGTATGCCAGTTTGCCTCCAACGGTCGCCGCGAAATCGATGTCCCCCAGGCCCTTGAGGCGATCATGGTCGCCTTCGTCACGGCCCATCTCGTAGCCAACCTTGGCAGAGACGGAGAAGCCATTGTGTTCAAACGGCGTCACGGTCACTCCCAACGGATCGATCTCAAGCCAATCGCCATAGGTGAACAGGACGACGGGCAATGGCGTGACCTCATAGTCACCGCTGCCCTCATATTTTGGCTCATAGCCAGCGCCGGCGCCAACAATCAGGCTCCAGTTGCGCTGGTTCGGCTGGCGTTGTCACGTTGTTCGTGGCTTAACGGTTGACGGATAACCGGACGTGATGAGCACGCCGACCATCAGCTACAAGAACCACCGTTTCCCACCGCATATCATCGCCCATGCCGTCTGGCTGTATTACCGGTTCCCGTTAAGCCTGCGGCTGGTGGAAGAAATGCTGCTGGAGCGCGGCATCGTCGTGTCCTACGAAACGATCCGGCGCTGGGGCCGCAAATTCGGTGCGGCCTACGCAAAGCGACTGTGCAGAAAAAAGCCGTCGAGAAAGGATATCTGGCATCTGGACGAAGTGGTCGTGACGATCGGCGGGCGAAAGCATTGGCTTTGGCGAGCCGTCGACCAGGACGGATATGTTCTCGACGAGATCGTGCAGACCCGTCGAGACACCAAGGCTGCCAAGCGATTGCTGATCAGGCTGCTGAAGAAGCAAGGCCTCGCGCCAAAGAGGATTGTCACCGATAAACTGCGTTCATACGGGGCGGCAAAGCGAGATGTGATGCCGGCCATTGAACATAGATCACACAAGGGCCTTAACAACCGTGCGGAAAATTCCCATCTGCCGCTGCGAAAACGAGAACGAGTGATGCAGGGTTTCCCATCCGTCGGCAGTCTGCAACAATTTGTCCCCGTGTTTTCAGCGGTTAGAAATCATTTCGTCCCGTCGCATCAAAAACACTCCGCCCTTGCCACCCACATTCATCGAATCCGCGCCATGGCGCACTGGAAGGCCGTGACCGGCGCAACTGCCTGAGTTTAACTGAAAGCGCTTCGTCCGGCCTCAGTCGAACAACGTGACCACGCCGGCCAAACGCACACATGACCCACTGAACCGCGGCAGCCTCACGCAACAGCGGCTCGGTGCCTTCCTTGGACAGAACAACCGTGACAGCATCGAAGAGCTGTGACGGCGAGCCGGTGAGCTGACCGTCAGCCTTGATCGACTTGCCATCGGAGAGTTTTGCCTACCCGACTTTCGGCGCAACGACGAGCGGTGTGGCGCCCGCTTTAGTAATCGCATCTTTTAGGGGTCTGCCTCACTTTGTGTGGAGATCGGACAATTGGATGGGCATCATCCGCGCTCTGAGAAGCTCTGCACCCGCT
>NZ_JBXAFE010000010.1:0-49473 GCF_058792715.1 Phyllobacterium sp. MT110
GATCGCCGCCCGAACGGCGTCGTGAATGCATTCCCCGACTGCATCGTCTTCTACCTTTCAATAGGCAAAAGAAATCCATCCGCCCAAACGACGCCAAAATGTCTTGACACTGATTCCCGGAAATGCGATTCTCAAGTTACCACACTGTGAGAAGGGCTTCCGCGACGGCAACGTTCGGGAGCTTTTTTCTTTTGCGGTGTCTAGTCTCCTGTTTCCTTCCGGAATTCTTCAAACAAAGTCAGCAGCTTGCGCTCAACAAAAGCGCCGAACTGCGCGCCACTCCGTTTGTCGAAAGCTATACTAAGCGCCGTATCGGTCTCCTTGATCTTCGCCGGAGATGTTCCGTCAGGCGCAGTCCAGGCCGTCACACGCGGCTTGTCTTTGCTGATCTTGAGGAGATCAAAGATAATCTGAAAGCGGGCATCGCTCCTGACTGCGAGAAAATCTGCATCTTCGACGTGCTTGAGGGCCCGCATGCGCTTGGCCCTGTCCTCGACCATATCAGCGATCTCTGCCCATCGTTGCCGCCCAAAAGACGGAGCCGGGCCGATCGCTTCGATAAGTGGCGATGGCACACGCCTTACCAGGGCAATCATCCGCGACAGTGCCGCTTTATCCACGCCCAGTGACGACATGATCGTCTCGCGGCCGAACCCCTTGGTTTCCAGCTTTGCCGCAAAATAGCACCGTTCAATGAACGACAAGTCCGTGCGGGCGTTGTTCTCCTGGCCCTGCGAGACGATCAGTTGCTCGTCGGTGAGATCGCGTACAACAGCTTTGACCGTCCCGCCGATCTCCTTGATGGCAGCCAGACGCCTGTGACCATAGGCAACCTGAAACCTCCCTGCCCTTTCAGGATGCGGGCGCACCAGGATCGGGACCTGCTGGCCGTGTTCACGAATCTGGTCGACCAGACCGGATTGATCCTCCGCATCAACGCCAAGACGATCAACAACGAACGAGGCATCAACCAGCGAAGGATCAAGCTCGATGATCGCCTGCCCCTCGGCAAGGCGCTTTTCAATTTCTTCCGCGCGCTGCGCTTTGGCGGATATGCCGTCCAGCGATTGGGAGATTGCACCAACGGGGCTGGCCGGGCGCAATGGACGATCAAGGCCCAGCAAAGGCCGGCCGAGCGTTGTCCTCACAGGTGCCGCAGCTTCCGGTTCAGCGGTATCGGGCGTCATTTCAAACAGGTTCTTGCGCGCCATGGGTTACTTCCTTCCCCACGTTCTACGGAGCAGTTCTTCGATTTCACCATTGACCAATGTCAGGCTTTCCAGTGCGCGATCGTAGGTGCCGCGCGTGAACAGCGAACGGTCCACTTCGTAGAGCGTCTGCTTGGTCAGGCCGGCATCGGAAATCGCCGTGGATTTCAGCATTTCGTTCTCAAGAACGCGATTGCCGAAAATGGAACGCATGAAGCCCGCCATCTGGTTCTGCGGGCCATCATTCGGTTCAAAGCGCGTCACCAGATAGCGCATCCAGTCATAGTCGGTCTTGCCGCCGGCATTCTCCACCACGGCAAGCAGATCGCTGGTCATGTGCAGGAACTGCGACATCGACATCACATCCAGCATCTGCGGATGAACCGTGATCAAGATGGCGGTT
The DNA here is from genome assembly GCF_058792715.1 of Phyllobacterium sp. MT110. Taxonomy (NCBI): domain Bacteria; kingdom Pseudomonadati; phylum Pseudomonadota; class Alphaproteobacteria; order Hyphomicrobiales; family Phyllobacteriaceae; genus Phyllobacterium; species Phyllobacterium sp. MT110. The sequence continues at coordinate 1,612 of NZ_JBXAFE010000010.1, forward strand.
GCCGCACAAAGGGCCGACAGCGACAGGAAGCCCAGCTGCGGCGGGCAGTCGAGGATGACCACGTCATAGGCGGATTCGATATCGGCAAGACATTCACCGATCCGCGAGAAAAACATCGTATCGGGGCGCTTGTCCGCCAGAACTTTCGGCGTTTCATGCTCGAATTCCATCAATTCCAGATTGCCCGGAATGATGTGCAGGTTCGGCGTATAGGTTGCACGAACGATTTCGGTGATATGCCTGCGGTCGGAGCCGTAGCGGATGGCGCCGTACAACGTCTCGTTCTGATCCACATCCAGTTCCGGCTGGTGCCCGAACATGGCGGAAAGCGAAGCCTGCGGATCGAGGTCGATGGCAAGCACGCGATATCCCCGCAGCGCCAGATACTGCGCCAAATGTGCGGATGTCGTCGTCTTGGCGCTTCCGCCCTTAAAGTTCATGATCGAAATGATCTGCAGCTTTTCACCGTCGCGACGATGCCGCACATATTTGGCAGCACTCTTGCCGTTGGCATCAAGCAGACGGCGCAGTTCTTCCAGGTCATTGACGGAATAGAGCCTGCGACCATTGGGTTGCGGCGCAGGGCCATGACCCTCCGCCACGATTTGGCGCAGATACCCCTCATGAATGCCGATGAAGTCTGCAGCCTCGGCCGGCGTGAAAAGACGAATTGTCTTCTGCGCCGTGGGCGGGAAAATGCGTGATTGATGAGCTTGCAGCTGCCGCGCCAAATCTTCAGCGTCAGATGCGATCAACGACCGCAACGTCGTTGCGGGCACATCTGCCGGGTTCTGATCAAGCATCTCAACCTCTCATCCGCGCATTTTGGTCCAAACTTTAAAAATATGCGCTGATTACAATATGGAGAGATTCTCTTTTTGTGGCAAACTGTTTTAGGTTAACCAACAGTTAAGTGGGCTGACGCCCCAGGAAGCCACCGCTGTTGTACGCGTACAACCAATTCCAGGAATGCTTGCCCGCGATTCCCCCACTGGCAGATGGCCGTCGTTGCCGATAAGTTGTACGCGTACAACGCCGGACAATCGCAACATTACCTGATCTTCGACAAATGAAATGGAATCACCATTCCTCGCATCATAACAGGTATCAGGCAATTCACCTCCCATGCAAAGACAACGGAGGTGAATTGCAGTTTCATCGCATCACAGGCAGCTTTCTTGCCTGCGGCCTTGCTTATGTAATTTTATCCCATACCGGAGCCAGACCGCTCGGGCTGACGATACGGCCGTCCGTGCGCGCAAGTCCATGGATGGCCGCCATATCCGCATCACTGAGCGCAAAGTCGAAAACGGCGAAATTTTCGATCGCACGTGCCTCGCTCACGGTCTTGGACAAAGCAATCACCCCACTCTGCTGCGCCATCCAGCGCAGCACAATCTGGGCAACGGTTTTTCCTTCGCGCGCAGCGATATCCTTGAGCACGGAATCGGCAAAGACAGCGCCGTCTGCCATCGCGTAATAGCCGGTCACCGACAGGCCAGCCTTTCGCGCCGCATCGATGACGGGCTTCTGGTCGAGATAGGGATGATACTCTACCTGATTGGTCACCAGCGGTGCATCGGTCAGCGCCACCGCTTCGGCCATCAGCGCCGTACTGAAGTTGCTCACTCCGATATGGCGCACTTTGCCCTCCGCCTTCACTTCGTTCAGGGCGCCGATCTGTTCGGCAAGCGGCACTGCACTGTTGGGCCAATGCAGCAACAGAAGGTCTACATAGTCGGTCTTCAGTTTTTTCAGACTCTCTTCGACCGAGACAACGAAGGCATCATGCCGATAATTGTCAACCCAGACCTTGGTTGTCAGAAATACATCACGGCGTGCAACACTCGAATTGAGAAGACCTTCGCCGACCTCGGCTTCGTTCCCATAGATCTGCGCAGTATCGATGTGGCGGAAACCCAGTTCGAGCGCATGCGGCACCATGCGCAGAACATCGGCACCGGGCATACGGAACGTGCCAAAGCCCAGAGCGGGTATCGAGGCACCATAGGCTGAAACGGAATGCATTGTATTCTCCTGTGTTATTCTACGGTTACTGACCGAGATATGGCGCAAACCCATTGCTGTTATAATGCAGTAAAATAAACTATGGTCTGTGAAATGAATTCATATGAATGGCCGAGGTGTTTGCCGTGAACAATCGCGCAGGCGAGATGGAGGTTTTCGTGGAAGCCGTTGAGCGCGGCAGTTTCACCGCCGCGGCCGAACGGCTTGGTCTGTCGCCCTCTGCCATCAGCAAGCTGATCACCCGGATCGAAGAGCGTCTCGGCACGCGCCTGCTTGTTCGCTCGACGCGGGCACTGCAGCTGACGCCCGAAGGCGAGGCCTATCATCAGCGCGCGGTGCGTATCATTGCCGAAATCGAGGAGACGGAACGGCTGATGACCTCGGGCGGCGCGGCCGTTCCGCGTGGTCTGTTGCGCGTCAACTCGTCGGTGGGTTTCGGGACGCGCTGCATTGTTCCCCTGGTGCCGGCTTTCCTGGCGCGTTATCCCGATGTCGAGTTGGACCTGTCACTCTCGGATGGTGTCATCGATATCATCGAAGAGCGCGCGGATGTGGCCATCCGCACCGGCCCGATGCGCGACTCGGGTTTGAAGGCGCGCAAACTGGGCGAGAGCCGCCGCGTGATCGTGGCTGCGCCGGACTATCTGGCCAAGCACGGTGTTCCGCAGACGCCGGACGAGCTGGCACAGCACAATTGCCTGACGTTCAACTTTCGCCGCAGCATGGATGAGTGGGCGTTCCGTTATCCGGGGGAGGAGCGCATTCGCCCCATCGCGGTGAAAGGCAACTTCAAGGCCAATAACGGATCGAGCGTGCGCCAGCTGGCGATTGCAGGACTGGGACTGGCGCGCATTGGCCAGTTTCACGTGCAGAAGGATCTGGATGCTGGTACACTCGTACCGGTTCTCGATGATTATAATCCGGAAGACACGGAGTTTATCCATGCCGTCTTCGCCGGACATGAGCATATGGCTGCCCGCATTCGCGCCTTCATCGACTTTCTAGTGGAAAGTAACCCCGCGGACATGACCGTATAAGAACTATCTTGTTTTAAAATCATATAGTTAAATGGTTAACCGAAATATGGGTTCAGCCGTGTGAGAGAATATTGACGATATTTCCGAAGGGATCGCAGACATAGAAGCGGCGCACGCCCCATGGCTCAATGGTTATATCGTATGGAATCTCCAGTCCGGCTGCTTTTGCCCGCTGATAGATGATGTCGACATCATCGACCTCGATGGAAAGGGAGGGGAGGGGGGTGCCTGAACCGCCTTCGCTTGCCACACTTACTTCCGGCCTGGAGGTCACGTCAGAGGCGAATGTCAGTATCCAGCCGTGATCCATGACCACGTCGAGATCGAGCAATTCCTGATAAAATTTCCTGGCAAGTTCAGGATCGGATGCCTTGAGATTTGGCACTATGCGTCGAACGGCCATCGCTTCCTCCCACGTATCGCCAGCCGCCTTCTTAGCGTTCAGCGCCGACTTGATCTATACGCCAAGTTCATTAAAAACTCTGCCCATGCGTGGCTCAACAATCGCCAAACCCGTTTTTCTCGCCGTGACGCTGATTCTCTTCGGAGTTTCAGGTTATTTGGCGATACACGCACATCGTTTCATCGTTCACGCGCAACAGGCTCAGGGGCGCGTCGTTGAAATGCTGATGGAGTCGCCCGGGAATGGGGGACCTGCTCTTTCTCGGCCCATGGTCGAGTTCATGACAACGGATGGCACCAGAATCGAATTCAAGTCGACAAGTGCTTCCTATCCACCATCCTTTGCTCGCAACGAAATCGTTACCGTCTTCTATGATCCCGATGAACCGCAATCGGCCGAGATCGATAGTTTCTTCTCCTTGTGGGGAGGGGTGGTCATCACAAGTGGGCTCTGCGTGGTCTTTGCGGGTTTTACGACCGCGTTCTATCTGCGCGTGCAAAAGTCTCGGCACAAGCAAACATCACAAGCAAAATCTTAACTGGAAAAAGAAAGCCCCCTCGATCCAGAGCGGGGAGGGGGCTTCATCTGCTACTCAGCTGGCGCCGTCGCCGGTTGCGTATCGGGCAGGGATGATTTCTTCTTGCCCGGGTCTTTCCAGGCGATAAGCCGATAGAACATCGGGATGAAGAATGTCGCGATAAAGGTCGCCGCCAGCATGCCGCCGATAACGCCCGTACCGATCGCATGACGGCTTGCCGAACCGGCACCTGAACTGATGGCCAGCGGCACAACACCCAGAATGAACGCGAGGGAAGTCATGACAATCGGCCGGAAACGCAGCCGTGCGGCCTCGATGGCAGCTTCTGCCGCCGAATAGCCTTCCTGGCGTTTCATGACGGCGAATTCGACAATCAGGATGGCGTTCTTTGCCGCAAGACCGATCAGCGTCACCATGCCGATCTGGAAGTACACGTCATTGGTCAATCCGCGCAGCATGGTCGCGGCCAAGGCACCGAAAAGTGCGAAAGGCACCGCCATGATGACCGCCAGCGGCAGGCTCCATTTTTCATACTGGGCCGCCAGGATCAGGAACACCATGATGATGCCGAAAATCATCGCCTGCGAGCCTGTACCGCTCGTTGCCAACTCTTGGAAGGAGGACCCAGTCCAGGCGATCTGGAAGCCTTCGGGCAGCGTCTCCTTGGCCACTTGCTGCATGGCCTTGATGGCATCGCCCGATGTGTAACCCGGTGCCGGATTGCCGGTCACCTTGGCGGCGCTGAAGGCATTGAACCGCTCGAGCTGATCCGGACCAACAATGCGCTTGACGGTCACCAGGGCGCTGAGCGGAATCATACTGCCGGAATTGGCACGCACAAACACCTGGCGCAGGTCATCGGGCGTACGGCGGAAATCCGCTTCCGACTGCAGGTTGACCTGATAGTTGCGGCCATACAGCGTGAAATCATTCACGTAGAGGCTGCCGAAGGACGCCTGCATGGCATCGAAGACAGAATTGATCGGGACATTCAGCGCCTTGGCCTTGTCGCGGTCGAGATCAAGCTGGTACTGCGGCACATTCGGATCAAACGTCGTTCTCACGCTCGTGAGTTCGGGGCGCTTGGATGCGGCCTCGACGATTTTATTTGTGGCGTCGGTCAGCTTGGCCACGTCGCTCCCCGTACGGTTCTGCACGTAAAGCTCGAAACCGCCCGTCGTGCTCAATCCCTGAATGGGCGGCGGGTTGAACGCCAGCACCATGGCGTCCTTGATACCCGCATTCATCCCCATGATCGGACCCGCCATATTGCGGGAATCGAGTTCCGGCGTCTTGCGTTGGCTCCAGTCCTTCAGGGTGAGGAAGGTGGTGCCGGCATTGGACTTCTGCCCGCCCGAGAGGAGATCGAAACCGGCGATGGCAAAGACGTTCTCGGCCGCAGGATGCTTCGCCAGATTCTGTGATGACTGCTCCATGGCCGCTTTGGTTCGCGTCAGGGAAGCCGCCGGCGGCAGCACGGCAACGCTGAGAAGCACACCCTGGTCTTCATCAGGGACAAGCGAGCCCGGTATCTTGTAGAACATATAGGCAGTGCCGCCGATCAGGAAGGCAAACAGCGTCAAGCCGATGGCGACCCGTTTGATCAGGAAGCGAACGCCCGAGGTATAGCCTGATGCCACGCGGTCAAAAGCCCGGTTGAAGATACGGAAGGGCAGGGCCGGTTCATGATGCCCCGGTTTTAGGATCAGACCGCAGAGCGCCGGCGTCAGCGACAATGCGACAATGCCCGAGATGGTCACCGACATGGCGATGGTAACGGCGAACTGCTTGTACATGGCGCCGGCAAGCCCGCCCATGAAGGAAACAGGCACGAACACTGCGCACAGCACCAGAACGATGGCGACAACGGGTCCGGTCACCTCGCTCATCGCCTTGATCGCCGCCTCGCGCGGCGGCAGCTTTTCTGTCGACATGATACGTTCGACGTTTTCCAGCACCACGATCGCATCGTCGACCACGATACCGATCGCCAGCACGAGACCGAACAGTGTCAGCAGGTTGATGGAGAAGCCAAGCACGTACATGCCGGCAAATGTGCCGATGATCGAGATTGGAACGGCAATGACCGGAATAAGCGTGGCGCGCCAGTTCTGCAGGAAGATGAAGACCACCAGCACGACGAGAATGATCGCCTCGATGAAAGTGGTCACGACTTCATCGATCGACGCCTGGATGAATTTGGTGGTGTTGTAAGGGATCGAATAGTCCATGCCTGTGGGGAAGGCGGCTTTCAGCTCATCCATGCGGCTACGCACGGCTTCCATCGTGTTGAGCGCATTGGCGCCCGGCTGCAGATAGACCGCAATAGGGATGGCTGGCGTTCCATTCAGCTTGCTGTCCACCGCATAGCTCTGCGCTCCGAGTTCCACCCGGGCCACATCACCCAGCCGCAGGGTTGCCGCATTGGGCGACGAACGCAGGATGATGTTTTCGAACGCCTTGGCATCGGGCAGGCGACCCATTGTTGTGGCGGAATAGGTGAAGGCATTGGACTGAGGATCGGGTTGATCCCCGAATTTCCCCGCGGCGAACTGGGAATTCTGCTCGCGAATGGCCGTTGCCACATCCGTCGGGGTCAAACTGTATTGTGCCAGCTTGTCGGGGCGCAGCCAGATGCGCATGGAATAATTGGGATTGCCGAGAACCTGCGCGTCGCCGACACCCGGAATGCGCTTCAGATCGTCGACAACGTTCAGCAGCGCATAATTGCCGATATAGGTGCGGTCATACTGGCCGCCCTCGGAAAACATCGCGACAAGGCCGAGAATGGATGTGGAGCGCTTGGCGACTGTCACACCCTGCCGGGTCACGTCCTGCGGCAGGGTCGATGTCGCGCGCTGCACGCGATTGTTGACGTTGATCGTCGCCTGGTCAGCATTGGTACCCAGCGCGAAGGTTACCGTCAGCTGCATCTGGCCGCTGGCCGAGTTGGTCGACTGCATGTAGAGCATGTTTTCGACGCCGTTGATCTGCTGCTCCAGCGGTGATGCAACGGTTTGGGCGATGGTTTCGGCGCTGGCGCCCGGATAATTGGCGCTGACCACCACCTGCGGCGGCGTCAGTTCCGGATACTGGGCAATCGGGAGCACCCTTATTGCGACAATGCCAGCGAGAACGATGATGATCGAAATGACGGCCGCAAAAACCGGCCGGTCGATGAAGAACCGGTTCATTGGGTCACCAGCGCCTGTTTCACACTGTCAGTCGCCGAAACCAGTTGTCCCGGTTTGACCTTGATGACACCTTCCGTGACCACACGGTCACCCGCGGCGAGGCCGGAAAGTACGATCCAGCCCTTGTTGACCTGCTGACCAAGATTGAGCGGCCGGACTTCCGCCTTGCCTTCATTGTTCACGATATAGACGAACTGGCCTTTGGGTCCCTGCATCAAGGCCGCTTCAGGAATGACGATCGTATCGTTCACCGTCACACCCGTCACCGTCGCACGGACGAACTGGCCGGGAAGGAGACGGCGATCCGGATTGTCGATGATGGCACGCACACCCAGCGTGCCCGTTTCCAGATCAAGACTGCTTGAGGTGAAATCGATGGTTCCGAGATGATTGTAAACCGTGCCGTCGCCAAAGGAGAGTTTGACCGCAAGCTTGTTGGCTTCGAGCCCCTTGGCCTTGCGCTCGTCCAGCAGACGGCGGATTTCCGCCGCTTCCGTATCGGTAAAGGAGAAGTTGATATAGACCGGATCGGTCTGGGTAATCGATGTCAGCAGGCTGGAAGCCGCATCTGTTCCAATCAGGCTGCCTTCCGAAACCTGCTCGCGTGTTGTCACACCGCTGATGGGCGCAGTCACTTTCGTATATTGCAGATTGAGTTCTGCTGTCCTGACCTGCGCCTTTGCCGCGGCAACCGCTGCAGCGTTCAAATCCCGTGTCGATACTGCCGTATCGCGCGCCGCGGTGCTCTGCACTTTTTGGTCCACCAGTGTCTGCGCCCGATCCGCATCCCGTATGGACTGGGCGTACTGAGCCTGAGCCTGCTGCAGCTGGGCCTGGACGCGGGCAAGCTCCGCTTCGTAAGGCGCCGGATCGATCTCAAACAGCAGATCGCCGGCTTTCACTTCCGACCCTTCGATGAAATTCCGCTTCAGGAGAATACCGCCAACGCGGGCACGCACCTGCACGTCACGGTATGCCGTAATCCGCGCCGCATATTGGTAGGACAGGTCCACTTCCTCCGGCTGAACGGCAACCGCCGTTACTTGTGGCGGGGGAGGGGCCTTGCCGCCTGCCTGCTGGGCGTTAGCCGGCAAATTGAGTGCCAGCGTCGCGCCTGCAAAAAAAACGAGACTGAGAAAACGGGTACCGAGCAAAGTCATGGGAGGGTTCGCTTGTCCGAGGAATATCTGGGTGCATGTACAAACATACATCCGTGATTGTAAATAAACGAAAGCGTGATATTGTGTCGGAAAATCGACCGGACGCGATCACGTTTGGGTTATCGAACCAGCGGTACGAATGGCCGCCATCGGATAGCTCGCTGACGATGTCCCGGCATCCCCGGAGGGATCACCCGAGCAAGGAGGCATTATGCGCAGGACCAAAGCCGAGGCAGGAGCAACGCGGGAAGCCATTCTGGATTCCGCGGAGACGGTCTTCTTGGAACATGGTGTCAATCGGTCAACCCTGAACCAGATTGCCGAACATGCCGGCGTAACGCGCGGCGCCATCTACTTCCACTTCAAGGACAAGATCGAACTCTATCAGGAAGTTGTCGAGCGTGTGCGGCTGCCACAGGACGATCTTCTTACCAAGGCAATCTATTGCGAGAACGCCAACCCTCTCGATATTGCCCTGGATGCCGGTATCTATTGTCTTGAGAATTTTGCGGGCGATCCGAGAAAACAGCGGGTTTTCACGATCATCACCCAGCGTTGTGAGTACGTCGGTGAAATGGCGCAGGTCCTGGAGCGGTTGCGTGCGCTCAACGACGAGGTTCATCACATGCTGTTGCGTTTGACGACATTGGCCAGGAAGCGCGGCATGCTGTCATCCGCCTGGCATCCGGACATTGCGGCGCGCGCCTTGCAAAGCACGATGTCCGGGCTGCTGTTCGAGTGGATGCGGCTCGAGAAGAATTTCGACCTGGTAGCCGCCGGGACAATGACGATGACCGCGATTGTCGACTCCTTCCGCAAGAAGGACACCCCTGTTGATGCGCCTGTCATCAGGGTCAAGAGGCAGTTGGTGGTGTCGTGATCATCCCATTGTCTCATGCTGCTTCCCCAGATAAATGGCCCCCAAGCCTAGTATCGGTGCCACATACGGAGTAAACAACGGCTCCCTTCCTGCGCTGTCGGTCTGCTTGGCAATCCGTATCGCTCATCAGGGCGAACACGAGAGGATTGAACATGGCCATCAAGTTTACCGCCAAAGACCCGGCAATCACCGAAAGCCCTGCACCAGCAAAAGTTGCCAAGCCTGAAAAGCTTGAATCGGCTGCGTCTTCTTCGGAAACCGAAACCGGATCAGGCGACAATGATCTCTTCAATGCGGCACCCAAGACGCCGGCGCGCAAACGCAAGGGCAAATAAGGCGTATGGAGGCAGGCGAGATTTTTGATTGCCAATCCTGCGGCGCCTGTTGCTGCTACTCATCCCAGTGGCCGCGATTTTCCACGGAAGACGACGCGCAGCTTGCGCTTATTCCAGCCAAATATGTTGCCAGTGATGAAAGCGGCATGCGATGTGTCGGTGTCCGTTGCTCCGCATTGACTGGTGAAATCGGCAAGACCACCGCTTGCGGAATTTACGACGTGCGGCCCGAAGTGTGCCGCTCCTGCATGCCGGGCGATCCGGAATGCCTTATGGCACGCAAGGCCCACAACCTCTGAGTTTGAACCTCGCAACATATGCCGCATCCAGCGCGGTGCGGAGACGTTAAAATTCACCGCATGATTTCCATCAATAAGATGTGATTCCGATGTGTCCGGATCGGTCAAAAACTTGCCCCGATTGCGGCGGTAACTCCCGCAGCCTTTCGAACTGTACTGCCTGCATCCAATTCAAACTATCCGGAGAGTCATCATGCATAGAAGCAATGTCGAGCGTGAACCGGAATATGTAAGGGAACGCACCGAAGGACCGCAAAATCTGGGGCGCATTTACCTGTTGAGTCTGGCACTGTGCGCCGCGCTGATTGCCACGACCGCCGTTGGATACGAATCCGAATGGCCAGATGTCATGACGATAACCGCTTCCACGGCAAATCCAGAATTTTACCAGAGGGCAGACGGCAAGACACCCCTGACCTTCTGCAACACCGCCGAGCACACACCAGGGGCCGATCCAAAGCCGGCATGGCGCACATTTGATATCTGATATCCGGCCGCTAGGGCCGGGCAGCGTTTATGCAGTCCACTGCGGGATGTCGTCGCGCTCGCCGATGAGCGCGAGCCCATGCGCGATCGAGAGCAGTTCGCCGCCTGTCTCGATCCGGTCCTGCGCGAAACGTTCAGTGAATATGCGTCGCACGGCTGGGACAAACGATGTCCCGCCCGTCAGGAACACTTTGTCAATTTCACCTGCCACCGTATTGGTCCGTTCAAGGACATCGTCAAGTGCGCCTTCGATGCGGGCGAGATCACCGGCAATCCATCCCTCGAATTGGCTGCGCTTGATGAGCTTGCGGCTGCCGCGGCCGAGCGGTTCGAAATTGAACTCAGCCTCGTCAGCAGTCGATAGCGCCATCTTGGTAGCCGATACGGCCTGATACAGCGGATAACCTTCATCATGGTCGACAAGATCGACGAAAGTCTCAAGTTTTTCCGGTTCCAGACTGGACCGCACCAGCTTCTTCAGTTCGGAAAACTCCCGGGATGTCTTGAAGATGGACAACTGGTTCCATCGGCCGAAATTGGCATAATAGGAGGACGGGACTTCGAGTGTCTTGTCGAAGCTCTTGAAGAAACTTCCCTTGCCGATCTGCGGAGCGACGATGCTGTCGATCATCCGGTAGTCGAAATGATCGCCGGCAATGCCGACACCGGAATAGCCGATGGGCGTTGCGCTGAGCTTTCCGCCGTGCGTCTCGAAACGAATGAGTGAATAGTCGGTCGTACCCCCGCCAAAATCCGCCACAAGAACGGTCGCATCGGCCTTAAGGTTCTGGGCAAAATAGAAAGCCGCCGCCACCGGCTCGTAGACATAATGGATTTCAGGAAAACCGAACCGGGTGAGCGCCTCGTTGTAACGCGCCGTTGCCAAGGCGGGATCCGGATTGGCTCCGGCGAAATGCACCGGCCGGCCGGTCACGATGCGTCTGACGTCCGTAGGCCAATCGTTACCGGCGTAGCTCCGCAACCGGCGCACAAAAATTTCCATCAGGTCTTCAAACGAATGGCGCTTTGCAAAGACAAGCGTGCCCTGGAAGAGGGCACTCGCGGCAAATGTCTTGATCGACTGCAGAAAGCGGCATTCGCCGGGGTTATCGATGAACTGCCGGATCGCCGCGTGCCCGGCCTCAACCTTCAATGCCGCCGCACCGGCAAGAGGGTCCTTCATGAAGGATAGTGCCGTGCGCATGCTATCGGCTGTGCCGGTCGCATTGGTGAAGGATAGCGAGCGTGTCTTTGTCCCATCCGCCAATGCCAAAACCGTATTGGTTGTGCCAAAGTCGAAACCCAGCGCCTGAGCCATTGCCGCGCTCCTTTATGCCATGAATGTCAGAAATCGGGACAAAGCCCGTCGAATGGGCCCAGCGCGCCCAAATCAAGGACGCGCGTCATGACATAGCAAACGTGCCGACGCAAGGTGCGTTTTATTCGGACAGGTTATTCCACGCTATCTGCAGCGCTGAACGGGGCATTGTCCCGGCTGTGCGAGAGAATTTCCCGCTTGCCGACATGATTGGACGGTCCGACAAGCCCTTCCTTTTCCATGCGCTCCACCAGCGATGCAGCTCTGTTGTAGCCGATCTGCAGACGCCGCTGGATATAGGACGTGGAGCACTTCTTGTCGCGCATGACCACCTTGACCGCCTGGTCGTAGAGTTCATTTCCGTCTTCCGCCGCAACAGCTCCCTTATCGAAAACCGCACCGCCGGTTTCCGCTTCCGGTTCTTCCTCTTCGCTCTCGTCGGCAGTGACCGTATCAAGATAATCCGGACGACCCTGCGCCTTCAGATGCGCGACCACGCGCTCGACTTCCTCGTCGGAGACAAACGGGCCATGTACGCGGGAAATGCGCCCGCCGCCCGCCATGTGCAGCATATCGCCCTGACCGAGCAACTGCTCTGCACCCTGTTCGCCCAGAATCGTGCGGCTGTCGATCTTCGAGGTCACCTGGAACGAAATACGGGTCGGGAAGTTCGCCTTGATCGTGCCGGTGATGACATCGACCGACGGACGCTGCGTGGCCATGATCAGATGGATACCCGCAGCACGGGCCATCTGGGCGAGGCGCTGAATGGCGCCTTCGATGTCCTTGCCCGCCACCATCATCAGGTCGGCCATCTCGTCGACAATGACAACGATATAGGGCATCGGCGTCAGATCCATGACTTCCTGCTCGTGAATGGGCTCGCCCGTCCCCTTGTCGAAGCCGGTCTGGACGGTGCACATCACCGTCTCGCCCTTTTCCTTGGCAAGGGCAGCGCGGGCATTGAAGCCGTCGATATTGCGCACGCCCAGCTTTGACATCTTCCGGTAACGGTCTTCCATTTCCCGCACAGCCCATTTCAGTGCCATGACCGCCTTTTTCGGGTCGGTCACAACAGGGGTAAGAAGGTGCGGAATACCGTCATAGATCGACAGTTCGAGCATTTTGGGGTCGACCATGATCAGGCGGCACTCTTCCGGCGTCAACCGGTAGAGGAGCGACAGGATCATGGTGTTGATCGCAACCGACTTGCCCGAACCCGTTGTACCGGCAACCAGCAGATGCGGCATCTTGGCGAGTTCAGCAATAACCGGCTCACCGCCAATGGTCTTGCCAAGGCAGAGCGCCAGCTTGAGCTTGGTACTCTCGAAATCCGGCGAAGCGATCATTTCGCGGAAGTACACGGTCTCGCGCGTCGCATTCGGCAGTTCAATGCCGATGACATTGCGTCCGGGCACCACCGCCACACGGGCAGACAAGGCCGACATCGAACGAGCGATATCATCGGCAAGGCCGATAACCCGAGAGGACTTGATGCCGGGTGCCGGCTCGAATTCATACAATGTCACCACCGGTCCGGGGCGCACATGAATGATCTCGCCGCGGATGCCGAAGTCCTCAAGCACGCTTTCAAGAAGTCCAGCATTCTGTTCCAGCGCTTCCTGCGTAATGATCACTTCCGCGCGTTCCGCCGGTTCCTGCAGCAACGACAGCGGCGGGCGCTCATACATCTCACCATAGGACTGTACGGCAGGCGGTGTAAGGCGGGTCGGCACGATAGCGGGCTTCTCCTGGCGCACCGTTACCTGCAGCCGCGACGGCTTTTCTTCAACGGCCGCTTCTTCCGGCGGTAATGGTGCCGCCGCAGCGGGAATAAGGGTCACTTCCTCTTGCACATCAATCGCAGGATTCATAACAGCGGCGCTTTCCGCGACCGGATCGGCCTGACGCTGCCGTGTGGCAGCTGCAACTGCCACCGGTGCAACCGGAATAACCGGTGCGGCAGGCAAGGGAGCCGGCGCTGCGGGCACTGTGGTCTCAGGAGCGGTGGTGGCGTGTGGCTGCCGGAGCTCGACAACACGGAACAGCGCGGTAATGGCATCGGGTGCGATCTTGCGTACAGCCTTCGACGCAGAGGCTGCAGGGGTAGCAACAAAGCCGCCCGAGAACTCCATCGATTCCCAGAATGCATAATCCGAGAGGTAGTCCAGCGTTCCGGATTTTTGTGGAATTGGCTGCGCACCGCTTGTTTGCAGGCTTGGCCGGGCCTCACGCGCAACGGGAGCGGCTGGTGCGTGCGTGACGACCGCCGGTGCATAATTTGTGTCGAATGCCGGGGGCCGCGGCAAACCGGACTGCGCCGGGGCAGGGGCCTTGCGAAGAACAGTCTCGCCAGCGACCGGCTTGGGAGCCGCCGGAGCAGCAGCAGGAATCTTCGGGGTTGGCGCCGGGATGGCCGCCTTTGGCGCGGCGATAGGCCTTTCCACTTTGGGAGCAGGTGCCGACGTTGCGCTTTCGGCCCCGTTGCGGTGCTTTTGCAGAACGGTATCGGGGGTGCGTGTGAAACGCACATTGGCCGACAGGGAGAACATCCGCTTCGAAATGGGAGCCGTGGGATCCATATCCGGCTCAAGTGTAATCGGCGCACGTGCAGGCGCGCGCATCCCACCGCTGGGCGTGGTTGACGCCGGGGCCTCGATGGAACGTCGGGTGGAGACCGGCTCATAGGGCGAAGCAGCAGGAGTGCGCATGTTTCCCGAACCGTTTGGCACACTATTTCGAGCCGCCTGGGCGGGAGCTGGCGGTTGCACCGCCTCCGGTACGGGGGGCTTTTGTGCCACAGGCGGTTGTGCAGACGCCGGCGATTCGTGCGCATCGCCATATTCGTCTACGTAATCGTCTGACTTCATTGAGAAATTTGTTCTTGGAATACGCATGATACCTGCAAGCGAAGCGATTGGATGTTGCTCGTAAACTTGCCTAATCGAATAGAAAATGAAGGTTAATAAGTTGCTACTGATGGCTGCAAACGCTCTCCCTGTTGCCGCCTCCTGACAGGGCAGCGACGGCCCGGATAACAAAAAAGCAGCCTGTTTGAGATCAGGCTGCTTTTTTGTCATGTATCAGCATGAGCCGTCAGGCGGCTTCTTCGGCAATCAGCTTGCCGAGACGGGAAATCCCGGTTTCGATTGCTTCCTTGTTGGGCAAGGAGAAGTTGAGCCGGATGGTATTCTTGCCGGTCCCGTCCGCATGGAATGCAAAGCCGGGAACGAACGCCACGCGCACCTTTTGCAGCGCTTGCGCGAGGAGCCCTGCGCCGTCCATGCCTTCCGGCAAGGTGACCCAGACAAACATGCCGCCCTCCGGCTTTGTCCACGTCACGCCTGGCGGCATGAAACGGGCAAGGGCATCGAGCATATAGTCGCGGCGCTGGCGGTAGCTGTTGCGCACCTTCTCGACCTGCTTGTCGAAATCCCGGGACGCCACGTGATGGATTGTCATCTGATTGATGGTCGGGCTGTGCAGATCGGCAGCCTGTTTGATCAGGACCAGCTTGGCAATCACAGGCTGTGCAGCGCAAATCCAGCCGACACGCAAGCCGGGTGTAAGGGTCTTGGAGAAACTGCCGGAGTAGACCACACGCGTGCGGTCGATATGTCCTTCACGTTCGCAATCGAGGGCAAGCATCGACGGCACGGGCTCTCCATCGAACCGCAAGGCCTGATAGGCCGCATCTTCGATCAGCGGTATGTCGAGTTCGTGCGCCAGCTCAATCAGGCGGATGCGGCCATCCCGGCTGACCGTTTCGCCCGTCGGGTTGCAGAAATCTGCCGTCAGATAGGCGAGCTTTACGTCACCGCCTGCAGCCTTTGCACTGTCGCGATAAGCGGCCGGTGTCATGTTTCCCTGTTCGGGGTTGAGGCGGTCATAGCGCGGCTCATAGGCGTTGAAGGCCTGGAGGGCACCAAGATAGGTCGGCCAGGTCGTGAGCACCGTATCGCCGGGTGATATGAACAACTTGCCGAGGTAGTCCAGTGCCTGTTGCGAGCCTGTGGTGATGATGATGTTGTCGATCGTGCAGGGCACGCCGAGCGACGCCATGTGCTGCACCAGCCATTCGCGCAGCGGGCGATATCCCTCGCTCACCGAATATTGCAGCGCGACGTCAGCATTCTGGCTGAGAACAGCCTCATAGGCTTCCCGTATCGCTTCCTTGGGAAAAAGGGCGGGGTCCGGAATACCGCCGGCAAAGGAAATGATGTCTGGCTGATCAAGCAGTTTCAGCAGTTCGCGTATTTCGGATGCACGCATGTTTTTCGTGCGTGTTGCGTACAGAGCATCCCACTCGCCCATTGTTTCCTCCCGTTTGTTCGCAGGTGCATAGCACCGTAAAACACCAGATATGTCAACAATACTGACATATCTGGTGCCGTTATTTTGCAAGGCTTGTTGACCGTACCAATCAAGATGCGGTGAGGGCGGGCAAAGCCAGCTGCTGCGCAATCCTATTCGCCGGGAGCCTTGACCATTTTCGTGTGACCGCTGATGTCGGCCCCTGCCGATTGTGAAAAGCGGAGATTCCAGATCGTCGCGGTGAGGGAGATTGCCGTTACAACAAGAAACGCCGCCGAGAAGTCGCCAAGTTCCGGTGTCGCATGGCTTCGAACCAGCATTGAACCCGAAAGGGCCAATGCGCCGACACAGATACCGAGCGACAACATGAGCTGTTGGAATGTCGTATAGAAACTGGTCGCAGAACTCATGCGCTCCCGTCCGATCTCGTCATAGGCCACCGTGTTGTAGGCCGTGAACTGGAACGACATGAAGAACCCGCAGCAAAGCAGAACAGCGAAGATGAGGGGCAGGGGCCAGTCCGGCCGGAAGGCTGCACAAAGCGCGTAACCAAACGTCGCAATGAGGCCATTGACAATAAGGCTTGCGCGGAAACCGAAGCGCCGCAGGATTTTCGGTGCAACGGCCTTCATCATCATGGAGCCCAGTGCCGTGGCGACAACGATGCCGCCCGCGCGCGCCGCAGAAAATCCGAAGCCAAGCTGCAGCATCAGGGGCAGCAGGAACGGCTGTGCTCCCTGGGTGATGCGGGTCAGCGAGCCGGCGATGACAGACGTGCTGAAGCTGCTGACGTGCATGAGCGAGAAATCGAGAATGGGCGAGGGATGCCGCTTGGCATGTGCGAGATAACCCGCACCGAAAACCATCCCCACAGCGACAAGAACGGCTGCCAGTTCACCTTCACCCGGGCGGCTTGCCATTTCGAAACCGAAAAGGAGAGAGCCGAGTGAAATGCCGGAAAGAAAAAGACCGCGAAAATCGAAGGGACCGTCGGACACCCCCTTCACCTCTTCGATGAAGCGCCTGACGAGAATGAAACCAATGCAGCCGATCGGCACATTGATATAGAAAATCCAGCGCCAGTCGAAATAGGTGACAATCAGCCCGCCCACGGGCGGCCCGAGAATGGGGCCGACAAGCGCGGGAACCAGCAGCCAGGACATGGCCGAAACAAGATCCTTGCGCGCGACGCTGCGCATTAGCACGAGCCGGCCGACCGGCATCATCATCGCACCGCCAAGGCCCTGAATGATGCGCGCGAGAACGAGAAAGCGCAGATCCGGGGCCTGCGCACAGAGGATCGAACCAAAGACGAAAACCGCGATTGCTGCGCTGAAAACGGTGCGGGATCCGAACCGGTCGGCAATCTTGCCGCTCGCCGGGATGAAGATGGCGAGACTGAGGAGATAGGAGGTGAGCGCCAGGCTCATGGCAGGTGGCTGAACGCCAAAATCGCGTGCCATGGTCGGCAACGCCGTTGCCAGCACCGTCGCGTCGAGCTGTTCCATGAACATGGCGCTGGCAATGATAAGCGCTATGGTGCGGAAGTTCGGACCTGTTGTTTTGTTGTCAGGCGTTTGGATCGTTCGTGGCCTGGCCTGGGAGGCCTGACTGATTTGGTCCGACATGGTCGGGTTCGCTCTCGGTAGCGCGTACATATCGGAAAGAAAATGTCGCGGATTTGCAAACGGCGGCTGGCCGTGGGGAAACGACCACCGATATAAACCCGCGATTATGTGATATCCATATACAATCTCGTGATTCATTGTACCTGGTACAAAATAATCGCCCGAAACAGTGCGCGTATCTTGGAAGCTAGCCTGAACCGACGTTGCACTTCGAAATAGAACCCACCCGGGTGCCCATCAAAATCGCATAACGTATCTTATGGAACTCAAATCATCCTTGGTGAATGAAGGGCGCGTAGCTTGCAGGATCAACCATAGCGGGACGCTGGTCCAAAGCGAGTGTGCTGATCCGCTTCGGCGTGCGCGCGATGACCTTGCCTGCCTTGATGACGGCAAGCCGCGTTGCCTTGAGGCGGATTGCTTCGATTGCATCGGCAGCCTGCAGCAGCACCATGTCCGCCTTGCAGCCGACTTCGAGGCCGTAATTTTCCAGATTGAGAATCTTGGCAGGCTCGGTAGTAACCGCGGCAAAACATTGGCGCATGGCGCTGCGGCTCGTCATCTGCGCCACGTGTAGACCCATGCTGGCAACATCAAGCATGTCAGCCTGGCCGAGTGAATACCAGGGGTCCATCACGCAATCATGGCCGAAGGCAACGGTAACACCATGGGCCAGAAGCTCCGGCACGCGGGTCATACCCCGACGCTTCGGATAGGTGTCGTGACGCCCCTGGATGCCGATATTGATCAGCGGATTGGCAATCGCCGCCACACCGGCCTCCGCAATCAACGGTAGAAGCTTGCTGACATAGTAATTGTCCATCGAATGCATCGAGGTCAGATGCGACCCCGTCGAACGGCCGCCAAGACCAAGGCGCCGGGTTTCATAGGCCAGTGTTTCGATATGCCGTGACAACGGATCATCGGTCTCGTCACAGTGCAGATCGACCATCAGGCCGCGATCCGCCGCAATCTCGCAGAGCGCTTTGACGCTCGCTGCGCCATCGGCCATGGTGCGCTCGAAATGCGGAATGCCGCCAACCACATCGACGCCGAGATCAAGCGCCCGCTTGAGCAGGTCGACAGCGCCGGGAAAGCGGTAGTAACCATCCTGCGGGAAAGCGACCAGTTGCAGGTCGATATAGGGCGCCACCTGTCTTTTGACGTCGAGTAGCGCTTCAACGCCCAGCAGGCGCTCGTCGCAGATGTCCACATGGGTCCGGATCGCCAGCAGCCCCTGTGTGACCGCCAGATCGCAATAGCGCAGGGCGCGCTCGATCACAGCTTCATGAGTGAGAAGCGGTTTCAATTCACCCCATATCTGGATTCCATCGAGCAGCAACCCGCTTTCATTGAGACGCGGCTGGCCGAGCGACAGCGTTGCATCCATATGAAAGTGACTATCGACAAAGGGGGGCGAAACCAGAAGACCGCCAGCATTGATCGTCTCCCCCGCCTCCCCGTCGAGATTGACGCCAACCGCAACAATGCGGCCGGATTGCACACCGATATCGAGACCTGTACGGCCGTCAGGCAAGGTTGCGTTGGTAACTTTCAGATCGAGCATGGAACCTCTTTGACTGCTTTGCCAGTTGCGCTGCCTCTACTTTAACAGGCAAACACCGGATAGCTGCAACGGGCAAACAGCACTGCAGGAAACTGCGATTGCCCCCCACGCATTCAACTCACGTTAGTTATTGAAGGACAACGGATTATCCCCATTCCAACCAAGTAATTATCCAATAGGGATAATCCTTTGAATATCAACTTTCTAATTTAGTTTTACCAGTGTATTATCCCTCCCACTGCCAATAATGCAATATTTGGGGATAAAATGAGCAAATTCAGAGAATTATCTTCAGATCAAATACGCCAGCTCATTGATACGGAACAGGCCTATGATGTCTACCGGACCAGTCTGAAGGAGTATGAACAGCGTTTTTCCGGGTCAATGTCGTGGAAGAAAAGCACGAATGACAAGG
Organism: Phyllobacterium sp. MT110; assembly: GCF_058792715.1. Taxonomy (NCBI): domain Bacteria; kingdom Pseudomonadati; phylum Pseudomonadota; class Alphaproteobacteria; order Hyphomicrobiales; family Phyllobacteriaceae; genus Phyllobacterium; species Phyllobacterium sp. MT110. Next base: position 21,214 of record NZ_JBXAFE010000010.1, read on the forward strand.
ATTATCTCTACAAGAAGACACAGGGCATCTGGAAATCCCTTGGGCCCCGCTCCCCCGAAACGGAAGTGATCTTCGGGCAGTTTCATACGGGGCGTGAAAGCGCCAGGACCCGCGTTTCCCGTCTGGCAAAGCGGCTGGATGAACTCGCCCCCGTCAACCGTGCCATGGCTTTGGGCCGGGTACCGCTTCTGACAGCACGCATCATCCGCGCGCTCGGAAAATCCGGATTGATCGGCACGGCGGTCGATGTCGTCGGCACAAATGCGCTCTTTGCCTATGAACGCATGGCTGGTGTCCAGATTACCGGCGGGCTTTTATCGACACAGGATGTCGACCTGCTGTTCGACTCCCGGTTCAGCCTGCGGCTGATCAGCAAGGATTTTTCCCACAAGGGTTTGATCGGGCTTTTGCAAAAAATCGATCATTCGTTTGCACCGCTGGCGAGAAATGGGTATCGCGCCGCCAATCGCGACGGCTTTCTCGTCGACCTGATCAAGCCAACGCCAAAGGACCGCATGTCGACGCGGGAGAAAGCGCGCTTCAGCGCCGATGACGAGGATTTGCAGGCAATCGAAATCGAAGGCCTGACATGGCTGGTCAACAGTCCGAAAATCTCGACTGTCGTCATCGATGAAAAAGGCTACCCGCTGGACTATACCTGCCCCGATCCGCGTGCCTTTGCCTTGCACAAACTGTGGTTGTCGCGCCGCAGCGACCGCGATGCCGCCAAACGTATACGCGATGAACTGCAGGCAAAAACCGTTGCCGGATTGATCCGGGCACGACTGCCGCACCTGTCCTTCGAGGCGAATGACCTGCAGGCGCTCCCCCTGGCGTTGCGGCAGCTGGCACCGGAACTTGAGCCGATGCCCGATGGTGATGTCGGCGAAACTCTGAGCTTGACGCCGAACTGGTAAAAAAAGCCCCTCCCGGATGATCCGGGAGGGGCACTCTATTTTAGCTGTAGGCCTGCATGGGCGGGCAGGCGCAGACGAGATTGCGATCTCCGGCGACGTTGTCGATGCGCGACACCGGCGGCCAGTATTTCGGGTTCTCTTCGCTCTCGCCTGCCGGCAGGCTGGCTTCCCTGCGGGTGTAAGGATGCGACCAGTCATCGGCCAGCACATCACCGGATGGGTGCGGTGAATTGACGAGCGGGTTGTCGTCACGCGGCCAGACGCCACTGGCAACCTTCTCCGCTTCCCCGGCAATGAGGATCATCGCATCACAGAAGCGGTCGATCTCGCGCTTGGATTCCGATTCCGTCGGCTCGACCATCAGCGTACCGGCAATCGGCCAGGACATGGTCGGGGCGTGGAAGCCGTAATCGATGAGGCGCTTGGCGATATCTTCGACGCTGATCCCGGCACTGTCCTTCAACACACGGGTATCGAGAATGCACTCATGCGCCACGCGGCCGTTCTGTCCCGTGAACAGAACGGGATAGTGGCCCTTCAGCCGCTCCGCGATGTAATTGGCGTTGAGAATAGCCATCTCGGTTGCACGCTTGAGGCCCGCCCCGCCCATCATGCGGATATACATCCACGTGATGGGAAGAATGGATGCGCTGCCGAAGGGAGCCGCTGAAACCGCGTGCTGCGATCCCTTGGCCACATGACCGGGCAGGAAGGGAGCAAGATGCTTCTTCACGCCGATCGGACCAACACCCGGCCCGCCGCCGCCATGGGGAATGCAGAAGGTCTTGTGCAGGTTCATGTGGCAGACATCGGCACCGATATCGCCGGGACGGGCAAGCCCGACCAGCGCATTGAGGTTGGCGCCATCGAAATAGACCTGGCCGCCATGCTGATGAATGACCGTGCAGATATCCTTGACACCTTCTTCGAACACGCCATGGGTCGATGGGTAGGTAATCATCAGCGCCGCAAGATTGGCGCTGTGCTGGTCGGCTTTTGCCTTGAGGTCCTCAAGATCGATATCGCCAGCCTCTTCACATGCCACGACCACCACCCGCATGCCCGCCATATGGGCACTGGCCGGATTGGTGCCATGCGCCGATTCCGGGATGAGGCAGATATCACGATGCGCATCGCCCCGATCCAGATGATAGCGGCGAATGGCCAGGAGACCGGCATATTCACCCTGGCTGCCGGCATTGGGCTGCAGTGAAACCGCATCAAAGCCGGTGATCTCGGACAACCAGGCTTCCAGATCGTCCGTCATCGCCTTGTAGCCAAGCGCATGGCCGGCAGGAGCGAATGGATGCACATTGGCAACGCTGTTCCAGCTGACCGGCAACATTTCGGCGGCAGCGTTGAGCTTCATTGTGCACGAGCCGAGCGGGATCATGGCGCGGTCGAGCGCCAGGTCCTTGTCCGCCAGACGGCGCAGGAAACGCATCATCTCGGTTTCCGAGCGCTGCTGATGGAAAACGGCCTGGGTCATGAAACCCTCGGCCTGCCTTTCCCCGGGCAATGTTGCCTTTGCTTCCGCAGGCAGATCGGCACCGAAAAGTGCAGAGAGTGCCTTCAGGTCATCTTCCGATGTCGTTTCATCTACGGTGATGCCGAGGCGGTCCTGATCGACAATGCGCAGCAGACGTCCGCCCTTTTCAGCCTCCGCAGCAATGGAGGCTGCTTTGCCGGGAACAGTGGCCGTAACCGTATCGAAGAAATGCGATCCGGCGATGGAAAGGCCCGCCCCTGTCAGCGCAGCGGCCAAACGGGCCGCCTGGGCATGCACGCGGCGGGCGATGGCCTGAAGCCCCTGCGGACCATGCCAGATGGCGTAGGACACCGCCATATTGGCCAGCAGTGCCTGCGCGGTACAGATGTTTGATGTCGCCTTGTCGCGGCGGATATGCTGCTCGCGCGTCTGCAGGGCAAGGCGATAGCCGGCACGCCCCTTGCTGTCGACGGACTGGCCAACCAGACGGCCAGGTATAAGCCGGGTCAGCGTTTCGCTGACGGCGAGATAGGCGGCGTGCGGGCCGCCATAACCGATCGGCACACCAAAGCGCTGCATGGAACCGGCAGCAATATCGACACCAGCCTTGGCAGGCGGGGCGGTGATTGTCAGGGCCAGCGGATCGGCCACGGCGATTACCAGCACACCAGCGGCCTTGGCGGCCTGAATGACCGAAGCATGGTCACCATAGACACCGAATGTGTCCGGCCATGGAACGATGATCGCTGCAACGCTGGCATCGATCTCGCCTTCATCCACGGTCATGCCCAGCGGCTCGGCGCGGGTCTTGACCACATCGACTGTCTGCGGATGCAGGGCACCGGCGATCGCGATGCGGGTGCGCTTCTCGCGATGATGGCGATAGGCAATGCCGACGGCTTCTGCAACGGCCGTCGCCTCGTCCAGGAGCGACGCGGATGCAACCGGCAAACCGGTCAGTTCCGTCACCAGCGTCTGGAAGTGGAACAGCAGTTCAAGGCGACCCTGGCTGATTTCCGACTGATACGGCGTATAGGCGGTATACCAAGCCGGGTTTTCAAACAGATTACGCAGGATAACCGCGGGCACGTGGGTGCCGTGATAACCCTGACCGATAAAGCTCTTGTGGGTCTTGTTCTGGCTCATCTTGGCGGCAAGCTCGGCCAAAGCTTCCGACTCATTGACGGCCGCAGGAATGTCGAGCGGCCGTTCAAGCCGGATGGATTTTGGCACGGCCTGCGCAATCAAAGTTTCCAGCGACGGAATGCCAAGAGCCGCCAGCATGGCGCGGGAGCCTTGTATGCTCGGACCGATATGGCGGTCAGCGAACGGGAATATGGTGTCTTTCATCATCATGCCTTCAGCCAATGATTGCTTTGTAGCCTGCCTCGTCGAGAAGGCCGGTCAGCTGATCCGGATTGGACAGCTTCATCTTCCATAGCCAGCCGTCGCTTGCGGCGGCCGAGTTGACCAGCGACGGATCGCTTGCAGTTGCTTCGTTCACTTCCGTCACTTCACCGTCCAGCGGCGCATAGACGTCCGATGCCGCCTTGACGGATTCAACGACAACCGTGGCATCGCCTTTGGATAAGGATTGACCGACATCCGGCAACTGGACAAAAACCAGATCGCCGAGCTGATCCTGCGCGTGATCGGTAATGCCAACCGTCGCAATGTCATTCTCGACGCGGACCCATTCGTGATCTTCGGTAAAATAAGTGGCTGCCATCTCAATTATCCTTTGTGGTAGCGATGTGGAGTGAAGGGAAGTGAATGAATATCGACCGGGACGCGGTTGCCCCGCACCTCGGCGAAAACCTTGGAGCCCAGCGCGGACAGCTCTTTGCTGACGTACCCCATGGCAACGGGAAAACCTGCCGACGGTCCGAAACCGCCCGACGTGACCAATCCAACCTTATTGCCGTCGGCATCAAAGAGTTCGGCATCGGTGCGCACCGGCTGCCGGCCATCGGGCTTCAGGCCGACGCGCTTCATGGCCGATCCTGTTGCGATCTTGGCAAGAAGCGCCGCAGCGCCGATAAAGCCTGCGGTCTCACGCACCGGCTTGGCAATGGCCCAGAGCAGTCCGGCATCGACCGGATCATAATCCGGCGTTATGTCATGGCCGTGCAGGCACAGACCCGCTTCCAGGCGCAGACTGTCGCGGGCAGCAAGCCCGATCCAGGCGACACGCTCGTCGGCGAAAAGCTTTTCGACAAGCATACGGGCATCGGCTTCCGGCAGGCCGATCTCAAAACCGTCCTCGCCGGTATAGCCGGAGCGGCTCATGAACCAGCCCGGCTTCGGCTCAAATCCGTTCATGAAAGCAAGATCAGTTCCGGCAATACCGGCATCCCGCAACACATTCACTGCCTGCGGCCCCTGGATGGCCAGGAACACACGATCCAGCGCATCGATCTTGCAGTCGAAATCCTTGGCGACACCGCGCAGATGCGCTTCGTCAGCCGCGGCATTTCCGGCATTGGCAACGACCATGAAATGCTCATCCCCGAGACGGGTGACGATCAGGTCATCGAGAATGCCTGCCTTGTCATCGAGAAAGAAGGTGTATTTCGACTGACCCGCCTGAAGCGCAGACGCATCCAGCGGGCATGCGCGTGACAGCAGTGCCGCGGCCTGCGGCCCGACGACATCAAAGAGCTGCATATGCGAAATGTCGAAAATCCCGGCCTTCTCGCGCGTGTGAAGATGTTCCTTCATCACACCGAGCGGATAGGTGATCGGCATCGACCAACCGGCAAAACCGCCAAAGCGCGCATTGGCGGCCTTGTGCAGATCGTCAAGCGGCAATTGTTTCAGATTATCTTCCGTGCCCATTTTTACTCCAGAGACGTGCAAAGACCTCCGCCACACGACGGAACATTTCTTTGCCCCTCTGTCGGAAGCCTGAGAGACTCGCTCAATCAGGACCCCTGACTGAACTTACACCTTCGGCGCGGAGTTTCCCCCGACTTTCCAGAGTTGCCTTCCCGGTTTGCGGTTCCTGGTACCTGAGAGATTTCGGGCGATTTCCCCTTCGGTGGCCTGCACATTTCCATGCACGACACTCTCCCGCAAACTGACAGGGCCGAAGCCCTCGACAGGCTGGACCATAGCGCAACGGCCTCTGCCTGTCATCGTGCAAATGGCCGATTTGCCGCTTTGTGGACAGAAATTGTCTGAATGAGGATACTTCCACTGGGAGCGCCCGATGTCAGCGGGTCAGGGCCATCACCCCCAGCGCCTGCCCCCTGCCCTTGACGCCATGCATTCCAAGGTAATTTGCCTTGATTTCATTGGAGAAACTCATCCTCTGCGCCAATTCGCTGGAGATCAAAACCGGCGTGGCCAATGTGCGGCAGAGGCTTTCCAGCCGCGCCGTGGTGTTTACCGTATCGCCGAAATAGGTGATCTTGTGATGATCCACCCCGATCTCGGCCGTGATGATCGGGCCGCCATGCAGGGCCGCACGCAGGCGCGGCACCCTTCCGAATCGCTCAAGCCATTGATTTGCATTCTTTTCGATGCTGTCTAGAATATCGAAGACACAGCGGGCGCAACTCGCATCCTTGATGCCGCGCTCAATGGGCCATGTGATGATGGCGGCATCCCCGACATAATCGTCAATGGCTCCGCCGTGACGCCGGACAGGTTCAGCAAAGGCGGCAAAGAGCGCGCCGAGAAACTGCTGGGCCCGCAGATCGCCATGTTCTTCGGCAAACGAGGTCGACCCGACAAGATCGATGAAAAGAAACACTCGCTCTTCGGCCACCGGCTGGCGGTAGCGGCTCATCAGAAGGCTGGCAAAAATGTCGCGGCCGAGAAGATCGCGCACCCGCAGGATGAAAATCATGACGGTCAGGACGGCGAGCGTGTAGAGCAGCACCTGCGGTGACAGTGTTGCCGCGCGCCAGAAAGGGCCGTCAATCCAGCCGAAGCTCCACAGCGTTATCCCACAAACGGCATTGCCGATGCTGATCAGCACATAATCGGCTATCAATGCGGCGACGAGAAAACCCGCCGTCGGCAATGTGTTGATCCAGGCACGCAATTTCGGAAAGATGAGGCCGCGTTCGAACGCCAGGATCGGCACACAGATGGAAAGGGCAAACACGGCCCCTAAAAAATATCCCTGCCTATAGACCAGCCAGCTATAGAGATAGCCGCTTGCCGCGACTGCGCTGAGAAGGAATACCCACAATCCCACTGAATTTCTGCGCATATTCCCGTTCCGATCCATTTCAAATCTTCAGGGCGGGCCTCAATGCCGCGTCCCTCCGTGATTTCATTTATGCGCCGAACGATATTATCCAACCAACAGATATCCGCGATCTCGCGATATCCATGTGGAGAATTACACCAAGGATCATCCCATCAGACTCACTGCCGTGCAAATTGTCCATCGGATACGGTCAATTTAAGGCTCCAGATTGTTGGAGAATGACCATCGCTGAACAGGAGATCAACGATCAACCTCGTTCCTTGCATCCAAGCCACCAGGTTGATCCACGCCGTCAGCGCCAGGAATATTAATACAGTTTGCCCGCTGATTTTTAGCAAAGCGTTCTTTGACGGGTCTCGAAATCCGATAAAATCTGGTCGCCTCTGAAAACGGAGTCCGCGCTGCCTCTGGCGATGCGCGGCTTCAATCACATGGAGGCCATACCCTAACATGGGCTACGCACTGAGTTTGCTCGATAAAAGTCCTATCCACGATGGCGAAACGGCCAGCACGGCGCTGAAGCGGACGGTCGCGCTGGCCCGCCAGGCGGAACAGTGGGGCTTCCACCGGTTCTGGGTGGCCGAACACCACGATGCGCCGACGTTGGCAAGCTCGTCGCCGGAAGTGCTGATCGCCTTCCTGCTGGCCAATACGGCGCGTATTCGCGTCGGCTCCGGCGGGGTCATGCTGCAGCACTACAGCCCCTACAAGGTGGCCGAAAATTTCAATGTCCTGGCTGCGCTGGGGCCCGGCCGCGTCGATCTCGGCGTGGGCAAGGCTCCCGGCGGGCTGCCGTTTTCGACGCGCGCCCTGCAGGGCGTTGTCCCGCGGACGCAGAAGCAGGATTTTTCCGCCCAGCTCGCCCAGCTCAGCGCCTTTCTCGACAAAGGGCTGCCTGCGGATGACCCGCTTGCCGGCGTTCAGGCAACACCGCGTCCTGCCGTCACTGCCAACCGCTTCCTGCTTGGCGCCAGTGTCGACAGCGCGCTGCTTGCCGCCTCCCAGGGTTGGGATTTTGTCTTCGCCAGCCACCTCAACGGCGACGAAACGATCCTGCAGCAGACATTGGAGGCGTATCGGAAGGCAGCACCCGGCCGTGCGCCTCTCCTTGCCGTGGGGATCGTGGCGGCCGAGACGGATGCGGAGGCTGACCGGCTGGCTGGCAATATCCAGCATTTCAAGGTGCACGTGGACAATGGCCAGAGCGTCACCGTCGGCAGCGTGGAACAGGCCGAAGAATATGCGCGCCAGACAGGTGCTGCCAATTACCGGATCGAGAAGAAGACGCCCAATGTCCTGCGCGGCGCGGCCGGCACGGTTTCAGACCAGCTCGACCGGCTGCATGACCGATACGGCATCGGCGAATTCATCATCGACACCCCCATCAATGACGCTGCGAAGCGCCTCAGATCCATCGAACTTCTGGCTCAGGCGCAATTCGCCGCTGCCGCGTGATCAAGGAGATTGAACAATGTCCAAGCGACCCATTCCGTTCGGTGTGATGCTGCAGGGTGCCGGCGGCCACATGAATTCCTGGAAACACCCGAGTTCACCTGTTGATGCCAGCGTCAATTTCGATTTCTTTGTACGCAATGCCCGCAAAGCCGAGGAGGCAGGCATTGCCTTTGCCTTCGTCGCTGACGGGCTCTACATCAACGAAAAATCCATCCCGCATTTTCTCAACCGTTTCGAACCGATTGCCATTCTATCCGCGCTGGCCGCGACAACCTCGAAACTCGGTCTCGTCGGCACGGTCTCGACCTCCTACAGCGATCCCTTCACCGTTGCCCGGCAGTTCGGCTCGATCGACAAGATCAGCAACGGCCGCGCCGGCTGGAATGCCGTAACATCGCCGCTTGAAGGCTCGGCCAAGAATTATGGCCGCGACCATCCCGACCATGCCCTGCGCTATGAGATAGCGGACGAACATCTCGAAGTGGTCAAGGGCTTGTGGGACTCATGGGACGATGACGCCTTTGTCCGCAACCGCGAAACGGGCCAGTTCTTCGACAAGACCAAGCTGCATCGCCTGAACCATCATGGCCGGTTCTTTAATTCGGAGGGCCCGCTGAATATCAGCCGCTCCAAGCAGGGCCAGCCGGTCATTTTCCAGGCCGGATCGTCCGACGACGGTATCGACCTCGCCGGCAAGCATGCGGACGGCGTGTTCACCAACCACGTGCCGATCGAGGAGGCGCAAGCCTTCTATCGCCGGGTTAAACAAAGCGCGGTCGCGCACGGCCGCAAGCCGGGCGATGTCCTGATTTTCCCCGGCATCGCGCCGATCGTCGGTGCAACTGAGGAGGAAGCGGAGGCAAAGTACCGTGTCATCCGCGATCTTGTGACCGTTGACGAAGCGCTTGCCTATCTGGGACGCTTCTTCGATCATCACGATTTCAGCGCCTATCCCATTGATGCGCCGTTCCCGGAACTCGGCGATATCGGCAAGAACAATTTCCGCTCCACCACGGACCGCATCAAGCGCAACGCCAAGGAAAAAGGCCAGACCTTGCGCGAAGTTGCGCTGGAAGTCACGACGCCGCGCAATGCCTTCACCGGCACACCGCAGAAGATCGCCGACGAACTCATCCGCTGGGTCGAGACCGAAGCGGCCGACGGGTTCATTCTCGGTTTCCAGATCCTGACCGAAGGGCTCGAGGACTTTACGCGCGACGTGCTGCCGCTGCTCGATGAGCGCGGCTATCACAATAGGGTGCTTTCCGGCACGACATTGCGCGAAAACATCGGCCTGCCCTTCCGCGAAAGCCGCTACACCAAGGCCCATCAGGCCACGAAGGAACCCATCAAAGAGACGGCACTCTGATGGGCCGGCAGGCGGATCCGGTTGAGGCAAGAATCAGCGACTATCTCGATGAGATGGTCGCTCTTCGCCGCGACCTGCACCGGAATCCCGAACTGGGTTACAACGAGCACCGCACCAGCGCGCTCGTCGCCGACCGGCTGCGCGACTGGGGCTATCAGGTCACCGAGGGCATCGGCAAAACCGGTGTCGTCGGAACGCTGCAGAATGGCAACGGCCCCAAGCGGCTTGGCATTCGCGCGGATATGGATGCCCTGCCGATCGTCGAAGCGACGGGGCTGCCCTATGCCAGCACCATACCCGGAAAAATGCATGCCTGCGGCCATGACGGGCACACCACCATTCTTCTGACCAGCGCCCGCTATCTCGCCGAAACGCGTGACTTCTCCGGCACCCTCAACGTCATCTTCCAGCCAGCCGAGGAAGGCGGTGCCGGAGCCCGGAGCATGGTTCGCGATGGCCTGTTCGAGCGCTTTCCCTGCGACGCCGTCTTTGGCCTGCACAACTGGCCAGGTGTTCCCACCGGTCAGTTCGGGTTCATCACCGGCCCGGCGATGGCCTCGGTCGACAAGGTCACGGTCCGTATCATCGGCAAGGGCGGCCACGGCGCCCGCCCCCAGGAGACCATTGATCCCGTCGTCGCCAGCGCCTCCTTCATCATGGCGCTGCAAAGCATTGTCGCCCGCAACATCGATCCCCTCGACGCCGCGGTGATCACGGTCGGCACCATCCACGCAGGCATCGCTCCCAATGTCATTCCCGATAGTGCCGAGCTGGAACTGACGGTGCGCACTTTCCGCAAGGAGGTGCGGGAAGCCATCAAGTCCCGCCTGGTCACACTAGCCAAAGCGCAGGCCGAAAGTTACGGCGCTGTCGCCGAGGTGGCATATCCCAGCGGCTATCCCGTGCTGGTCAACCATGCCGATGAAACGGCGTTCGCCAGAAACGTGGCGCTTGAACATTTCGGCGACGCGCGGATCGAGAAGGATTTCCGGCCGATTTCCGCCAGCGAGGATTTTGCCTTCATGCTGCAGGAAACGCCGGGAAGCTATCTTTTCCTCGGCAATGGCGACAGCGCTCCGCTGCACAGCCCGCTCTACAATTTCAATGACGAGATCCTGCCGTCAGCCGCCCGTTACTGGGTGAAGCTGACCGAAACCTATCTCGCCAGGAATCCCTCCGACAGGCCCATCTGACAAGAACGCGAGACAATCATGACTGATGTTTTTGTTTACACGACACCGAACGATGAACGCTCACAGCCGTTGATCGAAGCTCTGATCATCGAATACGAAACGCGCTACGGCAACTTTTATGGTGAACCGGCGCGCAACGAATTGAGTCGCTACCCGGCCGAGCTTTTCGCCGCGCCCGACGGTGCCTTTCTGCTCCTGATCCGCGACGGGCAAACCATCGGCGGCGGCGCGTTCAAACGCTATGACGAGCAGACAGCCGAACTCAAACGCATCTGGACCCATGCGGATTTGCGCCAGCAGGGCCTTGCGCGCAAGGTTGTGACCGAACTTGAAGAACAGGCTGCGCGCCAGGGCTATACGCGGATTTACCTGACCACCGGCTTCCGTCAGCCCGAGGCAAAGGAACTGTATCTGCGTTCGGGATATACTGCTCTTTTCGATGTCAACGCCGATCCGGAAGTCTATCGGCACCTGCCCTTCGAGAAGGATATCAGTGCATTGGCAGCACAGTTGTCCAAGGTTCCCGCTTCTGTTTCGTCAGACCGTGATCTTCTGCGTCAGGCCGGGTGACTTCACCGGTATCATGATTGCCCGGACCGTGGGATTTCATGCTCAATAAGCCCGGTTCTTTGCAACAATGCTTCTCTAACCCCTTTGATTTCGCAGTCCGTCGTCTTTGACTGTTTCGCTTAAACACTACTAAATCAGTCGAGTAAAAACGAGCCCGCAGAAGATTTTCCGATACGGACTCGCTCGACTGAAAAGTGTTGCACAGGGGAATTTGCAAGCATGGCGATTACAGCAGACTATTCGGCTACACATTCCGTCCAGCCGCCCGCCGCCACAACCGAGGATTACACCCACTACAGGATTGTGAAGGCGAAATACCCGGCGCGTTTCTTCGGAACATTATTTGCCGCGCTGATCATTGCTGTCACGCTTCAATCCATTCTGACCAATCCGAAATGGGGATGGAACGTTTTTGCCGAATGGTTCTTTTCGGCTCCCGTTTTGGCTGGCCTGGCGCGCACCCTCCTGCTGACCGTACTCGCAACCATTCTCGGCTTCGCGCTGGGAACAGCGCTTGCACTGGCCCGCGTGTCGAAATCGCCCCTTCTGTCGGGGCTGTCCTGGGCCTATATCTGGCTTCTGCGCTCGATCCCGCTGATCGTGCTGCTCCTGATCCTCAACAATCTCGGCTATCTCTATGCGACGGTGCGCATTGGCGTGCCCTACACGGATATTCTCTTTGCCGAATATCCGACCATCTCGATCCTCAGCCCTTTTGCAGCGGCGCTCATCGGTCTCAGCCTCAATCAGGCAGCCTTCTCCTCTGAAATCATCCGCGGGGGTATCCTGTCCGTCGACCAGGGCCAGCTTGAAGCCGCGGCCGCGCTCGGCCTGCCCCGGCGCCGGCAGGCTTTCCGCATCGTCCTGCCGCAAGCCATGCGCACCATTCTTCCCACCGGATTCAACGAGATCATCGGCTTGGCCAAGGGCACATCCATGGTCTACGTGCTTGCCCTGCCGGAGCTCTTCTACACGGTTCAGGTGATCTATCGCCGCAACCTCGAAGTGGTCCCGCTGCTGATGGTGGCAACGGTCTGGTACCTGATCATCATGACTGTTCTGTCGGTCGCCCAGCACTATATCGAACGGCACTTCTCCAAGGGCGCCCTGCGTAATCCTCCTGCCCCGATTTTTCGCAAACTGTTTCGCCGGCTCTTCGGTGCCCCGATTCTTGCCCGTCCGCAGAGCGTAACCGTGTCAGCCCTGCAAAATGCGGCCGCGGCCAAAACCAGCGACCGCAGCATACCTCTCGCCACTTGGCGGGCGCCGGGATCGGTGAAAATCCAGGGCGTTTCCAAGAGCTTTGGCCAGCTTAAGGTGCTCGACGATATCCGGCTCGACATCAAGGCAGGCAGCGTCACCGCGATCCTCGGACCCTCCGGCTCCGGCAAGTCCACCCTGCTGCGCACCATCAACCATCTGGAACGCGTCGACGATGGTTTCATCACCGTGGACAACGAACTGGTCGGTTATCGCAAAAGTGGCCGGACACTCTATGAGCTGAAGGAGAAGGACATTCTCAAACGCCGCGCCGACATCGGCATGGTGTTCCAGAGCTTCAACCTGTTCCCCCACCTCACCGTTCTCGAGAATATCATCGAGGCACCGGTGTCACTCGGCCAGCTGACCCGCCCGGAAGCCATCAGCCTCGCACGGGAACTGCTTGCCCGCGTCGGCCTTAGCGACAAGATCGACGCCTATCCGCGGCAGCTCTCCGGCGGGCAGCAACAGCGCGTGGCGATTGCACGGGCGCTGGCCCTGCGGCCGAAAGTGCTGCTGTTCGATGAGCCGACGTCCGCACTCGACCCCGAATTGGTCGGCGAGGTGCTGGATGTCATCAAGGAACTGGCCCGCTCCGGCACGACTCTCATCATCGTCACCCACGAGATCGGGTTTGCCCGGGAAGTGGCCGACACGGTGATCTTCATGGATGGTGGCAAGGTCATTGAGACAGGGGCGCCCGAACAGGTCCTGAACCGGCCAAGGAATGCCCGCACCAGCGAGTTTCTGGCCAAGGTTCTCTAACCCCAGCGCCGGTTCCGGCATGCACACATCCAAGGAAAGCAGCATGATATTTCGCCCGTCCCACATCTCCTTCGCTCTGGCAGTGCTTATCGCCACCGTTTCCGGTCTCGCCATGGTTCATGCCGAAGGCTTTGACCTCAGCCCCGACCAGAGTGGCCGTATCCGCGCGGAAAAGAGCGAAAAGGTCATTGCCTCGATTCCGGCGACGTTCAAATTCGTCAGGGACGATACACTGACCGTCGGCATCAGCGTCGCGCACCCGCCGCTCAGCACCTACGCAACGGATGCCAAGACTGTGGTCGGCTATGATCCCGACTTCGCCCAGCTGATTGCCGATATCCTGGGCAGGAAGCTGGAACTGGTGCCGGTCGCCTGGGCGGATTGGCCGCTCGGCCTGGAATCGGGAAAGTTCGATGCCGTTATTTCCAATGTCGGCGTGACCGAGCAGCGCAAGGAGAAATTCGATTTCTCCACCTACCGCCTCGGCCTGCATGGTTTCTACGTCAAAGCCGATAGTCCGATCGCATCGATCAAGGAGCCAAAGGATATTGCCGGGCTCAGGATCATCACGGGATCGGGCACCATCCAGGAAAAAATCCTGCTCGAATGGGACAAGCAGAATGCGGCAAAAGGGCTGAAGCCTGTTGAGCTCCAGTATTATGACGATGACGCGGTCAGCGCGCTTGCCATCCAGTCGGGCCGGGCCGATGCGGAGTTCAATCCCAATGCGCCCCAGGCCTATCGCGCGGCGATCGATCACAAGATCAAACTGGTGGGAACGGTGAATGCCGGATGGCCGCTCATCGCCGACGTTGCAATCACCACCCGCAAGGGGAGCGGCATTGCCGATAGCTTGACCGCAGCAATCAATGAACTGATCGCCGACGGTAAATATGCCCAGTCGCTGGAGCGCTGGAAACTCGGCCCCGAAGCCCTCGACAAATCGCGGACCAATCCTCCCGGCCTGCCGAAAATCTGACGCCACGATTGGTTCACGAACAAGCAACAAGGGCTTCTCCCATGACGAACACATCCCTCGCCATCAATCACGTCGGCTTCCTCACACCAGGCAATTACCGGGATGACAATCCATATGAAGGATTGGAAAATACGCTCCAACTGCTGGAATTCGGCGAGAAGCTGGGATTTGACAGCGGCTGGGTACGGCAGCGCCACCTCGAACACGGCATATCCTCCGCGGGCGTATTTCTTGCAGCAGCAACCCAGCGCACCAGCCGCATCCAATTGGGGACAGCCGTCATCCAGATCGGTTATGAGAGTCCCTACCGGCTCGCCGAGGATCTTTCCACCGTCGATGTCCTGGCGCGGGGACGGCTCAACGTCGGCCTGAGTGCCGGTACGCCAGCCCATGCGGAGTTGCTCGGCCCGCGGGTGTTTGATGGCAACTGGAAGGAATACGACCTTTCCCACGAGCGGGTTATTCGCTTCGCCGACAATCTGCGCGGTGAATTTCTCGCCGATCCCCAGACGTTCATCGCAACGCCGGGCGGGCCGCAACGGCCGCGCCTGCAACCGCATGCCGAGGGGCTGGTCAACCGGATCTGGTATGGCGGCGGGTCGCTGCGATCCGTTGGATGGGCCGGCAGGAATGGCTTCAATCTCATGATCGGCAATGTGACCGCCGGTGAAAACACCGATGATTTCTACGAAGCCCAGGGTCGTCAGCTCGACGCTTACCATCACAATCTCGACGGCATCTTCCGCCGCGTGTCGCTTGGACGTGTCATCGTCCCGACTGACAGCGCGGATGCTGCAACCCGGAAGAAATATGCCGACTATGCCGCGAGCCGTCATGAGCGCACCCTGAAGCCGCAGGGCGAGCGTCGTACCCTGTTTCCCAAGGATCTTGTGGGAACATCCGAGCAGATCCTCGAGCAGCTCTTCAATGACCCGATCGTGGCGCGCGTCGGGGAGCTGCGCCTGGAACTGCCTTACGAGTTCCAACAGCACGAATATCAGCAAATCCTCTCCGATTTCATCTCCCACATCGCTCCGGAAATCGGCTGGGGCAATCAGCCCGTGCGCATCAGTGCGGGGGCACGGCGCTGAAAAACAACCACAAACCACACTCAAGGGGTTATCCATGACAACCAGACTGCGACTTCTATCCTTTGTGGCCGGGGCATTTATTGCCGCCACAACCCATCTCGCCTTTGCAGCCGGGGACGGCTTCGATCTCAGCCCGGACCAGAAAGACCGCGTGCGGGCCGAGAAAAATCAGAAGGCAATTGAAGCTGTCTCCAAGAACTTCAAATTCGTCAGCGACGGCAAGCTTACCATCGGGCTGCATCCGTCCAACCCGCCGCTCAGCACCTATGCCAGCGATGCCACCACCGTCGTCGGCTTTGACGTCGATCTTGCCCAACTGGTGGCGGACAGCCTCGGACGCGAACTGGTACTGGTACCGGTCGCGTGGGCCGATTGGCCGCTTGGGCTTGAATCCGGCAAGTTCGATGCGGTGATTTCGAATGTGACGGTTACGGAACAGCGCAAGGAGAAGTTCGATTTCTCCACCTATCGCAAGGATGAGCTTGGCTACTACGTCAAGGCGGACAGCGCCATCAAGGCCATCAAGGAACCCAAGGATATCGCCGGGCTGAAGGTGATTACCGATGCCGGCACCAATCAGGAGAAAATCCTGCTGGCCTGGGACAAGGAAAATGTCGCCAAGGGCCTGAAAGCCATCGAAGTCCAGTATTATGACGATGATGCGGTGAAGTATCTGGCCATCGAATCCGGGCGTGCCGACGCCGTCTTCAGTGTGAACGCAACCCAAGCCTATAAGGCCGCTGTCAACGGCAAGACCAAGCTCGTCGGAACCGTCAGCGGCGGCTGGCCGATCACCGCTGAAGTTGCAGTCACCACCCGCAAGGGCAGCGGCGTGGCGGACGGTGTCACAACGGCGCTTAACGCCGTCATCGCCGATGGCAAATATAAAAAGGTGCTCGATCGCTGGAATCTTGGTTCGGAAGCCATCGACAAGGCAACCACCAACCCGCCCGGTCTGCCAAAGAGCTGAGACCGTTCACATCGAAAGGCCGCACCGGTATAAACCGGTGCGGCCTTTTGCTTGGCCTATTCGCCGTAAGGGACCCAGATGTTCTTCACCTGGACGGCGCGGCGCAGATAATCCTTGCCCTGCCCCTGCTGCGTGTTCGCCCAGTCGCGCTGGCGGCCATTGTTGACCCAGGTGGCTTTCAGATTGCCGCACGATGCCTTTTCAACCATCGCGCTGCCTTCTTTCGAGCCCACGTACCACAGTGCATCCACTTCGTCGTGTTCAGCCAGGGTCTTCGCCAGAACATCGCGTTCGCCGGTGACGATATTGACCACGCCGCCCGGAACATCCGACGTGTCCAGCACCTGATAGAGATTGGCTGCGAGCAGCGGATGCCTGGCGGATGGTACGGCCACGACACGGTTGCCCATGGCAATGGCAGGCAGAACCAGCGAGATGAACGCCAGCAGCGGCTGGTCGTCCGGGCAGACGATACCGACGACACCCCATGGCTCGTTCATTGCCAGCGTCACATGGCGTGACTTGGTGGAATGCACCGCGCCGTCATATTTGTCGGACTGAGCAGCATAATAGAATATGCGGCGAAGCGCAGTTGCGAATTCTTCTGCCGCCGTCTTTGCCGAAATACCGGTGCTCTCCACCAGCAATGCTTCAAACTCGGCCTGCCGCGCGCTCAAGTTTTCGCCGAGATAGTACAGCACCTGTGCCCGGTTATGCGCCGTGACACCACCCCAGGAACCGGCCTTTGCAGCCGCTTCCACGGCATTGCGGATATCCTTGCGATTGCTGATGCCGGCCTGACCGATGACTTGGCCGCCTTTGCCGACGACCGAATAGCTGTAACCGCCGTCGGGGCGTGCCTGCTTGCCGCCGATATAGTTCTTGACGGTGCGATCAATTGAACCGCCAAGCGCCATTTTCGCCTCGCCGTCCGGCGCTGCCGATGGCTTGAATGCCTGTTCGGCCTTGCCGGCTGGCAGACGCTTCTCCCAATCTGCGGTCAGGTATTCGTATAACCCTTCACGCCCGCCTTCACGGCCGTAGCCGCTTTCGCGGTACCCGCCAAAACCGGCACCCGCATCGAGCAGGTTGGTGGAATTGATCCAGACCACACCCGCCTTGACGCGGGCGGCCATATCGAGGGCCAGATTGATGTTTTCCGACCAGACGGAAGCCGCCAGTCCGTATTTGGTATTGTTGGCAAGGGCGATGGCTTCATCGGGTGTGCGGAACGTCGTTGCGGTGGCAACCGGTCCGAAAATCTCCACTTCGCACACGGTCGACGCCGGTTCCACATCGGTGAAGAAACCCGGTGCAAAGAACGCGCCTTTGCTGGGCAGCGTTACCGGCGCCTGCCAGAGCGTACCGCCCTCTGCCTTGCCCTGCTCGACCAGCGATGTAATGCGCTTCAGCTGTCCCTTGGAGACAATCGCGCCGACATCCATGGTCTTGTCGAGCGGATCACCGACCCTCAGAGTTTCCATGCGCTTGCGCAGCTTTGCATAAAACCGCTCGGCAATGCCTTCCTGGATGAGAAGACGCGAACCGGCACAGCATACCTCACCCTGGTTGAACCAGATGGCATCAACCACGCCCTCGACAGCGCCGTCGATATCGGCATCTTCGAACACGATGAAAGGCGATTTGCCGCCAAGCTCCAGTGACAGCTTCTTCTCCGAACCGGCAATCTGCTCGCGGATGATACGGCCAACTTCGGTCGAACCGGTGAAGGCCACCTTGTCGATGTCGTCATGGCCGCAGATCGCTGCACCCGTCGCGCCATCGCCGTGGACGATGTTGACGACACCAGCGGGCAGGCCGATTTCATGACAGACTTCGGCGAAAGCAACCGCTGTCAGCGGTGTCAGTTCAGCCGGTTTGAGAACAACCGTATTGCCGGCGGCAAGCGCCGGCGCGATTTTCCACGCCAGCATCAGCAGCGGGAAATTCCACGGGATCACCTGGCCGCAGACACCCACGGGTGAAAAGCCTTCGAATTCTGTTTCCACCATCTCCGCCCAACCAGCGTGATGGTAGAAATGCCGGGCGACCAGCGGAATATCGATGTCGCGGGTCTCGCGGATCGGCTTGCCATTGTCCATGGTCTCCAGAACGGAGAAGAAGCGCTCGCGCTTCTGGATATGGCGGGCAATCGCGTAGAGATATTTGGCGCGTTCGTGACCCGGCAGCTTCGACCATTTGCCGAAGGCTGCGCGGGCCGCCTTCACGGCCGCGTCGACATCGGCTTCCGTGCCGTGTGCCACCTTCGCCAGAACGGCATCATTGGCCGGATTGATGACGGCAAATGTCTCGCGGCCCTCGGTGCCGGTGAACTTGCCATTGATGAAGTGACCAAAACCCGCCTTGTTGGCATCAAGCCAGCTCTGGACGTCGGTATTGCTCTCTGGTGCCGGGCCATATTCCATCGTGCGAAGAATATCCTTGATCTGTCCCATATTCCTGTTCCTCAAGCGAGTGCGTGGCGCGAAGACGCGGCGTAGCGACCCGTCACATAATGTTCCAGCTGCCGTTCGATATCGCCAAGCATCGAGCTGGCTCCGAGCCGGAACAGATCCGGCTGCATCCACGGCAACCCCAATTCTTCCTTCATCAGGATCAGCCAGTTCATGGCATCCTTGGCCGTCTTCATGCCGCCCGCAGGCTTGAAGCCAACAGTCTGGCCGGACAGTTCACCGTAGTCCCGCAAGGCGCGCAGCATCACCAGGCTGACGGGCAGCGTGGCATTGACATCTTCCTTGCCGGTCGACGTCTTGATGAAATCGGCACCCGCCTGCATCGCAACCATCGACGCACGGTAGACGTTACGCAGCGTGTTGAGATCGCCTGTTGCCAGAATGGCTTTCATATGCGCCTCGCCCGAAGCCTCGCGCATTCGGGAAATCTCATCATAAAGCGCCGACCAGTTCTGGGTGAGAACGTGTTCGCGTGTTATGACGATATCGATCTCTTTGGCACCCTCGCCCACCGCATAGTGAATCTCGGCAAGGCGCTGCGGCAGCGGGGTCAGGCCAGCGGGAAAACCCGTGGCAACGGATGCAACGGGAATGCCCGAACCTTCCAGCGCCTTGACCGCATGGGGAACCATCGTCGGATAGACGCAGACCGCACCCGTTGTGATATGCGCATCGGCAAGCCCGAGCGCTTCCAGAATGTCATCACGCACCGGCTTTTTCGCCTTGGCGCACAGGCGGCGGACGCGGCCAGCCGTATCGTCTCCGGCAAGAGTCGTCAGGTCGATGCAGGTGATCGCCTTAACGAGCCAGGCTGCCTGATACTCCTTCTTGACCGTTCGCCTGGTGGTCAGTGTTGCCGCCCGGCGCTCCGTTGCCGAACGGTTGACCGCGATGTCCTCGAACCAGTCCGGCAGAAGTTTCGTACCGGTATTGCGCGCGTGGGAATGTGGCATTTGGATTTCCGTGCCCTTTTGGACCAATGGTTGTTGCGTGTTCATCCCCGACCCTTCCTATGATCGATGAAGCGATTGAGCAGGATGGCTGCAACGATGATAATACCGGTGACAGTCATCTGGTAGAAGGAGCCCAATCCCAGAAGATTGAATATGTTGCGGAGAACCTGCAGCAGCATCACGGCAAAAAAGGTACCGAGCACGCCGCCACGTCCACCGAAAAGACTTGTACCACCCAGCACAACTGCAGCGATGGCGTCAAGCTCAAGCCCCTGCGCCGCTGTAGGCTGGCCAATGCGCAGGCGCGATGTCAGAAGAATACCGCCCAATGCCGCCATGAACCCTGACACCGCGAAAACCGCCGTGATCATGAAGCGGGTCGGCAGGCCGGACAGCCGGGCTGCTTCAGGATTGCCGCCCGTCGCGAAGACATATTCGCCGAACACGGTGAAGCGCAGCACCAGCCCGGCGACAATGCACAGGACAACGAAGATCAGACCCATCGATGACAGGGAGAAGCCGGGCAGAAGCGGAATCATCGTCGAGCTGATCGACGCGAAACCCTGCGGCAGACCGCTCACGGGTACACCGTCGGTCATCAGATAGGTGATGCCACGGAACGAGACGAGCCCGGCCAAAGTCACAATAAAGCTCGGCACCTGGGCAAGCGCGCTGATTGCCCCCATCCCGGCACCGCAGGCCGTCCCCACCAGTGCCGTTATCGCAACCGCCACGAAGGGATCAAAGCCGTGCGACATCAGCACGGCAACCAGCATGCCGCAAAGTGCAACGACACTGCCGACAGACAGGTCGATATTGCCGGTCAGGATGACGAAAGTCATGCCGATCGCAACCACGCCAACAACCGCAGCCTGCTGAAACAGATTGGCAATATTGGTAAAGGTCAGGAAGTTGCTCGACAGCGAGGTCGCGATAACAACCACTGCCAGAAAGATGACGATGAAGTTGTACTCGATCGCCAGATCGACAAGACGCTTGCCCAATGCCGGCGTATCGGCTGGCGGCAAGGCGGTTTCAGTGTTGGACATGATTTTCACCCAGAATTGTTGCCCTCAATATTGCGTCGCGGTCCGCAACCGAGGGATCGTATTTGCCGATGTTGCGGCCTTCATGAAAGACCCAGATCGTGTCGCAGGCGGCATAAAGCTCATCGAGCTCGCTGCTGGCAACGATGACGGCAGCCCCTTCCCGGGCGAGCCTGTCGACCAGATTGTAGAGATCCGCCTTGGCGCCGATATCGAGGCCACGGCTGGGCTCATCGAGAAGCAGCACGCGCGCGCCGTTGATGATCCATTTTGCCAGGACGACCTTCTGCTGGTTGCCGCCGGAAAGCTGCACGACAGCCTGCTCCGGCCGTCCATATTTGGTCGACAGGCTTTTCAGAACCGGCGCCGTCTTTTGCTTTTGCAGCGAATGGCGCGTCAGCCAGCTCTCGCGCATGGATGGCAGTGTTGCATTCTTGTAGATCGGAGCGTGCAGGACGAGGCCTTCCGTCTTGCGGTTTTCCGGCACCAGGCCGATACCGCTGCGGATGGCGTGAGCCGGGTGACGCGGATGGAAGGACTTGCCTTCCAGCTTGATGTCACCG
Organism: Phyllobacterium sp. MT110; assembly: GCF_058792715.1. Lineage (NCBI taxonomy): Bacteria > Pseudomonadati > Pseudomonadota > Alphaproteobacteria > Hyphomicrobiales > Phyllobacteriaceae > Phyllobacterium > Phyllobacterium sp. MT110. The sequence continues at coordinate 42,530 of NZ_JBXAFE010000010.1, forward strand.
TCGAAACGGTTGGCGCCGAAGAGGGACTTGAGGAACGAAGTGCGACCAGAGCCATTCAGCCCGGTCAAGCCGACGACCTCACCCCAGCGCACGTCGAGACCGCTGATATCAAGTCCTTCCGGTCCGCGCAGTCGGTTGACGCGGAGCGCGACATCGCCGGTCACCGGCTCGCGGGTTTTCCGTTCGATCAGCGAGCGCTGTTTGCCGATGATCGCTTCCACCAATGCGCCATCCCCGGTGCTCTTGACGTCGAATGTCTCGATGGTCCTGCCGCCGCGCAATACGGTGACCCGGTCGCCGATTTCGCGCAGTTCACCCAGCCGGTGGCTGACATAGAGTATGGCAACCCCCTGCCTGACGAGTTCGCGAATGACCTTGAACACGCTCTCAAGCTCGGTTTCATTGAGCGATGCCGATGGCTCGTCCATGATGATGATCTTGGCATCCATGGTCAGCGAGCGGGCGATCGCGGTCAGTTGCTGGTTGGCGACCGAAAGGGTCTCGACCCGCGCTTCCGGTTTGAAATGCGCGCCCACGCGCTTCAAAGCTGCGGCTGCCCGTTCCCGGCGCTCCCTGTGATTGATCAATCCAAACCGGCCCGGTGCATGGCCGAGAAACAGGTTCTGTTCGACGGTCAGTTGCGGGACGAGATCGAGTTCCTGATAGATCATCGAAATGCCAAGCCGCGCGGCCTGAGACGGAGAATGCAGGTCAACAGGCTTGCCATCCAGCAGAAGCGAACCGTCGGTCGGGCGGAAAGCTCCCGCTATGATCTTGAGCAGTGTCGATTTGCCCGCGCCATTGGCGCCAAGAAGACAATGCACCTCTCCGGCACGGACATTCAGCGAAGCCGACTCCAGAGCGGTGATATTGGGCGGGAATTTCTTCGACACCTGCTGGACGGTCAGAACATCAGTCGTCACTTGCGGCCTCCAATGCATAGCGGGCCGTGGCTTCGTCTGTAACGATGACCGAGACAAAACCGGCCTTCAGGGCAGCCAGGGCTATCTGCAATTTTTCCTCGCCCGCAACGACCCCTATCGAGCGCTGCTTGGTCTTGAGGTAATCAAGCCGAAGCCCAACCGTGCGGTCGTCAATCGTCTGATCAACGATGTTGCCATCCTTGTCGAGGAAACGGCCAAGAATGTCTCCGACGGCGCCCGCATCTTTCAGCCGGTCGATATCGGCCTCTTCAAGATAACCGGAACTGAGCAGCACGGATTCGTGTGTAATGCCGCCCATGCCGAAACAGACCACATCCGCCTGCATCGCAAGTTTGAGAACACGCTCGATGATTGGATCTTCTTCAAGCACTTCGCGGGTGCTTTTCTTGCCCAATATGGCAGGAACCGGCAAAAGCGTGGCGATGCCGTTGCCTGCCTTGGCGAATTCCTCCGCAACGGCACTTGTATGAGTTGAGGTCGAACGCAAATTCGTCGAGCCGTTCACCAGAACCACATGCACGCCCGGGTTCCAGTTGTTCGGCAGGAATTTGGCAACCGCGGACATGGTGCGGCCCCAGGAGACACCGATCAGATCGGCCTTGGGATTGAGGCCGGCCAGGTATTTCGCCGCTGCCTGCGCCACACTTTCCATGAGAAGGGCTGAATCCGTCGTTCCGCCCGATGGGACGACGATGGCGTCGCGCAGGCCGAATTCCTGTTGCAGGCGCACCTCGAGCTCCGTCCGCCGATAGGCGCGCGGCGTGATCTCGATACGCACAACCCCCAATTCCTTGGCTTCGATGAGCAGTCGCCCTACCTGCCAGCGCGTCAGACCGAGTTCCGTGGCAATCTCGCTCTGGGTACGCTCAAGATCATAATAAAGCTTGGCGACGCGCACCATCAGGTGCTCCCGCTGCTCGTCGGAAGGCAACCGGACAGATGGATTGATCCGTGCGTCGCTCATTGTGCAGCCCCCGCCAATTGCCTTGCGCTCAATGCATGCAGCGCCGGTGTCAATGTTTCGGTCGTATCCCGATAGAGCGCCATCGTATCCCGATAGCGCCGGCTGCGCACGGGGTCAGGCTGCACTTCCCGCGCCGGAGCAGCGCAGGCTTCCGACGCTGCGATGAGGTCGGGAAACAGTCCAAGCGCATGGGCGGAACACACGGCCGTTCCGATGAGAGAGAGATTGTCATCACTCGCCACGTGAACGGGCCGATCGATTGCGTCGATTGTCGCCTGCAACCACAGCGGGTTCTTGCAGATGCCGCCAGCCATGACGATCCGCTCGACGGAAACGCCGCGTTCTTGCAGAACCGCAACGACATTGGCGGAACCAAGCGCAATGGAATCCACCGCCGAGGAATAGATGTCTGCCCTATCATGACTGAGCGACAGGCCGAGGATTGCCCCGCGCAGATCCGCATCCCGGTAGGGTGTGCGGTTGCCCATCCAATAATCGAGCGTCAAAAGGCCTGAATCCTGCTCCGACACCACGGACGCTTGGCGGATCAGATCGCCGTGGCCCTGCTCGTCCAATCCGAAAATCGTGCTGCTGAACCAGTTGAGGATTGACCCGGCCGAAACCTGCCCCGCCTCCACCAGCCACAACCCATCGACGAGTGCATTGGGATAAGGTCCCCAGAAGCCGGTGACATTCCCCTGTTCCTTCAGATGTGTCAGATGCACAACGGATGTCCCGCCGATGATCAGCATGCCACCCGCAGCAACGGTTCCCGCACCAAGCACACCGATATGCGCATCGATGCCACCCTGGGCAAGAAGCGGTTGCGAAGCGATGCCAAGGGCTGCAGCAACGTCCGGTTTCAATGATCCGATAGCATCGCCAACCGGAACGATCCTTTGCGGCAGCTTGTCCCGCAACGTGGGAATACCGAGCGCTTCATAGATCTCTGGAACAAACGTGCTATTCTTTGAATCATAATTCCACTTGCAGGCGGCATTCATGCGCGAGCCTACCCACGCGCCGCACAGCCTGTAGTTGATGAAATCCAGCGCTTCGCAAATGATATCAGCCTCGGCAAAGATGGCTGGTTCGTGTTCGGCCAGCCACATCGCCTTGGGAACCAGCCATTCGACGGCATCGCCGCCGCCGCTATAGGCCATGACGGGATGATCAACCTTTTCCGTGGCGCGAGCCTCTTTGGCCGCCCGGCAGTCCATCCAGAGAATGGCCGGATAAAGCGGCGTGCTTTCCCTATCGCAAATCACAACGGAGGAAGCAGTCGTGGCAACACAAACCGCAGCTATTTCAGTCGATCCGCATTGCTCGACGGCCTGACGGCCGGCCCTCAGAAGCGCGTTCCACCATTCCTCGGGTTGCTGTTCTGCCCAGCCTGCACGGGGATATATGGTGGAATAGCTGGCTTCCGACAGCGAGAGCATGGTCCTGCGCTCGACATCGTAAACACCGGCGCGGACTCCTCCCGTGCCAAGATCAAAGTTCAGGACAAGTGTCATCCTGCCGTCTCCTCCCTCGATTCCCTGCCTCTTTCCGAAGTCTTTCAGGGCCGGAACATGACCTTCGAAAAGAACATGCTCCTGTCAGTCCGGAACTTTTCGAACATTCCCGGCAACTCGGCAAGGTCGAGATCATGAGTTATCATGAATTCCCATTCCAGTGCGCCGGATCCCAGCTTTTCCAGCGTCACCGTCCATTGCGGTCCCGGATAGGGCGCGCCGAACGAATTCCACGAGCCATGCAGCGATACCTCCTGCCGCAGGAAATGCTGGAATGTCTTGTTGTCCAGGGTTACCTCCGCAACCGGAATCCCGATGAAGACCACATGACCGCTCGGTGCGGCCATCTTCACCGCCATGTTGATCGACGACGGATGTCCAGCGGCTTCGATAATCGTATCGCAAAGCAAGTTGGCGGGAATGTCCGCACCGGACAGGAATGTGTGCGTTGCACCGGCACGCCGCGCCATGGCCAGCTTTTCCTCCGATACATCGACGGCAACCACATCGCTCGCGCCCATCAGCTTGAGCCATTGAATGGCAAACAGGCCAATCGGGCCACAGCCGATGACGCCGCCGCGCTGACCCATTCCGATACCGCCGGCTTTCCAAATTGCGTGAATGGCAATCGACGCAGGATCAGTCATGGCGACCGCTCTTGGGTCAATCCCCTTTGGTGTCTTCAAAAGGTTGGAAACGGGAACGCAGACGAATTCCGCATAGGCGCCGTCCCGGCGCGAACCGAAATAATCATAGTCATGGCAACGTGAAAACTGCCCCTTCTGGCACTGGTCGCATTCGAAGCATGGCAGCATCGGCGGAATGGCCACCAGTTCGCCGAGGTCAAAGCCTTCAACGCCTTCGCCAAGCTCAGTGATATGACCGGAAAACTCATGGCCGCAGATGAGCGGCATCCTGTGCGCGCCCTTGATCAGCATGCGCGGCAGATCTGACCCGCACACACCCACCGACGCGACGCGGACAATCACGTGTCCCGGTTTGATCTGTGGTTCCGGGACGTCTTCAAGGCGAATGTCGCCCGGGGCATAGAGAACTGCTGCACGCATCATGGTATCCTGTGGGTCTATAATAATGGGAGCTGCGGAACAGGTCTGCTCCGCAGGCTCGGGAGGAGGCCTTACTGGCCGAGAACGTGCGGGCGATATTCGGCAAACAGTCCGGCGCGGGGGAAATCTGCAACATTCTTGGACGTTACAAGCGCCGTGCCCGCATCGACAAAGGACGAAACCGGCTTCTTGGCCGCCGCTTCGCGGGCAACCTGAATTGTCACATCACCGAGATATTTGGGATCATTCAGCGCCGAACCGATATAGTTGCCGCCGTCGGCAATGATGGTGAGCGCTTCCGACAAACCATCCACACCGGCAACCAGCACATCGTTGCGGTTGTTTTCCTTCAGGACCTGCAGGGCGCCCAGCGCCATATCGTCATTGTGCGCATAGACAACCTTCACATCCGGATTGGCCTGAAGCAGGTCCTGCATGGCAGTGACCGCATTGGCGCGGATGTATTCCGCATAGGGACCTTCAACGATGGTGTGACCCGATCCTTCAATGGCGCTGTGAAAACCGTCGCGCCGGTCCATCATGACCGCGCCGCCGGCATCGCCCTGGATCTCGATGATCTTGGCTTTCTCGACACCGTCAGCCTTCAGGCGCGCGACAACCGCTTCGCCGACTAGCTTGCCCATGTTCTTGTTGTCGCGGCCGACATGGGCGGTAACGCCCTTGCCGTTGACGCTGCGGTCTACCGTAATGACCGGAATACCGGCAGCAACGGCTGCTTCGAGCGATGGCACGACCGCATCGGGATTGACCGGGTTGATGATCAGCGCGTTCACGCCCTGGGTAATCAGATCCTGAATGTCATTGTTCTGCTTGCTGACATCGCCATTGGCATCGAGGAAAACCAGTGTATCGCCGCCGGCCTTGGCGGCCGCTTCCGCTCCTGTCTTGAGCTGCACATAAAAGGGCGACTGCAAGGTCACCTGACTGAACCCGATTTTCAGGCCTTCCGCATTGGCTGCGGTCATGCCCAGACCTGCCACCAATGAAATGGCGGTTCCGGCAAAGGCGAATCTGAACAAAAAGCTGCGACGGTTGAGCATGGTTTTCCTCCCCAAAGACTCATTTTTCTGGTAAATCTACATTTGAGCAAATATCGCTCATTTGTTATTTTAGATAATCAGAAGTTGCCGAATGAGTCAACGCGGTTGACAAGATCGCCGGAGAAAACAAATAAGCATTTGAAATATATGTGATATTCATCCACCCCACGTGGCGTCTGTCCGGCAAATGCAGAGGGATCAGTGTGAACAAAGGATCTGCAGCAAACCACAAAAGTTGCATTTGCAGGTGAGAGCGCTCTAAGTTGGGCTCTTCGCATCGTGAGTTTGCACCATGTCCAGCCCAATACAGATCACGCCGGAACGCATTGTTGAAACCGAGCGTCTCATCCGGCCGCACATCCGGCATACTCCTGTTATACGGGCCGATCTCGGTGACTTCGGCCTGCCACCGCGCGGCGTCGATTTCAAACTTGAATTTCTGCAGCACTCTGGTTCGTTCAAGGCGCGCGGCGCCTTTGCCAACCTGCTCACCCGCCCAGTGCCGGAAACGGGCGTTGTTGCCGCGTCGGGCGGCAATCATGGTGCTGCCGTCGCCTACGCGGCCATGCGGCTTGGCATACCCGCAACCATATTCGTGCCCGGCGTCACCGCATCTGCCAAGGCGGACCGCATCCGCAGTTACGGTGCAAACCTCGTTGTTTCCGGAGACCGGTATGCCGATGCCCTGGCGGCGAGCGAGCAGTTCGTGGCAGAACGCAGGGCCATGCCGGTACACGCCTTCGATCAGCCGGAAACCCTGCTCGGCCAGGGAACGCTTGGCCTGGAAATCGAAATGGACCTGCCTGCCACCACGACCCTGTTGGTCGCGGTGGGTGGCGGCGGCCTGATTGGCGGGATTGCCGCCTGGTTTTGCGGCCGCGTCAAAATCGTCGCTGTCGAACCGGAGGGGGCACCGACCCTGCGCAGGGCATTCAGCGCAGGCAGACCCGTCGATGCGCCGACGGAAGGCATCGCCGCCGATTCCCTGGCGCCCAGGCGCGTCGGAGAACTGATGTTCCCGTTTGCCCGGGATTTTGTCGCACAGTCCGTGCTTGTCTCGGACGATGACATTCGTGCTGCGCAGTCCGCCCTTTGGGAGCGGCTGCGCATTGTCGCTGAGCCCGGTGGCGCCGCCGCATTTGCCGCGCTTCTGGCGCAGAAATATGTTGCCGGTCCGGACGAACGTGTTGGCGTTCTCCTGTGCGGCGCAAATACGGGCGCTGTGCAGTTTTAAGAGGGCTGCTCCGGCCTTCCTTAAACGACAAAGCCCCGCCGGAGCGGGGTTATGTTTGTGTTTTGAGATTGTTTTGTGAAAAGTTTGTTTTGAGATGTATCTGAGAGATTGGTTGCGGGGACAGGATTTGAACCTGTGACCTTCAGGTTATGAGCCT
>NZ_JBXAFE010000011.1:0-39430 GCF_058792715.1 Phyllobacterium sp. MT110
TTTGATTTTGTTCTCATGCACGCCAATAGCGAAGTGCCTGCTAACGATCTATTAACCACACAAAGTGAGGCAGACCCATTAAAAGTACGCACAATTTCGGAACGTAGTATGGAAAAGAATACTGGTAAGCCAGAGGTGCAGCGTCCTGACTACTGTCCCGTCGAGACGACGATCGGGGTCATCGGGGGGCGATGGAAGCCACTGATCCTCTACCATCTTCTGGATGGTCCCCAGCGCTTCAACGCGCTTTGCCGCCTCATTCCGAGCGCGACGCGTCGGATGCTGACGCAACATCTACGCGAACTCGAAGCTGACGGCGTCATCGACAGGGCGGTATATGAAAAAGTCCCGCCCCATGTCGAATACAGCTTTTCTTCCAAAGGAAGGACCTTGATGCCCATCCTGGAGGCGATGGCGCAATGGGGTGTGAAGAACGACACCCTGTCCCGAGCAAGGTAAACGCGCTGCGAGGCTGATCCGGTCTCGGGGCTAGGCCGCTATTGACGGACGATGCCGTGTAGACGTATGGTATACGACGGAAATGTGAATTCGCGGCATCGGAGCCGTGTAAAAATATGACGGCAAAAAAGCCTCCAAGCATCCTTGGTCACGAAGGAAGCTGGAGGCTTTTGCGTTTTCGGAGTTCTTGCAAGTCCATTCGTGATGACAAATCAGCAGGCGAAAAGCCGCACTGGGGAATGCTTCAAACCGGGAGCAACTGCATTGATAAAACCGACCGATACTTCGGAGCCATGGCGTGTTGGAGTGCTGTTTTCCCGAACGGGTTTCATGTCCGTTATCGAGGAAACGCAGCTCCGGGGAACATTGCTGGCTATAGACCAGATCAACGACAGCGGCGGCATAAACGGTCGTCCGCTTGAGCCCATAATCTACGATCCGGGCTCGGACACGCGTTCTTACGGGCAGCTAGCGAAGCGGCTGATGGTGGTTGACGAGGTCAGCACGATTTTCGGCTGCTACACGTCAGCGAGCCGGAAGTCGGTTCTTCCGGTCGTCGAACGGCTGAACGGGCTGCTGTGGTATCCGACGCTTTACGAGGGGTTCGAGTTTTCGCCCAATGTGATCTATACTGGCGCGACCCCCAACCAGAACAGTATGCAGCTCTGTAGTCTGCTCATGAAGCTGTATGGTGACCGCTTCTTCTTCATCGGTTCCGACTACATCTATCCGCGGGAATCCAACCGTATCATGCGTGAAATGGTGGCGCGGAGCGGAGGAAGCGTTGTCGGAGAGCGTTACGTGCGCCTCGGGGCGTCGCGGCTGGAGTTCGAGCCGATCATGCAGGAGATCAAGCTCGCGAAACCCGACGTCATCTTCTCGACGGTCGTGGGAGACGGGACCGTGTTCCTCTACCAGGCTTACTCCGACAAGGGTTTCGATCCGAAGAAAATGCCGATCGCCAGTCTCACGACATGCGAGGCGGAAATCGCCGCGATGGGCCACGACGTCGGTGAGGGTCATCTGACCGCCGCTCCGTATTTCCAGGGTATCGACAACAACCAGAACAGCGAGTTCGTCAAGAGCTACCAGAAGCGATACGGCGACGACGCCCCGACGAACATGTGCCTGGAATCCTCCTATTTCCAGGTTAACGTCTTCGCCAAGACCCTCGAGCGAGCGAATTCCCTCGAAACCCCCGTCCTAAGGGCGATGGTGATGGGATCGGAGGTCGAAGCGCCTCAGGGTGCCGTGTCGATCAACCCGAACTGGGCGCATGCCGACCTGTGGTCGCGGGTCGGCCGGGCCAACCGAAACGGCCAATTCGATATTTTGTTCGAATCGAGGACGACAGTGAAAGCAGACCCCTTCCTCATAGGAAGCGGGCGCTGCACCGTCGCGGCCGCAGCAGTTTAGTGGGAGGGGTCGAATGTCGAGAATAGAAGTACTTCACGAGCGACGTCTCGCGTCTCCGCCTCAGGGAGCGGTTCGCAGCGAGCAGTCGGCACCCAACAACCAGTACAAGGCAGTGCAGAATCTTAACGTCGCCCTTATCGTCGAGCTGGACAGTGAGGGAGAGCGGCTCATGCGCGAGCTGCAGCGCCTGCGCTGCACGGTGCGTCATATCTGGCCCGTGCCCGTCCAGCTGCCGGAGAACTACGACGTCGTTTACTGCACCCTGATGGAAGACCTTCCGCGCCGCATTCCATGGCTTCCGGGCGAACCGTCGACAACGTTGATCCTGGTCGATCGCGGCCAGGACACGCTCAATCTCAAGCTTATCAACAACTGCGCAGCCCACGGCATGATCCACTACCCGCCGACCGCACGTTCGACGATCGGAGCGTTGGCAATGGCCAGGGAGCACTTCCTCTACGAACAACGCTTGCGGGGACGTATCGAGAAGCTCGACGAGAACCTTAGGACAATGCGCGTGGTCGAGAAAGCGAAGTCGATCGTGATGCGCACAAAGAGCCTCGGCGAGGACGACGCCTACAATTTCCTGCGTAGTCAGGCGATGGAACGGAGAGTGACGATCGGCGTCATCGCCAAGGCCGTCGTGGAGTCGTTCGACCTCCTGAACTGAGGTCAATACGACCTCATTGACAACAACGCTTTCGAGCGTAAGCTTCTGCTCAGCAACGTAGCTGACTGAAATTTCGGCAATAAGCGCCTCACTGCATCCGTCCTTCGGGGACGCATTGCGTGAGGCGTTTTTCGTTTTTAAAGCGAGGAGATCGCGATGCCTTTGAACAGTCGGAATTCGGTTTTCACGATCGTCACGTCTCTGGCGATATGTGCGCTTTCCTCGATCTCATCGAACGCGCACGCGCACTCGATGAGATCTTCGGACGGAGCAGGGACGCCGAAAGGGATCGAGATCGCCTCTATCGCGCATTCGGACATGGAGCTGCTTTCCAAATTCCGCCCTGACATCATTTCGCTGGCGGAACGGCAGGTGAAGACGGACGAGCGGATGCGACGGCTCATGAACTTCTCGAAAATCCAGTACACCTACTGCCTGTGGGGTATGATCCCGGGGGCGCTGACGGACGAGGAGAGCGACTTCAACGCGTGTTCACACGCCTACCTAGCGTCGGCTTTGGCACTCCTCGATCACATGGAACAGATGCCTTTGGCCAGCGCCGAGGCGGTAGCGATAAGGCAGGCGATCGACGTCGAGCGGGCGGCCTCGCCGTCGTTCGTGCTGTGCAAGAGCAGCGCCGATCTCTTCTACACGGATCGGTTACTCGTACCCCGGCAAACCTATGCGACCGCAGGAGGGGCTTTCGGTCTTCTCCTGTTGGTCGGCGCAATGCCACTGTTCCGGGCCAGCCGCCGTGTTTCGCGTTGAGAGCTACAATGGCCGATAGTCAAACCACCTCGGACATCGCGATCATCAAGTCGGGCTTTCCGTTACTGGCGAGGATGGTTGTCGATCCGAATTTCGAACTCAGTCTGGGCGCTTTCGGCACGGTCGGCCAGTTTCCCCGCGAGGCGCGCATTTTTGTCGATGTTACGGACGACCGTGTCAGCGCGGCGACGGAAAGCTCCAGCATATCGCTACGGCGGCACGATCACCTGCGCCTCGTGGCGTTCGAAACACTGAGTTCCGACCCTGAGGGCTGGAACTGTGGCATCGCCATATGCCTGCCTGAAGAACACGCGCGGATGTCCGCGCCGGGGCGTCCCGCGGAGGACTGTCTGGACCGTCACGCGATCTTTGCCGCCCATCGAACGCGGACCGTCCTCGACATCGTTGCCGGAAGTCCCTACGCGGATATCCGCCTGAGGGCGGACAAGGGTGCTCTGCCGGATTTGCGTAATCGTTTGCACGGCTCCGTACTCGATGCCGACCTCGTCGAGATCGAAGACTGCATCTGGATTTTCGATACGGCCGTCGGGCGGATCGAGACCGGGGATCGTCGACGTCGCCATTTCCTTTCGCAGCTCTTCGGTACCACGGATACCCATTCCCGAACCCTCCCTATCCCGGAGGGCCTGGTACCGGTCGGCTATGCCTTTCCTCCCAATCCCCGGCAGGCCGAACCGGGAGCGTGGGGAGCAGCTCACTTCTCGTTTCAGGTTATCCTTGACGAACATGGCGTTCCGGAACTCGTCAAGCTCAAGAGACGCGTGGAGCGAGCGCTCGAAGACGGCAAGTCGAACGAGGTGTTCGGGTCTCTCCTCGAACATTCCGGCCCACCGACCCGGACGGAAATCGAATGCGTCCGGATCGCGCTGCGGCAGCGGCGCTGGCTCAGGGGCGGACGACCGGCCCACGGATGGGAAGACGAGTTCGACGCCCCGTTAGCCAAGATACGCGGCGGCACGACGGCTGGCGAGATGGTTAACCAGCCCACGACAATGAAAGAAGAAATTTGATCGAGACGCAGCGACTGCCATAGCCGGCGTCGCCAAAGCCAGAAAGGTTCACATGTCAACCGCAACTCAAACCAACGACCGCATCCCGGCAACCGTTATTACGGGTTTCCTCGGGTCCGGGAAAACTACCCTCGTGAACAGGATTCTTCACGAGAACCACGGCAAGAAGATCGCCGTCATCGTAAACGAGTTCGGCGAGATCAGCATCGACGGCCAGCTGGTCATCAGGGACGAGCAGGCGGAACTCGTCGAGTTCAACAACGGTTGTCTCTGCTGCACGGTCAGGGGAGATTTGATCGAGACGCTCGAAAGGCTTCAGGAACGCGCGGGCGAACTCGAGGGTATCCTGATAGAGACGACCGGGCTTGCCGATCCCGCTCCGGTCGCTTCCACGTTCTTCGTCGCCGACGACGTGAAAAGCCGCATTCGCCTCGACGCGTTCGTGACAATGGTCGACGCGGTCAATCTGGAGACAAATCTCAACCAAAGCCCCGAGGCCGTCGAACAGGTGGCGTTCAGCGACGTGGTGCTGGTGAACAAGATCGACGTCGCCTCGCCGGAACAGGTGAAAAGCGCGGAAGCTACGGTACGCAGGATCAACCCGCTCGCGCGTATCCATTTCACGGCGAACGCCGAGATCGATCTGGGACACGTCATCAACGTAGGAGCGTTCGACCTCGTGCAGAAGCTCGACGTCGATCCGGGCTTCCTCGACGACCACGAGCACGAGCACGATCCGGCGGTCGGATCCTTCATCCTCGAGGAAACGCGGCCCATCGATCTCAATCGCTTCTCGCTCTGGCTGAACGAAGTCGCTCAGACGCGCGGGCAGGACCTCTACCGGACAAAGGGCATCTTCCACGCCAGGGGTTTCAAGGAGCGTGTCGTCTTCCAGAGTGTCCGGATGCTGACGACAATGCGCATGGATCGCCCGTGGACCGACGACGAGCCGCGCGTGTCGCAGTTCGTCGTGATCGGGAAAAACCTCGATCGCGACGCATTCGCCGACGGGTTCGCGCGCTGTGTGGCGGGATAGGGCGCGGCGATGACCCTCATATCGGGATCGACTGCCAGCAGCGTGGACACCGGTGAACCGGTCTACCAGGTCCATGTCTTCTGCTGCACGAACGAGCGGCCAGCTACTCACTGGAGGGGATCGTGCGGAGCCAAACGAGGACGGCAGCTGTGCGATTACATGTGTCGCCTCGCGATGACCTTGGGAATGAGGCGGATCCGGATAAACCACGCCGGATGCATGAACGTGTGCGAACATGGTCCGGTGATGGTGATTTACCCGGAAGGCGTCTGGTATCGCTTCGAAACCGAAGACGATGTCTCGGAAATCCTTCGGTCACACGTCGGTGGAGGACGTCATGTGGATCGGCTGAGGCTGTTCATCGATCCGAGTACAATCCACGGTTAGGAAAACATCGCTGGCGTATTCCCTCGTTCGGCTGGAACGAAGAGCCTAAAGTCCATGCAAATACTCAAGTAATTATGCGTATGGGCGGCAAGTCCGGCAGCGTATTTTAATCCAAAATTCGTAGGATTAGTCTCTTGACAATCCAAACGGTCGATGTAGTCTCCAAATTCAGCAATATAGCTGAAAACATTTCTGGCAATAAGCGCCTCACTGCATTCATCCCTCGGGGATGGCCTGCGTGGGGCGTTTTTCGTTTTTGGTCTCGAAACAAGGAGAATGAAATGTCTGCCGTTATCAATCCGAACGTACAGAGCTCTCACGCCGCCGACGCGATTCCCCTCGGGCAGGTACTGCCCTGGGCGGTTTTTGGAGGAATGTTGATGCTCCTCTCGATCTACTTCGTCGGCGTCGAGGAAGGCGCGATGTCACTCGTCTCGAGCAATTACGTCCACGAGTACGTCCACGACGCCCGTCACCTTCTCGGCTTCCCCTGCCACTGATATTATAAAGGAGATACGGCGATGGTCGGAAAACTGCTCGTAAGAGGAATGTTGGCTGGTGTCATCGCCGCCATCTTTGCCTTTGCCTTTTTCAAGTCCTACGGCGAACCGTGGGTCGATCACGCGATCGCGATCGAGGAGCAACATAGTACGGCGGCCGGGATGGCCGCCGAACCCGAACTCGTCAGCCGTTCCGTCCAGGCGGGACTGGGCCTTCTTACCGGTGTCCTCGTCTACGGCGTGGCGATCGGCGGACTGTTTGCCATTGCCTATGCCTTCGCGAACAAACGTCTCGGCGTGCTGAGCCCGCGCAGCACCGCTATGCTGATCGCCATTGTCGGACTGGTGGCTCTGATCGTCGTGCCTGCTCTGAAATATCCGGCTAACCCGCCTGCGGTCGGAAGCGGCGACACTATCGGCGCGCGGACGCAGTTATACTTCCTGATGGTCGCGGCTTCCGTCTTGTCGGCTACGCTATCCATCATGGCCGCCACGAAGCTGTGGCCTAAGATCGGCGGGTGGTACGCGTCGCTCGCAGCCGTATGCATCTACGCCGGCATCGTAGCGGTCATGATGCAGATCCTTCCTGCGGTGAACGAGGTTCCCGAAGGCTTTCCGGCGGAAACCCTCTACAATTTCAGGACATCCTCGCTCGCGGGTCATGTGATATTCTGGACGATGCTCGGCGTTGCTTTCGACATCATCCGGCTATGGTCCGACGCACTGTGGCCGAAGCGAGGGACAAACGCGGCCTGACTGTCCGCGAACGCGCCGACCGTTTCCATTCAAGCGTCCAATGTTGAGAGGTTTCAGAAATGTCCGTTAACGTAGGCCTCGACATCGACCGCGGTCGGCCGCTTCCCGCTATAGGTACGACCGAAGCGAAGCTCCAGCAGAGAAAACTGGACGCCCTACGTCGCGGCGTTCACCGCATCCAAGACCACACCGAGATGCCTTTCGGTATCCATCTCGTAGGCATCGGCGGCGCGGGCTGCCGGGTGATCGAGGAATTCCTGAGCACGGCCCCGGAAAACCTGCTCGACAAGCCCGGTTCGAGGTTCACCGCCCTCGCGATCGATGTCGGCGACGATGACCTCCTCAAGGTGCGTACTTCTGCGACCAGGTTCCCAGAGGAGCGCACCCAGGTTGAAACGGTTGCGCTCGACATGGCGTCGTCGGAGGAGCTGCAGGAGGTCGTCGGGAAATACGCGGATTTCCTCAAGCTCGAATACCCCATGTACCATCCGAACCCCGGTTCAACCTCGTGGTTGCCTTCGGGGAAGTCGATACGGGCCGAAGACGGGTCGATGACCCGGGCAGGTTCGAAGGCGCTATACGGCCAGGCGTATTACGATGCCGACAGGCCGATGCAGAAGGCCTTGAAACGGTTCGTCGCCAGCGTCGAAAAGACAGGCGGCAATTCGATCGTGTGCATCGTTTTCGGTCTGGTCGGCGGTACCGGTAGCGGGATCGCCATGGATCTGGCCCGCCATCTCTCCTCGGTCCAGTTCGGCCGCCGGGTCCTCGTGACGGGTCTTGGGATCGCGCCGCATCCCGACGAGGTCACCCCCGACAAACTGACGCGGCTGCATGCTGTCTTCTCCGAGCTGGACGTCCTCTGTGACGAGACCAAGAACGCGGGGATCACGCTCTCGTGCGGCGACCTGTTCAAGAACCCGTTCACCGCGGGTTTCATGATCATTCCCCAGCCTGCGAACGTCAGCGTGTCGGAAGCCCGGGAAGAAGTGAGCAAGCGGCTCGCGAAGCTTATATTCGAACGTCGCGGAGCGAACGTCTGGGAGGCCCTTAGGCTACTCAACTGGGTTGCCGCGCCCTCCACGCAACATTCGGCCGCGAGAACGCCCTGGGGTTCTAGGTGGATACACATGATCGGTTCCGCGCCGGACGGAAGCGGCTCGTCGAACCGCGACTTGCGGAAAGACCTCGGGCTGCTCGAGGACTATCAGCCGGAATTTCTCGAATTGAGGACGTCGGGAACGATCGACGAAAGCGAACGCAAAGCCTGGACAGAGGCGCTGGATTCCGCTTTCAGCCCTGAAGCACCCACGTGCGCCACGGACGGCGGCTCGCCGGGCATCGTTCAATACCTGTTGCCGCGTCTCGCGCTCAAGGACCTGTCGGTTTTCGAAGCCGCTCGGAATGCCTACGACGAAACCGATCTGCTGCATCGCCAGTCCGAACACGCGCTGTTGCTCGACCAGGGAATTGTACTTTGCGAGCCGTCGACCGCGATCGAGGGAATGGCGGGCGCGAGCCTCGGCGGCGGAACCCAGTGGATCGCCGTACCCCGCGATCAGCTGCGCGGCGAATACGCGTAACGGAGGGCGACATGGCACTCGATTGGGAAACGGTGAAGGCAAAGTACGGAAACGGCTACCAGGTCCCGACAATCCGGGGCGGCAAATTCGTGAACATCACCCGTGTCGACGACGTGGCGATCTACATCGAGAGCCCGATCTGGAGCGCGACATTGCAACGCAAGAACCTGGAAGCGGGGGTGGCGTTGATCGAGGAGGGCGTCATCTCCCGCGATCCCGGCCTCTTCGTCGAAGACTACATGATCTACGTGGCGCACGAGCGTGCGAGTTCGGTCGCCCATATTCTCCGAGACCTCGGAATTCTCGATCAGACGGAGACGTTCAGTATCCGTTGTTGATGGTGGCCAAACGCAACCCAACTCTCGCGGACGAAAGAGGCACGCCACCTGGCTCCGATAACCGCGTCGGCATAACCAATCACATCCAGAGGAGATACATAACATGGCATCGTCATCAATGTACCACAGCGCGACGGGGACCCAGTCGCCCCATTGCATCCACGCGATCGGGATCGGCCGCACCGGGGCCGCCTACATCGAAGCGCTGCTCCGGACGGGCGAAGTCGAAGACCTTCTGGCTTCCGACTCCCGCGCCACCTGCGCCGTGATGATCGTCGATATCGGCGAGCAGGACATGAACGTCGCGATCGACTACGCCAACTCGTTCAAGCAGCGCCTGCAGTCCCGCGGCGTTTCGGCCGACAAGTTCAATTTCCAGGCGATCGCGCTGCCCGTCCCGGACAAGCAGGAGTTTTTCGAAGGTCTTAACCGGACCCGCGAGTTCCTCAAGCTGGAATATCCTCGCTATTACTGGAACCCGAACTTCGAATCCTACGTCTCGCACAAGTACGTTCTGCCCGAAGCCGGAAACCACTTCCCGCGCCTGGTCGCGAAGGGCATCTACGCCAACGCCTACTACGCTGGCGAGCGTCCGATGGACGTCGCCCTGCGCAGCTTCGTGGACACGGTCGAGCAGGCGCAGCTACCTTCGATGGTCCTCGTTCCGTTCAGCATCGCGGGCGGCACCGGCAGCGGCATCGTGGTCGATCTGGCGCGCCATCTGTCGAACCTCAAGTTCGGTCGCCGCATTCCGGTCATCGGCGTCGGACAGCTCTCTCACGTCGGTGACGGCGAAGAAGTCCACAACGGGGCGGGCCAGTACACAGCGCTCAACGAAATCGACTGCATGCTCGACGACGACAAGAACGCCGGCGTTACCGCCGTATGGGGCGAGCCTTACCGCAACCCCTTCACGGGCGGCTTCTTCGTCGTCAATCCGGAACACAGCTGGCATCGTCTGACCGCCTACACGACGACAGGCGAGAAGGAAGTCCGCCAAAGCTTCCGCCAAATGGTCACCAACCGCTTCGTCGCGGACAGCTTCATGCGGTTCGCCGTCATGGACTACGGCCGCGTCCTGTTCCGCGCCCTTCGCCCGGCGGGTTTCACGGGTGCTCCCCACGAAACCCTGTCCTCGAAGTCGCGCAACTGGACCCTGTTCGATGTCGCGAAGCTGACCCATCCCGGCGTTCAGGTGCTCCCGGGCGAGGCGGCCTCGAAGTGGCAGGCGACGATCGCCCAGTGGATCGACTTCATTCCGCAGTACAGCGGTCTGCGGGACGGGTTCAAGACGGACTATGCCGAGGTCCACATCCACGCATCCCGCGACATGGGCTTCGACAACATCGAAAAGGGTATCAAGGAACTGGTGTCCAAGAACTACCTTCTCGAAGGCGACTCGACCTACCAGACTTATAACCACGAGTTCTTCGATGTCCTGACCTCGTACGCCAACGTCATCATGCCCGGCGTCGCGAAGACCGATCTGCATGCATTCTGGGAAAGCCAGAAGGCGTACGACAAGCTCGACTGGGAAACCAAGCTGCACGAGCATGCCTGGCTCGTGGATATCGGACCGATGCTCTCGGAGCCCGCGATCCGCTTCGAGGGCATGGCCGGGGAATGCATCTGGGGCTGCGCATGCTGGGTCGTCGTTCCCTACGACCAGCTCCGCGGCGACAAGCTGCCCCCGCCGAACCGCAAGGTCATCCGCGAGGAAGCCATCGCCATGATGACCAAGACCGTCGTCAAGACGCCGGGCGGCGAAGCCAAGAAGCTCGCGAAGGCTCACGCCTGATCCGACAGCAGCGACACTGAAACCCGGAGCCGCGCCCACGCGCGGCTCCGAACCAGAAGGGCGAGGGCAAATGCACGAAAAACTCCAGTCATTGATCATCGAAGACGAGCCGTACTACCGCAGCAGCGGTAACGAGGTCGCTCTTTTCAGCGCCGCCATGAAGCGCAAGCTCCCTATGATCCTCAAGGGCCCGACGGGTTGTGGCAAGACCCGGTTCGTCGAGCATATGGCCTGGCGTCTCAAGCTGCCTCTTGTCACGATGGCCTGCAACGAGGACATGACGGCTTCCGATCTCGTCGGACGCTGGCTCCTCGATGCCGAAGGCACGCAATGGCATGACGGCCCTCTGACCACGGCCGTGCGTTATGGCGGCCTGTGTTATCTGGACGAGGTCGTCGAAGCTCGCCAGGACACGACCGTTGTCATTCATCCGCTGGCCGACGATCGGCGTATCCTCCCTCTCGACAAGCGAGGAGAGGTCGTGAAAGCCCACCCGGACTTCCGCTTGGTTGTTTCCTACAATCCGGGATACCAGAGCGCGGCAAAAGATATGAAGCAATCGACCCGGCAGCGCTTCGGAGCGATCGACTTCGATTTCCTGCCACAGGCGGTCGAAGTCGAAGTGGTAGCACACGAGAGTGGCGTCACTCCGGAGATAGCCACGAGACTGGTCGCCGTGGCGACCCAGTCGCGAGCGCTACGTGGCAGGGGGCTGGACGAGGGTATCAGTACCCGGATGCTCGTCCATTCCGGCTCTCTGATCAGTGAAGGTATCGGTCCACACGACGCCTGCGCGCTGGCGATGACCGCACCGCTTACGGACGATCCGGATCTTCAGGCCGCGATGAGCGGTTTCGTGGAGGCACAGTTCGGTCCACGCCCATGAATGCCCACTTCGAAGCAATTCAGGGTCCGGTGTCGGCGAGAAAGCTCGGGATGCTTCGCGACATCGATGACTGTGCATATGACGCGCTGATCCGCGCGATGCCGCTGATATCCGATTATCTCAAAAACGAGATCGATCTGGCAGACCTGGCTGGGCTGTTGTTGCAGATCGCTAGCGAGAAGCCGGAGGCGGCTCGCGCATTTGCGCACCGAATCGGCTCCGATCCTGCTTTGGTCGGGGATTACCACGGCTTGCGGCGGTGGGCGGTCCATGGGCTGCAGAAGCATCGGAACGATACCAAATGCATGCTCCATCATTTCGAATGGGGCAGCCCGCAGGCGTACTCCGATGAGCAGTCCTTGCACGATACCGAGGAATTATTGCGGGAACGCGGTGCCCTGCTTCATTATCTCGCGGGGTTCGGGTTCTCTGAATTCTCTATCGATCTCCACGAGCCGGATACCGACGGACGCCAAACCCGTGCGGTAACGATCGATGACGGCGTCATTCGCTATCCACGTCGCTTCTACGGCGACACGACTGACCGCGCCCTTCTGCGCCGCGCAAACATCGCGCACGTCGCCGCTCACCTGCGCCATTCTCCGTTGAGACGTCCAGCTGGCAATCGTCGACCCAGTCTGGTGGCTATGACCGCGCTCGTCGAAGACGCCCGCGTCGAACGCCTGATGGTCCAGGAATATCCCGGATTGAAGGCGCTGTGGGGTGGCTATCACACAGCGACCCCCGAGGTGTCCGGTTTCGATTTCGCAGGCCTGTCGGCTCGCCTGGCGCGGGCGTTGCACGACGACACCTACATCGATGCGAACCCATGGGTCGGCAAGGGACGCGAGCTTTTCGAGGAGGCGGCCTCGAAAGGACTCGACGATGTCAATGCTTTCGACCGCCTGGCGCGTACGCTTGCAATAGACCTCGGCAAGATGCGCCTTGAGCCTTCAGCCGACCGTCAACCGGAACCGATATACCGCGACGACAACGCGATCCTCTGGGGACCGGATACCGCGCTTCCGGAGGACCGCGAGCGTCATTCGGAGATCGAGATCGTTGATGCGCTCCAGGATGGCGAGAAGGCGGAACGGGATGTCGAGGGGATCGACGTCCGCCATAGGTACCGGTACCCGGAATGGGACCATCGACTTTCGGAATTACGGGAGGGGTGGGCCACAGTCGTGGAGGAGGAGTTGCCGCGTAGGAAGACCCGGCCTTCGCTTCAACGGCTTACACAACCGAAAATCACTCTCTCCGCGTCCGCACGGGTTCCGGACAGGGCGGTAAGGCTGACGCGCTTGACCGAGGGCGACGAAATCGACCTCAATGTCGTCGTTGAGAACGTGGTTCAACAACGAGCTCGACTATCCCCGGACGGTCGCATCTTCTGTCGCCATGGTCGTCGTCGCCGGTCCACTTCAGTCGTTCTGTTGATGGATTTTTCGATATCCACGGAGCGCTTCGTGCCCGGCAGCTTTACCAAGGTCATCGACATCGAAAAACAGGCTGCACTCGTCATCGCCGAGGCGATGGAGGCCCAACACGACCGCATAGCCATTCACGGTTTTTCCTCGAACGGACGACACGAGGTTAACTACCGGAGGATCAAGGATTTCGACGAGCCGTTCGGGGAGGAGGCTCGTTCTAGGCTGGCCGCATCTGCAAGCCGCCACAGCACCCGGATGGGCGCGGCGATCAGACATGCGACGGCGCTTCTGGAAGCCGAGGCCGCCGACCACAAGGTCGTCCTTCTCCTAACCGATGGCGAGCCTTCCGATATCGACGTGGCAGAAGACGACTATCTGGTCGAAGACGCCCGCGAGGCGGTCGTCAGCGGCCTGTCGCAGCGGGTCAGAACGTTCTGCGTCACACTCGACCGCCGCGCCGATCACTACGCGCGTCGCATCTTCGGACAGCGGAACTTCCTGATCGCCGAACGCGCCTCGACGTTCGCCAACAATACGAACAGGACGCTGACACGGCTCCTCGCCCTGTGAGCGGAAACTTGTGAACCCCTATACCAACGAGAAACCGGAGGAACAAATGACAGAGAGCAAAACCAACGACGCACCGGAACCACACTGTGTACACGTCATCGGCATAGGTCGGACAGGAGCGGTTTACGTCGAAGCCTTGCTTCGGACCGGCGAGATCGAGGACAACCTCGTCAACGAAGGAACGACGTTCGCCTCCCTGATAGTCGATATCGGTGACGATCACATGCAGGTCGCTAACGATTATGCGAGGTCGTTCAAGCCGCGAATGGCGTCGCGCGGCATACCTGCCGACCGTTACCTCCACGGGAACGTCGTACTTTCGACGCCGGAAGCGGGGGCTGTCGGAAAGCAGCTTGCAGCTGCCCTTCAACAGTTCGCGAACAAGGTGAAAGAAGCCAAGCATCCTTCGACCGTGTTCGTCGCCTGCAGCCTTGCCGGAAAAACCGGAAGCGTGATGGTGGTGAATATCGCTCGCGAACTGGAGAAAATCGGCCTCGGTGATAACGTCCGGGTCGCTGGCGTCGGTCAGCTCAGCCACAGCGGTGACGGAGAATACAGCGACAGCGTCGATCAGACGAAAGCGCTGGACGAGATCGACGCAACCTGCGGCGCGGTGGAAAACAACCCGTTTTCGGGCGGGTTCTATGTCGTTCCGACCGAGCACAGCTGGCAGCGCCTCACCGCCTACACCACGACAGGCGTGAAAGAGGTACGCCAGTCGTTCAAGCAGATGGTCACCAATCGGTTTGTTGCGGATTCGTTCATGCGGTGGGCTGTGTCCGACAACGCTTCGCACCTCATCCGCATGATCAAGCGGTGCGGCGGCAAGCTCAACATGTTCGGCATCGCGAAGTTCAGCCATCCTGGCGTCCAAGTACTTCCGGGACAGGCGCGATCGATCTGGGATGCCGTTTTGCAACAGTGGATTTCGTTCGTGCCGCAGTACTCGGGTTTGAAGGAAGGTTTCAAGACCGACAGTGTCGAAGTCCATATTTACGCCGCGCGGGATATGCGCATCGACGTGATGGAAGCCGAACTCAAAGACATCCTGGTTTCGAACTACCTCAAACAGGGCAGCTCGGACTACCAGGCCTACAAGAACGAGTTCTTCGATGAACTGACCTCCTACGGCAACATTATCTTGCCGGGCATCGGGAAAAAAGATCTCACGGCGTACGGTCGCTCGAACGGATGATCGGCTAGCCATGAGTTGGAGTGCACCTGACGTGGGGTGAGGGCGCTCGAACGGGACGGCGGGCTCTCCAAAAAGAAGCCCGTCTGACCCGATAGAAGTGATCGAAGACCGAATGCCCTTATCAACCGGACAAGGAGACCATAGTTAGAGCCGTTAAAGGCCACCGTGCTTCAGGCTTGCCCATTTGGTGTCGCCAAGATCCGAGCTGTCCCCATGGTACCCGTGGCGTATGAGGGAATAAGGTACAAGGGGACGCTCTGCGACGACTGCAAATCGCGCGTAGAATAATGTCCGTAGCCTGTTCCGCAGCGTTGCGCGTTGACGCTGTGCCGATGTTATCGGCCCATGCTCGACCCGGGAGATCGCCGTATATCCGGTCTCGTCGAGAAGCTGGGCGATCATCTCGAATGTCAGACCTTCGCTGAAAGGAAGCCGGGCCATGATGCCGGCATGTTTCTCCGTCATGACGTTTTCGTATAGGGGATCATGACCGATGAATCGCTCGAGGCACCGTACGCCGATTTCGGCGCACCGTCCGATGAACGGCTTGGTCGCCCAATTGCCGTCGAAGACGATTAGCTTGCCACCCGGCTTGAGCACCCGTAGCCATTCTGCAATAGCCTTACGCGGGTCCGTCAGCGTCCAGACAAGGTGACGGCAAACGATCGCGTCATAGGTATCGTCGGCCTCCATCGTGTTTTCCGCATCCCCGAGAACGAAACGCACTTTAGAGGACCCGCTGTGTTTTTTCCGGGCGACCGCGAGCATCTTCTCGGAAAAGTCGATTGCCGTTACGTCATGCCCTAACGAGAGAATGACCTTCGTTATTTCGCCGGTCCCGCAGGCAAGCTCGAGGACCTTCTTATCCCCGTCTCCCAGAATGCTCCGGATAGACGCCGTCCAGGCATCCTGTTCGGGTCCGGGGGCGATGCGATGCCCGAAGGCCAGGTCAAAGGTCTCCGCTCTGAGGGACCAGTACTCCCGGATGTCTTCTTTGAGATCGTAGTTCCGCGGGTTCACAGGTTTCCCTTCCTCAACTAGCGGCCCTGAGCCTGCCCTCGCGAGCCAGATCAACCCGACCGCGCGGCAGGAAACGAATGTTACAGCTGCCGTGTCCGATGGTTTCTACCTCGGCCTCGACGCCGAAGACTTCGCGGATGCAACGCACCGTAAGCACATCGGACGGCTTGCCGAGCGCAACCAATGACCCGTTTTGCATAAGCGCGATCCGGTCGCAGAACAGGGCCGCATGGTTGAGATCATGCAAGGCAGTGACTACAGTAAGGTCGAGTTTCCCGACCAGATCGAGAAGGTCGATCTGGTGGCCGATGTCGAGATGGTTGGTCGGTTCGTCAAGCAAAAGCACCTTGGGTTCCTGTGCAAGGGCCCGGGCGATATGAAGCCTCTGGCGCTCGCCGCCCGAGAGGGTGTGCCAGTATCGTCCCGCGAGATGATCCATGTCCACGTTTCGAAGCGCCCGGTTCACGGTCTCAGCGTCTACCTGTGTCCAGGGTGTATATGCGCCGAGGTGAGGAGTGCGGCCAAGCTCTACCGCCTGACGCGCGGTGAGGCGTTCTCCGGTCTCCGCTTGCTGCTCCACCAGGGCGATGCTTCGGGAAACGTCGCGCCTGCCGATTTTCGACAGCGGTTGACCATCCAGTGTTACACTGCCGACCTGAGGCTTGCGTATTCCGGAAAGAAGGGACATCAACGTCGTCTTCCCAGAGCCGTTAGGGCCGACTATGCCGAAGAATTCGCCGTCCGCAACGTCGAAGGAAATCGACTGGAGGAGGGCTGTTCCGCCTATAGACCAAGAGAGGTCATTTGCCGATAGCTTCATGCCCGTTCTCTCTTTTTGGCTAGAATGACGGCGAACACCGGTGCGCCCACCAGCGCGGTCACCACACCGACGGGGAGAACCTGTCCGGGAATGAGGGTGCGCGAGCATATATCCGCGAGGATCATGAAAACCGCGCCGATGAGTGCCGATGCGGGCAGAAGTACACCGTGTCTCACACCTACCAGCATTCTTGCCGCATGGGGGATCACCAGGCCGACGAACCCAATCGAGCCGACGATCGACACCATCGTCGCGGTCATAACGGCAGATGCGCCGATAACGACGATCTGGGTCCGAAGCACGGAAATGCCGAGTGACGCCGCCGAGTTCGAACCGAACGCGAACGCGTCGAGCGCACGCGAGTGCCATAGACAGATGACGAGGCCAAGGAGGGTTGCCGGAACAGCAAGGTACGCGTCTGGCCACCTTACGCCGGACAGGTTTCCGAGAAGCCAGAACATGATGCCACGCGCCTGCTCGGCGGTAGCTGCCTTCGTCACGATAAAGGATGTCAGCGCATTGAAGAGTTGCGATCCGGCGACACCTGCCAGGATGATGGCGGTGGGTCCGGTACCGGTTTTCACGGCGAGGAGGCTAATCAGCAGGAACCCCACGAGCGCTCCGAGGAATGCACCGAGGGGGAGGCTCAGCATACTGGTGCCCAGCCCGAGGATGGCGACACTGACCGCTCCCGTAGAGGCTCCCGCCGAAATGCCGAGAATATAGGGATCGGCGAGAGGGTTGCGCAGCAGGGATTGCAGCACCACTCCGGAGATCGCCAGTGCCGAACCGCAACACGCGGCAACGACAGCCCGGCTCAGCCGATAACTCCATACGATACCTTCATCCAATGGGACGACGGGATATCCGGAACCCCACACCTTGTTGGCGATCGTCTGCCCGACGATCGTCACGGGGATCGCGGTTTCGCCGATCGCGGCCCCCATGCAGACGCTCACCAGGAGGACGGCAACAGCGGCAAGGACCATCCCTGTCTTGAAGAAAGGTGAGCCGGGCCGGGTCATTTCGCGAGCCCGGCCTTCTCGATGGCGGTGGCTAGCGTCTCGATGCCCTCGATCGTGCGTATCGTCGGGTTCATGGCTTGGGCGTCCATCGAAAAGACGTGGCCCCGCTCGACGGATTCCATCAACCGCGTTACGGGGTCGCTCTCGAGAAACGCCATCTTGGATTCGAGGCTGTCCATCGGGTAGCGGCGACGCTCCATCGACCCGGCGACGATGACGGTGGGGTTCTTTTTCGCGATCGTTTCCCAACCGACGGTCGGCCACTCGTCATCTGTCTCGATGACGTTTTTGATGCCGAGCGCGGACATAATGTAGCCGGGCGCACCGTTCTTGCCCGCAACGTAGGGGTCTGATTGCGCAGCGCTAGAGAACCAGAATACCGCCGACACCTTTCCGTCCAGTCCCGCGACTTTCGCCCGTGCCGTTTCCTCTCTTTTCTCCAGATCCGCGATGACCTCTTCGCCCTTGTCCTGGATGTTGTAGATCGCCGCCAGGTCGCGGATTTCCCGGTAGACAAGCTCCATGGTGAACACTTGGCATCGGTACATTATTGGGACACGGATATACGGTAGACAGGTTCTACCGGCGTAGATCATGGACGCCGAGTTCCTTCCACATCCACTCGAAACTGTAGGTTGCCATTGGATCGGTGGGACCCGCCTGTTTTGCGGACTGGTTTTCGAGATATTTGAGCCATTCGGCGACCTTCTGCCGGCCAGCGGCTGACTTTGCGGCCTGCCGTGGCGTTTTGTTACCGAGCATGCCGACCGTCTGATCAAGCGTTTCACGATATTGCCGGTCCATGAACTGGTGGACGACCTGCTCGGCAATTTCGGGCGGAACTTCCGAAGTTGCTTCTCCACGTTCGCTAGGCGGTCGTTCGGCCATCATCTGCTCGACGGTGCGGATTTCGGTCAGCGGCGTGCCGACAATATCGCCGAGCGCCTTGCGGATTAGGACTGTCCCCTTCTCCGCCCGCGCGACGGAGTTGGTTGACAGGTGTAGGAACCGCCCCTTCAGCTCCACATTACCCAGCACGCGCAGGCCGCTATCCATGGTGGCATCGAAGGAAAACGCATTGGCCTGTTTCTCCTTCTTTCTGCCGTTCGGCTTGGCGTCGAGCCAGTTCCAGAACTTTGCGTTCTCCTGCGCCATCGCCGGAATGGCGTTCATCTGCGCGGCGACATCCTTCTGTGCTACGCCATTTGTCAGCGGAAACCTGACATCGTGGAACGTGAGGTCGTCGCCGTCCGAGTTCTGCATCGGTGGCAGCCCCATAGCTCGATCGAGTGTGTCGAACAGCCACGAAAGGGAGAACATGGAAGCGACCGACTGCAGATCCTGGTCCGCAACGGCAGGGAGCTTCTTTGCGCCCTTCTTTCCAAATACCTGCCGCAGACCGTCGAACAGCGCGTCGGTGGCTTGGGGCGTATAAGGCAACAGCCCGCCAGCGAAAATGTTCTTGCCAAGGACCGGCACGATACGAGCGGCAATCCTGTCCCATTGCTTCAGGGTCTGTGTTGCCGTCCCCTCGCTGACAGCGACGGGCTCACCGCCGCGGATGAGATCACGCGCCATGAGCGATTTGCCGGGCACGATATCGCTTACCTCATAAAGGCTCATGACCGATGTCCGTAGCGCTTTCATATAGGCTTTCGTCTGTGCGCCTTCCTTCCAGCCGCGACGCTTGAGATATTCGTCGACGATATTGCCGCCCTGGACATCGAACTCCTGCGTCAGGAAATCCTCGAACCGCACCCCCACAGCGTCATGGCCCAGTCGTCGCTGAGAATCTCGGCAAGGTCATCGAACTCCATGTCTCCGGCCTTGAGCACGGGGCCGAAGTGATCGTCGAACACCTCCTCAAAACACCCACCCCACTCATCGCGGGCCAGGAACTTCATCAACCCCTTGAGATCATAGCTGGCTGGCATTGTCGGTCTCCAGGTTCTGGCGATATTCGGCGACGATCCGCGAGACCGTTGGCTCGCTGACGTCGTACAGCCTCGCCATCTCGGCGCCGCTCTTGCGGCCGGACAGGACGCTTTCGGCGATTTCGCGCCGTTTCTTCGGATCAAGCTTTCTGCGGCGTCCGCCGATCCTGCCTTCGGCGCGGGCCTGTGCGAGCCCGGCCGTTGTTCGCTCCCGGATCATGGCGCGCTCGAACTCTGCAAAGGACCCCACCATCTGCATCATCATGCGACCGGCCGCCGTCGTCGTGTCGATCGCCTCGGTCAATGAACGGAACCCCGCGCCGGCACTGGCGATCCTGTCCATCAGGTGGAGAACATCCTTCAGCGAGCGCGACAGGCGATCGAGCTTCCAGACGACGACGGTGTCGCCATCACGCAACTGATCGAGCATGCGGTGAAGCTCGGGACGTTCCCAGCGCCCGCCCGATGCCTTCTCCTCGAAGACGCGCTTGCAACCGGCCTCGGCCAGCGCCCTGGCTTGAGCCTTGTTCGACTGTTCGTCGCCTTTGCTTACGCGGGCGTAGCCGATCAGCATGGGCGCCCTTTCAATAACGGTGGTTTGCGGAACTGCGGCAGTCAGACTGACGAATCAGGGTGAAAATCCTTTCATAATCCTCTTTCAATGAGAGGTCGAAAGGCAAGCAGTTTTTGCAAGGAGAGAACATGCCCGCCCGCAT
The DNA here is from genome assembly GCF_058792715.1 of Phyllobacterium sp. MT110. NCBI lineage: Bacteria > Pseudomonadati > Pseudomonadota > Alphaproteobacteria > Hyphomicrobiales > Phyllobacteriaceae > Phyllobacterium > Phyllobacterium sp. MT110. The sequence goes on from NZ_JBXAFE010000011.1 coordinate 20,342, forward strand.
ATCCATGACGACGAAACAGCGCGACGTGCTGCTGGCCTTGCCGGAGACCGAAAACGAGATCGTTCGCCACTATACGCTGGACGCTAAAGATCTCACCGCTATAGCCAGTTGCCGCACACCGGAAACCCGCCTGAGCCATGCCCTGCAATTGTGCTGTCTGCGCTATCCGGGCAGGCATTTGCGACGCGGGGAGTTCCTGCCTCCGGTTATGCTGGATTATATTGCCGAGCAGATCGGCGCCGACACGGAAGCGATCGCCCGCTTCGCTCGGCGTGGTGCGACACGGTACGGGCAACTGGCTGCGATCAAGCAGCAGCATGGTTATCGCGACCTCACGAGGCCCGCTCGCTCGGTGCTGAGCGATTGGGCTAAGCAAGAAGCTTTGGGCCTGACGGATGGGCGCATCCTTCTCGGACGATTGATCGAGAAAATGCGGGAGGAAAAGATCATCATCCCCGGTGTCACGGTTGTCGAGCGTCTGGCGGCTTCGGCAATGCATGCAGCCGACGGCATGATGGTGACCGAGGTCAGCTCAATGCTCGACGAAGGCCATCGTCATCAATTGGACAGGCTGCTGGTCGCCAAGACGCATGCCCGTCAGACAAGGCTATCCTGGCTCCGCGAGCCGCCTTCCCGGGTCGGAGCGCGTCCGTTGATCGAGATCCTCGACAAGATCGCCATTGTCCGCTCAACGCTTGACGGTATCGGTACGCTACCGCCTGCTTTTGGCCCTCGCCTGGCACAGATGGCGAAGGAAGGACTGCTCTACACCTCTCAGGCTTTCCAGCAGATGGGCGCGGACCGGCGCCACGCCGTCATGATCGCCACGCTGCGCGAACTCGAGGCCACATTGACCGATGGCGCCCTTTCGATGTTCCAGTCATTGGTGGCGCGGGCGAACCTTCGCGCCAGAAAACGGCTCGAAGAGACAATTGCCCTCACTGCCGAGCAGGGCCGCACCCGATTGGCGCGCATCGCCGATGTACTGGAAGCGCTCGTCATCTCCGCAAGGGAGGGAGGCGACATCGCGTCCGCCGTGACCGAAATCGCGGCGCTCGACACCATCGAAGACGACGCTGTTACTATCCGCCGATCGCTGCGGCCGGGACGCCCGGACATCATTGGCGAGCTCCCGCGCGAATATCATGTCTTCAGGCAGATCGGCTCCCGCTTTCTGTCGTCTTTTGCGTTCGAGGGCAGCCGCGTCGCCAAACCGTTGCTGGATGCCGTCGCTGTTCTTGCGGAAATCGGCGGAGACAAACGCCGGCGACTGCCAGAGACAATACCGCTCGCCCATATCGAGCGGCGCTGGCGACGTCATGTCTTCACAAACGGTTCGATTGACCGCACATGCTACGAGCTTGCGACATACTTCGGCCTAGCAAACGCATTGGCGAGCGGAATCGTATGGGTTCCGACCTCACGTATCCATCGGTCGCTGGATGACCTTCTGGCTAATGACAAGGCGGACAGCAACGCGTTGCAGGCACATCCAGACGTCGACGCGGACACATACCTGCACGCGCGTGCTTCGATACTGGATACCGCCTTGCTGTCAGTGGCCGAGGGCTTCGCGGCCAGGGAACCGATGCTGTTCGCGGGCGGGCGGCTGCGCTTCCCGAAGGATCAGGGTGACGGCGAGCACGACGATAGCGCGGCCGCCATCGGCGCCCTTTACCGCATGATGCCCCACGTCCGCATCACCGATCTTCTCGATCAGATCAATCTGTGGACAGGTTTTGCGGAGCATTTTACGCATGTCTCGACGGGCCTGCCGCCAACCGACATGCGGGCGTTCATGGCGACCCTGATCGCGGAAGCGACGAATCTCGGCCTGTCCCGAATGGCTGAAGTCAGCGGCGCGGGATCACGGCGTGCTCTCCTGCGCATGCAGATGTGGCACATGCGCGAAGAAACCTTCCGCGCGGCTCTTGCCAACTTGACGGACGCCATTCACGCGGAGCCGATCGCCGCCTGGTTCGGCGAAGGCTGGCGCGCATCGGCAGATGGACAAGCATTCTATCTCGGCGGGCCGGGTGAAGCAGGTGGCGCCGTCAACGCCCACTACGGGCGGGATCCGATCGTCAAGATCTACACCACGATCACCGACAGGTATGCCCCGCTCCACCAGAAGGTGATCGCCGGCACCGCAAGCGAGGCCGTGCATTCCCTTGACGGCATCCTGGGTCACGAGAGCGGCGTCGATATTGCCGCCTTTCATGTCGATGGCGGCGGTGTCTCGGATATCGTCTTCGCCGTCATGCATCTGCTCGGCCTGTCGTTCGAGCCCCGCATCCCGCGCCTCTCGGACCGCAAGCTCTATGCATTCGAACCCAAGTCAAAATACGGTGCTCTCGCGCCCTTATTCGGGAATCGGCTGAACCCGCAGTTGATCCGCGCGCACTGGGACGAAATCCAGAGAGTGATCCATGCGCTGCGGCACAAGGCCGTCACGCCTTCATTGATCCTGAGGAAGCTCTCGGCGTATCGGCAGCAGAACAGTCTTGCCGCCGCGCTGCGCGAGATCGGCCGGATCGAGCGCACGCTGTTCACCTTGCGCTGGTTCGAAGATCCTGGCCTGCGTAGACTCGTCACGACGGAACTCAACAAGGGGGAGGCGCGGAACTCCCTCTCCAGGGCGATCGCTTTCCATCGTCTGGGGCGTTTCCGGGATCGCGGCCAAGAAAACCAGTCAAGCAGAGCAGCCGCACTCAACCTCGTCACGGCCGCCATTGTCCTGTTCAACTGCCGCTACCTTGGACGGATACTGAAGGAAACGAAGTCACGAGGAGCGAAGATCGAAGACACAATCACGGCCCGCCTTTCTCCGCTCGGCTGGGACCACATCAACATCACCGGCGACTACATCTGGTCCGAAACCTTGCCGCTCGACACCGATGGGTATCTGCCGCTGCGCAGCAATCAGGCTTGATTGCCATGCCTACCGTATATCCGTGTCCCAATAATGTACCGGTGCCCACTTGATGTCTCACCCCGTCGCTCGCAGCGGAATTTTCCTTGCCGACGCAATCCGAAGGCGAGGTGTAAACCGGAATTCCGAGCTCCTCGAACTGCTCGGGTTTCGCGACGACGCCCTCCGGCCCTACCTGCCATTGGAACTGGACGGTGATCAGATCCGGCTTTTTAGAGAGGACGCTTTCGAAACTCGGATCGTTGTCGGCAAGTCGTACGCATCCGAGGTGGGCCGCCTTGTAGGAACTGTCGGATCTGGCACTGACTGTCCTTATTGACGTCAATACGGACAGTGCGGAATGGAACGACTTGAGATTGTCGATAGCGGGCGACGGCGTCGCTTCAGCAAAGAGATGAAGCTGCAGATTGTCGCCGAGAGCTATTCGGAACCTGGCTTGTGTGCGACGACGGCGCGGCGACATGGAATATCGCGCTCGCAGTTATATGAATGGCGCCGGCTCGCACGAGCATGGCAACTGGATGTTGCGTCGCCTGTGAGCGGCTTTGTCCCGGCGCTGCTTGTCCCAGAGGTAGAGCCAGCAGCAGGGTCATTGCCGACCGTCGGCCGGATGGAGGTTGTCAGCGCGAACGGTCGTCGCGTGATCGTGGACCGCGATGTCGACGTTGAGGCGCTGCTTCGGATCCTGCGCGGACTGGAGGCGCTGCGGTGAATCCGTTTCCAATGGGAACAGGCGTCAAGGTCTGGCTTTCGACGGGGTTCACGGACATGCGCTGTGGCTTTCCGTCGCTGGCGCTTCGGGTGCAGGAGGTTCTGAAGCACGATCCGTTGTCAGGGCATCTCTTCGTCTTCAGGGGGCGCAGATCGGATATTTTGAAGATCATCTGGCATGATGGTCTGGGTGCCTGCCTTTTTACCCGGCGGTTGGAGAAGGGCCGGTTTATCTGGCCGAATGTGGAAGGCGGCGCGGTAGCGATCTCACCGGCGCAATTGTCCTATTTGTTGTCCGGGATCGACTGGCGCAATCCGCAGGAAACCTGGCGTCCGACACGGGTCGGATAGCATTATTACATTGAAAATATTGAGTGAATCTGATCGAATAGCTTCATGACTTCGAAGCCTGTGGATCTTCCTGCGGACCTTGCGAGCGCCTATCTGGCGCTGCTTTCCGAGCGTGAGATGTTGCAGGCTGAACATGATGTCGTTGTTGCCGAGCGCGATACTGTCGTCGCCGAGCGGGACATTGCGGTGGCGCAAGCCGCCAATGCCCAGGCGATGCTGTCCGACAGCGAGGCGTTGATCGCCAAACTGGAGCTGGCGATCGAAAAGCTGAGGCGGGAGCTTCGCGGAAAGCGTTCCGAGCGCACCGCGCGATTGCTTGACCAGATGGAATTGCAGCTCGAAGAGCTCGTGATGGCCGCGACAGAGGACGAGGTTGCAGCGCAGGCTGCTGCCGCCAAGACCGCGAGCGTCCGTTCGTTCACACGCAAGCGGCCGGTGCGAAAGCCGTGGCCGGAGGATGTAGAACGCAAGCGTGTGGTCATCGATCCTCCCAGCACCTGTGCATGCTGTGGCGGATCCCGGCTTTCCAAGCTGGGCGAGGATATGACCGAAACGCTGGAGGAGATCCCGCGCCGGTTTATCGTGATCGAAACCGTACGGGAGAAATTTAGCTGCCGGGACTGCGAGAAGATCAGCCAGGCGCCGGCACCCTTCCACGCCACGCCGCGCGGCTTCATCGGTCCTCATCTGCTGGCGACGATCCTCTTTGACAAGTTCGGCATGCATAGCCCGCTCAACCGCCAGAGCACCCGGTTCAAATGCGAGGGCATCGAGCTTTCGACCTCGACGTTGGCCGACCAGGTCGGGTATGGAACGGCCGCGCTGCTGCCGATCTTTGATCTGATCGAAACGCATGTCTTCGAGGCCGAGCGGCTTTTTGGCGACGACACCACCATTCCCATCCAGGCCAAAGACAAATGCACGACCGGGCGAATATGGACCTACGTGCGTGATGACCGGTCCTACGACGGAGCGGCAGCGCCGGCGGCCATATACTATGCGTCGAGCGACCGCCGGGGCGAGCATCCGCAGAAGCACCTGGCCGGGTATGGCGGCATTCTGCAGAGTGATTGCTACAATGGCTTCGAGCCGCTCAGTGTCGCCGAAAAGAAAGCCGTGCCGATCACCTTCGCTTTTTGCCATGCGCACGCGCGGCGCAAATTCTTTGAACTGGCCGACATCCAGAAAAGTGCCCGCGACCACAAACGCAAAGGCAAGCCGATCTCGCCGATCGCCCTGGAGGCCGTCCAACGGTACGATGCGCTGTTCGAGATCGAACGCGAGATCAATGGATTGAGCGCCGAAGAACGACTGGCCGCGCGGCAGGAAAAGAGCAAGCCGCTGTTCGATGACATGCACGAGTGGCTGAAACGGGAGCGCGCCACGCTCAGCAAATCGTCCGAGGTGATCGAGCCGATCGATTACATGCTGAAGCGATGGGATGGTTTTGCCCGGTTTCTCGAAGATGGCCGGATTTGTCTCACGAACAATGCGGCCGAACGCGCTCTGAGAGGAATTGCACTCGGGCGTCGAAACTGGACCTTCGCCGGCTCCCAGCGTGGGGCCGATCGTGCTGCCATCATGCTCTCCGTCATCACGACTTGCCGTCTCAACGACGTCGACCCAAAGGCGTGGCTCGCCGATGTGTTCGCCCGCATCGCTGATCTTCCCGTCTCCCGCCTGCACGAACTGCTGCCCTGGCAATGGAAGGCCCACAAAGAGACGGTTATTGCGGCGGCCGCGTAAACAGCTCCCGGAACAACGCTTCCGAACGCGCCAAGCCTTCATCGGTCAGGATCAATGACTTCGACTTGTTGACTGGATCGCCGATCAAGCCCTTCTTGTGAAGCCGATCCGTCGTTGCCCAGTCGAAACCCTTCCAGGCCCAACGCTCGTTATGCAGCGTCAGCCATAGCAGCGCCAAAACGGCATCGTCGATCTTGTCCTCATCGATCTCCATGAACCGACGTTACCACGCGCGGCACCCAAAATCCTGCGGCACTGCTCGGATGGATACGGCAAGTCGTTCGATTTTGGAATCGATCTCTTCGTAACCCTTGAGGACCGGACCCACCCAGAGGGCCGTACCGACGACTTTGTTAGCGAGACCCAGTCTGTAGAGGATTTCGGTGCTGCTCTGACCGATCGAAACCGTCCGGGTAGGGGCATTCTCGATCGTGATGTCGCGACCGCAATTCCGTATCTTGAGTGGATACGATGTCTCGGCAGCCTGCACTGTGGACGTCAGCGCGGCTGCGAAAAGGACAGGGCTGAGGGTGCGGATTAGGATGTTCATCGAGTTCCCCTTTGTCGGTATTCGTGACCATGTTTCCGGACACGTGCCGCGTTTGAGCGTCCGTGTTCGGAAACAAAAAAACCCACGTGTCGCGAAGCGAACGTGGGGCGTCGTTACCGTGGATTTGGATGGCGTTGTTGCCAGCGAAGAAAAGCTAGCCAACACGTACTATGACGTCAACAGCTTTTGTTGGCGAATGGCGAGTACCTCCCAAGCGCATTTCCACATCGCTACTGCCAACTCGTTGTTGACTCGAGCCAACCTCTCACCTAGTCTTCGTGAAATCGGTATGGCAAAGATGCCATCGAAATACGGGTGATGTGACCCCACGCTTTTCGCTTTGCGGAACGTGGGTTTTTTTGTGTTCGGTTTTCGCCGGGCAGCCTGTCGGCAACAGAGCCGAACTACATAGGTGGCAAAAAGGCCCCGGAACGAACTGCCCTCAAGCAGCTCGTTCCGGGGCCTTTTTTGTTCCTGCGAGGGAGAAGGAACTCGAGGCGGAGCGACCGGTCAGTCGCCGCTCCGGCAGACGACTGTTTCGCGGGGCGGGCCTCCCACCGCTTCGCGTCCATCATGTCCGAGGCCTGCGCTCACGACGAATGCAGGCCTCGGAAAACGACCATCCGCCAAACCCAGAAACTACAACGTGAGGAGAACGACTATGTACCACGGCGATATCACCAGCAGCAAAGACACGGTCGGCGTTGCCGTCGTGAACTACAAGATGCCAAGGCTTCACACCAAAGCCGAAGTCCTCGAGAACGCGCGCAACATCGCGAACATGATCGAGGGAATGAAGGTCGGCCTTCCGGGCATGGACCTCGTGATATTCCCGGAATATTCCACCCACGGCATCATGTACGATTCCAAGGAAATGTACGAAACCGCCTCCCAGATTCCCGGCGAAGAAACCGCGATTTTCTCCGAGGCATGCCGCAAGGCGAATGTGTGGGGCGTCTTCTCGCTGACGGGCGAACGTCACGAGGAGCATCCCAAGAAGGCTCCCTACAACACGCTTATCCTGATGAACAACAAGGGCGAGATCGTCCAGAAGTACCGGAAAATCATGCCCTGGGTTCCGATCGAGGGATGGTACCCGGGCGATTGCACCTACGTGTCCGAGGGGCCGAAAGGTCTCAAGATCAGCCTCATCATCTGCGATGACGGAAATTATCCCGAGATCTGGCGCGACTGCGCGATGCGCGGCGCGGAACTGATCGTCCGCTGCCAGGGCTACATGTATCCGGCAAAGGACCAGCAGGTCCAGATGTCCAAATCCATGGCATGGGCGAATAACGTCTACGTCGCGGTGGCGAATGCTGCGGGTTTCGACGGCGTCTATTCCTACTTCGGTCATTCCGCCATCGTCGGCTTCGACGGCCGAACGCTCGGCGAGTGCGGCACCGAGGAAAACGGCATCCAGTATGCCCAGCTCTCTGTGTCGGCGATCAGGGACGCCCGTAAGAACGGGCAGTCCCAGAACCACCTCTTCAAGCTTCTCCACCGCGGCTACACGGGCCTCATCAACTCTGGTGACGGCGACAAGGGTACGGCTGCATGCCCGTATAACTTCTATGCGAAGTGGATCAGCGATCCGGAGGGCACGCGCGAAATGGTCGAGGCAATGACCCGCGGCACTGTCGGAACGGAAGAATGCCCGATCGAGGGTATTCCCAATTCCACGACCGCCCATCGTTGATGCCGTGATCAGCACTCTCCTGGCGGGCGGCCTGTCCGCCCGGAGAGATCATATAGGGATTTCAGCATGCAGCCCAGGACCAACCTCGATCAAGCTTCCGTCATACCCGACGCCCTGCAGGATTTCGCGATCGTCGAGGAGCCGTTTTATCGCGCCTCCGGTGAGGAAGTCGCGCTGTTCGAGGCCGCTTACCGGATGCGCATTCCCGTCATGCTCAAGGGGCCGACCGGATGTGGCAAGACCCGTTTCGTGGAACACATGGCATGGCGTCTCGGCCAGCCCCTGGTGACCGTTTCCTGTCACGAAGACATGACGGCCGCCGACCTCGTAGGGCGATTTCTGCTCGACGCCGACGGCACCAAGTGGCACGACGGCCCACTCACCATGGCGGCCCGCCTTGGCGCGATATGCTATCTCGACGAAATAGTGGAAGCCAGGCAGGACACTACCGTCGTCATCCATTCTCTGACCGACGACCGTCGTATTCTCCCGTTGGAGAAAAAGAACGAGGTGGTGCGCGCTCATCCGGATTTCAGGATCGTCGTGTCCTACAATCCCGGATATCAAAGCGTCCTGAAGGACCTCAAGGAATCTACAAAGCAGCGGTTTTCGGCGATCGGCTTCGACTACCCGGACGACGTGGCGGAAGCGGAGATCGTAGCGAAGGAAGCGGGCGTGGAGACCGCTATAGCGAGCGCATTGGTTCGCGTCGCGCAGCGGTCGCGCAATCTACGCGGTCACGGTCTCGACGAGGGGGCATCGACGCGAATGTTGATCCATGCCGCCATGTTGACGAGGCAGGGCATTCCGATCGCCCAGGCCTGTCGGATGGCGATCGTTCTCCCTATCACCGACGACCCCGACGTCCGCGAAGCGTTGACCGCCGCCGTATCGGTCTGTTTCTGATGCCTTCGCACGCCGACCTCCTCAATGCCGGGCGATGGGATGCCGAGTGGAAGTCGGCTCACGAAAGAATCGACCAGGCCGGGTACGGTGATCTCGTCGCCAGCGCCTACCGTCGACGGGGACCCGAGCTCGCGGATATCGTGGGGCTGGAGCCCGTACTGAGGTTGGGTCGTGCCGTCTCGGAGTTCGCGATCCGGACGGACAAGCGGACGACTTCCATTCTGCCGGACAGCGCCGTCGCCGTGGCGGAACTACTTCACCGACCGGACGCAGTCATCGAATGGCTGCTCATCGTGGAGAATGCAGCGAAGGCCGCTCCCTCAGCGATCGTCGTGCTGCTGGAGAACAGCGCGAAAATCCTCGGCAGGGTCGATCTCGCCGGGTTCAAAGCGTTCGTGTCGATGGGTATCGCCATCGGACGTCGCCACCCCGAAAGGCAGGCGGCATTCTTCAAGATGGAAGACCCGGAGGCCAGGCGATTCTTCGACGTCGAGGAGGGGGCGGATCGATACGCCGCCCTGCAGGGGACGCTTAGACCGTACCTGCGCGCCGTGTGGGGCATCGAGCCACCCATGCAGGTCGCCGCACCCGACATGCCCGAGCCGATGCGACGCCGCGTGGGGTTCGGAGGCGGGGGCATCCGGATGCCGCCCTCGTTTTCCGGATTCGAGGGTGAAGAGTCGCGTCGTATCTATCGCGCCGCCGTCGCCCACGTCGGCGCTCATCATCACTTCACGGAGCAGCTTTTCCCCGTCGGAGCGTTGAAGCCATTCCAGCTTGCAGTCATTTCCGTGATCGAGGACGCTCGCGTAGAACGCCTGGCGATCCGCGAGTTGCCGGGTCTCGCAGAACTGTGGCTGCCTTTTCATGTCGCCAAGCCCAGCGGTCCGCCCTTGGCCACGTCGCTCCTGGCAAGGCTTGCGAGAGCCCTGATCGACAGCGACTACCGCGACCCCGATGGCTGGATCGAGAAGGGACGAACGCTGTTCGAGCAGGCAGCCGACCTCGATCTGTCCGACCAGTCGCTCAGCAGGACGATCGGCGGTCTCCTCGGCAACGACCTCGGTCAGATGCGTATCCGGTTCGACGCCAAGGGATATGTCGTCCAGCCCGCATATCGCGACGACAACATCGGTATCTGGGATTTCGGCGACGCAGCGGAACCGGCAATCGAAATGCAGGACATCGTCGAAGGCGCTCGGGTCGAGCAGCAGCAGTGTGACGACGGGAAACCGGATGACGAAGCCGAAGACAGAGGCGATAACGAGGCTGCCGGAAAGGTATGCCTGAGCCGCGATGCGTCCGATGGAGTTCTCGTCGCCCGGTATCCCGAATACGATTATCTCGCGCGCAAGGATCGCACCGAGTGGTGTTCCGTTCGAGAACACCGGGTTCCGGAAAAGCCGGCCGACGCGATCATTCTCGCCGAGAGGGCACATGCCGATATCTCGTCGAAGCTGGCGAACATGATCCGTGCCGCGCGGACGGGCCGAACCGAACGCTTGCGACGACAGGCGGACGGCGATGTCCTCGACGTGGACGCCTGCATCGACGCTGCGATTTCCAGTCGGATGAACGTAGCTCCCGATTTCAGGGTCTACAGCCGTTACGAACGGAGAAGTCGAGACCTATCCGTCCTGATTTTGCTCGACGTGTCGAACTCCACCGCCGATGCCGTTCAGGGAGGGACGAGGAAAGTCCTCGACGTGGAGCGCGTTTCAACCGCCCTGTTATCGAGCACGATAGCCGGGCTCGGCGACAAATTCGCCTTGGCGGCATTCTGTTCAGACACACGTGAAGACGTCCGGTATTTCCGGATCAAGGATTTCGCGGAGCCCTACGATCTCAGGACAAAGATGCGTCTCGCCGGGCTGGATAGCGGAATGTCCACCCGGCTCGGAACGGCTATCAGGCATGCTGCCGAGGACCTTTCACGGCAACGAAGCTACCGACGTCTGTTGCTCGTAGTCACCGACGGGGAGCCCTCGGATATCGACGTGGACGACGAGCGTTACCTCGTGGAGGACGCCCGGGCCGCGGTCCATTCAGTCAATCAGAAGGGCATCGACACGTTCTGCGTGGCGCTCGGCTCCGACGCACCGTCCTACGCCGACCGGATTTTCGGTCGCAAGGGAGCGACGACGGTAACGAGGGTCGAGCAACTGCCGTCCCACCTTCCGGCGATTTTTCACAGGCTGACCCGATAGGGGCGAGCCTGGCCAACACATCAAGAGCATAGTGAGGAGGAGTACCGATGTCACAGAAGGTTTATCCGGTACAGCAACCGGTCAAGGACCGCGCGCTTATCGATAGGACCAAATACGACCAGTGGTACGCGGCAAGCGTTAGCGACCCGGACGCATTCTGGGCCGAGCATGGCAAGCGGATCGACTGGTTCAAGCCGTTCTCAGTCGTGAAGAACACGTCGTTTACCGGGGACGTTTCGATCAAGTGGTTCGAAGACGGCGAAACGAACGTCTCCTACAATTGCATCGACCGCCATCTCGACCAGCATGGGGATCGGACCGCGATCATTTTCGAGGGCGACAATCCCTACGTCGACCGCAAGATCACCTACAGCGAACTTCACGAGCATGTCTGCCGCATGGCGAATGTCATGAAGAAGTATGGCGTGAAGAAAGGCGACCGGGTTACCATCTATATGCCGATGGTCCCCGAGGCAGCATACGCGATGCTCGCCTGCGCCCGGATCGGAGCCGTGCATTCGGTCGTATTCGGGGGGTTCTCGCCCGAAGCCCTCGCCGGCCGTATCGTGGACTGCGAGTCGACGTTCGTCGTTACCTGCGACGAGGGCGTTCGCGGCGGCAAGGCGGTACCTCTCAAAGACAACGCGGACAAGGCAATCGACATCGCCGCACGCCAGCATGTGCTTGTCGACAAAGTCCTCGTCGTGCGACGTACTGGCGGCAAAATCGGCTGGGCACCCGGACGGGATGTCTGGCACCACCGGGAGGTCGAGACTGTCGACGCCACGTGCGCTCCGGAAAGCATGAACGCCGAGGACCCGCTTTTCATCCTCTATACGTCGGGTTCCACCGGAAAGCCCAAAGGTGTCGTCCATACGACAGGCGGATACCTCGTATACGCCGCAATGACCCACGAATACGTGTTCGACTATCACCCGGGAGATGTCTACTGGTGCACGGCCGATGTGGGCTGGGTCACCGGGCATTCCTACATCCTATACGGCCCCTTGGCGAACGGCGCGACGACCTTGATGTTCGAGGGCGTGCCGACCTTCCCCGACCAGGGTCGTTTCTGGGAAGTCATCGACAAGCACAAGGTCAACATCTTCTACACGGCCCCGACCGCAATACGGTCGTTGATGGGTGCGGGCGACGAGTTCGTCACCCGGTCGCACCGGTCCAGTCTGCGTCTGCTCGGTACCGTCGGCGAACCGATCAACCCGGAGGCATGGCAATGGTACCACGATGTCGTGGGGCAGCGGCGTTGTCCGATCATCGATACCTGGTGGCAGACGGAACAGGCGGCCACCTCATTACGCCGCTGCCGGGCGCGACCGATCTCAAGCCGGGATCGGCGACGACGCCGTTCTTCGGTGTCAGGCCCGAACTCGTGGACAACGACGGCAATGTCCTCGAGGGGGCGGCTGACGGAAACCTGTGCATCGCGGACAGCTGGCCCGGCCAGATGCGCACGGTCTACGGCGACCACGACCGCTTCATTCAAACATACTTCTCCACCTACAAGGGCAAGTACTTCACGGGAGATGGCTGCCGTCGTGACGAGGACGGCTACTACTGGATCACGGGGCGCGTCGACGACGTGCTCAACGTGTCGGGCCATCGCCTCGGGACCGCGGAAGTGGAATCCGCTCTCGTGTCGCACGATCTCGTTTCGGAAGCGGCGGTCGTCGGCTACCCGCATGCCATCAAGGGGCAAGGCATCTACTGCTACGTGACACTGATGGCCGCCGCAGAGGAATCCGATGAACTTAGGCAGCAACTCGTCAAGCATGTCCGCAGCGAAATCGGGCCCATCGCCGCACCGGACAAGATCCAGTTCGCGCCGGGCCTGCCGAAAACGCGTTCGGGCAAGATCATGCGCCGGATTTTGCGGAAGATCGCGGAGGATGATTTCGGAGCTCTCGGGGATACTTCCACGCTAGCCGATCCGGCTGTCGTGGATGATCTTATCGCGAACCGTCAGAACAAAGCGGCAGCTTGATAAAAAGGGAACGAACATGAGGCTGATGTTTCTAGGCGCGCCGGGTGCCGGCAAAGGCACACAGGCGGAAATAGTGTCCCGTCGGTACAAGATTCCGCACCTGTCAACCGGAGAGATACTGCGTTCGGAAGTCCGTTCCGGTACAGAACTCGGGCTCTCGATCCGCTCGACTATGGAGGCGGGCGGTCTCGTCTCCGACGATCTCATTTCCGATGTCGTCGCCCGCCGTCTCCAACAAGGCGATGCGGCTCGGGGCTTCATACTCGACGGATTCCCCCGAAACGTGGCACAAGCGCGGTGGCTCGACGGCTTGCTCGCCGACGAGAGGCTAGACGCCGTTGTCGAGCTGGTCGTAGACGAAACCGTTGTACTGGAACGAGTCCTGAACAGGGCCAGGGCCGCACTCGCGAATTCCACAGAGGTCCGGAAGGACGATGACGTCGATACGATGCGGGTGCGTCTGGAGGCCTACCGCGTAGCGACGCGTCCTCTGTCGGCATACTACCGCGAGCAAGGCCTGCTCTTCAGGGTCGACGGAATGAAGGGAGTGCACGAAGTGACCGACGAAATCCTGGGCATCACTGCCCGCGAGACGGTCGCCGAGCAATTCGGTTAGCGACCGCATTTCGAAGCTAACGCGGATGACTCCCTTCGCACCGCCGCCGAAGGGAGCGGATCGGCTGCTGTTCACCCTCGATGCAGCGGCAGCCGATCAATCTTGGGAGGGTATCGCCGGGGTCCGCCGCCGACACCGCTCGGTGCTTCTTCCGGGATACTCCTCTCCGGTCTTGCCGGAGGGGAGTGGTCGTTTGCCGTTCCGTCTGTCGGGAGCGGCAAACGACCTGTTTCGCGCGCGTCGGCGGTTCAGCACTGCACCCTGTCGTTTGGTCGGTTCTATCGGCGTTGGCTGATGGTGGCTCCGCAATATTGCTTGGGGTCCATAAGGCAAGCTCCTCTACAGCAGGGGCAGAAACACTGGTTGTCCTTGATTGATCAGCAGAATTTTCCCCGCCTTTGGCTCCTCGCGCAGCAAAATTCTGCCGACCTCAAGTCCTCCGCTGCGCTGCGGCCGCGCCTGGTGCGGCACTCCTTCCCGATCCGCATTTCATCCCTGCGATGAAACGCAATCGACAGGAGAAATCACATGCAACAGCTTGCTAAATTCCTCAAAGCAACCGGCCGCCGGCTTCGCTTCCTCGCCAAGGTGATCTGTCACTTTCTCCGCAAGGGCAAAGTCGGTCTGAAGATCGCGATCAAGATACCGTTCTTCTTCGAGATCGAGATCAATTGCGAGACCGATTGGAACCGACGGCGCTAACGGCGTATCGGTCGGCATCACGGCCAGGCCACGCCTTGATCTCGAAGGGACCCTCGTTGATTAGCTCGAGCATCCTGTCCGTGGCGCGGTTGCCAGGTGCCAGCTCCGACGAACATTTCGGTTCGCCCACCTCCGGCGTGTCGATATCGGCGATGCGGATCTTCTGGCCCTTGAACCAGATTGTGTCACCGTCGATGACGCATGCCTGGCGGGAGCCCGCACCGCACTTCTTGAACGCTGCCTGGGTCTTTGGCGTTGTGTCGCTGGCGAGGGCCACGGTTGCGATCGAGACGGGGGCAGCAAGAAGGACCGTCACCATCGCAATCAGAGCCACCGCGAAGCGCCCGTGTAGTGGCAAACGAGCGAAATAACTTGAAATTCTATTCATGCGTATCCCTGAAGTTCATGCTCCCTTGATGAGGCATTGATGCTCGATTGACGAACGACCGCAGCGTAGCCGCGACGCTTCTTTTGTCGAACGAGATCGAGAAAAAGGGCTACTGCCTCTCGCTCGGTTTGGAAATGGTGGCTCTTCGTCTGGCCGGCCGTTCCGATACGTCCCCAACGTCGCGTCAGGCAAGCCTCTCCAAACAGATTGGGTTGGATCGACATCGCATAGAAGCGGGCCATGTTTTTCTTAACGTCCGATCGTTCAACATAAAGATGGTAGGGCTGGGTGATCATGCCCCCATGATCGTCTCCATCGGGGGGGGGGCCGTCCAACGACAGTTTTGAATCGCTCAGGTGCCATCGATTCATTTTCGTGATGTTGAAGCGCTGTCGAGAGCGGGCGGTCCGCCTGCGGCGTACGGCTCTATTCGCTGTCGCGAACGAAGCCCGCGCGCGGTCTCCGCCCATCCGGGTCACGATCCTCCCGCGGGCGACGTTGGGATTGGCCACAGCGCGGCTATCATGCCTGTCATTGCTGGCAACTCTCTTGGCCAAGCATCACCAACGCGATGATGGAGGTTTTCAACGGACTGACCGAAGGGATCTCGACGAGTAGACGGTGATCTCAAGCAGAATGCCTCGGTCGGGGGCGGTCGGTCCCGGCTTCCGCTGACGCGGCGCTATGCTAAGCCTCCTGCGGCTGCCCGATATCCGACCGAGGCATGACGAGAATTCCCGAAATCACGCCCTGGCGGTCGTCGCTATGCTGATTTCTCCGATGCTCTTCATTGTTCATGTGCGGGCGCTTCGCGACGCTGGAACCTGCTCTGCTCAACGCAAGCCTTCATATCGTTTCGCCGGAACCAGATGGCCCGGCCGCACCTCAGCGGCGGGTTGCCTGCCGAGAAGACGATCTGTTCGTCCGCCCTCATGCGCAGCACTTCGTACGGTTGGATGAGTGGCCGAGCGGCAAGCTGCTTTGACCGGGTCCGCGAAGAGCCGCGCGACTGAAAGCTGTGGCTGACCTGGTCGATCTCGACCGTCGTCATGCCGCAGCGGCGAGAGATGTAGTCTGCTGTTTCCGGATCGTTGATGGCCGCGAAACTGATCCAGCTTGCGCTCTCGAACCACTTGCTGGAGGCGTCGCGCCCGCCGTAGGCTTCGCGCAGCTGGCCGATCGACTGATAGATCATCGTCAGCGTGATTCCATACTTTCGGCCCGCGTCCCGTGCGGTCTCCAGAATACGCATATAGCCAAGGCGGGCGACCTCATCGAGGAGGAAGAGGGCGCGGCCGTCCATCGCGCCGTCGCGATTGTAAATGGCATTCAGAAACGAGCCGATCACGACGCGCGCCAATCCGCTATGGGTCTCCAACGTCTTGAGATCGATGTTGATGAACACATCCGTTTTGCCCGAGGCGATATCCTCGGTCCGGAATGTCGAGCCGGAGACCAGTGCCGCGTAGTTCTTGTACGAGAGCCAGTGCGTTTCCTTGATGGCATTAGCATAAACGCCGGAAAAGGTTTCTGGCGTCATGTTGACGAAAGCGGCGACGTTCTCCTTAACGAAATCCGATCCCGAATTGTCGTAGATGTCCTGCAGGCGCTGTCGGAGTTTCGGCTCGGGCTCCGATAGGTTGCTGCGTACCTGGCGGAGCGTCTGCTGCTCCTTCGGCGTATGCCCGGAGAGGCAAACATCGGCGATGATCGCGGTCAGGAGCTGGAGACCTGAGGCACGGAAGAAGTCGTCGCGGACCCCGCTCGCGCGACCGGTATCGCTCATGATCCATGAGGCGACAGAGGCAATGTCCTCCTCCTTCGTACCGCGATACTGGCCAACCCAGTCGAGTGCATTGAAGCCGGTTGCGGGTTTATGCGGATCGAGGATCCGCACACGTCGCCCCGCCTCTTCCCGATGCCTAGGGTCAGGACCCATTGATTTGAATTGACGGCTATGATTCAGACGGGCGGATAGGAGCCCGACTGATGAGTAATTTGTTCTGGCTGACGGAGGAGCAAATGGCCCGTCTTCAGCCCTATTTCCCCAAGAGCCATGGCCGCCAGCGTGTCGATGATCGGCGTGTCCTGAGCGGCATCATTTTCGTCAATCGCAACGGCCTCCGGTGGTGTGATGCGCCGAGGGAATATGGTCCGGCGAAGACCTTGTATAACCGCTGGAAACGCTGGAGCGACAAGGGCATCTTTATCCAGATGATGGAGGGCCTGGCTGTGCCTGAAGCTGCAGAGCACAAGACCATCATGATCGATGCGACCTATCTGAAGGCCCACCGCACAGCTTCCAGCCTGCGGGTAAAAAAGGGGGTGCGGGCCGCCTGATTGGACGCACGAAAGGCGGCATGAACACCAAGCTTCATGCCGTCACGGATGCGAATGGTCGCCCGGTCAGCTTCTTCATTACGGCCGGTCAGATCAGCGATTACACCGGTGCTGCCGCCTTGCTTGATGAACTTCCCAAGGCCAAATGGCTACTGGCCGACCGTGGCTATGATGCCGACTGGTATCGAGACGCTTTACAGGCGAAGGGGATCACCCCCTGCATTCCGGGGCGGAAGTCCCGCAACAAAACCATCAAATACGACAAACGCCGCTACAAACGGCGCAACCGGATCGAGATCATGTTCGGGCGTCTCAAAGACTGGCGGCGTGTCGCTATGCGCTACGACAGATGCCCAATGGTCTTCCTCTCCGCCATCGCTCTCGCTGCAACCGTTATCTTCTGGCTCTGATCAATGAGTCCTGACCCTAGGCAGGCTTCACCAAAGAGGTTGGGCTCAATCGACATCGCATAGAAGCGGGACATGTTTCTTGTCCGGTCCGTTCGTTCCACATAGAGCTGGTAGGGTTGCGCGATCATGGTGACAGAATCGCGTTTTCGGTCGCCAGCGTCCAACGACAGTTTTGAATCGTTCATCGACCGTCGATTCATTTCAGTGAGGTAACTGAAGTGCTGGGCGGTCCGCCTTCGGCGTACGGCTCTATCCGCCTGCGGCGAACGAAGCCCTCACGCGGTCTTCGCCCATCCGGGTGACGAGCCTCCCGCGAGAGATGCCTATACTTGGCGGACGCAACTGGTCGAGTTCTCACGCTCCCGCTGACGCAGGCGCTTTACTGCCAGTTGACGGTAGGTCACCGCCGCTTGGACTCATGCCCCTCGCAGCAGGGGGCAGGCAAGTCTTCAAATCCTCCTTTCTCTTTGCATTCCAGTCATATGCCTCCCCGATTGGGCGAGGCGCACCATAGGTGAAATCAGAAAGCCAGAGCATATTCGGCGCAGGCGCGAAGAAGTGTCGGTTCACCTGGTCGAGCGGGCATGGGCCGGTCTTGTCACTGATCGTCGTGCGGATCGGCTTGCCACGAATGATGCCCTGCAGCCCCATCACCCTCATAAGCCGAGCTACAGTGCAGCGGGCGATGTCGAAGCCCTCCCGCTGCAATTGCCGCCAGACTTTGCGCACGCCATAGGCCTGGAAATTCTCATTGAACACCCGGCGTATCTCGATCTTCAGGCCGATATCGCTGCGGGCGCGAACCGACAGGCGGTCCACGTCCAGGCGCTTGGCGACGTTCTCGTAATAGGTTGATGGGGCGATCGGCAAAAGCCTGCAGATCGGCTCGACCCCGAACACGCTACGGTGTTCGTCAATGAACGAGATCATCGTTTGAAGGGACGGTCGAGCTCCGCCATCGCGAAATAGGCAGAAGCCTTGCGCAAAATCTCGTTGGCCTGGCGAAGCTCGCGGTTCTCCCGCTCAAGAGCCTTCATCTTCTCGGCCGCGTCGGTCGGCAGGCCTGCTCGTTTGCCGCTGTCGACCTCGGTCTTCTTCACCCATTCATGCAGCGTGGCTGGCGAGCAACCGATCTTGCCCGCAATAGATGAAACGGCTGCCCACCGCGAAGGGTGCTCAGCCTCGTGATCCAGCACCATACGGATGGCGCGTTGGCGGACTTCAGGTGAAAACTTGTTCGTTGTCTTGCTCATATCGGCTCCACTCTCTCAGAAGTTGGAGCCTCCGGCAAACCCGGCGCGGTTCAATTCTCGTCTAGCGCCAAATTCAAGCAACAGGCGCAAGGTAAATTGCCTTAGGGGTGCCTGCGTGAACGAGTAGCGCTCAGGCCGTTTTCTGGTGGGGCTTAAGCCGGATTTCGGGCTGTAGCGTGAGATAGCCCGAACAAAAAAAGGGTCTGCCTCACTTTGTGTGGTTAATAGATCGTTAGCAGGCACTTCGCTATTGGCGTGCATGAGAACAAAATCAAA
>NZ_JBXAFE010000012.1:0-29873 GCF_058792715.1 Phyllobacterium sp. MT110
ACTTCGGCAGTTGGTGACTTCGCGGGCGATTTGCTTCCCAGCTTTAGCAGAAATGCGGTCACAGACACCACCGACCGATTGCCAATATGCCGGGCGGCAATGCGCGCCCTATTCGGCCGTTAAACCAGACTACGACATTTCCTCAAAGCTGCCGTTCTGCGCGCGGGACCTGGCCGTCCAGTCCGGGGCGGAAAGCTGATCGTCTCCTTTGATTCGATCGCGGAATGAGCACACGATGCGTGTCGCCTCGCATCAGTTGATGATTTCGCCTCGTTCGTCTGAGCGCAGCGCGGTCAGTCGTTCTCTCCATACCTGTAGTGCTTCGGGCGTCAATCTGGTCCAATGCGTGATTTCGCCAATGACCTTGAGCGGTGCGCTGCTGCGATACGACCGCGTGGGGTTGCCGGGAAATTTCTTGTCGGTCACGTTCGGGTCGTTCTCGAATGTCCCGGTCGGCTCTACGGCGTAAACACGCGGGACTGCGCCGCCTTCGGTGAGTTCAGCCGCGATTTCAGCGGCAAGCCCGGCACCGTCCACAATGGCAGTGAAGTAGATATGGTTCATCACCACTTCGGGACGATAGTTCGACCGGTATCCTGCGGTGAGGAAATCACCCGCGCGCAAAGCCGCGATTGTGCCGTGAAAGAAGGGTCCCTCGTCCAGCGCTTCGGTCATCGTGATCGTCCTTATCTTGTGAGTCTGCTTGTGGTCCGCGAGCCAAGCGGTACCAACGTCCGAAATGGCGTCAAAGCGGCGTGGGAGGATGCCGCTCCTCCCATTTCTGCCTCGCGCCCTTCATGCTGTCGTGCAGATCACGATAGCGGCCGCCCGAACGCAGACATCGTGTGCGGCTATCCTGTTCCGTCAAGCTATGATTTGCGCGATCAACCGTCGCTCGATCTGCACGCCGCCTCGGCCATCGCCAACTGACACGAGCGGCACTGAGCGGCCAAGGGCTCACCCATCCAGCCAGGCGGCGAGGCCCTCCAGCGTCTGCAGTCCGTATTCCACCGCACCGAAGCCGATGACCACCTGACGCCGTTCGCGGCTGGGATGGAGCTGGCGCATGGTCAGCACCGTCTTGCCGTCAGTCTGCTCGTCGAAGGTCACTGTGGCGCGGAAACGGTCGGGGTCGTCAGGATCCGGCGTGCCATAGTCCATCACGATCCGCTCGTTCGGCACGATCTCCACAAAGCGCATGAGGCTTGGGAAGCGCTGCTGCGCGCCTTCGAATACGCCCACCATGTCGAACCGCCAGACCCCGCCCTCGCGGATATCGGCTTCGTGGGTTTCGATGCTGAAGCCGGCCGGGCCGTACCATTCGCCAAGTGCCTTGGGGTCCATCCAGGCAGCAAAGACCTTGTCGCGCGGATGGTTGAGCAGCTTCACTAGCACGATTTCGCGGTCGAGCGACCATGTCTCAAACGGGTTTGCCATGTCCTTCACCCTCCTCTTCCGTTTTATCCAAGTAGACTTCCAACCGGTCCAACCGCTCGGTCCAGCGCCGGCGCTCGGCTTCCATCCAGTCAGCCGCCTCATCGAAGCGCCCCCGTACCAGCTGGCACCAGCGGCTGCGCCCGCGTTTCTCGCTGACGATCAGTCCGCAATCTTCCAGCACCCTGAGATGCTGGGCGAAGGAGGGCAGCGCCATGTCGAAAGGCTCGGCCAGGGCACTGACCGGCAACTCGCCCTCGATCAGCCGCGACACCACGGCGCGGCGGGTAGGATCGCTGAGAGCGTGAAAGGCGAGGTCGAGCGGGGTCGAATGATAAGGCATAGGCGTCAGTAAAGTGGTCCGGGGCGCCGGTCAAGGATAAAAAGGTACTTGCCTTAGTATCTAACTTTGAATACAAAGGTGAATACCTTAGTAACAGGCTTCGAATATTGGGACAGTTATGGTGCAACCACGCGCAAGGAGGACTCCAGTGGCAGTTCGTGTCGATCTCATTATCTCGCTCGATGGTTTCGCGACAACGACGGATCAGACGCCCGAAGCGCCGTTTGGCGAGGACTGGCCGCGTCTCGTCGGCGCATACACTGCAACGCGAACGTTCCGTGAGCGTGTGCTAAAGGATACCACGGGAGCAGGGACCACAAGTGTCGACGACGAATACGCGAAGGAGTACTTCGCTAATGTGGGTGCCGAGATTATGGGCGCTGGCATGTTCGGACTCCACAACTTTCCCGACGATCCGAACTGGCATGGCTGGTGGGGCGACGAGCCACCGTTCCGGGTTCCGGTCTTCGTCCTCACCCACAACCCGAGGCCCTCGATAGAGATGGCCGGTGGCACCACTTTCCACTTCCTCAACACCACCCCGGTTGATGCGCTTCAGCAGGCTGTCAGTGCAGCGCGCGGCAAGGATGTGCGGGTTGGCGGTGGTGCGACTGTCGTTCGCGCCTTCCTCAAGGCGGACCTTGTCGACCGTCTTCACGTTGCGATCGCTCCGATCTTGCTCGGACGCGGCATCCGCCTGTGGGACGATCTGCGGGGCCTAGAAGCTGGCTATACAGTCAGGACAGAAACGGCACCGAGTGGCACTATCCATCTCACCTTCCGACGCTAGCCGCTGCCCCGTGACTTGAAGCGATGATGGACTGGCTACAGGTGGTCTATAACGTCGGATTCTCGAGTTCCAATCTAGGCGCTGACAGTTTGCTTCCGGCCCCGAAGCGGCGGCGTCCTTAACTGCCGAACGTGACGGGATCGATGATGATAATTGTTCCGATAGCGCAGACTAGGTAGAGTGGCTTAGCAGTGAGACTTGGCCAAGAATGGCAATGCGGGTAATTTCTTGCTTCAGACATGAGACGCTCGTGAAAGTGAATCGGCGACTAGCTGGACGCGGTGGTTGATGGCCGCCATGGTGGACGTCACGAGCTGGTCTGGAAAACCGTTGGGCAGCTTCGTGATAGCAGCCTCTGCCTGCTGTTCGGCGTTCGCGGTGATGTCTTCAAAGATCGCTTTCATCGCCGGGGTACCCACACCGGAAAGGTCCGCCGACTGCATGAAATGGCGGGGTACGATGTCATGGATGGCATAGTGGCGGTTTCTGCCAACCGACATCGCAAGTTTGAATTTCTTGCGGGAGATCTGGCCTTCGTCGAGGCTCGGCTGTGCGGTCAGCACGTCGTAGAGAGGTGTCATTCGGAAGCGTCCGCCGGGGCCAAGAAAAATACTGAAGTTTTTAGCGTGACCGTCGGTCGCGCCGAGCAGCCAGAACAGGATACTGGCGCGCATGAATATGGCTGTATCGGCATCGGGTGTGTCACTGCCTTTCAAAAGGTTGATGATTTCCCGCATTCCAGGGCCGCCGTCGGACTGATATTTTCTGGTGGGCGGGATCGACAGCGCCTGGCAAGTGTCCTCTTGCGGCAGACGGAGCAATCTTCCGTCCTTCGCCCAAAGGCGGTCGAAACGTTCTACGATTAGTGTACGGCGTTCCCCGAATTCCGCGATCTCGACGTTGGCGGTGGCGACGCCCATTGCTTCCAGCAGCTTCAGGCAGAGATACTCATTCTCGACACTGTTGGAGAGGTCGATGCCATTGGGAAGCTGGCCGATCTGCGGTTTGAGAATATGGGTGGTGGCGGTGGTGGCTGTGGGTTTAAACCACTGGCCGTCCTTGCGCAGCAGGGCGGTTTTTTCCTGTGCCCCGGCAATCGAGATTCGAAAATCTTCGTCTTCGCCCATACCGAGCGGCGCGGCGGCGAGATTCTTGATGATGTCTGCGACCTCGTCGTCGCTGACCGGCTTGCCGTCGGTATCGCCGGCAGTGCCGGGATCAGTGCCGTCGGGCAGGAATTGCAGGGCGCCCACGCAGTCCTGGCCCAGAGCGGTTAGCAGGCTGAAGGCGTCAGTTCCTTCCGCGCCGACGCGCTCGGCGACCCGGTTGCGGATTGCGTCGTTGTCAGGCAGCAGGTTGTCGAACACATTGATAACCAGGTTGCCGATATAGCGGTCCTCGCGCAGGGGCAGTGATAGTGACACCGGGAATGTGCTGCGCCAATCCAGCCAGCTGTGTCCGTACTGGAAGTCGATGGCGCCTGTGGCCTCACGCCGCAGCACGCCGACATGACGGCTGTTCAGAAAAACGTTGAGGGGTACGTGCGCCCGCCTTCTCGCCATCAGAACAAGTCCTCGATGTCGGCGGCACTGCCCTGGCTGCGTGGTCGAACGACCAGTTCCAGATTGAGGGCTGAAAGGGCTTCCATCAGGGTGCGCAACTGGACGGCCGGCTCCCCGGCTTCAAGGCGCGAAACCGTGCCCTGCCGCATATGGATTTGTTCGCCGAGCGCGCCTTGACTCAAGTGCGCCTGTTTGCGGGCGCGGCGCAGGATGGCGCCGAGTTGTTTTTCTGTGCGGGCGATCTGTTCATTCATGGTGGCCTCCGATCACCAATATACGCGGTAACGTATAATCTGTCAATATACGCGAATGCGATTAAAGTAATGATATACGCGGAAGCGTTTAAAAAGCCATTATACGACAATACGTATAAGGACGCAGATGCACTCAGCCAGACGCACGCAAAGCGGCAGCGGGGCTGGAACGCAAAGCGGCAAGCGCGGGAACAATGGAGACGAATGCCGCAACAGCGAGAAAACCAGTCACCAGCCAGAAATCGTCCGGCGCGAAATCAACAGGCAGCCGGACGGCCGTCGATGCGGTCAGCCGCGCCGAGATCGTCGATGCTGCGGCGTAGCCGAGGGCAATCCCCAATGCGATCCCGGCGACGAACAGCAGGAAAAGCTCTCCCCACACGAGCGCGATAATCGAGCGAACCGGTGTGCCGAGCGCGCGCAAGGCGCCGATCTGCCGCCATCTCGATCCCACGTGCATGATCGTCACCAGCACGATCGCGGCGATGACGATCGCCTGTGTACCCAGGGCAATTGCCAGAAGCAGGCTGCGGGCGTCCCCCAACGTCGCGTAGAGCCGCGTCAGCACCTCCGCCGGAAAAACGCCGAGCGTTGCGCCTGTGCGGTATTCCTGCCGCAGGCGGTAAGCGTCGGCAACCGTCTTCGGCTTGACGAGAATGGCAGGAACGCCAGGGGATTGCGCATCGAAATACTCGTCCAGGGGCGCATCCGCATCAACATGGCCATGCTCGTGCTCATGGCTGTGATCTTTCGGCCCGGCACCATGCGACTCGGCTTCCCCACCTTCATGGTCATGATGTTCTTCACCATGCATGCCGTGAAGCTGCCATACGGCCCGGATCGGCACCAGGATGGTGCGATCCCAAGCGGTTCCCGTCGGCGCCATACGGCCAGTCACCTTGTAGGCAATAGCCGTATGGGTTTCACCGCCCGTTTCCGCCGTGCCGTGCATCGGTTTGATTTGCGCTCCAGGCGACAGCGCCACATCGGAACCAACCACCGCTTCGCCGAGGCGCGCGAAATGCGCCCCTTGCGCCAGGTTCGGAGACAGCGTCGAAATCAGGCTTGTCGTGGTGCCGACGATCGGAAAACCGTAAGCGGAGTCACCAAAGCCGACGGGCGCCGCCAGTTCGACGCGCGGATCGTTGGCGAGGCGGCCGAGAACGGCACCCTCCATCAGCGGCAGCGGCGCCGGCTGCAGGAAAACGGCCGAAAGCGCAAGCTGGGTTTCACTGCCGGCAGCTCCGACCAGCAGATCGAATTTCTCGGCCGCACGCGCGCTGCCGAGCCGGACGGCCCGCTCCTGCAACGTCACGGTCACGCTTAAAGCGACGGACAATGCAATGAGTACCACAACGGCCAACGCGCCGCTCCAGAATCGCCGCAGGTCGGCAAAAATGAACTTCATCATTGCGCGGCACTCTCTCCACTATCCTCGTCGACACGACCGCTCTCCAGGCAGATGCGGCGGCCAAGACGCTCCGCCAGGAAGGCATCATGCGTGACCACCACCAGTGTCGTGCCCTGCTCTGCGGAAAGCCGCAGCAGAAGCTCGGCAACCTCGTTGCCCGCATGGCGGTCAAGACTGGCCGTTGGCTCGTCAGCGACGATGACGCCGGGACGCTGCAGCAGCGCACGGGCGACGGCGACACGCTGCATTTCACCACGCGACAGTGTCTCGACCCCCTGCCCGACGCGGTTGATCCCGGTGGCTGAAAGCAGCGCAATCGCACGCTCCCGCTCCTCGACGGTCAGCCGGCGCGCAAGCCTGACCGGGAGAACCACGTTGTCGAAAGCGGAAAGCCCGGGGAAAAGATGGAAATCCTGCATGACAAGGCCGATGTTGCGTGCGCGAAAAGCATCGCGCCGGCCGGAGGAAAGACGGGTGATGTCCATACCATTCCAGGAAATTTTGCCTTGCGTGACGTTTTCCAGGCCGGTAATCGCGTTGACGAATGTGCTTTTGCCCGAGCCGGAAGCCCCGGTGATCGCCAGTTGACCGCCGGCCGGCAGATGAAATCGCTCGATGGCGAGGACCGGCGCAGCCAAGCCCGGAAAATGCATTTGAAGATCGGTAACGTCGAGCGCGAGCATGGTGTCAGACGGTCCTGAAAGCCGCGTTCCGAAGACGCAACTGGCTGATGAAGCCGGTTTCCGGATCGGTCCAGGAGCCGAACTCCAGCACCCCACGCGCGATGATCGGCGCATTGAATTGCACGAAGGTCTGCTTGGCCGAGAGATAGACGACCATGATATTATCCGGCCAGTCGGCGTCTGAGGAACAGAACGGGCAGAGCGACATCGGGATTTCCGTCAGGACGAAAAATGCGGCCTCCGCCTTCAGTGGCGGCGCCATGAAGCCGCTGATGGCAATCTCCTGACCACTCAATTGCTTCACCTTGTCGGAAAATTCGAGACCGAGCGGACCAAAGCTTTTGTAGAGCTCGCCGAAGCCCAGTTTTTCGGCAGCGCTTGCGCGTGCGGCAATGCCCATGAAAGGCAAGACCGCAGCGGCCGTGAGCAGCGCCCGACGACAAATAGCAAAGGTCTTCTTCTCCGTCATCGCAATCTCCTTAAACGGGAGGACAGGCGGCTTTCGGCCGCCTGCCCTGTTCGTCAGCCGGACAGATTTACATCTTTGACGCGCCGAGTGCGAAAGCGTCGGCGAGGACACGATAGACGTCGCTCTGTTCCATGTAACCACGGAAGCCTTCCGCACCCGGGCCAACGGCCTGCAGCACGACATCGTCCACCGCATGAACGCCACTATCCTCATCGCGCGGGATGTTGCCCTGGACGAAGACGGCGCCCGGCACGTCCTTGTAAGCTTCGTTGGCGACGTATTCCTTCTTCTCGTTCTGGATCGCCGGAACGAAAGGACCATCGAGCTTCGGACGGAAGGTCTCGTAGTGGTCAGGACCGTTGTTGGCCGCGATGAACAGACGGCGGGAAACATCGATTCGGTCCGGATAGCCATCGCCGTCCTTGTCTTCGTAGTTCGGGAAGCCTGCGGCGGCATAGGTGCCGACCTTGTCGCGCATTTCCGTGCCCGGCTTATCATCATCGACAGTGCCGATGATCGAGACGCCGTGCGTATGGTCACCAGTGACGACGATCAGCGTATCCGGATTTTTCGCCTGGAATTCGCGTGCAGCCGCGATGGCCTTGTCGAATTCGATCGTATCGATCAAAGCGCGATCCCAATCGAGGGGATGGCTCATCTTGTCGATGGACGCAGCCTCCACCATCAGGAAGAAGCCATCCGGATTCTTCGACAGCCTGTCGAGCGCCACCTTGGTCATATCAACCAGGCCCGGCTGGTTGGGAAACTTATCGACGGTACCCTTTTTGAGGAATTCGCGATCGAGCGTGACGTCGAGGTTGCCTGTGTGGAAGAGGCCGAGCAGCTTGCCCTGGTTCGAGCCAGCCGCGGCGGCCAGTTCATTCTTGTCGGTGGCGAGGGCGTAACCGGCCTCCTTGAAGAGCGCGATATAGTCCTTGTCGTCCTTGCGCTTCGAACCGGGCACGTCCTTGGCCAGGAAATAGGCCGAGCCTCCGCCGAGCAGCACGTCCGGCTTGACGTTGTACATCATGCCGACGATGTCGGCCTTGTCGGCGCGCTTGCGCGTATGGGAAACGAGCGCGGCAGGTGTCGCGTCCTGCACTTCAGATGTCGTCACGATGCCGAGCGACTTCTTGCCGGTGCGGCGCAGAGCCTCACCGATCGTTTCGACCTTGGGGTCGTCCTGGCTGGCCGGCGTGCGGTCAGCATAGACGCCGAGTGCGTTTACCGCGGACTTGTGGCCGGTCATATAGGCCGACATGGTGTTGGCGCTGTCGGTAGCGATCGCCGAGGTCGAGGAGGTGCCGATGAAGGCGACGGGCGGAATGTCATCCATGGCAAGGCGGACATTGGCCTTCCCCTCGGTCATGCCCTTGGACATGAGGCGGGCGCCGGTGCGGTGCGCAACGGAAAGACCGTCACCCAGCAGGAAGATGATGTTCTTGGCTTTGGGCGTGTCGGACGTTGTGTATACATCCCAGCCGACCGATTTCTTCTCGTCGCCAGCCGATACCTCGACCTTGTACTGGCCGGGCTTCGCAAGCTTGATGTCGCGCAGGATGAGCGCGGATCCGAGTACCTTGTCTTCAGCGCCCTTCTCCTCGGCAACGAATTGGGCGGCCTTGCCGAAAACAGCGTCGTAGCTCTCGCCGTTGATCGTGACTTTCACGTCTTCCGGCTTCACGACCTTGCTGAATTCAACCTTGAAATCGAATGGCGAGCCTGCAAGGACCGTGGCCCGGTCCAGCGGATAGATCGTTGTCGCATGGGCCGCCCCGGACAAGAGTGCCGCCGACGCCACCACAAGGAAAAGTTTACGCATTTCATACCCCCAACTTGGTTAGCTTCCCCTCTCCTTTATAAATCCCGGATGACAGCCAGATGAAATCGCGCCAGTTTTTACAACCCGTAAGTTCACAGGATGCAATGATCGCAGCAGCTTTATTGCAGAACTTGCGGTGGGGCGTTGTCATGTCTGAAGTCCACGACCCCGCATCTTTGCGCAGCGCCTTGAGACTCTGAAAAGTCTCAAGGCGCTGCGCGTTCATCTGCCACCAACGGGTAAATGGCCAAACCGATTCAGGCTGAATTCAATCGTTCAAACGGCCGATTCAATGATTAGGGGTGGAGGAGAAACTTGTAGAGGGATCCGCGAAACCCGCTGATCAGAGGCCAGCTGCATAAAATCGCCGGTGATCGGAAAACGATCATTTGTTGTTTCCGCCCAAAGGCATATCCGCAAATTGGATAAGTTCCTTTGTAAATGCCGATAAGAGCCTGTTTGAGATTGTTTCGATTTGAGGCAATAACTCCGCAATCGCTCATCCAGGTCTTTGAAATCAACAATAGAATGATCGCTTTGATGGGATACGAACCGAAAAGTCCGTGGAGTTCCCTTGCCCGCCGTCGAACGATGTTTCTGACGCATCTTATTGCAGAACCCGCAAGATAATATGATTGAACATGTCATGTTTATTGACTAAAGCGGTGTACAGTTACACGCAGTCAGGAAAGATGCCGTCATGTTTGGTAAAGGCCTCAAGTCTCTTTGTGCAATCAGTTTGCTCGGCCTTCTAACCGCAGCATCGGCGTCAGCCGACAATGCAAAAACATTGTCAATTCTCGATGATCGTGGAACCACCATCGAAGTTCCCGCCGATCCCAAGCGTGTCGCTTCCATTTCCTACTTTGCTACCGACGTGGCATTTGCGCTTGGTGTCAAACCGGTCGCAACCACCTATATGGCAGCCGGCCGCGAGCCCGATTTTCTCCTCGGCCTGACAAAGCAGATCAAACAGATCGGCCAGCGTGCCAAACCCAATCTAGAACTACTGTCGGAAGCAAAGCCCGACATCATCATTGCCATGCGCCGCTACACGATTGGCAATGCCGAGCAATTGCAGAAGATCGCGCCCTACGTGGCTTATAATATGGAGCTTTTGAGCGAAAGCGATCGCGAGATTTCCCAGCTTGCACAGGTGCTGGGCAAGCCGGAACGCGGTACGGAACTCAATGCCGCTTTCCGGCAGCACCTTGCCGAGTACAGCACCAAAGCGCCGAAGGACGTGCATCCGCGCTTTCAGATCATGTGGGCCGGAGATACGCCATGGTCCTTCCACACGGAGAATACAACGGCCTCGATCGTTGCCGCGCTTGGCGGTGACAACATTGCGGGACCGATGCGCCAAGGCGGACCGTTCGGTGTGGAGCTGAGCCTTGAAACCATGCTTGAAAAAGACCCGGAGGTCATTTTCGTTTATGATTCCGGTCCGGATCGTCCGCACGAGAATAATCCGATCTGGCAGCAGCTTTCGGCGGTCAAGAATGGCCGCGTTTTCTATGTCGGGGATCATTGGGTTGAAGCCAATGGTCCGATAGCCCGCGAGATCGTTTTGCGCGAAGCAGCACATTATCTGTATCCGGAGACCTTTCCAAAAGTGGATGTCAAAGCCGAGGCGGCAAAATTGATCCCCGCCGATATCCAGTAGCGATATCTCCTTGGCACGGCGGCAAGCAGCAGGCATGGGACGGTCATTGGCCACGACCACACTCATCGTGGCGGCAACCCTGTTGGTGATTGTTGCCGGCCTGCTCGTCGGGGCCAAACCGCTTGGACTGTCCAAACTGTGGCCGGTGCTCCTGTCGCCGGATGGAAAGATCGATTCCATTCTTGTCTGGTCGCTGCGACTGCCCCGCAGCCTTGCTGCCGTGGTTGCCGGTGCCGGCCTCGCCGTCTCGGGGTATCTCCTGCAGACGCTGACCCGCAATCCGCTGGCTGGTCCCGATATTACCGGCGTTGCATCGGGCGCGGTGGCGCCCATCGTGTTCTGTTTCGTATTCCTGCCATGGATTTCGTCAGTGTATTATCCCTTTGTCGGGTTGGCAGGCGGTTTGGCCGCTGCTTCCGCCACCCTTTGGGTATCGCGCGGCGGCGACGGACGACCACTGCATCTTGCGCTCGGTGGCATCAGCATCTCGCTCTTCCTGGGCGCGGCAACGACCTATGTGCTGCTCTTGAGCGGACCGCAAGCGCCATCCCTGCTCTTCTGGCTGTCCGGTGGTTTTCAAGGCAGGTCGTGGCCGCACCTTCTACACATGACACCATGGGTGCTCGGTGGCTTGGCCGGCGCCTTTGCGTGCCAGCGCGTCATCGGCATGCTCGCTCTGGGTGAACACGCATCCATTGGCATGGGACTGAACATGCGTTTCTGGAAACCGGCCCTGCTGCTGCTCGCCGTGCTTCCCGTTGCTGGCGTCGCGCCGGTCGCCGGGCCGGTTGCCTTTGTCGGTCTTGTTTCGCCGCACATCACCCGGCTGCTCAAACCGCATAACATCGGCTGGTCGATCATCCTGACCGCGGCCATCGGTGCGTTGATGGTCGTGACTGCCGACGTCATCGCACGCAGTATCGCCTTACCGCGCGAACTGCCGGTGGGTATTATCACGGCGCTTCTGGGCGGCCCCTTCTTTATCTATCTCGTCCAGACACGACGCTTTTCGCTGAAAGGCGGGCAGTGACGATG
Organism: Phyllobacterium sp. MT110; assembly: GCF_058792715.1. NCBI lineage: Bacteria > Pseudomonadati > Pseudomonadota > Alphaproteobacteria > Hyphomicrobiales > Phyllobacteriaceae > Phyllobacterium > Phyllobacterium sp. MT110. The sequence continues at coordinate 11,470 of NZ_JBXAFE010000012.1, forward strand.
ACCGTGTCCGCTCCCGTTCACCGCCCTTCCCTGTTTGGACCAGTATTGGCTCTCCTGGCCATGATGGTGCTCGTCCTTGTCGCCGCGGTGTTTCTGGGCGTTGCCGACATTCCGCCTGGAGATGTGGCAGCCGTCCTGACCGGACATGGCTCCGATCAAGCCAGATCGATCATTCTGGATATCCGCCTGCCGCGCATTGTCACCGGGATCCTGGCCGGAATTCATTTTGCCGTGGCTGGCCTCCTGCTGCAGACCATCACCCGCAATCCGCTCGCAGATCCGTCCATCGTGGGGATTTCACAGGGCGCGACCCTGGCCGTCACCGTCTTCCTTGTCTTCACCGTTTACATCTCTGAGCCGGGCTCCAACACGCTCGCCGAGCTGCCCCTTGCATGGCTTCCCGCCATCGGCACACTGGGCGGCATGGCAGCGGGCGGCCTTATCTACGTCCTCGCCTTCCGGCTTGATCTGGGGCCGCTCCGGATTACCCTTTGCGGCATTGCAATCGGTGCCGTGTTGCATGCCGCCGCGATTGGACTGATTGCCGGCTGGGGCTCGGCGCGCATTGAAATCCTGCTGGAATGGCTGTCCGGCAGCCTTTATGCGCGCAGCTGGACTCACGCCCTGTTCCTTGTGCCGTTCACAATCGCCGGGCTCGCAGCGCTCCCGGCCCTGCGGCGTTCCATAGACCTGCTGCGGTTCGACCCCGCAGTCGCGCGTTCCTTCGGCCTTTCCTATCGCAAACAGTTTTCAATCGTCCTGCTGTTGTCGTGCGCTCTTGCGGCAAGTGCGGTCGGTGCCGTTGGCCCCATCATCTTTGTCGGTCTTGTCGTTCCCCATCTCGCCCGTTTTTTGGTGGGCCGTCATTTTGCCCTTGTGCTGCCGCTGACCATTGCCCTTGGCGCATTTATCGTCACGTTGGGTGATCTCCTCGGCCGGCTGCTCGGGCAGGCTGAGGAGATTCCAATCGGGGTGATCACGGCCCTGTTCGGTGTGCCTGTATTGATCGCACTTCTGCGCAAAATACCTTGAGGACCATAATGCCCCTTTCCTGCTCGCAACTGTCGGTCTTCTATGGTCGCCGCAAGGCATTGAACAGCTTCAACCTTGATCTGAAGCCAGGAGAGATTCGGGCCCTCATCGGCCCCAACGGCTCCGGCAAAAGCACCGCGCTTCAATCCATTGCCGGCTTGATCACGCCGCACGAGGGGCAGGTGGAAATCAACGGCAAGCCCGCCAGAGAAATGTCGCGGCGGACCTTGGCAAAACAGCTGGCGTTCTTGCCACAGCAGCCGTCAGCTCCGGACGAGATGACCGTCGAACAGCTTGTGCGGCAGGGCCGCTATCCCCATGTCGGTCTGTTTCGCAGCTACAGCAGTCACGATGAACGGGCGATAGAATGGGCATTGGAAAGCACGGGGCTGGCCAATCTGGCGGACCGGAGCCTGCACGAATTGTCCGGGGGCGAGCGGCAGCGCGCCTGGATATCGGCGGCGCTCGCCCAGGAAGCCCAAATCCTGCTGCTGGACGAGCCTACATCCTTCCTCGATATCGGCTTTCAGGTGGAAGTGCTCAATCTGGTGCACCGCCTCAGCCGCGAAAGAGGCGTGACAATCATCATGGCCATTCACGACATCAATCAGGCGATCTCGATCAGTGACCGCATTTCCCTATTGGAAAAAGGCCAATTGCTCTTCGACGGAGAACCCGACGAGCTCGCCGGGAGCGGACTGATCGAGAAAGTATTCCGCGTGCAGGGCAATTTTGTCCGCATCGCGCCCGGCAGCCGCCCTCATTTCGATATCGAGCTCATCCGGTCCCAAATTACGGTTTCACCAGCCGGAAGATGACCTTGGTCTGCGTGTAATAGGTAAGCGCATCGGCAAAATCCGGCATCCAGCCATCGGCGACAAAGGGAATGAAGCCGTCAAAATCGAGTTTGCGCGCCGATACCTCGAACCCAGCACCCCCAAACACCCGGGCATAGTCGGTGATGGAGCGATCCTGCACGACCGTGTTGGTCTTCTTCGCAACAAGGTCGCGCCATTTCGGCCACAACGGATTATCCGTATGGCAACCGGTGACCGCGTAGTAAACACCCCCGGGCTTCAGACTCCGCCATATATCGCGCGCATGCGCTTCGATGTCGGCAACGAGATAGATCACCTCATGGCTGATCGCCAGATCGAACTCGCCGTCCCAGCCCTCGACTTGGGCAGCGGCCTGATACTGAATGGGCAGATTGCCCTTGAGGTCATTGGCCTTGGCGATTGATTGCTCGGCGATATCGACCCCGAGGGCCTTGCGAAACGGCCGGATCGCGTGGAGGTGGCGCAGCAGCCCGCCCTGATTGCAGCCGAAATCCAGCACTGCCTTTCCGGAAAGATCCCGTTCCGGCAAAAGGCCGATCAAATGCCGCCAGATCGGCGCATGCCCGTCGGCCATGGCATCCTCGGCGTCAGGATCGATGTACCACGTGCTGATATTTGCTGCGCTGCTGTGCATGGGAATCTCCGGTCATGTGTTGACGCACTTTTACACATTCCCGGAGGAGCACAACAGGAACTGCGGCAACATTGTTGCCTGCCAGAAGGATAAATGTTGCGGGCTTCTGGTCATTCACTCCGCTTCCCGGCCCCGGCTGTAGTCTTCAGGCGAAACCTTGTCCATCCAGGTTACCGTATTGCCATCGAGTGCCTCCGATACCGCAAAATGCACCATCGGTTGATCAGCCGCCGCACCGTGCCAATGTTTCACCATCGGCGGAATCCAGACAACATCGCCCGGCTTCATGATCTGGACCGCACCGCCTTCTTTCTGAACCCAGCCCTTCCCTGAGACAATGAAGAGTGTCTGGCCGAGGGGGTGCACGTGCCAGGCGGTATGGGCACCCGGTTCGAATGATACGGTAGCCCCGCCTATGCGGGCAGCGCCGTCGCCCTTATAAGCAGATGACACCTGGACCTGGCCGGTGAAGCGTTCCTCGGGACCGCTCACAGGTTGGCCGCCGCGCTTGACCACCTTGATATCCGCACCAGCCGGTGTATGCGCGGCGGCGGCCTCCCTGCTTGCCAAAACTGTTTTGAGAACTGGCACCGCAGACATGGCACGCGGCCAACCGGCATAGAATCCGGCATGGGTAATGGCTTCGGCCGCCTCTTCCCGTGTCAGTCCGTTATCCATGGCGCGGCCCAGATGGAACGCCAATTGGTCGATCTGCCCCATCGCTATCAGCGCCGTCATCGTAACCAGGCTCCGGTCGCGGGCCGACAGATCCGGGCGCTGCCACAGGTCGCCGAACAGTGCCCGGTTGGTGAGATCGGCAAGGGCGGGCGCGGTCGGCGCCACGTCGGCAGCCAGGGACGCGCTGCGAGCAGCTTCCGCTGCTGCATCCAACTGGATGAGCGCATCGTCGCTATCCCTGACGGGCGCGATCTTCATCTCGTCGAAGACCTTCTTGATCTCTGCCACAGCCGACATCGCGTTGGGCCAGCCGGAATAGAATGCCAGGTGCGTGACCACTTCGCCCACTTCACGGGCCTCGACGCCGTTTTCCAGCGCCCGCTTCACATGGTTGGCCAGAACGTGCCCCTTCCCGGTCGAGATCAGCGCGGAAATGGTGACCAGGCTGCGGTCGCGCGGGCTCAGATTCTTGCGCTTCCACACTTCGCCGAACAGAACATCATCGGTGAAATGGCCAAGACCGGGCGCAACGTCGTAGACAGCCGGCGGAGCCACCCGGGGGTGCTGCTGCGCTTCAGCGCCCGTGGCTGCGAATGCCGACATGGCAAGACTTGTGGCGATGGCTTTCACGATGCTTCTCCTTGTTGGTAGATCCGGCGACTCCTGGAACCACCGATGGCCTGGCTTCTACGTGGGTATGGCGCGGGGCGCCGCCGGGCATTGAAGCGAATTTACTCCTAGCCGATTAGCTCGACTAGGTGCTAAGATCCAATTGGACTTATATTGGGGATTCATCAATGAAGCGGGATGAGCTGGGCGACCTCGTTGCTTTTCTAACTGTCGCGGAAGAGCGCAGCTTCACGCGGGCGGCCGCGCTATTGGGTACATCGCAATCGTCACTCAGCCATTCGGTGCGTCGTCTCGAGGACCGCATGGGGGTTCGGCTGCTGACACGCACCACGCGCACCGTCGTCCCGACCGAGGCCGGAGAACAATTGGCCGAAACGCTCCGGCCCGCGTTCAACGATATCCGCAGCCGGATGGATGCACTTGGCGCCATGCGGCACGCGCCGGGCGGCACGATACGCATCACCGCCATACGTCATGCTGCGGTGGCCATTCTCATGCCCGCCGTAACGCGCCTGATGCAGTCCTATCCCGATATTAACGTCGAGATCTCGGTGGAAAACCGGCTGGTTGATCTGGTGAACGAGCGTTTCGACGCAGGGGTCCGGCTCGGAGAGCATATTGAAAAAGACATGATCGCGCTGAAAATCGGGCCGGAAATGCGCATGCTTGTCGTCGGCTCTCCAGATTATTTTGAACGGCACCCGAAGCCACTCACCCCGCATGACTTGACGAAACACCGCTGCATCAATCTGAGACTGACCACTGTCGGCGGTCTCTATGCCTGGGAGTTTGAAAAAGACGGCAAACCGCTCAATGTCCGCGTCGACGGCCAGTTCGTCTGCAATGACGTCCCAATCATCATCGACGGGGCACTGGCAGGATTAGGCCTGGCGTGCCTGCCAGACGACTACCTGCTCCCGCTGATCGGCGAGGGCAAGCTGGTTCCGGTGCTTGAAGACTGGTCACCGCCCTTCCCTGGATATCATATCTACTATCCCAGCAGGCGCCTTGCTTCACCCGCATTCTCGCTGTTGATCGATGCCCTGCGCTATCGCGGTTAATTCCATCACCTTTAGTTCATACCAGCGTGAACAGACACCCATAGGACCGCACTGGGCTTTTATCTATCTGTAAAAGCTCACTAACTCTGCGCCTGCGGATCATTCGTGATCTAGAAGTATAAACCCTATCATATTCAGCTCACTAATCGCTCAGTCCGTCTCAGCCTACACTTCAGGGTGTGGGCCGGTCATGCCTCCCGAGGGCTGCAATTCCGTTGACGTCAGCGGCGCGGAGCCGTTGATCGCGGCGTTCAACGCGATGGTGCCCCGCCTGGCGACCAATTGAACATACAAGGAGCACCGAGTTGAATATCACCGACCTCAAGCCTCTCACCGTGGCGGCTGTCATCGCCCTGGCTGCCGGCGAAGTCCGCGCGGATGATTACCGGGAAAACCCCTATACGCTTACCTACGAAGGCGCTATCACTGAAAACGTTGCCGGCAAAGTCAACATTCATCCGGTCAAATACAAGTTGAACGGGCTGGACATCGCGGCGAACGTCTATACCCCGCCTGGCTACACTCCCAGCGAATCCTATGCAGCAATTGTCGTGGCTCACCCGAACGGCGGCGTCAAGGAACAAACCGCAGGGCTTTACGCTCAGCGTTTGGCCGAACAGGGCTACGTTACCATTGCGGCAGATGCAGCATACCAGGGTGGCAGCGGTGGCGACCCCCGCAACGTTGACAAGCCGTCCAACCGCATTGAAGACATCCACGGGATGGCTGACTATATCACGCACTATGCCGGCGTTGACGGCTCCCGCCTGGGGTTGCTGGGTATTTGCGGCGGTGGCGGTTATTCACTTGCTGCCGCCAAGACCGACAAGCGCTTTCAGGCAATCGCCACGCTGAGCATGTTCAACTCCGGCCGCGTGCGCCGCAACGGTTTTGAAGACTCACAGCTGAGCAGTCTTCAGGAGCGTCTCCAGCAGGCATCGGAGGCCCGCGCGCAGGAAGCCACCGGCAACATCATCTACGCCAATGCCACGCCGCTGACCGACGAGCAGATTGCCAAGCTGCCGTTCGAAATGTATCGCCAGGGCACCGAATACTACCAGAAGACCAACGCACATCCTGGCTCCTCTGCGCGCTATACGCTGAGCAGCCTGCTCGATCTGGCTCGGTTCGACGCAACGGACCAGATCGATCTGATCAACAAGCCCCTGCTCATGATCGCGGGCAGCAAGGCTGACAGCCTCTACATGAGCGAGGACGCATTCGCGAAAGCAACCGGAACGACCGACAAGGAGCTGTTCAAGATCGAAGGCGCGACGCATATCGAGACCTATTGGGTGCCCGAATACGTCGACGCCGCGATGGGCAAGCTGACGCCGTTCTTCAACAGAACGCTCGAAGGCACGCGCGGCTAACGAACGAGGCCGGCCCTGAGCCGGCCTTCTCCCCTCTCCCGATGTTGCGGCTTCATTCAGGACCCTCAAGATGAACACTCTACTCACATATGCGACCGGAGCCGCCATCGCGTTCAGCGCTATCGCTCTTGTCGGCTTGCAGGTTCACGCGGAAACCAACCGCGTCAAATTTCCCGAAGGCCTCGACAAGCTGGTACATTACACCGGCCGTCAACGTGGTGAATCCGTCACCCATATCAAGACCACGCAGAGCGTAATCGATACGATCAAGGCGGGAAAGCCGGTACCCGATGGCGCGCAGTTCGTCCTGATCGACTATCGCAACGGCGAGCTTTACCGGTATTTCGTCATGGAAAAGGGCGCCAACTGGGGCGCCGACTATGATGACCATCGGCGCACGGGTAACTGGCAGTTCCAGTGGTACTGGGCGGATCACACGGTCAACAAGGCTGAGAACACCAATCGCTGCCAGTCCTGCCATCAAGGTGCCAGCGGCAATGATTTCCTGTTCACCCACAGCGAAATTCAGGCCTTCCACGGGACGCCGGTGAACTGACGGTCATGGCTCCTACCTTCCTTCTGCGACTGGCGATTGACTTTGCGGCGGCGGGCCTGCTCATGCTGGCCCTTGCCTATTACTGGCTTGGCGACACCGTTCATGAACTGGCGGGTTCGGCTGTCTTTGCGCTCGCCGCGATACACAACGTCTTCAATCGACGTTGGTGGGGCACGGTCGCGCACACCAGGCGCGAAGCGAGTGGATTGATATATGCCGGCATCAACCTGGTACTGTTGGTCGTCGTCGGAACTGTTGTGGTGACCAGCCTTATGATCTCCCGGCTGGTGTTCGCGTTCCTACCCCTGGATGGCGGCTTCACCGCCAGGCAGATCCATACCGCTGCAGCCTATTGGCTTCTGATTATCGTCTCGCTGCACATCGGTTTCCGCTGGCCGGTCGTGATGCACGCTGCCCGAACCCTGTTCGGCATCACGACTTCGGGCAGAGGCCGCACGATCGCCTTGCAACTGCTCGCTGCCGCCATGGCGCTGTATGGCGTGCAGAGTTCGGCAGAGCTGGGGCTAGGCGATAAGCTCCTCATGCAGATATCGATGGATTTATGGGACTTCAATGAATCGATTGCCGGCTTCTTTCTCCGCATTGCGTCCATCGTCGCACTCTACGTCTGGATAGCCCACACGACGCGCATGCTGATCCAGAGGATCGCCAGACGTCGCCACGCAACTTAAACGCGGTTATGCCCTCGGCCCATACGAGGAGTCCTTAATGCGTTCGACAACGAGAACACGACAATTGTTATCGCATGTCTGCTCCACCAGCCGCCAAATTGTCGACGAATGACTTGAACGAAGTGGTCACGTAGCGTGTGTTGACGATCCAGTTTTTCTCGATCGTCAGATTGTCGCTCCAAACGTCTCGGACAAAAAAGTAAACCTTGCCGTCCCGATGATCGATGCAATAATAATTCCCGCCCCAATCAAAGGCAAACTGAATGAGATGGGGTGGCAATTGCTGTTCTGACCATTCCCTTTTGGTTCGTCCCTCAGCAGTAAAATCCGGATCGTCACCAAAGCGGTCGCTATAGCGAAACGGGATGAAGTCGCGAACTTCATTATCATCCCATTTCCCTTCCGGATCGACCCAAACGGATCTTTCCGGTGTTCCGCCATTGTGATCGATATAATGCGCCTTCAAATCGTCGGGAAGTTTTACGGACAATTCCTGTTCTACCGAAATGAAATCCTCGAGCGTCAGAGCTTTTTCACAATCGCTGAAACCGTTTTCACCCCTAACAATATCCATGCCATCTGTTCGAGAGCGAGGGTTCTGCCCGGCAAGGTCCATGACCAAAGCCCGTATCTTGATGGCTTTTTCAAAATGGTCGAGTTGGTGGATGCGTATCCACCATTCCGCGGCCTCCATCAGAAGCTCGGGGTCATCATTTTTATTGCCAAAAAACGAATAGAACGAGAGGCCCACGCTGGAGCCTTTTTCAGATATCTTTTGATCACAGACCTCAACTATCTTTTTTTGCAGAATGGTTCTCACGAAACGTTCTCCATTGAATATCCGGATTTTTGCGACAGCAGATAGAAATTGGCCAGCCCGTCAATCAGTGACAAAGAACTCAAAAAAATCCAGCTTTGCGGAGGGGAATACATTGACAAGCCGTCCTTCCGGAATCTTTTTCGCCGACAGCCCGCCGATGCACAGGCCAAGCGTTCTAAAAATCATGTACTTCGGCCCGATCAGATGGTCAGGATCGATTTCCCGCAGCCGCTGAACGGCCCCTTCAGCATAGATTTCAATTCCATTCACGACCGGTGTGACATGCTTGCTCAGCGTGACATAAGCCAGCTTTCTCCCGTCATATATGAGCTCGCATCCTTCCCGGGTTTCGAGAACATGTTGCATTATATTGTCTGTCAGAGAAGTATACGGCTGACCACAGGCTTGCTTGATCTGCGCCTGAGATTTGCCGAACACAAAGTCATTGACCGAGATGAAGGGGATTATCGTGTAGACCGTCATAGCGATCTTCTAGCATATCGGGGAGCATCCACATACGGGCCCCAAATGGCAATTTCAGATTTTTTGTCCGTTGCGAAATCGCTCAAGGATTTTTGGCAATTCCTCCGCGACACCATTGCCATGGCCCACTATTCTCATTGGCTGAGGGTAAATTCCGATCAGCATGATCGCAAGCGCAGGGTGCGTTTTGTCCAATATGAGAAGTTACTGAAGAACGATCGGTTCCTTACGCTGCGAAAGACCCGCAAGTCCTCCTTTGTAAATGCCGATAACAGGCGATTTTCTTGAACTTCAATTAGGACGAAAGTGTCTGCAATCGCCAGCTGGAATCAGAAAATCAAAACGACCTTGGATTTGGTCAGATAGAACTGTTGATTGAATTTCATCCGCAACCATCAAAGCCTGATGTCGCCGGGCGAGAGTTTCCCGATAGTCTTGAGCCTTGACATCCTCGAAGAACGACAGATATGGCGCTAAGCGCTTTACCGCCGCTTCCGCCTGCTCAAGGGAAGCCCGGAAAAATTCCTTCCTGTCATTCTGGGCGTTAACGCGAACAGCTTCAAATTCGTTGTGACGTGCCTATTCAAGAGCAGGTGCGTCGTCAATGTAAATGATTGCATGGGTATCGAACATAAATGGTACACTTGCGTCGCCAAGCTCTCGCACCCGATCGCCCGGATCCAAACGCCTTGCGAGCCCAATTTTGACAACATCGTCCCCAAATGAGCCGACATGCAAAAATATATGAATGTAGCCTGATCGGGTCTTTTCAGCCATTGCCTGAGCGCGCTCCACTCGCGCATGGGCCGCTGCCAAGTCGCGTTCCAAGATTTGTATTTGATCAATGAAGGCGTTGAAATGCGGAACACCGACAAGCACCCATTGAGGCTACAAGGTCAGCTGTGCATCGTTTTAGCGCCTGCTGACCTACTTGTTGGGTTGCGACGCCAATTGACCCACTTTTCCATCTGCGCTTGACCATAGTTTGTCGAGATAGAGCGAAAATTAATACCAGATTCTCGTAGCGGTGTTGGGTCAACGTGAAATAGCAAAGGGGTCAATTCTTACCGGAAATCAAAAGCCATGACCGCCCAGCGTTCCACACATTGAGGCACCCGACCCGAACATCAACTTGAGGCTGTGACCTCGGAAAGGACCATGACCCTGGCACGGACAAAACAGGCTTGACTATCTTTCGCAATTAATGGACCGAAACACAGCCAGTTGGGCCCATCCTTCCTTGGGTAGGTGCGGTCAGGTCTTGAGCATCGCTCCTAACTCACGTATGGGAATAGCTTGCAATCTGTTAAACTTCACTCAAATGCTCAGGCGATATTTAGCATCATGGTTTCTAATAAGACGATCCTGATCACCGGAGAACCGCGGGATTTCGGAACGCGTGCGTTAAGGGCGGGATATGGCCGATAGATGCTAATTGTCCGGCTCGTCGGGAAAATCCTTCGCCAGAGGTTCGTGCGGTTCATTCTTGCAGGAGGCACATCTGTTGTTTTGAACCTAAGTGCCCGCGCGCTGTTCTCGATGTTTGTCAGCTATGAGGTTGCGATAGTTTTCGCGTATTTTGTCGGTATGGCCACAGCCTGGACCTTAATGAGGGTCCTCGTCTTTAAAACGACCAACGAAAGGGCCGATGGCGAGATCCTGCGGTTCTTTGTTGTCAACATGATCGGTTTGTTGCAGGTCTCGGTAGTCAGTAGTGTGCTTGTTGATCAGGTCGATTTGATTGTGAACAACATCAAGATATCCGAGGCCGTGGCACATCTCCTCGGGCTGATATCGATTGTCTTTACAAGCTATCTATTGCATTCGAAATTCACCTACTCATCGAAGTCTTCCGAAACCAAGAGGTAAAATGTCAGTGAGATACGTGGATGTCCTGCGCGCCAAAATGTTTGAGCGTAAAATGGCGGTTTACCTGCTGGCCGCTGCGACCGCTTTTTTCTTCAATACGTATCTCGCGTATCTCTACGGGAGCGACATTCCTTTCTGGGATGAGTGGGACGCCCAGGGAGGGCACTTGTTTGTCCCGCTTTTGAGCGGCCAATACAGTGTCGCGGACCTGCTTTCCAATCATAATGAGCATCGGATCTTTTTCGGCCGGGTCGTCTGGCTGACGTCATATGCGCTGTCCGGATACTGGGACGTCCAGTTGATGATGATCCTGAATTCTCTGATCCACGGCATTTTGGTCGCCGTGCTGATCAAGACCCTGTCGTCGAAACAGAATGACAACAGCTTCTATCTGATTGCAGTGTCTACCGTTGTCATCTCGCTATTGCCGGCTGGATGGGAGAATATTCTTTGGGGCATGCAGGCCGTCGTTTATGCGCTGCTGCTTTTTGCCTTGCTCGCAAATGTCGTCCTGAGCAAAGCCCGGCCTCTGACAGAGCAATGGGCTCTTGGTACCCTTCTGGCGGTATGCTCGTACCTCTGCATGGCGTCCGGAGCATTGACATTGGTGCCATACATTCTGTTCAGCGGATACATGTTCTTCTTGAGCCGCGACTGGAAGTATCTTGTGTCGATCGTAATCCACGGGCTTCTGACCGGTATTATGGTTTTCAGCATCGCGAAGATCGGGTCTTCCGGCGGCCATTCTATGGAAGATCTCATCCACTCCTTCAATTCCCTCGTTTTCCTGATGAGTTGGCCGCTTCCGCCAACTATCCTGTCTGCCTTCTTTCTCAGCGCGCCCTTCATCATCTTCACGATCGCGACCGTGCGATCGCGAAATTCCTCATCCACTGCCTGGGGAGGGATTTTGTGGACACTGTGGATATACCTCCATATCGCGCTGTTTGCTTATGGCCGAGGCGAGACGACTGGTTTGGCATCGCGTTATGCTGACATTGTCGTCCAGATCACGATCGCGAACGTGGGATTTCTCGTCGCGCTTCTTTATCGGATGCGCCCGGCTCGCTACCTGTCAGTACCCGTTCTGGGATCGATCGTATGGGGTATCGTTGTCGCAATTCTGCTTGTGAACCAGGTAAAGCCGTCGGTGGCGGGACTTTATTCTCGCTGGAACGCATCGCAGTACCAGCAGAAAAATCTTGAGCGCTTCCTGTCGTCCGGAGATCCACAGACTCTGGCGGGCCACCCACGCACGGCAATCCCATATCCTTCGGAGGAGCGCCTGATCTCTCTTCTTCGCAATCCGGCGCTGCAGCCTGTTCTCCCGCCGAGCGCCAATCTGCTAAATGTCCGCAGCGGTGATAAGGTACCGACAGTGTCAACATTTCATGTCGGCATTTATCACCTGAAGAACTTTCTTCTCGTTGCATCGCCATTCCTAGCTGCAATTTGCGGGATTTGGTTGCTGACGACGGCAGGCATGGCTATGAGCAAAAGATGGAGGTCGTCGTGACACTGGACGGCAATGATGCGGTGGCCTTCGCGCGGGTCTGGCTGGTGAGCATGGAACTTGCACGGTTTTCACTGCCTGCAAGGGTTTCGAAACCCATGCGGAGATCGTTGGCCATGTCATCGGCGTGCTAAGCCCCGTCGTGACGAGCTACTTCCTGCACAAGTATTTTACGTTTTCGAAACAGGGCATGTCATGCAAAAAAATCTCAATACGGCAGCATACTGCCTTGTCCTTATCCTGTCAGTGATCCTGTTCTATGCCAAGTTCCAGCCGCTAGGTTTTCATCCCACCAATGCCGGGCTCGACCCCTCCTGGCAGGCAAGCCTGGCATTGGCTGTCGAAAAAGGATGGCTGTTCGGAACAGACGTCGTGTTCACCGGCGGCCCGCTCTCTTCCATCTACACACGACAGTATGTCGGGGCATACACTTACGCCGTTGCGGTCTTTTCAATCCTGATTGCGCTTTATCTGGCTGTGTCAACAGCCCGAATCCTGCGGTCGACTGGCAGCATACTGTCGGCCCTATTGGCTCTCGCGCTGATTTACGTCTGTTATATCTATACCGACACATTCCTCCTGATCGTGCCCTTGCTGACGGCAATCGTGTTCCTGGATGGTCAGGGCAAATCGGCGAGCGCTCATGCCGCAGCCGGATCCTTCCTTTGCGGTGTCGTGGCTCTTGCCAAGTTTTCCACATTCCCCCTGTCGGTAGTTACTGTTCTCCTGCTGGACGCATTGACAGTTCGCCGGAAGGCCATTCCCGTTCAGACGCTGCTGCTGTGCGCGGGCCTGTGGGCCGGGTTCGCGGCCGGTGGCCAGCCTGTCAGCCAGTTTCCGGCATTCCTCGTTTCCAGCCTCGAGGTTTCCAGCGGTTATTCCGCTGCAATGAGCCTGTCCGCGCAGGTCATGGAGGTTGCGGGATGGGTAGTCCTGGCAGCGGTCTTTGTGGGTTTTCTTGTATGGCGGAGTTATGCGTGCAGGCGCTCGGCCGATCCCGTCATCGGCGCCGCCAGAATTCTCGTCACCTGCGCATTTCTTTTCATTACATGGAAAGCCGGGTTTGTACGGCATGACCTTCATTCGCTGATTGCCTGGGGCAGTCTTTCGCTGGCAATCATCCTTGCGGGTTTCGCTTGCCTGACGCGGTTCGGACGGGCATGGTGGGGGGTGCTTGCACTGGCCCTCGTCAGCATGATCCCGCCCTATGTTCTTCTTGACCAAGCGACCGGTCATCCGCCCTTTACTAGTGGCCTCGAAACAACACGGATCCTGACACGCGAGATAGGCAATACCGCGGATCTGATTGCGTACCCGGCCGAATGGCAGCGAAAGCTCGAAGAACGCAACACCGCATCGCTTGCGGAAATCCGGTCGAAACTGTCGCTTCCGGCGCTGGACGGCACAGTCGACATCATCCAGTCGGAGCAATCCGACCTCATTGCCAACAACCTGCAGTTCACGCCGCGGCCCACGGTCCAGGAATACACGACCTATTCCTCGAAACTGGTCGCCCGCAATCGCGCCTTTTTCGAAGGAAAGCGCGCGCCAGATTATCTGATCATGGCGCCGGGCTCGATCGACGGCCGCCATCCGGCATCGGCGGAAGGTGCTTTGTGGCCACTGTTTTTCGCATTCTATCAGTCGGAAATCGATCTGGGCCGAAATCTCGTTCTCAAGAAGCGGGCTTTGCCGATCCACAATCTTGAGACGGTACCGACAGAGATCGGGGCGAATATCGGGGAGCAGATCCCGGTTCCCCGTCACGACGGGCCGGTGATGCTGTCCGTTCGGATGCATCCAACAATTCTGGGGCGCCTGCTGGACCTTCTCTACCGGCCCGCGCACACGGAGCTGCTGGTCACCTATGAGGATGGTCAGGAAAGTGCTTACCGGCTGATCCCCGCGATGGCTGCCGAGGGATTTATCGTGTCGCCGCTGATCAGCACCACGTCGGATTATGCGATGGCCTCATCCGGCCACTCCCTTGATGCTGGTCTGCAAAAAGCAAAATCCATTCGCGTCACTGTCAGGGCGCCTCTCTGGCTGGGCTACCAGCGGAAGATCGAAGTGACATTCCAGCGCCTGGATAATGAGGTATTGAAACAGGCAGACGCCGGGCCGATCGTCTCCCGCAAACTGGAACAGACGAAACGTCTGAACCTGATTATCGCAAACAATCCCTTGAACGGCCAGACCCTGGTTCGGATTCCGGAGGGAATATTGGCGCATGCGCCGACTGCACTGAAAATACCCGTGGCTCCCGGTTCGCAGTTGAAGGTGGCGTTCGGCATGCGTGAGGGCTCTTGGACGGATGGCGGCGGCACAGACGGGGTCTGCTTCGTTGCCGCAGTAGGCAGCACGACACTCATGCAGAAGTGCCTCGATCCGCAAAAAAATGCGGCGGATCGCGGAGAACAGGCGCAGACAATTCAGATTCCCCAGGCGGTCTCAGCGATCGAGCTGCGAACCGAATGTCGCGGCAACTGCGCATGGGATTGGAGCTATTGGAGCACGGTCGTGGCAGAAGAATAAGGTCTTGTCCCTTCGTCCCGATACATCGGTTGGATCACCATAAGAATAGGCCGGATCGCATGCGCGATCCGGCCCTTTCATGTTTTTCGCAGACGTCTCGCGCTCCACCCCCACACTTTCCGCACCATCACCGTCCCTGCGACATCCGGAATGGGGACGATGAATTCCGATTTGTCGGCAAAAAGTTCGTCGATGGCGTGGATAGAAATATTCCAGCCCGTCCTTGATCAGTGCATAAAGATCGGTGTCGATGTTTTGCGGAAGCAGCCTGTCGAGGGTGGAGCGGCGGAACCAGAACATCGACCCAGCAGCGAACAGGTCCATGGCCATCGCAGTCGCCTGATCGCCGCTATAGAGTTGCGTCTGTACGTCGGAGATGACGGTATCGTTGACGGAGGTGCACCCGGCGTGATCGGCCAGATCCGGTGTTCGGCCGTCAGCAGGTTGGGAGTACGCAGTGCTTGCAGGTACGGCAGGATATCGTGGCTCCGATTCCCGACCTTGACCTGCTCGGAAAATGTCAGGAAGGGTGTGTCTGGCAACTCCACCGGCTGCACGAAGGGCGGCCGGCTTATCACCAGGCCCAATGGCTGGCGAACGGTTGTAGCGATTTCGCAGCACATCACATCTCAGACGTCGGGATAATAGACATGGACGAAGATGGTGAAGTCGATTATCAGATCACTTTGCTGGGTCAATGGATCGGGGCCCTACCGGATGATGAATCATAGTTTTCCACTGCGCCCGATGATGCCATGCATCATCATCCCGAAATTCTCCAGTCTCTTGCCGGGAACGACGGTGCTGAAAAACACCAGTTGCATTGCCACACGCCGAACGAGGATCGACCGCCACGCCAATAGCAGGGAATTGCGCGTAATAATAATGCCGCAGCGGGCTGTGAACCGGAAAGCGGCAGCCCCGGTAGACGATCCAGTCGTCGCCTAAACTGTGGCTTCATCTGCGCGGCCGATATGCCGTAACTCGCATAGCCCAGATGTTGGGCGCGAAGCCCCCAGTGGAAGTCCACATAGTCGATGGACAAGGCTGCGTCCATGTCGCCGAGAAGTATGATTTCAAGACCGGATGCATCGGCGAATGCAAGCAGAGACGAACCGTCGCCATTATCGACCTTGCGGGCGGATGGCCTCAACCTGCCGCAGCAACGGTGCATGCGCCGGCAGGTAGGTGACGATGACGCAGCACGCCGGAATGCGGGCAAGCGCGTGTCCGTTTTCCTGCTGATGATCGGCACCCTTCGACAGCTGCATGTGCTCGATCCGATCCAACTGCTTGAGGCTTGCGGGGATGACGCGGCTAGCGTCCGGCGGATTCCGTATAGGCCCCCAATACCTCGTCGACGGCGTCACGCATGCGTCCGCGCCCGTGTTGCAGCCACAGGCCTTCCGTGTACCATTCGCGGATCAGGTCGTTCGAATGCGAGGCGAGCACGAGGATGCCGGCCGAACCGATGAAGGTGCGCATCCGCTCCTTGGCTTACACCAGGAAAGCCGCATCGCCAGCGCCGATGCCTCCATCTACCAGAAGAATGTCTGGGCGGAGGACGACGTTGTTAGTGCCTTGCTGCGGGCGGAGCTGACCGCCGGTGACCAAGGCCAGCAAGTTATTTTTGAGCGAGCGGTTGGCCGACTGCATGACGCTGGTAATGATGATCGGGACATCATTCTCTTTCGGGTGAATATCGCTACGCCGCAATCAGGATCACAGGGCGCAAGCGCTATTTCACAAGACATACGAAAACAAGGCAGCATGCCCGCCGTATCAGGAAGCCAGTGTCGGGTCTCCATTGTTACGTGGCGGCCAAGCGAGGGAGAAATCTTCGTGGATGATCTACAGGTGGTATTGTATGCCGGGTCGGGGTGGTAGCAGGTACCCCAGCGCGAATACGCGTAATTGATTTCCTTGCCAAACCTCTCGATCTTCTCCGGAGTATCCTCGAATCCGCGGCTCCTGGCAATATTCGGTAGAACCCGCTCGACGTGACTGGCGCGTCGGAACTGATGACCAACCTTGCAATAAGCTGCCGTCATCCGCCAGCTTGCCGGCGCGCGCATTGTCTCGGAGGCCGACAGGGCAGACGCAATCTTGTGTGTCAGGTCGGCGTTGACCGCGTCTCTTTCCACCATTTCGTTTTGCAAAGCGGATCGATAGCCCTCGGCCTCGGTTTTATGCTGCCGTGTCACCGCAGCCAGATGGGCTTCGTGTTCGTCACCCAACGCTGCGAGACGGTGCTCGTAATCGCTACGCAGGGCCGCGATTTGACCGTTCTGCTCCTGCATTTGTCGAAGATGGTCTATCCGCATATGGACGATGAAGGCGTAGGCCTCCTGTTCTTCATCGGTCGCCAGGCTGTCCCGCCGCTCGAGCAACATGGCCCAGCGCAAAGATAGCTTGGATCGTGCGTGGCGAGCGGCCCAAAACTGTGTTCTCGAAAAATGCGCAGCCAGTAGAGCGGAGGTTGCACGTTGACGTGCGTCGGCTCGTCAAAAGCCTCCGGGCTGGAGGAAAACAGGTTCGGCGGTGCAACTCCGAGCAGAGATTGGCGATCGCAAGTCATCAGCCCACCTCGGACATGTGCTCGATCACCTCGATGCAAGTTACGATATCATACGTGCCCTCGATCAACCCGACCTCGCAGAAGGGCTTGATTGTGTTCCCGTTAAGTTCGGGCTTTTGCAGATCGGTGAGGGTCGAGCAATCTTGCAGCGTTATCCATGTCAATCTGGGAGTAAGTGCGTTCCACGGGCGATTCCTTGCGTTGGATAAACCATTGTTATTTATTGCGAGTCGCGCTTCATCTTTGAACCCACCCATGGAAGCAGAAGCCATCACCAGCCGCCAATGCATTCCGCAGGCGTTTCGACCCGATATCAAGTCTGCGCACCAGATACTTTGCCCTCGACCAATTGCTCGTGCGCTTGCACCGGCGCAAGAACGAATTGCTGAAGGTTCTCGATAAGCCCGAGATTCTTCGTCATACCAATGCCTCGGAGAATAATCTGCCCGCCTGCGTGACCAAGCGCAAGATCTCCGGCGGCACCATAAGCATCCATGGCTTTCAAGCTCGTGATGTAATGCTCGGTCTCATGAAGACCTGCAGAAAGCTCCGACTGTCCTTCTATCACTATCTGTGTGACCGTTGGGTCTTGAAGACGCCAACAACCCCATCCCGCCATTGCCCAACCTTGTGGCAGCACGCGCTTGAAACCCCGTCGCCAGTCCTCTCTGCCTATTCAGACGCCGCTACCACCAAATCTGCCCCTGTTAGCCCGTCCGCTTACCGGCATGAATTGCGACCATTGGCAGTGAGTATGATTGTTTTCGTTGTAGTTTTGTCTCTATTCCGCATTTATATGCTTATTAGCTTCTGCATGGTGGACTAAAATGCCACCTTGCTCCACTTAGCTGAGCTTTGCGCGCGCTCATTTCCCCGCGTCCGCAAGTTTAATCAGTTCTGTGGTCGTCCATCAATCGGTATAACGCGGCATTCCTAGCTTTGCTCGATGCTACAGCATTGGTTTTGCTGGGTTTTCCGGGCCTCCCCTGCCCTCTTGGCTCTGTCCTGGCGCCTGCGTACTCACCAGTGTTTTCCTCTTATCGGCATATACAACTGTTCGTTTTCTCGCGTCTTGCGCGTTTGTACACATTGAATTTGCTGGGGTTTTTCC
>NZ_JBXAFE010000013.1:0-25622 GCF_058792715.1 Phyllobacterium sp. MT110
AAAATCTACCGCCCCGGAGAAATGCCCCCTTCAAAGGCACCATGCGCCATCACGCCCGAGAGTTTCCGCACAGCCTAGGCCCGGAGCTGCCGAGCGGTCCCCAATCGCGCTGCCCTGCAGCATTCGCCAATGCTGTCGTTTGGACGTGGCGCAGCGAGATTGTAATTTGTGGTGTAGCTGCGCCGGACAAAGCGGAGCATGAGGTAGGTGCAGCGCGGGTCATCAAGCATCCAGCGGGATGCCCTCACGATAAGATATGGCCACATCTTGCGCACTCTGGAACGCCTTTCACAATGTGTGCTATAAAGGCAGCATGTTCCTTGAATATTCGACGAGGAATCGCCCTTGACCGCAATGCTCGCCCTCCAGACTGCATTTCCCGGCATCTGTCCGTGAACGAAGCCGTGGAAAAATTGGATCGAAGGCGGGATAGAGGAGCGCGGCGCAATCTACGCGCAGCGCTACGACATTCTGTGCAAGCGCCGAGTGCAGGAAGGACTTTATTCAAGCGCCACCTTTCTCGCGTCACCGCGTGAAGCAGCCAGGACGGCGCGTACAGACATCTCAGCGAGCTTAAATCACTCAAGACCTTCGTGACCCCATTAGCGGGGCATATTGCGGCGGTTGCGGCGAGGTAGGAGGAAAGCATGCGAATTAAGAAAATCCACGTCAAAAATTACCGCTCGATCATCGACGGCGAAGAGTTCGAAATCGACAAGAACAAAACTATCCTGGTAGGCCCCAACGAAGCGGGTAAAACTGCGCTTTTGCAAGCGATCCAGCACCTAAACCCGCCCAGCGGTGTAAAGCCACTCAGTGCGCTGCGGGACTATCCGCGCTCCCGCTACAGCAAGATCACAACGGGCGAAGTTGATCCCGCCGAAACGAAGGTTGTCGAAGCCGAGTTCGAGTTGGACGATGACGATCGCGCGCTTCTCCCCGAGGGTATGAAGTCGGCGAGCTATGTCCTGTGGCGGAACCTCGACAATTCGACAGGCCATCGATTGGTCGGCGTTCCTGCAAAGACGAAATACTCTGACATCGAGAAGGACTTGCTTCGTCTGGCGGCTCACGTTGACGGTCGGTACTCGCCTGCCGAGGGCGCTGCAGAAAGCAAGCCGTCCGACAAGCTCAAGGCCACGACGGCGGGCTGGCACGCTTGGAACATAATCGAAGGAGACAAAGCCAAGGCGTTGTCGGACTGGCTTGAAGCGGCGCTGCCTCTCATTGATGAAGACAATGAGAAAGAAGAAGCGCGCTACGACAGCCTCAAGGCCGCAATTAGTATCGGGGACGCCCGTAACGCCGCGGTTAGGGCGCTTCGGGAGCGCGTCCCGGTTTTCGTCCTGTTCAGCAACTATTTCCGCGTCCGTCCGCTGATCCACCTCAAGCAACTGGCGGCGAGGATCGCGAACGGCACTTTGGACGAAGAGCGGTTTGACTACGGAAATGTTTGCCTCCTGAACCTTCTCGGGTTCACTGCCGCCGAACTTTCCGAAATGGGCACCGCGCCCGATCCCGATGCCAACAATCCTGATGCGATGGAAACCTATCGGGAGAAGCTCGATAAGCGGCAATATCAGCTCAACGCCGCTGAAGTTAGCCTCACGCGCGAAATCAGGTCGGTCTGGAATCCCGATGAAAGCAAGGGTGAAGCCGCCAAGCTGCGGCTGCGCGCGGACGGCCAATATCTCAAAGTGACGGTTGAAGACGACCTCGGCGTAGAAGTTGAACTTGACCAGCGCTCCGAAGGGTTTCAGTGGCTTGTGTCCTTCTTCGTGGTCTTCTTCGCCGAAGCGGAGGGCGACCATAAGAACGCCGTGCTCCTGCTCGATGAGCCAGGGATGAGCCTACACGCACTGAAACAGCGCGAATTCCGGAAAACAGTCTCGCGGCTCGCTGCCGACAACCAGACGATCTATTCGACCCATTCACCGTTCCTTGTCGGCCCAGACGAGCTTGATCTCGTCCGCGTCGTCGAGATGGCGAACAGGGAAACGGGAACCAAGGTCCACACGTCCGTCACCGCGAACGATCCTGCGGCTCTACTGCCGCTGCAGGAAGCCCTCGGCTACGACCTCGCCCAGAGCCTCTTCACGCAGAAGCAGAATCTCGTCCTCGAAGGACTTACGGATTACTGGTATGTCGATGCCGTTGCTGCACTTCTGCGGGACTCGGGCGACGTGAATCTTAACGAGAAGATTGCCCTTGTTCCGTCCAACACCGCAAGCAAGGTCGTGTATTTCGCTACGATCCTTCACGCCCAAGGATTAAAGGTGGCGGCGCTCTTGGATTCCGACAGTGCAGGCGACCAAGCAGCGAAGCAGGACACTCTTGTCCACACGCTCGGCAACAAGGGCATATTGCGGACGAAGGACTTCCTCGGCAGTCCCGTCAACGCTGCCGAAATCGAAGACATGCTCCGTGAAACGCTGATCTTCGTCGCCAAGTCGGACTGCGGCTGGGATGTCACCGCCGTTGCGGCGAAGCAGAAAGACCGCCCACTCGTCAACATCTTCAATAGCGAAATTAAGGATTTTTCGAAATACCGTCTCGCAAAAGCTTTCGTTCGCTGGTCACGCGACCATTCCGCCAAAGATTTGACGTCGGATGAGCGCAAACAGTGGGTAAAGCTGATCCAAGCGATCAACTCCGCATTGAAGTAGCTGCAATGAGCAAGTGTTTGAAACACTTTTGAACAATGCGTCAAAGAGTTCGAACGGCCGCTTCACGTGGATTGTGCATCAGCCAAGCCGCACTGCCGCAGGTCCGCTTCCCGCCCATCGCGTCGATGGAAATTACATAATCAAAATTATCGGAGCGAATACCAAGCCCCCCTCCCGGCTCCGTTCAGGCTCAGGTGGCCATCTGCCACCAGCGCGCGGAAGTGCTGCTTCAGTGTGTTGCGATTCTGGCCGGACAGGCGCTCGGCGTCGCCGATGGTCAAGCGACCGTGGTCTCGCACGAGGTCCAAGAGTTGCGCCGAAACTTCCGGGAGGCTACCCATCAAAAGTCGTTCACGCTCAATCTTTACGCGCAGACGATGCATCTGGCGCTGCAGCGCGGACAGGAAGAAGCCGAGCCAAGGTTCCCAGTCCGGACTGTCAGACCTGATCGTTCCCTGGGTCTGTCGAAGGGCCAGATAGTAGGCCTCCTTGCTTTGCTCGATCACGCTTTCGAGGGAGGAGTACGGTACATAGGCATAGCCTGCGCGCAGAAGCAGGAGGGTCGTAAGGATCCGACTGAGACGTCCGTTGCCGTCCTGGAACGGATGGATCTCGAGGAAGACCACGACGAAGACTCCGATCAGCAGCAGCGGATGCAGTTCACGGTCCCGGGTGGCGGTGTTGTACCAGTCGATCAGTTCAACCATGCGGCCGGGGGTGTCGAAGGGGGTGGCGGTCTCGAACACGACGCCAATCTGCCGCCCTGTGTCGTCGAAAGCCGCGATCGAGTTTGGCGCGGTCTTCCAGGCTCCCCTGTGGCGCTGATCCTTGCCGCTGTGCCGCAGAAGGTCCCGGTGTAATTGGCGGATATGGTTTTCGGTCACGTCCATGTCGCGCCACGAGGCGAAGACCGCATCCATGACCTGGGCGTAGCCTGCTACCTCCTCTTCGTCTCGGGTCGAGAAGGTCTGGATGTCGAGGTTGGAGAGAAGACGCTGGACCTCCTGATCTGAGAGTCGGCTTCCTTCAATGCGGGTCGAAGAGCCGATGCTTTCGATCGTAGCGACGCGGCGCAAGGCGGACAGCCGCTCGGGGGCGAGACTTCCGAGCGCGCGCCATGCGCCCTTGAACTCGTCGATTTCGGCGATGATCGAAAGAAAGTTCGGGGTGATGCGGAGCGTATGGATTTGGATCATACCCATTTAAATACCCAATAACACCCATTTCCCGCAACCCATTTCCCGACCCAATTACACCCGATTAGCGGCGGAACCACAGGTCGCGCATGGGATCCGGACATGATGTCGGTCGACTCATACGCCGGACCCGAGCGTATCAAGCCATGTCTCCGTTGCCGGTTTCGGCAAGGCGGCCCAGATGAGCGCGCGCTTCGGTCGTAATAGACCCTCCCCTGCCGATGGGCCCCCAGGCATCACAGGGAACGGCGAGGCGCAGCTTCATCTCGCCTTCGAACTGCTCATGCCTGAAGTTAGGAGTGAGATCAGTCAAGCTATTGCTCTCTTTGCGTTCCATCATCACCACCCTCGCTGCAAGTTCACCGGAATACCCTAGCCCTTCGTTTTCATCGTGGACAACACCAACCAACAGCCTACGCACCCTCATGAGCGATTGGCGCAGACTCTATGGCTCATGAGGGACGACCGGTGATGACCTTGGCCGGATGAGTTGTACAATGCGGAAGGCTGCCGCCCTTCTTCGGCGATCACAGCGTCGCGTGTTGTCCTTTCGTTTCGATTCTGGTCCTGTCGTGCGGCACGAAGTTGAGCTGAGGCGGCACCAAGATGAAGACCCAACATGGCGATCTGGACCGATGGCCGGACCCGGTAAGTCCGAACGCTCGCCGCAGCATCTTCGCGCAGGACCTTGTCGTCGAAGGCGATGCCACCTCCAGTGGACCGATCGAGATCCAAGGAAATGTCGTTGGCTCACTGCGAGCGCCGGAGATCAGCGTGGCTGGTTCAGGTCGCGTTGAAGGTTCCGTCGCCACCCACGACCTCAGCGTGCTTGGGGCTGTCTCTGGTATGATCTCGGCGCGAAACGTTCAGCTCGCGCCGAGCGCAGTCGTGCAGGCCGATGTCATCCATGAGCGGATCGCCATCGAGGCTGGTGCGGAGCTTGAAGGCAGGCTTCAGCGGAAGGTCTAACCGATCTCACACCGCAAGGTATGGCTGCGGCAACTGGCCGGACGGCCGATAGCCCCGCCGCATCTTCTGGCGGAGGGTTTGCGATGCTGCTCTCTCCGCTTCTTCAATGGAAGCACAGGTTTCGATGCTCGTCCGACCGTGGGTCCCGATCCGGCCCCAGGTCCGCAAGACAGAGACGTCCCCGAGCAGTGTCGGCGCGATGTCGACGCAGTAATAGCGGGCCATATTGGCATCGGGATCGATGCGGTGCAGATGTGCCAGAACCATGTGGGCCGGGAGTGTCCTGAACTCTGTGTATCCGTCTCGGCCCATGCGGTTTTGGATACTCAAGCGTCGAAGCGCTCACCGAACATTATGGCGAACTGATTGCGGGCTGCAAACCATTCCCGGACATTTCGACCGTCCTTCTCGAAGTTGCGGATGGCGAGGTAGATCAGCTTGTTCGCCGCCTCGTCCGTCGGGAAGGAGCCGCGTGTCTTGATCGATTTCCGGATCACGCGGTTCAGACTTTCGATGGCATTCGTGGTGTAGATGATCTTGCGGATCGCCGGATCGAAGCCGAAGAACGGGATCACCTCCTGCCAGGCCCGACGCCAGGCCGGGGCGATCGAGGCATATTTCCCGGCCCATTTTTCCTCGAAATTGTCGAGCTCGGCGGCGGCCAGATCGGCGGTCGCGGCCCCGTAGATCCGGCGCAGGTCGGTGGCCACGGCCTTGCGGTCCTTCCAGGAGCAGAAATTCAGGCTGTGGCGCACCAGATGCACGATGCAGGTCTGAACCATGGCCTCCGGGAAGGCGGCGGTGATGGCCTCGGGGAAGCCCTTCAGCCCGTCGACGACCGCGATCAGGATGTCCTGCGTCCCGCGGTTCTTCAGCTCGTTCATCACCGAGAGCCAGAATTTGGCCCCTTCGTTCTCGGCGATCCACAGGCCCAGGACCTCACGCAGGCCGTCGCGGGTGACGCCGAGGGCGACATAGACCGCCTTGTTCTTCACCGTCCGGCTGTCGGCGTCTCGGATCTTCACCCTCAGGGCATCGAAGATCACGATCGGATACATCCGCTCCAGCGCCCGGCTCTGCCACTCCCGGACTTCGTCCAGGACGGCGTCGGTGACGCGGCTGATCAGGTCGGGCGAGACCTTCAGACCATAGAGGTCGAGCAGGTGGGCCTGGATATCCCGCACCGTGAGCCCGGCGGCATAGAGACCGATGATCCTGTCGTCCATCCCGTCGATCCGGGTCTGGCCCTTCTTTACCAACGCAGGCTCGAAGCTGCTGTCACGGTCGCGGGGCACAGCCACCGGCATCTCCCCGTCCTGACCCTTCAGCACCTTGGTCGAGGCACCATTCCGGCGGTTGGTCTGACCGGGCGGGGCCTCCTTGCCTTCCTCGTAGCCGAGGTGCGCTGTCAGCTCCGCACCCAGCATACGTTCCATGAGCTTGATCTTCAGCTCTTTCATCAGCCCGGTGTCGCCGAGCAGATCCTCCGGGCGCTCAACGCCCTTCAGAAGTTCATCCAGAAGTTCCTTGGAGATCGTCATGCATGCTTCCTTTCGATGAAGCATGGACCGGATCTACGTTACACAGAAGACCTGACACTCTCCGGCGGTGGATCGTGTCGGCCGCGGGAAAGAGCGGCAGGTCACCAGCGACAGCAGGCTGTCCGGGCCCTTCCGGAAGTCCACAGGCTGGCTGGCCAGATAGACCTTCACGCCCGACGGCATCATGCCGAGCGCACCGCACGCAGGATCCGGCGCAGCGCAGCCTCGCTGACGTCCGGGCCGACGCGGATCATCACCTCGCCAACCACAATCTCCACTATGGGAGCGGACGTGCCCACCGGGGCGTCTGCGTTCTGCTTCTTCAGAAAGACCTTCCGCCAGCCGAACAGCTGCGGCGGCGAAATCCCCAGGCGCCGCGCCAGCGCGGAAACGTTCACGCCAGGCTCGAGCGCTGCCGCGACCGCTTGCGCCTTGAACTCATCCGACCAACGGCGGCGCTCCCCGACCGTTGCTCCGTCAAAACGCTCAATCACAGCCTCGACCAACTGCAAGCTACCAGTCGCAGGCATAGGCGTAGAACTAGTCGTAGACATGGAACCTCGGCGTCAGACCAACGCCAACAGCCTATCCCAGACCAGCCGCGCCGCTAACCCGATCCACCAGATGCCGGGACTGAACACCTAGGATCGCTCCATATGCTCAACAATAAGGCTGCACAACGAGCTCTTCGCATCTGAAAACCCGCTGATGGCTGAGGAGTGATTGCATCCGTCCTGCGGATGAAACACAACCGAGTTGCCCTTTGCTGTCCAAGCTGCGCCAAACTCTTGTGACTGTCTCCAGAATTCAGGGCTTTCGTCGGCACCCCAACTGACAAACAGAGGCGGTAGGTTTTCGCGCACCAAGAACATTGGGCTGTTTCTGCGGATTTCGTCCGCGGTGAATTGAATCTTGGGCTGCAACCAGGTCCAGCGGAACGGCTCCAGATCGTAGAGCCCGCTGATCGGGTAGCCGCTCTTGATCGTATCCCAAGGCAGGCCGTAGTTACCGACCCAATCCGTCAGGGCGACCATCGCGGTCAGGTGCCCCCCTGCGGAGTTGCCCGTGACATGTATCCTGTTTGGATCGACCTCGAACTGTTCGGCATTCCGATAGATATGGGCCACCGCAGCGCGGCACTGGCGCGTGATTTCGTCGATCGTGACCACCGGGCAGACTTGGTAGTCGATGATGAAGACGTTCACACCCGCGTCGGTCAGGCCCTTGGCGACCCAGATGTAGTTTTCCTTCTTGAGCCGCGCATCAAACCAATAGCCGCCGTGGATAAAAACCATCACCGGTCCGTTGGGCTTGGCCGGATAGAAATCCATGCGCTCGAGCAAGGTCTGGCCGTAGTGGATATCCGCTCTTCTGCCAGTCAGCTCCGCTTTCGCCGTTTCGGACAATGCCGCACGTTGCGCGATGATTTTGTCAAAAGCATTTGGATCTCCGAGCCTCGCCTCGGGGCAATACTCCAGGTCCAACTCCTCTTGACTGCTGAAACCACGATAAAGCGGCATTGTAAGATCCTTTAGCTCTGCCTGACGCTGCGGGCGCGGCACTGGGTACCCTTTGGTTGATCGCTCTCACATTAGGCGGTGTTTTTGACCTTCTCGCGCGTCTGCGTGATTTGCAGAGCGGCATGGGCAGCTTCCTGCCCCTTGGCGACGAAGTGTTGTTTGAAAATGGCCGTATGGTGATCCGTCTCTTGGTAGTTGTGGGGCGTCAAAGACACCGACAATACCGGCACCCCGGTATCCAACCCGGCCTGCATCAGCCCACTCACCACGGCCTGTGCGACGAAATCATGCCGATAGATGCCGCCATCGACCACGAATGCAGCCGCGGCGATCGCGTCGTATTTGCCTGTCTGCGCAAGGTCCTTTGCAAGCAAAGGCATCTCGAACGCACCGGGCACATCAAACACGTCGACCTGCTCCTGCGGTATCTTCTTGAGAAACCCCGCAAGGGCTTGGTCCACGATCTCGGAGTGCCAGTTTGCTTTGATGAAGGCGTAGCGTGGTTTAGACATTTCGGTTCCTGTTGCTTGCGTTGTTCCGGTTCATCCAGCGCCTTAAGAGAAAGCTCAATTCAGATGCTCTTGAGCGATGCGCTGTCGTAGAATTTGCCCGACATATATGCCAACGGCGCGACATCAGACACTTCAAGGTGCCGGACTCTTGCGATGATGACCACATGTGTTTTTGCTCGGAATCGTTCCTTGATCTCCGCCTCGACAGATGCGGAAGCGCCATCAATCAGCGGCGAGCCCGCCGGGCCCGCGTGCCACGTCACGCCCGCGAATTTGTCATCCGATTTGCTCGCGAAGCGATCAACAATATCTCTTTGATCATTGGCGAGAATATTGATGCCCAAGTGACTTGCTTCGAACAAGGAGGGATATGTCGATGAGGTGTTCTGCACGCAGACCACCACCAGCGGTGGATCAAGCGACAAAGACATATACGCGCTGACGGCCAGCCCCCTGGCACGCCCGGACGCATCCTGCACGGTCACAGCCGTCACACCCGAGACAAATTTTCGGTTGAACTCTTTCAGGTCCTCCAAGCTCCGCCCATCTGCGCCGCCGCTGGAAGCGCCTGTAGCATCGGCTTCGAAGGCAGACCCCAATCCGGGCGCCCCCAAATCGGACAGCATCTCGACGCTGGGGTCCCAAGTCACGCGTTCGCGGATGATCAGACCATCGCTCAGCTCCCCCTGCACCGCGCCGCGGGATTTCAGCGAACGGCCATTTGGGGGCACATCACCAAAGGGATGTGTGAACCTGCCCGTCGCCGACCAGAACAGCGCAAAATCGTCTCCATCGACGACGATCTTGTCTACGCTTGTCACAAGGTTCGGCATCGCGGCGCGCATCGCGAGGACCTGCGCCTTGAGTTCTGCGATGCCGGCACTGATCCCCAGACCTTCGTTTTCCAACGCGTAACTGGGATGCATGATTGCGTCCAAGGCATCGACATCGCCCTGGTTCCAGGCCGCATCCCAAGCCGATCGGACAAGCTCTTTGAAATCCGCCATGTTCTTCTCCCTATTTCCAATCCACGCTGAACATCCGCGTTTCTTGGAACTCACGAATGCCTTCGTTCGCCCCTTCGCGGCCAATGCCACTTTGCTTCACACCGCCAAAGGGGGCTGCAGGATCAGATACAATCCCGCGATTGATACCCACCATGCCAGCCTCGATCTTCTCTGCAATACGCAAGGCGTCTTGCATGCGCCCCGAATAGACATAGGCAGCCAAGCCAAATTCGGTGTTGTTGGCCGCGGCGATCATGGCCTCCTCATCGCTCCAACCCACAATCGGGGCGACCGGGCCGAAAATCTCTTCGTTCAGAATTTGCGCATCGTCCGCAACGCCGCTCAACACCGTTGGCGGATAGAACCAGCCATCATTGGGGATCTTGCACTGAGCGGCGATACGCGCGCCCTCCGCGACGGCACCATCGACGAGCCTCGCAATGCGATCCCGTGCCTTGGCGTTGATGACTGGGCCGATTTCGTTCGTTTGGTCGCAAGACGGCCCAACCTTGAGCGCGCTGACCGCTGCACAAAGCTTTTGCGTGAACGAGTCCAGGACATCTTGGTGCACGTAGAACCTGTTGGCGGCCGTACAGGCCTGACCGCCGCCACGATACTTGGCGATCATGGCCCCCTTGACGGCCTCGTCGATATCGGCGTCGGCGGACACGACAAAGGGCGCGTTTCCGCCAAGCTCCATGCTGCAATTGACCACGCGATTGGCGGCCTGAGCGAGCAAGATGCGGCCAACCTGGGTCGATCCGGTAAAGCTTAACTTGCGCACGCGGTCATCGGCCAGCCAAGCAGCGACGACCTCCGGTGCGTTTGTCGTCGGCACCACGTTCACGACACCTGCCGGCACGCCTGCTTCTGTGAGCAGATCGGCCAACGCAAGCGCCGTCAGCGGCGTCTCCTCTGCGGGCTTTAGAACCACGGTGCACCCTGCGGCCAAGGCCGGAGCGATTTTCCTCGTCGCCATTGCCGCAGGAAAATTCCAAGGCGTGATGAGCGCGGCAACACCGACGGGTGCCTTTGTCACCAGTGTTTTTGCGCCACCTGTGGGAGCATCGCCATAGGCGCAGTCGGCACGGACGGCCTCTTCGGAAAACCAACGGAAAAACTCTGCCGCGTAGAGCACCTCTGATCGCGCATCCGCAAAGGACTTGCCATTTTCCGCGACGATCAACCGGGTCAATTTTGCCGCATCTCGCAGCATCAGGTCATAGCAGCGACGCAAGATTTCTGCGCGCGCGCGGCTCACCATCGCAGCCCATGATGGAAAAGCGGTATAGGCGGCATCCACCGCGTGGAGGGCGTCCTGCACGGACCCATCAGGGACTTTGTCAAGGAGCGCCCCGCTCGCAGGATCAAAGACATCAAATGTGGCGGCCAAAATTTCATCCTTCAGGCGGGTGCAGATCGATTGATCCGCTGTGGCTTCGCCCGGGGGCCGAGCGCGGCGCGCCCACATCCAGTCCCCGGACAAGAATACTCGAAGCGGCAAAAACCGTGAACGCACGATCAGGGACAGCGATCCAGGTCTTTGCCGCTTGTCGCGCTATGAGGTGACGATCCTATTCAAAACGCTTGGAGAGCTGGTTGCCCCCGTACCCCCAACGGGCCGGGTCGATCCCATGCAAAATGATCGTCGTATCCTTGCCGGCATCCTCGCCCAAAACAGAGGCGACCGCATTGGTCAGGGCGGTGATCATCTTTTCGTTGAACTCTTCGTCTTCAAACCGCTTGTTGAAAAACGCAGCTTCGATATGTGCCATGGATGTTCTCCTTTTGATTAGAACGTGTGGTTTTTGCCGTCGAAGACAGCACTGACGGATTCGTCGATGAAAATGCGGCCGATGGTTTCAGCCAGCAGCGGCGCGCAAGAAAGCACCTTGATCTTCTCGGGGGCGCCCTTCGCTAACGGGATCGTGTCGGTGACGACGACCTGTTCGAATGGCGAGGCGGCCAAGCGTTCAAAGGCTGGCCCGCTGAACACGCCATGGGTCGCCGCCGCCAGAACGCGCGTTGCGCCTGCCTTTTTGAGCGTTTCCCCCGCCGCGCAGAGCGTACCCGCGGTGTCGATCATGTCGTCAATCACCAGCGCCGTTTTTCCCCGCACATCGCCAATCACCGTGGTGATTTCGGCCATTTGCTGTTGCGGGCGCTCTTTGTTCAGGATCGCAAGGCTGGCCCCGATCTGTGCCGCAAACTGTTTGTTCAGTTTTACGCGCCCCGCATCAGGCGCAACGACCACGAGATTGTCGTCAAAATTCGTGAAATATTCCGCCAAACTGCCCGCAGCTGTCATGTGATCAACGGGAATCCCAAAGAATCCCTGCAGCTGTCCGGCGTGCAGATCCATCGTCAGGACCCTATCAACCCCGGTTGATTCGAGTGCGCGTGCGACGACCCGCGCCGAAATGGGCTCTCGCGGGGCGGATTTCTTGTCCTGACGGGCATAGCCATACCAAGGGCACACGGCGATTACCCGGTGGGCGCTGGCGCCAACGGCAGCGTCGATCATCAGCAGCAGCTCCATCAGCGCGTCATTCGTGTTCACACCCGTTTCGGGGTTGCCGCACATGGGCTGCACGATGAACACATCCGCACCGCGGATCGAGGAGTCGAACTTGCTATAAACCTCCCCGCTCGAGAAGGTCTTGAGCGTCACACCCCCAAGGTTGATGCCCAACTGATCGACGATGGCTTGCGCCAAGGGCGCGTTCGCGCGACCTGTGAAGACCATCAGTCGTTTCGAATAGGTCTGAACCAGCATATCCTCCACCCCACTGCGCGGCGGTTGGTCCGTTGGTGCTGTGGCGCGGATGCGCTCTAGGATCGAAGTCATGGCAAGGCAGCCTTTCGTTTCAACTGGGATCGTTGGTCATTGCGCCGCGGTTGCGGCTTCAATTTCAGTTTCCATGGGCATGCTTGTGCGTGCGCCTGCGGCCTCGACCGACAAAGAGGCCGCTGTGACCCCTCGGCGTGCGGCCTCCAACAGGCCGTCGCCCGCGGCTAGGCGCGCGGCGAAGACGCCGTTGAAGGTATCGCCTGCCCCCGTGGTATCGACGACGCGCGCTGCGGGCCGGGCCGGGATGGTGGTGCACTGCCCCTCGGCGTCGCATACAAGAACACCCTCTGAGCCGAGCGTCACGACAACCGCAGCCCCCGTGTGCCGCGCAACAAAAGCAGCCGCATCTTTGGCGTCGGGATCCCCCTCGCCCCCAAGAAGGCGGTAGATATCGCGCAACTCGCCCCGGTTGGGTGTCACGATCGGCGCAAGATCGAGCGTCTCGAGGATTTCGGGGATCACCGGCGCAGGATTGAGCACACAAAGCCAGCCACGCGCGCGCGCGCCCTTGACCGCAGCGACCACTGCGTCCGGTGTGATCTCGGTGCTGACAAGCGCCGTCGAGGTCCAGCCTTCGGAGCGGCCCAACGCGGTCTCGACGTCTTCAACCGTCAGGCGCATGTTCGCACCGGCGGCGACCGCGATCTGGTTCTCGCCTTTCGCGTCAACAACAATCAATGCGCAACCGGTTGCGACCTTTGGCTTGAGAGCAACGTCAGAGGCTTCGACACCGTCGGCGCGCAAATCGGTGAGCGCCCCGGCCCCGAGCTGATCATCTCCGACGGCCCCGACATAGCGCACCTTGGCACCGGCCCGGACCGCAGCAACCGCTGAGTTACCGCCCTTGCCGCCGCCATGCCTCTGCAACGCGTCGCCGACGACGGTCTCGCCCGGACCGGGTAGGGACTGGACCGGCACGACCAAGTCAATATTGATGGCACCAACAACCAAAAGATGTCCAGTCATGTGCGGACCTCGTTCAGCGGTGCGGCTTGCTTTTGCTTCAACATGACCATGCCCTTGCTTGGTGTTCCTATGGGGCCCGGCCTTAGCGCGCGCCTGCGGTCCAAGAGAGGATCGCGCTCCACAAGCCCGCGTAATGTGGCCAGCTGAGGAATTCCGGCGGGGCCCAATGCGGTGCCAGATCAGAGGCGAATACGGCAGACCGCCCTTTACCAAATTCACCGACAGCGATCATGGGATCGTCATCGACCTTGGCGACCACGGTCACACCCGGCTTTGCGATCAACTTGTTATAGCCCAAGACCTGCGGCCAATCCGCGGACGGGGTATCGCCAAGCACCGGATGCCCCGGCTCGCAGACGGTGACGCATGCCCCTTCGGGCTTTTCGATCCGGTCGTCATGATCCAAGAGCGTGACGGGCAAAGGTGCCGCGAGCGGGCTCATGCCATAGCGTCCTTTGGCGTCGATCCCGGTAAAGGACAGATAGCCGCCCACCATGACAAGACCGCCCCCGCGCTTGACAAAATCCGAGACCAGCTCGAGGCGGTTCGGCATTTTTTTCGACTCAAAAAACGTCTCGTCGACCAGCAAGAACGAGTTCGATCCGATATCAGAGATCACGACGACATCGAACTGATCCATTTCCTCAGCGGTGCGCGGGAAACGCAGCGAGACCTCATGCGCCCGGATATAGGTGATATCAAACCCGGCCTCGTCCATGCAGCTCAGGAAATGGCCCGCGCCTTCTTCGTATTGGGTATTGTTGAACTGGTCGAAGCCCTTCATGTGGATCGTGTGCTTGATCCAGGATTCACCTACAAAGAGAACCTTTGTCGCGGTTTGCTTATTGCCCACTAGCCCCTAGCTCCTTGTCATGTGTTGTCTTGATTGATGTTCTGGCGGTCGTTTTGGCCGATCAGATCGCGCCCCAACCGGTAGGCTTCGCGCATGTCCGTGCCGCGGTATTCGACGGTGGCCAGCTTGCTCAGAGTGGCTGACGGGTTCACGCCGATCGTGTTCGCGAAGGACTTGAAAAGCTCCACGTCGCTCGACGAGTCGCCATAGGCAACGCAGTCGGCGGCCCCCAAACCGCGGGCAGTGAGCGCGGCCCGCGTGATCTCCACTTTGGCCTCGGGTAACAAAGTGGCGGTGTCGCTCAGGGGCGCGCCCGGCACCACGTCAGAGCCGTAGGTTTCGTGCGCGCCCCAGGTTTTCAGACGCTCGACAAAGAAGGTCGGGGATTGCGATATAACGATCGCCGCTTCGCCTCGGGCGGTGATGTCGGCAAAAACCTCGGCAACCCCCGCCATCCAGGGCGAAGACGCAAAGGCCTTGTCAAAATCTGCATCGGTCGCTCCGTCGCAGATCTCCAGAAGCGCGCGCCAGAAATCCGTATCCGAAATACGGCCCTCTCCCCAAAGCGTCTCGATCTCCTGCCCGCGATCGAGATGGCCTAGATGTCGCGCAAGCTCGATGGTGGCCGTGCTGCGCAACAGCGTGC
Organism: Phyllobacterium sp. MT110; assembly: GCF_058792715.1. Lineage (NCBI taxonomy): Bacteria > Pseudomonadati > Pseudomonadota > Alphaproteobacteria > Hyphomicrobiales > Phyllobacteriaceae > Phyllobacterium > Phyllobacterium sp. MT110. Next base: position 14,728 of record NZ_JBXAFE010000013.1, read on the forward strand.
CGTCCATGTCGAACACATGCAGACGCGATCCGTTCGGGCGGGCATTGGGGGTGATCATGTTCATGCCCCTGCCCCGTTTTTGGCGGCCGCGGATCCGCGGGGCGCAGCGTCGAGAACGACGGTTTTGTTCTCAAGATAGGGCAGCAGCCCCGCAACGCCGCCTTCGCGGCCAATCCCGGACTGTTTGAACCCGCCAAAGCCAATTCCGAAATCCGCGCGGTTCCCGTTCTGTCCAACCGTTCCGGTCCGCAACTTGCGGCTCATTTCAAGGACACGGTCGGCGTCATTCGTGAAAACAGACGCGTTGAGGCCGAAAATCGAGTCATTCGCCAGCCGGATCGCATCGTTCTCGTCCTCGGCCGCGATGACAGAGGTCACAGGGCCAAAGATTTCCTCCTGGGCGAGGCGCGATCCATTGTCGACATTTCCAAATACCGTCGGCTGGATGAACCACCCCCGGTTGAGATCTTTGGGCCGATCGCCCCCGAAGGCGAGCGTCGCGCCCGCGTCTTTGCCGATCTGGATGTATTCCTCGACGCGCGCCCGCTGCGTATCGGATGCAAGCGGCCCCATTTGCACATCGCGATCAAACGGATTGCCGACCTTGATCTTGGCGTAGCGCGCCGCGATGGCTTCGAGCATCGCATCATGCCGATGACGCGGGACGATGATACGCGTGAGAGACGCGCAGACCTGCCCCGAAACAAAGCAAGCGCCCGATGTCAGGCTGTCTGCGGCCTGATCGATATCCATGTCGTCGCAGATGATCGCGGCCGACTTTCCGCCAAGTTCCAGCGTGTAACGCCCGACACGTTCGGCCATGATGCCCGCAATGCGTTTGCCCACACCAGTCGAGCCGGTGAAGGTGATCTTGTCGACGCGGTGGTCGGTCACGAGGGCTTCGGAGGCCACACGATCAGCGGTGAGGATGTTCACCACCCCCGCGGGCAGGCCGATTTGCTCCGCGATCTCGCCGATCACATAGGCTGCGCCGGGCGCCTCGGGCGAGGCCTTCACGACCACCGTGCACCCCGCGAGCAACGCCGGCGCGAGCTTCCAAGTCGCAATGTTCATGGGCATATTCCAGGGAATAATTGCGCCGACGACACCAACCGCCTCGGCAGCGATCATCCCATATCCCGGCCCGAAACTCGGCGGCACCTCCTGCTCAAAGGGATATGTCTCGGCAAGATCCGCATAGTAGCGAAACGCGAAGGGGACCTCTTCCATAACCGGTTTCACGATGCTCGCGATGACCCCGGTCTCGCGGGGCCAGATTTCGGTCATGTCATCATAGCGCGCTTCCATTGCCTCGGCGAAACGGCGCAGGTAGACAGCCCGCTCTGACGCGCTCATGCGCGGCCAAGGGCCGGTGTCAAAGGCGCGCCGCGCCGCCTCGACAGCCCGCGCAACATCGGCAACCTCGGCTTCGGCAACCGAAAAATAGAGCTCCTCGGTCGCGGAATCGACGACGTCGATCATCCGGTTCGTCGACGGATCAACCCATTTGCCGTCGATATAGAACTTCTCAGGATGAAGGATCGGGACTTGTTGCGAGCTGGTCATGGTGCAAGTGGCCTTATGGTGTTGGCAGCTGTGTACGGCGCGCGAAATGGTCAGGATGGCGAATGATCCGTGCGACTTCGCAATGCATCCTCGAAGGGGTCGGCGTTCAGCACACGACGCTGAATGGACTTGTATAGCGGGCCATCCTTCTCGCGCGCGGCAAGTGCGGGCGCCCAATCAGGATCAGCCAGAAATGCGTTCCACTTTTCCTCAAGCTCAGCGAGGTTCTCGAACCGCATCGTGTAGACGATCTCGCCGAAGGAATGATCACCCAGCGTGGTAAATCCGGCCTGCACGACCTCCATGTTGTGGCGGCGGAAAAGCGCAAAGACGGTCGTCTTGAGCAGGTCCATAGCGTCGCCCAGCCGTCCCGGCATTGGAACGTATTCTCGCACTTCGTTGATCACGCGTTTCTCCTTTCAGGTGCAGCTTTCGGCCCCGGTCGAGCGCGAGAGTGGGAGATCCCTCATGCTCGACCGGCTTTGTCCATCACGCCCAGGCAGCTCAGTCTGCAAAGGCGGGGAAGACCTCTTCGGACATCATTTTCATATTTGCGATGATCGCATCGGTCGGCATGCCCACCGCGATCAGACAGGCCATGTGATCGACGCCAATCTTCTCGTAGCTCTTCATGCGCTCGATCATCTTTTCGGGGGTTGTCAGGATCGGATCAGCGTATTTCTCCAACAGATTTTCCTTGGAAATCTGATGGTTTTCCGGGGTCATTTTCCCGCGGAACACGTAGTTTCGACTTTCACCGACATCCCGAGTGGCCAGCCTGTCTTCTTTCGTGTCGACAGTCCCGGGGCCCTTAACGAGCGCCATGTAGTAGTTATACTCCGAGACAACGTCGTCGAAATATTCCAGTGCTTCTTCTTCGGTGCGTCCAAGCCAAGTGTGGCGCAAAACCATAACCTGTCCGCGCTGCTGGCCGCTCTTTTTGCACTCGTCGTTGTAACTCTCGACCAGTTCTTCAAGATCACCATAGGGCTCGAAATTCCCATAGTTCGGCGCGGTGATCAGGTTCAGACCCTGCTGAGCAACGCTGCGAACGCCCGAGATGCTCTGCGAAGCGACCCAGATTTCAGGATGGGGCAAAGTGGCGGGTTTCGGCACAAGCGTCGTTGGCGGGAACGAGAAGTAGTCCCCATCAAACGAGAAATCATCATTTTCGAAAAGGCCGCGAATAACCTTCAAACCCTCATCATACATAGGGCGCTGATCTTTGGGCTCGATGCCAAGCCGTTCAAGCTGGAACCGGCTCCCCCCACGCGCAATGCCAAGACCAGTACGGCCAGGCGCAAGGTGATCAAGAAGGCACATCTGAGATGCAACAAGCAAAGGATTATAGGCCGGAAGAACAACCACGCCAGGAACAATACGAAGCCGCTTTGTTCGTTGGGCTGCAACAGCAGCAAACATCATCGCAGAGGGGTTGCATACGTAGTTCTGAAATTGGTTCTCGTTGATGGTGATACCCTCGAAACCGTATTCTTCAGCTGCATCTACAATGCGCAGCATGCTATCGAGGACTTCGGACCAAGGCTTGCTCATATCCGGATAAAAGAAAGGGGCTGTCACCCAAAATTTCATTCCCATCCTGTTCTCCTTCTTTGTGTTCTCGGTTAAGCAGATGTTTCAAAGTTGCCTTTGCACTTTCGGCTGAAGCAACCAGATTTTAACGGAGCCACCTGTTATTACCGGCGGCTCCGTCAGGTTTCAGGAGCAGCCTCAGCTTACAGAGGCATCAAGCCAGCTTTGGTACCACTCCTGAGGAACCGGCGCTTCACTTGCCTCGATCAACTCGGAAAAGTCCCATTTCTTGAGCAGTTTGCCGTTTCGGAATACTGGCTGGAGCAGATTTTGCTCAGGGCTGACAGATTCGCGACGTACCGTTTTGAATTCGCCATTCTCTTTGATCAGCGCAAGCCGACCTGCCTTAGATGTCTTGTATTGCTCGCCTTTCGGGCTTTTTGAAATGTCGCGCCACTCTCCGTTTACGCATACGGCACTCGCTTTTTGCGCAAAGCGGTTTGTATCGCGATCACAGTGCTGGAGCAGACCACCGCCCATACCAAAGATCGCGTTATCCGCGGCAAGGCCACGACGCTCAAGCTCAGCATAAACGCGCGGCAAGCTCTTAACCGTCACACCGTCACCCTGAACCACACGAATGAATGGTGGCAGGATCTTAAAGCCTTTGCTGTTCGTCTCGTAGCCAAATGCATCCATAAGCCACTCTGTTGTATCAGCGGTAACTTCGACGATTTCCCCGGAATCTGGACGCGCACCCACCAGCCCAGGGAAGTTCTGAATCATCTCCTTCAACTCTCCACCGAGGATGTTTTTGACGCAGTTTTCGTGATCATAGGTGTCCGTCAGCACGAGCGCGAAGCCGTGATCACGATGGACCTCAAGCATGTTACGGATCGCGTCGACCTCTCCTTCGCGCCCCCAAGCTGTGAAGCCGGCGTGTTCTGAGTTAGGCCCTGAGTTGGAAGGATCTACAGCGTTATACCAGCGTTTGGCTGCAAGGATACCCGGTGTTGTATCACTCTGACTGAAGTTAACCAGATGAGCCAGGCCGCCCAATGCAGCTGACTGCTGCGAACTCACCCCACGCGCGCCGTAATCGTGCAGCATGTGCCGCAGCAGGTGCACGTTGTCCGAGGTGCGCTCAAGCGCGGTGCGGATCACCTGCTTGCACATCCAGCTCAGCGTGCCGACGGTCGTGGGGTACCACACCGCGCGCAGCAAGGCGGTCTCGAAGAAGCTCGTCGCCCAGAAATACTTCGGATCGGTGTTGATGATCTGAACCAGGACGTTCTTGGCAGGAAGAACCGTGCCCTCCGCCACGGCCTCGATCTCGACCGGCAGATAGCCGCCGTGATCGTTGATGATGCCCATCCAGTTCTCGCGGTTGAAGTGCATCCCCTGCTCTCGCATGAGGAATTCAGCGGCATCCACATCCTCAAGAGTGACCGGGCGCATCAGATAGTCGCGGAGAAAAGCCTGAAGCCCGACGAACATAGTCACCGGGAACTCACCTCCTCGAGACTCGATATACGAGGAAATGTACTCAGTACCTTTAGGGTACAACGGATAGTGACAGTGTTTGTAGCTGTCCGTGTTGATGATGATGTTGTCGAACTGTTCGCCCAGCGACATTTTCTTCCTCTCCTTGTTGGCGCCTCGCGGCTTCACTCCCCAGTGGCGCAGGGCACCACCCACTATAGTAACGGTTCTACATTGAGGCGATTAGCCGATCAGTGGTCCGCCAAGAATCCATCATTTTATGAATTTGGCATCAGATAGAACCGTTTCTACTAGTGAACGTTAGCAACTTGAAATCAGATCTGTCAACATTTGTTTTCGTCCACCTCAGATGCTCATTTTTCGCGCCCCGATCGCGACGCTTCGCGCTAGGGTCCAGACTCATTGCTCGTCAAAGCCAGAACATGACGGTAGCGGCGAGGGCGACGGTGGAGAGGAAGGTCTTGGCGCATCTGTCATAGCGTGTTGCGACCCTGCGCCAGTCTTTCAGTCGACCGAACATGATCTCGATGCGGTTGCGGCGGCGGTAGCGCCGCTTGTCGTATCGGACAGCTTTGCCGCGCGACTTCCGACCTGGGATACAGGGACGTATCCCCGTGTCTTTTAACGCATCTCGGAACCAGTCTGCGTCGTAACCCCGGTCTGCGATAATCCACTCGGCGGCCGGCAGACTGCCCAGCAAGGCGGCGGCTCCGGTATAGTCGCTGACCTGACCTGCGGTCATGAAGAACTTCAGGGGCCGACCCTTGGCATCCGTGACGGCATGCAGCTTGGTGTTCAGCCCGCCCTTCGTTCTGCCAATCAGACGCCCGCGCTGGTCGTCGGCCCCCCCTTTTTCGCCCGCAGGCTCGAAGCCGTGCGGTGCGCCTTCAGGTAAGTCGCGTCGATCATGATGGTCTTCTGCTCGGTGCCTTCGGAGGCCAGCCCCTCCATCATCCGGGCAAAGACCCCCATGTCACCCCAGCGCTTCCAACGATTGTAGAGCGTCTTCGGCGGACCATACTCACGCGGGGCATCACACCAGCGCAAGCCATTGCGATTGATGAAGATTATGCCGCTCAACACACGCCGGTCATCGACACGCGGCTTGCCATGGCTCTTCGGGAAGAACGGCTTCAACCGCGCCATCTGCTCATCGGTAAGCCAAAAAAGGTTGCTCATCATAACCCCCGCAAGTTGGGGAGCTTGAATCACGAAGGCCGGGCGGGCTCAAGCTAATTAATGGGTCCTGACCCTAAGGTGGCAGATGCAAAGCCCTGTGTTTTTGCGGGTTTGAGACCGGGACCGAGTAAGCGCTTCGTGGAGTTCGGTCAGCCCTCCGCAAGCCCACTCGCCCGCCGATATCGAACCCATTCGACCGATTTTCTCGAATCAACGCGCCCTCGCGGCCCATAGCGCAAACGCGCCGCCACCCCTCGCCCGCCCCGTCGATGTTGACGAAAAGACGCGAGCCCAGATCACGTGTGGGCATCTCGCGCGCGACAGGCAGCCCGGATCGTCCCCCAGAAGGAGCAAGGTCAAAAACCGACTTTTATCGCGCAGCTCTAGGTGCTAGTAAAACCGATTATATCTCAGCGAGACTTTGTCGGCTGCGCCGAGTGCGATAAGCTGAACATCGCTGTCTCCCGCGGCCGCTATCGGAGAACGGAATGCCAAAGTCGAAAGGCGATGCGCCGAGAAAAAGCCTGACGGCCAAGCCCGCGCGACGCCCCACCATGAAAGATGTTGCCAAGCGCGCAGCCGTCTCGCTTAGCACCGTCAGCTATGTTTTGAATGACAGCGGGCCTGTCGCCGCCGACCGCAAGGCGCGCGTCCTGGATGCGGTCAGGGCTTTGGGCTACATGCCGAATGAAACCGCCCGCAATCTCAAACGCAAGAGCGTCGCGACCATTGGCCTTGTTGTGCCGGACTTGGTGAACCAATTCTTCGCTATGGTTGCGGAAGGCGTTGAACAGGCTGCCGCGGAAAGAGACGTGCTAGTCGTCTTCTGCGCGCCCGAAGCAAGCGGTGACAGCGAGTCATGGAACAGCCGCTTGCTGAGGAGCCAACGCTTGGACGGGCTCATCTATCTTTCGGGTGCAAACAGCCGGATGCAGTCGTTGGTCGAACTTATACAGGTTGGACCTGTCGTTCTGGTCGATGAAAAGCTTCACGGTTTCAACTTGCCCTGCGTGGTGTCGCAAAACCGGCAAGGCGCGCGCGAAATCGCCGAGCATCTGACCTCGCTTGGACATAGACGCCTGGCGATCTTGGGAGGCCCCACAGAACTGTGGACCGCCGAGCAGCGCCTCTCCGGGTATCGCGAAGCGATTGCGGCAGTGGGGATGAATCCTGACGCCGTCCCATTTTTCGCGGGCGATTATCGAATGGAGTCCGGAGAGAGGCTTGCCGCAGAAGCCCTGCGCGGCCCCGCGGGCGAGCGCCCCACCGCGCTGATCTGTGCGAACGATCTGATGGCCATTGGTGCCATGTCGTATTGCCGCAAAGTCGGTCTCGATGTGCCCGGGGATGTCTCCATCGTAGGCTTCGACGATTTGCCGATATCATCCCTCCTCTATCCGAGTTTGACGACAGTGCGCCAACCGGCGCGAGAACTCGGCTTCGAGGCCGCAAAACTCCTATTGAGCCTGATAGACGGAGCCGAAGCTGCGCCACCTCTGCCGGCGCGCGTGACTCTCATGATCAGAGAATCGTCCGGACCAATTGTCGCGTTGCCGTTAAATATGAGACGCGGTGCGTTGGGCGACATTTCTTGCCCTTAATTGTGAGATTCTGCTGCCAGTGGGGAGGTCCGTTGTCGGGTGCGTTCCACGATCCGATCAACGGCGACTAACAGGCGCGGTTCCTTTTCGAATGCCGCCAGCAACGCAACCCTTGCAAAACCGTCGATGCCGGCGCTGAACATCACCGCCTTAACCAGCGGGCGCTTCCGGGCCACGGCGATCGCAGCGAGGCAGAACAGTCTCACGTCCGGTCTGGGGCCCTGAAGTGCGAAGGCCGGATCCCCGCGGACCTTCTTGAGCCCCATTGCAAAACGGGCGGCCCGCATCGCGCGACGGAGATCGACGCTGCCGCTGGACGTGGCTGCTTGCTCGAGCAGCCCTGCCCCGCTCCGGGCACGACGCAGCAACTTTTCTGGCTGGACCTCGACTTCGGATCTACCAAGGATCGGAAGGAGCCTCTCTCCGCACTTCTGGCAGTCGAATGCCCAAGCCCGCCGCCAATGCTTCAGCGCGAGGCCAAGTCGTGAGCACCTGGGACAACGCTGGAACGGAACCTGCGCCGTCAGTAGCGCTTCGTTCTGGGGCAGTGCCGGAAAGATCAGCGACTGGACAAGCGCGGGAGAGACGCGCGCCGCCGCGGCGATCCGTCCAGCGGCTTCGGCGTTGAGTTCGAAGTTAAGCGTGTCGGCATGTCGGCTGTCCAGACCGACATGCGCCAGAAGTTCGCTGATTTCACAATAATTACTGGCCGCCAGCCGCGCCAGCCAACCGGAGAGGAGCTCATCCCGGAGTGGCGCGACGGTCTTCGGGAGCGGGCGCAGCGTTACGCTCCCGACTGCTCGAGCCGCCGCTGAGCGGTTGCGTGGCGCGACCAGACCGGGGTCCACTTCGTGATTGCGTCATCGGTGATGCATTCCTCGCCGGAGAGAATGGCATCGATAGACAGATCTTTGACCAGAGCGAAGATCCGCGAGGTCACCCCGCCGGTCAGTGCAAGGATCTGCTTGAGCGATTTAACCTTCAGATTGGATTTCTTCCCTAGCGGCATCGCCGCGATAAGGGTCTGGATCATGTCCGAGAACTCGGCGTCATCGCGCCAGTTCGGCAGGTGGTGCTCGTCCAGCCGCCGGGCAAGCTGCACGTCGCAACGGATTGCATCCACTGCTTCGCTGACCCCGAAGCAGACCAGAGACGCCTCGAGTTCGTTGCTGAGATAGCGCAGGACATTGAGGAAGCGGCGCTGCTCGCGGTGGGTTCCGGCCAACAGGTTGTGGACCTCGTCGATCATGATCATGCGAAGCCCGAGATCACGCAGCAGGGCAATCACTCGGACTTCGAGGGCGGCAACGCTCTGTGCGCGGACGCCCAGCGTCGTTGCCGGCGCGCCGACCGCCGCGAGGATATGCAGATAGAACCGCCGTTCGTCAGGAGCGGGCGGCGCCTGCAGCAAGAGCAGTGGGGTGTGGGTTATGCCCACGGCCGGGTCATATTCCGGCGCGTATCTGCGCGAGAGGTTCCGGGCGATCATCGTCTTGCCGATGCCCGAAGCACCATGGACGAGAAGGCCTGGCATCCGGGTTTGCCGCGGCGCGTCGATCAGGCTCTGCAACCTGTCCAGCACCCGCTCTGCGCGGGGAAAGCCGATCCAGATGTCCGATTGAATGAGGGCGATACGACCGTCTTGCCCAGTTCCCCCTGCCCTCACGTTACCATCGCTCCACCTTGAACAACGGGCGCGACGTATCACCGGTGTCGACCGGGCGCAGCCCCTCGGACGAGAAATCTGCTGGGGTTGGCCCTTTCGACGCACTGCGTCTTTCGCGGGATCGGCGTTCGGCCTTGGTCAGGATCCGGCTTTCCCCCTCGATCTGCCGTTGCTGTCGGATCAACTCTGCCAGGACCAGCTCATTAGACCCCGTCTTGCCTAAGGTCCGCGCCATCCTCATGGCCTCGCGATACTCCCACAACGACACCGGCGGGATTTCCAGGTTTCGGTAGCGCGCCTCCACGCACCGTCCGCCGTCGAGCTCGACCCAGATCGCGGAGATGTCACGCGGATCGTAGCGCACGACCACCTTCCCGTCCTTTCGGGCAGCCCGCCCCGCCAGGGCATCCGACCAGTAGCGGATGTCGAACAGATGAATGCCATCCCGCCGAATCTGGCGCTTCTCGCTTGGCAGGAAGCTCACCCGGAACGCCTCCATGTCGAAGGGAATGTCGCTCGACATTTCCGCGGCCAGCGCCTCCCATTTGGCGACGGGCGTGCAGCCAAGGCTCGAGTGAACGCTGTTGTTGTAGCGACAGATTTCCAGAACGAACCAGCTGTCAAACTCACTCAGACTCATCGCGGCCTTGGCTTCGGCATCATAGCTGCCCTTGGCGGCAATGGAGGACTCGGTCGTTCCAGGCAGCAGGTGCACGGCCCCCATCATCGTGCCGATCAGCCGCTCGATGTGACCGCCGAAGTGCGGGCGCGCCAGGGGCCGGTACGTGAGATCGATCCCCCATTCGGCACAGGCCCCTTGGAAGGTGTTCGACCGGAAATCGCTGCCGTTGTCGACGTGAATGCTGCGCGGCCGGCCCTGTGCGGGCCAGGGTGCACTACTGCCCAGATCGGCCAGAAGCGCCGCCTTCGGCGCGACGGCCCGGGTCAGACAAAGCGCCACCGAGAGGCGAGACGGCGCCTCAAGGCTAACGTAGTATCCGGTCACCATCCGCGTGGCGATGTCGATCGTGAGCGTCACCCAGGGTCGGCCGATGGGTTTGCGCACGAAACTGTCGACAAGAATGATGTCAGCCAGCGTGTGGTCGACCTGCACGACATCGAGGGGAAGGCCCACCTTCTTCCTGCCGGGCACCGGGCCAAACCTCTGGCGCGCCGCCTTTGCGCCCTCCCTTGCCCTCATGAGTTCGCGTTCGTCCAGCGCGTCCAGTCGCCGCTGCACCGTCCGGCGCGTTGGCGACTGAAGGCCACGTTCACGACAAGCGATGCCGATCTCCTTGACTACGCGCGCCAGGCTGGCTCGCTCCCGCCGCAAATAGTACCGGCGCAGATGGCCTTCGATGAGCGCCTCGACATCGCCGGAGATAACCGTCGTGCCCGAGCGCCGACCGCGCTTTCGTGCGGCCAGCGCGCTGGTCCGCCCACCATCCTCTGCCAGCCGCCTGATCCAGCGCCACACCGTCGCCCGGCTGACGCCGAGCTCCCAGACAGCATCCCGAACACCACTTTCCAGACTGCCGGCGCCCGCAAGATAGGCTTCCACGAGCGGGCGCAGGACCGTGGCCCTGCGATGGGTTTCGGCGCCAACCGCTTCGCCAGGATCCCCGTCCTCCATCTTCTCCGACCGCTGCTTGCCCGCTTGAACGTTGTCTCAGCTTTAGGGGCAAGAATGTCGGAGTTAAAGGCAAAATCTCACATTTAACAGCAAAGCATCGCCATTGATTTTGTTGGGTTTGTCATCTCGCCTTTAAGGGGTCTGCCTCACTTTGTGTGGTTAATAGATCGTTAGCAGGCACTTCGCTATTGGCGTGCATGAGAACAAAATCAAA
>NZ_JBXAFE010000014.1:0-11586 GCF_058792715.1 Phyllobacterium sp. MT110
GTCGGTATATAGACCCCACCAACCAAAACTGTCAACACGACTTTTCCAAAAAAACGCACAAATCCAAACTTTCTCAAATCAGCCAAGCAACCCCTGGGGATAACTCAACCGACACCACACACAGAAGCCAATGAAAACGGGCGGTGCAACCGCACCGCCCGTCAAAAACCGGTCTGTCATGAAAATAGAGAAAGCGCCCGTCAGGCCAGCGTATAGGCCGTCTTCACGGTCGTATAGAATTCGGCAGCGTATTTGCCCTGCTCGCGCGGGCCATAGCTCGAGCCCTTGCGGCCGCCGAACGGCACGTGGAAATCCACGCCTGCCGTCGGCAGGTTGACCATAACCATGCCGGCTTCGGCATTGCGCTTGAAATGCGTGGCGTGTTTCAGGCTCGTTGTCGCAATGCCTGAGGACAGGCCGAACGGCGTGTCGTTCGCGGTATGCAGCGCTTCCTCATAATCCTTGACCCGGATCACGCTGGCGACAGGACCGAAAATTTCCTCGCGGGAAATCCGCATCTGGTTGGTCGCCTCGGTGAACAGTGCCGGCTGCAGGTAGAAACCGGGATTATCGCGGGTCAGCCGCTCGCCGCCGAAGGCCAGCCTGGCGCCCTCGGTCTTGCCGATGGCGATATAGTCCTCGTCCTGCTTCAGCTGGCTCTGATCGACCACCGGCCCGATATGGGTTCCGGCTTTCAGGGCGTCATCGACAACGACACCCTTCAGGCGTTCGGTTGCCGCCGCAACGAACCGGTCGTGGATGCCTTCGGTGACAATGATGCGCGAGGACGCGGTGCAGCGCTGGCCGGTGGAGAAGAAGGCACTGTTGACGGCGGCTTCGACGGCCACGGTCAGATCCGCATCGTCGAGCACGACAAACGGGTTCTTCCCGCCCATCTCCAGCTGGAACTTGCGCATATGTTCGATGGAGGCGGCAGCAACGCGCTTGCCCGTCCCCACAGAACCGGTGAAGGTGATGGCATTGACATCGGCGCTGTCGAGAATGGTCTGGCCGACAACCGAACCCTTGCCCATGACGAGGTTGAGCACGCCCTTCGGCAACCCGGCGCGGTGCAATATATCGACAATCGCCCAGGAACAGCCGGGAACCAGATCCGCAGGCTTGAAAACCACCGTATTGCCATAGGCCAATGCCGGCGCAATCTTCCAGGCGGGGATGGCGATGGGGAAATTCCACGGCGTGATGATGCCGACGACACCTACGGCTTCCCGGGTGACTTCCACGCCGATGTTCGGGCGGGCACTGGGGAGAACCTCGCCGGCCAGGCGCAGGACTTCCCCGGCGAAGAAATCAAAAATCTGGGCGGCGCGCACGGTCTCGCCGATGCCTTCGGCCAGGGTCTTGCCTTCCTCGCGTGACAACAGCCGGCCGATCTCGTCCTTGCGGGCGGTGATCTCATCGGCGGTCTTGCGCAGGATGGCGTGACGCTCAAGAATGCCGGACCGCGACCAGGCCGGGAATGCCGCCTTTGCCGCGGCAATGGCGTTCAGCGTGTCTTCAGCCGTCGCCCGCGCATATTCACCAACGACGTCATTGGTGTTGGAGGGGTTGATGTTGGCGATCGCATCGCCGCCGATCCACGCGCCGTCGATCAGGTTCTGGTGCACTGTCATGGTATGTTCTGTCCTTCCTGATGACGGCACAAGGGCCGTCACGCTGCAGCCGTCGACCGGCCTTCTCCCGAAACGCTTATGCCGAACAATCCCCCGGCGATAGACCCGAAAGCATCAACGCTCTGTCAAAGGGGAAGCGGCGCCGGACCTTAACATAGGGAAAAGCGGTTTCAATGGACATTTGACGCATTCCCGGCACGAATGTCAGGCAAAGGCGAGCTGCACCTTCATCGAACGGCTGCGATCACCCGCGGTCTCAAAAGCCTGCACCGCCTCGTCAAGACTGAAGATGCCGGTGAGCAGCGGCTTCACATCGACAATTTTCCGGCCGATCAGATCAACCGCGAGGCTGAACTCCTCGTGGAAGCGGAAGGAGCCGCGCAGATCGATTTCCTTGGAGACGATCAGGTTCTGCGGAATGGCGATGTCCCCACCAAGGCCGAGCTGCATGAGAATGCCGCGCGGGCGCAGAACGTCGAGCCCGGCGCGCAGCGCCCGTTCGTTGCCGGATGCCTCGAACATCACATCGAACGAGCCCTTGTTGGCGGAATAGGCTGCCAGTTGCTCCGGATGGTCGGCGACATTGATGGTCCGGTCCGCCCCGATCTCCCGGGCCTTGACCAGCACCGCATCCATGACGTCGGTCGCGACAATCTCCCGGGCGCCATGCGCGCGCGCCGCCAGGATGGTCAGCGCTCCAATCGGACCACAGCCGGTAACAAGAACACGCTTGCCAAGCAATGAACCGGCGCGCTTGACCGCATGCAGCGTCACGGCAAAGGGTTCGGCAAAGGCCGCCTCGTTGATCGAAACGCCATCCGCCACCCGGTGGCATTGCCAGGCCTCGGCGATCAGCCGCTGGCGGAATGCGCCCTGGATATGCGGCATGGGCATGGCGCTGCCGTAGAAGCGCATGTTGAGACAGTGATTCTGCAGCCCTTGCAGGCAATAGTCGCAGTGGTTGCAGGGACGGCTGGGGGATACCGCCACCCGGTCACCGACGGCAAGACCACTGACCCCCGACCCCAATGCCCTGATGGTTCCGGCAATCTCGTGGCCGAGGATCATCGGTTCGCGCAGCCGGATCGTGCCGAACCCGCCATGATTGTAATAGTGCAGATCCGAGCCGCATATGCCGCCGGCCTCAACGGCAATATCCACTTGCCCGGCTTCGGGAATGCCCGGATCGCGTTCCTCGATGCGCAGATCCTTTGCCGCGTGGATGACAACAGCCTTCATACGTTCCTCCCCTTGCGCTTCATGCCTCCAGCCGCAGCGGCCGGGATCAATTTCAGCACCATAACACCGGAATACTTGCATATGTTATCGATAACATTTATGTCAAGCGGAGAAGGAAGCGATGACATCCCGCAATCGGAATTCCGCAGAACCGGAGGAAACAAAGAATGGCCTATCCATTGTTCAGCCTGGAGGGAAAACGCGCCCTCGTTACGGGATCAAGCCAGGGAATCGGCTTTGCCCTGGCCAAGGGATTGGCTGAACACGGCGCGGAAATCATCATCAATGGCCGCGATGCGGCAAAGGTCGATGCCGCCGTTGTCGAACTCAGGGCAGCGGGCCACAAAGCCCATGCGGCCGCTTTCGACGTGACCAGCCTGGAAAGCGTCAAGGCCGGCGTCGACACGATCGAGACAAATATTGGCGCGATCGACATTCTGTTCAACAATGCCGGAATGCAGTTCCGCACGCCACTCGAGGACTTTCCCGAAGATAAGTGGCAGCTGCTGCTGCAGACCAATGTGTCCAGTGTCTTTTATGCCGGACAGAGCGTGGCAAAGCACATGATCAAGCGTGGACGTGGAAAAATCATCAATATCGCCTCCGTGCAAAGCGAACTGGCGCGGCCTTCCATCGCGCCGTACACCGCAACCAAGGGCGCCGTCCGCAACCTGACGCGCGGCATGTGCACGGACTGGGCCAAATACGGCCTGCAGGTCAACGCCATCGCACCCGGCTATTTCAAGACGCCGCTCAATCAGGCGCTGATCGACAATCCGGAATTCTCCGGCTGGCTGGAAAAGCGCACCCCGGCGGGACGATGGGGCAATGTCGAGGAACTGGTCGGAGCGGCGGTGTTTCTGGCCAGCGACGCATCGTCCTTCGTCAACGGCCAGGTCATCCATGTCGATGGCGGCATTACGGCGTCCCTATGATCAGGCTGATCGTCATGGGCGTGAGCGGCTCCGGCAAATCTTCAGTTGGAGAGGGCATCGCGGCGGCACTGTCCCTGCCGTTCATCGAAGGCGATGTGCTGCATCCGGAAAGCAATGTGAAGAAAATGTCGGCGGGCATCCCGCTGACCGACGAGGACCGCTGGCCGTGGCTCGACAAGATCGGCGCGGAACTTGCCAAGGCCGAAAAGGGCGTGGTCGTGTCCTGCTCCGCATTGAAGAAGATGTATCGCGACCGGCTGCGCCGGGAAGCGGGCGGGCCCCTCGCCTTTGTCTTTCTCGACGGCAGCCTGGCGGTCTTGCGCGATCACATGAGCAAGCGCACCGGCCATTTCATGCCGCTGTCGATGCTCGACAGCCAATTGGCGACGCTGGAATCGCCAACGGGTGAACCACTCGTGTTCACGCAGGATGTCGCGCATCCGATCACGCAGATCGTCGAGGCCAGTGTTGAATGGCTGAAAGTCCAGACATTCCGGGATTAGTGGGAGAAACCGTCGAGCAGCCGCATCATCTCGGCTGAATCGCGCGCGCCTAGACCGGCTGCACACAGGAGCCGGTGAATTTCAACGACCTGACCGGTCATCGGCAACGGCGTCTTCGTCTTCAGCGCAAAGGCCTGCAGCGAATCGAGATCCTTCAGCATGTTGTCGATGCGCCCGGTCGGCGTGTAGTCGCGCGCGGCAAACTTCACCATGAATTCCTGCATGATCCGGTTGTCGGCCCGTCCGCCCGCCAGCGCCTGCGGTATCAGCGCCGGATCAACGCCGCCCGCTTCCGCCAGCTTTACCGCCTCGGCAACCGCCTGGAACGCCACGGCGCAGAACAGCTGGTTGATCAGCTTCGTCGTCTGCCCCGCCCCGCTCGGCCCCATCAGCGTATAGTTGGCGCAGAGATGCTGCATGACGATTCGGCCGCGCTCGAAATCGGCGGCGTCGCCGCCAGCCATCACGGTCAATCGCCCGGCAAGCGCACCGGGAACACCGCCGGACAACGGGCAATCCAGCCATTTCATTCCCGTTGATTCCGCCAGCTTTGCCGCCATGTCAGCAGTTTCCTTCGGATCAATCGATGACATGTCGATCAGCAGCCTGTCGGCTCCGGCGGCCGCAGCCACGCCATCCGCGCCGAACACGACCGTACGGACAATATCGGCATGGTTGAGGCTCAGAATGACGAACCGGCTTTGCGCCGTGGCCGCGGCAACCGAAAGTGCCGCCACGGCGCCTTTGGCCACAAGTGCCGCCACCTTCTGCGCGTCGACGTCAAACACCGTGACCGGATGGCCGGTCTCGATGAGCCGTGTGGCAATCGCGGCGCCCATGAGCCCTGCGCCAATAACGGCAATCGTGGATGCATCGGCCATGGCGGCTCTTCCCCCGTCTATCGCGATATCTGTCAAACAACCGCCGCCGGCAGCGGCTTGCCGGCAAATTGCGCTTCCAGATTGGCAAGCACAAGATCGGCCATCGCCCGGCGTGTCTCGTGGGTGGCACTGGCCACATGCGGCGAAAGCACGACGTTCTTCATGCCGAACAGCGCCTCCGGCACACGCGGCTCGTCCGCGAACACATCGAGCCCGGCTCCCGCAATGGTACCATGCTGCAAGGCTGCAACGAGAGCGGTTTCATCGACAAGCGAACCGCGGGCGATGTTGATCAGGCTGCCTTTGGGCCCAAGAGCTTTCAGCACATCGGCATTGACCACATGCCTGGTCTCTGCCGAAGCGGCCGCCGCAATGATCAGCACATCGCAATTGGCTGCAAGCTCCGCGAGCGTCGGGTAAAATGTATAGGGAACATCGAGCTTGCGGCGCCCCGAATAGGAAATCTGCCCGTCAAAGGCGACAAGGCGTTTGGCGATGGCCTGGCCGATGCGGCCAAGTCCGAAAATGCCGTAGCGCCGGCCCGTCACCCGGTGCCCGAGGCCGAGCTCGCCCTTTGGCCAGTTGCCTGCACGAACATGATTGTCGGCCAGAACAAGCTGCCGCGCCAGATTGATAATCAACCCAAGCGCAAGGTCGGCCACGTCGGCGGTCAGAACATCCGGTGTATTGGCGACGCGATAACCGCGCTGGCGCGCCGCGTTCAGGTCGATTTTGTCGTAACCGACACCATTGATCGAAACGATTTCCAGCTTGGGCAATTGAGCCGCAAGCTCGGTCGGAATACCGATATGCCCGCCTGTCACCACACCGCGGATTTTATCCGCATGGGATTTCAGGAATCCCGGCTGGTCCGTCGTCTCAAACCAACGATGCACGGTATAGTGCCCGGCAAGATCCGCTTCGAGTGCGGGCATCAGCGGGCATAGCTGCAGAATATCGATCGGCATGATCATGGGTTTCCCTAATGAATGGATTTACTTGACATCGGCTTTGACGAACTGGCGCAGCTCCGGCGTCTTGGGATCGCTGAAGAGTTGTTTCGACGGCCCCTCCTCCCAGATCTTGCCCTGGTGCATGAAAATGGTTCTGGTCGCGACCCGGCGGGCAAAAGCCATTTCATGCGTCACCAGAATCATCGTCATGCCGTCCCGTGCCAGCTGTTCCATGACGTTGAGCACTTCCTCGGTCAGTTCCGGATCGAGCGCAGACGTCACCTCGTCGAACAGCATCACTTTCGGCTGCATGGCGAGGGAGCGGGCAATGGCGACGCGCTGCTGCTGGCCGCCGGACAGCTCATCCGGATAGGCATCGAATTTTTCCGAGAGACCAACGAGCTTCAGCACCTTTTCCGCGGTTTCGCGGCTCTGTGCCCTGGCGACATTCTTGACGATCTTCGGCGCCAGCATGATGTTGTCGCCGACACTCAGATGCGGGAAAAGATTGTAGCTCTGGAAGACAATGCCGACATCCCGGCGCAGTTCCCGCAGATGCCTGGGATCGCTGCTCACCGTGTGGCCGGCAATCTCGATGCGGCCGAAATTGATCTTTTCCAGGCCGTTGATGCAACGCAAAAGCGTGCTCTTGCCGGAACCCGACCGGCCGATCAGCGCGATCACCTCGCCGCGCTCGACGGTCAGCGAGACACCTTTGAGCACCTCGACCGAGCCGAAGCTTTTATGGACATTTTCAACGATGACTTCTGGCATGGAGTCTCCTTTCCAGCCAACGCGACAGCTGGGACAGCGGATAACAGACGACGAAGTACAGCGCCGCGACCGCAAGAAACACGCGGAAGGGCTGGAACGTCGCATTGTTGATGAGTTGGCCCGCACGGGCGAGTTCGACAAAACCGATGATCGAGGTGATCGACGTGTTCTTGACCACCTGCACGGCAAAGCCGACGGTTGACGGCAACGAGATGCGCAGCGCCTGCGGCAGGATCACATAGCGATATTGCTGCACGCGCGTCATGGCGAGCGATTCGGACGCCTCCCACTGCGGCTTGGGCACGGACTGGATACAGCCGCGCCAGATCTCGGCGAGATAGCCCGACGCGTAGATCGTCATCGAAGCGCCCGCTGCCACGAGAGGCGGCAGCTGCAGCCCGGCGAGGCTCAGCCCGTAATAGGACAGGAACAGGATCATCAGCACCGGGATGCCCTGGATGATCTGGATATAGGTTGCGGCCACGATCCGCAGCCATTTGTGCGTTGAGGTGCGGGCAAGCGCGATGACGAAGCCGACAAGACCGCCGCCGCTGAGCGCGATGATGGTCAGGACGACAGTCCACAGCAGCGCCGAGACAAGAAAACCGAATTCACTGAAACCGAAGGTACGGAGAATCATGCCTGCACCTCCGGAAGAGCGACCGCGGTTCGCCGCGCCACGCGGCGGCCGAACAACCACAGCCCGATGACGGCAAGCACACCACGCAGGGCGAGCGCCAGCGCCAGATAGATGAGCGTGACGACAATATAGACTTCGAAGGAACGGAAACTCTGCGATTCGATGAAGGCGGCCGATGCCGCAAGTTCCTTCGTCGAGATGGCCGAGCACACTGACGACGCCAGCATCATCAGGACAAACTGGCTGCACAGCGCCGGATAGACCTTGGCAATGGCCGGCATGATGATGACATGGCGGTAAATCTGCAGCCGCGTGAAGCCCAGTGCCTCGCCCGCCTCGATCTGCGATTTGTGAATGGATTCGATGCCGGCGCGGATGATCTCGGTGGAATAGGCGGCGAGATTGATCGTCATGCCGATCAGGGCAGCCGTCACCGCGCTGACGCGCAATCCAAGCCCTGGCAGGCCGAAATAGACAATGAAGAGCTGCACGAGAAACGGCGTGTTGCGGATGATCTCTACATAGGCATCGACGAGAATGCGGCCGATGCCTGTTTTCATCGAGCGGATCGACGCAAGGACAATACCGGCGGCACAACCAAGGATGATCGACGCCACGGAAAGCTTGATCGTCATCCAGATGCCGGCCAGAATTTCATTCTGATACTGGGCGATGACGCCAAACTGGAAGGTGTAGGACATCTCCGGTCTCCATTGGAAAATGGCACCGGGCAGACTTTGCCCGGTGAACCGATTGAGCGGCAGATCAGAAGGATGGCAGCTGTGGCATGGGCTGGCCGGTCCACTTGACCGAAATGGCATCGAGCTCGCCGGAGTTCTTCATCAGATAAATCGCCGTATTGAGCCACTGGCGCATCTCGAAATCCTGCAGCGCCGTTGCCATGGAGTTGCCCTGGCGGAAGAAGGTGAAACCAACCTGCAGACCGGCATCGGGCAGCTGCTTCAACACGGCGTCGGCAACCGTCGACGGCAGCGCGACGGCATCGACCTGTCCGGCGATCAGTGCCTGGGCCGTGGTCGAATCATCCTCGTAGACCACGAGCTCGAGCCCCGGCACGGCAACTTTGCGCAAGGCCGCTTCCTGTGACGAACCGCGATTGACCGCGACGCGCTTGCCGCCGAGTTCAGAGAGGGCCGCGAATTTCTGGTCCTTGCCGGAAACGATCACCATGTTGAAAGCGCTGTAGGGCTGGGTGAACATCACCGTCTTGGCACGTTCGCCCGTTGGCGCAAGCGTCGCAATGAGGAAGTCGACCTTGCCGGTCTGCAGCGCCGGGATACGCGATGGCGGCGTCAGCGGCACAAGTTCCGCCTTCACGCCGAGATAACCGGCTATCAGGTTGGCAACATCGACATCATAACCCGTCGGATTGCCCTTCTCGTCGACCATGCCCATCGGCGGCGCGCCGGTGAGCACGCCGATTCGGACGGTGCCGCGCGAGGTGATGTCGTTCAGCGTGACCGCATTGGCATCGACTGCCGAAAACAGCCCTGCAGCGGCAAGGCCGACAGCCGCGACCATCACACGCAATGATTTTGAAATACCCATTCTTGTCTCCTCCACTTGTCGTGTTGTCCATGATTCCGGCGATGCCTCCCGAGCATCATCCGCCAGTCTCAGTGTGTATCAATTGTTCTCGATAACATTTCCATTCAGCCTGTTGATTCCGCGATACTGCGTTATGAGTCTTCGACATTATTCCGTCCAGGAGCATCGAGCCGCAGCCTATTCAAACCATTCGGCAGCATTCCTTGACGGCTTGTCAATTTTGCTGCTTGTTTTTCCAATCAAGCATGTTATCGGTATCATTACAAGTGGCAAGGCGAAAATGCCACGCTATCAACGCGCAAGGAGGATCCATGTTCACCCGGTCGGCCATTTTCGAGGGAACGATTCATAAAGGCCAGGAAGACGCCTTCTTTCGGATGGTGGAGGAACGATTGCTGCCTGTCTGGAAGCGCATGCCGAACGCCCAGGCGGTGCGCGTCATGCGCACGGTTGATTCGGACCCTGAATCGCCCCCCATCGCCATGGTCCAGGAGGTCGACTATCCTTCGATGGACGCCGTGAAGGAAGCCCTTGCCTCGCCGGTGCGCCTCGAAGGCCGGGCCATCACCGATGAAATGATGCGCCTGTTCGATGGCCGTTTCTACCACGTGGTTTACAACAGGATCGCCCCGAAGTAACTGATTCGGAACAGACAGGACCGAACCGTGCCGCCATCTTCGCCCAAAGCCACCATGCACGACGTCTCCCGCCTCGCCGGCGTGTCGAAAATGACCGTCTCGCGGGTGCTGGCGGACCCCGATCTCGTTTCCGAATCAACCCGCAACCGGGTGATGAAGGCCATCGAGCAGCTGAGCTACGTGCCGGACCGGGTGGCGGGCAGCCTTTCCTCCCGCCGCACCAACTTTATCACGGCTATTCTGCCGACCCTGACCAATTCCAATTTCGCCGATACCGCGCAGGGTCTTGCCGAGGCCATGCGGCCGGCCGACTATCAGCTCCTCATCGGTTACACCATGTACCGGCTGGAGGAGGAAGAGCGAATCATCCGCGCCATGCTCGCCCGGCGGCCCGATGCGATCGTGGTTGCGGGTACCACCCACACCAAGGCGGCCAATGAAATGATGCTGCGGGCGGGTATTCCGATCGTCGAAATCTGGGATACGCCGGAACATCCGATCGACCATGCGGTCGGCTTTTCCAATTATGAAGTCGGACGGGCAGCGGCACTGCATCTCCTGGCATTGGGGCATCGGCGAATCGGCGCGCTTGGATCCAGGATGGACAGCGATGCGAAGGATCTGCGCGGCGAATCACGGCTCGCCGGTTTCACCTCGGTGCTGCGCGAGGCTGGCCTGAGTGATGAACTGGTGATTCGCGCCGGCCAAGCCCCTGTTTCCTACGATCATGGCGCCCTCACGCTCGGCATATTGCTGGAACAGGCCCCGGACGTGGAAGCGGTCTTCGCCGTTTCCGACATTTCCGCCGTCGGCGCGCTGATGGAATGTCACCGGCGCGGCATCAAGGTGCCCGGCGATCTCTCGCTGATGGGCTTTGGCGATTTCGATATTGCCCGGCAATGTGTTCCGGCGATCACAACGATTCGCATCGATGCCGAACAGATCGGCCGCAGGACCGGCGAACTTCTGCTGCAGGTTCTCGATCGCAGCTCCGCCCGGGAATATGCACCGGCGGCGGCGGTTAATGTCGGGTTCGAACTGGTGACGCGCGGCACCACGGCACCTGCGGGAAAACCGCGTTAGCCGGCTGCGTGAATTACCAGCCGTTGTTCAAGTTCTGCCAGATCGCGGATGAACCACAGGCTGCGGCCGCGATTCGTCTCATAGACAAAGTCGCGCAATGGCTTGCTTGTGTCCGCCCATGTGGAAATATCTCCGAGAATGGCCAGGCGAATCTGATAGTTGACGAATTTCTGGATGACTTCTCCGGCGATTCGGGTTTTGAGGTCGAGAAAATCATCGCCAAGCCGTGAAACCGGAATCACGGCGAGCGTTGCGTCCTGCGACCAGGTCTCGCTGAGGAATGTATTGGCATCCCGCGCGGCGGCAAGTTTGTCACCCTCCCCGGCGAACAGAAGAACGCGCAGACCGTGCATCTCGATTACATCGTCGTTCATCTGCCGAAAATTCCTTTGGCTGCAAGCATGGACAATGTCACCGCCAGATTACCTCGGCATCGAACCCGCGCAATGGTTATTCAGATTGAGCGGAATGAAAGTTTCAAACTTTTTGGAGCGTTATAAGCCGACGAATATATTGCTGCACAAGGGACTTCCGGCACCGGTATTTTGCGCCTTCCTTAAACGACAAAGCCCCGCTTTTGGCGGGGTTATGTTTGTGTTTTGCGAGAAGCTGGTTTTGAGTTTTAGTTTTGTGGAGTGGCTTTGCCCGGACGTCATCACCCTTCAGGTTCTTCGCCTGACGCGAGAAGTTTGTTTTGAGATGTATCTGAGAGATTGGTTGCGGGGACAGGATTTGAA
>NZ_JBXAFE010000015.1:0-9189 GCF_058792715.1 Phyllobacterium sp. MT110
AAAATCTACCGCCCCGGAGAAATGCCCCCTTCAAAGGCACCATGCGCCATCACGCCCGAGAGTTTCCGCACAGCCTAAGCCCAAAGTACCAGTTACTGCACTATGCGCGAATGTCGGCCATCAATGATACTCCGCCTACACACGCGCAATCTCACGGATCAGATCATTTGTCTCTGGTCTCGTCGTTTGGTGCCGATAACGAAGAGCAGAAACAGTTCGCGAAATTTCAAGGTCGTCTATGGGTATCGAAACGAGGCCCCTGTCTGCTGGAATTGCCGTGGTTGGCAAAATCACCGCGCCTAATCCCTGCCGTGCGAGTTCGACTAACCAATCCACGCGATTTGACCGATAGGCCGCGTAGAGTTCGAGACCTTGGTCTGCACATGCCCCATGCAACGCATCCCGCATTTCGGAATTGAGTCGATCGAGCATGTCAGTTTCAGCGAGTGTAGAAAGAGAAATAGCGTCTCGTTCAGACAACGGGTGCGACTTGGACACCACAACCTTGTAGGACTCGTCATAGAGCTGGTCTATTCGATAGAGGTCTTCACTGACCGTCGCCGCCGTGACAACGACGTCAAATTCACCCTCTCGCAAGCCGGCCAGAAGCTTGGAGGCAGAAGCCACGATCAACTCTATTTCGGCTTGCGGCAATCGTGTACGGAAGCGTTCCACGGCGGCTGAAATCCGGTTGTGACCGATCGTTTCGCCAACACCGACAGAAACAGGAACCCGCTCTAGTCGCGTGTGGCGGACGGCTTCTGCCTTGGCTGCCTGCGTTTCGTCATGCGCTTTCTGTAGCCTTGGCTGCATGAGTTTTCCGAGTGCCGTCAACCTGCATCCCGCGCGGTCCCTGACAAACAGATCACCCCCGAGCTCGTGTTCAAGTTTCTTGATCGCGGTCGTCAGGGACGGTTGGGAAACATTTGAGGCGCTGGCGGCATGGGTGAAGTTGCGATGCTGGCAGACAGCCAAAAAATACCTGATCTGGTTCATCTCCACTGCCACAGTCTCCGTCACTTTCCGCCATGAGGTTCACCATAGCACATGTCTATCAAAGAATAGAAGTTCGGGATTGGTGCCTGAGGCATTCGGCATGGGAAAAGGGTGCATCGAAACCAACCACGACGACCTGTCGATCAGGAGGCGACCATGAAAGCCCAAATTCTCAAGACACTTGCCGCTTTGGCCTTGATCACGACATCTGCACTCGCACAGGAAACCCCAATGGAAAATCACACTGCCAGCTACATCGCCATGCCCGCCGCTGAAGGCCAGACCGAAGCATTCGCCAAATTTCTGGCCGGAGCCGCCCCGATTGTCGCGGACACCGAACCGGGCACCGTGCTTTGGTTTGCCTTGCAAGCCGACGATACGCTCGCGATCTTTGATATCTTCGTGGATGAAGAAGCGCGCGATGCGCATTTCTCCGGCGCTGTGGCCGCGGCTTTGAACCAAAATGCCGACGCGCTGGTCGCCGGGGGCTGGGACGATGGTGTTGTCGCGAATATCAAAAATTCCGATGTCCTGTCGGTGAAAGAACCGGTTGATCTCTACTCGGCCACGACAGCCACGTACATCACGCTCGAAGCAGCACCCGGCAAAGGGCCGGAATTGGCAGCCTTGCTGACCGCAGCTGGTCCCATCGTCGGAGAAACCGAACCCGGCACATTGTTCTGGGCGGCGCTGCAGATTGACGAAACATCCTTCGCAATCTTCGACATCTTCGCCAACAATGCTGGCCGTGAAGCACACTTTGCCGGTCAAGTCGCCGGGCTGCTGAACGAACGGGCAGCGGAGTTGGTCGCTGGCGGGTGGGACGACGGTGTGGTCGCTAACGTCCACAACTTCGACATCCTCGCCATCAAGTAACGCGATGTGACAGGAACAAGAGGCGCCTGGTGCAACGCATCAGGCGCTTTCCCGAACGAATTTAGATTCACCGTGAAGCGGTCGTTCGAGTAACTGCAGCGAATTAGCGCTTTGTCCGCACATCGGACACAAACCTCCTGCCAGACCTTACACGGCGTTGTTGCAGAAGTCAGCGGCGGAGCGAGCAGCCCCTTTTCCCTTTTGGTTCAGGCAACGCGTTCGATCTCGGCGGTGCCGAGCGCGTTAAAGCGGTTCATGAGGGAAATTCGGATGTGGATTTCGGCGGGTTGGCGGTCCGGGTCACGTGATGCGATCCTCTCGCCAAAAGCCTTCAAGCATCGCATCTTCGCCTCGACCCGACTTCGGGCATGATAGCCGGTCCAGCGCTTCCAGATGGTTCGGCCGAGACGTTGGGTCGCGCGACGGATCTCGTTGCGGGCTTTGGCAGCGGGGCAATCCTCCCGCCATCGCCGCCCATTCTTGCGGATGGGGATGATCGCGGTGTGGCAGCGGCGCATGTCGAACGCGCCGTCTCCGGTCACGGTGCCGATCGTCTCATTGGGCGGGATCTGGTCCAGGAGATCCGGCAGAACGGGACTGTCACCCTTGTCGCTGGAGGTGAACTCCACCGCGCAGATGTCCCCGGTGGCGGTATCCATTGCCAGATGGACCTTGCGATACTGGCGTCGGCGGTGGGTGCCATGCTTGCGCGCCAGCCATTCCCCATCGCCTAAGAACTTGATCCCTGTGCTGTCGACCAACAGGTTGAGGGGGCCTGCCGCGCGACGGCTCAGCTCAATGAAATGCTGACCTGGATGGAAAGCCACCCGTTCCCCTTCCTTTGGACAGCCAACTTCGTCGAAAAGCAGGCATTTTTCACAGAATGACTGTTCCAAAAATCAGCGCTATCTACCTCGGCAGTTCCGCCTCGGCACCCCCTGTGACCTTCGCTGGTGCCTGGCAACCGGTCGCACAGCAGCGCCCGGGCTGACGCGAGACTTTGCGGCCTTCCGCCAGAACGCCCCGATCCAACAGGTCATTCACCAGCTCCTTTCGCTCGGCAACCGGGTAGTTCCGCCAGATTTCGCGCTTCATCGCCTCGGGCGATCCACCTCCGTGCAGGGAGATCACCGAGTACCATCCGCCCTGGTTCGAAACGGTCAGGTCCTCGATCATCCGCGAAACTTCCATCCGGCGCTCCATCGGGATGTCGGCGCGTCCTCCCAGGACCGCGGACAAGGAAGCTTTCGTTTCAGGGTTGTGGTCCTCATCCGGCCCGGGCAGCGCAACGATCAGCCCGCCGGAAACGTAGTGCGCCACCTTGTGCATATCGTAGATCTTCGTCGCCAGAAGCAATTTGCCGATGTTTGAGAAGACGGCGTCCGGCATCACAGAGCCGACGGGATCCTGCTCGAAATAGACCGAGGCCGCGACGCCGCAGGCATAGAAGCCTTCCGTGATTGTGATCAGATCGACCATCGCCTCGCGGATATGCCCGTGCCGGTCGGCATCCAGGCCATTGGCGTCAATCATGAGGGCACCGGCCCCGATCAGAAGATCGCCAAAACCGGCCCGCGCCCCGATACAGGAATGCCGGTGATGGTTCGCGTAGGAGGTAGTTATGAATCCGCCTTCCTCATATTCCCCGGCAAGAAAGACACGCTCATGCGGAACGAACACATCCTCGAAGATCACGACCCCGGTGGACTGCCCGTATTTGGCGGAGAACTTCGCCGCGGCTTCGCCGGGCCGTCCCGCCGGACGCGCCACGATCGTCACGCCGGGCGCGTCGCAGGGCACTGCGCAGCAGACGGCAAAGTCAGCATCCTCTTTCGTGTGGGTGCGGCACGGCATCACGAGAAACTCGTGCATGTAAGGGGCGCCTGTAACGATCGCCTTGGTGCCCGAGATCACGATCCCGTCCGGCCGCCGTTCCTTGATGTGAACATAGACGTCGGGGTTCGTCTGTTGACCGGGCCGTTTCGATCTGTCGCCTTTTGCGTCGGTCATGGCGATGCCCAGCGTGAGATCGCGGTCCTGCACGTCATGCAAATAGGCGAGGAAGCGTTGCGAATAATCGGTCCCGTGGTTGGCGTCGGTTCGATAGGTCGCCTGATAGATCCCGTTCAGGGCATCATGGCTGAGGTAGCGTTGCGCGCACCCGGAGACCTTGCAGACCAGTCGGACGGCTTCGAGCTTCTTCAACAGATCATCCGACGACGTGTTGATATGCAACATCCGGTTCACGGTCCGGCCGCTGGTCGACTGCTCGGCCGTCATCAGCTCCTTGTGCTCGCGACGGTGAGCAAAGTCATAGGTTACTCCCACACCGTTGATCCCGGGTGCAAGGAGCGGTTCATCGGCAACGCTTTCGACCCGGTTTCCGTTGATAAAAACGCGTGGCGAGTATGACCTCAGAGAGTCCCGATAGTCCGATGCGGTCATCAGCATGCTCTTCTCCCTTATAGCAGAATTTGAACACCGTTAGATTCTTGTTCAAGTTATCGAACACTGTTAGAACGTTCGTCAAGGAGATTCCTTGAGGTGTCCGTGTCAAATCAGAAAACAAAAAGAAAACAATCTCTTGCGGAGAGCAAGCGACAACTCATCCTCGATGCGGCACGAGAGGTCTTCGCGTCCGAAGGGCTGGAAGGGGCAAGCCTACGCGCCATCGCGGCGAAGGCGGGATACACGCCAGCCGCGCTCTATTTCCATTTCTCATCGAAAGAAGCCATCTACGCGGAGCTGCTGCGGTTGTCGCTGACAGCCCTGCAGACCGAAGTCGTTGGGAAGCTCGCGGGGCTAGACGATCCCGCGAACAGGTTCCGCGCTGCGGCCATGGCGTTCTATCACTACTACGCCCAAAATGCCCAAGAGCTCGATCTGGGTTTCTACCTTTTCCGTGGCGGCATGAAGCCTGCCGGTCTGAGTAGGGAAACCGATACCGAACTCAACAAGGCGCTGGAAAACGCTCTCCGGCCAATAGCCGATGCTGCGTCAGACCTCGGTGTCCCGCAGCGGGATGCCGATCTCCTGATGGTCGATGTTTTTGCTCATGCGGCCGGCTTGCTACTGCTTCTGCACACCGGCCGGATCAAGATGTTCAACGCAGCACCAGAAGCTCTCATGACCGTTTTCGCCGAGAGCAAACTTCGTGAAATTGGGAGAAGGGTTTCGACATGAAGATACAGCTGCCGTCTTCAGTCCTGCTGGTGATCGATATTCAGTCCCGCCTCATGCCCGCAATTGCCAACGAGAAGGAGGTGGTTGTGATTAGGCATGGAATAAGGACCCCGCATTTGGGGTGATCGGCGTCCAAACGGGACCCCCATCTGCGATGGGGTTACAACAGCCTCCGGTTTCATCGGAGGCTTTTTATTTGGATGCTTGTTGTGGAGACAATTCTAAAGATACGTCGACTTTCCCGTGTGCAGGGCAAGTCGATCAAGGCGATCTGCCGGGAGCTTGGCATATCGCGGAAAGTGGTGCGGAAGGTTCTGCGCAGCGATGAGACGGAGTTCAAATATGAGCGGACCCGTCAACCTCAGCCGAAGCTCGGGCCCTGGCGCGATCAGCTCGATGGAATGCTGCTCGCCAATGAGGCCAAATCCTCTCGCGAACGGCTGACACTGATCCGGATATTCGAGGACTTGCGCGACCTCGGCTACGAGGGCGGTTACGACACAGTCCGGCGCTACGCCCGAACCTGGGCGAAGGAACGCGGCTCCGTAACGGCGGAAGCCTACGTGCCGCTCTATTATGCGCCGGGCGAGGCTTACCAGTTTGACTGGAGCCACGAGATCGTCGTGCTGAACGGCGTGACGACGACGGTAAAGGTGGCGCATGTCCGGCTCTGCCACAGCCGGATGATGTATGTGAGAGCCTATCCGCGCGAGACGCAGGAGATGGTCTTCGATGCCCATGACCGGGCGTTCGCGTTCTTCGGCGGGGCCTGCACGCGCGGCATCTACGATAACATGAAGACCGCGGTGGAGACGGTCTTCGTCGGCAAGGAACGGCAGTACAATCGCCGCTTCCTGCAGATGTGCAGCCATTACCTGATCGAGCCGGTGGCCTGCACGCCGGCGTCGGGGTGGGAGAAGGGCCAGGTCGAGAACCAGGTCAATCTGGTGCGGGAACGCTTCTTCACGCCGCGGCTACGCTTCAAATCCTACGATGAGCTGAATGGCTGGTTACTGGACAAGTGCATCAGCTATGCCCGCGCCCACAAGCATGTCGATCAAACGGAGCGCACGATCTGGGAGGTGTTCGATGGGGAACGGCCGCACCTGGTCGGCTATCCCGGCAAGTTCGACGGCTTCCACGCAGTGCAGGCCTCGATCGGCAAGACCTGCCTCGTGCGTTTCGACAACAACAAATACTCGGTGCTGTCCACGGCAGTCGGCCGCCCGGCCGAGATACATGCCTATGCCGATCGCATCGTCATCCGGCAGGATGGCGTGGAGATCGGCCAACACGATCGCTGCTTCGGCCGTGGCGAGACGATCTATAATCCGTGGCATTACGTGCCGGTCCTGACCCGCAAACCGGGAGCGCTGCGCAACGGTGCGCCATTCCACGACTGGGTTTTGCCCGCCGCCATGGAGAAGGTGCGCCGCCGGCTGAAGGCCATGCATGACGGCGACCGGCAGATGGTGTCGATCCTCGAATGTGTGGGCCTGGACGGACTCCCCGCCGTCGAAGCGGCCTGCCAGGAGGCGCTCGATCAGGGCGTGTTCTCGGCTGCCGTCATCATCAACATCCTGGCCCGCAAGCGTGATCCGCAGCCGGCCGCCATCCTTTCCATTCCCGACGCGCTTCGCCTGACCCACGAGCCTCTGGCCGATTGCGCCCGTTACGACAGCCTTAGGAGGGCAAGCTGATATGGAACGATCCCAAATCCTTGACATGATGGGCACGCTGAAGCTGTTCGGCATGCGCAGCGCCTATGACGAGATCATGGCCTCCGGCATCAAGCGGCAGCACGAACCGCCACGCATCGTCGGCGACCTACTTCAGTCGGAGATCGCCGAGAAGCAGGCGCGCTCCATCAAATACCAGATCACCGTCGCCAAGCTGCCGCTGGCCAAGGACATCGACGACTTCGACTTCACCGACACGCCGGTCAACGAAGGGCTCGTGCGCCAGCTTGCGACAGGAGCCTTCCTCGCCGAGCAGCACAATATCGTTCTGGTCGGCGGAACCGGCACGGGGAAGTCCCATTTGTCCATCGCGCTCGCACGCGCCCTAATCCGCAACGGCGCACGCGGCCGCTTCTTCAACGTCGTCGACCTCGTCAATCGGCTCGAGACGGAGGCACGTAGCGGAAAGCAGGGGCGGCTGGCCGACTTCATCACCAGGCTCGACTTCGTCATCATGGACGAACTCGGCTACCTCCCATTCGCTCAGGCCGGCGGCCAGCTCCTCTTCCATCTGATCAGCAGGCTCTACGAGCGGACCTCGATCATCGTCACGACGAACCTGGCCTTCGGCGAGTGGCCGGCCGTCTTCGGCGACGCCAAGATGACCGCCGCCCTCCTCGACAGGCTAACCCACCATTGCGAAATCGTTGAGACCGGGAATGAATCCTGGCGCTTCAAAAACCGCTCTCAAAGCTAAAGCCGAAAAGACAAACAACCCGCGCCCGCAGGCCCCTGCGCTAAATGGAGAGCTCCGGGCCTACGCGCGCTGACCCGATGCAACCAGAGGCAGGGGTCCCTTTTGGGAGCCGATAAGGGGTCCCGTTACGATGCCGATTGACACTTCGCGAGATCGAGGCCAATGATCATTCCGGACATATCCAACCACTCCTTCTTCCCGGAGAACCGTTGAAACCAGATTCGACGGTTGGGGTGGGGGTGTCCACATCATCAAATCAGCCGCCCCCCCGTCCTCCTCCACATGCGTTCCGGCCCCGAAAGGGGGTGAAGGGGCAGCCCCTCTCACGGCTTTCGCAGCCCATGAAGGCCGCGCGGGATGACGCGCGGACGAGTTGAGGCCCGGAGGCAAGAACCGATGACGATCCACACCCACGACGACGCGTATGAACCCGCCCACACCGCATCCCAGACCGCCCATGCGCTCGACGAGCTGCAGCTCTATGGCTACCGCCCCTTTGACGAGCCCGATCCGCGCCCGATGCCCGATGGGCAGCGCCTTGCGGTCGCCGTCGCCGACATCTTCGATGCCCTCGTCGCGACCCTGGAAGACACCCGCATGGAACCCGACCTCGAAGAACTGCTCTGGGGCCAGGTCAACCTCTTCCACCGCGCCACAGCGAGGGTTGAGCGGTCGCTCGACGAAAACGAACAGGCGCAGCGCCGCCTCCAGCGCGAGCAGGACGGCTCCGAGGTGAAATCCGTCGAACTCGAGCGCCTGACGGCCGAAGGCCTGACCCTGATCGAACGGCGGAACTGCATGGACATGATGCGCGATCACGCCGCCACCGAGTTCGTCCATCACACGGGGTCCACCTGGCGCCCCCGCACTGGCTCGATGGTGAACCGCCAGCACATGACCGCGGCGCTGATCGACAGCCGCGATTTCCTGGCCGCCAAGCGCCGCGCAGAGACCGAGGTGATGCTACCCGCAGGCCCAAAGGTCGCCCTCACCGGTGGAACCGACTTCAACGATCACCGCCTGATCTGGGGCAAGCTCGATCAGGTCCGGACCAAGTATCCCGACATGGTCCTTCTGCACGGTGGAAGCCCGAAGGGCGCCGAACTCATCGCCGCCAAATGGGCCGAGGCTCGCGGCGTGACGCACGTGGCCTTCAAGCCCGACTGGACCAAGCATGCCAAGGCCGCGCCCTTCAAACGCAACGACGCCATGCTCGGTGTGCTGCCCGTGGGCGTCCTCGTCTTCCCGGGCAATGGTATCCAGGAGAACCTCGCCGACAAGGCCAAGAAGCTCGGCGTCCCGGTCGTGAAGTTCGAGAAGGGGGCGTGAGCCCCCTCAGTATCCGCTTACGGCCGAGACTGTGTGGAAACTCGGCTTTGTGATAGACTTTGGCATGGCTGCGGGGGATCGGCATGTCGGGTTTCATCGAAGGTATTGCGCGCGAGCAGACGATGCTGTTTCCGGATCGTCTTGAGGACTGGATCGATGAGGATCATCTGGTTCGGGTGGTCGATTTCTTCGTTGATGGTCTCGATTTGGTTGACTTGGGGTTCGTGCGCGCTGCCCACGCCCGCACGGGGCGACCGGGCTATCATCCTGCCGTTCTGCTCAAGCTGTTCAGCTACGGCTATCTGAACCGGATCCCGTCGAGCCGCCGGCTGGAGCGTGAAGCGGGACGCAATGTAGAGCTGATGTGGC
>NZ_JBXAFE010000016.1:0-2500 GCF_058792715.1 Phyllobacterium sp. MT110
AAGTTTGTTTTGAGATGTATCTGAGAGATTGGTTGCGGGGACAGGATTTGAACCTGTGACCTTCAGGTTATGAGCCTGACGAGCTACCGGGCTGCTCCACCCCGCGCCACCATGCCGGTATTTCCGGCTACCGCGTTTGAAGCGGCGTGTAATTATGCACTTGTGCCTGCTGTTTTGCAAAAGCAAAAGGCCGCTTGATGCGGCCTGTTGATTGGAAAGTATGGGATGTGGAGAGCGTTTTGATTTCATGTTGCGTTTTGCAGACCTGGCAGCGACCTACTCTCCCGCGTCTTGAGACGAAGTACCATTGGCGCTGGAGCGTTTCACGGCCGAGTTCGGAATGGGATCGGGTGCAGCCGCTCCGCTGTAACCACCAGGTCAGCAAAAAGCAACGATGAAAGAGAAGCTGGTTTTGTTGTCAGTTTTGACGACATTGACGATGATCGGCTTTCCGGGCGTTAGCCCGCAAGGTCGACTGACCGTCGCCGGTCGTCCGGCGCCTTCGCGGAGCATAGGGTCGAAGACCCGCTCATGCGTGAGCGCTTTAGATGGATATAAGTAATGAGAATGATCAAGCCAATCGAGCTATTAGTACCGGTAAGCTTCATGCGTTGCCGCACTTCCACACCCGGCCTATCAACGTGGTGGTCTTCCACGGCTCTCAAGGGAATACTCGTTTTCAGGTGGGTTTCCCGCTTAGATGCCTTCAGCGGTTATCCCGTCCGTATATAGCTACCCTGCTATGCGGCTGGCGCCACAACAGGTCCACCAGAGATACGTCCATCCCGGTCCTCTCGTACTAGGGACAGATCCTGTCAATATTCCTACACCCACGGCAGATAGGGACCGAACTGTCTCACGACGTTCTGAACCCAACTCACGTACCGCTTTAAATGGCGAACAGCCATACCCTTGGGACCTGCTCCAGCCCCAGGATGCGATGAGTCGACATCGAGGTGCCAAACAACCCCGTCGATATGGACTCTTGGGGGTCATCAGCCTGTTATCCCCGGCGTACCTTTTATCCGTTGAGCGATGGCCCTTCCACGCGGGACCACCGGATCACTATGACCGACTTTCGTCTCTGCTCGACTTGTCAGTCTCGCAGTCAGGCGGGCTTATGCCATTGCACTCGACGACCGATTTCCGACCGGTCTGAGCCCACCATCGCGCGCCTCCGTTACTCTTTAGGAGGCGACCGCCCCAGTCAAACTACCCACCATACACTGTCCCGGATCCGGATAACGGACCGCGGTTAGACATCCATATAGGTAAGGGTGGTATTTCAAGGATGACTCCACGAAGGCTGGCGCCCCCGCTTCAAAGTCTACCACCTATCCTACACATGCCGACACGAATGCCAGTGTAAAGCTATAGTAAAGGTGCACGGGGTCTTTCCGTCTAACCGCAGGAACCCCGCATCTTCACGGGGAATTCAATTTCACTGAGTCTGCGTTGGAGACAGCGGGGAAGTCGTTACGCCATTCGTGCAGGTCGGAACTTACCCGACAAGGAATTTCGCTACCTTAGGACCGTTATAGTTACGGCCGCCGTTTACTGGGGCTTCGATTCAAAGCTTGCACCTCTCCTCTTAACCTTCCAGCACCGGGCAGGCGTCAGACCCTATACGTCGTCTTGCGACTTCGCAGAGCCCTGTGTTTTTGGTAAACAGTCGCTACCCCCTGGTCTGTGCCACCCTCACATACTTGCGTACATAAGGGTCACGCTTCTTCCGAAGTTACGCGTGCAATTTGCCGAGTTCCTTCAACGCAGTTCTCTCAAGCGCCTTGGTATTCTCTACCAGTCCACCAGTGTCGGTTTAGGGTACGGTCTATACGCGGGAGCTATTTCCTGGAACCGCTTCGAAGCCCTTCCAATCCAATAAGGAAGAACAACATACGCGATCCGTCACTACCCGCAGGCCCACGAATATTAACGTGGTTCCCATCGACTACGCCTTTCGGCCTCGCCTTAGGGGCCGGCTAACCCTGCTCAGATTAACTTTAAGCAGGAACCCTTGGACTTTCGGCGAGGGAGTCTCTCACTCCCTTTATCGTTACTCATGTCAGCATTCTCACTTCTGATACCTCCAAGAGCCCTCACGGGTCTCTCTTCAACGGCTTACAGAACGCTCCGCTACCACTTGCACTTACGTGCAAATCCACAGCTTCGGTGTATGGCTTTAGCCCCGGTACATTTTCGGCGCAAAGACCCTTATTTAGACCAGTGAGCTGTTACGCTTTCTTTAAATGATGGCTGCTTCTAAGCCAACATCCTGGTTGTTTTGGGATCCTCACATCCTTTCCCACTTAGCCATAACTTAGGGACCTTAGATGGTGGTCAGGGTTGTTGCCCTCTTCACGACGGACGTTAGCACCCGCCGTGTGTCTGCCGATTAGTACTCTTCGGTATTCGGAGTTTGGTTAGGTTTGGTAAATCGGTGAGATCCCCTAGCCCATCCAGTGCTCTACCCCCGAAGGTATTCGATCGACGCTCTACC
>NZ_JBXAFE010000017.1:0-4936 GCF_058792715.1 Phyllobacterium sp. MT110
CAATAGGCAAAAGAAATCCGCTCGCCCAAACGACGCCAAAATGTCTTGACACTGATTCCCGGAAATGCGATTCTCGACCTGCTAAGAATACGAGAGAGGCCTTCCCAGACAGAGATGTTTAGGTGGGCTTTTTTCTTGTGCGGTGTCTAGTCTCCGTTTCTACTTCCTTGACTGTTTGAACGTCTCATAAAGACGATCCAAATTGTTCGAAATCCATTCACCAAATGGCTTCGCATCCTTTTCTGTCAGGTCGAGCGAAAAACCCTTAGGCTTTGGCCTACTCGTTACGCTGACCAACTTGTCATCGGGAATCCAGGCCCCCTGATCAATCACACGCTTCGGTGCCTTCTGCCTTTTTGATGACTTGATGTGATTGAGAAGGAGGCTAAAGCCTTCTTGGGTGCTTGCTTGGAAGTCCTTGGACCCAATAAACTCTACTGCTTTGGTTGCATTGCCTGTGATCTGCACAAGCTTCTTCAGCTCCTCCCAGCGATCCCGACCCACGCCCTTCGCGGCACCTACCGCATCCAAAACAATCGCCGGCACCGTGTCGACGACAGAGACCATTCTGGATAGGAGTGTATCATCAATGGTCAGAGCGGACTTCACCGTCTCCTTTGTCATCCCACTGTCCATGAGTTTGCGTGCAAACAACGCTTTCTCGATAAACGAAAGATCCGCTCTTGCGGTATTTTCCTGGCCTTGCGCCAGCACATGTTCGATATCAGCCAGCGGCTTTATGATCGCGCGAACTTTGAATCCAAGCTCTCTTGCGACCTTTGCCCGTCTGTGACCGAACACGATCATATACCGTCTAGGATCATCCGGATGGGGACGCACTAGAATAGGCGTAGACTGTCCCGAGTGGCGAATTGCTTCCCTCAATTCTAGATAAGCCTCATCATCCTCCCCAATTCGATCGGTAATGAAGGAACCATCGAGGCTGCTGGGATCAAGCGAAACGACAGTTTCTCCGTCCAGCATCCGAATAGAATTTTCAGCAAGTTCATCAAGTGACTGCATCATTGAACGGGACGCCCCACGCTTGGCGTATTCGGATCGGGCGCCCGACAGTGAATGCGCCTGTTGGTCCTCGACCAAGGAAGCAGTTATGCTTGCTAAAAGGTCCTTTCTAGCCATCATTGCCTCCAAAATTCGACCCTAGCGTGTTGAAATAACGCGCAAAATTGCCGTTCTGCACGGCTGTCAAAATCATCATTTGCGACCCCATGCCTTATGAACTAGGGAAACGATCTCCGAATTGACCAGATTCAGGCTTTCTATTGCCCGCTCGTAGGTTGAACGCGTGAACTGACTCTTTTCGACTTCATAAAGGGTCTGCTTGGTAATCCCCGCATCCGAAACAGCGGTTGACTTCAGCATTTGGCTTTTGAGCATTCGTTTGTTGAAAAGTGCCTGCAGAAAACCAACCATCTGGGCCTGCGGCCCATCTGTCGGCTCATAGCGGGTTACAAGATAGCGAAACCATTTCAGCCGAACGGCAGCGCCAGCACCCTTGATTGACTGAAGTATTCCGCCAAGCATCAGCAGAAACTGTGACATCGACATCACATCCAGCATCTGCGGGTGCACGGTGATCAAAACAGAAGTTGACGCCGTAAGCGATGTCAGCGTCAGATATCCAAGCTGTGGTGGACAATCAATAACAACGACATCATAGTGATCATCAACCTCCTTCAACGCCGAGGAAATGCGGGTGAAGAAAAGCCGCCCCTCCGGTGAACTCTTATTCGAGGCCGCCAGTGGGGTCTCATATTCATATTCCTGCAATTCCAGATTTGCTGGAACGATATCCAAGCCCGGAAAATTGGTAGGGCGAATGATGTCCCGGATCGATTTTCTATGTTCGTCGTAGCGCAGCGCTTCGTACAATGATGGATTTTTATCCAGCTCAGGTTGTATCCCGTGCAAAGCTGATAACGACGCCTGGGGATCAAGGTCGATTGCCAAGACACGGTGGCCGGTCAATGCGAGATACTGGGCGAGATGCGCAGCGGTGGTGGTTTTGCCGGAACCACCTTTAAAATTCACCACAGAGATAACCTGAAGTGCTTCGCCTAGCCGACGATGCGGGACATAGCGTTTAAAGTCCGAGCGGCCATGCTTGTCGAGATACTGCCTCAGCTCAAGCATCTGCTGGGCTGTATACGAGCGCCGGCCAGAACAAGACACTTCAGGAGCGGGGCCCTTCCCCTCCAAATGCAGTTTCTTGATATGGTTTTGTGTCACGCCAAGAAATTCAGCTACTTCCGCAGATGAAAATTGCCGTAGGCTTTTGAGCGCATTAGGAGGATACTGCTCCAGACGCAACATGTTCAATTTATCCGAGATGAGCTCTCCTTGTTCGAGAATCTCCTCATCAAAATCGAACTGAATTTCGTGATCGGGCAGTAAGTTCATATTTGGTAATTTCCGGAATAACGCTTTTCTCAAGCGATGCGCTTATGAAGCGTGATTAATGCCCGATTCGGAAATAACAGCAAGATTTTTTTGGTTAACAATACCTTAACAATCAATTTTCGTCATTTGGTAATGCAACTATATATCTCATCAGATCAAACGAGAGATTGGTAAGTTCATCCGCCTGATCGCCTGCTAAACCATTGGTGGTGTTTGATTTTTTCATGTTCTGCACGGCTGTCAATTTCTGCGATTAGATGCTCGATACCTCGTTTCTTGATGCAAAAGCATGTTAGCTCCACTGAAATAGTGATGGTCCTAAAGTCAAAAAACTTCCAAAATACCTTTAACTTGCAGAACTAGGCCATACCCTGGTGCACTTAGGTTCTAAAACTACGCTGTGCGCAGTCCCGCGAGCCCTTCCGGATTGGCCCCGCTTCAACCGTGAAGGCGTACAGCAATATCAAGCCATATTGATTAGAACGCCCTTGCTCTTCCTATTATCCCGATATCTACGATGGTCTAGGACTGATCGATGAGACCTTCTTCGATCCCAGATTTTAATGATGCATTATTTTCATAAGAATGGAATGAAGCACCTAGGAGTAAATTCTGTATTCTCCCATACATCTCTGATCGCGTCTGCCGGCAGAACGGCATTGTTCTACGCCTGATCAAAAAATGCCCCAGACAACACGTGGCTAAACGGGTGACCAAATCACTGAGGAGGCGACTGTCAAACGCTTCCACTTCCACGAGTATGGCCAATTGCGTCGACACCTCTCTGACCTCATTGCTTCCTGCAACTTCGCTTATCGCCTCAAGACACTTCGAGGGCTCTCGCCATACGAAGTCACCTGCAAACGATGGACTTCTAAGCCCAGTCGTTTCATCATTGACCCAACCCATCAATTCCTGGGACTGAACATCGCCGTCCTGCATTGTAGCGCACTTCTTCAATCGGCCGCTTCATTCCTATCTGATGTGCTGAAATGCGTATACTCTCGTCTTAACAGGGCTCAATGTGGCTCTCTGACACCACTCTACCAGTTGCCATCTTGATGGCACACGTTGTCCTTGCTATATATTCGAGAAAGGAGACTTCTTATGGCCGAACCTCAATTATCAGTACGCAGTGCCAGAGCTCGCGATATCGCGCATCGGCTTGCCAGGCGCGAAAACCGCTCGATTGCTGATATCGTTGAGCGTGCCCTCGAATCTTACGAAGTTCGAGAAGCTGGTCGCGAGCCGGCAATAGCGTTCTATACACGAATCTCCACGACCTATGGCAGCGAAGTCGACCTTGAGGGCCTGATCCGCGAGAATCGTAGATTTCATTCAGGACCTGAACTGTGATCTTTCTGGATACCAATGTGATTTCCGAAACGCTGAAGAAGTCGCCAGATCCAGCGGTTATCGCTTGGTTGGTACGCCATGATGCGGAACTTGCTTTGCCAACGGTAACGATCGCTGAAATTGCATACGGCATTCAGAGAATTCGACCAGACCAAAGGGCTGAGCGTTTGGAGCAAGGTCTTTCAGACTGGCGGCGGCGGTTCGCTGATCGGATATTTGGACTGACCGAAGAAGCGGCTCTTTCCTACGGCCAAATAATGGGCATTGCCAGCCAGCAGGGGCGAGGGATGTCGGCACCAGACGGCATGATTGCTGCTATTGCGCGCATCAATGGTGGCCGCCTTGCCACACGCAACACAGTCGATTTTGCTACGACGGGCCTCGAACTAATTTCCCCCTGGGAGTTCTGAAGCGTTGTCACAAACGCGCAAACGGGGGAGGGACGTCTCCTGCACCCGAGCCCTGAACTTTGTTGGACGGATACGGCGCGGACGCGCAACCTACCGGCCTAAAATAATAACAACGAAGCGCCAATCACTATTCGGGAAATGGCGGTCATCGATCTGTGAAACATCCGCCCAAAGAACGGAGAGTTCACCACGGGACCACCACTGTCGGCTTGGAGTTGTATAATTTGCCAAGAATGCAACTCGCAGCTTTGTGCTGAGCAAACACTAAATGATGCCGGGTAATGACGAGTGTCGCGAAACGTCGAACGATCGGTCAGTGCTCATGACGAGAGCGATCCGCCTCATTGGGAAGGCTCCCGAGCAATCGCCCAGATTTTTGAAGCCTTGCCTTTCAAAGGACGCCAAGGATAGTGCAAAGCGCAATCGCGTATCATGGCTACGAAGCGAATAAGCAGACGCTGTTTCAACGCGACGTGAGCAAAGACGCGCCGGTTGTTTCCAGAGCTATCGCAATCTTTTGAATGTTGTCCAGAGAAACATTTCGCTTTTCTCGTTCAATTCCACTGAGATAAGCTTGAGTCAAACCCGTTCGCAGAGCGACCTCTTCCTGAGTAATATCCAGCTCCGCCCGCCTGATGCGCATATTGCGAGCCAGAACTTTCCTTAGACCATTGTCACTACCGGATCAATACTCCCCAATAGTGCCGTTTGAATCTTCCCCAGGTGCTGCGGCCGCCGGTCTTCCGGGG
>NZ_JBXAFE010000018.1:0-1655 GCF_058792715.1 Phyllobacterium sp. MT110
AGCGGGTGCAGAGCTTCTCAGAGCGCGGATGATGCCCATCCAATTGTCCGATCTCCACACAAAGTGAGGCAGACCCCCTTTAAGGGCAACGCGACACTAGACGGTCTAACAGGCTGCTGAAGAAGTCGGGCCTTGGCCCAGTTTGTCGAACGTGATTCACCCTGTGCAGGTTTTTTCTGGGGGTGAGCATGCGCGGGACGGACGAGACGAGCGGGTCGTTGTTCAGCTATGTTGATCTGGAGGCGCGCATCCCCGTACGGCATCCGCTGCGCGCGATTCGGCAGGTGGTCAACTAGGCGCTGGCCGGTCTCGATGCCGAGTTCGCGGCGCTCTACACCAACTTCGGCCGCCCCTCGATCCCGCCGGAACGGCTGATCCGGGCGAGCCTGATCCAGATCCTGTTCTCGGTCCGCTCCGAACGGCAACTGATGGAGCAGATGCAGTACAACCTCTTGTTCCGGTGGTTCGTGGGGCTGGGGGTCGACGACCCGGTTTGGGTCCCCACGGTCTTCACCAAGAACCGGGACCGCCTGCTGACCACCGAGATGTCGCGCAAGGTGATGGCGGCGATCCTGGCCCATCGCGAGGTCGCGCCGCTGTTGTCGGACGAGCACTTCTCGGTCGATGGCACGCTGGTCAAGGCCTGGGCGTCGATGAAGAGCTTCCAGCCGAAGGGCACCGAAGCGCCGCCCGACGATCCGGGCGGCCCGCCCGGACCCGACACCCCAGCCCAAAACCACGCCGAACAGCCCCCTTCCGAGACCGACCCGATGTCCCGTCCCACGCGTCAGAACCGCAATGCCGAGGTCGACTTCAAGGGCGAGAAGCGGACCAACGCCACCCATGCATCGACGACCGACCCCGACGCGCGGCTCTACAAGAAGTCGCCAGGCACCGGCGCGATGCTCTGTTTCATGGGCCACGCCCTGATGGAGAACCGGAGCGGCCTGATCGTGCAGGCCGATCTCACCCGGGCCGACGGCACTGCCGAGCGCCGGGCGGCACTGGACATGATCCACGCCCATTCCCCAGGCTCGACCCGCAAGCTGACGCTTGGCGCGGACAAGGGCTATGACAGCGCGGACTTCGTGCGCCACCTGCGACAAGTTTGCGTCACGCCGCACGTCGCAAGGAAATCCCGGCATTCCGCGATCGACGGCCGCACCACCCGGCACGAGGGCTACACCCTGTCCCAGAAGCATCGCAAGCGGATCGAGGAGCCGTTCGGCTGGGGAAAGACGGTTGGTGGCCTCGCCCAGACGGTCTATCGCGGTGTCGAACGAGTCCGCGCCCGCTTCGTCCTGACGATGGCCGCCAGTAACCTCGCCCGGTTGCCAAGGCTGCTGGCGGTATGACCGAAAGCGGGTGACCGTCTCACAACGCCTGCGGCCCAGACCGCAACGCACGGCCACCCCGACGCCCCACAATCGGAAAACCGTTCCGCCTCGCCGACTTCTTCAGCGGCCTGCTAATGATCGAGGCACGCCTTGAATGTCCGCTTTCCGCCCTTCGTGCCTGTGAGGACGTGATCGGCCCAGCCCCGCCGATCGACGTCATTGCAACGAAGGTCCACTTGGAGCCGAGACTGTGTGGAAACTCGGCTTTGTGATAGACTTTGGCATGGCTGCGGGGGATCGGCATGTCGGGTTTCATCG
>NZ_JBXAFE010000019.1:0-1629 GCF_058792715.1 Phyllobacterium sp. MT110
TGCGCTCGGCGCAGGACGGTTTTGGCCATGAAGGTTTCGAGGGCGTCGGTTTCTGCGGCGGTGACATGCAGGCCGACCTTGGTGCGCCGCCACAGGACATCCTGTGCGGTCATCGCCCATTCCTGCGCGATGAGATAGCGCACCTCCGCCGCGTAGAGATCCCAGCCGAAATGCTCGCCAAGATCGGCTAGGGATGCCGCCGTGCCCAACAGCCCCCAGGCCCGTGTGCCGTAGAGCCGTACGAGCCGGTAGGCATGGCGCGGCGCGAGGAAGGGGTAATCGGCTTGCAGCCGCTGCAGCTGCGCCGCAAAGCCGTCCGCCGGGAAATCGCCGCCCGGCAGCGTGCCGGCCG
Organism: Phyllobacterium sp. MT110; assembly: GCF_058792715.1. NCBI lineage: Bacteria > Pseudomonadati > Pseudomonadota > Alphaproteobacteria > Hyphomicrobiales > Phyllobacteriaceae > Phyllobacterium > Phyllobacterium sp. MT110. The sequence goes on from NZ_JBXAFE010000019.1 coordinate 353, forward strand.
CCGTCCATGGCTTGCCCCTGGCCCCGAGCTTCTCCTCGATCTTCTCCAGCATGTGCTCCGCCAGCCGCCGGTAGGTGGTGATCTTGCCGCCGAATATGTTCATCAGCGGCGCCAGCCCCGCCGGCGCATCGCTTTTCAGCACATAGTCGCGCGTCGCCTCCTGCGCCTTCGAGGCCCCGTCATCATAGAGCGGGCGCACCCCCGAATAGCTCCACACCACATCGGCGCGCTGCACCGGCGCGGCAAAATACTCGCTGGCCGCCGCGCAGAGATAATCGGTCTCCGCAGCGGTGATCGTCACCTCGGCCGGATTGCCGTGATAATCCTGGTCCGTCGTGCCGATCAGCGTGAATTCCTGCTCATAGGGAATGGCGAAGATGATGCGCCCGTCGGTGTTCTGGAAGAAATAGGCGCGCGGATCGTCGAACTTTTTGCGCACCACGATGTGGCTGCCCTGCACCAGGCGCACATTGTGCGCCGCGTTGAGCCCGGCCACGCCGGTCAGGACCTCGTCCACCCAGGGACCCGCCGCATTGACCACCAGCCGCGCCCGCACCGTCTCCACCGCGCCCGACAGGGCGTCCTGCACGTCCAGCGTCCAGCCATCGGCCGCGCGCCGCGCCGCCGTCACCTTGCTGCGGGTGCGGATCACCGCGCCGCGGTCGGCCGCATCGCGCGCATTGAGCGCCACCAGCCGCGCATCATTGACCCAGCAGTCGGAATATTCGAACGCCCGCGTATAGAGCGACTTCAGCGGCCTGGCCGCCGCATCGCGCCTCATGTCGAGCGTGCGCGTCGCGGGCAGCTTCCTGCGCCCGCCAATGTGATCGTAGAGGAACAGGCCCAGCCGCAGCAGCCAGGCCGGGCGCAGCCCCGCATGGTGCGGCAGCACGAAGCGCAGCGGCCAGATGATGTGCGGCGCCGCCGCCCACAGCACCTCGCGCTCCATCAGCGCCTCGCGCACCAGGCGGAACTCGTAATATTCCAGATAGCGCAGCCCGCCATGGATCAGCTTGGTGGAGGCCGACGAGGTGCCGCTGGCCAGGTCGTTCATCTCGGCCAGACACACGCTGTAGCCGCGCCCCACCGCATCCCGGGCAATGCCGCAGCCATTGATGCCGCCGCCAATCACGAAAATGTCGTAGATCCCGTCCTGTGCCACCGCTCATCTCCCTGTTCGCAACCGTCCTGCCCGCCAGCGCCAGCCAATATAGCACCACTGCGAAACAAATACGAAACCAAAAGAAAATATAACGCGCATCAACTCACCCGGCAAG
>NZ_JBXAFE010000020.1:0-1398 GCF_058792715.1 Phyllobacterium sp. MT110
TTCTGGGGCACGGCACAGGCGGACGCCCGGGAGAGCGCTTGATGAACCAGCTCGGGATGCCGGTCAGCGACGACACCATCCTTCGGCACTTGAAGCGCATGGCTTTACAGATCGACGACGAGCCCCCCGCTCGGATCATCGGTATCGATGACTGGAGTTGGAGGAAATCGTGGCGCTACGGCACGATCATCGTTGATCTCGAGCGCCGAAAGGTCATGGACATTCTCGAGGACCGGAGCGTGGCGAGCGTTGCACAATGGTTGAAGCGGCATCCCTCCATTGAGGTGGTCAGTCGAGATCGATGCGGGCTATACGCGCAGGCTGCTCGTGAAGGTGCCCCGCAAGCGTCTCAGGTGGCTGACCGCTTTCATCTCTTCCAGAACCTGCGTCTTGCGATCGAGGAACAGATGAGCCTCTCCGGCCGAGCTACAGGCAGGGCACTGCTGCCAGACGAGGACATCGAGACTGATCATGACGATCGAGCTTTGCATGAGGAGGCGCCTGGAATGCGGTTGCGCAATCAGCTTCGACGGACACATAGGCAGTCCCGGAAGGAGGTGTTCGAGACGGTGCACGCCTTGAGCAAAGAAGGCCTGACCTGCTCGGAGATTGCGCGTCGCACTGGATATGGCCGCCGCAGCATCGCGAAATGGCTGACGTTTGAAACGCCACCCGACCGACGCAGGGGAGCGTTGCAGCCGACATCTCCCCTGTATTTCGAAGCCTTTCTCACCCAATGTTGGAAGGACGGCAACCGCCGTGGGCGGCATCTGTTTCATGACATCAAGCATCGCGGGTACACCGGCAGCTTTTCCAATCTTGAACGCCTCCTGGCAACCTGGCGCCGCGCCGAGAGACCGGAATCGGATAAGGATAAGGATAAGGATAAGGATGATGCGGCGCCGGCTCGGGTTGGCGTCGTCGACAGTACATACGATAATGCGCCTGTGCGTGATCCGCACACTGGCCACTGGATCTCGCCGGTTGTCGCCGCTGCTCTCTGCATCAAGCCGCGCGGCGCGCTGACCGTCAATCAAGAGCGGAAAGTGGACGCCCTCAAGCAGGGATCAGATACCTTTGCGACTTTGCGCAGCTTATCCATGCGGTTTCGCGGAATATTTCATAGCCGAAATTCGGCAAGGCTCGAAGATTGGATTGATGATGCCATTCATTCTGGCCTGGTTTTCCTGGCCCGTTTTGCCCGCGTCCTTCGCCGCGATATCGACGCCGTCTGTAACGCCATCGACCTGCCTTGGAGCAATGGTCAAGCGGAAGGTCAGATCAACCGACTGAAGACGATCAAGCGCGCTATGTATGGCCGAGCGGGTGCAGAGCTTCTCAGAGCGCGGATGATGCCCATCCAATTGTCCGATCTCCACACAAAGTGAGGCAGACCCC
>NZ_JBXAFE010000021.1:0-1335 GCF_058792715.1 Phyllobacterium sp. MT110
CTACGGCTATCTGAACCGGATCCCGTCGAGCCGCCGGCTGGAGCGTGAAGCGGGACGCAATGTAGAGCTGATGTGGCTGACGGGACGCTTGGTGCCAGACCACAAAACCATCGCCGATTTCCGTCGCGACAACGGCCCCGGCATCCGCCACACCTGCGCCCGGTTCGTAGAACTCTGTCGGCGCATCGGTGTGCTGAAGGGTGCGTGCGTTGCCATCGACGGTAGCAAGTTCCGCGCGGTGAACGCCCGCGACCGCAACTTCACCAAGGGCAAGATCGCCAGCCGCATCGCCCATCTGGAGGCAGACGTCGAACGCTACATCAATGAGATGGTCCGCGTTGATCGGCAGGAGGAAGGCGAGGGTCGGGCCGAAAAGGTCGCGCACCTGGCCAAACGCTACGGGCGCGTCCGCCAGCACATCCAGCATCTGCAAGCCATGGATCGGGCCTTGGCCGATGCGCCGGACGGCCAGATCTCCCTGACCGATCCCGACGCCCGCGCCATGGCGACCAGCGCCCGCAACAGCGGCATGGTCGGCTACAATGTTCAGACCGCCGTCGATGCCGAGACGCATCTGATCGTCGCGCACGATGTCACCAACCAAGGCCATGACCGCGACCTGCTGGTGCCAATGGCGCAGGCGGCAAAAGAGGTGCTTCACCGCGACGAGATGCATGTGCTGGCTGACAAGGGCTACTTCAGCGGGCGGCAGATCCTGACCTGCCACGAGGCGGGCATCATCACCACAATTCCGCGCCCCGAGACGTCGGGCAACCGGGCCAAGGGCCTGTATGTTAAAGCCGACTTCGCCTACGAGGCCAATGCGGATGTGTATCGCTGCCCTGCCGGTGAGACGCTGACCTACCGCTATACGACCGAGGAAGACGGGCTTGAACTGCGCCGCTACTGGACCGGCGAATGCAGCAACTGTCCGGTAAAATTCCACTGCACGACCGGCAAGGAACGCCGGATCACGCGGTGGGCGCATGAGCATCTGATCGAAGCGGCGCGCACCCGGCTGACCAGCCCTTCAGAACCGATGACAGTCCGCCGCAGCACCGTCGAGCACCCGTTCGGCACCATAAAGGCTTGGATGGGCACAACCCATTTCCTGACGCGTCGGCTGAGGAACGTGAAGACGGAAATCGCGCTGAACGTCCTCGCCTACAACATCAAGCGGATGGTGGCGCTGATTGGCATCCAAGGGCTGATGGCCGCGATGAAGGCATGAAAACGGCTGGCCGAACCGCTTTCGCCCAAAATCTACCGCCCCGGAGAAATGCCCCCTTCAAAGGCACCATGCGCCATCACGCCCGAGAGTTTCCGCACAGCCTA
>NZ_JBXAFE010000022.1:0-705 GCF_058792715.1 Phyllobacterium sp. MT110
CGGTCGGTGGTGTCTGTGACCGCATTTCTGCTAAAGCTGGGAAGCAAATCGCCCGCGAAGTCACCAACTGCCGAAGTGTGACGGGCGCATCGGACTGATGGGCCTGTCGCTCATCGAGCCCTGTTGTCTTGAAGGAGGAGCGCTGGGATGAGCACCGACCTGGATACCGTGCGGTCCTATGATATGGTCGCGGCGGAGTACGCTTCAGAGGCCGCGGCGATGCCCGAATGGGTCGCGACAGAGATCGATGTGTTCGTGACCGCGCTGGGTGGCGCGGGCAGGGTGCTGGAGATTGGAAGCGGTGGCGGACGCGATGCACTTGAGCTTGAGAAGCGGGGAATTAGCGTCCGGCGCACCGACATTTCAAAGGGTTTCGTCGAACTGCTTCGCGAAAGTGGCTTCGAGGCCGACCCGTTGGATCCGCTGACCGAAGACTTGGCCGACCCGCAGCGTCCCGGTACGCCTTACGACGGGATCTGGGCCTGTGCCTGCCTGATTCATGTGGCGCGCGAGGATCTCGGCACGGTGCTTGGGCGGCTTGCCGAGGCGACCCGGACCGGTGGCCGATTGCACGCCTCCGTTCGAGAGGGCGACGGCGAGGATGTGTCCACACACGGCAGTGCTGCAGCGCCCCGGCGCTACGTCGAGACGTACTGGCGCGAGTCTGCCCTGCGGTCCGCACTCACAGACGCCGGCTGGATCGTC